>NZ_JACYXF010000001.1 GCF_015352985.1 Noviherbaspirillum malthae | reverse complement strand
CGGGGGCCGGAATAAGCGGCTCAAGAATTGCCCATTGTTCATCGGTAAGTTCTTCTCTTCGCGTCATGATGAAAACCCCGTCATGTCGAAAAGAGCGTTGACTACCTATTTATGAAATGAGTTCTAGAAACTACGGCTTACTTGAAGACGACGGTCTTGTGCCCGTTGAGCAGGATGCGGTGCTCGACAAACCACTTCACTGCGCGCGCCAGCACGACGCATTCCACATCACGGCCGATGGCGGTCAGCGTATCCGGCTCCATCGAATGGTCGACCCGCTCGACATCCTGTTCGATGATCGGGCCTTCATCCAGATCGCTGGTGACGAAATGCGCAGTCGCGCCGATCAGTTTCACGCCGCGCTCGTGTGCCTGGTAGTAAGGCTTTGCGCCCTTGAAGCTCGGCAGGAAAGAGTGATGGATATTGATTGCCTTGCCCTTCAGCGCTTCGCACAGCTGCGGCGAGAGGATCTGCATGTAGCGCGCCAGGACCACGAGGTCGATATTGTTGGCCCTGACGATTTCCAGGATTTTCTCTTCCTGCGCACGCTTGGCTTCAAGCGAGGAGCCGGTGGCCAGCGGCAGGTGATGGAAAGGAATGTTGTAGCTGGCGGAGAGCTGGTAGAAGTCGGTGTGATTCGACACGATCGCCGGAATTTCCACCGGCAGCAAACCGCTCTTGTAGCGGAACAGCAGATCATTCAGGCAGTGCCCGATCTTCGACACCATCAGCATCATGCGCGGCTTCTTGCCGGCGTCATGCAGCTGAGCGTTCATGTTCAATTCCTCGGCCACGACGGCGAAGTCGGCGCGCAGCTTGGCATCGCTGACCGATGCATCCTCGGCGGCGAAATGCACGCGCATGAAGAACAGCTGCGACTGCGCATCGCCGAACTGTGCGGAGTCGATGATGTTGCAGCCGTGCTCGGCCAGAAAGCCGGATACGCGATGCACGATGCCGCGATGGTCCGGGCAGGACAGGGTAAGGATGTATTCCGGGTGCGTCATGATGAAGTTTTGATATTGCGGACAAACCGAAGTCCGCTATTGTCGCACGGCTTTGGCAATTCCAACGCGGCGTGGGCGGATGACATCCTCCTGAATGCCGGATTGATGATGCCAAAACAAAAACCCGGAACGCAGCGCGTATCCGGGTTATGTCTCATGCAAAGTCTGCCGGCCTCATTCCGCAACCGAACGCGTTCACATGCTGGCCGTTCAAACCGACTGGGCAAACTGGTTCGTCAGCGCGGGTACTCCAAGCAGTGACGGCTTGCCCTTGATCTGCAAGTCGGAAGCGCTCTCGCGCCCCGTCTAGTCGCCTGATTTCAGGCTATCAGCCTACCTTGGCGACGCTCAGGTTCTTGGAGGCGGCGCCGGCGCCAACCTGGATATCGCCCGACAGTTGGCCGCCTTCTTCGATGACAACCTTGCCGTAACGGACCTTGCCGGTTACTTTGCCGGTCGAATAGATCACCAGCTTCTGACGCACGGTCAGGTCGCCGTCGAATTCGCCGTGGATTTCGGCGATGTCGATCTCGGCCGAACCCTTGAACGCGCCGCGCTCGGCGATCTGGATCACGCGGGAATCGATGGTGGCTTCAACGCGGCCTTCGACGACGAGCGTGTCGCAATCGGTGATCTCGACGCCCTTGAGCTTGATATTCGGGCCGACGATCAGTTTGCTGCCGCCTTCGTTGGTGCTGCTGACGTTGACGTTTTCGACATTGGATGTCGTGGAAGCCGATGTACCGCTAACGGTGGAAACGGTCTTGCTGAGGCCCGACGTGCCGGTCGGGACGATGCCACTGGCAGTGTTCAGGGGAGAGTTGCCGGTGTTGGCATCGCGTTTGCCAAAGAGCGTTTCGGAACGAAGCATGTGAACTCCTAAAAAATCTGTATGGTTAGAACGTGAAGGTTGCGATGTCATGGGAACGCCATGGCATTCCCATCGCGTCGTGAACGAGGCAACACTTATCTTGCGTAGGCGCTAAAGGAAAAAGAGCCCCTTGACTCCACCTCCCCACCTCTTGAACCGCAGCAATGTTGCGGCTCCTCACTTGGTCAGCATGCTAGCGGGAAAGTTCAAAACGATTTTCGTCTGTTACACTTTATAAAAAAGAACGACCGTTCATTTCGAGTTATAGTACTGCCACCCTGTCAAACAAAGGAGACATCATGACCACGACTGCCCTCACGAACCAGCAGATTCGCCTTGCCGCGCGCCCTGTCGGCCTGCCCAAACCGACCGACTGGAAATCCGTGTCGGAACCGGTTCGCGAACTTGCGGACGGCGAGATTCTTGTCAAGAACATCTATCTCTCGCTCGACCCGGCGATGCGCGGCTGGATGAATGAAGGCAAATCGTATATCCGCCCTGTCGCCATCGATGAAGTGATGCGCGCCGGCGGCATCGGCAAGGTCATCGCATCGAAGTCGCCCAAATTCGCGGTCGGCGATTATGTTTCCGGCACGGTCGGCGTCCAGCAGTACTGGATCGGCGCAGCGGATGACAAGGCAGGCGCTTTCCACAAGGTCGATCCGGCGATGGCGCCGCTCCCGAAATACCTGAATGCACTCGGCATGCCGGGCATGACGGCCTACTTCGGCCTGCTCGAAGTCGGACAGCCCCAGCCGGGACAAACCGTCGTCGTGTCGGGCGCAGCCGGCGCAGTCGGCCAGACGGTCGGCCAGGTCGCAAAGCACAAGGGCTGCCGCGTGGTCGGCATCGCTGGCGGAAAGGAAAAATGCGATTTCGTGGTCAACGAACTCGGCTTTGACGCCTGCATCGATTACAAGAATGAATCGGTTCGCGACGGCTTGAAAAAACATTGCCCCAATGGTGTCGACGTCTATTTCGACAACGTGGGCGGCGAAATCCTCGACCACGTGCTCGCCAAGCTGGCGATGCGCGCCCGCATCGTCATCTGCGGCGCGATTTCGCAATACAACAATACGACGCCGGTCAAGGGTCCCGCCAACTACATGTCGCTGCTCGTGAACCGCGCCCGCATGGAAGGCATGGTGGTCTTCGATTATGCGGACCGCTACCAGGTTGCCGTCGCCGACATGGGCAAATGGATGAAGGAAGGCACGTTCAAGACGCGCGAAGACATCGTGTCGGGACTGGACAAATTCCATGAAGCCCTGCTGATGCTGTTCGAAGGCAAAAACTTCGGAAAGCTTATTCTGCAGGTCGCAGACGAAGAGTAATCAAGATACTGGAAGCTGTTCCGCTGTTCAGCTTTTCGACCGCCGAGCCCTTCCCGCAGACGGAAGGGCTTTTTTCATGAGGCGCAGTTGGCTCAGCGGGCTCAGCGCATCGGGCGGCACTGGCGCAGTTCGCATCTTGCCAGGAAGGTCTTGCCGTTCTCGCATTGCATGCGGTAGACCTCGACCGGGCCCTTCTCGGTCATCAAGCCTGCGCCTCCGCTGCCGACGCAGCCGTGCTCTTTCGCAAGCCGCTCGACGGTAGCGGAAGAAATGCCCGACTTGAATTCGACCTTTTGCACGACAACGGCACCGGCCTCATCCTGAACCTGCACCCGGCTGCCATTTGCATCCGGATTCCGCTTGCCCTGCGCCGAAGCCGCCGGCTGAGACGCATCCCCTGACGGCGCAGGGGAAAAAGACGCACAGCCGGCCAAAGCGGCGGCAACCAATGACAGGATGAAAATGGAATGCTTCATGGATGCGGCTCGATGAATTGGAACGGATGTTTATACCGCGAAGTACCACATGGGTAAAGCACTGCCCGCAAAAAAAAAGCCGCACGAAACCGTGCGGCGTTTTTCTTTTCGGCCTTGCATCAGGCGATGCAAACTCGCGGATTTAGTTGCGAACCACGCGCTTGTATTCGTTGGTGCGGGTGTCGATTTCGATCACGTCGCCCTGGCTGACGAACAGCGGTACCTGGATGGTGAAACGCTTGGCTTCGATGGCGTTCTCGATCTGGGCATCCTTCAGCACGTTGCCGGAAGTATTGCCCTTGACAGCCGGTTCCGAGTAGACGATTTCACGGGCAATCGTGATCGGCAATTCAACGGAGATCGCCTTGCCGTCATAGAAAACGGCTTCGCACTCCATGCCGTCCTTCAGGTAGTTCAGTGCTTCGCCAAGGTTCTCTTCCTCGATCTCGTACTGGTTGTACTCTTCATCCATGAAGACGTACAGCGGATCGGCGAAATACGAATAAGTGACGGGCTTCTTGTCGAGGACGACGACGTCGAACTTGTCGTCGCCGCGGAAGACGTTTTCCAGGGGAGCATTCGTCAGAAGATTCTTCATCTTCCACTTGTAGGTGAAGCCTGTGCGGCTCGAACCATTGACGTCGGAACGCAGTACGATGAAAGGCTTGCCGTCCACCATGATGATATTGCCAACGCGAACTTCTTTTGCAGGTTTCATAGAGAATATACGTAAAAAATAAATTGCATAAAAACCATCTGCGGCCTCATGGGACCAACGGCGCCTTCAGGAGACGTGTCAGACGTGTATTCGAAAAATCAACGTTTAGCACAGGCTCCAAATCAACCGCGCATTATACCTTCTTTTGCGCCGCATCAGACCTGATGGAGTGAACGAACTTCAGCAGATTCATAGCAAGGTCGCCATGCACAAGCATGTCGCGCCGCCAGTCGCCGGCTCCGCGGGCAATGCCGGGCATGTCTTTTTCAAATGTCCGCCAGAGCCCGGCCCAGCTTTCCCGGCCGCCTTCATCTGCAATCCATGCGCCGTTCCAGCGCAGGGACAGTTCGGAAATGCTGTCGATGCTTCCGATACCGGCTTGATACCGCTGCAGGAAGGCGCGCAATTTCTTGTGATGCAGGTTCTTGTCCTGCGGATAAATATGCCAGATGAAAGGCTTGCCGGCCCACTGCGCCCGGACAAAGGAATCTTCGCCCCTGACGAAATTGAGATCGCATGCCCATAGCAGCTTGTCGTAGTCCTCCTGAGGCAGGAAAGGCAGGACACGCACCGTAAGCGCATCGCGGGTGCGCGAGACGCCGGGTACGGGCTGCTCGCCGAGGAAGTCCTCCACGGCGTCGATGGCTACGCCCTCCGGCACCAGGCAAGTGACAGGCGCACCGCCGCTTCGCCATGTATCGAACAGCGCCGGCACCGGGGCGTGCGGATAGCAGAACAGGCTCGCCTTCAACGAGCCGATCTCCTTCGGCATGAGGCCAAGCCGTTCGAGAAACGCCGACATCGCCGCCGGATCGGACTGGAAGCGCTCACGCTGCTCTTCCAGCGAGGATTCATGCAGCAGACCGCCCGTCTTGCTCGTGAAGCCCGGGAAAAAGAAGTACTTCGTCAATGGCAGGCGCGGATGCGGCGACGGCAGGGTATGGCAACCCTCGACCCACTCCTCCGCGCTCAAGCCTTCCAGATTGAGCCAGACCGGGCGCGGTTCGCATGCGGCCATTGCATCGATATAGCCGGGAGGGATATCGCATGCGAAGAATTCAATGACGATATCGGCGATGTCGCCCGTCGAATATGTGCCGTCCTGAGTATCCCAGTGACGGACCGCCACACCATCGATCGGCTGCAGGCGAGCATCGAGTACGACAGCGGGACAAATCCGCTGGAAGCTGCGGAGATCGTCCACCCACAAGGTGACGTCAATGCCGTGCTCCTGCCGCAGCTGACGCGCAAGGCGCCAGCAAATGCCGATGTCGCCGAAGTTGTCGACCACCTTGCAGAAAAGGGCGAGAGAGGCAGCGCTGCTTTTATCAGAGGACATTTGCATAGGAGTGTTTCCATGCCGGCCGCATGTGCGAACTCATGAACGTCTTGAGCTGAGCGGCATGACGCGCCAGGGAGAATGACCGAGCAACTCGTGCATGTTACCTGCCGCTCGTGCCACAGGACAAACTGATTGAATAACCGGATAACGAAAACGCCGCAGAAAAGAAAAACGCCACGCGATTGCGTGGCGTTTTAACTTGGCGTCTCCACGGGGATTCGAACCCCGGTACTCACCGTGAAAGGGTGATGTCCTAGGCCTCTAGACGATGGAGACAGAAACCTGTCGTACTGCAGCCTATTTTACTTCGTACTACCTTGTCGCGTGGTGGAGGTAAGCGGGATCGAACCGCTGACCTCTTGCATGCCATGCAAGCGCTCTCCCAGCTGAGCTATACCCCCGTCGCGAAGAAACAAGAGTATAGCAAAGTTTTTTCTCAGCCGTAAGTCCTTTTGTGAATTCTGCGAATTTCGCGAAATCAGCCGACAAACTTCTGCAGGCGCGACAGCACGACATCCCGGCCGAACAGCTCGAGCACCGCATCGATGGACGGCGTCTGCAGCTGCCCTGTAATGGCAAGACGCAGGGGCATCGCCAGCTGAGGCATCTTCAGCTTGTGCGCTGCAAGCACTTCCTTCATCGCTGCGGCAATGGCAGCCTTGTTCCATTCAATGGCCTTGCACTGTTCCGCAAACTGTACCAGCGCCGGCTTCACCGCTTCGGTGACATGCTGGGTCACGAGGGAGGGATCCGGTTGCGGCTCGCGATAGAACAGCATGGCGGCATCGGCCAGTTCATTGACCGTGTTGGCCCGCTCCTTCATCAGGGCAATGACGGCCTGCACGGGAGGATTGCCTTCGAACTTCGCTCCTTCCCTTTCCAGCACCGGCCGCGCCAATGCCTCGAGACGGGCATTGTCCGCCTGCTTGATATAGTGGTTGTTCAGCCATGCAAGCTTTTCCGGATTGAATTGCGCGGGCGACTTCGACAGATGGTCGAGGTCGAACCACTCGCGGAATTGTTCCATCGAAAAGATTTCATCATCGCCATGGCTCCAGCCGAGGCGGGCCAGGTAGTTGAGCATCGCCTCGGGCAGGAAACCCTGCGCCGGATATTCCATCACGCTGACCGCGCCATGACGCTTGGAAAGCTTTTCGCCGTCGGCACCGAGGATCATCGGCACATGTCCGTACTCCGGCAAGGGGGCGCCGAGTGCGCGCAGGATGTTGATCTGGCGCGGCGTATTGTTCACATGGTCGTCGCCGCGGATGACGTGGGTGATCTTCATGTCCCAGTCGTCGATCGCCACGCAGAAATTGTAGGTGGGTGTTCCGTCCGGACGTGCAATCACCAGGTCGTCCAGTTCGCGGTTCGAAATGGTGATCTGTCCCTTGACCACGTCATTCCAGGTCACATCGCCGTCCAGCGGATTCTTGAAGCGCACCACCGGCTTGCGGCCTTCCGGGATCACAGGCAGGGTCTTGCCCGGTTCGGGACGCCAGGTGCCGTCGTAGCGCGGCTTCTCGCCGATCGCCCGCTGGCGTTCGCGCATCGCCTCGACCTCTTCCGGCGTGCAGTAGCAATGGTAGGCGGTTCCGGCCTCCAGCATCTGCGCCACGGCTTCGCGATAGCGGTCCATGCGCTTCATCTGGTAGAACGGGCCTTCGTCGTGATGCAGGCCGAGCCAGTTCATGCCGTCCAGGATCGCCTGCACCGCTTCCGGCGTCGAGCGTTCGAGGTCGGTATCCTCGATCCTCAGGATGAAGGTGCCGCCGAAATGGCGGGCATATGCCCAGGAGAACAGCGCGGTGCGTGCGCCGCCGAGGTGAAGATAGCCGGTCGGGCTGGGAGCAAATCGGGTGCGGACAGTCATGGCAAATAAAAACGGCCTTGGGTCGCCAAAGCCGTGATGGATGAAAGATGCGCTATTTTACCTTGTCGACAAGGAGCGTCCACACCTGCGCTGCTCGCCTCCCGGACCGGCCGCGGGCATTCTGTCGGCCATCCCGCTGCGGCAAGCGCCTCCGCACTGCTAGAATGGCAGTTTTACTTCGATAAGCATTGCCAAATGAGCACCACACCGCCCCGCAAGCTGTTTGTCACCACCGCCCTGCCGTACGCCAATGGCGCGTTCCATATCGGCCACATCATGGAATATATCCAGGCCGACATCTGGGTCAGGTTTCAGCGCATGCAAGGCAACGAGGTGCATTTCGTCGGCGCCGACGATGCGCACGGCGCGCCGATCATGATCGCGGCGGAAAAGGCCGGCATCACGCCGCAGGAATTCGTCGCCAATATCGCGGCTGGCCGCAAGCAGTATCTCGACGGCTTCCACATCAGCTTCGACAACTGGCACTCCACCGACGCCAGGGAAAACCACGAGTTGTCGCAGGACATCTACCGCCGCCTGCGCGACGACGCCAAGCTGATCACCACCAAGACCATCGAGCAGTTCTTCGACCCGGTCAAGAACATGTTCCTGCCGGACCGCTATATCAAGGGCGAGTGTCCGAAGTGCGGCGCCAAGGACCAGTACGGCGATTCCTGCGAGGTGTGCAGCGCCGTCTATGCGCCGACCGACCTGAAGAACCCCTATTCGACGCTGTCCGGCGCCACGCCGATCCTGAAATCGTCCGAGCATTATTTCTTCCAGCTGTCGGATCCGAAATGCGTGAGTTTCCTGCGTGAATGGACCCAGGAACCGAACCGCCTGCAGCCGGAAGTCATCAACAAGGCCAAGGAATGGCTGGAAGGCGAGGAAGGCCTGGGCGACTGGGACATCAGCCGCGATGCGCCCTATTTCGGCATCGAAATCCCGGATGCGCCGGGCAAGTATTTCTATGTCTGGCTGGATGCGCCGGTCGGCTATCTTGCCTCGCTGAAAAACTACTTCGACAAGACCGGCCGCGACTATGCGGCCTTTATGAACGACCCGACGACCGAGCAGTATCACTTCATCGGCAAGGACATCATCTACTTCCATACCCTGTTCTGGCCGGCGATGCTGAAGTTTTCCGGCCTGAAGGTGCCGACCAACGTCTTCGTGCACGGCTTCATCACCGTCAGCGGCGAAAAGATGTCCAAGTCGCGCGGCACCGGCATTTCTCCGCTGCGCTATCTCGACATTGGCATGAATCCGGAATGGCTGCGCTACTACATTGCCGCCAAGCTCAATGCCAAGGTGGAAGACGTGGATTTCAATCCGGAAGACTTCGTCGCCCGCGTCAATTCCGACCTGATCGGCAAGTACGTCAACATCGCCAGCCGCGCGGCCGGCTTCATCACCAAGCGTTTCGGCGGCGAACTGAGCCCGCAGATCACCTGGAGTCCGCGCTTTGCGGTCGAGGAACCGGCGATCCGCGAAGCTTTCGAAGCGCGCGAGTACGGCAAGGCCATCCGCCTCGTCATGGCGCTGGCCGATGAAGTCAACCAGTATGTGGATACCAAGAAGCCCTGGGAGCTGGCGAAGGATCCGGCCAACAACCAGGAACTGCAGGAAGTCTGCAGCAACCTGCTGCGCGCCTTCTTCAACCTGTCCGTCTATCTCGCACCGATTCTGCCGTCGCTGGCCCGCAAGGTCTCCACGCTGTTCGGCATCGAACGCGAACTGACCTGGGCCGACCTGCAGAACAGCCCGTCAGCGATCGGCACGTTTGAACATTTGATGCAGCGCGTCGATCCAAAGATGCTGGATGCCCTGTTCGACATGCCGGCGCCGGCAGCAGGCGCGCCGGCACCTGACGACGCAAAGACGGCCGGTGAAGGCAGCGGGATCGAAGAGCTTGCGCCGGAAATCAAGATCGACGACTTTGCCAAGATAGACTTGCGTATCGCGAAAATCGTCAACTGCGAACATGTCGAGGGGTCGGACAAGCTCCTGCGCCTCACCCTGGATGTGGGTGAAGGACGCATGCGCAACGTGTTTTCCGGCATCAAGTCGTCCTATCAGCCTGAAGATCTGGTAGGAAAGCTGACCGTGATGGTAGCCAATCTCGCGCCGAGGAAAATGAAGTTCGGCATTTCGGAAGGCATGGTGCTGGCCGCCTCGTCCGCGGACGAGAAGGCCAATCCGGGCATTTATGTGCTCAATCCATGGCCGGGCGCCGAGCCGGGCATGCGGGTACGCTAAGAGACTAAACTGTTGGAGCCCCCTCTCCTTTCAACACTACTGCTATGAACGTTGTTGTTCGTGAAGCAACGCTGGATGATTCGCAACTGATCGCCGACCTGACGCGCGCAGCGTGGTCAGGCAAGGTCGTCGTGACATCCAGCGGACATCGGGAAACCGCCGTGCGCGTACGCCAGGATCTGCAGCACGGCGGCGGATTCATCCTCCTTCGGGAAGACCAGCCGATCGGCTCGGTACGCTGGGTGCCGCTGGACAGCGAACCGGATGTCTGGGAAATCCGCCGCATGGGCGTCCTGCCCAGGTTCCGCGGCGAGCATCTGTCCCAGCATCTGCTCGAGGCGGTCATCCATCAGGCGCAGGCCACCGATGTGACCGAACTCAGGCTGGGCGTACGTGCCGACCAGGAACGCCTCCTGGACCTGTATGCAGCCTTTGGCTTCGAAATGGCGCCCGAACTTGAATACAGCCATGCCAATCCGCTGGAGCCGTCGCCCACCGTCATGCGCTGCCTGCTGGGACGTTAAGTTACACCGCTGCATCGGTTTGCGGAATACGCCAATCTTGTCGGACTGTTATGCAGGCCGCTGTTTCATCCCGGTACCATTCTGCGCAAACCCTTGCCAAAACAAAGGTTTTGCACGGAAGACAGGTTAGAATAGCGCCAGCTTTTATCTTGCGATACGACCATCATGAAATTCACGCAATACGAATCCGATTTCACCAAATTCCTCAAAGAGCTGAAGCAGAAGGATCCTGAACTGGAGCAGAAGCAGCGCGCCGGCCGCGCCATCTTCTGGGACAAGGCCCCCATCGACCTCGACGCCCGCAAGCGCGCCGATGAATCCCGGGTCAAGCAACAGCCTTACGTCTATCAGACCAAGTCCTGATGTCGACGCAGCAGGACGCGCTGCTGGCGCATCTGCCCACCGACGCGCCGGAACAGGCGCTCGCCGGGCAGCCGGATTCCACACCCGACGTCATCGACGGCATGGCCTACGCCAAGCTGTACGGCGAACCGCTGTTCAAGCTGCCGTCGGATCTGTACATTCCGCCCGATGCGCTGGAAGTCTTCCTGGAAGCATTCCAGGGTCCGCTCGACCTGCTGCTCTACCTCATCCGCAAGCAGAACTTCAATATCCTCGACATTCCGATGGCGCAAGTCACGCGCCAGTATCTCGAATACGTCGACCAGATCCGCGCCCGCAATCTCGAACTTGCCGCGGAATACCTGCTGATGGCGGCGATGCTCATCGAGATCAAGTCGCGCATGCTGCTGCCGGTCAAGAAGGCCGACACCGGCGAGGAAGCCGAGGATCCGCGCGCCGAACTGGTCAGGCGCCTGCTCGAGTACGAACAGATCAAGCTGGCCGCGCAGCAGCTCGATGCCGTGCCCCAGCTGGGCCGGGATTACGTGCGGGCGCAGATCCATATCGAGCAGAGCGTCGTGACGCGCTGGCCGGAAGTCAGCATGCCCGAGCTGCAGGCGGTGTGGGCCGACATCCTGAAACGGGCCAAGCTGACCGCGCATCACACGATCAGCCGCGAGGAGCTGTCCGTGCGCGAACACATGACCTCGATTCTGCGCCGCCTGCAGTCGGCAAAGTTCGTCGAATTCGCCGACTTGTTCGACCCATCACGGGGCGTGCCGGTTGTGGTCGTGAACTTCATCGCGCTGCTGGAGCTGGCCAAGGAAACCCTGATTGAAATTACGCAAGCCGAGGCATTCGCACCCATTTACGTGAGGCTGGCCTATTCGCCGAGCTGAGCTTTTCCAGCACGCCGATCCGGCACGGTTGCATGCAGGCTCAGGCATGCCTGCCGCATGCGGGCTGGTATGCTGACAGGCAGGCATGTTGAGCAGGCGGCGCAATCCGACGCATCCATTTCTCGTCCATCCGGAACATCATGAAAATCATTTCCTCCATCGATGAACTGCGCGATCAGCTGCGTGGGCAATTGCGGACCGCATTCGTGCCGACCATGGGCAACCTGCATGAAGGCCATCTGTCCCTGATGCGCCTGGCGCGCAAGCACGGCGATCCGGTGGTTGCCTCCATCTTCGTCAACCGCCTGCAGTTCGGGCCGAACGAAGATTTCGACAAGTATCCGCGCACCTTCCAGGCCGACGTCGAGAAGCTGGAAAAGGAAGGCGTCTACGTGCTGTTCGCGCCGACCGAAAAGGATCTGTATCCGGAGCCGCAGGAATACCGCGTCCGTCCGCCCGACGATCTGGGCAACATCCTGGAAGGCGAATTCCGTCCCGGCTTCTTCACCGGCGTGACCACGGTCGTGCTCAAGCTGTTTTCCTGCGTGCAGCCGCGCGTGGCTGTGTTCGGCAAGAAGGACTACCAGCAGCTGATGATCGTTCGCAACATGTCGAAGCAGTTTGCGCTGCCGACCGAAATCATTGCCGCCGAAACCTACCGCGCCGAGGACGGGCTCGCGCTGTCGTCGCGCAACGGCTACCTTTCGGCGGAAGAGCGCGCCGAGGCGCCGCAGCTGTATCAGCTGCTCAATGAAGTGGCCGATGAAGTACGGTCCGGCCACCTCGACGTCTTCGAACTCGAGCGCAATGCGATGGCAAAGCTCGCCGACCGCGGCTGGAAGCCGGATTACATTTCGATCCGCAAGCGCAACGATCTGCAGCCGCCTTCCGCCGGCGACCTCGCCAACGGCGAACAGCTGGTCGTGCTCGCCGCGGCCAAGCTAGGCATCACCCGCCTGATCGACAACCTCGAAATCTGAGGCACGGCGCCGGCCATGCGTGCGGGCGTCCTTCGCTTTGCCGTGCTGGCGGCCTGCCTGCTGTTCGCGGCAGCCGGCCGCGCTTCGGTGACAGTGCACGACGATACGGGACGCGCCGTCACGCTGGTTTCCCCGGCGCGCCGCATCGTCAGCCTTGCGCCTCACACGACGGAAATGCTGTTCGCCGCCGGCGCAGGTGCCCATGTGGTCGGCGTCACGCAATTCAGCGACTATCCGCCGCAGGCAAAAAACATATCCTCGGTCGGCAGCGGCATCTCCCTCGACCTCGAACGCATCCTGCAGATGAAGCCGGACCTGATCGTGGGCTGGAACAACGGTCAGGCCGGCATGCAGCTCGACAAGCTGCAGTCGCTCGGCATCCCGGTATTCCGCAGCGAGCCTTACGACTTCAAGACCATCGCCTCGTCGCTCGAACGGCTGGCGCAGCTTTCCGCCACCGAAGCGACGGGCCGCAATGCCGCCGCGCGATTCCGCGAGCGCCTGGCTCAATTGCAGGAGACTTACCGCCAGCGCCGGCGATTGAGCGTCTTCTACCAGATCTGGCGAACGCCGCTCATGACGCTCGGCGGCCCGCATATGGTGACGGCCGCCCTGAACACCTGCGGCGCCGACAATGTGTTCGCCGACCTGAAGCAGCTTGCGCCGACCGTCACCCTCGAAGCGGTGCTGAAGGCCAATCCCGATGTGATCGCGGCCAGCGGCGGCGAACAGGATGACGTGCTCGCCGGATGGAAGCGTTTTCCCCGCATGAAGGCAGTGGCAAACAACAATCTGCTGCTGATCGACGGCGAACTGCTCAACCGCTCCGGGCCACGCATTCTCGATGGTGTCGAGATGCTGTGCCGAGAACTGGACCGGATCAGGAAGAACTAGGCCGGCCGTTCCGGTCAAGGCCGGCTCCCCTGCAGCCGGGGATCAAGACATGAACGCCAGATCCGTCTCGCCGGGATCGATACCGAATTGCGACAGGATGGTGGTCGCCTGCCCGCGGTGATGCGTCTGGTGATTGAAGAAATGCGTCACCAGCAGCCAGGCCGGCTTGCTGCGGGTGGTTTTTGTCAAGCCGCTATACCAGCCGAAATCGGCGGCCAGCCATTCCATGCTCAGCGTTTCAGCCCATGCGGCGATGTCTTCGTCCAGGGACGCGCGGGCCGCCTTCAGTTCCGGCCACTCCTCATGCAGCATCGCGCCGAGCGGCGCTTTCGGATAGGGTTTCTCCAGCGGGGTGCCGTGCACGAAACGGCCGAGCCACATGGTGTCGCCCCAGAGCAGATGATTCAGCGTGCCGTGCAGCGATTTGAAAAAGGCGCCGCAGTCCGACTTGCGCTGCGCATCGCTCAGGCGGTCGCCGCAGGCGTACAGCTTGTCGTTCATCCAGCGGTTGTAGCGCGCCATGGTGCGGGCGTAATCCGGCGTGATCATGCTTTCCTCCTGCGTCCTGCGTTCATGTCATTCCGACCATTTCACCAGGGCCTGCCATTGCTCGATGTCGCGCTCCACCTTCGCAGGGGCCACATCCCACAGGCAGGCGCCGTGCGCGGCCAGCTGCACATAATTCTGCGTGTCGCGCAGATAGCCCAGCACCGGCAGGCCGAGCTGGCCGGCGTAATGCATTAGCTGGTCGAATGCGCGGGTGCGGACATTGACGCGCATGCCGACCACCCCGACCCGTGCCTTGCCGTGATGCGCGGCCAGCCACTGCAGGAAGGTCTGCGTTGCCAGAATATCAAACATCGAAGCCTGCAGGGGCACCACGACGCGGTCGGCGAGGCGCATGACTTCTTCGAGCCGGGCGCCGGCCAGCCCCGCCGGCGTATCGAGCACGACATGGGTAGTGCCCTTGGGCGGGCGGACCGCACGGCCGTCGGCTTCCCAGGGCAGGATAGGCGGCAGGCCGCCGGGGCGCAATGACAGCCATGCGCGCGAGCTCTGCTGCGCGTCGATGTCGCCGAGCATGACCTTGTGCCCCTGCTTGGCGAAATAACCTGCAAGATTGGTGGCGATCGTGCTTTTGCCGACCCCACCCTTGGGATTGACGATGGCGATGACTGGCATGGCTGGCTCCCCGGCTAATGACGTTCCATGGAATTCGGCATTCCCTTCGTACAACATTGTTGCAAGGATAGCATGCGGCTTTTTCACACTGTTACAGTCAGGCATGCCTTTCCGTTTCTGCTGGGAACCCCGGCTGCCTTAAAATACCGCCCATGCAGAATTCTTTACCGATTGCGGCCGCGTTGCCGGACGAAGGGGCGCAGCCTTCCCTTCAAGCGTATTTCAGGTCCGGCATCTCCCCGGACGACATCGACCAGGTCCACCGCCTGCGGCGGGCGCAGCCGCTGCTGCAGGGTTTCACCGCGCTGTTCTACGGCGGATCGGACGCCGTCCTGGTCCGGTTGCTGGTCCTGCATGAGCTGGCCTCCGATCCGAACGCCTCCACCCTGACCCGCGCCGACATTAATGCCAAGCTCGGCTATCTCGAGGCGGAAAGCCTGGAAACGGTGCTCTACCGCCTGCGTTCCCACCAGCTGCTGAACTGGGATGCGGGGCAAGGCGTCTACCGCGTTACCCCGCTGGCGCGCAACATCCTGTCGGCCATCGACAGCCTGATGGCGCTGGCCCAGGACGACGATGACGCGGAAATGGGTTTCCTGCTGTCCCAGGTCGCCGGTTCGCAGGCGGTCGGCGGCATCACGGTGGAACAGCTCCAGCACCTGCTTGGCCGCATGGTGGACCTAACCGAGGAATTCCGCGACTCCATCGCCTCGGGCTCGGAATTCCGCCTGCGCGCGGCGCAGGAAAAATGGCATACCGCCTGCGACTGGGTGGAAAAGGGTTCGCAGGTCCTGCAGGCGATCACCAACGATCCGGACGCCGACGCCGCCACGCACCGCGCGGCGCAGGCCATCGGCCGGGCGCAGAGCGCGCTGCTCAACATGCAGGGCATGTTCTCCCGGGCGCTGAACCAGATCGAGCGCCAACGCGTGCATCTCGGCCAGTCCGGCCTGTCGACCACCGACATCAAGACCTGGCTGATGAACCATGAAGACCTTGCCGGGCTGGCTCGCGAGGCCGTCGCCATGCCGGTGACGCCGATGTTCATCACGCCGTCGGAAATGATCGACGTGGCGGAAGCCGAACTGTTCGCCGACAAGAACGCCGCCCTGCCCGCCGAACTGCCCAGGGGCGAGGAAGCCTCCATCGTGCGCAACGACACGCCCGCCATGCCGGCGGAACTCGACGCCTGGCTCGACCGCCTGAGCGCCTTTGCCGCAGCGGCTGCCGATTCCGCAAGCACGAAAGTGCAGGACACCCTGCTGCCGGCCACTTTCGCCGTCGCTTCCTACCGCGCCTCCCTGCTGCCCCTCCTGGGCGATGAAAGCGAAGCATCGCTGCAGGGCGGCACCGCCACCATGGCCCGCCTGCCGATCGAGTTCGCGCCGCAGGACGGCATGGTGCAACTGAAAGACCCGCACGTGGCGGCGATGTCGAATGCGACGCTCGCGCCCGCCCCGGCAGCAAACAACAAACCGGAAACACAACATGACTGACGATGCACAAATCCTGATCGCGCAGCTGATGACGCATCAAACCCTGTCGCGCGAGAACAAGCTGGTCAAGCGCGCGCTGACCGACGAAGCCTTCCGCCTCGACATCGACAACCGGCTCGCCGCCTGCGGCCTGAAGTTCCTCGACAACGTCTATGCCGACAATGTCACGCTGGCGCTGGCGCGCGAGATCGAACCGAAAATCTTCGGTTCGCGCGAAGTCTGGCAGAACAACAACATGGGCCTGGCCCGCGACGGCGTCGCCCTGCTGGTGGTGCTGTGGGCCATGATCATCCTGCCCAAGCGCGAGCGCCAGGAAGCGCACCAGCATGCGCTGGAAGACCAGGAAGACATGTTCGGCAAGGACAAGCCGCTGCCGCGCGCGGAAGACGCGTCGATGGGCATTTCCTACAAGGCCCTGCTCGCCGACTTCGGCGACAAGCTCGGCAGGAAGACCCGCATGGACATCAACCTCGGCCAGCTCAACAAGCTCGGCTTCATCGAGCGGCGCGGCGACATGATCCTGGAAGGGCCGCTGCTCGACCTGATGATGGATACCGACACGCTGCGCGACCGCATCATCAATGGCGCGCTCGCCGACATCTTCCACCGCCCGCTGCCCAGGGAAGCCGCGATCATTCCCTTCCCGCAGACTGAAGCGCAGGGCGATGCCGACACGCAGGCCGACACCCAGGCAAACGCGCAGAGCGAGCCGCTCCCGGAACAATAAGCAACAAGCCACAGGATTCGCATGTTTCATATCAAATCGCTGGAGATGGTCCACTGGGACTACTGGCAACGCGTCAAGAACATTCCGCTGGATGCGAAGATCATTACCATCGCCGGCCAGAACGGCTCGGGCAAGACCACCCTGCTCGATGCGCTGCGCACGCTCTTCGGCCTCGACTGCTCGATGGGGCGCTCCTACAAGCACTATGCACGCCATGCCGGCCAGCAGACTTCCTGGCTGCGCGCCGTGGTCGACAACCGCGCCACCGGCCGCCAGCTGTCGAACCGGCCGTTCCGCGCCTCCGGCTTCTTCAGCGAGGATGAAGTCACCCTGTTCTGCCAGATCCAGAAGAACGGCGGCGACTGGAAGCGCCAGTACCTGATGCGTCCCGGCGCGGTCGAGATCGAGGAAGTGCTGGACGCGAATGACTGGCTCGGCCTGGAAAGCTACCGCAAGCGCCTGGCCAATGCCGGCCTGTCGCCGGCGATGGCCAAGGTGCTGGCGCTGGAACAGGGCGAAACCGACAAGCTGTGCGAGTACGCGCCGCGGCAATTGCTCGACCTGGTATTCCAGGTGTTCGGCGACAAGGAAGTGCTCGACGCCTACGACGAAGCCAAGCGCCACCAGCGCGATACCGAAACCGAGCTGCAGCGCTTCGAGGCCGAACTCGAATCGGCGCAGACCAACCAGGAGCGGCTGCGCCTACGGGCCGCCAACTATCACCAGTGGGAAGGCCTGAACAAGGAGCAGCGCGACCTGCAGGAAGAAGTGCTGCCGACGCTGCAGTATCACGAGACCCGGGAAAAGGCGAAGGCCGCGAGCGACGCGCTGCGCGAAGCGCGCCGCTCGCTGGCAGCGCAGGATGCGCAGCTCGCCGACCGGCGCAACGAGCTGGCCGACCGCGCATCGGCATTGAGCGAGGCCCACAGGCACGAAACCGCGCTGGAAGAAGAAAAGTCGGTGCTGGAGAAGCGTCTCGGCGACATCAATGCCAAGCTCAAGCCGCTGGAAAGCCTGCTCGAGCAGAAGGCCCGCCTGCAGAAGCTGGCGGCCGATGCCGGCGCGGACATCGCCGATGTTGCCGCCGAGCTGGAGCAGAAGGAAAGCGAGTACATGCGCCAGCGCCAGGCGCGCGACGCGCTTGCCTCGCGCATCGCCGCCGACCGTGCCGCGATCGCCGCGCTGGAGAGCAAGACCGGCCTGCCCGATCCGGAAAACGTGCGCTCCATGCGCCGTGCATTGACCGAAGCCGGCATCGCGCACAGCATGCTGCCCGATATCGTCGAGGTCACTGACCCGCGCTGGCAGGGTGCGGTCGAAGGCATGCTGCGCGGCTATACCTCGGTGATCCTGCTGAAACACGCCCGCGATGCCTCCGCCGCTTACCGCATCGGCGAAAAGGAGCGTTTCGGCCACTTCATCGTGCCGGACCGGGTCACTGCGCCGGAAGTGAAGGACAAGAGCCTGCTGGCCGTGGTGCGCTTCACCGCGAAAGCGCCGGCCTGGCTGATCGATCAGCTCGGCCGGGTGACCCGGGTGGATTCCGCCGAGGCCGGCATGAAGCTGCCGCAGAGCGAGGAATGGATCACGCCCGAGGCTTACCACCGCGAGCGTCGCGGCGGGCGTTCGGTGTTCGTGGAAGCCTCGCGCTACCGCTTCGGCCAGGCCGGCCGCACGCAGCGCATCGCCGCCCTGCAGCAGTCGCTGCCGAAGCTTGAGGCGCAGGAAGACCAGCTCACCCTCACGATCAACAAGCTGGCAGGCGAAGTCAGCGCTCTCAAGGCGCGCATTGCCGGCGTCGACGCAGCCAAGGAACTGGTGGCGCGCCAGGCGGAGTTCGACGAAGCCGGCCACGGCGCGGCGCCGTTGAAGGCGGCGCGCACCGAAGTCGGCACAAGGCTGGGAGAACTTTTCCCGCTGACGAAGAAGGCGACCGAGGACCGCACGCTGGCCGACAACGCCTGGCAGCATGCCAAGCGGTCGCTGGCCGACAGCGAAGCTAATCTGCGGCTGGCGCAGAAGCGCCACCAGGAGGAGCGCGTCGCGCAGGCCAGGGCGCTGGCCGACCTCCGCAGGAACTGGCGCCACCTGCCGCATGGCTGGCGGCATCCGGCGCGTCGCGCCGAACTGGCGGAGCAGCATCAGAATGCGCATCAGGTGAATCTGCGTATTGGCCATCTTGCCAGCGATCTCGCGCGCGAAGACTGGGAAACCGATTCCACCGTGGTCGACCAGCATGTGCGCCTCACCGTGTTGCTGCAGGGACGGCAGGCGGAAACCGAGGAGCGGCGCTACCAGAACAACCGCGCGATCGAAGCGACCAACAATGCGCGCGGCGCCTACATCGACCGCCTGCGCTATACGATCAAGACCTACAGCCGCAACATCAAGGAGCTGGGCGAACTGGCCAACATCGAAGTGCATACCGATCCGGTGCGGCTGGAAAACGATGACGTGCAGTTGGCGCAGGCCGGGCTGCAGGTACGCTTCAAGTTCGACGGCAAGGGGCCGATCGGCTTGAACGACGGCGAGGCTTCAGGCGGACAGCAGGTGATGAAGTCGCTGATCCTGCTGATCGGGCTGCTGAAGTCGGATGACGGGTCGGGCGGTTTCGTGTTCATCGATGAGCCGTTTGCTCACCTGGATATTCGCAATATTCAGCTGGTCGGGGAGTTCCTGAAGAATACGGATGCGCAGTATCTGATGACGACGCCGCTGACGCATAATACGGATGTCTACGATCCTTCGGAGCTGACGCTGATTACCAGCAAGAAGAAGAAGGAGTCGCATTGGGCGCAGCCGATTTTCGTGTTGCAGCGGAGGGCGGCTAAGGTTGCCTGAACTGTGCGGATTTCAATGCCTGCAGGCAGGTCTGCAAGCCAAATATGGAACCCCTCTCCCGCAGGCGGGAGAGGGGCAGGGGTGAGGGGGACCGCAAAACCGCAGAAACCCGTGGCCATCTCTGCTTTCTTCATGATGCCCCTATTAATGCAACTTGTAAGTCAAACTCCATCGAAGAAATGGAATGCCTGAAAGCTTCGATTTAGTTCCATCTCTCCGCAGCGACTTGCTCTAGCCGGGACTGGCCCCGGCGGGCCACCTACTTCTTTGTCTCGACAAAGAAGTAGGCAAGAAAACGACCCCGATGCCATCGCCCCTTCGGGGTTCCCAAAAGAGCGCGGCGCCAAGCGGGAAGCGCGGAAACTCGCCTTCCGCTCAGACAGTCCGCGCTTCTTCATCCGCTTGGCGCCGCACTCTTTTGGCGTTGGCAAAAGGGGATTTTGAACAGCCTCCATGGGCTGGCTTGGTCGGTAGCCATCTCACATTTGCTTATTGCGACCATTCTTTACTTAAGCAGCCCTGTCCTGCCTCATGCCTTCTGGGCCTTGATGCGCTCATCATTAATCCTCTGCGCACTCTGAAACGCCGGACGCGCAGTCAAACGGCCGAAATACGCTTCCAGCACCGGTCGCTTTTCCACGCTGCCGAACATCATGCCCCAGCCGACCGCCGAACCGAAATACACGTCCGCCGCAGTGAACTGCTCTCCGCAGAGGTAAGGCCCGGCTTCCACCGCCTTTTCCAGCGCGGCCATGGTATCGGCATAGCTTCCGAAACCTGCTGCGATGCTCTTCCCTTCCGGCACCTGCCAGTTGAAGATCCTGGAAGTTGCCGCCATTTCCAGCGGGCCGGCGGCGAAGAACATCCAGCGGTAGTAGGCTGCGCGCGCAAGGCTGCCGGGCGGTGGTGCGAGCTTCTTTTCCGGGAAGACGTCAGCCAAGTAGGCGCAGATGGCGGGCGTTTCCGTGACCACCGCTTCGCCATGCCTGATCGCAGGCACCTTGCCCATGGGATTGACGGCCAGGTAATCGGCGCTCTTCATGCTCGTTCCGAAATCCAGCCACACCGTTTCATACGGGACGCCGAGTTCTTCCATCATCCAGTGCGCCATGCGGCCGCGGGATTGTGGATTCGTGTACAGCACCAGGTCGGTCATGCGTTCCTCCATGCAGGGTTTGCCATTGCGACGCATGCGCGCGGGCTTGCAGCCGCTGTCAGGGGTTTCTTGTTCAAATCTTCGCGGCCAGTTCGGCCAGCTGGTCGGCGCATTTGCCCCAGCCTTCATGAAAACCCATTTTCTCGTGGGCTTCGCGGTCGGCTGCGGTCCAGTGCCGCGCGCGGGCGGTGTAGCGGGTGCCGCCGGCTTCGTCTTCGAAAGTGACGATGCAGGTCATGAACGGCTTTTCCGACGGTTTCCATGCCTCGGTATAGGCATCGGTGAAGACCAGGCGCTCGTTGGGCACGACCTCAAGATAGACGCCCTGGTTGGGAAACTCATTGCCGTCGGGATCGCGCATGACGATGCGGCTGATGCCGCCGGGGCGCACATCGGTTTCCGCTGCGGCGACCGACCAGGGCTTAGGCACGAACCATTGCTTGAGCAGTTCGGGTTCGGTCCAGGCACGGAACAGCTTTTCCTTCGGCGCCGGGATCAGCCGGGTCAGCACCAGTTCATGCGCAGCGTCGGCGGCAATCGGGTTGGTTTGGCTCATGTTGTTTTCTCCTCCATGTTCGTGCCGGCCTTCATGGCCGGCAAGGTCTGCGAAATGATGCGTCAAATGCGCCGGAGAGTCGAGCGTGACATGAGAACTTACTTTGCGCCAATGCCGCCTTGCAATGCCCGGTACAAACCCTCGGTCGCATCCGCCATCCTGTCGATGCTCTGCTCGCGCAGGCGCCGCAGGTCGACCGGCTCCGCATTGCGCAATCCCGCCCAGCGCAGCAGCGCGCCCATGGCGTCGGGCGTGTCGAAGATGCCGTGCAGGTAAGTGCCGAGAATGCAGTCGTCTTCCGACCTTGCTCCTTCACCTCGGCCGTCGATTTGGAAGGCCGGCCGGTTCATTGCCGGTCCATGCGATGTGCCCATGTGGATTTCATAGCCGCTGACCGCCGCCTCATCGAAGGCGCAGCGTCCATCCACCTGCTCGAGACGCTTGGCCTGGGTCATTTCGGTGTCGATGTCGAGCAGGCCCAGCCCCTGCGATATGCCGGGCTTGCCTTCGACGCCGTGCGGATCGGCCACGGTGCGTCCGAGCATCTGATAGCCGCCGCAGATGCCGATCACCTTGCCGCCGTAACGCACATGGCGACGCACCGCTTCGTGCCAGCCGTTGCGCTCCAGCCAAGCGAGGTCGTTGCGGGTGTTCTTGCTGCCGGGGAGGATGATGAGATCGGCCGCGGGAATCGGCTGGCCGGGACCGATGAAGCGCAGGTCGACTTCAGGCTGGGCACGCAGTGCGTCGAAATCGGTGTGGTTGCTGATGCGAGGAATGACCGGCACGACAACGCGAAAACTGCCTTCGCCGTTCTGTTCCGGCTTGACCGCGTCTTCCGCATCGAGAAAGAGCCCGTGCAGGTAGGGCAGCACTGCCAGCACCGGTTTGCCGGTCTGCCGTTCCAGCCAGTCCAGCCCCGGCTGCAGCAGCGAGATATCGCCGCGGAAGCGATTGATCACGAAGCCGACGATGCGCTTGCGTTCACTCTCGGACAGGCAGGCCAGCGTGCCGACGATGTGCGCAAACACGCCGCCGCGGTCGATGTCGGCCACCAGGATCACCGGGCAGTCGACCGCCTCGGCGAAACCCATGTTGGCGATGTCGCGCTCGCGCAGGTTGATTTCCGCCGGGCTGCCCGCGCCTTCCACGATCACCGCCTCGTATTGCGAAGCCAGCCGGCGGTAGGAGTCGAGCACGGCTTCCATCGCCACCGTCTTGTACTGGTGGTAATCGCGCGCATTCATGTCGGCGCGCACCCTGCCCTGGATGATGACCTGCGCGCCGGTGTCGCTCGACGGCTTGAGGAGCACCGGGTTCATGTCGGTATGCGGCTGCACGCCGGCGGCCTGCGCCTGCAGCGCCTGGGCACGGCCGATCTCGCCGCCGTCGACGGTGACCGCACTGTTCAGGGCCATGTTCTGCGGCTTGAACGGTGCTATGCGGATGCCGTCGCGCGCCAGCAGACGGCACAGCGCGGCGACCACGGTGCTCTTGCCGGCGTCGGAAGTGGTGCCCTGCACCATCAGTGTCGGATAGGGAAAGTTCATGGTTGTTTCATGCATGGTGTTGCTGCCACTGGCCTATCAGCGCGGCGAGCCGGGTTAGGCCTTCGGTGATGGATGCCGGGCCGGGAGAGAGGATATCGGCGGACTTGATTTCATGCACCATGCCGTTGCGCACCGCCGGAATGGTGTCCCATCCGGGCCGTGCGCAGACGGCCTCCGGCCGGAATTTCTTGCCACACCAGGAGCCGATGATGATGTCCGGCGCGCGGCGCACCACTTCCCTTGGATCGGCAATGATGCGCTCCTTCGCCCCCGGAAATTGCGCCAGGTCGGCGAAGGCGTCCTCGCCGCCGGCAATGCCGATCATGTCCGACACCCAGCCGATGCCGCTGATCATCGGCTCGTTCCATTCCTCGAAATAGATGCGCGGTCTTTTCGCATAGTTGGCACTGCGCGCACGGACGGCATCGACATGCGCCTGCAGTTCAGCCACCAACCGCTCGCCCTCCTCCCGGCGATCGACCAGGGCGGCCAGCGTGCGCACCATGCGCAGAATGCCGGCGAGGTCGCGCTGGTTGAACAGATGCACCTCGATCCCCGCCGCAGCCAGATCCCGACAGATGTCGGCCTGCATGTTGGAAAAGCCGATTACCAGGTCCGGCTGCACGGCGAGGATGCGCTCGATCTTCGACGAGGAAAAACCGCTGATCTTCGGTTTCTCGCTGCGCGCCCGCGCGGGCCGGGTGGTGAAACCCGAAATGCCGGCGATCAGCTCTTCCGCGCCGAGCGCGTACAGGGTTTCGACCGCTTCGGTGCTGAGGCAGGCGATGCGCCGGTAGCAGCTCACTGCCGCACTTCCTTGCCGTCCCTGCCGTCCCGACGACTGCGCGCTTCTTCCAGCCGCGCGCAGAGTTCGGTCGCGCCGGCGATGATGCGCGGGCCGGCGCGGTTGATGAGGTCGCCGTCGATGGCGAACAGGTTGCCGCGCCTGACCGCCGTCATCGACGGATACTGCTTCCAGATCTCGATGCCGCTGACCTTCTGGTCGCGCCGGTCGCCGCTGACCACGGCTTCCGGGTCTTCCTTGAGCACCGCTTCCTGGGTGATGCTGGGCGCTGCCATCGGCAGTTTTGCGAAGATGTTTTCGCCGCCGCAGATGCGGATGGCGTCGCTGATGATGTGGCGTTCGTTGAGGGTGTACAGCGGACGGTCCCAGACCTGGTAGAACACGCGCACCAGCGGACGGTTGCGATAGCGCGACGTCAGCTGGTCGAGCTGGCGCTGCAGGTCGCCGGACGTCTGTTTCGCCTGCGGCTCGGTGCCCATCAGCCGGCCCATGCGCAGCACCGCCTCGGGAATGTCTTCCAGCTTGTGCGGCTCGCTGTAGAACAGCGGAATGCCGAGCTTGCGCAGCTGTTCCATCTGCCGTGACGAGGCGTTGTGGCGCCACACCACCAGCAGGTCGGGCTTGAGAGCAAGCAGGCGCTCGATATCGACCGAGCGGTTGTCGCCGATGCGAGGAATGTTCTTGGCCGCCGCCGGATATTCGCTATGGGTCACCGTGCCGACGATGCGGTCGCCGCCGCCGGCCGCGAACAGCATTTCCGTCACATGAGGCGACAGCGATACGACGCGGCGCGCCGGCTGCTGCAGCGTCACCATGTCGCCGGCATCGTCCTGCACCGTAATCGCGGCCTGCGCGTTCAAGCCGCAGCCCAGCAGCGCCGCGCTTATCATCGCTCCGAATCGCTTCATCATTTTTGTCTGCTCCTCCATGTCTGAAGCGCATGCTGCAGCCGCTGCCATCCGGCTTCGTCGCCCGGCAGGCCGAGGCGGATGCCGCGTGCCTTGACCGGAAACAGCCTGACCCAGATGCCCTGTTCGGCCATGTGGCCGGCGAAGGCTTCCGGCTCCCTTTCCGGCCACCACTGGAACAGCGCCGTGCCGCTTGCTTCGATATCAAATTGCGCGAGCAGATCATGCAGGCGCCCGCCGGACTCGAGCAGGCGCCTGCGCGTTGCTTCCTGCCAGGCCTTGTCGCATAGCGCCGCCATGCCGATTTCCTGCGCCGGACCGCTGACCGACCATGGTCCCAGCCACTCCGCCAGCCTGTCCAGCAAGCGCTGTTCTGCCGCCACGAAGCCGAGGCGCAGCCCTGCCAGTCCAAAAAACTTGCCTACCGAACGCAGCACGATGAGGCCCGGTCGGTCGCTCCAGTGGGCAACGCTGGCCTGTTGCACGGTGTCGCCGAAGGCTTCGTCCACCACCAGCCAGCCGCCGCGCGCGGCAAGGCGGCCGGCCCAGTCGAGCAACTGTCCCGGTGCAACCAGCGCACCGGTGGGGTTGTTGGGATTGCATACCACCATGACGTCGGCGTTATTCGCGTGTCGGTCCAGTGCTTCATAGGCGATTTCATCAACCTCATGACCGGCCTGTCGCCAGCAGTGCGCATGCTCGGCATAGGACGGCGCCGACACCGCCACGCGTCCTTTCGGGCGCAGGCGCGGCAAGGCCTGGATTGCCGCCTGCGTGCCGGCGACCGGCATCATGCGCGGGGCGCCGTAATAGGCTTGCGCGGCCTCGACGAAACTGGGATGCGGCTCGGGCAGGCGGTGCCATGCGTTCGCCTGCAAGGCCGGCGCGGGATAGCCGTTGGGATTGATGCCGGTCGACAGGTCCAGCCACTCATGCAGCGGGCGGCCGTGCCGCAATGCGGCTTCGCGCAGGTTGCCTCCATGCTCAAGCATGCAAGATCCTTTCAATCAAAAAAGCAAGGCTGGCTGCGGCCACAATCCAGAGCGCCGTGGTGCGGGCCACCAGCCGCCATGCGCGCCCGATGTCGGCCGCCTCGGCCGGTTTGCCGCTGCCGAGCGGCGGACGGGTTTCCATCACGCCGTCGTACTCGGCGGTGCCGCCGAGCGCGAGGCCGAGCGCGCCGGCGCCGGTCGACATCACCGGTCCCGCGTTCGGGCTTGGCCAGGCTGAGGCCTGGGTGCGCCAGCATTCTCGGGCGCGCCGGCCGTCGCCAAGCAGCATGTAGGACAAGGCGGTCAGGCGGGCCGGCAGCCAGTTGAGCGCATCGTCGGTGCGCGCCGCCATCCAGCCGTAGCGCAGGAAGCGCGCATTGCGGTAGCCCCACATCGCATCCAGCGTATTGGCGAGGCGGAACAACAAGGCGCCCGAGCCGCCCGCGACGGCAAACCAGAACAGTGTGCCGAAGACGGCATCGTTGCCGTTCTCCAGCGTCGATTCGACTGCGGCCTTGGCGAGATCGCTCTCCCCGGCCCGCGCCGTATCGCGGCTGACGATGCGCGACGTCAGTTCCCGCGCCAGATCGAGCTTGCCCGCGGCGAGCGCCGAGGCGATGGGCAGCATGTGGTCGCGCAGGCTGCGCAAGCCGATGCAGAAGTAAAGCAGCAGCGCATGCAGCGCCATGCCGAACAGCGTATGCGCTCCCATGGCAGCCTGCAGCAGGAACGCCGCCAGCATGACCAGCGGCAGCACGGCCAGTGTCCAGCCTGCGATGCCAAGCAGATAGCGCTTAGTGCCGTCGCCGCCAGCATTGCAGCGCCGCTCGATCATGCCGGCAATGCGGCCGAAGCCGACTAGCGGATGGAAGCGGCGCGGCTCGCCGAGCAGCCAGTCGAGCACGACGCCCGCCAGCATCAGCAGAGCTACAGTAGACAGCGAAAGCCCGCTCAGCATGGCAGCCCCTTCAGCATCATCGGCAGGCCGGCCACTACGAAAACCGCGCGGTCGCTGCAGGCGGCAACCGCCTGGTTCAAGCGGCCGGCCTCATCCACGAACCAGCGCGAGATCGCGCCCTGGGGCACGATGCCCATCCCGACTTCGTTGGAGACGAGGATAACGTCGCCGGCCGCGTCGCCGAGCGCATCGAGCAGCGACTGCCGCTCGCGTGCGAATGCCTCGGGCGGCACGATACGGCCGACTTCCGGATAGTCGCGCTGCTCGGAAAACAGCAGGTTCGATAGCCAGACCGTCAGGCAGTCGACCAGCACGACGTTTCCGGGAGCACTCAAGCGCCGGATGGCCTGGCCCAGGGCCAGCGGCTCCTCCACGGTGGTCCAGCCCGCCTCGCGGCGCTGCCGGTGGAGTTCGATCCGCTGCTGCATCTCGTCATCATGGGCTTGCGCGGTGGCGATATAGACCACGTCCTTTGCGCTGCCGGCAGCGAGTTTTTCCGCGTGAGCGCTCTTGCCGGAGCGGGCGCCGCCGAGTATCAGGCTGATCGTCATGCCGCACTCTCCCTCAGGAACAGGCTGGCCGCAGCCTGCGGGCAGGACGGGAAATAGGCATGGAAGTAGGACGCGGTCAGCGAACCCCTTCGGTAGATCGCTTCGCCAGTCTGGCCGGTGGGATGCTTGACGGTGCGGGCCAGCGGCTCCAGTTCGGTTTCCATCCGCGAGTAGTGGAAGGCGTGGCCGCGAAGTTCGCCATCCTGCCGCTGCCATGCATGCGCGCCGAGTGCGGCCAGGCGCTTCTGCATGATGACGCGGCCCGGCAGCAGTCCGGCCATCGCATGCCTATCGCCGCCGATGCCGGTCAGGCTGTCGGCCAGTGCCATCATGCCGCCGCATTCCGCATAGATGGGCAGGCCGGCCGCATGCGCTTCCCGCATCGATTGCTTCCAGCGCATCGCATCGGCCAGTGCCGCCGCATGCAGTTCCGGGTAGCCGCCCGGCAGGTAGACGGCATCGGCACGCTTAGGAATGGCTTCATCGGCCAGCGGCGAGAAATGCACGATGGCCGCGCCTAGCGCCTGCAGGCAATCCAGGTTGGCAGGATAGAGAAAGGCGAATGCCGCATCACGGGCGATGGCGATGGTTTTGCCCTGCAGCAGAGCCGGAGCAACGGCTTCCTGCAACGGCTCGCCGAGCGAGACCGGCGGCAAGGCTTCCCAGGCGTCGGCATTGAAGTTCAGCTGGCTGGCCAGCGCATCGAGGATGCCGTCGAGTTCCTCCACCTCGTCGGGCTGCACCAGCCCCAGATGCCGCTCGGGAAGCGAGCGTTCCTGGCGCGGCAAGGTGCCGAGCAGGGGAATGTCGCGCATGGCCTCGGCAATCATTTGCGCGTGGCGTTCGCTGCCGATGCGGTTGGCGATCACGCCGGCCAGGTGCACCGGGCCGTAGTCGCGCAGGCCGCGCACCACCGCGCCGGCGGTCTGCGCCATCGCGGAGGCGTCCAGCACGGTGAGCACCGGCACGCCGAATTGACGCGCCAGGTCGGCCGACGACGGCGTGCCGTCGTAGAGCCCCATCACGCCTTCGATCAGGATGGCATCGGCTTCCGCCACCGCCTCGGCCAGCAGCCGGCGGCTGCGTTCCAGGCCGACCATCCACAGGTCCAGTGACTGCACCGGCGCACCGCAGGCGCACTGCAGCAGCATGGGGTCGAGAAAGTCCGGTCCGGTCTTGAACACGCGCACCCGCTTGCCTTCGCGCGTCAGCTTGCGTGCCAGCGCCGCCGTGACCGTGGTCTTGCCCTGCCCCGAGGCAATCGCCGATACGAGCAATACCCGCGCGCCGCTCATCGCCTTACCACTCCACGCCCGGCTGGGCGGCAATGCCCGCCTTGAACGCATGCTTGACCAGCTGCATCTCGGTGACGGTATCGGCCACCTCGATCAGCTCCGGCGGCGCGGCGCGGCCGGTCACCACCACGTGCTGCATCGCCGGCCGCGCCTGCAGGTCGGCGATGACGCGGTTGACGTCGAGGTACTTGTATTTCAATGCGATATTGAGTTCGTCCAGCACGACGAAGCCGATGGCGGGATCGGCAAGGAAACTCTTCGCCTTCTCCCAGGCGAGTTCGGCGGCGGCGATGTCACGCTCGCGGTTCTGGGTTTCCCAGGTATAGCCTTCGCCCATTGCATGGAAGCTGACTTCATCGGGAAAGCGCTGCAGGAACAATTCCTCGCCGGTGGACTTGGCGCCCTTGATGAACTGCACCACGCCCACCTTCATGCCATGGCCGAGCGCGCGGATCGCCATACCGAAGGCGCTGGAACTCTTGCCCTTGCCGTTGCCGGTATTGACCAGCAGCACGCCGGCATCGCGCTTGGCGGCTTCGATCTTCTGGTCGACTACTTCCTTCTTGCGCTGCATGCGCACGCGGTGGCGTTCATTGATGCCGTCGTCGCCGGCCTGGCCGGCATCCTTGCCTTCTTCATTCATGTGTCGTTTCCTCTGCGGGTATGTAGATGCGGCGCCTGCCGTGCTGCACGATGTCGATCGGATAGCCGAGGCAGTCGCTCAGCAGTGCTGCGGTCATGACCTCTTCCACCGGCCCTGCCTGCCAGCCGCCGTCGCCCATCAGCAGCAATGCATGGGTCGCGACGCTATGCGCGAGATTGAGATCATGGCTGACCAGCACCACGGATTTCTGCTGCGTGCGGCACAGGCGCGCCAGCAGTTCCATCACGCCGACCTGATGCGCGAGGTCGAGCGCGCTGGCAGGCTCGTCGAGCAGCAGCAGCGGCGCTTCCTGGGCCAGCGCCGCGGCAATCGCCACGCGCTGGCGCTCGCCGCCCGACAGCGTGCGCACGTCGCGCTCGGCGAGCGATTCGACGTCGAGCGCACGCAGTGATGCATGGGCGACCTGGTAATCGGATTCGGCATCCCAGTAACGGTCGTCCTGGTAGGGATGGCGCGCCGCCAGCACGGTTTCGATGGCGCGGTAGCCAAAGGCATCGTTGCGGCCCTGAGGCAGGTAGGCGCGCTCGCGTGCAAGCGCGGTCAGCGGCCAGTCGGACAGCGGCTTTCCCTGCATGCGGACTTCGCCGCCGTCGGGCTGGCGCAGTCCGACCAGGGCGCGCAGCAGCGTGCTCTTGCCGGCGCCGTTGCGGCCGATGACGCACCAGCATTGGCCGGGGTCTACCTGCCAGTTCAGGTTATGGACCAGTTTGCGGGCGCCGATGTTGAGGGAGAGGTTGAGTGTTTGCATACGCTAGCCATTCCAGCTTATTCCCTCCCCTTCAAGGGGAGGGTTAGGGTGGGGATGGGTTGTTTTAGCATAAAGAAATGTTCTTTCATCGAGACATAACCCCATCCTCACCCCAGCCCTCCCCTTGAAGGGGAGGGAGTATCGGAGCGCAGCCCTGCGGCCAGAATTAGGTGCTTGCACCCCTCACCTCCTATACAGCTGATGCAACTGCACCAAAAACACCGGCACCCCGATCAGCGCCGTGATTACGCCTACCGGCAGCTGCTGCGGCGCGATCACCGTGCGCGCAAGCGTATCCGCCAGCACCAGGAAACTCCCCCCCGCCAGCGTCGCCGCCGGCAGCAGCAGGCGATGATCCGGCCCCCAGGCGAAGCGGCAGGCATGCGGCACGATCAGGCCGACGAAGCCGATGCTGCCGGCGCTGCTGACCGCACTCGCCGTCAACAGCGCCGAGCTCAGGAACAAGCCCTGGCGCAGGCGCGCGACCGAGATGCCAAGCGTGGCTGCCGCTTCCGCATGCAGTGCCATGACGTTGATCGCACGGGCGACACGGATGGCAAAGACCAGCGCGCCCGACCAGATCAGCCAGGGCAGCCAGCGCAGCTGGGTGGCCGACAAGTCGCCGATCAGCCAGAACACCATGCCGCGCAGCCGGTTGTCGGGCGCGATGGAAAGCATCAGCGTGACCAGCGCCCCGCAGCCGGAGGCGACGATGACGCCGGTCAGCAGCAGCATCGGCGCATTGCCGTCGCCGCCGCTGCCGCGCAGGTCGCGCCTGGCCAGCAGCAGCAGGAGCATGGCCACCGCGATGGCGCCGCCGAAAGCTGCTACATCAACTACCCAGGCCGCTGCCATGAACAGGATGGCGGCCAGCGCGCCGACCGCGGCGCCGCCGGAGACGCCGAGCACATAGGGATCGGCAAGCGGATTGCGCAGCAGCGCCTGCATCATCACCCCGGCCAGGGCCAGCGTGGCGCCGGTGACGAAGGCCGACAGCGCACGGCCTAGGCGCAGTTCCAGCAGCGTCGCCGCCAGCGACTCCGGCTTGCCGCGCAGCAGTTCGCCGAGCGCGCCGAACAGTTCGCCGGCCGACAGCGATACCGAACCGATCGCGCAGGCGAACAGGATGCAAGCCAGGCCCGCAGCGCCCAGCATCGCCAGGATGGCCACCGCGCGCCGGCGCTCGCGGAAGGATGGGAGGATGAGGACGCTGCTATGCACGTTGAGCTGCTTTCGATGAACTAGCGGATGCCGTAACGGATGCCGACGAAGACGTTGGACCCGGCGGTATTGTAGTTCCTCGCCAGCTCATAGTCCTTGTCCAGCACATTGTTCCAGCGCGCAAACAGCGACCAGTTGGGCGCGACCTCATAGTTTGCAAAGAGGTTGAGAATGCCGTAACCACCCAGGCGGGTGCGGTTGCTGGCATCGTCGAAACGTTCCGCCGAGAAGACGATGTCGCCGCCGGTGGTCAGCTTGCCTGCCGTATGGTCGAGCGACAGCGTGCCGTGCCGCTTCGAACGGCGCGCCAGCTGGCGGCCGGTGGTTTCATCCTTCGGGTTCTGGAAATCCAGCGACGCGCCGAGGTTGAAGCTGCCGACGGCCGTCTTGGCGCCGAGGGTCACGCCGGTGAGCAGGGCCTCGTTGACGTTGTAGGCGCAGCCGAACGGATGGGTCGCCTGCTCGACCGGGCACACCGGCGTGCTGACCAGCAGGTCCGTCAGGCGGTTGTGGTAATACACCGCGCTGTAGGTCGACTTTCCGTCCTCGTAATAAAGCCCAACTTCGGCATTGCGCCCCTTCTCGGGACGGTTGTCGGCGAAGCCGAAGCCCGGGAAGTACAGATCGTTGAAGGTCGGCGCGCGGAAGCTGGTGCCGATGCTGGCATTGGTGCGCAGGGCGCTGGTCAGGCGGTAGCCGTAGGACAGGCTGCCTGTAACGTGCGAGCCGAACTGGGAGTTGTCGTCATTGCGGATGCTGGCCGCGGCGAGATGCGCGCCGCGCTTGAGCTGATAGCCGGCGGCGATGGAGTTGGTCGTGCGCGACCGGTTCAGTTCGGTGGTGCTGGAATCGACTTCCTCGCGGCGGTGCTCGGCGATCAGCTGCACCACATCGGTGGTGAAGACGCTGAAGTTGTTTTGCCAGCTCACCTGCTGCTGCTTGGTGTCGAAATGCGTGCTGCCGGTGCGCGTGGTGTTCAGGCCCTTGTCCTGCGACTGCGACACCATCACCTGGCTGGTCCAGTTGGGCAGGATCTGGTTCCTGCTGTAGGCGCCGATGGTCGAGACTTTGGACTGGATGCGGTCGTCGAATGCAGCGTTGTTGTCGAACTGCGATTTCAGGTCGCTGTGCAGGAAGTTGACGCCGATCTCATGACCCTTGGCCAGCTCGAGACTGAACTGGCCGCTTGCGCTGTCGTTGTCGTAACCGTCGCGGTCGGGATTGAAACCGCTCGCGCCGCGCCGGGTGGAGGAGAAGCCGTCGGACTCTTCATGCGAGGCCCGCAGCGCATAGCGGAAGCCGCTGCTGGAACCCGAGACGCCGGCTTCGAGGTTGTAGGTGCGGTAGCTGCCGATGCCTGCCGATACCGTGGGCACCGGCGGGCCGTCGCCTTTCTTGGTGAAGATCTGGATCACGCCGCCGACCGCATCGGCGCCGTACATGGTGCTGAGCGGGCCATAGACGACTTCCACGCGGTCGATCTGCGACAGCGGAATGCCTGCCCAGCTGGCGCCGCCGCTGGTGGACGAGCCGACGCGCACGCCGTCGACCAGGACGATGTTCTGTTTGTTGTCCGTTCCCCTCAGGAATACCGACGAACTGGTGCCGGGTCCGCCGTTGCGGACGACTTCGATGCCGCGCTGGCGCTGCAGGACGTCGATGAGCGAAGTGCGCCCCGACTTGGCAATGTCTTCGGCGCTGATGACGATATTGTCGCTCAGCACTTCGGTTGCGATCTGCGGCGTGCGGTTCGCGGTCACCACCACCGACTCGAGTTTTCTGTCTTGTGCGAAGGCGGCGGGAACGGAAAAGAGCGTGCCGATGGCGAGCGCCATGGCGAGGGGCTTGCCTGCGGCCGGGCGGCCCAGGGATACGGATGAGATCATGTGAATTTCCAGTGATTGACAACCGGCCTGCTTCCCCGCAAGCCGGATTGAACGAAAGCGCCGAACGAATGACTCTCCCTGTCCGGCGGCTTTCACCTGTTCTGGCCGGTATCCGGGCTGGCAAGGTCGATCGGCCAGCCTTCCCATGCAAAAACGCACAGTGGCTTGAGAGGGCCGTCTGTCGCTGTTCAGCGCTTGACACTGTTGCAGCGACGCTTGCTTACCGTTGCGGGGGCAGCACACGTTATGCCTGAAGGGCTTCGTGTTTCCCGTTTAACTGCGGACGCGAATGCATCCGCGGGCACCAAAACCCGGCTATTGTAAGGCTTGCAGTAACCGGCGACAACATGAAAGGCGTGTAGCAGCCGGCCCTGCGTCCTATTCCAAGATTAGGAGTTCTCCGTAGGCAATCTCATGCCGGCTCCGTGCCGCCCGCAATGCCAGGTCGCGAGGCGAACCACCCTTGACGCATTCCTTCAGGAGCCGCATGGTTCCGGCATGGGCGACGATGACGGCATCGCTCACGCCGGACAGCAGGTCGGCATGGAAGCCGCTCACCCGGGTCGCCACATCGAACACGCTCTCGCCGCCGCCCGGCCGGTAGCCCGCCAAGTCTGTCGCCCAGGCATCGACCTCCCTGCGCGGAATCTGGTCCCAGGACCGCATTTCCCATGCGCCGAAGTGCATTTCCGCAAGCCGCGCATCGATCACGGGCATAGGCGCTTCAAGGCGTTCGGCAAGCGCAACGGCCAGTTCGCGGCAGCGCCTCAGCGGGCTGGCGTAAATCGGCATGTCGCGCGGGAGCAAGGGCAATACCGTATCGATGACGCGCTCCTGTTCCTCGCCTGACACGGCGAGGTCGGTGCTGCCGTAGCAAAGTCCGGAAGCGACGTCGGGCTTGCCGTGGCGCAGGAGGAATAGACGCATGCCGTTCAGACCGTCGCCAGCAATGCCAGGTAGCAGGAAACCTCGCACACCTGCTGCACCGCGCCAAGGCAGTCGCCGGTATAGCCGCCGATGCGGCGCACGAACTTGCGCGCCAGCCACGCTGCGCTGCACGCCATGGCCAGCAGCGCAGCCAGCAGGGCCGGCCATGCCAGCCAGCCGAGCCATAGCAGGACGATCGCCGGCAACAGCGCGAACGCCGCCGCAATCATGAATTCCGCATGCGACATGCGCTGCGCGAGCGGCTTGGCCTTGCCTTCCCCCTTCACATACTCGAGCCGCCAGATCAGTGCCGTTGCCATCAGACGCGACACGGGATGGCCGAGCAGCAGCCCCGCGATCAGGAGATGGAACGGCAGGTAGGCCAGCGCCGCGCATTTCAGCGCCAGCAGCAGCCCGATGCCGATCGCGCCATAGGCGCCGATGCGGGAGTCGCTCATGATCTGCAGCACCCGCTCACGCGTCATGCCGCCGCCCAGGCCGTCGCAGGTATCGGCGAAACCGTCTTCATGGAAAGCACCCGTCAGGTAAATGCCGGCGATGGTCGACAGCAGCACCGCCACGGTCTGCGGCAGCACCAGGGCCGCCAGCGCATAGGCGCCCGCGGCGAAAGAGCCGACCACGATGCCGACCGCCGGGAAATACCGGCTTGCATGCTGCAGCCATTCCGGTTCGAAACCGACCCAGCGCGGAATCGGCAGGCGTGTGAAGAACTGCAGCGCGATGAAGAACAGGCGCAGCTGATGCAGGCAGCGCATAGCAAGCGAGTCGGGGCGGACGCCGGTCGGCTGCATCGCTCAGTCGTCCTTGCCGCTGACCTGGGCTGATTCGAAGGTAGCCATGTCGTTGAGGAAGTTGACGGCCGCATGCAGCAGCGGCAGGGCCAGTGCGCAGCCGCTGCCCTCGCCGAGCCGCAGGCCGAGCTGCAGCAAGGGGCGCGCGCCGAGATGCTCGAGCATGCTGGTGTGGCCGCGCTCGTCCGAGCAGTGGGAGAAGACGCAATAGTCGAGTATCGCCGGCTGCAGCCTGGCCGCCGCCAGCAAGGCACTGGTGACGATGAAGCCGTCGATCAGCAGCACCATGCGCCGCCTTGCGGCGGCCAGCATGGCGCCGGTCATCATGGCGATTTCGAAGCCGCCCAGTGCGGCGAGAATATCCAGCGGCTCTTTTGCCTGCGCATGCAATTCGACGGCCCGCTGCAGCACTTTCAGTTTATGGGCGATGCCCTCCTCCGACAGGCCTGCCCCGGCGCCGACGCATTCCTTGAGCGGCGCGCCGGTTAGCCTGTGCATCAGGGCGGCGGCGGCACTGGTATTGCCGATGCCCATTTCGCCGAAGCCGAGCACATTGCCTTCCAGACCAGCGACCAGCTCAATGCCGTGCCGGATCGCAAGGCTGCACTGCTCCGGCGTCATCGCCGCTTCGCGCATGAAGTTGCGGGTGCCATGCGCCACCTTTCGGCCCACCAATCCGGCGCGCTCTCCGAAATCATGGTTGACGCCAGCGTCGATCACCTGCAGCGCGCATCCGTTCTGGCGAGCAAAGACATTGATCGCCGCTCCGCCGCCGAGAAAGTTTTCCACCATCTGCCAGGTCACGTCCTGCGGATAGGGCGACACCTTTTCCGCGACCACGCCGTGGTCGCCGGCGAATACAAGAATCGCCGGCGATGTGATGCGTGGATGAACGGTGCGCTGGACCAGGCCGATCTGGCGGGCCAGCGTTTCGAGCATGCCGAGACTGCCGAGCGGCTTGGTCTTGTTGTTGACGGCGGCGTCGAGCTGCGTCAACAGCGCGGTATCCGCCGTGGGTTCGACATGGGGAATGAGCGTGGAATCTTCTTGACGATGGCTGGGCTGCGGCATGAATGCATTCATTAGGAACTGGGAGAAGGCATGCGAAAAACCCCGTCCGCATGGCGTGACTCACCGGACGCGTCTGCGCCGATGCAGCATTCCGGCCGGTATCCGGGCTGGCAAGATCGATCGGCCAGCCTTCCCATGCAGAAGATGCACAGTGGCTTGAAGGGCCGTCTGTCGCTGATCAGCGCTTGGCTGCTGCAGCGACGCTTGCTTACCGTTGCGGGGGCAGCACACGTTATGCCTGAGAGGCTTCGTGTTTCCCGTTTAACTGCGGACGCGAACGCATCCGCGGGCACCAGAACGCCGGCAGTGTACGGCGGCGGCCCCGGCCCGTCAAATCTCCGGACCGGCCAGATCGCCGGGCCATTCCATGCCATTTGCCGGCAAGCCCGGTAAACTGTCGCCCGGATAACCATTTCAACACCGCAGACACGCCCATGGACAACCAAGCCGAATACTACAGCCAGCAATACAATGCCCGCGCCTCCATTCCCGATCATCCCTACATCTTCACGCGCTGGCTGAAGGATTCGATGCAGGTGCGGCGCTCGCAGGCCGCGCTGTTCGATCTCGCCTACGGCGAAGCCTCCGCCGAGCGCCTGGACTTCTTCCCCACCAACCGCAGCGATGCGCCGCTGCTGGTCTTCATCCACGGCGGCTGGTGGCGTTCGCTGGACAAGTCGGATTTTTCCTTCGTCGTGCCCGCGTATACCCGCGCCGGATTCAATGTGGCGCTGACCAATTACACGCTGGCGCCGCATGCCAGCATCGCCGAGATCGTGATGCAGCAGGTGCATGCGCTGGCATGGCTCTACCGGAGCGCGGAAAAGTACGACTTCGATCCGAAGCGCATCGTGGTTGCCGGCCACTCCGCCGGCGCGCACCTGGCGGCGATGATGATGGCCGCACACTGGCCGGTGTTCGGCGCCGACCTGCCGGCCGACCTCGTCAAGGGCGGCGTCCTGATGTCCGGCCTCTACGACCTCGAACCGGTCAGGCACGCCGATTTCGTCAACGTCGACCTCAAGCTCACCGAAGCCGATATCGCTCCCCTGTCGCCGGCATTCATGCCGCAGGGCCATCCGGCTTCCTTCGTTACCGCCTACGGCGCGCTCGAATCCGACGAATTCCGGCGCCAGACCGAACTCATCGCGCGCTCATGGAGCGGCAGCCATCGCGGCGACGTACCCCTGCCCGGCCTGAACCACCTGACCATCTGCGATGCGTTCGCCTCGCCGGAACATGCGCTTTGCCAGGCGACGATCTCGCTGCTCAAGGAGCTTTGATCGACGTCTTATAGACGAATTGGCAAGTTTGCGCAGGCCGAGACAACACTTTGCAGCGGCCCGGCGCAGCGTCTTCATGTTCATGTTGCGCAGAAGAAATTCGTAGCTGATAATCCAAGTGAATGGGCAGGTACGGCCGCGCCATGACCGCCTGTCGACCAACAATGGACAAGCTGACAACGAATGAAGGATGCACCGACATGACCGACGCCGCAGATGATCTTGAAGCCCTGTTTGAAGAAGTAGCCGCGCAGCGTACGGAAACGGTCGCCGCCCCTGCAAGCCCTGCAAGCGCGCAGGAAACAGTCAGCCTGGATAACGAACCCCTCGCCGCCGGCGCCGAGCAGGACATGCAGCAGGCACAGGAAATTTCCGGAAATCCGGAGGACCCTGAAGACCAGTCGATGTACGAGCGACTCGGCGGCATCGTGCGCATGCTGCACGACTCGCTGCGCCAGCTGGGCTACGACCGCTCGCTCTCCGACGTCGCCAGCCAGATCACCGACGCCCAGGGCCGTCTCGAGCATGTGGCTTCGCTGACCGAGCAGGCCGCCAACAAGGTGCTCAATACCGTCGATACCTGCATCCCCGAGCAGGAAACCCTGCAGAAGCAGGCGAAGGACATGGAAAGCCGGTGGGCCCAGCTGTTCGAAGGCAAGCTCGGCATCGAGGAATTCAAGGCACTGGCCGGCGACTCGAAGCAGTTCGCCGCCGTCGTGCAGGAAGCCACCGAATCCGAAAAGGCCCGCCTGCTCGACATCATGATGGCCCAGGACTTCCAGGACATCACCGGCCAGCTGATCAAGAAGATCGTGCACATCACCAGCACCGCCGAGAAGGAACTGGCGCAGCTGCTGCGCGACAATGCTCCGCCGGAGGTCAAGGCGGCCATGGCCGAATCCAAGCCGGTGGAACTGATGCAGGGGCCTGCCGCGCCCGGCGTTGCCATGGCGCAGGACGACGTTGACAGCTTGCTTGCCGATCTGGGGTTCTAATGGACGATATGCTCAAGGAATTCGTCGTCGAGGCGCTTGACCTCGCGACGAACGTCGAGGAGCACCTGCTCTCGCTGGAGCGGCGGCCCGACGATACCGATACGCTCAACGCCCTGTTCCGCTCCTTCCATACCATCAAGGGCGGCGCAGGCTTCATGAATCTGCCGGCCATCGTGTCGGCCTGCCACCTGACGGAAAACCTGTTCGACGGCCTGCGCACCGGCCAGGTGCCGGTGACGCCGACGGCGATCGAGGCCGGCCTGCAGGCCAGCGGCTTCGTCGGCGACCAGCTCAAGCAGCTAGCCAACGGTGCGGCGCCCGAAGCGCTGCCTGCCATGCCCGCGTCGCTGGAGGAACTGCTGAATGCGGCGATCGAAGGCAAGTCCACCGCCCCGGCTGCTGCCGTACCCGATGCGGCTGAGACAGCGGCCGCTGCAAGCGAACCGGCAGCCCAGCCTGCCGGCGTTTCCACCGTTTCCGCCATCGATTCCGACGGCCTGGATTGGGAAGCGCTGTACCGCGCCGTCGTCCCTCCAGGCACCCTGCCCGACGCGCCAACAGCCGCCATGCTGGCCGCCAGCGCGCCGCCCAATGTGACGCCGCTGGCCAAACCCGCCGGCGATGACAAGCCGCAGGCAAAGGCTGCCGCCGACGACAACCAGCGCCCCATCACCGCCCAGGTCAAGGAAGACACCATCCGCATCGACGCGGTCAAGCTCGATGCGCTGCTGGAAGTTGCCGGCGAGTCGGTGCAGGCCGCCAACCAGGCCAGCGTGCTGCTGGAGAAGCTGTCGCAGTTCAAGTTCGAAGGCCAGGCCGCCGCGCTGATGTCGACGCTGCAGGAAACCCTGAGCCGCGCCTCGCGCTATTCCACCGAACTGCAGCGCGCGACGCTGTCGACCCGCATGCAGCCGGTGGGGCGCCTGTTCCAGAAATTCCCGCGCCTGGTGCGCGAGCTGGCAAGAGACCTCGGCAAGGATGTGGATCTCGTCATCGAGGGCGCCGAAACCGAAGTCGACCGCGTGGTGGTCGACAGCCTCTACGATCCGCTGGTGCACATGCTGCGCAATGCGCTCGACCACGGCATCGAAACCGCCGACGAGCGCGGCGCGACCACGAAGCCGGCCAAGGCCACCATCCTGCTCAAGGCCTGGCAGGAAGGCAGCAGCGTCATGATCGAGATCTCCGACGACGGCAAGGGCATGGATCCGGCCAAGCTGCGCGCCAAGGCGATGGCCAAGGGACTTATCAGCGACAACGCGGCGCAGACCAATGAAGAAGCGCTGCAGCTGATCTTCCTGCCTGGTTTCTCGACCAAGGAAGTCGCTTCCAGCGTATCCGGCCGCGGCGTCGGCATGGATGTGGTGAAGACTGCGGTGGAAAAGCACCGCGGCGCGATCCGCATCGATTCCGTGCTGGGCGAGGGCACCCGCTTCACCATCCGCCTGCCGATCGAACTGTCCATCGTTCCGACCATGCTGGTACGTACTTCCGGCGCGGCGCTTGCCATGCCGATGGCTGTGGTGCAGCGCGTGGTCGAACTGCCGGAGACCTTCGACGAAGTCGGCGGCGCGCCGGTGCTGCGCGACCAGGGCCGTCCGCTCGCGGTCCGCTCGCTGGCCGCCATCCTCGGCTATGAACAGGGCCGGGAAAAGGTCGGCATCGTCATCGCCGCGCCGCAGCCCTACATTCTTGCAGTGGATGCGGTCGACGGCACCGCCGACCTGGTAATCAAGCCGCTGACCGCGCTGGCGGTGCCAGGCGTCAACGGCACGGCTCGCTCTGCCGAAGGCGAACTGGTGCTGGTCATCAGCCTGGCGTTCCTGCTGGACGGCTGCAAGACTTCGATGGCAATGCTGGCCGCCTGAAACCCGCCTGACCTAGCAGGAGCATAAAAAAACCGGACCTTGCGGTCCGGTTTTTTATTGTGTCTTTGCCGCGCCTATTTCGCGCTGCGCCCTCCCGACACCGCCGTAAAAATGCCGAGCCCGATGAAGGCGCTCGCAGTCACATAGCGCCCGGCCGCACCGGCACCCTTCATTTTTTTCAGCGCAGGCGCAAGCGCGCCGGCTGTAAATACATACATCAGGTCGGTGGTGGCGGCGATCATCACGAACACGGCACCGAGCAGCAGGCTTTGTCCCATGGCGGAAGCGGCCGGGTCCATGAACTGCGGCAGGAAGGCCGCAAAGAAAATCGCGGTCTTGGGGTTGAGCAAGGCGACCACGAAGCCGTCGCGGAAAATGCGTCCCGCCTGCGCCGTGCCGAATGTCGGCGCCGCCCCTTCCCCGGCTTGCGGTTTCGGCGCGCGCAGCGCCTTGACGCCGAGATAGATGAGATAGGCTGCGCCGGCATATTTAACGACGCTGAAGGCCAGCGAGGAAATGGCAAACAGGGCGGCAAGCCCGATGGCGGCGCCCACCGCATTGCCGAAGTTGCCGAGGGCAACGCCCGCGACCGAAGCCAGCCCGGCCCGGCGGCCCTGTGCCAGCGTACGGGTCAATACATAAATGACGGCGGGTCCCGGCGTCACCGCCAGAGCAAGGCTGGCGAACAGGAAAGCCGCCAGCAGCGGCAGGGAAGGAAGCAGGTCCTGCATGGCATTCTCCTTTGAGCGTGTATGCAGGCAGTATAGCTCCAGGCGAACCCGGCGAAATCAGCGCGGTCAGCGTGACCGTGCAGCCTGCACCACCTGCTGATCGATCGCGCCGAAGATCGACTTGCCGTTGGCGTCCAGCATCTCGATCTTGATCGTATCGCCGAACTTCATGAACGGCGTCTTTGCCTGGCCGTCGGCAATCATTTCCAGGCAGCGCTTCTCGGCAATGCAGGTATAGCCCTTGCCGGCATCCTTGTTCGACACCGTGCCCGATCCGATGATGGATCCGGCGCGCGCATTGCGCGTCTTGGCCAGATGCGCGATCAGCTGCGGAAAGCTGAACACCATGTCGACGCCGGCATTGGGCTGCCCGACCAGCGCGCCGTTCCAGAAGGCGCGCAGCGGCAGCGCCACCTTGCCGTCCTGCCAGGCATCGCCAAGCTCATCCGGCGTCACCGCCACGGGCGAAAAGCTCGACGCCGGCTTGGACTGGAAAAAGCCGAAGCCCTTGGCCAGTTCCGCCGGAATCAGGTTGCGCAGGGAAACGTCGTTGACCAGCATCAGCAGCTTGACGTGCACAAGCGCCTTCTCCGGCGTCGTGCCCATCGGTACGTCATCGGTGATGACGGCTACCTCGCCCTCGAAGTCGATGCCCCACTCTTCCGAAGCCAGCGCGATATCGTCGTTCGGTCCGAGGAAATCGTCGGAGCCGCCCTGGTACATCAGGGGATCGTGCCAGAAGGATTCCGGCATCTCGGCGTTGCGCGCCTTGCGCACCAGCTCCACATGGTTCACATAGGACGAGCCGTCGGCCCACTGGTAAGCACGCGGGAGCGGCGCCATGCAGCGCCTGGGATCGAAATCGAAGCTGCGGCGCGCCTTGCCGGCATTGAGCTGTTCGTACAGCTGATCAAGCTGGGGCGCGATGAAGGACCAGTCGTCCAGCGCCCGCTGCAGGGTCAGCGCGATTCCGTCGGCGACATGCGCCGTTTTCAGGTCCCGCGACACGACCGCCAGCTGACCGTCGCGGGTGCCGTCCTTGAGGGTGGCGAGTTTCATTCGGGTCTCCTTTTGCGGTAGGTCCGGTGTGCGAAGCAGGAAAGCAGATGTTAGATGATGCGATCGGTCTTTGCTCCCTTCTCCCGCAGGCGGGGCGCAGGCAAGGTTTCGCAAACCATCGTTTGCGCTGCCGTAGCCGACCTGGCGTGCAAGCTGGGTCGTAGGGCTCGCAGCGAGGGTTGAGGATGAGGGAGGCTGTCAAGACCGTCGGGGGCTTTGCAACCGCCCTCACCCCAACCCTCTCCCGCCTGCGGGAGAGGGAGCGAAATGCAAAAGCACCGGGCTTTGACAGGAAGATCCTGCGGAATTGCTCAGGTTCTCGGCGAGCGGATCACCTATCCGTCAATATCGCCTGCGCAACTTCCACGAAACCCGCCCCGTATTCAAGGATGGTCACGTAAGCAGGCATGGCTTCCAGCCGCGGCAGATGGCGGCGCACATTGGCGACGCCAATGGCATGCGGGTAATGGGCGAACATGCGCGCATCGTTGCCGGAATCGCCGACGAACGCATAATCCCGGCGCGCCGCTTCGTCGCTTATGCCGAATACCTCCCGCAGCAGGCGTTCGCTGGCCGCCTGCTTGCAGAACGGCATCGGCGCCGCATGTGCATGGATGCTGCTGGCGGTCGCATGAAAACCGTGCTCCCGTATGAGGGCAAGGATGCCCGCAACGGTCTCCGGTGCGAGGGGCGGAACATTTTCCCCGATATCGAAGGCGAGGTCTCCGATGCGCAGCGGCGCATCGTCGGCCACCGGCACTTGCGGGTAACGTTCGCGCAGTACGGGAACCAGGGCTTTCAGCGCAAGCCGGTGCTGTTTCCGGGCAGTTTCGTCGGCATAAAACCATGACTGCATGCGGCCCGAGCCGTCGTTCCAGAAGGCGCTGGCACCGTTTTCGGCGATCACCGCATCGAAGCGGCACAGCTTGAGCAGGGGCATGGCCCAGTAGGTCGGACGGCCGGTGACGGCAATGACTTGCAAGCCGGCATCGCGCAGATCGTTCAGCGCCTGCAGCACCTGCGGCGTCAGGGCGCCGGCGGTGGTCAAGGTGTCATCGATGTCGGTCAGGATGCCGCGCAGCGCGCGGCGATGTTCCAGCGGCCACTCCCTCAGCGGCTTCATAGCTCGTAATTTTCCTTTTCGCCGCTCATCAGCTGCTCGATCAGCTTGCGGTTGAGCGTGGGTGTCAGCAACTCAATGAAACTGTATACATAGCTGCGCAGATAAGCGCCCTGCTTGAGAGCAACACGCGAGACGTTGGAACCGAACAAATGCCCGACGGAAATCGCTTCCAGCCCCTTGTCGCGCTCCGGATCGAAGGCCATGCCGGCGATGATGCCAACCCCCATGCCGAGTTCGACATAGGTCTTGATGACATCGGCATCGATGGCTTCCAGCAGCACATCCGGCTTCAGTTCCCGGATCGCAAACGCATGATCGATCTTGGCGCGACCGGTGAAGGCGCTGTCATAGGTGATCAGCGGATAGCCGGCGATTTCTTCCAATGTGATCGGCTTGGCATTGAGCAGGGCATGGCCATGCGGCACCACGACTACATGTTCCCACTGGTAGCAGGGCATAGTGATCAGGCCGTCCATGTTGGCGATGGCTTCGGTGGCAATCGCCATGTCGGCCTGGTCCTTCAATACCATTTCGGCAATCTGGCGCGGATTGCCCTGCAACAATGACAAGCGCACCTTGGGAAACTTCTGGGTAAACATCTGCACGACCTTCGGCAGCGCATACCGGGCCTGCGTATGGGTTGTGGCAATAGTGAAACTACCGGTATCCTGCGCCGCGAACTCCTTGCCGATGCGCTTCAAGCCGTCTATCTCCTGCATGATCAGCTCCACCGAACGCAGCACCGCGCGGCCGGGTTCGGTCAGCCCGCGGATGCGCTTGCCGTGCCGGGTGAAGATGTCCACGCCCAACTCTTCCTCAAGCTCGATGATGGCCTTGGAAACGCCCGGCTGCGAGGTATACAGCGCCTTGGCGGCTTCCGTGAGGTTGAAGTTCTGGCGGACGGCTTCGCGCACGAAGCGCAGTTGATGGAGATTCATCGTTTCCCTTAATGCAAGACCGGCTGCGGCCGGGCATGGGCCATGGCCAACTGTGTTTTTTTATGCTTGCTTATGCCAAATGGGCATATAAGCAAATAAATACTAAGTCGTTTGGAATAAGGAATAAGTTTATTACGATTCACACTCCTTTGCGCGAGGTTTCATGACTCTGACTTATGTTGTTTCCGGTTTTGCAGTGGGCCTGCTGGTGGGGCTGACAGGCGTCGGCGGCGGTTCGCTGATGACGCCGCTGCTCACCCTGATGTTCGGCGTTTCCCCCACCGTGGCCGTCGGCACCGACCTGGCTTTCGCTTCCGCGACCAAGACCGCCGGCACGCTTGCCCACCGGGTGCGCGGCACCGTGCGCTGGGAAGTGGTGCGCCACCTCTGCTACGGCGCCCTGCCCGCCGCCCTGCTGACCACGCTGGCCCTCAAGTATTTCGGGGCCATGGACAAGCATATCGGCCAGATCATCCGCTATTCCATCGCCGGTTCGGTGCTGCTGACCGTTGTTGCGCTGCTGTTCCGCAGCCGCATGCAGGCCTGGGTGCTGGCCCATCCGGAAAAGCAGTTGCAAGGACGCAACCTGGCCGTCACGACCGTCATCGTCGGCGCCGTGCTGGGCACGCTGGTCACGATTTCCTCGATCGGCGCCGGGGCGGTAGGTGCGACCATATTGGTATTACTGTATCCTCGCCTGTCTCCTGCGGAAATCGCCGGAACCGACATCGCCTATGCCGTGCCCCTGACCGCGATCGCGGCAGCGGGACACTGGTATCTGGGTTCGATCAATTGGGAACTGCTGCTGACCCTTCTGCTGGGTTCCGTGCCGGGCATCACGCTCGGTTCGCTGGCAGCCAAGGCAGTTCCGGAAAAGATACTGCGCGGCTTGCTCGCCACCACGCTGACAGCCGTCGCCGCCAAAATGGTTTTTTGAGATTGGAACAAGAAGATGTATCGATACGACCAGTATGACCATCAGATCGTCAAGGAACGCGTTGCCCAATACGCGGACCAGGTACGCCGCCGCCTGTCCAACGAACTGAGCGAGGACGAATTCCGTCCGCTGCGCCTGCAGAACGGCCTGTATTACCAGCGCCACGCCTACATGCTGCGCTGCGCCGTTCCCTACGGTCTGCTGTCGTCCAAACAGGTGCGCATGTTCGCCCATATCGCGCGTGAGCATGACCGCGGCTACGGCCACTTCACCACCCGCCAGAACATCCAGTTCAACTGGATCAAGATCGAGGAAACCCCGGAAATCCTGGCCAAGCTGGCATCGGTGGAGTTGCATGCGATCCAGACTTCCGGCAACTGCGTGCGCAACATCACTTCCGACGAATTCGCCGGCATCGCGCCCGACGAGATCATCGATCCGCGTCCCTATGCCGAAATCCTGCGCCAGTGGAGCACCTTCCACCCCGAATTCGCCTTCCTGCCGCGCAAGTTCAAGATTGCCATCAACGGCGCGCTCGAAGACCGCGCCGCGATCCAGGTGCATGACATCGGCCTGTCGGTCGTGAAGAACGAACAGGGCGAGATCGGCTTCCGCGTGCTGGTCGGCGGCGGCATGGGCCGCACCCCGATCCTGGGCAGCGAGATCCGCGCCTTCCTGCCGTGGCAGCATGTGATGAGCTACATCGAAGCCATCCTGCGCGTCTACAATCAGTACGGCCGCCGCGACAACATGTACAAGGCGCGCATCAAGATCCTGGTCAAGGCCCTCGGCGTCGAGGAATTCGCGCGCCAGGTCGAAGCGGAATGGGTTGACCTCAAGGATGGCCCGAGCACGCTGACCGAAGAGGAACTGGCCCGCGTGGCCTCCTTCTTCCCGTCGCCCGCCTATGAAAAGCTGCCGGCGACCGACGCCGCCGTCGAACAGTACAAGAACGACAGCAAGGCTTTCTCCAACTGGATCAAGCGCAACGTCAAGCCGCACAGGGTGCCGGGCTACGCCGCCGTCGTGCTGTCGCTGAAGAAGACCGGCGTGCCGCCGGGCGACGCCACCGCGGAACAGATGGACTTCGCCGCCGACCTCGCCGACCGCTACAGCTTCGGCGAACTGCGCGTGACCCACGAGCAGAACCTGGTGCTGTCCGATGTGAAGCAGTCCGACCTGATCCGCCTGTGGGAAGAAGCCAAGGCGCACGGCATGGCCACGCCCAACATCGGCCTCCTGACCGACATGATCTGCTGCCCCGGCGGCGACTTCTGCGCGCTGGCCAATGCCAAGTCGATCCCGATCGCGTCCGACATCGCCGAGCGTTTCGACAACCTCGACTTCCAGCATGACATCGGCGAGATCGAGCTCAACATCTCGGGCTGCATCAATTCCTGCGGCCACCATCATGTCGGCCACATTGGCATCCTCGGCGTCGACAAGGACGGCAGCGAGTGGTACCAGGTGTCCGTCGGCGGCGCCCAGGGCAACGATTCGAGCATCGGCAAGATCATCGGCCCGTCGTTCTCCGCGCACCAGATGCCGGAAGTGATCGACCGCATCCTGCAGGTCTACCTGCGCGAGCGCAACGAAGACGAACGCTTCATCGACACGGCCCGCCGCATCGGCGTCGCTCCGTTCAAAGAATTCGTCTACGCCACCCCCATCAAGATCGAACACAAAGCTGGAGAAGACGCCTATGCGTAACATCATCAAGAACAAGGCCGTCGTCTCCGATGACTGGAACGTGCTGCGCCTCGGCGAGGAAGACACGCCGGAAACCGTCGCCATCCCCGAAGGCAAGGTCATCGTGCCGCTGAAGGTCTGGCAGGCGCAGCGCGCCGCGCTGGAGGGCCGCAGCGAGCTCGGCGTCTGGATCGCCAGCAGCGAGCGTCCGGAAGAGCTCAAGGGCGACCTGGGCAACTTCAAGGTGGTGGCCGTCGACTTCCCGAAGTTCGCAGACGGCCGCGGCTACTCGACCGCCTACAACCTGCGCGCCCGCCTCGGCTACACCGGCGAACTGCGCGCCATCGGCGACGTGCTGCGCGACCAGCTGTTCTACATGCAGCGCGTCGGCTTCGATGCCTTCGCGGTGCGCGAGGACAAGAACATCCATGATGCGCTCAAGGGACTGACCGATTTTTCCGAGGTCTACCAGAATTCCTGGGACCAGAAGTCGCCGCTGTTCCGCCGGGTGCAGCGCAGCGGAGCGCCGGCATGAGCGATCTGAATACCCTGGTCGAGAACACGCAAGCGACGCTCAGGCGTATTGCCGACGAGTTTTCGCCGGCGGTGTTTGCGTCCAGCCTGGCGGCGGAAGACATGGTGCTGGCGGACCTGATCCTGAAGGCGAAGCTGCCAATCGGCATCTTCACCCTGGAAACCGGCCGCCTGCACAAGGAAACCCTGGGCATGGTCGACCGCATTCGCGAAACCTACGGTGTCGAGGTTGCGCTGTACAAGCCGGAAGCCGCCGCGGTCGATGCCTATGTGCAGCAGAACGGCCTGAACGCCTTCTACGACAGCGTCGAGATGCGCAAGGAATGCTGCCGCATCCGCAAGGTCGAGCCGCTCAACCGCGCGCTCGCCGGCAACAAGGCATGGATCACCGGCCAGCGCCGTTCGCAGTCGACCACCCGCGCCGAACTCGCGGTGCAGGAAGACGATCCGGCGCACGGCATGACTAAGTTCAATCCGCTGGCCGACTGGTCGGAGGAAGACGTCTGGAACTACATCCGCAGCAACAGCGTGCCTTACAACCCGCTGCACGACAAGGGCTATCCGTCGATCGGCTGCGAACCCTGTACCCGCGCGATCCAGCCGGGCGAGGACGTGCGCGCCGGACGCTGGTGGTGGGAGAACCCCGAGTCCAAGGAATGCGGCCTGCATGTCGTCGACGGCAAGCTGGTGCGCATCAAGGCGGTGGCTGCGACCTAAGCGCAGCTTTGCAGCAGCAAGAAGATGCATCAGAAGTGACAGACGTATCAGACCTATCTCAGATGGCAAGACCAACACTATGAACACAGCAGTCGAAAAACTCTTTCTGGACGCCGCCAGCAACCGTCACCTGGACTGGCTGGAATCGGAAGCGATCCACATCATGCGCGAGGTCGCGGCCGAGTGCACCAATCCCGCCCTGCTCTTCTCCGGCGGCAAGGATTCGGTCGTGCTGCTGCGCATCGCCGAGAAGGCCTTCCGTCCGGGCAAGTTCCCCTTCCCGCTGGTGCACATCGACACCGGCCACAACTTCCCGGAAGTGATCGAGTTTCGCGACAAGCGCGTGGCCGAACTGGGCGAGCGCCTGATCGTCGGTTCGGTGGAAGACTCCATCAAGCGCGGCACCGTGCGCCTGCGCAATCCGCAGACCGATTCCCGCAACGCGGCGCAAGCCGTCACGCTGCTGGAAACCATCGCCGAACACAAGTTCGACGCCTGCATCGGCGGCGCCCGCCGCGATGAAGAGAAGGCGCGCGCCAAGGAGCGCATCTTCTCCTTCCGCGACGAATTCGGCCAGTGGAATCCGAAGGCCCAGCGTCCCGAGCTGTGGGACCTGTATAACACCCGCGTCCATCCAGGCGAGAACATGCGCGTGTTCCCGATCTCGAACTGGACCGAGCTCGATGTCTGGCAGTACATCGCCCGTGAAAAGCTGGAACTGCCGCCGATCTACTTTGCCCATGAGCGTGAAGTCATCCCGCGCAACGGCCTGCTGGTGCCGCTGACCGAGCTGACCCCGCCGCGCGAAGGCGAGGCTGTCGAGAAACGCATCGTGCGCTTCCGCACCGTCGGCGACATCTCCTGCACCTGCCCGGTGGCCTCCGACGCGGCCGACGTGGACGCGATCATCGCCGAAACCGCTGTGACGCAGATTACCGAGCGCGGCGCGACCCGCATGGATGACCAGACATCCGAAGCCTCGATGGAAAAACGCAAGAAAGAAGGATATTTCTGATGAACGCCGTAGTTGCAGATCAAGTGTTGTCGACCAGTGCAGGCACCGAGCGCGGCCTGCTGCGCTTCATCACAGCGGGTTCCGTCGATGACGGCAAGAGCACGCTGATCGGCCGCCTGCTGTTCGACAGCAAGGGCATCTTCGCCGACCAGCTCGACGCGATTTCCCGCGCCAAGCACAAGCGCACCGTCGGCGACACCGTCGACCTGTCGCTGCTGACCGACGGCCTCGAAGCCGAGCGCGAGCAGGGCATCACCATCGACGTCGCCTACCGCTATTTCGCGACGCCCAAGCGCAAGTTCATCATCGCCGACACGCCGGGTCACGAGCAGTACACCCGCAACATGGTCACCGGCGCCTCGACCGCCGACGCCGTCATCATCCTGATCGACGTATCGAAGGTGAAGCTGGGCGACGACGGCAGCGTCGAATTGCTGACCCAGACCAAGCGCCACTCGACCATCGCCCACCTGCTGCGCATCGAGCATGTGATCGTCGCGGTCAACAAGATGGACCTCGTCAATTACGACAAGACCGTCTACGACCGCATCGTCGGCGCCTACCAGCAGTTCGCCGACCAGCTCGGCCTCAAGGATGTACGTCCGATTCCGCTGTCGGCGCTGGCGGGCGACAACGTCGTCGAAGCCGGCGACAAGATGCCCTGGTACCAGGGTCCGACGCTGATCAGCCTGCTGGAGTCGCTGTCGGTCTACGACGACGCCCATGTCGAGCCGCTGCGTTTCCCGGTGCAGCTGGTGGCGCGCCACAACGGCCATGAGGCGAACGATTTCCGCGGCTACATGGGCCGCATCGAAGCGGGCAAGGTCAGCAAGGGCGACAAGCTGGTGGTGCAGCCGAGCGGCCAGACCGCGACCGTGAAGGACATCCTCACGCTCGACGGTTCGCTGCAGACGGCATCGGCCGGCCAGTCGGTCACGCTGCTGCTGGAAGAGTACCTGGACATCTCGCGCGGCGACATGCTGGCCGCCGCGGATGCGCCGGCCACATTGCAGAAGACCGTGACCGCCGACGTCTGCTGGCTGTCGGAAGAACCGCTCGACATGCGCCGCAAGTACTGGCTCAAGCACACCACCAAGCAGGTGGCTGCGCGCGTGACGAAGATCGACACTCTGCTCGACATCAACACGCAGGAGCGCCGCAATGCGGATGCGCTCAAGCTCAATGACATCGCCACGGTCTCGATCAACGTGCAGCAGCCGCTGGCCGCTGATGCCTATGAAGCGATCCGCTCCACAGGTTCCTTCATCCTGATCGATGAAGTGACGCACCAGACGGTTGCCGCAGGCATGATCCGCCTGGCCTGATCAGGACTCCGCATGCAGTCATCCCCCGCCGCGCAGGCGACCGGCAAGGTCTATCTGCTCGGCGCCGGTCCGGGCGCCGCCGACCTGATCACGGTTCGCGGTGCCCGCATCCTTTCCCAGGCCGATGTCGTGCTCTACGATGCGCTGGTCACCGAGGAGATGCTGGCGCTGTGCCCGCAGGCAGAAAAAATTTCCGTCGGCAAGCGCTCGGGCCAGCGCTCGACCGCACAGACCGTCATCAATGAAAAGCTGGTCGCCTGCGCGAAGAAATACAAACAGGTTGTACGCCTGAAGGGCGGCGACCCGATGATGTTCGGCCGCGCCGACGAGGAGTTGCGCGCACTGGAAGCCGAGGGCATCGAAGTGGAAGTCATCCCCGGCATCACCACCGCGCTGGCCGCGGCCGCCTCGACCCGCCAGCCGCTGACCAAGCGCGGCATTGCGCGCAGCGTCGCCTTCTTCACCTCCAGCACCGCGCCGAATCATCCGGAACAGACCACCCTGCCCGACTGCGATACGCTGATCCAGTACATGGGCGGCAAGGAAGCGGTCATCACGGCGCGCAAGCTGCTGGAACAGGGGCGCTCGCCCTTGTTGCCGGTGGTCGCGGTGGAGAACTGCAGCCGGCCGAATGAACGGGTAATGCGGCTGACGCTGGCGGAACTGGAACAGGGACTGCCGCATTGCGAAGGTCCGGTGCTGGTGATGATCGGGGAGGCGTTTGCGCGGCGTGGTGATTGAGTGACTATGCCCGCGCTATCTCGCGCCTTGACATTCCCGGTCGCTCAGGTTCCGCAGGTGAAACTCATATGTCGTGGAACCTCTGCTCCCTCCGCTTCAAGGGCGGCCGGCGAGGTGGACGCAGCAGGGGGTCTTGCAACGCACTGCGTTGCGCCTGCGGAGTCGTAGCCGCTCGCAAGAGGCGAGGTCGACGGGCAGGGCTGAAGATGGTTCAATGTGCGCCGATGAAACCCATCCCCCTCCTAACCTCCCCCTTGAAGGGGGAGGAATATTCTTTATGCGGCCAAACATCTTGGCTTGGCAAGCAAACACCTGCGTTACACTCCCTCCCCTTCAAGGGCGGCCGGCGAGGTGGAGGGTTGGGGTGGGGATGGGGTTTAGATAAACACCGTTAAATCCATCCCTCTTTCATCCCCGCCTTGAAGGGTAAGAAACATCCTCTAATCCAGCAACGCCGTCATCGCAGATGTGTGTCAGCCTGAGGATTTACTGTACCCGCATCTGCCCCAGGCAGTACCCCGCAATCGCATTCAGCACCTCCTCGCTCTCGCCCACCGCCGGGCTCGCCTTGATCGCCAGCTGCGGATGATCCTTCCTGATCTGCTCGAGAATCACCGGCAGATCGCGCAGCACATGCCCGCCCTGTCCGAAGAACACCGGCACCACCGTCACCTCGGTGCAGCCTTCCGCCACCAGCTGAGCAACCCGTTCCGGCAGGCGCGGCGACATCAGCTCAAGAAAGGCGAGCGACACATCGATGTCCGGCGACTGCGCCTGAAGGATTTGCCGAAGCCGCTGGAAAGGCTCCGCCCAGCGCGGATCACGCGCGCCGTGGGCAAACAGGATGAGGGATGGTTTCGCCATGATGCCGTCTCCGACGCTTGAAAATATCTAATGCCGCTGCACCCACAACAACGCTGAAATCGCAACCATCGTGAAAATCACGCTGGGTATCAGCGCGGTGGCCAGGGGTGGCCAGGTATTGAGCAGGCCGATGTGCGAGAACAGGCTGTTGAGCAGCTGGAAGCTCACGCCGATCATGATGCCGATGAAAATCTTGAGGCTGACGCCGCCGGCCCGGAAATGCAGGTAGGCGAATGGCAGCGCAATCGCCATCATCACCAGCACCGCAAACGGATAAATCAGCTTTTTCCAGAATGCAATCTCGTAGCGCTCGGTGGTCTGGTTGTTCTCGGCCAGGTGGCGGGTATAGGTGGCGAGGCCGAAGGCGGACATGCGGTCGGGATCGGCGAACAGCACCGACAGGATGTTGGGCGTGATTTCCGACACCAGGTCGCGCGCGGGGACGGTCTTTGTCGTGGTGCCGGCCGAAATGTCGGCCACGTTCACCGAAAACATGGTTTCCGTCACGTCCGACAGCCGCCAGGTATTGTTTCCCTGGTAGTCGGCATGCGCGGCTGTCACCATCGACGTCATCCTGAACTCGCGGTCGAATTCGAACAGCCTCACGCCGCGCAGCTGGCCCTGCGGGCTGACATCCTTCACGTTCAGGAATCGGGTACCGATGGACTCGCCGGTCAGCCCGTTCTCGCGGATGACGTCCTTGGTCCAGAGGCCGGTGCGGAATTCCTGCGAGATCGACGAACCCTGGGCCTGCAGCTTCCAGCGCTCGGCGATCTCGCTGGTCTTCGGAGCGATGAATTCCCCGAACAGGAAGGTGAGGATCACCATGACGATGCCGACGCGCGCCAGCATCCAGCCGGCCATGCCGGTCGACAGGCCGGAAGCCCGCATGATGGTGAACTCGGAGCGGGCTGCGAACTGCGCCAGCGCGTAGATGGTGCCGATCAGCGCCGCGATCGGCATCAGGTCGTACACATAGCCGGGCAGGCCCATCAGCACGTAAAGAAAGGCATGCTGCAGCTGGTAGTTGCCGCGGCCGACTTGCGGCAGTTCGCCGATCAGGTCGAAGAAGGCGAACAGGGCAAGGAAGGCGATCAGCGCGAACACCACCGCGGCCGCGATCTCCCTGGCGACGTAGCGATTGAGCACCTTCATTGGCTTGCCTCGCCGGTCTTGCCTGCCTTGCGCGAGCGCAGGGAGCGCTTGAACGCGCCCCACATCGTGGCCGGATGATACGGATGATTGACGAACAGCCGCCAGCAGAACAGGAAGGCGATCAGCAGTGCTGCGGTCAGGTGCAGCGGCCACCATGCCATGTCCAGCGAGATGCGCTTCTGCACCACCGACGCCTGGAATACGCTCACCATGTTGCTGTAGACGATGTAGAGCAGCAGCGCGATCAGGAGGTTGGCCGAACGGCCGCCGCGCGGGTTGGCAAAGCCGAGCGGAATGGCCAGCAGCATCAGCAGAAAGCCCATGATCGGCAGCGACAGCCGCCACAGCAGTTCGCCGCTGTTGAAATTGTTCAGATTGGCAATCAGGATCGGCGTCGGCAGCGAGCGGGCCGATATGTCGCCGACCAGCGCCTGCGACTGCCTCGACACCAGCACGCCGTAGCGTTCGAATTCGATCAGGCGGAAATCGTCCTGGCTGGCCACGCCGTCATAGCGGCGGCCCTTGTCCATCAGCAGAAACTTGTCGCCGCGCTCATCAATCGCCACGGTGCCTTCCTTGGCAACGACGACGCTGGTGCGGCCGTTCTGGATGGTGTTGACGAAGACGTTCTTCACCTTGGTCGAATCGCCGCTGATGCCTTCGACGAAGAAGATGCGGTCGGCCGACGACGATTCCTGGAACTTGCCGGGCGAGACGCGGGAAATGTCTTCCCGCTTTTCGAAGCGTTCGCGGAATTCCGCGCTCTGCCGGTTGGCCCAGGGCGTGACGAAGAAGCTGAGCAGGCCGATCACCACGACGAGCGGCAGGCCGAAGCTCATGACGGGACGTATCCACCTCGACAGGCTGAGGCCGGAGGCGAACCAGACCACCATTTCCGAGTCCTGATAACTTCGGGTGACGACCACCAGCACCGAGATGAAACCGGTGAGGATGAGGATGATCGACAGATACTTGAGTGCTGCGAAACCGATGAGTGCAATGACGTCCTGCGATGCGACACGACCGCCGGCAGCCTGGCCGAGGATCTTGATGAGCATCACAGTGATCGTGATTGTGAACAGCGTGGTGAAGACAGCGCCGGCGGTACTTACCAGTTCGCGTCGAAGTGCGCGCTGAAAGATCATTGAATAGAAGACTATAATTGCGTCTCAAAAGGAGTGACTATGGACTTTAGCATAAAACCTATCGACGCAAAAACCGGACTGGCCGGGGTCAAAACCGGCTGTATCGCAGTAGGGGTATTTGAAGACAAGAAACTCTCTCAAGCCGCGCAGTCGCTGGACCGCAAGGGCCAGATCGCCGCGGCGCTGAAGTCGGGAGACATCACCGGCAAGGCCGGCTCCACCCTCCTCCTGCGCGGCCTCGACGGCGTGGCAGCCGAGCGCATCCTGCTGGTCGGCCTCGGCAAGGAGCAGGAAATCTCGGACAAGAATTTCGTCTCCGCAGTGCAGGCGACCGCCCGCGCCTTCGCCACCCTCGGCTCGGCCGACGGCGCGATCGCCCTGCCGCTGGATCTGGTCGGGAACCGCGACGCGGCCTGGGCGGCGCGTGCCGCCGTGCTGGCAGTCCGCGATGCCGGCTACCGCTACGACACCACCAAGAGCAACAAGGAAGCCCCGCAGGGCGGCGTCAAGAAGATCGCCTTCCTCGCTCCCGCGGCCGACGGCGCAGTCAAGACCGCCGTCGCCCAGGGCATCGCGCTGGCCAACGGCGTAGACCTGACCAAGGATCTGGGCAACCTGCCCCCCAATATCTGCACGCCGACCTACCTCGCCGACACCGCAAAGCGACTGGCGAAAGACTACGGCTTCGGCGTCGAAGTGCTGGACCGCAAGCAGCTCGAAGCGCTCAAGATGGGCAGCTTCCTGTCGGTGACCAAGGGCAGCGACGAGCCGCCGAAGTTCATCGTCTTGAAGCATCTCAACGGCAAGGCCAAGGATGCGCCCGTCGTCCTGGTCGGCAAGGGCATCACCTTCGACACCGGCGGCATCTCGCTCAAGCCGGGCGCCAACATGGACGAGATGAAGTACGACATGTGCGGTGCAGCATCCGTGCTCGGTACCTTCCGCGCCATCGGCGAGATGAACCTGAAGCTCAACGTCATCGGCGTCATCCCAGCCTGCGAAAACATGCCTTCCGGCCGTGCTTCCAAGCCGGGCGACATCGTCACCTCGATGTCCGGCCAGACCATCGAAATCCTCAACACCGATGCCGAAGGCCGCCTGATCCTGTGCGACGCGCTGACCTATGTCGAACGCTTCAAGCCGGCAGCGGTGGTCGACATTGCCACCCTGACCGGCGCCTGCGTGACCGCCCTCGGCCACCACAATTCCGGCCTGTTCACCCGCAACGACGACGCGCATGACAACCTGGCCAACGAACTGCTCGGCGCCGGCAAGGCCAGCGGCGATACGGCCTGGCGCATGCCGATCGAAGATGCCTACCAGGAACAGCTGAAGTCCAACTTCGCCGACATGGCCAACATCGGCGGCCCGCCCGGCGGCGCCATCACGGCGGCCTGCTTCCTCGAGCGCTACACCCGCAAGTACACCTGGGCGCACCTCGACATCGCCGGCACCGCATGGAAGAGCGGCGCAGCCAAGGGCGCTTCCGGCCGTCCGGTGCCCCTGCTGACGACCTTCCTGATCAACCGCGCCAACGGCAAGGCCTGATCCGTCCGGGGCGGCATGCTGCCCCGGTCGCGTCCGGCAACACCATCCCGATGCCCGCCGCCTCCAAGCCGCGGGCATCTCTTTTCCACGCTTCTTCTCCGCACTCCATGAAACTAGTCACCTGGAACGTCAACTCCCTGAAGGTCCGCCTGCCGCAGGTCCTGCAATGGCTGGCCGAGAATCCGGTCGATGTGCTCTGTCTGCAGGAAACCAAGCTGACCGACGACAAGTTCCCCGTGGCCGAGATCGAAGCGGCCGGCTACCAGGTGGCCTTTACGGGCCAGAAGACCTACAACGGCGTCGCCATCCTGTCGAAGCATCCGATGAGCGACGTGGTGAAGAACAATCCCCGCTTCGAGGATGAGCAGCAGCGCATCATCGCCGCCACCATCGAAGGCGTGCGCGTGGTGTGCGCCTACATCCCGAACGGACAGGCCGTCGACTCGGACAAGTACCAGTACAAGCTGCGCTGGCTCGATGCGCTGCATGACTGGCTGGCCGATGAATTGAAGGCGCACGAGAACCTCGCGCTGCTCGGCGACTACAACATCGCCCCCGACGACCGCGACGTGCATGATCCGGTCGCATGGCAGGGGCAGGTGCTGGTATCCGACCTGGAGCGCGCCGCCTTCCAGCGCCTGCTCGAGCTCGGATTCAAGGATTCGTTCCGGCTGTTCGAGCAGCCGGAAAAGATATTCAGCTGGTGGGATTACCGGATGATGGCTTTCCGCCGCAACATGGGCCTGCGCATCGACCACATCCTGCTGTCGCCGCCGCTGGCGGCACGCTGCACCGCCTGCATCGTCGACAAGGTGCCGCGCAAGTGGGAACAGCCTTCCGACCATACGCCGGTGGTAGCGACCATCGAATAGGCCATGCCGGGGTCGTGCAGGCCTGTGCGCCTGCACAAAGTCTCGCGGCCGGAGAAAGTGCAGGCACGGAGGCCTGCACGACCTTGAAAATGCTAGTCCGCCAAAGCGGCGCGGATCTGCTGCAGGCTGGCCGGGTCTTCAATCGTGGTCAGGTCGCCCGGATCGCGCCCTTCGCAGATCGCCTGTATCGAGCGGCGCAGCAGCTTGCCCGAGCGGGTCTTGGGCAGCAGCGAGACGAAATGCACCCGCGCCGGCCGGCCGACCGCGCCTAGCTGCTTGTCGACCACACCCATCACCTCCGCCTCCAGCGCCTTGCGGCCTTCCGGCGTCGCCGCGGCGTCGGCATTCTTCAGAATCGCAAACGCGACTGCCACCTGTCCCTTGACCTTGTCCTCGACGCCGACCACCGCGACTTCGGACACGTTCGGATGGCTGGAAATGCTTTCTTCGATCTCGCGCGTGCCGAGGCGGTGGCCGGCAACGTTGATCACATCGTCGGTGCGGCCAAGGATGAAATAGTAGCCGTCGGCATCGCGGATGCCCCAGTCGAAGGTGGAATACACCTGCTCCCGGAAATTGGACCAGTACGTCTTCACGAAGCGCTCGTCATCCCGGTAGACCGTCTGCATGCAGCCCGGCGGCAGCGGACCTTCGATGACCACGACGCCTTTTTCATTGGGCCCGCATTCGGCGCCGGTGGATTCGTTGAGCAGCTTGACCTTGTAGCCGGCCATCGGCACGCCTGGGCTGCCGAGCCGGGTCGGCTTGTCCTCGATGCCCTTGGCGATCGACAGGATCGGCCAGCCGGTTTCGGTCTGCCAGTAATTGTCGATCACGGGCACGCCGAGTTCGGCGGCAATCCAGGACGAGGTCGGCTCATCCAGCGGTTCGCCGGCAAGGTACAGCGCCTTCAGGGAAGACAGATCATGCTTGCGCATGAATTCGGTCGGCTGCTTCTTGAGCACCCGCACCGCGGTGGGCGCCGAGAACATGCGCGTGACCTTGTATTTCTCGACGATGCTCCACCAGATGCCGGCGTCGGGCCGGATCGGCAAGCCTTCGTACATCACCGTCGCCATGCCGGCGATCAGCGGGCCGTAGACGATATACGAGTGGCCGACCACCCAGCCGATGTCCGAGGTGGAAAAATAGGTTTCGCCGGGGTTGCCGCAGAAGATGTGCTTCATCGACGCTGCGAGTGCGACCGCATAGCCGCCCACGTCGCGCTGCACGCCCTTGGGCTTGCCCGTGGTGCCGGAGGTGTACAGGATGTAGGACGTCTCGTTCGATTCCAGCCAGGTCACCGGCACCTGCGCCTCTATGTGCTGCTCGCGCAGCGCCGCATAATCGACATCGCGGCCTTCGGTAATCTGCATGGCCGCCAGGCCGCGGTTGACGAGCAGCACATGCGCCGGCTTGTGCTGGGCGAGGCGGATCGCGTCATCGAGCAGCGGCTTGTACTCCACCACCTTGCCGCCGCGCGAACCGGCGTCAGCCGACACGATGAGCGCCGGCTTTGCATCGTCGATGCGGGTTGCCAGGCTGTTGGCAGCGAACCCGCCGAAGACGACCGAGTGGATGGCGCCGATGCGCGCGCAGGCCAGCATCGCAAACGCCGCTTCGGCAATCATCGGCATGTAGATGAGCACCCGGTCGCCCTTGCCCACGCCGAGCGACTGCATCATTGCCGCCGCGCGCATGACTTCGCCTTGGAGTTCGCGGAAGCTGTAGACTTTTTCGCTGTCGGTCTCGGTCGAAATTGCAATGAGGGCCGGCTTGTCGCCCTGGGTGTCGACCCAGCGATCGACCGCGTTGTGGCACAGGTTGGTCGTGCCGCCGACGAACCATCTGGTGAACGGCGGGCGGGAGTAATCAAGTACCTGGGTGTAGGCCTGCTGCCAGTCGATCCGCTTCGCTTCATTGGCCCAGAATTGCTCCGGGTGATCGACGGACTGCTGATAGAAATCTGCAAAGTTCATGGCGTCTCCATCATCGTTTTATTGGAACGAGTTTGGATGACTTGGCTTACTGCGGACTTACGGCGGCAGGGTGCCGGAGTTCCGCGCCGCCTGCGCGTTCCATGGCCTGGAAGAGTTCAGGCCATTACTCTCAAGTCCGCGATTTGCAGAAATGAAAGTCCAGCCATACGCGTACTTTATACCGATCGCTTTGCTGCCTTACACGTCATTCCAGTTGTCGAATTCGCTCCTGGAAATCCACCCGAGGCTGTTCGCGCCGCCTTTGTCAACTTCGCCGCTGTTGTTGACCAGCCAGACTGCTGCATCGACCACTTTGGGATCATCGACAGTGACCCAGTTCTTTTTCTCGTCGTCGTAGTACCGGCCGTTATTGGCGATTTGTGAAATGTTTCTGGTAGAGACTTGTTTCCAATCGTCGCCAAACTGCTGATTGAAGTAACTTGACAAGGCCTTCTTTGAATCCGGGCCGTTCAAACCCTTGGTAGGATCGGTGTAGTCATCATTTTCCGGCTTACGGGAACCATGGAGTGCTTTTGGATCTTTAATGCCTTTTTCGATGCTAGGGATTGATAACTGATTGTTTTCACTGAGTCGGTGAAAGAGAGCAAAGTCATCTGCCGCCAGCTTTTCAAAGGCGGCTTTCTGCTTCTCGGTCAGGTTGAGAACCTTGCCGTTCCCGCCAACATTTCCGGATGAGGCACCTTCCCAAATATTCTGGTAATTCAGCTTGCCATCAGGAAGGTTCTTTTCATTGTCCTTCATGAATTTTCTGGCTTCGAGTGCCGCTTGATAATCCGATGCAGAGTACTTGCCATTCTGCTTCGACATCTCGGACTCATTGTATTGGGTCGGGTCAAACTTGCGATGAGCGCCCGCAGCATTTGCAGTGACTGTTGCCAAGGTTTTCTCCTGTATGTAGTTTAGTTATGTGGAAAATCATCCCGCCTTGCCCTTCCGGATACGAACCGTAGCCCACGCTGTTCCTTGGGAATACAGTTCATATCCGAATGCCTGGTGATTTAATCCAGCTGAAAACTGATCACTTCTTGTACCGGCCCCAAGTGTTGGAATACTACTTGGGGCTGGTATTACATACGTGGCAGCATCGTCTGCTTGGTTCGCTCGTTCATCCTCAAAAATAATTCGACAGTCAGCGTCTTGACCTATCCCGGGTCCGTTTCAGAACGCATCGCCCGGCACGCGCACCCACCCCTCCATCAGCACCCGGGCGCTGCGGCTCATGATGGCCTTGGTCACGCTCCATTCCTCACCGACCCGCGCCGCCTCCGCACCGACACGCAGCGTGCCTGAAGGGTGGCCGAAGCGCACCGCATTGCGCTCACCGCCGCCGGCCGCGAGGTTGACCAGCGTGCCGGGAATCGCCGCGGCAGTGCCGATGGCCACCGCCGCGGTGCCCATCATCGCGTGGTGCAGCTTGCCCATGGAAAGCGCGCGCACCAGAAGATCGACGTCTTCCGTCTTGACCTGCTTGCCGCTGGAGGAGACATACTCAGCCGGCTTGGCGACGAATGCCACCTTCGGCGTGTGCTGGCGTCTGGCCGCTTCGTCGACGTTCTTGATCAGGCCCATGCGCAGCGCGCCGTAGGCACGGATGGTTTCGAACATCGCCAGCGCCTTCGTGTCGCCGTTGATGGCGTCCTGCAGTTCGGTGCCGGTGTAGCCGATGGCTTCCGCATTGACGAAGATGGTCGGGATGCCGGCATTGATCATCGTTGCCTTCAGCGTGCCGATGCCGGGAACCTCGAGATCGTCGACCAGATTGCCGGTCGGGAACATCGAGCCGCCGGCACCCTCCTCTTCCGCGGCCGGGTCCATGAATTCAAGCTGCACTTCCGCCGCCGGGAAGGTGACGCCGTCGAGTTCGAAGTCGCCGGTTTCCTGTACTTCGCCGTTGGTGATCGGCACATGCGAAATGATGGTCTTGCCGATATTGGCCTGCCAGATGCGTACGGTGGCGATGCCGTTCTGCGGAATCCGTTCGGGATCGATCAAGCCGTTGCTGATGGCAAACGGTCCGACCGCTGAGGACAGGTTGCCGCAGTTGCCGCTCCAGTCGACGAAGGCCTTGTCGATGGAAACCTGCCCGAACAGGTAATCGACATCGTGGTCGGACCTGGTGCTCTTGGCGACGATCACGGTCTTGCTGGTGCTGGATGTCGCGGCGCCCATGCCGTCGATCTGCTTGCCATAGGGGTCCGGGCTGCCGATGACGCGCATCAGCAGCGCGTCGCGCGCCGCGCCGGGGACCTGCGCCGCTTCGGGCAGGTCTTGCAGGCGGAAGAACACGCCTTTGCTGGTGCCGCCGCGCATGTAGGTGGCGGGGATTTTGATTTGGGGTACGTGGGGCATGAATGTTGTCCTTGATGAAGCTGGCTTTTATTCGTCCTGCGCGGCCTGATCTGACTCGGAAGTCTGCAAGGCCGCTGTCGCTCCTTCCCCTTCAAGGGGAAGGTTGGGATGGGGATGGGTTTAATCTGGGTAATTAAACCCCATCCCTACCCTAGCCCTCCCCTTGAAAGGGAGGGAACTTCAAGGTCTTGGCGAATCATGGATAAGCATCATCCTCTTGATGAGGATGGAAACACCTAACAGATCAAGCAGCCTTCGCCTCCGACTCCAAAAAGTCCTGCGCAAACCGCTGCAGCACGCCGCCGGCCTCGTAGATCGACACTTCCTCGGCCGTATCCAGCCTGCAGGTCACCGCGACCTCCACCCGCTCGCCATTCTTGCGGTGAATGACCAGCGTCAGATCTGCACGCGGCTTGCGCTCGCCGATCACGTCGAAGGTCTCGGTGCCGTCGATGCCCAGGCTCAGGCGGTTTTCGCCCGGCTTGAATTCCAGCGGCAGCACGCCCATGCCGATCAGGTTGGTGCGGTGGATGCGCTCGAAGCCTTCGGCTACGATCGCTTCCACACCAGCCAGGCGCACGCCCTTCGCAGCCCAGTCGCGCGAAGAGCCCTGGCCGTAGTCGGCGCCGGCGATCACGATCAGCGGCTGCTTGCGTTCCATGTAGGTTTCGATCGCTTCCCACATGCGCGTGACCTGGCCTTCCGGCTCGATGCGGGCCAATGAACCGGCCTTCACCGTGCCGTCGGCATTGCGCACCATCTCGTTCTTCAGCGTCGGATTGGCGAAGGTGGCGCGCTGCGCGGTGAGATGGTCGCCGCGGTGCGTCGCGTAGGAATTGAAGTCTTCTTCCGGCAAGCCCATCTTCGCCAGATACTCGCCGGCCGCGCTGCTCGGCAGGATCGCATTCGACGGCGACAGGTGGTCGGTGGTGATGTTGTCGCCGAGCACCGCCAGCGGACGCATGCCCTGGAGCGTACGCGGGCTGGCCGCCAACGCGCCCTGCCCTTCCTTGTCCCAGTACGGCGGACGGCGGATGTAGGTGCTCATCGGACGCCAGTCGTAGAGCGGCGTCACGCCTTCGGTAACCGCAGCCTTCTTCTCGAACATCGGGATGTAGACGTTGCGGAACTGCTGCGGCTTGACGCTGGACTTGACGATGGCGTCGATCTCTTCATCGGTCGGCCACAGGTCCTTGAGCAGAATGGGCTTGCCGCCGGCATCGGTGCCGAAGGCATCGCGTTCGATATCGAAGCGGATGGTGCCGGCCAGCGCATAGGCCACTACCAGCGGCGGCGAAGCGAGGAAGGCCTGCTTCGCATACGGATGGATGCGGCCGTCGAAGTTGCGGTTGCCGGAGAGCACTGCGGTTGCATACAGGTCGCGGTCGATGATCTCCTGCTGGATCTTCGGATCGAGCGCGCCCGACATGCCGTTGCAGGTAGTGCAGGCAAAGGCTACGATGCCGAAACCGAGCTTTTCCAGCTCGCCCTTCAGGCCGGCGTCTTCCAGGTACAGCTCCACGGCCTTCGATCCCGGCGCCAGCGAGCTCTTCACCCAGGGCTTGCGGGTCAGGCCGAGACGGTTGGCGTTGCGCGCCAGCAGAGCGGCGGCTATCACGTTGCGCGGATTGCTGGTGTTGGTGCAGCTGGTAATCGCCGCAATGATCACCGCGCCGTCCGGCATCTGGCCCGGAACGTCTTCCCACTTGCCGGCGATGCCCTTGTCGGCGAGATCGGAGGTCGCCACGCGCGCGTGCGGGTTCGACGGGCCGGCCATGTTGCGCACCACCGACGACAAATCGAACTTCAGCACGCGCTCGTACTGCGCATTCGCCAGCGTATCCGACCAGAGGCCGGCTTCCTTCGCATAGAGCTCGACCAGCTTCACATTCTCGTCGGGACGGCCGGTCAGCTTCAGGTACTCGATGGTCTGCTCGTCGATGGAGAACATCGCCGCCGTCGCGCCGTATTCCGGCGCCATGTTGGAGATGGTGGCGCGGTCGCCCAGCGTCAGCGATTTCGCGCCGTCGCCGTAGAACTCGAGATACGCACCCACCACCTTGGACTTGCGCAGGAACTCGGTGAGCGCCAGCACGATGTCGGTGGCGGTGATGCCGGGCTGGCGCTTGCCGGAAAGCTCGACGCCGATGATTTCCGGCAGGCGCATCCAGGAGGCGCGGCCGAGCATGACGTTCTCGGCTTCCAGGCCGCCGACGCCGACGGCGATCACGCCCAGCGCATCGACATGCGGCGTGTGGCTGTCGGTGCCGACCAGCGTGTCAGGGAATGCCACGCCGTCAATGGCGTGAATCACGGGCGACATCTTTTCCAGGTTGATCTGGTGCATGATGCCGTTGCCCGCCGGGATCACGTCCACGTTCTTGAAGGCGAGCTTGGTCCACTCGATGAAGTGGAAACGGTCTTCGTTGCGGCGGTCCTCGATTGCGCGGTTCTTTTCGAAGGCCTGCGGATCATATCCGCCGCATTCGACTGCCAGCGAATGGTCGACGATCAACTGCACCGGCACGACGGGATTGACCTTGGCAGGGTCGCCGCCCTGCTTGGCGATCGCATCGCGCAGGCCGGCCAGATCCACCAGCGCGGTCTGGCCCAGAATGTCGTGGCAGACCACGCGTGCGGGAAACCACGGAAAGTCGCGCTCGCGCTTGACTTCGATGATCTGCTTCAGGCAGTCGACGAGTATGGTGGGGTCGCAGCGGCGCACCAGGTTTTCGGCGTGCACGCGCGAGGTGTAGGGCAGCTTTTCCCAGGCGCCCGGCTGGATGGCTTCGACCGCAGCGCGCGCATCGAAGTAGTCCAGTGATGTACCCGGCAAGGGTTTGCGGTATGCGGTGTTCATGGCTGTGCTGAGTGAATGGGTTCAATGATCGGCGCCTGCAACATGCATCGCAGGCGCCCGTTCGCTGGTTAGCGCATTACTTGCGTTCGCCGATGGGTACGAACTTCAGGTCTTCCGGACCGACATAGTTGGCGCTCGGGCGGATGATCTTGTTGTCGATGCGCTGCTCGATGATGTGCGCCGCCCAGCCTGAAGTCCGCGAGATCACGAACAGCGGCGTGAACATCGCAGTCGGCACGCCCATCATGTGATACGACACGGCGGAGAACCAGTCGAGGTTGGGGAACATCTTCTTGATGTCCCACATCACGGTTTCAAGACGTTCGGCGATGTCGTACATCTTGGTCGAGCCGGCTTCTTTCGACAGATTCTGTGCGACTTCCTTGATCACCTTGTTGCGCGGATCGGAGATGGTGTACACCGGATGGCCGAAGCCGATCACGACTTCCTTGTTTTCCACGCGGCGGCGGATGTCGGCTTCCGCCTCGTCCGGGTTGTCGTAGCGCTTCTGGATCTCGAAGGCGACTTCATTGGCGCCGCCATGCTTGGGACCGCGCAGCGCGCCGATGGCGCCGGTGATCGCGGAGTACATGTCCGAGCCCGTGCCGGCGATGACACGGCCGGTGAAGGTAGAGGCGTTGAACTCGTGCTCCGCATACAGGATCAGCGAAGTGTGCATCGCCCTCTCCCACGACGCCGACGGCTTCTGCCCGTGCAGCAGGTGCAGGAAATGGCCGCCGATGGAATCGTCGTCGGTTTCGGTCTCGATGCGCTTGCCGTTGTGGCTGTAGTGATACCAGTACAGCAGCATCGAACCCAGCGATGCCATCAGGCGGTCGGCGATGTCGCGCGCGCCGGGCGTGTTGTGGTCATCCTTCTCGGGCAGCACGCAGCCGAGCACCGAGACGCCGGTGCGCATCACGTCCATCGGATGCGACGAAGCCGGCAGGGTTTCCAGCGCCGCCTTCACGTTCGCCGGCAGGCCGCGCAGCGACTTGAGCTTGGCCTTGTAGCCCTTCAGTTCGGCCGTGGTGGGCAGCTTGCCGTGCACCAGCAGATAGGCAATCTCTTCGAACTCGCAGGCATTGGCGACATCAAGAATGTCATAGCCGCGATAGTGCAAGTCGTTGCCGGTCTTGCCAACGGTGCAGAGCGCGGTGTTGCCCGCGGTGACGCCGGACAGTGCGACGGATTTTTTCGGCTTGAAACCTGTGGCTTGCTGCTCGCTCATACGTTAGTCTCCAGGGAAAAGTGGTACGTGATTGTTTGCTTGCTTGGCGCTTGCTCGCCTCTTGCTTGGCTCTTACTTGGCTTTCTGCTGCGCGAAGAGCGCGTCGAGCTTTTGCTCGAAGTCGTGGTAGTTGATGCGATCGTAGAGTTCCATGCGGGTCTGCATGGTGTCGACCACGTTCTTTTGCGAGCCGTCGCGGCGGATCGCGGTATAGACGTTCTCGGCCGCCTTGTTCATCGCGCGGAAGGCCGACAGCGGATACAGCACCAGGCCGACGTCCACGCTCTTCAATTCTTCCACGGTGTACAGCGGCGTCGCGCCGAACTCGGTGATGTTGGCCAGCACCGGTACCTTCACCGCATCGGCGAAGGTCTTGTACATCTCCAGCTTGGTGATGGCTTCCGGAAAGATCATGTCGGCGCCGGCTTCGACGCAGGCCTGGGCGCGGTCGAGCGCGGCTTCCAGGCCCTCGACGGCGAGCGCATCGGTGCGGGCCATGATGACGAAATTTTCATCGGTGCGGGCATCGACGGCCGCCTTGATGCGGTCGACCATTTCCTGCTTGGACACGATTTCCTTGTTGGGTCGGTGGCCGCAGCGCTTGGCGCCGACCTGGTCTTCAATATGCATTGCCGCCGCGCCGAACTTGATCATCGACTTCACGGTGCGGGCGACATTGAAGGCGGAAGAGCCGAAGCCGGTATCGACATCGACCAGCAGCGGCAGGTCGCAGACGTCGGTAATGCGGCGGACGTCGGTCAGCACGTCGTCGAGGTTGGAGATGCCGAGGTCGGGCAAGCCGAGCGAACCGGCCGCCACGCCGCCGCCGGACAGATAGATGGCACGGTAGCCGGCACGCTTGGCCAGCAATGCATGGTTGGCATTGATGGCGCCGACCACTTGCAACGGGGATTCTTCTTTGACTGCCTTGCGGAAGGCGGCGCCTGCGGATTGTATGCTCATGGAATGACCTTATGGATGTTTCATGAAACTGCACTGGCAGGGTGAATTGCAAGGCGTGTGCCACGAGGTAACGCATCGCGCTTGAGAAGTGGATTTTTCTTTTTTTTCAATAACTTGTTTGCGTAGTGCCAAGGCACCTTTTCTTCCCGAAAGCAACGATTCGTTTCAATCAGCGTTACAATTGAAACACTGAAACGAGACATGAAACATGCGAACGCGCAGCCATCCCATTTCTGATCATGCCGACAAGCCGGTCATCTGGACGGTGGCAATTTCTCGCCTGTCGGACCTGTTCCGCGACATCACCCTGGAATTCGATGAACGCGCCAGCATCGAGCCCATCCCATTCGGCTTCGAGGAAGCGGTGCGTCATATCCGCGAACGCCTGGAAACCGAGCGCTGCGATGCCGTTATTGCCGCCGGCTCCAATGCCGCCTACCTGAAGAGCCGGCTCTCGCTGCCGGTGGTCATCGCCAAGGCCAGCGGCTTCGACGTGATGCAGGCACTGGCGCGCGCCCGCAAGATCACATCCCGCATCGGCATGATTACCTACCAGGAAACCATGCCGGAGCTGAGCGAGTTCCAGGAGACCTTCGGCCTGCAGATCCTCCAGCGCACCTATGCGACGGAGGAAGACGCGCGCGCCCAGATCAACGAGATGAAGGCCGCCGGCATCCGGGCCATCGTCGGCGCGGGCCTCATCACCGATCTGGCCGAGGAAGCCGGTCTTGCCGGCGTGTTCGTGTACTCGTCGGCTTCGATACGCCAGGCATTCGAAGATGCACTGGAGATTGCCCGCTTCACCCACCTGGAATCGGGACGCGCCCGCGCCAATCCGCTTGCCGAAGCCCTGCGTGCCAAGCATGGCCTGAACGACCTGCGCGGAGAGTCCGAGGCGATGCAGCGCGTGCGCCAGGCGATCGTGCTGTTCGCCAAGTCGCCGGCCACCGTGCTGATCCAGGGCGAGACCGGCACCGGCAAGGAACTGGTCGCGCAGGCGATCCACCGCGAAAGCCAGCGGGCCCGCCAGCCCTTCGTCGCCATCAACTGCGGTGCGGTGGCGGAATCGCTGCTGGAATCCGAGCTGTTCGGCTATGAGGAAGGCGCATTCACCGGCTCGCGCCGCGGCGGCCATGCCGGCCTGTTCGAGGCGGCCAACCGCGGCACGCTGTTTCTCGACGAGATCGGCGAAATGCCGCTGCAGCTGCAGACGCGGCTCCTGCGCGTGCTTGAGGAAAGGGAAGTCGTGCGCGTCGGCGGCACGCGCCCGGTCCCGGTCAATGTGCGCATCATCTGCGCCACGCATTGCGACCTCGACCAGCGCGTGCGCGACGGGCGCTTCCGGGCCGACCTGTTCTACCGTCTCGCGGTACTGCGGGTGACGGTTCCGCCGTTGCGCGAACGCAGAGAAGACCTCGTTGCGCTGGCCGAATGGGGATTGAAGAATGCACTGGCTTCGCTCGGCGCCCGTCCGCATGCGAACCTGCATGCAGAGCTGTCGGCCTGCGCCTGGCTGCTCGAAGCCTATGCCTGGCCGGGCAATGTGCGCGAGCTGCGCAACCTGATGGAAAGGCTGGCCCTGTTCCTCGCCGCCGAACCGCTGCAGGCGCTGTCGCCCGGCTTCATCGCCTCCATCGCGCCGGAGCTGGCGGCGCCGGCCCAGGCGGCGATGCCGATGCGGACGATAACGCCGCCGAAGCAGCCGACGCAAGCCGGGGAATCGCTGGAACAGGTATTGGCGCGCTTCGACGGCAACCGCGAAGCGGCGGCGAAGCACTTGGGCATCAGCCGCACGACGCTCTGGCGCAAGCTCAATCGCGACGCATGAACAAGGATTTCGACCGGCACCGGCCATGATCGTTCTTCATGCCTGTCTGTCATGCAAGGTCGGGCGTGACGCCGATCGCCCGAGCAAGCTATCATTGCAGCTTGATGTTCTCAGGCGTTTTTCATGCAAAGCAAATCCCGTCCCGACACGCCTTGTGTCGCCGTCTGCTCCACCACCTTCGACGACGTCTGCCGCGGCTGCGGCCGTACGGTCGCGGAGGTGGCGAACTGGGTCTTCATGACGGAGGAGGAAAAGGAAGAGGTCTGGGTGCGCATCACCGCCGAGGGTTATCCGCGGCGCCAATCCTGATACGCGCCCTGCTTGGCTTCAGCGGCTTGCCGTTTTCATCACAGCTGTTTTCCGAACAGCGACATCGCATGCTCGAACAGCTTTTCCTGCAGCGGCCTCGTCTGCCATTGCTCAAGCGTGATGCGGCGCGACTTGCTGAGATCCTGGTTGAATTCCCGCGTCATTTCCTCGGCAAACTTCGCATCGTAGATGTTGAGATTGGCTTCGTCGTTCAGCCTGAATGAGCGGTTGTCGAAATTGGTCGAGCCGGTGGACACCAGGAAGCCGTCGACGACCATGATCTTGCAGTGAAACATGGTCGGTTGGTATTCATAGATCTCGATGCCGGCTTCGAGCAGTTCCCCCCAGCGCGCCCGCGAGGCACGTCGCACCACCTCGGTATCGATATGCTCGCCCGGCGTGATGATGCGTATTTTCACTCCCCTGCGTGCCGCTGCCACCAGTCCATCGATGGCCAGTTCGTCTGGCACGAAATACGAGTTCGCCAGCAGGATCGATTTCTGCGCCGACGCGATGGACAGCAGGTACATCAGGTGCATGCTTTCGCTGCCGCCGGTCGGTGAACTGCTGAACATCTGGGCCGGCGTATTCCCCACCGGCTGCAGTTCGGGGAAATACTCCGATGCATGCAGGACGTGGCCGGTCGCCTTGATCCAGTTGTCGAGAAACACCGCCTGGAATTCGGATACCGCCGGGCCTTCGACGCGGAAATGCGAATCGCGCCAGTGTTCCTTGTCCTGCGCATCGCCGGCCCACTGATCGGCAATGCCGACGCCGCCGGTGAAGGCAACTCGTCCATCGACCACCAGCAGCTTGCGATGGGTGCGGTTGTTCAAACGAGTGAGGTTGTACCATTGCGGCTCGTGATAGCGCTCCACCTGCACGCCGCTCTTGCGAAGCTGGTCGAGCATGCCGTCGTCCATCTTCGCGCTGCCTACCCAGTCGAGCAGCACATGCACCTTCACGCCGCTGCGGGCGCGTTCGCTCAAGGCTTCGACGAACTCCTTGCCGATATTTCCCGACCAGTAGATATAGGTTTCGAAAGTAATGGTTTTCTTTGCTGCGCGGATCGCCTCCAGCATGGATGGAAAGATTTCGTGTCCGTTTTCGAGATGCTCGACGCGGTTGCCCTCCATGATGGTGGGACCGAGCAGCACACCCATGGAACGCAGGAACTGCGGGTCCGTGACGGCATACAGGCTTTCCACCTGCGTCTGGATTTTCTTTTCGCCGGCGTTGAAGTTGGCAATAACCAGCGTGGCGGCAAGCGTCAGCAAAACGGCAATAACGATGTGAAGGATGTTGAAACGTGTCTTCACCAGCTCGGGTCTCCGGAATGCCGCGACGAGACTTGGGCACGGGCAATTGGCCCAATCCCCCTGCCCTCTCATCAAGCGGCTCTTGTTTCAAGACAGCAAAGCCTGCTGTCAGGCCATCTTATTCTGCGCGGCGGCAGACGGCCTTGCGTTTGATAAAGGGTGATGTCTGCGGAACCATGGCCGGCGCAACGCCGCAACTGGCTTTCAAGACCCGGAAAGGGAGGCGAAGGGAAACCGCAATGAAGGGGAATATCCGGCCGCAGACAGTCCGTCTGTGGCCGGAGAGGGATAACGGCGGGTTATCAACGGCTAGGCGCGATGGACCGGTGCATCCGCCCTACTCATCCTTCGCGCCATCGATACCGAGTTCATGGATTTTCCGCGTGATCGTATTGCGGCCGATGCCGAGCCGGATGGCCGCATCGTTCTTGCGTCCATGGGTATGCTTCAATGCGGTCTTGATCAGCGCGGATTCGAACTGCCGGCCCAAGGCGTCCATGACTTCCGGCTGGCCCGCCGCTAGCATGCTGGCGGCCTCGGATTCCAGCAGGGCGATCCAGCCGGACTTTTCCGCTCCGTTGCCGGCGCCATTGGCTGCATGGCCGTTGAGCGGCCCTGCCGGCGCGGGAATATAAGCGCCGGCGCTGAACTGCGGCGTGGTCGTTGCCGTTTCCGGGGACAGCGGCGCGGCCGGCATCTGCGGCTGGGGCGACGCTGGAACCGGAGACGGCATCGACGGCAAGGACGCCGCAGCCATACTCAGTGAAGTCACCGCAGGCGGCGCGCTTTCCTGCCCATGGGTCAGGTCATGCGGCAGGTCCTTGACTTCCACCGTCTGGCCGGGCGCCATCACCGTGATCCAGTTGCACAGGTTTTCCAGCTGGCGCACGTTGCCCGGCAATTCCAGATTGGAGAGGAACTGCATCGCGCTGTCCGACATGCGCTTGGCTTCGACGCCCAATTGCTTGGCGCTCTGCGCCAAAAAGTGGCGCGTCAAAAGAGGGATATCCTCGCGCCGCTCCCTCAAACTGGGCAGGCGCAGGCGGATCACGTTGAGGCGGTGGTACAAGTCCTCGCGGAACAGGCCTTCCTTGACGCGCTGCTCAAGATTCTGGTGCGTGGCTGCGATGACGCGCACATTCGCCTTCAGCGGCTGGTGTCCGCCGACGCGGTAGAAATGCCCGTCAGAGAGCACGCGCAGAAGCCGCGTCTGCAGGTCGAAGGGCATGTCCCCGATTTCATCGAGGAAGAGCGTGCCGTTCTCGGCCTGCTCGAAGCGCCCGCGGCGCGTCGCCTGTGCGCCGGTGAAGGCGCCACGCTCATGGCCGAACAGCTCGGATTCCAGCAGGTCCTTCGGAATGGCCGCAGTATTGAGCGCGATGTAGGGCTGGGCCGCGCGCGGGCTGTGCTTGTGCAGCGCGCGCGCCACCAGCTCCTTGCCCGAGCCCGATTCGCCAGTGATCAGCACCGTCACGTTGGATTGCGAAAGACGGCCGATGGCGCGAAACACATCCTGCATCGCAGGCGCCTGCCCCAGGATCTCGGGGGTTTCGGCCGATACCTGTTCGACGCCCGACTCGCGCAGGCTTTCTTCAAGGGCCCGGCGAATCAGCTCGACGGCCTTGTCGATGTCGAACGGCTTGGCGAGGTACTCGAAAGCGCCGCCCTGAAACGCGGCGACGGCCGAATCCAGATCGGAGAACGCGGTGATGACGATGACGGGCAGGCCGGGATACTTGGCCTTGACCGCCTGCAGCAGTTCCAGGCCCGACTCGCCGGGCATGCGGATATCTGAGACCAGCACCTGCGGCACGCTGGTCTGCAGCGCGTCGAGTGCCTCCCGGGCGTTGGGAAAACTCTTGGTGGCGAGGTTTTCGCGGGCAAGGGCCTTCTCCAGTACCCAGCGAATTGATTCATCGTCGTCGACAATCCAGATTGGCTTCATATAGTTCTATGCGTTTCGCATGGTAAGGCATTAATCAAAGCCGGCCCCGATCGTTCGGACTCAAGGCAGCGGTATCAAAATCCTGAAGTCGGTGCATCCCGGCTTGCTCGTGCATTCGATCACTCCCATGTGCTGCTGAACGAATGTCTGCGCAAGCGTCAGGCCCAATCCGCTTCCGCCCTCGCGTCCCGATACCAGCGGATAGAAGATGCGGTCCTGGATGTCAGGCGGGATGCCCGGTCCGTTGTCGATAATATGCAAGTCTAATGCCAGCCTGTAACGAATCTTCGCCAGCGTCACCTGGCGCGCCACTCTCGTCTGCAATGTGATCTGCGCGTCGCCGTCCTTGATCCGGCGCGACAGCGCCTGTGCGGCATTGTGCGTGATGTTCAGCACGGCCTGGATCAGCTGCTCCTTGTCGCCGCGGAATTCCGGCACCGACAGGTCATAGTCGCGCTTGATGGTGAGGCCTTGCGGGAATTCGGCGACGATCAGGCTGCGCACCCGCTCGCAGACCTCATGGATGTTGACGTCGCCGACGATATGCGGCCGACGATGCGGCGCCAGCAGGCGGTCGACCAGGGTCTGCAGGCGGTCGGCTTCCTTGATGATGACCTGCGTGTATTCGCGCAGCTCCTTGAGCTGCCGTTCGGGCAGTTCGAATTCAAGCAGCTGCGCCGCGCCGCGGATGCCGCCGAGCGGATTCTTGATCTCGTGCGCGAGATTGCGGATCAATTCCTTGTTGGCCTGGCTCTGGTCGAGCATGCGCTCTTCGCGGTCGAGCTTGAGCTGCTGGACGTTTTCCCGCAGTTCGATCAGCACCGGCATCTCGGGCTTGTCGACGGCGGTGACGATCACATGCACCTGCAGCGCTTCCCGCCCCGCCCGCTCCAGGGTCAGATCGAGGCGCTTGTCGGCGAAGCGGTGCTGGATGGCCTCCTCGAATACCTCGGCCAGATGCTCGCCGTTGAGAAAGAGATCGTCAAGCCGCTGCGAGACCAGCGACTTGGCCGAGGTTTCAAACAAGTTTTCGGCCGCGGCGTTGGCATACACGATGCGGCTGTCCGGGTCGAGGATGATGACTGCCGAGGACAGCAGTTCAAGTCCGTCCAGTGAATTGCGGGAAGTGAGTTTTGGGGTCATTGAAAAATAAAGGGCTGCTTGCGCAACCCCTTGTTATGCAAACCTTGTACCTGATATGCGATACGCAACCACGACCGCTACCTCAGGTTGCCGATCTCGCGCTTGAGTGCTTCGATATTCTTTTCGGTACGGCCGATGTCGTCCTTCATCGCCGCCACCCGCTCCTGATACCTGGCGAAATTGCGCTCGTCGCCGCGCCGCTCAGGCTCGCCGTTGTTGAAGTCCTTCTTCAGGCCGGCAAGCTTCTGTTCTTCGCTGCGCATCTCGTCGAGCAATATCTGGCGCCTGTCGTTGTCCCTGGCCTTCTGGGTGTCGCTGTCGACGCGGGGAAAATCGGAAGGCGAGTTCGACGGCTTGGCGGCGGCCGTCGTCTGCACGACCGGCTTGCGAGCCGCAGTGGAGGCGGAAGGCGGAGCCGGAATCATGGTAATGCCCGGCAGGTCGATCTTCTTGCAGCCCTTGGTCAAGCCCGTGTTCTTGTATTCCTTCTTGCCGGTTTCGTCGACGCAGAGATAGACCTCGCTTTGCGCAAATGCAGTTGCGGCGGTTCCGGCGGCGCCGGCAATGCCTGCAGCCATCAGCAGACCCAAAATTTGTCGTTTCATCATCTTTCTGTTTCAAACAGTAAAGGCAGGGATAAGTTTAGGATAAGAAACTAGCCTTTACAAACATCCGACTCAGAACGGTTTATAGCACAACAGTTCCTGCAAACAAAAAAGGGAAAGCCGAAGCTTTCCCTTTGATACAACACTTGATCAATACTCAATCAGAGATTGATCAACGCCTGATTACAGCGAGTAGTACATGTCGAATTCGATCGGGTGAGTCGTCATGCGGAAGCGCTGGACTTCCTGCATCTTCAACTCGATGTAGGCATCGATCATGGTGTCGCTGAACACGCCGCCGCGTGTCAGGAACTCGCGATCCTTGTCGAGGTACTCGAGCGCCTGTTCCAGCGAGGAGCACACGGTCGGGATCAGCTTGTCTTCTTCCGGCGGCAGGTGGTACAGATCCTTCGATGCTGCCTCGCCCGGATGAATCTTGTTCTGGACGCCGTCCAGGCCGGCCATCATCAGTGCGGAGAAGCAGAGGTACGGGTTGGACAGGGGATCCGGGAAGCGCGCTTCCACGCGGCGGCCCTTCGGATTCGCGACGTGCGGAATACGGATCGACGCGGAACGGTTCTTCGCCGAGTAAGCCAGCTTGACCGGGGCTTCGAAGCCGGGAACCAGACGCTTGTAGGAGTTGGTGCCCGGGTTGGTGATCGCGTTCAGCGCGCGTGCATGCTTGATGATGCCGCCAATGTAGTACAGCGCGAATTCGGAGAGGCCGGCATAGCCGTCGCCTGCGAACAGGTTCTGGCCGTCTTTCCAGATCGACTGGTGGACGTGCATGCCCGAACCGTTGTCGCCGACCAGCGGCTTCGGCATGAAGGTCGCGGTCTTGCCGTAGGTGTGGGCCACGTTCCAGATCACGTACTTCATGTTCTGTGTCCAGTCGGCGCGCTCGACCAGCGTCGAGAACTTGGTGCCGAGCTCGTTCTGGCCGGCGCCTGCGACTTCGTGGTGGTGAACTTCGACCGGGATGCCCATGGCTTCGAGAATCAGGGACATTTCCGAACGCATGTCCTGGAAGCTGTCGACCGGGGGAACCGGGAAATAGCCGCCCTTGACGGTCGGACGATGGCCGGTGTTGCCGCCTTCGAGATCCTTGCCTGTGCTCCAGGAAGCCTCTTCGGAATTGATCTTGACGAAGCAGCCCGACATGTCGACTTTCCAGCGGACGCTGTCGAAGATGAAGAATTCGGGTTCCGGGCCGAAGTAGGCGGTGTCGCCCAGGCCGGAGGACTTCAGGTAGGCTTCGGCGCGCTTGGCGATGGAGCGCGGATCGCGGTCGTAGCCCTTGCCGTCGGCGGGTTCGATGACGTCACACTGCATGAACAGCGTGGTCTCTTCCATGAACGGGTCGATGTTGGCTGTGTTCGGATCGGGGATCAGCAGCATGTCGGAGGCTTCGATGCCCTTCCAGCCTGCGATGGAGGAACCGTCGAATGCATGGCCTGATTCGAACTTGTCCATACCGAACTGCGAGACGGGAACTGTGACGTGCTGTTCCTTGCCTCGGGTGTCTGCAAAACGAAAATCAACGAATTTGACTTCGTTTTCTTTCGCCATCTTCAAGACCTCTGCGGCCGTACGTGCCATGCGAATCTCCTAAATTGAGCAAATTGATGCGTTGGTTATGCAATTGGGTTGAGCCGACTAAGTTCGCGGTGACGCGAGGGGCCGGGGTACACATCGAAGTGGGACCAGAACTCAGGCCGGAATGATAGCAGATTCCATGCCACCAACTTGAGAAATCACAAACCGGCCGCACCCGTATGATGCAGGCGACATAGTGAAAATAGTGCGCATTTTCAAGCTTTTTCCCGGCAGTTTTGTAAAATGGAAATTCACCAAAAAGGGGCGGTTTTGGAATGATGCACCATATTGGTGATACAAAAGCCTTGGCCTCTCATTTTTGCACCTTTTATGTGCACTTACAAATTCGATGCTCACCCGGCTCGTTTGGCTAAAATAACTACATTCCCTTTCCAGTCAATCAAGGTCGAACATCATGGACATTCTTGCCAAGGCCCGGGAACGCGGCCAGGAAAACTCTTTGCCTTATGCAGGCGCGGTGACGCCGAGCGAAGCCTATGAGCTTCTGCGTTCCAACCCGCGGGTCAAACTGATCGACGTTCGTACAAACGCGGAACGCGACTGGGTGGGACGGGTAGCAATCCCGGAAACCCAGCATGCGGCCGTGCAATGGAATACCTATCCCGGCAGCGTGCAGAATCCTGCCTTCCTGGAGGAACTGTCGCGCGCGGCCGACAAGGAGAACGTGCTGCTCTTTCTCTGCCGCTCCGGCGTACGCTCGCGGCATGCCGCCAAGCTGGCTACGGAAAACGGCTACGCGAACTGCTTCGACATCCTCGAGGGATTCGAGGGCGACAAGGATGCGGACGGACACCGCAAGACCGTCGGCGGCTGGTGCAAGGCCGGCCTGCCCTGGGCCGGTGCCTGACCAGCCTGACGTGCAGGTGTCAGCCCGGCGCCGCGGTCTGATCCGGCGGCATCGGCATTGACGGCGCCTCCGCCTTCTCCATCAGGCCGACGATGCGCCGCCTGACGAAATTGATATGGCTGCGCAGGCCATAGAGCTCGTCGGCGAACGACAGCGGTATTGAAATCCGGTTGACACGCTCCTCGATGTCGTTGAGGCGCTGCAGCTGGGCCGGATACACCTGCTCATGCTTCTCCGGCGGCACGTCCTCGATTTCCTGCTCCACCGCGCGCAGCTGGCCATACCACCGGTAGACGCGCGACCGCACCTTCCATACATAGAGAGGCGGGATGATGCGGGAAAGCGGCAGGATGAGGGCGCCCAGCGCGACCACCACCACCCACATGCGCTCCAGGAAGTTCGCCAGCCAGAACGGCAGGTAGCGCTGCAGCAGCGGCGGCCCGTTCTTGTAGAACTTCTCCGCTGCGGGCGAAACCGGTATTTCGGTGAAGCTGGCCGTGGGAAATTCCCCTCGCCTGTTGAACCAGCCGGCATTGCCGTGAATGTTCGATGCCGCCTGCACGAAGAGATTGACCACCGCCGGATGCAGGTCCTGCCGCGCCACCAGGGTCGCCGTCGGCGCGATCAGGTGATAGTCCTTGGGCGGCAGGTCGCGGCCCAGATCCACGATGCCCCGCGGCAGAACGACATGCGAAAGAAAGGGGAAACGGCGCGTGTAGGCTTCGGCCTGGGAAAAATCGAAGAGCTTGATGCCCGGCGTCTGCAGCAGCATCTGGATCAGCGGCGCGTCCGGCGCCGAGCTGAATACCAGCCCGTCGATGCGGCCGGCCAGCAGTTCCACGGTGGCCGGCGTATTTTCCAGTGCGCCCAGACGCACGTCTCCGGGCTCCATGCCGTTCACCTCCAGGATTCGCCTGAACAGCTCCGGCACGCCGGTGCCTTCCGGACCGACATTGATCTTCAAGCCCTTGAGCTGGGTGAGCTGCTGGACGTTTTTCGCGCTGCGCATGAACAGCCACACCGGCTCGGTAAACAGACTGCCGAGGGACACCAGGCCGCTGCGTTCGGCGGCTTCGTGCTCGGTCGATCCGCTCTGGACGAAGGCAATGTCCACACCAGAGTCCGGATTGCTAAGGCGCTGCAGGTTTTCATGTGATCCCAGCGAGGGCTTCTGAACGACGCGAATGTCATAGCGGCCCAGCGCAGCCGCGTACTTCTTCCCTAGCGTCTCATAGGCGCTATTGTCCTGTCCGGTCGACAGGGTCACCGTGCTCGGCGGCGAAGGATCAACCAGCCAATAGGCCAGCAGACAGGTTGCAAGGACTGCAAGGGCTGCGGGCCCGGCCGCGATAAGAAAATCACGCAGTGAAAAGCGCGTGAACTTGAGCATCTTGGGCATGCGTGAGCGGAAGGATTTCATGGTGCGACACCATGCCAAGAAACCCCTTCCGATGCAAGCACCGGAGCTTCATCCAAGCCGGCCGGTGCATGCCTTCAGCGCTCAGACGATGCGCTGTTGCGAGAGAGGCAAGGAGCCCACGCTTGCCCCCGGACCGCATGCCCGTTAAGTAGAGTTAGTGATAATTTGCCGATGACCGATCGGCATGCAGCGGCTGCACGCCGTTTCGCGCCTGCCGCCCTTTCGACGGGCGGGAAGTCTCCGACAGGCATTGCGCAGCAATGCCGAACCAGTCCTCGACCGTGAGCAGCCGGCGCGCCAGCGGCAGCAATTCGCGCTCTTCCCGATCCAGACGAACCGATGCATGCCGGCAGTACAGTTCAAAGGAATCGCATAGCTCACCCGCCTTGGCGATTCCCAGGTCGAACGCCGAGGATAGCTGCTCCCCTGCCAGGCGCAGAATGCCGCTTGCCTTTGCACTGATGATTTCCAGTTCGGCGACAAGCAGCTCGGCATCGCGTCCGAAGCGGCGCAGGGTAGGCATGAGATAGCGTTCGATCTTGCGCCCGCGGCAGAACTGGTCGAAATGCATCAGCCTGTTGAATGCCGAATCGAGACTCGCGAAATCGAGCCGCTGCAATCCCCTCCAGGCCGCTTCCATGTGCTGCTGCAGCCGCCCCAGCATATGGCGTGCTTTGTCCTGCTCGGCAGCGATAGCAATGATGGAATAGGTTGCGGTCAGCATGAGCACCTCTGAATGTAAAACGTAAAAAACGGAAAGACCTGCGCTTCTAGCAATAAGGATGCCGACTGATGTGGCAAGTTGAATAACCGGTTAAGAGAAAGACCGGCGAAGGCGCCGCAAATTCAATGCAAGCGTGACGGCATCCCGTGTCATTACCGAGTCATCGCCAGAGCCGTCAGGCTGCAGGGAAACGAGACTGGAAGACGGGGCTGAAATCGTGCGGTGAGTATAGGGGGCCACCCTCCGGCTTGTTTGATTTGCCACAAACTCTGCGCCAAGTTGGGCCGATCTTTCGGCATATTCCATTCAACAACTGCCATCTCCCGCGAACGCATTTATTGGACGCCAGCTTGGCCCTCCGACTGCTGCACCTTCTCCAAAACGGTTCGAAAAGCAGAAAACAAAAGAAAAAGCCGGCGATCATCGATACGCCGGCTTTGCGGGAGAGCGGCAGGATAATCAGCCGACTTTCACCGCATGCTCCCGGGTCGCATGGAAAGTCAGCTGCGGCCAACGCTCCTGCGTCAGCTTCAGGTTGACGCCTGAAGTGGCAAGATAGGCCATGTTGTTGGCGGCATCGTAGGCGATATTGGCGCCTGCCGATGACTTTTCGAAGTCCGCAAGCGCTTTCTTGTCATCGCTTGAAATCCAGCGCGCGCTGCTGATGCTGGTACCTTCAAATACCGCGTCGACGCCGTATTCATTCAGCAACCGGCTGGCGACCACTTCGAACTGCAGCACGCCGACCGCGCCCAGAATCAGGTCGCCGCCGTGCACCGGTTTGAACACCTGCACCGCACCTTCTTCGCCCAGCTGCTGCAGCCCCTTGTGCAGCTGCTTGATCTTGAGCGGGTTGCGGATGCGCACCACGCGGAAGAAATCCGGCGCGAAATACGGAATGCCGGTGAACTGCAGCACTTCGCCTTCGGAGAAACTGTCGCCGATCTGCATGTTCCCGTGGTTGGGCAGGCCGATGATGTCGCCGGCATAGGCTTCTTCCACCTGCTCCCGGCTCGACGCCATGAAGGTCACCACGCTCGACACCTTGATCTCGCGGTTCAGGCGCAGATGCTTGACCTTCATGCCGCGCTCGAAGCGTCCCGAACAGACGCGCAGGAAGGCGATACGGTCGCGGTGCGCCGGGTCCATGTTGGCCTGGATCTTGAATACGAAACCCGAAAACGGCGCTTCCACCGGCTCGACGGCCCGAACGCTGGCATCGCGCGAACGCGGCGCCGGCGCCCAGTCGAGCAAGGCATTCAGGATTTCCCGCACGCCGAAGTTGTTGATCGCCGAGCCGAAGAAGACCGGTGTCTGCGTGCCGGCCAAAAAGGCATCCAGATCGAAGGGGTGCGATGCGCCGTGCACGAGTTCGACTTCCATCTTCAGCTGCTCGATTTCGAGCGGGAACATTTCCGCCAGGCGGGGATTGTCGATGCCCTTGACCACCTCGAACTCTTGGTCGGCCCGCTCCTCGCCGGCCTTGAACAGCAGGATCTCGTCGCGCAGGAGATGATAGACGCCGCGGAAATTCTTGCCCATGCCGATCGGCCAGGTGACCGGTGCGCACTGGATCTTCAAGACCGATTCGACTTCATCGAGCAGTTCCAGCGGATCGCGCGTTTCGCGGTCCAGCTTGTTCATGAAAGTCAGAATCGGCGTAGCGCGCATGCGGCAGACGTTGAGCAGCTTGATGGTCTGCTCTTCCACGCCCTTGGCCGCATCGATCACCATCAGCGCCGAGTCGACGGCGGTGAGAACGCGATAGGTATCTTCGGAAAAGTCCTGGTGACCCGGTGTATCCAGCAGGTTGACCACATGGTCGCGGTATTCGAACTGCATGACCGAGCTGGCGACGGAAATGCCGCGCTGCTTCTCGATTTCCATCCAGTCCGATGTCGCGTGCCGGCCGCTCTTGCGCGCCTTGACGGTGCCCGCCAGCTGGATCGCGCCGGAGAACAGCAGCAGTTTCTCGGTCAGCGTGGTCTTGCCCGCGTCCGGGTGGGAAATGATGCCGAAGGTGCGGCGGCGCGCGACTTCCCTTGCGATCAGGTCGCTCGGGACCTTGCGGGTGTCGGCAACGTTGTCGACGGTGTCGGTCGACGAAGTATCTGGTGCTGAGGCCATGTTGCGGCTCTTAAAAACAGGTTGAACGGTGTATCGGAGCACGCCTGCGAAGGCAGGCGCGCGGATGTCTGGAGTCGGGCGCGGGAAGCGAAGTCCCGTTACGCCTTGATGAAATGCTCGCGGTAATAGCGCAGCTCTTCGATCGACTCGACGATGTCGGCCAGCGCGGTATGCTTCTGGTGCTTCTTGAAGCCCGAAGCGATTTCCGGCTTCCAGCGGCGGCAGAGTTCCTTCAGCGTCGACACGTCGAGGTTTCGGTAGTGGAAGAATGCTTCAAGCTTGGGCATGCCGCGCACCATGAAACGGCGGTCCTGGCAGATGGAATTGCCGCACATCGGCGATTTGCCGGCAGGAACGTAACGCCTGAGAAATTCGATCAGCGCTGCTTCCGCATCGGCCTCGCTGACCGTCGATGCCTTGACCCGGTCGATCAGGCCGGAGCGTCCGTGCGTACCCTTGTTCCAGGCATCCATTTTGTCCAGCACTTCGTCGGGTTGATGAATGGCAAATACCGGCCCCTCGGCCAGGACGTTCAGTTCCGCGTCGGTCACCACGCAGGCGACCTCAATGATGCGGTCGCTGTCCGGATCCAGCCCGGTCATTTCCATGTCCACCCAGACCAGATTGAACTCGTTCGGGCGAACCGGCGCCGCGGGCGCGGCATTTGTTTCAATAGCTTGTGACATAATCTAAATTCCTCAGTAATCTGCCATTTTCTCACAGGCACAGCATGTCTTCACTCGCGTTTTCGGTATTGTTCGTCGGTTTTCTGGTTGTGACGCTGATCGTCCGCTTCTGGCTGAGTTCCCGTCACATTCGCCATGTGCTGGCGCATCGCGGCGCAGTGCCGGCCGAATTCGCCGAAAAGATACCCCTGCATGCCCACCAGAAGGCGGCCGACTATACCGTGGCCCGGACCAAGCTGGGCCTGGTTACGCTGTTCGTCAATGCCGCAGTGCTGGTCGGCTTTACTCTGCTCGGCGGCCTGCAATGGCTGTCGGTGAACCTGTTCAACCTGACCGGTCCCGGAATGCTGCACCAGCTTGCGCTGCTGGCCGCTTTCGGCGCCATTTCCGGCCTGGTGGAATTGCCGTTCGACTATTACCGGCAATTCGTGCTGGAAGCGAAATTCGGCTTCAACAAGATGACACTGGGCCTGTTCATCTCCGACATGGTCAAGAACACCCTGGTCGGCATCATCGTCGGCCTGCCGCTGATCTGGATCATCCTGACCCTGATGGACAAGGCCGGCAGCCTGTGGTGGTTCTATGCCTGGCTGGTGTGGAGCGGCTTCCAGCTGCTGATGCTGGTGCTGTATCCGACCGTTATCGCCCCGCTGTTCAACAAGTTCACGCCGCTGCAGGATGAAAGCCTGCGCTCCCGCATCGAGAACCTGATGCAGCGCGTCGGCTTTGCTTCCAAGGGCCTGTTCGTGATGGACGGTTCCAAGCGCAGCGCGCACGGCAATGCCTATTTCTCCGGCTTCGGCGCGGCCAAGCGCATCGTCTTCTTCGATACGCTGCTGGCCCGCCTCGGCCCGCAGGAAATCGAAGCCGTCCTCGCCCATGAGCTCGGCCATTTCAAGCTCAAGCACATCATCAAGCGCATCGTCGTGATGTTCGCCGTGTCGCTCGGCCTGCTGGCGCTGCTCGGCTACCTGAAGACGCAGGCATGGTTCTACACCGGCCTCGGCGTCGATCCGATGCTGCTGACCAGCAACGACGCAATGGCGCTGATTCTCTTCATGCTGGCCTTGCCGGTGTTCACTTTCCTGCTGTCGCCGCTGACCTCGATCACCTCGCGCAAGCATGAATTTGAAGCCGACGCCTTTGCGGCGAAGCACACGAATGCACAGGATCTGGTCTCGGCGCTGGTCAAGCTGTACGAAGACAATGCATCGACCCTGACGCCGGATCCCCTGCATTCGGCCTTCTACGACTCGCATCCGCCTGCCAGCATACGGATTCATCATCTTCTGGCAAGCCGCTGAGCGCACTCATGACAGGAGAACAAGGAACCGTCATCGCGGCGCACGGCAGGCATTACCTGGTGCAGGCCGGTGAACAAAAAGTGCAGTGCGTAACCCGGGGCAAGAAAAGCGATGTCGCGACCGGCGACATCGTGCACTGGAAGCGCACTTCCGCGGATCAGGGCGTCATTGAATCGATCGCGGAGCGCAAGACCCTGCTCTATCGCTCCGACCAGTACAAGTCCAAGCTGCTCGCAGCCAACGTCACCCAGCTGTTCATCGTGGTCGCCACCCAGCCCGGCTTCTCCGATGACCTGGTGTCGCGCGCCCTGGTCGCGGCCGAGGCCGGCGGCATCGCTGCCCATATCATCCTCAACAAGGTCGATATCGAGGAATTGCTGCCCCAGACGCGCGAGCGGCTCGCCCTGTACGGCAACCTCGGCTACCCCATCCATGAAGTTTCCGCCAGGAGCCAGCCGGAGCAGACCAAGGCATTGCTGCAGCCGCTGATGCAGGGCCAGTCGAGCATCCTTATCGGCCAGTCGGGCATGGGCAAGTCTTCGCTGATCAATCTTCTGGTGCCAGATGCCGAACTGGCAACACGGGAAATTTCCGCGGCGCTCGATTCCGGCAAGCATACGACCACATTCACCCGCCTGTTCATGACCGGGCCCGACACGGCCATCATCGATTCGCCGGGATTCCAGGAATTCGGCCTCTACCATCTGACCGAAGGCATGCTGGAACGTGCCTTCCGGGAATTCGGCCCGCATCTGGGACATTGCCGGTTCTACAACTGCCATCATCTGACGGAGCCGGGCTGCGCGGTGCTGGGCGCGGTCGAGGCCGGCGAAATCGCTCCGCTGCGGCATGCGCTCTACCAGCAGCTGGTGCATGAATCCTCGCAAAAGCTGTACTGAACTTGTCCATGGCCCGCAGCCGGTTATCTTTTCAATACAAAATCTCTTATAATTGAACGGGTTACAACAATCCGGCGGCAAGAGCCAACCCAGCACTTGCCGCCGTTTTCATTTATGTCCATCAAACATTTCCTGCAGTTTTCTGACTTTACGCTTGACGAATTCGAGTACGTGATCGAACGCGCCCGCATCATCAAGCAAAAGTTCAAGAACTATGAGCCGTACCATCCGCTGGTCGACCGCACGCTGGTAATGGTGTTCGAAAAGAATTCGACACGCACGCGCCTGTCCTTCGAGGCCGGCATGCACCAGCTCGGCGGCGCGGCGATCTACCTCAATACCCGCGACAGCCAGCTCGGCCGCGGCGAACCGGTGGAGGATGCGGCCCAGGTCATGTCCCGCATGTGCGACATCATCATGGTCCGCACTTTTGGCCAGGACATCATCGAACGTTTTGCCAGCCATTCCCGCGTGCCGGTCATCAACGGCCTGACCAACGAACACCATCCCTGCCAGGTGCTGGCCGATGTCTTCACCTACATCGAGCATCGCGGCTCCATCAAGGGCAGGACGGTGGCATGGATAGGCGACGCCAACAACATGCTCTACTCCTGGCTGCAGGCGGCGCAGGTGTTCGGCTTCCACGTAAACGTATCCACACCCAAGGGCTATGAGATCGATCCGGCCCTGGTCGCGCCCGGCAACAGCAACTACACCTTCTTCGCCAATCCCTCAGACGCCTGCGCAGGCGCCGATCTGGTGACGACCGACGTCTGGACCAGCATGGGTTACGAGGAAGAGAACGCGGCGCGGCTGAAGGCCTTCGACGGCTGGATCGTCGACGGCGAGAAAATGAAGCGTGCCAATGCCGACGCCCTCTTCATGCACTGCCTGCCGGCGCACCGGGGCGAGGAAGTCGCCGCCGAAGTGATCGACGGCCCGCAGTCGGTCGTGTGGGACGAAGCCGAAAACCGCCTGCATGTGCAGAAGGCGCTGCTTGAATACCTGGTCGTGGGCAAGCTTGCCTGACCAACCGACAACGCAGCGCAATCGACCCGACGCCCCAACCCTTATAAATCATCCCAGTCTCATCTAGCGAAGCAGAAATCATGTCGACCATACTTCAGTCCGTACCCGTCAATCAGAAAGTGGGCATCGCCTTCTCCGGCGGTCTCGATACCAGCGCCGCCCTGCACTGGATGCGCCAGAAAGGCGCCATTCCCTATGCCTACACCGCAAACCTGGGCCAGCCGGACGAGCCGGACTATGAAGCAATTCCGAAGAAGGCGAAGCTGTACGGTGCGGAACAGGCGCGCCTGATCGACTGCCGCGAACAGCTGGTCGCCGAGGGCATCGCCGCGCTGCAGAGCGGCGCATTTCACATTTCGACCGCCGGCATCACCTACTTCAACACGACGCCGCTCGGCCGCGCAGTGACCGGCACGATGCTGGTTGCGGCCATGCAGGAAGACCAAGTCGACATCTGGGGCGACGGCAGCACCTTCAAGGGCAACGACATCGAGCGCTTCTATCGCTACGGCCTGCTGGTCAATCCGTCGCTGCGCATCTACAAGCCCTGGCTCGACGACCGCTTCATCCAGGAACTCGGCGGCCGCAAGGAGATGTCCGAATTCCTGATCAAGTCCGGCTTCGACTACAAGATGTCCGTCGAAAAGGCCTACTCCACCGACTCCAACATGCTGGGCGCAACGCACGAGGCGAAGGATCTCGAACACCTCAACAGCGGCATGAAGATCGTCGAGCCGATCATGGGCGTCGCCTTCTGGCGTGATGACGTCGAAGTCAAGCGCGAGGAAGTCAGCGTCCGCTTCGAGGAAGGCCGCCCGGTTGCACTGAACGGCATCACCTTCTCCAACGCGGTCGACCTGATGATGGAAGCGAACCGCATCGGCGGACGCCACGGCCTGGGCATGAGCGACCAGATCGAAAACCGCATCATCGAAGCAAAGAGCCGCGGCATCTACGAAGCTCCCGGCCTTGCGCTGCTGTTCATCGCCTACGAGCGTCTCGTCACCGGCATCCACAACGAAGACACGATCGAACAATACCGCGACAACGGCCGCAAGCTCGGCCGCCTGCTGTACCAGGGCCGCTGGTTCGATCCGCAAGCCATCATGCTGCGCGAAGCCTCGCAGCGCTGGGTGGCGCGCGCCATCACCGGCGAAGTCACGATCGAACTGCGCCGCGGCAATGACTACTCCATCCTCAATACCGAGTCGGCCAACCTCACCTACAAGCCGGAACGCCTGACGATGGAAAAAGGCGAAGGCGCCTTTACGCCGCAAGACCGCATCGGCCAGCTGACCATGCGCAATCTCGACATCACCGACACGCGAGAGAAGCTCGGCATCTACAGCGATGTCGGCCTGCTGGGCTCGAACTCTGCCGTCGGCCTGCCGCGCCTCGGCAAGAACAGCGGCGAATAACGACAACCATTACCGACAAAGCACCATGACCACACAATTCGACAACGTTTCCGTCGTCAAGAAGGCCAACCTCTACTTCGACGGCAAGTGCGTCTCCCATACCGTGCTGTTCGCGGACGGCACCCGCAAGACCATCGGCGTGATCTTCCCGTCCTCGCTGACCTTCAATACCGGCGCACCGGAAATCATGGAACTGAATGCCGGCAAATGCCGCATCCGCCTCAAGGGTGAAGACACCTGGAACACCTATGAAGGCGGCCAGAGCTTCAATGTGCCGGGCAACTCCAGCTTCGATATCGAAACGCTGGAAACGCTCGACTACGTCTGCCACTTCGTTGCAGCCTGAGCCAGTCCCATGCAATAAAAAAGGCGATCGGATGATCGCCTTTTTTGTGCCCTCTTTCAGAACGGAAGCGCTTAACAAGCGCGCTGGAGCGCTTTCGGCTTGACTGGACTCGACGAGGCCGAGGTGATTTGCCTGTGGAACAAGGCGTGGTGACGCGACATGGCGAGCTCGGCGCCCCCGGGCCATGGCAAGGAGGACTCGGCGTCCCCATACAACGCAGTGCCGCTGGCAAATCGACCGGCATCGACAGTACAGTCAACCCGAAAGCGCTCTAGACGAATACCGGTTCGGGTTCGAGCGCCACGCCGAATTTTTCCTGCACGTCGGCCTGTATCGCCGCGGCAAGTTCCGCAATCTCGCCCCCCTTCGCACCGCCCCTGTTAACCAGCACCAGCGCCTGTTTCTCATAGACGCCGGCGGCGCCCAGGCTCCTGCCTTTCCAACCCGCCCTGTCGATGAGCCAGCCTGCGGCAAGCTTGAAGCTGCCATCGGGCTGCGCATAGCTGACAAGATCGGGACAGCGCGCCAGCAATGCGTCGCGCGCGTCCTGCGACACAACCGGATTCTTGAAGAAGCTGCCCGCATTGCCGATGACCGCAGGATCCGGCAGCTTGCGCGTGCGTACCGCAATGACGGCGTCGCTGATCTGCCGCGCGGAAGGTGAATGGATGCCGCCTGCCGCGAGCTCCTGTGCGACATCGGCATAGCGGATGTTTGCCTGCCAGCGCTTCGCCAAGGCGAACGTCACATCGAGAATCACCGCGCGGCCGCGCAATGCATGCTTGAAAATACTGTCGCGGTAACCGAAGCCGCATGCCTCCCGGTCAAGGACGAAAGTCTTTTTGTCGATCAGGTCGAAAGCGGTCAGGGAATGAAAGCGGTCCTTGAGTTCGACGCCGTAGGCGCCGATGTTTTGAATCGGGGATGCGCCGACACTGCCCGGAATCAGGGAAAGATTTTCCAGCCCCGGAAAACCATGCTCCAGCGTCCACAGCACGAAACGGTGCCAGTTCTCTCCCGCCTCTGCCCTGACGTAGAAGGCATCATCGTCTTCACCGACAAGCTCGATTCCGCTGGTGGCCATATGCAGTACCAAGCCATGGAAATCATCGGTCAGCAGCAGGTTGCTGCCGCCTCCAAGCACCAGCCGCGGCATGGATGCCCATGATGCATCGCTTGCAACCGCTTCCAGCATCGCCGCCGATGTGACTTTCAGGTAAGCCGACGCGCTGGCATCGATGCCGAAGGTGTTGAGACCGCGAAGCGGGAAATTGCTCTGGATCGAAATGTCTGCGCTCATAGGGCTGGCATTATAGAGGGTGCGCAATCTAGCCACCCGATTTTTTGTCGGCTAGAATGGCCCGGTGTTTTCAGCATGACAAGCCTGAAAAGAACAAGAATATCAGGCATGTTTTCCAACCAATTTTGCACGAAGGATTTGCCATGCCATCTTTTGACGTTGTTTCCGAAGCCAATATTGTTGAAGTGAAAAATGCGGTCGACCAGTCGAACAAGGAGATCACCACCCGTTTCGATTTCAAGGGCAGCGATGCCCGCGTCGAACAGAAGGAGCGTGAACTGACCGCGTATGCCGACAGCGAGTTCCAGCTGGGGCAGGTGCGCGACGTCCTGACCGGCAAGATGGTCAAGCGCAACGTGGACGTGCGTTTCCTCGATCTCGGCAAGATCGAGAAGATCGGCGGCGACAAGGTCAAGCAGGTCATCAAGATCCGCAACGGCATCGAATCCGACATGGCCAAGAAAATCGTGCGCATCATCAAGGACAGCAAGATGAAAGTCCAGGCCAGCATCCAGGGCGATGCGGTGCGCGTCACCGGTGCCAAGCGAGACGACCTGCAGTCCGCGATGGCGCTGCTGCGCAAGGAGATGACCGATCTGCCGCTGGAATTCAACAACTTCCGCGACTGATTTTCACTTGCCATCGTTGGATATCGACATCATGCGCGCCTTCTTCCTCGCCGCCAGCCTGCTTTCCGGCGCAACTGCCTTGGCGACCACGCCGACTGCTCATGCGGCGGACATCAGCGTGGTCGGGCTTTTCCCGAACAAGGCGGTGCTGGTCATTGATGGAGGTTCGCCCAAGACCTATTCCGTCGGCGCCACCATCGTCGACGGCATCAAGCTCGTTGCCGCCACAGATTCCAGCGCCACTATCGAAAACAACGGCAGGCGCCAGACCATCGCCATCGGCGACCATGTCAGCCGCGCTCCCGCCTCCTCCGGGCGCTCAAGCACCACCCTGCAGGCCGACAGCCGCGGGCATTACATGGTGGCGGGACAGATCAACGGCGGCAGCGTGCGCATGTTGCTGGACACGGGCGCCACGATGATTGCATTGCCGGCATCGGAGGCGGTTCGGCTCGGCATCGATTACCGCAAGGGCCAGGTGGCTTATCTGAATACCGCAAACGGAACGGTGCCGGCTTACCAGGTCAAGCTCAATACGGTGAAGGTCGGCGATATCGAGATCAACCAGGTGGATGCGGTGGTGCAGGAACAGGGGTTGCCGATCATCCTGCTCGGCATGTCGTTTCTTAACAGGACCGAGATGCGGCGCGACGGGCAGCAGATGGTGCTGACGAAGCGGTTTTAGGTTTAGGGTCTAGGAGGGTCTAATTCAATAATGACCTTCATTCGCAGAACCTGACTACTCCCTTCTTCCGCAAGCGGGAGAAGGGTTGGAGATGAGGGGGACCGCAAGACCTGCTGCGGCCTTGGCGATTCCCCTCACCCCTGCCCCTCTCCCGCTTGCGGGAGAGGGGTGCTATTCCCCGCACCATGATTTCACCGGTGCTGTCCGGCTCCCTTCTCCCGCAAGCGGGAGAAGGGTTGGGGATGAGGGCGGTAGCAAAGCCACATTAGACTTCAAACATCTCCCCATTCCGCCCAACGAACTGGCCTGCATTTCCGCTCAATACAGCAACGCAAACCAGGCGTGCAAGCCTTTGGGCTTCGCTTTGCAAACAAGAGTGAATCCACTACCCCGCAATCACTCCCGATCTTCCTTCAGGCGACGCTGCTTCACGGCGTCCGCCAGTCCTTCCAGCACCTTGACGCTGGCATCCCAATCGATGCACCCATCGGTCACCGACTGACCGTAGGTCAGCTCCTTGCCGGGAACCAGATCCTGGCGGCCGGCGACGAGATGCGACTCCACCATCACGCCGACGATGCGGGTGTCGCCTTCGGCAACCTGGCGCGCGATGTCGGCGCATACCGGCACCTGGTTTTCCGGCTTCTTGGAGCTGTTTGCATGGGAGGCATCGATCATCAGGCGCGAAGCCAGGCCGCTGGCGGCGATTTCCTTGCAGGCCGCTTCAACGCTGGCGGCATCATAGTTAGGCGCCTTGCCGCCGCGCAGGATGATGTGGCAATCCTCGTTGCCGCTGGTCGAGACGATGGCCGAATGGCCGCCCTTGGTGACGGACAGGAAGTGGTGCGGCTGTGAAGCCGCCTTGATGGCATCGACGGCGATCTTGATATTGCCGTCGGTGCCGTTCTTGAAGCCGACCGGGCACGACAGGCCGGAAGCCAGTTCGCGATGCACCTGGGATTCGGTGGTGCGCGCGCCGATCGCGCCCCAGCTGATCAGGTCCGCGACGTACTGCGGACTGATCACGTCGAGGAATTCCGTACCTGCCGGCAGGCCGAGCTCATTGATGTTCATGAGCAGCTCGCGCGCCATGCGCAGGCCGTCATTGATGCGGAAGCTGTTGTCCATGTAGGGATCGTTGATCAGGCCTTTCCAGCCTACCGTGGTGCGCGGCTTCTCGAAATAGACGCGCATGATGATTTCGAGCTCGCCGGCGAAGCGCTCGCGTTCCTTGACGAGGCGGTTCGCATATTCCATCGCCGCCTTGGGATCGTGAATCGAGCAGGGTCCGATGACGACCATCACGCGGTCATCCTGGCCATGGAGAATGCGGTGCAGCGCAGTGCGCGCGCTTGCCGTGGTGTTGGCCACCTTGTCGGAGCAGGAGAACTCGCGAATGAGATGTGAAGGAGGAATCAGTTCTTTCATCTCTCGGATGCGAAGGTCATCGGTGCGCGGCATGGTCATTCTCCAGGTTAAAGTTTTCAAGACTGTACAAACGAAAAAACCGCCATCTCTGGCGGTTTTTCTAGGATTCGGTTTGGCTCTTTTATTCGTGCGCTTACCGCTTCTCCACCGCCTTTGGGCTGGAATAGCTAAAGTAAAAGTAAAAGTGGAAGCGCGCGAAAGTCATTTGTTGGGGCTGCTCTGGGACTGGTTGCGAGCAATGGTGCAGCAATTCAAGGGATTTGGCAAGCGATACGGCATAAATCATTTCAGCCGCATGCACGGCGTGAAGCTTGCCATGTTCATACGGCATTCCATCCGGACAGGCGCGGACAGGCATACTGGGCTTATTTTGCACCCCAGCGTTCTATCGTCTTCGACGTGATGACCCCGGAATTCGCGACCCTGGCGCCTTCGGCATTGAACCAGTAACTGCGCGGTTTTTCGCCGTGCCACTTCGGGTCGATGGCATAGCGCAACTGCTCTGGCGCCGCATTGCCGAATGCCCATGCGTTGCCGGCCAGGCCCAGGGATTCCAGCCGCTGTTTCATCATGGCCACGGCTTCGGGATCATTGCTCGAATCCGTGGAGATCGTGATGACATTCAAGTCCTTGCCCTTGCGCCGGCTCTTTTCCTCGCTCAAGTTCTTCAGGCTTGTCTGGCAGTACACGCAGTCGAGCGACCACACCACCAGTACAAACGGCTTTCCCTGCTGGCTCTCGACGATGCGATTGAGCGAATCGGGCTCGAATGCCCTGATCGTGGATGCCATGGAAGGACTGCCCGTCAACAGGAGCAGTACCATGCTCCAGGCGCTCATCCAGAAAATCTTCATTTTATTCATCCTTTTATGCGGCAATGCCCGCAAGTCCGACCATGCCGGAGCACGAATCCTGCCAAAACACTTCGCCATGCATTCATATTGATGGTTCAGCGACCATGTCACAAGCATCATTATCGATGATGCGGCGCGAGTTGGTTTGGACACATCGGTACCGTGGCAGCAGCTGTCGGTCTGCGCCGAACAGGCTGTTTGCGCCTGCAAGCAATACTGTTTCAATTGCGGACCATTTTCCTTCCCGCGCCTCAGTAAAAATTACACGCATGCTCGTCCATATTGCTGTCGGCAAGTTGCACTCCAGCAGCAATATTCGCAATCCCTCAACCGGATGTAGTGAATTTCACCATTTAACGCCCGTCAAGCAGGCACTTGGCCGCATGGCACGGCTTCTGCTTCTATACCTTCATCTTGTAGAAAGACAATAGGAGTTTCAAAGACTTCACTTCACACGATTGTCGAACTTGCTGGCGATCACCGTTAAAGACAACATCGAATGCCGCTCCAAGCATTCCGGCGTTGCGGACATACTACAAATTTGGTTGCTTGATATAGGCAAAACAACAAGCCTTCAGAAAAGGGTTGTTGCAGAGTCGCAGCGTGCCACCATATGCAGGAAAGAAGGCAGCAACCGGTGGAATGTAAAAGCTGCGGCTCTTCGGTTTTATGCTATGTTACTTAACGGAAATTTGAATTCGTGATGGCAGCAGGCGTTGTGTGTGTACATAGGTTGTCTTACATACGAACGAGCGAACTATTTTTTTACTCAAAAATCGCCAAAATTGCTTTTGATGCATTGCAGCGTGGAAAATTTCTATTCAGAATCTAGCGACACCGGTCATACCTCGAAGAGGCCAATATGCTTTACCAATTTCACGAATTAAACCGTACTTTCCTGAACCCGCTCATCCAATGGGCGGAAGCGTCTGCCAAGCTGTTCACGAATCCGGTCTCGCCTCTTGCACATACTCCGTTTGCCCAGCGCATTGCGGCAGGTTACGAGCTGCTTTATCGCCTCGGGAAAGATTACGAAAAGCCCGAATTCGGCATCAAGACGGTTCCGGTCGCCGGCAAAGCCGTCGGCGTATTCGAAGAGATCGCGGAACAGAAGCCGTTCTGCCGGCTGATCCACTTCAAGAAGGACCTGAGCGACAAGCAGTTCGACGGTCTCAAGCAGCCGACCGTGCTGCTGGTGGCGCCGCTGTCGGGACATCATTCGACCTTGCTGCGCGACACGGTGCGTGCCCTGCTCTCCGAAAATGACGTCTACATCACCGACTGGACCGACGCACGCATGGTGCCGCTGGCCGAAGGCGCGTTCCACCTGCACGATTACATCTATTACGTGCAGGATTTCATCCGCCGCCTCGGCCCGGACGTGCATGTCATTTCCGTCTGCCAGCCGACCGTTCCGGTACTCGCCGCCATCTCTCTGATGGCCAGCGCGAACGATCCCAAACTGCCCAAGACCATGACCATGATGGGCGGCCCGATCGACCCGCGCAAGTCGCCGACTGCGGTCAACGACCTGGCAACCAAGAAACCCTTCTCCTGGTTCGAAACCAAGGTGATTTACAGCGTGCCGGCCAACTATCCCGGCTTCGGACGCAAGGTCTATCCCGGCTTCCTCCAGCACGCAGGGTTCGTCGCGATGAATCCGGGTCGCCATGCGCAAAGCCACTGGGATTTCTACATGCACCTGCGCGCAGGCGACAACGAGTCGGCGGAAGAGCATCGCAAGTTCTACGATGAATACAATGCCGTGCTCGACATGCCCGCCGAGTATTACCTGGAAACGATCAAGACCGTGTTCCAGGAATTCAACCTGCCGAAGGGCACATGGGAAGTCGAAGGCAAGCTGGTGCGTCCGCAGGACATCAAGTCGGTGGCGCTGTTCACCATCGAAGGCGAACTGGACGACATTTCCGGCGCCGGCCAGACCCAGGCGGCGCATGACCTGTGCTCCAGCATTCCGAAAGCCAAGAAGCTGCATTTCACCGCGCCCAAGTGCGGACACTACGGCATCTTCTCGGGCCGCCGCTGGCGCGAAGTGATCTGCCCGAAGATCGGGGAATTTATCAGGGCCAACGCCTGATCCTTTCCTCCGATACATTCCTTTCATTCGCTTCGACAAAGCCGTCCACCTGGTGGACGGCTTTTTATTTGTAGCGTGACCGGTTTCCCCGGATAATCCTGTTTTTTATTGCAGAACCTGCCGTTCCCGCCGTGTCTTCCTTACCTACTCTCGCCGACCAAGTCGAAAACCTGCTGCCGCAAACGCAATGCACGAAATGCGGCTATCCGGCATGCCGGCCGTATGCCGAAGCGGTCGCCGGCGGCGAAGCCGGTTACAACCAGTGCCCGCCCGGCGGCATGGAAGGCGTTGCGCGCCTGGCGGCGCTGCTGGACAAGCCGGTCATTCCGCTCAATCCCGCCAATGGGATCGAACGTCCGCGGCCGGTAGCGGTGATCGACGAAAACCTGTGCATAGGCTGCACCTTGTGCATCCAGGCCTGCCCGGTGGATGCCATCATCGGCGCTGCCAAGCAGATGCATTCCGTCGTGCCTGCGCTGTGCACCGGTTGCGACCTGTGCGTTGCGCCCTGCCCGGTCGATTGCATCTCCATGGTCGATGTCACGCCAGGGCGCACCGGCTGGGATGCCTGGTCCCAGGCGGACGCCGATGCGGCAAGGGAGCGCCATCAGTTCCGCACCTTCCGCCTGCGCCGTGAAAAACAGGAGAACGATGAACGCCTCGCGGCAAAGGCGGCGGCAAAGCTGAAGGCCGTCGAGAACGAGCCGACGCTGTCGCCGGAAGAAAAGGCTGCGCAGGAGCGCAAGAAGGCCATCATCCGGGCAGCCATGGAACGCGCCCGCCTGCAGAAGGAAAAGATGGCTGCTGCTTCCCCGACCCGCCCGGCCGGCCTGGAGGATGTCTCCGCGGGAGTGCGCAGGCAGATCGCCGACACCAATCAGAAGCTGGAAGCACAAACCACGCAGGCCACGCAAGCCCCTCAAGCCAAAGACAAGCAATGAATGCAGAAAAACGCCTGGAAATCTTCAGACGCTTTCGTGAAGCGAATCCGCATCCGGCGACCGAACTCGAATACACGACGCCCTTCGAACTGCTGATCGCCGTGATACTCTCGGCACAGGCAACCGATGTCTCGGTGAACAAGGCGACGCGGCGGCTTTATCCGGCGGCCAATACGCCGGCCGCAATCCATGCGCTCGGCGTGGAAACCCTGGAAAGCTATATCCGCACGATAGGCCTGTACCGCACCAAGGCAAAGAACGTGATCGAGACCTGCCGCATTCTCGTCGAGCAGCACGGCGGCGAAGTGCCGCGCTCGCGGGAGGCCTTGCAAGCCCTCCCCGGCGTCGGCCGGAAAACCGCGAACGTGGTGCTCAATACCGCCTTCGGCGAGCCGACGATTGCGGTCGACACCCATATCTTTCGCGTTTCCAACCGGACCGGCATCGCGCCCGGCAAGGATGTCGATGAAGTCGAGCGCAAGCTGCTGAAATTCGTGCCGGCGGATTTCCGGCATGATGCCCATCACTGGCTCATCCTGCACGGCCGCTATACCTGCATCGCACGCAAGCCGCAGTGCTGGAACTGCATCATCGCCGATCTGTGTGAACACAAGGACAAGACGCCGCTGCCCGAGAAAGGCATTTAGCAAGGCGGTCTGCCGGGAATATGCCGAAACGCGATATCGCGAGTTGCGAAACGGCGGGCCTCCCTTGCATATCCCTTTCCCGGACCCATCTGCGGTCTAACCGTTACAGCCTGAATCGAATTCCCATGTTTACCCCCTCCCAGCACGATGTGCGCCGCTTCTTCTGCGAAACCTTTCGCAAGGTCCGCGCCAATGAAATTCTGACCCCGCTGGAAGCGATTGCGCGCGACTGGATCATTCAGCACGAGGAATATGCGGATGCGCTCGGCAATGTGGACGAGGCGCTGGCCGCCGACTATTCCGTCGAGCGCGGGCAGTCCAATCCCTTCCTGCATCTATCCATGCACCTGTCGATCGCAGAACAGATTTCCATCGACCAGCCGCCCGGCATCCGCGCCGCATTTCTTGGCCTGGCGCAGCGCCTCGGGTCCGAGCACGATGCCCATCACGAGATGATGGAGTGCCTCGGCGAAATGATCTGGAATTCGCAGCGCAGCGGCTTGCCGCCGGACGGCGCGGCGTATATCGAATGCGTGAAGCGGCGCTGAACCCCGCAGCACGCCTCGCCTCTCAGTCCACCCGAATGGCCGTCTTGCGTGGCATTTCATGTTCCGCCTTGGGCAGTTCAACCCGCAGTACGCCGTTCCGGTAGGTCGCCTGCGCCCTGTCCGCGAGCACCGCGACCGGCAGAGGCACTACCCGGCGGAAGCTGCCGTAGGCGCATTGCAGCACCCGGTACCTTCCCTCGGTATTCTCCTGCTCGAAGCGCTTTTCGCCGTGGACAACCAGGGCCCCGTCCTGCACGCCGATATCCAGATCGTTCTTGTCCATGCCCGGCACTTCCAGCCTGACCACGACCCTGTTCTCATCCTCGAACAGGTCGCCGCCCAGCATCGACCAGGTGCCCGACGGAATGTAGAAGGCGTCGTCGACCTGTGTCTTCTGCGGCATGTTGGTATTGCTGCCGGGTTTGAAGCCGGTCAGGGCGGAGGAAGCCGAACGCCTTAGATGCTGCCAGCCCTCCGCCACCGAATCCCAAAAACTTGTGAGGCCTTGCCTGAGTTCATCCAGTTTCATTTGGATTTCCTTTCCTGCTGATTCGCCGTCTGCCGTGCCGCCGCAGGCGCGCAAGCCTTGCAGCGGCACGGCTTCATCGCCGTGGGCCGGCCCTTCCGCTAGTCGACGGAAATTTCAATCTTGCGCGGCTGCGCATGCTGCGCTTTCGGAATGCGCAGCTTGAGTACGCCGTTCCTGAATTCCGCCACCGCCTGCTCGCTGTCGAGTTCGCGGGAAAGCGAGAAGACGCGCCGGTAGCGCGGCAATCGCACTTCCGCATGACTGGATTCCATGCCTTCCGGGGTAGTCAACCGCATTTCGCCTTCGATGGTCAGGCTGTCGGATTCCAGCTGCAGATTCAAACCCTCTTTCGTCACGCCCGGCAGATCGGCGAACAGGGTAATGCCAGAGGCATCCTCGAAAACGTCCACCGGCGGCAGGAGTGCGGCTTCCGGCGACGAATTCTCCTGCGATCGATTGGTCATGCTGTTGCTGGCATTCATGATGCATCCTCCTGCTAGTTCCGATGTCACTGAACGTTGATGCGGCGCGCTTGCGGGGCTGTCCGCCGCTTGATGCTGATCTGCAGCACGCCGTCGCGATATTGCGCGGTCACGCCGTCGGGGTTCACATCATCGTCGGGCAGGCTGACAACGCGCCTGAAACGGCCCGCAAAGCGTTCATTGATATGCACGGATGAGCGCTCTTCGCGCGGCGGCAGATCGGCCTGCCTTTCGCCTGCAATGGTCAGGACCCCGCGTTCGAGATTGACCTCGATGGATTTAGGATCCATTCCGGGAACGAATGCATACAGCTCAAGGGATTGCGGAGTGCGCCCGACATTGAGCGCCGGAAAACTTCCCGCGCCGGCGCCGCGTATGTTCGGCACATTGTCGAAGGCCTGCTGGATCTCGCGCTGCAGCCGGTCGAATTCAGCGAACAGGTCGCGAGGAAACATGGATCGATACATGATGATGTCCTCCGTGAATGATGGATGATTCACCCGGGCCTTGTCGGCCCGATCGCAGCTTCGATATGCGGACGGGAGATTCGGATTTCAACAGCCGGATAAGCCTCGCCGATGCACGTGATGACTACGGAGAGGACAATCGGGGACGGCGTGTGCTGCCATCATGCGGGGAATGGAAGCAGGCACGCGGCAGGCATAGGCAGACACCTGCAGGCACCAAATGAAAAAGCCACGTTTCCGTGGCTTTTCGGTGGACATCGCCTTCCGATGCGTTGCCGATGTCGTTTCCGGCGCGTGTATCGCCGGAGGATCGCAGGCCCGGCTTACTTGCGCAGGACCAATGCTCCCGGCAGGCTGTGCAGGTAGGCGGCGATGTTCTGAATGTCCTGGCGCGACAGCGGTTTCGCCTGTGCACCCATGATCGCATTGCCGCGGCCATTTGCGCCGTCGCCGCCGCGCTTGTAGGCGAGCAAGGCATGCTCCAGATAATCCTGGTGCTGGCCGGCCAGCTTGGGATAGCTGGGATCGATGGGCGTGTTGTAATCCTTGCCGTGGCAGGAAGCGCAGTTGTATTTTTCGGCAGCGGCCTTGCCTGCTTCGACGTTGCCGCCGGCGATCGCATTGCAAGACAACAGCACGGCAGCGACTGCAAAAATCCTTTTCATTATCCGTCCCCTTTATTTCTGCTGAGCGTAGTAGGCCGCGACATCGGCGATATCCTGGTCGGTCAGGCCGGCCGCGATACCGCGCATGCTGGGATGCTTGCGCTCGCCCTTCTTGTACGCATTCAATGCGCTCTCGATATATTTGGCCGACTGGCCGCCGATCATCGGCACCTGGTAGACCTCGGGGAATGTCGCCTTGTAGCCGGGAATGCCGTGGCAGCCGATACACATTGCCACCTTGTTTTCCGCCGCCTTGGGATTGCCTACCACGTCAGCCGCAGCAGCGACATTAGCCATACCCGCGAGCGCGAGAAGCGCAAAGATTTTTTTCATAGTAGCAGGGGTAATTAATAGGAATTTTCAAAACTTATCCGCAAGGGATGGCTTGCCATGCCGTCTCTGCCGCACGCAAAAGGGCGAGAGGGAAACAGCGGAACACGCCGGACCGGTCAAACCGGATCGCTTACGGATAAATTTTGCATGCGACACCGTCGTCTCCGCCGGGTGTTGCTTTCACGCACCAAAACCGCTTAATTCTACATTAAGACTTTGGAGCAGTCCATGTCGTCCATACAACCGGATGAAATGAACTGCTCCGCTCCGAAGTTGGCGATTGGCGGTCAGCGGTCGGAACCGGTCCGCCTTTCGCTCTCGCCGGCGTCCCGCATCGGCAGTCGCGGCTCCAGTTCGGGTTCCGCCGGCTTCACCATTTCCACCGGTGCGCTCGCGATACGGGCCCGTTCCGGGAACATGAACTTCCAGGGCGCCGCGCCCAGCCTGCGCAGCACAGCCCATGCCACGATGCGCCGCATGCGCAGCGGAACGTCGCGCGCGCGCATCGCGAGGGCGAGCGAACAGGCAAAGCCCACGCCTACGTTCAGCATCCCGGTGACGAGGATGCCCGAGGCCGCCAGCCAGAACGAGGGCTGAAGCAAGGCTTCCCAGCCGAGGCTGACCGAAGCCGCCGCCAGCGCGCCGGCGTCCAGCGTCACATGCCTGACGTCAAGCGGCATGCCGAAGAACTGCAGCAGCACCGGCGACAGGCCCAGCAGCACGGCCAGCGACAGGATGCCGGCAAAACGCGCGAAGCGGGCTTCCAGCCAGCGGGCAAACCGTTCCGAACGCATTGGTCCGAATACATGGACCAGGCGGCGATGGTGCGCAAGCACGTCGCGCAGCCTGCTCAGCGCAAACCAGTTGTCGGCAACACCCGCCGCCAGACCTGACAGCCAAAGCAGCACGCCGGTAAATGCGGCGTAGAGCGGACTCGGTCCGATCAGAGACAGGGCGTCGATGTTCGCCGCTGCCTTGTCCGCCGGCACCATCGGCGCACCGGCGATCAGCATCCATCCCAGCGCAATGACCAGCACGGTCGGAATCACGGTGGCGAGGTTGCCGAGGACGGAAGCCGCCTGCGAGCGCAGCATGGAAGCGATGTCTTCCAGCAGCCGGCGCAGGCCGTCGACCGTATCGAGGGAGTGCATCCTGGCCGCCAGGGCCGGCGCGGTGACGGCCGGCTGCGTCGCGGCCAGCGTGCCGCCGGCGGCGGAAATGGCGACAAGGCCGGCGGCATGGTTCATGGAAGAGAACGCGCCCTCGAAGAAGCGTGCCGCCCCGCCGGCCGGAAGAAAGTTCTTGGCCACGACGGGAATGGCGGCCATCACCCCACCCCGGCAGGCCGAGCGGAAGACCGTACGGTATTCCCCGTCGTTGCGCGCGGCATATTGCTCGCCGCGGTCGGCATTGCGCTCCACCATCTTCCTCGCCAGCAGCGAAAAGCTGCGGTTGACGAGGCCTTGCACGGATGAACGCCGGTGGTGGGCATCGATCAGGTCGACCAGCAGCGCGTGGATCTGGTCGGAGGACTGCTCGACAGAAAGCCCAGAGCGCAGGTCGATCAGCAGGCTCATGCGCACCAGCTGGGCCCGCATCCGCTCCACCTTGTACACCAGTCCGACCGACACGCCGTGCTCGTCGAGATGCGCATAGATGCGGTCGGTCTGCGCCTGGCAGACGGCGATCAGCATGCGCACGCTGCGCAATGCCGCCGCGTCGTTGGGGCTGGCGACCAGGTATTTTTCCAGTTCGCGCCGCAGCGCCATGAAAGGCGTGGCGCGGAACGGCATGTGCGGCTCAAGCCGCTGCCGGAATTCGGTGCCGATGCCGGTCGAAATGATCATGGTCACGAGGTAGATCAGCGCTTCGTCGACCTGCTGCTGCACGCCGTGGGATATGCCGTCATCGGCGCACAGCTTCCAGATGCGGTGGAGGGTTGCCTGGTCGAGGCCGAGCAGCCATTCCGCATCGGCGGCATCCGGGAACATCGCCGCGAACAGGGTCGACAGATCCTGCTTCACCGCGGTCTTCGGAAATGCGAAGCGGGAGACGCGCTCGCCGAGTTCGCTGAAGAAGGCCGGCTCGCGCGGCAGGCCGGTGGCGCAGAAGAGTTCGGGGCCGATGGCTTCGCGCAGGGTTTTCTGCAGCGTGGTCTGCACGATGCGCTTGACATCCCGGTTGCTGTCGAGCCAGTCGAGCAGGAATTGGGTGCGCTGCTGCTTGGCCCGGCGCACCACGTCGGCAACCTCCCTGCCCGGCCGGATATGCGACGGCGGGCGGCGCAGCCAGATGCCGATGTCGATCATCCAGTTGGCGCGTTCGCTCCAGGAAGCGAAAGGACTTGCCCGGCGCATGAGCGCCTCGATTTGGGGAATGTAGCGAAGCTGATGCTCGTTGTGCTGCGGTGAAGTGCGCCGAAACCGACGCCACATCACCCTGAACTTCATGAGGGTTATTTTCATCGTGTGGCTATTTGAAATGAAAAGGCCGTAAAGCGCCTTATATCCGGCTGACTGCCGGGCTGCGGTTTCTCGCTTATACTTGTTTCTATCTTCTTCCTGATGAATAACATGCCATGCGACAAGAAACGCGCTTCGAAGGTTCCCAGAATTACGTTGCCACGCAGGATCTGAAACTGGCAGTCAACGCCGCCCTGACACTGCAGCGCCCCCTGCTGATCAAGGGCGAACCGGGCACCGGCAAGACCATGCTGGCCGAGGAAGTCGCGGCGGCGCTCGGCATGCCGCTGCTGCAGTGGCACATCAAGTCCACCACCAAGGCCCAGCAGGGCCTGTATGAATACGATGCGGTGTCGCGCCTGCGCGATTCGCAGCTGGGCGACGAGCGCGTCAAGGACATTCACAACTACATCGTCAAGGGCGTGCTGTGGCAGGCCTTCACCTCGGACCAGCAGGTCGTTCTGCTGATCGACGAGATCGACAAGGCCGACATCGAATTCCCCAACGACCTGCTGCGCGAACTCGACCGCATGGAATTCTATGTGTATGAGACACGCGAGATGGTCAAGGCAAAGAACCGCCCGCTCGTCATCATCACTTCCAACAACGAGAAGGAGCTGCCGGACGCATTCCTGCGCCGCTGCTTCTTCCATTACATCAAATTCCCCGACAAGGACACGATGGAGCAGATCGTCGACGTCCACTTCCCGCAACTGAAGAAGGATTTGCTGGCCCAGGCGCTGCAGACTTTCTATGAAGTGCGCGAAGTGGCGGGATTGAAGAAGAAGCCGTCGACGTCCGAACTGCTGGACTGGCTCAAGCTGCTGCTGGCCGAGGATATTCCCGCCGAAGCCCTGCGCAGCAAGGATGCGAAGAACATCGTGCCGCCGCTGCACGGCGCGCTGCTGAAGAACGAACAGGATGTGCACCTGTTCGAGCGCCTGGTGTTCATGTCGCGCACCAACCGCTGATTCCCGCCACATGACACACAAGGCACAGGGCCGCTGCCAATGAGTTTCGTCGAACAAGTCACGCTGCAAGGCAGGCATGCCACGCTGGAGCCGCTGTCGCCCCAGCATGAAGCAGGCATCCGGGAAGCTGTGTGCGACGGCGAACTGTGGAAACTGTTCTTCACCACGGTGCCGAAACCCGAAGGCGTGGCCGACTATATTTCGCAGCTGCTGGCATTGCGCGAGCGCGGACTGGCCTTTCCCTTCGCGGTGCTCGACAGCGCGAGCGGCAAGGTCATCGGCGGAACGCGCTATCTGAACATCGATGCGGCCAACCGCCGCGTCGAGATCGGCGGCACGTGGTATGCGAAGCGCATGCAGCGCACCGCCGTCAACACCGAGTGCAAACTGCTGCTGCTCGGGCATGCCTTCGAGCGGCTCGGCTGCATTGCAGTCGAATTCCGCACCGACTGGTTCAACAAGCGCTCGCAGGCTGCCATCGAACGGCTCGGCGCCAAGCGCGACGGCCTGCTGCGCAACCACATGATCATGGCCGACGGCCGCGTTCGCGACACGGTGGTGTACAGCATCATCAAAAGCGAATGGCCGGGCGTGAAAACCAACCTGCAGTTCATGCTCGATGCGGCAACGGCAACGGCAACGGCAACAACGATAGCAACAGCGAGCGGAGACAACCATGCTGATTGATTTCTTCTTCACGCTCAAGGATGCGAAGATTCCTGTCTCGATCAAGGAATTCCTGATCCTGCTGGAAGCCATGCAGAAGAGCGTCATCAATCCTTCGCTCGACGAATTCTATTTCCTGTCGCGCACCACCCTGGTCAAGGACGAGGCGCACTACGACAAGTTCGACAAGGCCTTCGGCCTCTACTTCCGCGGCATCGACGCCATCTTCGAGAAACATCCGGAGATTCCGCTCGAATGGCTGCAGAAGCGCATGGAGCGCGAGCTCACGCCGGAACAGAAAGCCGCCATCGAGAAGTTCGGCTACGACAAGCTGATGGACCGCTTGAAGGAATTGCTCAAGGAGCAGAAGGAGCGCCACGAAGGCGGCAGCAAGTGGATAGGCACCGGCGGCACCTCGCCCTTCGGCAACGGCGGCCAGAATCCGGAAGGCATCCGCATCGGCGGCGAAGGCGGAAACCGCACGGCGGTCAAGGTCTGGGAAGCCCGTTCCTTCCGCGACTACGATGACGAGCGCGAACTCGGCACCCGCAACATCAAGGTGGCGCTGCGCCGCCTGCGCAAGTTCGCGCGCGAAGGCGCCGAGGAAGAGCTGGCGCTCGACGATACCATCCGCGCCACCGCCAACAATGCCGGCTACCTCGACATCAAGATGCAGCCGGAACGCAAGAACAACATCAAGGTGCTGATGCTGCTCGACGTCGGCGGCACCATGGACGACCACATCGCGCGCACCGAAGAACTGTTCTCCGCGGCGAAGACCGAGTTCAAGAACATGGAGTTCTTCTACTTCCACAACTGCGTCTACGATTACCTGTGGAAGAACAACCGCCGCCGCCATGCGGAGCGCTTCCCGACCTGGGACATCCTGCGCAAGTATCCGCCGGACACCAAGCTGATCTTCGTCGGCGATGCGACCATGAGTCCCTACGAAATCCTGCAGCCGGGCGGATCGGTGGAATACAACAACGAGGAAGCCGGTGCGGAATGGCTGCAGCGCTTCACCAGCACCTTCCCGAAATTCATCTGGCTCAATCCGGAGCCGGAAGGCCTGTGGCAGTACCGGCAATCGATCTCGGTGATACGGCAGCTGATGAACAACCGCATGTTCCCGGTCACCATCGAAGGACTCGAGCGCGGCATGCGCATGCTGAGCAAGTAGGCACTTCTATTCCGCCTGCGAAACCGACAGCCTTTACCTCTCAGCGGCTGTCGGGCAGGTATTTCTTCAGTACCGTGACAAGGTGGTGGTTGGCGATCGGCTTGGTGAGGAAGCCTTCCACGCCGACATAGCGGGCCTGCTGCCTGTCGTATTCCGATGCATTGCCGAGCAGGAGAATCACCGTCGTCCTGACGGGCGAATTCTTTTCCTTGATTCCCCAGCACAGGCGGTAGGGATCGATGCCGGGAGTGGATGTATTGATCAGGACCGCCGCCATCGGGATCGTCCTGCACAGTTCGACTGCCGTCGATTCATCGCCGGCCCACAGGACCGGAATGCGCTGCCGCGCCAGCAGTTCCGCCAGGTAATCGCGGGAAGCGCTGTTCCTGTCGATGACCAGGACGGCGCCGTTCTCGGGAATCGTGCCCCGCAATTTCTCATAGTCGGCCGGGTCGGTGAGATCGATGTCCGGCCTCGGGCGCCGCCGGCGCTCCGTCACCGTGACCACATCCGACGCTTCGAGGCGGGACAGGGCATCGGCCCGCCGCTCGACCAGCCTGTCGAGCGCATTGAACAGGTCGGGCCAGAGTACCGGCATCTCGATGCGCGGATAGTCGAGCGGAACAGCCGGACGCCCAATCAGCAGCGCCGGCCGCAGCTCCGAAGGACGCCAGTGCGCCAGCGCGGCAAGCGCACCGAGATGGGAGGCTGCTGCGATATGGAGATCGGGGTCCTGCAGGTTGTCGTCTTCCAGACGGACGTAGCCGAAACCCTGGCCTTGCCTGGCCGCGAAGGCGGCATCGAAGGCAGCGGCTTCCTGCGGACCGAATCCCAGCAAGCGTACGGCGAATGGAAATAGTTGAGCGGACATGGAGTTGCATTTTATAAATATTTTTCCATAACGCAATACCTGATCCGTTTGCTGTCGTTTTCAAGGAATTTTTGCCTGCCTTTTCAGGTCCGCACCCGGGTGGCGCTGCCGAGGCTGAGCTGTTGGCAGCGTTGCAACAAACTGCCTGACAAAGGATGCCCGTTTCAGGTTGCATAAGAGGGAATTATCCCCACATACCGTAGGCTGGCTCCTCGAAGGCCTGCGTGCACCAGGCCCCTCGCCGCCTTCAATTTTCATTAGAATGCTGGGGGACTTATGTTTAAATACCTTCCCTTTGGCAATTCCCCTTTTTTGATGTCTTCATTGCATGGCCACTAAAAAAACCTCCGTGTCCGATTACAGCGAATCGTCCATCCGGGTCCTGAAAGGCCTGGAGCCGGTGAAGCAGCGGCCGGGCATGTACACCCGCACCGAAAACCCGCTGCACATCATCCAGGAAGTCATCGACAATGCTTCCGACGAAGCGCTCGGCGGCTACGGCAAGAACATTATCGTCACGCTCAACACCGACGGCAGCATCAGCGTCGAGGACGACGGCCGCGGCATTCCGGTCGGCCTGCATCCCGAAGAGAAAGTGCCGACGGTGGAAATCGTCTTCACCCGCCTGCATGCGGGCGGCAAGTTCGACAAGGGTTCGGGCGGCGCTTACTCCTTCTCCGGCGGCCTGCACGGCGTGGGCGTGTCGGTCACCAATGCGCTCTCCTCCCGCCTCGAAATTTCGGTGTGGCGCGAAGGCGGCTTTCACCAGATCGTGTTCGCCGACGGCGACGTCGTGCAGAAGCTGAAGTCGCGTCCGCTCGCCCGGGATGAAAAGAAGTCGGGCACCCGCGTCACCGTCTGGCCCAATGCCAAGTATTTCGATTCTTCCGCCATCCCCATGGGCGAACTGCAGCGCCTGCTGCGTTCCAAGGCGGTGCTGCTGCCGGGCGTGAAGGTCACGCTGGTCAACGAGAAGAACGGCGATACCCAGACCTGGCAGTACGACCAGGGCCTGCGCGGCTACCTGATCGAATCGCTGGCCCAGGCGTCGCACGCCGATCCACTGATTCCGCTGTTCGAAGGCCAGCAGTACGCCGGCGCCGATACCGAAGGCTTCGCCGAGGGCGAAGGCGCGGCCTGGGTCGTCGCCTGGACCGAGGAAGGCAACGTGGTGCGGGAATCCTATGTCAACCTGATTCCGACCCCGGCCGGCGGCACGCACGAAGCCGGCCTGCGCGAAGGCCTGTTCAGCGCAGTCAAGAGCTTCGTCGAAATGCATGCGCTGCTGCCCAAGGGCGTCAAGCTGCTGCCGGAAGACGTGTTCGCCCGCGTGTCCTTCGTGCTGTCGGCCAAGGTGCTCGACCCGCAGTTCCAGGGCCAGATCAAGGAGCGCCTGAATTCGCGCGACGCGGTGCGCCTGGTTTCCACCTACACCAAGCCGGCGCTGGAATTGTGGCTGCACCACCATGTCGACTACGGCAAGAAACTGGCGGAACTCGTGATCAAGCAGGCGCAGTCGCGCCTGCGTTCGGCGCAGAAGGTCGAGAAGAAGAAGTCGTCCGGCGTAGCGGTGCTGCCAGGCAAGCTGACCGACTGCGAGTCCGATGACGTGACCCGCAACGAACTGTTCCTGGTCGAGGGCGACTCCGCCGGCGGTTCGGCCAAGATGGGCCGCGACAAGGAATTCCAGGCCATCCTGCCGCTGCGCGGCAAGGTGCTCAACTCTTGGGAAACCGAGCGCGACCGCCTGTTCGCCAACAACGAGATCCATGACATCGCGGTGGCGATCGGCGTCGATCCGCACGGCCCGAACGACACGCCCGACCTGTCCGGCCTGCGCTACGGCAAGATCTGCATCCTGTCCGATGCGGACGTCGACGGCTCGCACATCCAGGTGCTGCTGCTGACGCTGTTCTTCAAGCATTTCCCTCAGCTCATGGCGCGCGGCCACATCTGCGTCGCGCGACCGCCGCTGTACCGGGTCGATGCCCCGGCGCGCGGCAAGAAGCAGGCGCAGAAGCTCTATGCGCTGGACGACGGCGAGCTGGAAGCCATCGAGGACAAATTGCGAAAAGACGGGCTGAAGGACGGCGCCTGGAGCATTTCCCGCTTCAAGGGCCTGGGCGAGATGAATGCCGAGCAGCTGTGGGAAACCACGATGAATCCGGATACCCGCCGCCTGCTGCCGGTGTCTCTGGGAGACTTCGACCTTGCCTCATCGGAATCGCGCTTCAACATGCTGATGGGCAAAGGCGAGGCTGCTGCGCGCCGCGCCTGGCTGGAAGAGCACGGCAACGAGGCGGAAGCCGATATCTGAACGGAGACGCATGAAAAGACCGGCCGCCGCCATCGCCGCTTTTGCCGCACTATGCGCCGCCCTTGCCGTATCACCGGCCAGGGCGGACATCTACGGCTACGTCGATGCGGACGGTATTGCGCACTTTTCCACCGAAAAGCTCGACGAGCGCTATCAGCTGTTCCAGCGCGGGAATGTCGCCTTCGATTCCGCGCGGCTCGCGCCCCAGGCAACGGCAACGGCAACGGAGAACAGCGACACGCCCCTGTCGCGTTACCTTTCCCGCCATCCCGGCTTGGCGAAGGTCGAATCTCTGCTGGCAGCCGCGGCAGAGGAATTCGCCATTGACCCGGCACTGCTGAAGGCGGTGATGGCTGCGGAGTCGGGTTTCAATCCGAATGCGGTATCGCCGAAGGGCGCGATCGGCCTGATGCAGATCATGCCGGCCACCGCTGCCCGTTACGGTCTGCAGGGCGACCGCAAGCGCTCGCTGGAGCAGAAGCTGACCGACCCAAAAATCAATATCCGGCTGGCGGCGCGCTACCTGCGTGATCTGCACAAGCTGTTCCCGTCGCGGCCTGAACTGGTGATCGCTTCCTACAACGCCGGCGAAGGCGCGGTGCAGAAGTACCGGAACAGCATTCCGCCCTATGCGGAAACGCGCAATTACGTGCAGATCGTCAAGCAGTTCTATCAGATCTACAAGCCGGCGGCGCAAGCGCTGACGGTCGCGGCACTGGAAAGCGAGATAAGTACCGCAAAACGCATTCACATGACGATTCCCGGGCGCCGCAACATGCCGGCGTCCGTACTAGAGTGACTCAAGAACCACGATGACAGAACAAGCGAACCTGTTTGAAAACATGCCCTCCGGCGACGGCGAAGCGCTGACGCTGGCGACGTTTGCCGAACGCGCCTATCTCGATTACGCGATCTCGGTGGTCAAGGGCCGTGCCCTGCCCGATGTCAGCGACGGCCAGAAACCGGTGCAGCGCCGCATCCTGTATGCGATGCATGAACTCGGCCTGAACGCCACCGCCAAGCCGCGCAAGTCGGCGGCCGTGGTCGGCGACGTGCTTGGCAAGCTGCATCCGCACGGCGACCAGTCGGTCTACGACGCGCTGGTGCGCATGGCGCAGTCGTTCTCGCTGCGCTATCCGCTGATCGACGGCCAGGGCAACTTCGGCTCCCGCGACGGCGACGGCGCGGCGGCGATGCGCTACACCGAAGCCCGCCTGACGCCGATCTCGCGCCTGCTGCTCGACGAGATCGACATGGGTACCGTCGATTTCGCAGCCAACTATGACGGCACCTCGGAAGAGCCGAAGCTGCTGCCGGCGCGCCTGCCCTTCGTGCTGCTCAACGGCGCTTCCGGTATTGCGGTTGGCCTGGCGACGGAAATCCCCTCCCACAACCTGAGCGAAGTGGCGAAGGCGGCGGTGGCGATGATCCGCAATCCGAAGATCACGCATGCGGAACTGATGGAGCTGATCCCCGGCCCCGACTTCCCGGGTGGCGGCCAGATCATCACCCCGACCTCGGCCATCTCGGAAATGTATGAAGGCGGCCGCGGCACGCTGAAGGTGCGCGCCCGCTGGAAGATCGAAGACATGGCCCGCGGCCAGTGGCAGGCGGTCGTCACCGAACTGCCGCCTGGCACGTCGGCGCAGAAGGTGCTCGAGGAAATCGAAGAGCTCACCAATCCCAAGGTCAAGGCCGGCAAGAAATCGCTGCTGCCCGACCAGCTGGCGCTGAAGCAGATGGTGCTGGGCGTGCTGGATACGGTGCGCGACGAATCCGGCAAGGATGCGCCGGTGCGCCTGGTGTTCGAGCCGAAATCGAAGAACCAGGACCAGACGGAGTTCATGAACATCCTGCTGGCCCATACCTCGCTGGAGAGCGGCAGCTCGATCAACCTGGTGATGATCGGCGGCGACGGCCGTCCGCGCCAGAAGGGCCTCGGCCACATCCTGCGCGAATGGATCGACTTCCGCTTCGCGACCATTACCCGGCGCACCCAGTTCCGACTGCGCAAGGTCGACGACCGCATCCATATCCTGGAAGGCCGCGAGGCGGTGCTGCTCAACATCGACAAGGTGATCAGGATCATCCGCGAATCGGACGAACCGAAGCCGGCGCTGATGCAGGCCTTCAAGCTGTCCGACCGCCAGGCCGAGGACATCCTTGAAATCCGCCTGCGCCAGCTGGCGCGACTGGAAGCGATCAAGATCCAGCAGGAACTGGCCGAGCTGCGCAAGGAAAAGACCACGCTGCACGATCTGCTCGACAACCCGGCTTCGATGAAGAGGCTGGTGATCAAGGAAATCGAAGCCGATGCCAAGCAGTTCGGCGATGCGCGCCGCACGCTGATCAAGGAAGCCGAGCGCGCCAGCGTCGAGCAGAAGGTGATCGACGAGCCGGTGACGGTGGTAATTTCCCAGAAAGGCTGGGTACGCGCTCGCGGCGGCCATGGCCATGATGCGTCGCAGTTCACCTTCAAGGCGGGCGACAGCCTGTACGGCACCTTCGAATGCCGCACCGTCGACACCCTGCTCGCCTTCGGCTCCAACGGCCGCATCTACTCGGTGCCGGTCACTTCGCTGCCGGGTGCGCGCGGCGACGGCGTGCCGGTAACGACGCTGATCGAGCTGGCCAGCGGCTCGCGCCTGCTGCATTACTTCGCCGGTCCGGCCGACACCACGCTGCTGATCGCATCGACCGCGGCTTACGGCTTTACCGCCAAGGCCGGCGACATGGTCAGCCGCATCAAGGCGGGCAAGGCCTTCCTGACGCTCGACGCCGGCGACGAACCGGTTGCCCCGCGCGTGGTGGAAAGCAATGCCAGCGCGCTTGCCTGTTTGTCCGAGAAAGGACGCCTGCTGGTGTTCGGGATGGATGAAATCAAGAACCAGCCGGGCGGCGGACGCGGCGTGATTCTGATGGAGCTGGAGCCCAACGAGAAATTGCTGGCGGCCCAGCCGATCAGCCAGAAAGGCGTGACCGTGCTCGGCATGGGGCGCGGCGGCAAGGCGCAGGAACTCAGCCTGTCGGCATCCGCTCTGGCGCCGCATATCGGCAAGCGGGCGCGCAAGGGCAAGAGCCTGGAGGGAACGAGGATCAAGCCTGCGGCGTTGGCGTCGAATCAGTAAACACGCAGGGCTTCCATACGCCAACGGGCGTCTTCTCTTGCGGGAAGACGCCCGTTTTTCATAGTCAAACCTTCGACGAAAAGCAAAACGCCCCGAGAACCGGGGCGCTTTCACATCTGCATCACATCGGGCCGACAAGTCGTGCAGGCTGTCGTGCCTGCACCACCCGCCAGTGCAAATCAAAGCTTCGCAGCGATCAGCTTGCCGAGTTTCTCCACGCCTTCGCGGATCTTCGCCGGCGGCACCGTCACAAAGGAGAGGCGCAGCGTGTTCTGCTCCGGCGCGTTCGCGTAGAACGGCGCGCCCGGCACGAAGGCGACCAATTGTTCGATCGATTCGTCGAGCAGCTTCATGCTGTCGATATGCTTGGGCAGCGTCACCCAGATGAACATGCCGCCTTCCGGACGCGTCCATGTCACCGAAGACGGGAAGAACTCGGTCAGCGCATCCAGCATCGCCTGGCACTGGTCGGCGTACAGCTTGCGGATGGTCGGGATGTGCTCGGTGAGGAAGCCGTCCTTGATCGCTTCATAGACCACCATCTGCGTCAGCGTCGCGGTATGCAGGTCGGCGGCCTGCTTGGCCTGCTCCATCTTGCGGATCAGCGGCACCGGCGCGACCACGTAGCCGAGGCGGATGCCGGGCGTCAGCACCTTGGAGAAGGAGCCCATGTAGATCACGCCGTTCGGGTTCATCGTCAGCAGCTTCTGCAGCGGCTCGCCGCGGTAGCTGAGCGCGCCGTAGGGATCGTCTTCGATCAGCGGCAGGCCGAGGCGTGCGCAGGCTTCGACCAGCGCGATGCGGCGCTCGATCGGCATGGTGCGGCCGGTCGGGTTCTGGAAATTGGGCAATGCGTACAGCAGGCGCGCACCCTGCGCGAGGCCGGGGACCTGTTCCGGCTGGATGCCGTTTTCATCGGAGGGCACCGACACGAATTCGGGGCGGTAGACGGAGAAGGCCTGCAAGGCGCCCAGGTAGCTCGGCGTCTCGACCAGCACGCGGCTTCCTTCATCGACCAGCACCTTGGCCAGCAGATCGAGGCCCTGCTGCGAACCGGACACCATCAGCACTTGTTCGGGAATGATCTTGGCGCCATCGGTGGACAAGGAATCGGCAATCCACTGGCGCAGCGGCAGATAGCCGTCGGTCGGGCCGTACTGCAACGCCACCTTGCCCTGCTTCGACAGGACGCTGTCGAAAACGGTACGCATGCGCTCGACCGGGAAGGTTTCAGGCGAAGGCAAGCCGCCCGCGAAGGAGATCACCTCGGGACGCGCGGTCACCTTCAGGATTTCTCGGATGGCCGAGCTCTGCAGCTGTTCAGCGCGCTCGGAGAATTGCCATTGGATCGGGGTCGGGTTTTCCATTTTCATACTTGTCTCACTAGGTTGATGGCAAATGGCGCTCGCATTTACCGTACACACATTCGCCTTTATCAAGACCCGCTTGTGGCGGACTTTTATCAAACCGGCATCGGGTAGACGCCGGCCGGAACTGAGAATTGTAGTGCATGCGGCCCGAATGGGCGGTGTTCATTTCAATTAAACCGTACTGCCTTTACTTCGGCTTGCCTCTTTTTCAAGCAACGATGCTGCCTTCAATACAACTGACCGCCTGCCCGCCGAGCCAGATGGTCTCGCCGTCATGCGACACGCGGATATGTCCGTCCCGTCCCAGGCAGCGCCCCTGGCGAGCGCGGTAGTCGCGAGCACCGCGGCGCTCGCGCAGGTAGAACGCCACCGCGCCGTTGCCGCTGCCGCACACCGGATCTTCCGGTGTGCCTTCATGCGGCGCGAAGGAGCGCACTTCCGGCGTATCGCCATCCATGCCGAACAACGTGATGCCATTGGTGCCGATCTGCCGTGCCGCAGCCGCAATGCCATCCATCGACGGCTTCAGGGAGCGCAGCAGTTCACCGCTGGCGACCTGCCCCGTCAGCCAGACGATGCCGAGATCGACCGCGACGGGCGCTTCGAGCAGCGGCGCGCCGATCGCCTGTTCGACTGCCGTCCGCACACTGTCTTGCGCTTGCCGCATGCGCGCCTGCGGCAGGGGGAGCGAGATGCCGTCATCGCCGGTGCGGAGACGCACCAGGCCGACGCCGCATTCCTGGACCAGCTCGCCGGGTCGCCTCGGAGCATAGCCTGACGTCAGCATCGCATGCGCGCTGCCGATGGTCGGATGCCCGGCAAAGGGAAGCTCGCTGCCCGGGCAGAAGATGCGGAGAAGGTAATCGGCCTGCGGCAGCGTCGGCGCGCAGACGAAGGTGGTTTCCGACAGATTGGTCCAGCGCGCGATAGCTTGCATCTGCTCGGTGGTCAGGCCGTCGCCGTCGAGCACCACGGCGACCGGATTGCCCTGGTAAGGCACGGTGGTGAATACGTCGACCTGTTTGAAGCGGCGCTGGATCATGTCGGTGTCGTGAGTGAAGGTTTAAGCGAGTTCGGCAATCAGCTCGATCTCGACGCAGGCTCCGAGCGGGATCTGCGCAACGCCGAATGCGGAACGGGCATGCTTGCCCTGTTCGCCGAAGACTTCGCCGAGGAGTTCGGACGCGCCGTTGGTGACGAGATGCTGCTCGGTGAATTCCGATGTCGAGTTCACCAGGCTCATCACCTTGACGATGCGCTTGACGCGGTTGAGGTCGCCGCCGCAGGCTGCCTGCAGCGTGGCCATCAGGTCGACGGCGACGGCGCGCGCGGCCTGCTTGCCTTCGTCGGTCGTCATGTTCTTGCCGAGCTGGCCGACCCAAGGCTTGCCGTCCTTCTTGGCGATGTGGCCGGACAGATAGACGGTATTGCCGGTCTGCGCAAACATCACGTAGGCGGCGGCGGGCGCGGCGACGGCGGGCAGTTCGATGTTGAGGGCTTTCAGTTTGTCGTAAAAGGACACGATGGACTCCAATGGTAGTGAGGTGAGGCGCTCATTTTACCGGTCAGCCGCTCAGCGCCGTATGCTCATGCGCCTGCCGACGGCAACCACCGCGATCACCGCCAGCGCGAACAGAATGTTGCGCGGGTCCAATGATTCGCCGAGGATCAGCGAGGCGCCGATGAGCGTCATGAAGGGCTGCAGCAGCTGCACCTGCCCGACGCGTGCGATGCCGCCGAGCGCGAGACCTTTATACCAAAAGAAAAACCCAATAAACATCGAAAATAAGGACACATAGCCGAATCCTATCCAGGCGCGCGGCGATGCTTCCAGGCCATGGTTCCAGCACAGCCACAGCGTGACGGGCAGCAGCACCGGCATCGACAGCACCAGCGCCCAGCAGATCACCTGCTGCCCGCCCATGTCCTGCGACAGGCGGCCGCCCTCGGCATAGCCCATGGCTGCGGCGACCACGGCGGCGAACAGCGCGAAGTCGGCCATGTGAAACTCTCCGCCGCCTTGCCACAGCGCAAATCCGATCACCAGCGCGCTGCCGGCGACGGCCGCGGCCCAGAAGCCGGTGGAAGGACGTTCGCCGAAACGCAGCGCGCCGAACAGCGCGGTGGCCAGCGGCAGGATGCCGATCACCACGGCGCCATGCGATGCGGGAACGTAGCGCATGGCGATCGAGGAAAATACCGGGAAGCCGACGACTACGCCGAGGGCGGTCACGGCCAGCGCGCGCCACTGCCTCGGTGTCGGACGCGGCGCCCCCATCCACCAGAGCAGCGCCGCAGAGCCGATGGCGGCGACCACCGCGCGGCCGAGCGCCACCAGCACCGGATCGAGTTCGGCCACCGCCATGCGGGTGAAAGGCAGCGTCAGGCTGAAGATGCCCACGCCGACCAGCCCGAGCCACATGCCGCGGCTTTCCTGGGTCATGCTTGCGTTCATGTTCGTGTTCATGTGTTCTCCCTAAAGCCAGATTGCGACGGCCGAATACAAGGTCAGCAGCACCATGATGCCGCAGAACAGGCGCTGCCAGCGCGGCTGCGACAGGTAGCGCCGCAGCACGGCGCCGGTGCCGGCCCACAGGCCGATGCACGGCAGGTTGACCGCGCAGAAAACGATGCAGAATACGGCAACCGCAAGCCAGGCCGGCTGCAGCAGCGGCAGGAAGGCCGAGGCGCCCGTGACCGCCATCACCCAGGCCTTGGGGTTGGCGAACTGGAACAGCGCGGCGCCGAGGAAGGACATCGGCCGCGCATGGGACTGCTCCTCCTGTCGAAACGCCATGCTGCGCAATTTCCAGGCAAGATAGACGAGGTAGGCCGAGCCGATCACCTTCAGCACGACATGAATCGCCGGCACGGCGAGAACGAGGCTGCCGATGCCGGCCGCGCACAGCGCCAGCATGGCGCCGAAGCCGACCGTGATGCCGAGCATGTGCGGGATCGAGCGCAGGAAACCGAACAGGATGCCGGACGAGGTCAGCATGATGTTGTTGGGGCCGGGCGTGATGGATGAAACGAATGCGAACAAGGCCAGTGGCAGCAGCGATTCCATGATGGGTCCTTTACTCTTTAACAGAGCGGCTGATTGCCGGAATGCGCCGTCAGGATGCGCGCGAACTGGTCGTGGTCGACATTGCCGCCGCCGAGCGGCACGCCGACCTTGAGTCCCGCCAGCCGGTCCTTCTGCTGCATCGCCGCGGCGAGTCCCGCAGCACCCGCGCCCTCGGCAACGTTATGCGTGGCGACGTAATAGAGGCGCATGGCCGCTTCGACTTCCTCGTCGCTGACGGCAACGACGTCGTCCGCGTATTTCATGATGATTTCCAGCGACCAGTCGTCGGGCACGCGGCAGGCCATGCCGTCGGCGGTCACGGTGGTGACGGGCGATTCGAGCTTGCGCTTCTGTTCGAACGACAGCTTGTAGGCCAGCGCATGGGCAGACACCACGCCGACGATGCGCAGCGGCCGGCCCAGCGCGCGGCGGGCGGCGATCGCGCCGCAGATGCCCGAACCCTGCCCGATCGGCACGAACACGATGTCCAGGTCAGGTTGGGCGGTGAACAGTTCCATCCAGTAGGTGGCCACGCCGCTCACCAGGTCGGGATGGCAGGAGGGAATCATGTGCAGGCGGCGCTCCTCGGCGAGCCGGATCGCATGTTCGCGGCTTTCCTGGAATTCGCCGCCGTGTTCGACGAGGTTGACGCCAAGGGCGCGCATCGCCGCATTCTTTTCCCGGCTATTGCCGTGCGGGACCACGATGGTCGCCTGCATGCCCTGCCTGCGTGCGGCAAATCCGACCGACTGGCCATGGTTGCCGCGCGTTGCCGATATCACGCCGGCGATGCCGGGCGCGCGCCGGGCCAGCGCCTCCATGTAGACCAGGCCGCCGCGTACCTTGAAGGCGCCGGTCGGCGTATGGTTCTCGTGCTTGACCCAGACTTCGGTTCCCAGCGCCTCGTTGAGCAGCGGCCAGCTGTACTGGGGCGTGGCCGGCATGGCGCGATAAACGGTGCCGGCTGCGGCTTCAAGCTGTTCGAGCGCGGGAAGGGAAGACATCATGGCGGCCTTTCAAGTTGATTCGGTTTGAATGTTGGACTATGCTAATCGACAAAACCAATACAGTACCAGTACACTTTTTTAAATAATTCTGACCACTGTCACGGCAAAATGACCAATACAGCACGCTATGCGAAGGCAGCCGCCCTCAGTCTTGCCGCCGCCCCGGTTCTCTCCAGGGAGGCCGGCGAATCGCTGGTCGACCAGATCGTCCGTTCGATACAGGCGCGCATCGACGACAAACTGCTGCGCAGCGGCGCGCGCATGCCGTCGATCCGGCAGTTCGCGGAAACCCACCGCGTGTCGCGCTTTACGGTGGTGGAAGCCTATGACAGGCTGGTGGCGCAGGGCTTCCTGGAATCGCGGCGCGGCTCCGGCTTCTATGTGCGCGAGCGCGCGCCGATGATGACGGCCGCCGGCAATGTCCGCTCCGAGGAAGTCCCGCCGCAGCGGCTCGACGTGGTCTGGCTGGTGCGCAACATGTTCCGCCAGTATCCGGCGCACCGCACGCCGGGTTCCGGCCTGCTGCCGAACGACTGGCTGGACGGCGAACTGATCGCCAACGGCTTGCGGGCGATCAGCCGGCAGAACCAGAGCCAGCTTCTGCAGTACGGCAATCCGCAAGGCTTCCTGCCGCTGCGCCAGCAGCTGCAGCTCAAGCTGGCCGAACTGGAAATCGCCGCCACGCCGGAACAGATCGTGACCACTTCCGGCATCACCCAGGGGCTGGATATCGTGGCCCGGCATTTCACCCGTCCGGGCGACACGATCTTCGTCGACGACCCGGCCTGGTTCCTGATGTTCGGCTCCTTCGCCACGCTCGGCGCCAACGTGATCGGCATCCCCCGCCTGCCCGACGGACCGGACATCGCCAGGCTGAGCGAACTCGCAGCGCTGCACAAGCCGAAGTTCTACGTGATCAATTCCGTGCTGCACAATCCAACCTCGACCTCGCTGTCGGCCGCCAAGGCTTTCCAGATCCTGAAGATCGCCGAGCAGCACGATTTCACCATCGTCGAGGACGATATCTACTGCGACCTGCATCCCGGCAGCTCGGTCCAGCCGGCAACCCGCATCGCCTCGCTCGACCAGCTCAACCGCGTGATCTACCTCGGCGGCTTTTCCAAGACCCTGGCCGCCAACCTGCGGGTCGGTTTCATCGCCACCACCGAAGACATGGCCAAGCGGCTGTCGGACCGCAAGATGCTCTCGACTCTCACCACCTCCGACCTCGGCGAACGCATCGTCTACAAGATTTTGTCCGAAGGCCATTACCGCAAGCATGTCGACCGCCTGCGCGGCAAGCTCGACGGCACGCGCGACAAGATGATCAAGCAGCTGGAGCGGGTCGGGCTGACCATCGACATCAGCACGCCGGCCGGCATGTTCCTGTGGGCGGATGCGGGCCGCGACACCAATGTCCTGACTGAGAAAGCGATGTCCGAAGGCATACTGCTGGCGCCGGGGAGCTTGTTTTCGCCTAGCCAGCTGCCTTCGACGAGGATGCGGGTGAATGTGGCGTCGATGGGGGATGTGGAGGTACTGCGGTTTCTGGAGCGGGAGTTGGGGAGGGGTTAGAAGGTTTTTCTGGCTGGCTACCAAGCTAACGACGTTGTTTGCCGCGGAAACCTTCCTCCCCCTCTCCCGCAGGCGGAGAGGGGCCAGGGGGTAAGGACGGTTCATACGACAGCCGGAGGTCTTGGCAATCCCCCTCATCCCCAACCCTTCTCCCGCCTGCGGGAGAAGGGAGCGATCTCCGCTTTTAAGACTAGAGCAGGCGTTTCGGCTTCCATAGCCCCTCTCCCGCAGGCGGGAGAGGGGTTGGGGTGAGGGGGATTGCCAAGCCAGGCGCCCTCGCAACAGCCCTTACTCCGCAACCCACGACGCGGCTTGCATTGCAGGACGAGCCGGCTACGGCAGCGCACACCATGGTTTGCGAAGCTCTCTTTCACTCCGTGTGGGGAGAAGACAGCCATCATCTGCAACGAACGATCTCCAAAATTCCCTCTTGAAATCCCCACGGCAGCCCCCACCTCGCAGGAATTGTCAGACCGGCATCCGAGCCGGCTGCCTATTCCACTCCATCACATAGATTCTCGAGGTGAAAATGGCCGTAGCCGAAAAGCAAACCCTGGGTTTTCAGGCAGAAGTCAAGCAACTGCTGCAATTGATGATTCACTCCTTGTACTCCAACAAGGAAATCTTCCTGCGCGAACTGATCTCCAACGCTTCCGACGCCTCCGACAAGCTGCGCTTTGAAGCAATCAACAACAATGCACTGTTCGAAGACGATCCCGAACTGAAGATCAAGGTCACCTTCGACAAGGCGGCGCGCACCATCACCATCTCCGACAACGGCATCGGCATGAGCCGCGACGAGGCCATCGAGCATCTCGGCACCATCGCCAAGTCGGGCACCAAGGAATTCTTTTCCCGTCTCTCCGGCGACCAGCAGAAGGATGCGGCGCTGATCGGCCAGTTCGGCGTGGGCTTCTATTCCGCCTTCATCGTCGCCGACAAAATTACCGTCGACAGCCGCCGCGCCGGCCTGCCGGCCGACCAGGGCGTGCGCTGGGAGTCGACCGGCGAAGGCGACTTCAGCGTCGAGCAGATCGACAAGCCGGGCCGCGGCACCGACATCACCCTGCACCTGCGCGAAGGCGAGGATGAATTCCTCTCCATCTGGAAGATCAAGTCCGTTATCCGCAAGTACTCCGACCACATCTCGCTGCCCATCCTGATGCAGAAGGAGGAGTGGGATGAGGAGAAAAAGGAGACCGTGGTCAGGGACGAGTTCGAGACCGTCAACCAGGCCAGCGCGCTTTGGACGCGCAGCAAGTCCGACGTCAGCAAGGAACAGTACGAAGAGTTCTACAAGCACGTCTCGCATGACTTCGAGGCGCCGCTCGCCTACACCCACAACCGCGTGGAAGGCCGCAGCGAATACACCCAGCTGCTCTACATCCCGGCGCGCGCACCCTTCGACCTGTGGGACCGCAACAAGCGCGGCGGCATCAAGCTGTATGTGAAGCGCGTCTTCATCATGGATGATGCCGAACAGCTGATGCCGGTCTACCTGCGCTTCGTCAAGGGCGTGATCGACTCGGCCGACCTGCCGCTCAACGTGTCCCGCGAAATCCTGCAGGAGTCGCGCGACGTCAAGGTCATCCGCGAAGGTTCGACCAAGCGCGTGCTCGGCCTGCTGGAAGAACTGGCCAACGGCGACGAGCAGGAACAGAAGGACAAGTACGCGACCTTCTGGACCGAGTTCGGCCAGGTGCTCAAGGAAGGCATCGGCGAGGATCAGGGCAACAAGGAGCGCATCGCCAAGCTGCTGCGCTTTGCCTCGACCCACAACGACAGCGACGCGCAGACCGTGTCCTTTGGCGACTATATCGGCCGCATGAAGGAAGGCCAGGACAAGATCTACTACGTCACCGCCGACAACTATGCGGCCGCGAAGAACAGCCCGCACCTGGAGATCTTCCGCAAGAAGGGCGTCGAAGTCCTGCTGCTGACCGACCGAGTCGATGAATGGATGCTGTCCTTCCTGCATGAAGTCGAGGGCAAGGAACTCGCCTCTGTGGCCAAGGGCGACCTCGATCTCGGCAAGCTGGAAGACGAAGCCGAGAAGAAGCAGCATGAGGAAACCGAGTCCCAGTACAAGGAACTGGTCGAGAAGATGAAGACCGCGCTGGCGGACAAGGCCAAGGATGTGCGAGTGACCTTCCGCCTGACCGATTCACCGGCCTGCCTGGTGGCGGACGAGCATGAACTGTCCGGCAACCTGCTGCGCATGCTGAAGGCCGCCGGCCAGAATGCGCCGGAATCCAAACCCATCCTGGAAATCAATCCCGACCATGCGCTGGTGCAGCGCCTGAAGTATGAGGAAGCCAAGTTCGACGATTGGTCGCATATCCTGTTCGACCAGGCAACGCTGGCCGAAGGCGGCAACCTGGCCGATCCGGCAGGCTTCGTCAAGCGGCTCAACGACATGCTGCTCGGCATGGCGGGCAAGTAAATCACGGCAGCGCATGCTGCCAAATGCCTGATGAAAAAAGGAGCGGCGCCGATGGCCCGCTCCTTTTTCTTTGTGCAGCTTGATTTTTACTTTGGCATGGTGCTTTCGAACTTCGGCCCTTCAGGCCGCCGTACCCGGCATCCGGCCCGCCAGTCCCACCGCTTCCATCACCAGCCCCGGATCCACCACGCCCTCGCGCGAGCGGATCACGCCTTTCGACGTTCCCACCGCCGCTACCCTGCCTCCCGCGGTGAAGGTATGCGTCATGTAGAAGTACTTCGCATCCCAGTGCGTCACGGCCAGTTCGACCTCGAAGGGCTCGAACAGCTTCAACGGCTTCTTGTAGGTCATGGTGTGGTCGGCGATCATCGGCATCCATTTGCGCTTGAGCATCTGCTTCGCCAGTCCGGAGCGGATGAACAGGTCCACGCGGTTCAAGTCGCAGATGGTCAGGTAGCGGCCATTGTTCATGTGCAGGTTGATGTCGAGATCGTTCGGCAAGGTGCGCAGGCGAAGCCGGCTTCCAAATTCATCGGTCCCGATGCGCGGCCGGAACAGCGTGGACAGCAGCACGTACAGCATGCGAAACAGCAGATTCATGATGTCTTCCAGTCGTGGTCGCTTATCTTAAATTCATCGTGATGGTCGCGGTGAGGACCCGCTTGCCTTCGGTATCGAAGGCATCCACCGGCACCTCGACATTGCCGGTATGGTTCCAGTCGACCCCGGCACCGTCGGCCACGACACGCATGTCGGTTTTCGCCTTGGCCAGGTACTGCACGTTCATGCCGACCGGTATCCATTCCCGCCCCTCCGCAAGCGACACCGTCGTCATGGTGCCGGCGGCCAGTTCGGCGGCGTTGCACAAGGCGATCGCATGGACCGTGCCGATATGGTTGTGCACTTCGCGCCGATTGGCGAAGCGCACTTCGGCAAAGCCGGGACGCAGGTCGGTGAAGCTCGGCGCGATGGTCGAGAAGTAAGGGGCGAACTGCGTTACCGCCTTGCCGAAAGCCTCTTTGCCCATCTGCTGATACAGGGCCAGGGTGTTGTTCATTTCTGCTCCTTCATGAATGGGATGACGGCAGAAATTGCCGCTGCCGCGCAGTCGCGGTATGGTTCCAGTTCGTCGCATTGGCAGAATACCGCTCTAGAATCGTATTCTAGAATAATATTCTAGTCAATCCGGAATTCACCACGTCATGCAGAGCTGGAAATGTCCGTCGAAAAGAAAAGCAGAAAGCAGGAAATCCTTGATGCCGCCCTCGCCTGTTTCACCGAACACGGCATCGAGGCCACCACCATCGACATGATCCGCGAGCGCTCGGGCGCCAGCATCGGCAGCATGTACCATCACTTCGGCAACAAGGAGAGCATCGCCGCGGCGCTTTATGTGGCGGCGCTGACGGAGCATCATGCCTATCAGCAGGAGTTGCTGGACGCAGCCGGCACGGCCGAACAGGGGGTGCGCGCAATCACCCATGCCTATGTCGACTGGGTCGCCGCCAACCCCGACAAGGCGCGCTTCGTGCTCTACGGGCGCAGCGCGCTGGCCAGAGGCGGCATGGCCGAGGAACTGCGCGAGCAGACGCGTGCGCATCTTCAATCGGTACTGCAATGGTTTCAGCCGCATATCGAGGCCGGCCGGATCAGGAAACTGCCGGTGGAGCTCTACGGCTCGCTGATGACCGGCCCGGCGCACGACTACGCGCGGCTGTGGCTGTCGGGCCGGGCGAAAACCGACATCAAGGCCTATCGGGAGATATTTGCGGATGCCGCATGGGCGGCGATGAAGCCGGCATGAGCGCCGGCGCTGTCACCGCTCGGCGGCATGGACGACATTTCCTGCGGCATCAGGCATGGTTCGCAACGCCGCCAGCAACTCCCTGCCGCTGAACTGCCGCCCGCTGCCCTGCTCCGCTTCGCGGACCAGCGCGGCAATGCGCGCATTCGCCGGCGCCTGCCGTCCGTGAGCCTGCGCCAGATTCACCACCGCGCCGTTCAGGTAATCCACCTCGGTGCGCCGTCCGGCCTGCAAGTCTTCCCACGTCGATGAACGCGCTTGCGGATCGATGTTAAGCATGGCGCCGGCAACCCGGGTGAAGAGGAAATCCGGCAGCCGCAGCAGCACGGGCAGCATGCCGGGCGCCACCTTCGCTATTTTGGCCGGCCTGATGCCGGCCGCCTTCAGCACCGACAGCGCCTCGCCGATCAGCAGCGCCAGGCAGCGCCGGTAATCATGCTGTGACAATTCCGCCTTCAGCGGCAGGCCGGACAGCGCATTGACGGGATTGTTCAGGTTCAGCAGCAGCTTGCCCCACTGCACGGCGGTGAAATCCTCGCGTTCAAGCAGCGGCAGGCCAGCCTTTCGGAAAAGCTCCAGCCAGGGCGCCAGCCTCGGCGACGCCTCCACCATCAGTTCGCCTTCGGTGCCGCGGTGAAAGCGGCTGCTGTCCATCTGCACGACATTGAAAGGCACCATGCCGGCCAGCACGCGCTGTCCCGGCAGCGCGGCACGCAGGACATCGGCATTGCCGATGCCGTTCTGCAGGCTGATCACGAGTGCATCGGGATGAGCATGGAGCCGAATGCTTTCGGCCGCGTCGGCCGTATCGGCGCTCTTGACCGTGACCAGGATCAGGTCGGCATCACCCAGTGCCTGTGCATTCTCTTCGAAGGTAATGCGCCCGGCCTCGACATGCAGATCCGTGCCGCGCAGACCGGTCAGCCGCACGCCGCCGCGAGCAATGCGCTCGCGCATGCGCGAGCGCCCTATCAGAACGGCATCCGCGCCGGCCGCCAGCAGGGAAACGCCGACGTAGACGCCGATCGAGCCGGCGCCGAAGATTGCGATCTTCATCTTGTTCGGGAGAATGCAGCAGTCAGTAAGCAATGCGCATGCGGCGGTACAGGATGGCCAGCACGAACAGCGGGCCGATCAGCAGGAAGCGCAGGTCGTCGAAGAATGACGGCTTCTTGCCCTCGATCTTGTGGCCGATGAACTGGCCGATCCAGGACACGACGAATACCGCCAGCGAAACGGCCAGCACCTGCGACTGCGGCAGCAGCGAGAGTATCCACAGCATGACGCCCGACATCAGCAGCATGCCGAGCGCGAAGGACACCGACAGACGCAGGTAATAAACAAGGGAAACGGCCGAGACGGCCAGCGCTGCCAGCGGATGCAGGGCCCACAGCAGGCCGAGAAAGGAAAAGATGATGGCCGGGATGCAGATGCAGTGAATCACTTCATTGACGGGATGGCGGTGGCTCTCGCCGTATTTGTCCAGCAGGGCATCGACCTGACGTTGCGCAACAGTTTCCATGACAGTCTCCTAGTTCTAATGTAAGGCGGTTCTCTTTGCCCGCTCATCATCATCTTAGGACTTCACTGCGCAATCTGCTTGAACGCAATCGTCATCTTTTGCAGTTCCGACGGCATGACGCCGAAGGTATTGCGGAAGCTGCGGCTCATGTGCGCCAGGTCGGCAAAGCCGGCTTCATGGGCAGCGGCGGTCACGCTGTCGCCCCGGGCCACGGCCGCCACCCCGGCAAGAAGGCGCGTCCACAGCAGGTAGCGCGACAGCGACATGCCGGTCTGCTGGCGGAACAGATGCGTGAAGCGGCTCTCCGACAGATGCACCCGCTCGGCCAGCTCGGCACCGCTCGGCTCGCTGCCGGGATGCGCGGCAATCCACTCCAGCACGGCCGCGATGCGGGCATCGCAAGCGGCCGGCGAAAACGCCTGCGGCACCGCGCAGGCGATCCACTGCTCGGCCGCCTGCGCCGCGTTTTCCACGCCGAGTCCGCCCCTGCGCGCGGCATCGAGCGCGCTGCGAATCGACGCAAAATGCGGCAAGGCATGATACTGCGCAGGCATGACGGTGCCGATCGCCCGCTGGCGCAGCGGCATCTCGACGAACAGGTGCGCCAGCGTCGCACCGCCGCAGTCGAGCTGGTGCGCCTGGTTGGGTGCAAAGACCGCGGCGCTGGTTTCCAGCCAGGGCTGATCTTCTCCCAGGCGGGCGCGGAAGGGCCCGTCCAGACCGAGGGTCAGCTGCACCGCGAAATGCGCATGCGGCGAGGAATCGATGCCCGGCCCGACGATCAGCGCCCTGCCATGCCAGAGGAACATGCAGGCACGGTCGGCCCCATTACCGCCATTACCGCTGCTAACGGCCGCCGGCGACATCGATGAACGAACCCGTGGTGTAGGAAGCCTGATCGGACAGCAGCCAAAGGATGGCATTGGCCACTTCGAGCGCATCGCCGCCGCGCTTCATCGGCACGGCTTCCTTCACGCGGTCGACCCGCCCTGGCTCGCCGCCGCTTGCATGGATTTCCGTATAGATGACGCCGGGCCGCACGGCATTGACGCGAATGCCTTCGTTCGCCACTTCCTTGGCCAGGCCGATGGTCATTGCGTCGATCGCGGCCTTCGATGCGGCGTAATCGACATATTCGTTCGGCGCGCCCAGCTTGGCGGCAATCGACGATATGTTGACGATGGCGCCGCCATTGCCGCCGCGCGCGGTCGACATGCGGCGGACTGCCTCGCGCGCGCAGAGGAAGCTGCCTGTCACGTTGGTGGCGAAGACCCGGGCCAGCCGCCCGGCATCCATGTCTTCCAGGCGCATCTGGTGTTCGAGGATGCCGGCATTGTTGACCAGCGCGCCGATGTCGCCGAGCGACTGGTCGACCGCGCCGAACAGCCGGATGACGTCTTCCTGGGAGGAGACGTCCGCCTGCACCGCGATCGCCTCGCCGCCCGCATTGAGGATGGCCTGCACGACTTCGTCCGCTGCAGCGCGATTGTTGAGATAGCTGATGCAGACCGCATACCCCTGGGTAGCGGCCAGCTGGGCGGTCGCGGCGCCGATCCCGCGGCTGCCGCCGGTGATGAGGATGACCTTTCTGGACATGTTTTCTCCCGGTAGTGGTCTTTCCGATAACGACATATTAAACCAGCGTCCCGGCGGCGGTCGTGCCGCAGCGGCTACAATGCAGGCATGCCCTTCACTCCGACCCCGATTCCGATGACGCAGGGCGCCCTGCTGGCCGGCTTTCCGCCAGTACTCGACCAGTCCACGCGCATCGTGATCCTCGGCAGCTTCCCCGGCGCCGCCTCGCTTGCGGCGCAGCAATATTATGCCCACGCGCGCAACCAGTTCTGGCGCCTGCTTTCAGCCGTGCTGGATGATCCGATTGCCGGCCTGCCCTACGAGCAGCGGCTGGCCCGGCTGCTGGGCCATCGCATCGGCCTGTGGGACGTCATCGCCCTGTGCGAGCGCGAAGGCAGCCTCGATGCCGACATCCGGCAGGCCCAGGCCAACGACTTCGCCATGCTCAGGCATGAGGCGCCGGAGCTGCACCGGGTTTGCTTCAATGGCAAGACGTCCGGCAAGTACGCACCCTACTTCGCCGAGGCCGGATTTGAAACACTGGTGCTGCCTTCGTCCTCGCCCGCCAACGCCCAGCTTTCCTTCGAGGAAAAACTGGCGCAATGGAAGAACATCATTCTGTAGAATGACAGAAACATTTTTTACCGTCCGCCTTCCCGGCGCACGGCAGATTACCTGATCGCCATGCTCATCAAACGCAATTCCATGGAAGCGCAAGCCAACCGCAAGGCCGGCCCCGGCAAGTCCGGGAAACCGGAAACTGCCGCCAAGGCCAAGGCCCCGCGCAAACCCAAGTTCGCACCCATCACCCTGTCCGAACAGAACGGCGTGGTCTTCCTTCATTTCGGCACCGAGTGGGTACAGGGCGCGATGCGCAAGCGCAAGCCCGACTGGATCGAGCTGGAATATGCGCAGCAGATGATGTCGTGGATGCTGTTCATCGAGCAGCCCGCCCATATCGCCCAGCTCGGCCTCGGCACCGGCGCGCTCACCAAGTTCTGCTACCGGCAGTTTCCGGAAGCGCGGGTGACGGCGGTCGAACTCAATCCCGGCGTCATCACGGTCTGCCATTCCATGTTCAAGCTGCCGCAGGAAGACGAGCGGCTGTCGATACGCGAAATGGATGCAATGGAATTCGTCACCGATCCGGCCAACCACGGCACGCTTGATGCGCTTCAGGTCGATCTCTACGATGCCACCGTCAAAGGACCGGTGCTGGATACGCCGGAATTCTACGAAGCCTGCGCCGCCTGCCTCAAGCCGCACGGCATCATGACGGTCAACCTGTTCGGCGACCATCCCAGCTACAACAAGAATTACAAGGCGATGCGCTACGCATTCGCGGATACGCTGTGCCTGGCGCCCGTCCATGAGGGCAACGTGGTGGTGGTCGCCTTCAAGACCAAGCCGGAACTCGACTTCAAGGTCCTGCACGAGCGCGCCGCGCAAATCACCGCCGCCACCAGGCTGCCGACCAAGTCCTGGGTCAACGGCATGCAGGCCTGGCACAAGCTGCGCCTGGAAAAACTGGAAAAGCCATGAACGCAAGACTCGATCAGGCCGGCGCCCCGGCGGCAAAGCCCGCGGCCCGCGCCATCGACCTGCAGCAGATTTTCAGCTGGCTGCTTGCCGACGGCATCGTGGCCAAGGCGGATGCGAAAGCGCTCTTCAACCAGGCGCAGGCGCTGCTGCGCAACGCCACCGTCGCCATGCATCCGCTGACCGCGGTGGCGCAGTGCAAGCTGCAGTCGGCCGCGCCGCCCCACCGGCTGCTGACGCTCGACTGGCTGAGCGAATGGATGGCCGGCAAGGTGAAGCTGCCGTTCTTCCGCATCGACCCACTGAAGATCGACTTCACCAAGGTGGCCGATGTGATGTCGGCCACCTATGCAAGCCGCTTCAACATCCTGCCGGTGGAACTCACGCCCACCGACGTGGTGATCGCCACCGCCGAGCCGCTGGCGGTCGAATGGGAAGCCGAGATTGCGAAGATCACCCGGCGCAGCGTGCGGCTGGTGGTCGCCAATCCGCTCGACATCGCGCAGTACACCGCGCAGTTCTTCACGCTGGCCAAGTCCATCAAGGGCGCCAACAAGTTCGGCAACCAGGATGTGTCCCTGCGCAGCAATTTCGAACAGCTGGTCGAACTCGGCAAGAGCAACAAGACGCTCGATGCGAATGACCAGCACATCGTCAACATCGTCGACTGGCTGTGGCAGTACGCCTTCGAGCAGCGCGCCTCCGACATCCATCTCGAACCCAAGCGCGACCTCGGCGCGATCCGATTCCGCATCGACGGCGTGCTGCACCAGGTCTACCAGGTGCCGATCGCGGTGATGATTGCGATGACCGCGCGCGTCAAGCTGCTCGGCCGCATGGATGTGATTGAAAAGCGCCGTCCGCAGGATGGCCGTATCAAGACGCGCACCGCCGGCGGACAGGAGATCGAGCTGCGCCTGTCCACGCTGCCCACCGCCTTCGGCGAAAAGCTGGTGATGCGTATCTTCGATCCCGAGGTCGTGGTCAAGACGCTGCCCGAACTTGGCTTTCCTCCGGATGACGCAAAGCGCTGGGATGCGCTGACAGCCCGGCCGCATGGCATCATCCTCGTCACTGGCCCTACCGGCTCCGGCAAAACCACCACGCTGTACACCACGCTGAAGGCGCTGGCCACCTCCGAAGTGAACGTCTGCACCGTCGAGGACCCGATCGAGATGGTGGAAGGCAGCTTCAACCAGATGCAGGTCCAGCACGGCATCGACCTGTCCTTTGCCGACGGCGTGCGCGCCTTGATGCGGCAGGACCCTGACATCATCATGGTCGGCGAAATCCGCGACCTGGAAACGGCCGAGATGGCGATCCAGGCGGCGCTGACCGGCCACCTCGTGCTGTCGACCCTGCATACCAACGATGCGCCCTCGGCGGTAATGCGTCTGCTCGAACTCGGCGTGCCCTACTATCTGCTGGAAGCGACCCTGATCGGCATCATGGCCCAGCGGCTGGTGCGCACGCTGTGCCCGGACTGCAAGAAGCCGGATGGTGAATTGAACGACGACGTCTGGAACGGACTGTCCGAAGGCTGGACGCTGCCCAGGCCCAAGACGGTCTACCGCCCGGTCGGCTGCCCGGAATGCCGCCAGACCGGTTATCGCGGCCGCACCGGCCTGTACGAGCTTCTCACCATCACCCAGCCCTTCTCCAAGCTGATCAAGGAAGCAACCGACATCCATGCGCTGCGCCGTCAGAGCATCAGCGACGGCATGAAGCCGCTGCGCATCGCCGGCGCGCTGAAGATCGCCGAAGGCCTCACCACTGCCGACGAGGTGCTGAAGGTGACATCGGCATCAAGCTGATCAGTGCCATGTAACAACAAAATTGGAACCGGCGCCGAAGAGCCTGTTTGAAGATTTACTGCGGTGCCCTGCGTTCCTCGCGTATGCGAGCGCTCCTCGTACCGAACTCAAGCCGCTCGCTACTGTCTTGAACAGGCTCCAAGGCGTTTTCATGCTGCGAGCGAATGCGCAGAATCGCTGCCGCGAGTTCATTGCCCAAACCGACGCACACGGCAGCGGCACATGTCCCCACAGCGAAAATTCTTACCACGCGAAAACTTTTTCCCTCTTGGCCTTCCAAATCCGGAGATTGTTGCTATAATGCGGGCCTCGTTGGGTCGTTAGCTCAGTTGGTAGAGCAGCGGACTTTTAATCCGTTGGTCGCAGGTTCGAGTCCCGCACGGCCTACCAGAATTAGAAGGGTCTAAGTGAAAGCTTAGACCCTTTTCTGTTTTGTTCCCCGTATTTCGAGGCATTCCGAGTCCGTAGGCGCCTCATGCACCACGAAACCCTTGCCCCCTCCCCTTCAAGGGGAGGGTTGGGGTGGGGATGGGTTTGACGCGGGTCGCTAAACCCATCCCCACCCTGCTCCTCCACCTCGCCGGCCGCCCTTGAAAGGGCGGGAACGCACTGATTACCGCATCAAACCTGTTCAGTTCACCGACCTAGAAATACCAGGTATAGGCAGCCAGCGCGGCCGTGCCGACCGCTGCATGAAGAAGATAGAGAAGGATCTGGCGGGTACGGGACGATGAGGATGCCTTGCCGTCTTTTGACGAAGCCTTGCTTCCAGAAGCGAGGGCGCCCGCTTCCTGCTCCAGCACATCAACTTCAACGGGAATGGCAGGCGCCTGGGACGCAAAGGTCCGCCGCGGAACCGGAATCGACTTTACCGGCGCCGTTTCCACGGGTCTTGCTTCAGCCACAGGTGCCGGACGCGGCCTGGGGGATGTCGCCTCCTGCCGCTGCTCGACATTGATGCGCCCGGTCGTCAGCATGAGGTGCAGTTCCTGAATGCTGGGCTTGCGCTGGTGCACGCGCTCCCATGCGCGGATGAGATTCACATGCCCCTCGCCCATCAGGGCATCATGCAGCGCATCGCCCATCTCACGCCCCTTGGCGACAGCCTGCTCGAGCTGCTTGTCGTGCATGTTTTCCGCCGTCTCGATCAAGAGGCGCATCCGCGCATGATCACGGCAATCGCGCAGGTCCTCTTCAAGGTCGTGGAATTCGATCTGCGCATCGATCTGCACCGGCGGATCGAAGATGAGCGCGGGGTTGAAGCCCCTGAGTTCAAACAGCGCACGCACCGGGAAATCGAGCTGCAGCGCTTCGCTGCCTTCAATTTGCCCGCCACGCAGGGTCACCGGCTCGAGGAACAGTCGGGAGCGGCAATAACCGCGGAAGAACGAGGCAAAGGGTTCGATATCCGCTTTCCTCAGCGAAAGCGGCTTGCTCCAGAGTTCGCCTTCGCTTTCATCATCAAGAGGGATCAGTGCGGAACGGATGCGCGGAATGCGCAGGACCTTGTCGATCCAGTAGTCGCGAAGACGGTCGACGTCGCCGATGAAGCTCTTCTGCGCGCCGTCGTTCGGCGCCGCCGCTTCCTTCCTGACGGCTGCTCCGTCCTTGCGCTGCGGAGCATGTCCCGCGGCTCCGGGGGCGAGCTTCTTTCTCTGTTCAGCGGCTTCCTGGAGAATCCGGTTCTGACGTTCGGTTTCCCATTGCAGAGGATTGTCGACGACATCCAGGGCATGCATTTCAACCTCCGTGCCAGCCGGCGTTGAAATCGGAATCCCGGAGAGACCATGCACAAGCACGCGTGTGCGTTACCGTCCTCTTTCCGCATTCGGCGGAAAGAGGCGATAAGGACATTCGGCCGCGGCGCTTGCAGATGGTCACGCCAGTCGCTCGTCAGACCAGAGCTTCCGGCGCCTGCGAAGCCATGATGATCGATGCATGCACAGGAGCCGCCGCCGCACCCGCCTTGTCGCGCAGCAGCGTGGAAAGGATGGCGGTATCGTTGAAGCGGAAGCGGGAAAGCATGACATTGCAGCTCGCCATCTTCAGAACCTGCGCATTGCTCATGCCCGCGATCAGGTCGGCGATTTCGCCGCTGATGCCGAGCCGGAAAATGGCTTCGGCGCGATCGTCGCGGATCATCTGCTGAGCAATCATCAGGTAGCTGAGATTGACATCGCGAATCTCGGACAGGTAGTCGTTGGCCATGTGAGTCGTCCTTATCTTAATAAGCGAAAACTTCTTGTAATACTTCGAGAGTCTTAGCCATGGTGTCATCGCCGATCACACCAAGCTTCCTTATCAACCGCGCTTTTTCCAGCGTATGGATCTGGTCAAGCATAATGAGCCCCTGCTTGCCCATGAACATGACGGGAATCCTGAACGGCGCCGGCATGTCGTGCGTGCTCATCGGCGCCACGATCAGCGTGCTCAGGTATTCGTCCATTTCTTCGGGGGACACGATGACGCAGGGCCAGCGCTGCTGCGTCACACTACCGACCGGTTTTTCGAAGTCAACCAGCCATACATCGGCGCGCTTTACCATGTAAATCCAGCTTCTGCGTCATTCGTGATCAGCGGCCATGCAATTGCCTGTTCCGCCGTGCTCGCCGCGATTTTCTGGCAGGCCTCGGCCCAGCCTTCACGCGATTTTTTCTTCGGCTTGCGGATCACGATCGTGTCGTTTTCCACGTCGATGTCCACCTCGCCGATATCAAGACCGGTCTGCAACAAGAACGGTTTGGGAATCAATATTCCCTGTGAATTACCCATCTTGCGTATTGCAGTCTTCATAGAAATTCCTTTAACAGAATGTACGAACATAGTACAACAAACTTCCCTGACGGCAAATGTTTATTTAAACAATGTTCGAACTTTTCAGCAGGAAATGCTACTTAGTATTTACCGATGTACATACGATGTACAAACGGCGCAACAAGTCTTAACAGACCGCTTAAAGTGGTTTGGAGAATTCGGCAAGGACGTGGTTAACGATGATGCGCTTCGGGATGCCGAAGGCAGATGAAGAAGCAATAGTGGCAGTGCACACTGCCGCTTCCCGGTCTTCGCGGGACGCATGGAAGTGAATACTTTGTTCTAACAATCAATAGTTGTAAACACTGTTCGGCTTGGCGTAGGACGGGCAGCCGTTCTTGCCCCACATGCCGTTACAGAGCTTCCATTTGCATTGTTCGCGCCGGAAGATGTTCGACGCCGCTTCGCATTGCGCGAGCAAGGCCTTGTAGTTGGTAGCCGAAGCCAGCGTGCTGGCCGGCGGGTTGCCGCTTTCTTTCTTCTGCGCCGCTTGAGATGTATTGCGTTCATCGTCGCCGCGCCGCGCCGTGCCGTTCTTCTTTTTCAACTCCTCGTCAGCCTGGCGCCGGATGCGCTCAATCTCCTGGCTCTTCGCATTCTTCGCCACTGTCGTCCGCTTGGAAGACGCGGCTGCAGCGGATGCCTTGTCATCGGCCTGCTTGGCCCGGCTTGCCGACGCCGCATCAGGCGATACGGCGGGCTTGCGCGATGCCTCCGGCGCCGCAGCCGAACTCGATGCGCCTCTGGCTGGTGTCGGTGCCGGTGCCACGCTTTCTTCCGTGTCGCTGCCGCCTGACGATACTGCTGCCGACGATAGCGGTGCCGGAGTCAACGCCGGCGCTGCCGAGGCAAGCGATTCCTCCATCGCCTCGGGCGGCCTGCCGTCATATGGCAACTCGCTGGAACGGATCCCGCGCACGCCCTGCGGTTCTGATGCGGCGGTTGCGCCCGATGCTCCTTGCACCTCTTGCGGCGCCTGCGTATTTTTCCGGCGAAGCAATTCTTCGTACGGCGGCAAGTCGGGTTTGGCTGCAACGATGCCAGGCACCGGCGAGGACTGAGCCGAGTGCCGGTCAGCGGAATCTGCCCACCAAGCACCTCCCAGGCCGGCCGCGGCACCGAGCGTGAAAATCAGCGCCATATGAATTGCACGGAAACCCCTGCGCCGCCGGCTGGCCATGGGTTCGCTGTAGGCGGCATAGCGTGCCGCGTACTCGCGCTGGAATTCTTCATAAGCCGGATTCGGAGGCAGGGGGTTGGCGCGGTATGCGGACGCATCGAAAGCTTCCCGCTTGGGGCGCTCTTCCGTATGGACCGGATTACCTTCCTTCAACGGCTGCGCCGCGCCCACATGCGGAGTTTCCGCATGTGGCGCATTGCGGCCTGGCGCCGCAGCATCCGGTTTGGGAATCGGTGAAGAAAATCCGGTCAAGTAACGTGTCCTCCGAAGCAATGCAGCGACCGCCGTTCCCGGCAGTGACGCTGCTGGAACGGCTCTCCTGTCAGGCGGGCGCATGGGGCTCGGCCGGGACATGGCAGCCGCTGGACTGGATGTATTTATCGACACAGTGCGGGCGGCATGCGAACGGTCGCACCGCGCGCAGATCTGGGCGGTTTTTTCCGCTCCGCAATATGGGCACCGCATGTTGAACTCGCCTGATGTAACGGTTACTTATGTCAGGAAAGACAACGTGGTACTTCAGTGGTTCAACAGCATAGAGGAGAGAGTTGCGATTTGCCATGTCTCCGATGCGCAATCGCTCGGGCGCTTGAGTTGGCTCATATCCGGCCAAGGCATGGCACCGGATGGAACTGCGGACTTGGCCAGAAAGGAGTCAGCCGATCAGAAACCGGCAGCGAGAAGATGGATGCCAGGCAACATGGCCGCAGGAAAAAGACACGATTCCGCATGATGCGGACGAACCCTTCCTATCGGCATCACAAAGTCACTTCATGCAGGACTTTCCAGCTTGCGCCTTCCCTTGTCCAGTACTGGCGCTTGCGCAGGGTGCTCTTGCTCTTCCCTATCATTGTTTCCTGGGTGAACGTACTGACGATCATGTCATCGCGGCCGGGATAGAAGAAATGCGTCATGTCGCGCAGGACCAGCTTCAATGCCTTGACATTGCCGAGCGACTGCTGGTGCTTGCCGAGCCAGACATCGACGTCTTCCCCGCGGTCGGACTTGAACTGGCGCGAATAATTGCGGGCAATGCGCGCGGAATCCATGCTTTCCACGTCCTGGCGCCAACCTTCGAGAATGCGGGCGGCGGCGGCGCGGTCATTGTCCCACTTGGTCTTGTTGACGAAGTCGATCGTCTCGCTGATCACGACGGGCGTCTTGCCGATCTCGACCGAGTTCGACAGCCTGTGCAGGTCGGGATTGGTCAGCACGACGCAGCCGTCCGACGACAGCGGCGGGCGGCTGAAGCTGTCGGAAGGCGTACCGTGCAGCCAGATGCCGGAACCGCTGCGGCCGTTCAGCTTATCCCACTCGTTCGGATAGTTGATGGGCAGCGCGCCCGAACCGTAGAAGTCCGGCAGGCGGGCGCCGGAAAGCCGGCTGGTGATGTAATAGATGCCGATCGGGGTTTTCTGGTCGCCTTCCTTGAGCTTGTTGACGCCGTACTTGCCCTGGCTGATGTAGTAATCGCTGACCAGCTTCAGCTTTCCTGCCTGGTGGGCATACACATAGAGCCGGGAGCGTTTGGCATCGACCAGCAGCACATGCTTCTGGTCGTCGCGCAGCTGAAGCACCTGGCGCGGAATCAGATCCGGGTCGGGGCGTTCGCGCAGGGACTTGAGACGCACCATCGCTTCTTCGCGAAGATTCTTGAGCTTGTCCTCGGGGCCGTCCACGGCGCCCAGTGTGGTCACCGGCCTGCTGTGCATCAGCAGCAGGTCGCCGCGGATCAGATGGCCGAGGCGGAAGTTCGGATAGGCTTCGACCAGCCGGTCGGCCTTCTCAAGGGCGGTGCGCAGATGATTGGCGCCGAGTTCCTTGTAGACTTCGATCAGAAGAACTTCGGGGTTCGGCTTGGAAGCCAGCGCCTGCATTGCCTCCCGCACCGCAGGGCTGGTGGCCGCTGCAGGGCCGGACAGGCTCCAGCCGGTCGCAAGCGCGAAGGACAGGCCGACGAGCATTCCGCGCCGGATGAGCGGCTGATGAGGTCGAAAGCAGAACATCAACCGCCCGTGCTTTCCTGCTTGATCTTCCATTTCCCGGCCTGCTTGGTGAGCACCAGGGTCTTGCGGGTATTGGCGGTCAGCTGATCCGACAGGTAGACCTGCCGGAATTTCACGGTGGCCGTGTTGCCACTGACGCTGACCTGCGGCGATTCGATCTTTACGTTGATGCGTCCCTTGCCGGCGATGCGGCTGCGGCGCTCTTCTTCCCATGCCTTGCGGGCCTGCCCGTTCGGCACCTGGAAATCACTGCCGTAAGCGGCCAGATATCCCTTCACGTCCTGTGCGCTCCAGGCCTTTGCCCAATCGCGCACGGCATCGATGACGTCGTCGCGCTCGCCATTGTTGTCAGGCGCAGGTTTGGCTGCCGGTTTCGATTCCTTGGCAGCTTCCTGCTTCTCCTGTTTGTCCTGCTTCTCGGGCTTCGCGGGGACAGGCTTGGCAGCGGCGACCTGCTCCGCCGGCTTGGCCGCAGGAACTGGCGCAGGTGCGGGCGCCGGAGCCGGCGTTGCGGCCGGCGCCGGTGCGGGCTTGGGTGCCGATGCCACGATCGGCTCGGGCTGCTTCTGCGGAATGGCTGACGGCTTGACGTTGCCGGCCAGGCCGTTGACGCTGACCAGCGAGCGCATCAGTGTCAGCTTGGACTTGGCCGCCGAATTGCCGGAATCGAGCTGCAGCGCCTTGTCGTAAGCCTGGCTGGCGAGCTTCGCATGCACGTCCCCGAGATTCTCGTAGGCGGTGGCGTAGGTTGGATTGGTGCGGATCGCCGAATCGAGCGCGGCCCGCGCCTTGTCATACTGGCCGGATGCCGCATACAGCACGGCGAGGTTGTTGTACGGTTCCGGCAGGGTCGGATGATCTTCCGTCAGCTTGCTGAAGACGGCGATGGCTTCGGCGGACTTGTTCTGCTCGGCCAGGATCACGCCTTTCAGAAAACGCAATTGCGCATCGCGGGGCGTACGGGCGAGCGAGGCATCGACCTTGCCCAAGGCCTCGCCATACTGGCCGGCGCGCATGAGCTTGTTGATATCGGCTGCGTCATCCGCCAGCACGGGCGCGGCACAGAGTGCAGCGAGCAGTCCTGACAGAACGATGCTTGTATTGATGGCAGGACGCAAACGGAACTTGGACATGCGACGGGACGAGAGGATCATGAATCGATGGGCGTTATTTTGCAGCAAAAACCGGGCACGCGAAACAAGAGTTCGCGCATCCGGCTGCGATGCGATTGCCGCTACAACAGCCAGATTGTCAACAAAGACAGGCTTTGCCAGAGAGGCAACGCAATGCAGAAACCGGATTGCGGCCGCGGCAAACCGGAGCAATTCTAACCTCAGACCCGGCGGCACGCCATGCCGGCGGGTGCAGCGGCATGCGCGCTGCACCCGCATTCAGAGAGACGCGGGAGAAGATGATAGAGGCGCGAACGGCCCGGCCTTCAGCGATCCGTGGCGCCCGGCTGAATCTGATGCGTCATGCGCTGGCCTGCGGGAATGACCATGGCGCCGCGATTCCCGGCTGCTGCAGCGGAAGCCGGAACGGGCTGGCCGGTAGCAGGCGCCCCGGCGGGGTCGGCGTCGGCAAGCATCCACCCGGCGGCCGCAACGCCTGCGGCGAAGACCACGCCGCTCATCAATGCCGCGGCGGGACGGCGCACGAATGATCTTCGTCGGGCGGGAACCGGCGATTCCGCGAGCACCGCTTCGGCACGCCGCCTCCAGTCGCCCAGACTGCCGGCATCGGCGGCAAGGCGGTCGAGCAAGGCATCGGCAAGCGCTTGCGCTGCCTCACGTTCCCGTTCGCAGGTGCGGCGGCGCTCTTCCGCCGCGGCGGCACCGTTCTCGGCGCTTGCCTTGCGGCTGCGGGCCGCATCGAGGGCGCGCTGTTCGGCAGCCGCATGCCGGGTCTCGGCCGCATGCGCTTCGGCGTCGGCCTTCATGCGCTGCATCGCCAGCTCTGCCGCTGCACGCTCGGCGGCTGCGCGCCGCTCGGCATGCTCGCACGCGGCGGATTCCGCCTGCATCCTTTCCTGAATCGCGGCCAGGGCTTCCCGTTCCGCCCTGGCGCGGGCGCTTTCGACGCGCGCCAGCTCGGTCGCCTCGCGCGCCCTGGCTTCCGCGGCATCGGCAGCCTCTTTACTGAGGCGGGCCTGCTCAGCCGCGGCTTCCAGAAACTGCCGTTCCGCAGCGAGCCGCGCTTCGCCGGCCTGCCGGTCCTTGCGTGCCGCCTCTTCCCGGGCCCGGACGATTCCTGACTGCTCGGCGGCTACGCATGCAGCAGCCTGCGCCTCGGCATGCGCCCGGCGTTCGATCTCCATGGCGGCATCGATTCCAGCCTGCGCCTGCTGCTCTGCGGCAGTACGTTCCTGTTCCAGCTTGAGCTTGCTCTGCAGCGCGGCCAGCGTCTGTTCCTCGGCCTGGGCGCGCCGGCGCGCCGCAGTCGCCAGTTCGACCGTTTCCCGGGCGCGGGCAATCGCGGTTTGGGCAGCCCGGCGCTGCGCTTCGGCCTGCTCCAGCGCTTTCTCCAGGCGGGCCTTTTCTGCCGCAGCCTGCGCCTGCATCGCCTGGCGGGCGGTGCGCTCGGCGGCTTCGCGTTCCGCCAGCACAGCAGCCAGTTCGCGCTCCGAGCGCAGGCGCGCCTCGCCTTCATCGCGCAATGTCTTTTCCGCCGCGAGCTTTTGGTCGATCGCGGCAAGCGCCGCCTGCTCTGCAGCTTCCCTTTCCATTTCCACACGGGCCAGTTCCACGGCTTCTCGCGCTTTGACGAGCGCGGCCTGGGCTGCCTTGCGCTTGCTGTCCGCCGCTGCCCTGAGCTGCTGATTGGCGTGAAGCAGCGCCTTCGCCTCCGAAGCAGCCGCTGCCTGGGCGGCGCGGTCGAGTTCCTCGCGCGCCCTCAGTTCGCCGGCATGCTGCAGTTCGGCCTCGGCAAGCTGGCGGGCCTGCGCGAGCGCTGCCTGCTCCGCCGCCAGTCTTTGCTGCGCGGCAGACGCTTTTTTCCGTTCGGCTTCCAGCTTCTCGCGCAGTGCGGCCAGCGCCGCTTCCTCATCAATGGCACGCTGGCGTTCCAGCCTTGCAAGCTCGGCTGCCTCGCGCGCCCGCTGCACGGCCGCCGCGGCGGCCCGGCGCTGAGCATCGGCGCTCTCGACCGCCTTGGCGAGGGCGAGCTTGCCGGCGGCGATCTCTTCCTCTTTCGCGGCTCGCCTGGACTGTTCGGCCTGCTCCTGCATGCGCAGCAGGCCGGCGTGCTCCTGCTCCGCTTCAGCACGGGCAAGCGCGGCAGCAGCGGCATCTTGGTCGGCGCGCATTCTTTCCTGCAGTGCGGCCACAGCCTGCTGCTCGGCGTCGGCACGCCTGCGTTCGGCCTGCGCATGCTGCATGGCTTCATGGGCCCTGCGCGCCGCCATGTCGGCAGCCTTGCGCTGCAGTTCGGCGTGCTCGGCCGCACGCTCGTAAGCCTGCTGTTCTGCGGCTGCCTTGTCGGCGGCCAGTTTTGCCGCGCCGCGCTCCAGTTCCAGCCGCTCCTCGGCCAAGGCGCGGGCGCGCTGCTCTTCGTCGGCGCGCAACCTGGCCGCGTCTTCGATTGCCTGCTCGGCCCGCTCACGCCCGCTTGCCTCTTCGGCGGCGCGCGCTTCGGCCTCGGCGCGGCGTTGCGCCTGCAGGTCGGCGCGGTGTTCCGCTTCGGCGCGGCTCAGCGCCTGCTGCTGCAGTTCACGCTCGGCGCGGATGCGCGATTCGGTGGCGGCGAGAATGCGCGCTTCGGCATCGCGCCTTGCCTGTGCTGCGGCGGCAACACCGGATTCGGCATGTTCCCGGCGGGCGGCTGCATCGCGCATTTCCAGTTCCGCCTGCAGGCGGATGCGCACGGCTTCCGCTGCCTTGCGCTCGAATTCGATGCGGGCCTGGGCGGCGGCTTCGCTTTCCCGTTCCACCAGTGCCCGCGCTTGGGCTTCCTCGCGGGCCTGCACTTCGGCCGGAGCGCGGCTGAGCGCCGCCTGCAGCGCCATCGACTCGGCCAGTTCGCGCTGACGGGCCGCGTCGAGCGCTTCGCTGCGCGCCTTGGCCAGCTGTTCGGCGGCCTTGCGCGCGTTTTTTTCGCGGTTTTCCTGTTCGCGTGCCAGCGCAGCGATGCGGGCATCGGCGCGTGCGCGCGCCTCGGTTTCCTGGCGCGCCGCTTCGGTTGCGGTGATGCGCTGCGCGGCCTGCTGGCGGGCGAGCTCGGTTTCCTGCTCAAGCTCTTCCGCGAGCGATGCCATGCGGGCGGCGATCTCGGTCTGGGAAGCGACATGTTCTTCCGCACGCCGGCGGGCAGCCTGCTCGGCACGGGTGCGCTCGGCAGCGGCGCGGGCCGCTTCGGCTTCGGTTTCGGCGCGGGCGCGCAATTCTTCGGTCTCGCGCTTGACGGCGGCAACCCGCGCTTCGCCGGCTTCGCGCGCCTGCTGTTCGGCTTCGAGACGGGCGCGGCTGGCCTGGACGGCTTCTTCGGCAGCGCGGGCATGGCGGTAAGCCTCGGCAGCAGCGGCTGCATCGAGGCGCGCCTTCTCTTCCGCCAGGGTGCGCGCACGGGCTTCGGCATTGGCGCGGTTCTCCGCAGCGACCGTGGCCCGGGCTTCCGCCTCGACCCGGGCAATCGCTTCGCGGATGGCTTTCAGGTCGACGGCGGCGCTGCGGTCATGGACGTCGTCACCGTCCGCGCCTGCCTTATCGGCGCCCGCCGAGCCGGCATCATCCAGTTCCGCTTCCGCGGAGCCGGGCCTGCTGCGCCATGCCTGTTTGTCATCCATTGATCTGCTCCCGCTCGATGGGCCTTTCCGGCAATCTGCAGCCAAACTGCTGTCAAGTTGGCAGCCGGAATTTCATACCATGCATTATCCCGTTACGGAACGAAAGCCAGCCGCCGAACAGGCGGGAAATCGACAGCCAATTCCCCAATATGTGGGACGGACAGGGACCGCGAATCGTATTACATTAGAGCGCCTGGCGGATTCACCTCATGCAACACTTGCAAGGCATCAACACGCATGAATCCGGCAGAACCAGGAAACTCAGGGAATAACCGCAGGAAAGGCCAGTACCTTATGCAGACCGATGACAGGACACCCCACTCCGCTGCCGCAGGCGGCGATCTCACCACCGTGGCGATGGGGAGCCTGCTGGCCGACATGAACCATGACATCCGCACGTCGATGAACGGCATCGTCGGCATGCTGGAACTGCTGCTGGAGACCGATCTCACCGACGCCCAGCACGAGTATGCGCGGGTGGCCCAGAACAGCGTCGACACCCTGCTCGAAGTGATCGAGCGCATCGTCGACCTATCGCTGCTGGAATCGAATCAGTTCAGCCTGACCCGCACGCCCTTCGATCTCCTGTCGGTGCTGCATGCCGCCTGCGACGAAACGCAGACGTCCGCCGCCGAGAAAGGCCTGCGCCTGACGGTAAGCTATCCGCAGACGGCCCTGCTGGTCGGCGATCCGGCGCGCCTGCGTCAGGTCGTCGGCATCCTCGTCAATACCGCCATCCGCATCGCCGACCATGGCGAGATCACGGTCAGGCATGAGATGAACCTCGACGGCGGCATCGGCAAGCTGCGCATGGCCGTTCACGCCAGCGGCCCGTCGCAGGCCGGGGAACAGCTGACCTCGGCGCTCAACCAGCCGCTGCGCACCGGCATGGCGGCGCTCAAGGTGCATGGAAAGAATGCCGTCGAACTGGCGCTGTGCGTGCGCCTCGCGCGCCTGATGGGCGGCAGCATCAGCGTCGACTGCGCGCCCCGCCGCGGGGCCGACTTCCGTCTGCTGCTCGATATTCCGCACGCCGCCGGCACCGTTGCCGGCATGCGCATCCTGCTGCTCGATGATGATGCCGACCGCTGGAATGCAACGCTGGCGCCGCTCGTCCAAACGGGCGCGCATATCGAGACCGCAGACAGCATTGCCGCCGGCATGCAGGCGCTGCAACGGTCCGCAGCCGAAGGCATTCCCCATGCATTCCTGCTGCTTGCCTCGTCGGTGCAGGGCATCGACGCCGGCACGCTGCGCGCCGCAGTACGCAGCGAACCCGGCCATGCGAAGCGCGGCATCGGCGTGCTGGCCGCCGATGCAAAGGAAGCGGAACGGCTCCGCCATGACGGTTTCGATGCCGTCATCACGCAGGCCATGCCCGATGCGGCGCTGATGCATGCCGCATTCAGGCTCGCCGGCCTCATCACCGAACATGCGGCGGCACAGACTTACGCGCCGCGGGCGCAGGATGCCGCAGAGTCGGCACCCTCCCTCGAAGGCCAGCGCGTGCTGCTGGCCGACGACAACCCGGTCAACAGGCAGGTGGCCATCCGCATGCTGGAAAAGATCGGCTGCCGCGCCGATGTCGCCTGCGACGGCCAGGAAGCGGTCGACATGCAGCGCGACGGCGCCTACGACCTGATCCTGATGGATTGCGACATGCCGGTCCTCGACGGTTTCCAGGCGACCGGCCTGATCCGCCGGCTCGACGGCCCGGTCAAGCATGTGCCCGTCATCGCCCTGACCGCCTGCACGACGCAGGACGAGCGCGACAAGTGCGCGGCCGCAGGCATGAACGATTTCCTGTCCAAGCCGATCCGCCCCCAGACGCTGAAGGACATGCTGGTGCGTTGGATGCCGCGTGCCTTGCCGGCGGAAGCCCCCGGCACCGGGGCTGGCGACGAACTGGACATGGTCAGGGACATGTTCGGCGCCGACTTCGCAGACCTGGCTGCGCTCTATCGCAACGACAGTCCGCCGCGCATCGCGGCCATGCGCGAGGCGCAGGCGGCGGGCGACAGTGCCCGCCTGGCCAAGGTGGCGCATGCGCTCGGCGGCAGCAGCGCCTCGATCGGGGCAAGCGCGCTGTCCGCGCTGTGCCGCGATCTCGAAAGCGCCGCCAAGGCCGGCACGCTCGACGACTTTCCGGCACGGATGGAAAGCATTGAAGCCGAGTACCGGCGCATCGACGCCAAACTCCAGTCCATGCGGAACTGACATTCCATGCCGGCGAAAGATCTGAAAATCATCATTGCCGATGATGACAGCACAACCTGCAGCGTGTTGCGCCTGCTCCTGCGGGAACACGACTACAGCGTGCTCGGCGAAGCCCACGACGGCGAAAGGGCTGTGGAGCTTTGCCTGCTGCATCAGCCGGATATCGCCTTCCTCGACATCGAGATGCCGAAGCTGTCGGGACACGAAGCCGCGCGCAAGATCAAGGAAGGCGCGCCGGATGTCGGTATCATCATCGTCAGCGCCCTGCCCACGCTGGAGAACGTCCAGAAATCGCTGGAAGCCGGCGCGGCGGGTTTCGTCGTCAAACCTTTCAATGCGATGAAGGTCATGGATGCGATCGGGAAATGCGTGCGGCACAGGAAAACTGCAGCGCGCTAGAACGATTCAGGCCTGACAGGAACGGAGGTCGGCCTCATGGAGAAACAGCCCTTTGACATCAGCGTGGCGGTCAGGCGCATCCGGACCGCCGTCGAGCCATGGCCGAAGGCCGCGCTCTTCCAGCTGGCAGAGGAAGGCTTCACCACCGCCTTCGAGCAGCTGGTGGCCTGCATCATTTCCATTCGCACCTTTGACGAAACCACGCTGCCGGTATCGCGCAAGCTGTTCGAACGCGCCCGTACGCCGGCCGCGATGTGCGAACTGAGCTACGAAGAACTCGATGCGCTGATCGGCGCGAGCACCTTCCATGAACGCAAGGCAAGCCAGATTCTTGCCATTGCGCAGCGCGTGCGGGACGAGTTCGGCGGCGAACTGCCGTGCGACCGCGAGGTGCTGCTGTCGTTTGCGGGCGTCGGACCGAAGTGTGCCAATCTCGTGCTCGGCATCGCCTGCGGAGAGCCGTTCATCAGCGTGGATGTGCACGTGCATCGCGTGACCGGGCGCTGGGGCTATGTGAAGGCATCCACGCCCGAGAAATCCCTGCTGGCGCTGGAAGCCCAGCTCCCCCGCCCCTACTGGATCGAGATCAACCGCCTGCTGGTGCCCTTCGGCAATCACATCTGCACCGGCAGCCGGCCGCATTGCTCGACCTGTCCGGTGCTGGACATGTGCCAGCAGGTCGGCGTGGAAGCGCATCGCTAGGCAAATCCGAAGAAATTTCTCGGCAAAGCCAGGTGCATTGGTCTTTCACTCCCTCTCCCGCAAGCGGGAGAGGGTTGGGGTGAGGGTGATAGTGCCGAAGGGCGGCTTGACAAGCCCCCCTGATCCCCTTCCCTGGCTGCGTCCCACGACCTGGCTTGCAAGCCAGGTCGGCTACGGCAGCGCAAACCCGTGGTTTGCGAAACCCTGCCTACGCCCCCGCCTGCTGGAGAAGGAAGGGAAGACGCAGCAAATCAAGCAAATTTTCCCGCCCTGCTCAGATGTCGCTCTCCACCACCATCAAGCCGGCCCTCAGACCCGGACGCACATCCGGATTGGGAAAGACCACATACTCCGGTTCGCTGCCCACCCGATAAACCACATCGCCATCCTCGGCGATCAGCTCACCGGGCTGCATCTTCGTGAAATTCCAGGTAGTCCGGTCGAAGGCCATGCGGAAGTCGGCACTGTGCTTGACCAGCTGCTGCGCGACGCGAAATACGGCCGGCGGCGCACCCGAGGGCGGGACGCCGGCCGTCAGGAAAGCGTCAATCATCCCGGACGCTGCAGAGAAACGTTCGAGGTCATTGCAGCCGAACCTGCCGATCTGGCCCAGCTCGACCGTTGCCGACACCGCGCCGAAACGCTCGGCGGTGCAGGCGCTGAATGTGCCGGCCGAGGCGGAATTCAATATCGCGGCTTCGATGCCGCCGGCACCGAGGCAGCCGAGCAAGGCGCGCTTGGCCGGCGCGGGAATGGCATCCGGCACGACGGCGAAGGCGGGATAGTGCGACGGCCGGATCGCGGTGTGCAGGTCGAGGTGCCAATTTTCTCTTCCCCCGTCGAAGAATTGCGCTGTTGCCCGCATGATCTCGTCGGCGCGCCGGGCTTCGGCGGTTCCTTCGAGGTCGCCCCGCTCATCGCGGAACATGCGGTTGAGATCGGCTTCGACGAAGCGCCTGCCGGCAGCGATCGCATCCATGTTGCCGACCGCCAGCATCAGTTCAAGATTTGGTGCGAGCCGGCCCGGTGCCTGCGCCAGGTCGTGCAGTATCCGGCTCAGGATTTCTATCGGCGCCGTTTCGTCGCCGTGGATGCCGACCGACAGCAGCAGCCGCATGGCCTGCTTTCCGGCGGAAGGAGGGCTCAGCTGCAGCATGCCGGGAGCCGGAAGCCCGACCGTGCATCCGGCATCCGCAAATGCCTGCGCGAGATGCGCAAGATCTCCAGCCGCCAGAGCCTGTACTGCTGCGGCCTGGTTTGCTTCACAGCGGCGAGATTGATCATCCATGGTCACTCGTGTCACCGGTTCAGAATTCATATAAACCGGGCAAACCGAGGATGCCGGTGAGCTCGTCCAGCGCCGTCTGCACCTCGATCGCCAGCGCCGGGTCGCCGAGATCGGCGGGGCTGAGTCGGTCGCGGTAATGCTTTTCCACCCAGGCGACCAGGCGGGCATGAAGAGCATCCGTCATCACCACGCCCTGATGCATCGCCCCGGCTTCCTCGTCCGTCAGCGAGACGCGCAGGCGCAGGCAGGCGGGGCCGCCGCCGTTGCGCATGCTCTGGCGCAGGTCGAAGCTGATCAGCTCGTCGATCGGACCGCCGCTCGCCGTGAGCTTCTGCAGGTAGCGCGATACCGCCGGATTTTCATGACACTCCTGCGGCACCACCAGCGCCATGCGGCCGTCGGGCTTGCTCAGCAGCTGGCTGTTGAACAGGTAGCTCGATACCGCATCGGCGACCGACACTTCGGATGAGTCGACGCGCACCGCGCGCAATTCCGCATGGACATTTGCCATCGCACGGCGCAGGGCGTGCAGCGTTCCATGCTCGTCCAGGAAAGCGCGCTGGTGATAGAACAGTACGTCATCGTTGCCGACCGCGATCACGTCGTTGTGGAACACACCCTGGTCGACGGTGTCCGGGGCCTGCTGGGCAAATACGGTACGCGTACCGTCCAGGCCGTGCAGGCGGGCCACGGCCTGGCTCGCCTCCAGCGTCTGCCTTGCCGGGTAGTGCTGCGGCGCGGGCGCATCCGGGTCGAACTCGACGCGGCCGTAGACGAACAGTTCGACGCCGGGGCTGCCATGGCCGGCGCACAGCCTGGTATGGTTGGCCGCGCCTTCATCGCCGAAGGCCGGCGTCGACGGCAGCGCCTCATGCACCGCAAAGTGCCGCTCGTCGCCGAATAGTGCGCGCAGCGTCCTTTCGGTTTGCACATGCTCATAGGAGCGGTGCAGCTTGTTGTTCAGGTTGGCCACGGTGAAATGCACGCGGGCGTCGGCGGTATCGGCCGACGGACTGACGGTGGCGGCATTCGCCGTCCACATCGGCGAAGCGGAATAGGCACTGGCCAGGATGACGGGCGCCTCACGGTATGCTTTCGTGATCACGTCCGCATCGCTTCCGGTAAAGCCGATGCCGCGCAGCAGCCGGAAGCTGGGACGCATCTGCGGCGGCAGCAGGGCCTGCGCAAAGCCGCGCGCGGCCAGCGAGCGCATCTTGGCCAGGCCCTGCAGCGCCGCCTGCTTCGGATTGGACGCGCTCTTGACATTGCTGAAGGACGCAACATTGCCGAAGGACAGCCCTGCATAGTTGTGCGACGGGCCGACCAGTCCGTCGAAATTGTATTCGCGTGCATTCTTCATGATGCTCCTTGCATTTTCATTGCATGTGCTCGGTCAGAACAGCAGGCCGGGCGACAGCTGCTTTGGCAATTCAAGCCGGCTGCTTTCAATCGATGCAACCGGATAGGCGCAGTAATCAGAGGCGTAATAGGCGCTCGGCCGGTGGTTGCCGGAATTGCCGACGCCGCCGAACGGCGCCGTGCTGGCGGCGCCGGTGGTGGGACGGTTCCAGTTGACGATACCCGCGCGCATGCGCACCCTGAAACGCTGCCACAGCGCTTCGTTCTCTGAAAGCAGGCCGGCGGCGAGGCCGTACTGCGTCGCATTGGCGGCGCGTATCGCATCGTCGAAGTCGCGTACCCGGATTACCTGCAGCAGGGGGCCGAACCATTCCTCGTCCGGCACATTGTTCGCCTCGGTCACGTCGACGATGCCGGGACTGAGAAAGCCGGTGCCCTGCTGCAGCGAACGCATTTCAAGCAAGCTGCGGCCGCCGCGCGCAAGCAGGTCTGTCTGCGCCTGCAGCAGCTGACCGGCAACACGCGCGGAGACCACCGGCCCCATGAAAGGCGCAGGCGTCGCATCATGGCGCCCCACGCCGATTTTTCCGCTCACCTCAACCAGCCGCTCGAGCAGCATCTGTCCGCGCGGCGAGTCTTCGACAATCAGGCGGCGGGCGCAGGTGCAGCGCTGGCCGGCGCTGACGAAGGCGGAAAAGACGGCATGGTGAACCGCGGCATCGATCTGCTCCACGTCCCAGGCAACCAGCGGATTGTTGCCGCCCATTTCCAGCGCCAGCATCTTGCCCGGCTGGCCGGCGTACTGCCGATGCAGCAGAGCGCCGGTCCGGTAACTGCCGGTGAACAGGATGCCGTCGAGTTCCGCATTCCCGGCAAGGGCCGCGCCGGTATCGCGGCCGCCGTTGACGAGGTTCAGCACGCCGGGAGGCAGGCCGGCCTCGTTCCACAACCGTACGGTCAGGATGGCAGTCTGCGGCGCATATTCGCTGGGTTTGAAGACAACGGTATTGCCCGCGATCAGCGCCGGCACGATATGCCCGTTGGGCAGGTGGCCGGGAAAGTTGTACGGCCCGAATATTCCGAACACGCCATGCGGTCGGTGCCGCAATACTGCGTTGCCGTCGGCGACCGTGGTCATGCTTTCGCCGGTGCGCGCGCCGTAGGCCAGCACCGAGATATCGATCTTGCCGGCCATGCTCGCGACTTCGGTGCGCGCTTCCCACAGCGGCTTGCCGACTTCCCGGGAGATGAGCGCGGCCAGCGTTTCGGTCTCCTGCTTGAGCAAGTCGCGGAAGCGCCGGCAGACGGCAATGCGATCTTCCAGCGGCTTCAGCGCCCAGGGTTCGAAGGCGGCGCGCGCCGACCTGCAGGCGGCATCCACCTCGTCCGCCGTGGCTTCGGCGCCGGTCCAGATCATGCTGCCGGTAGAGGGATCGATCACCTGCAGCGGCTGGCCTTCGCCTGCGATCCATTGTCCATTCAGGTAATGACTATGCATGAGGCACCTTCTTCGGGTTGAGCGCCATCGCGCGCACGGCATCGCCCTCACCGACGGCAAGCCCTTGCCTGCAGGCTTCGGTCAGGCCGATGCGCCCTTCTTCCGGCCGGATGCGCGCGGCGGCGACGCGGAAGTCCGCCATCGACGTGCAGCTCAACAGGAAGGGTTCATCTTCCGCGCTTTCCGGTTCGGCCTTCACCTCGACGGCCGCAAGTTCGCTCTCGCGCAGTGCGCGCAGTTCGATCACGCGCGCCTGCAGCACCGGGCCGGCGTCGAAGATATCCACATAGCCCTCGAAGTGCATGCCCTCCTGTTCCAGCAGGCGGCGCGCCGGCGCGGTATCGACATGCGTGAATCCGATGACTTGCTGCGCTTCCGCCGGCAGGTAGGCGACATACAGCGGATGCTTGGGCATGAGCTCGGCGATGAAGGATTTCTGGCCGAGGCTGGTGAGATCGTCGGCGCGATTGAAGTCCATCCTGAAGAAATGCCGGCCGAGGCTGTCCCAGAAAGGCGAGCTGCCGTCGGCGCGCTGGAAGCCGCGCATTTCGGCGATCAGCTTTTCCGGAAACAGCTGAGGGAACTGGGCGATGAACAGGAAACGCGATTTCGACAGCAGCCGGCCATTGCTGCCGCTGCGGTAATCCGGGTGCAGGAACAGCGAGCAGAGCTCGGCACAGCCGGTGAGGTCGTTCGACAGGTAGAGCGTCTCCATGCGCGAAAATACCCTGAGCTCGCTGCTGGAGTGGACCAGCGTGCCGATGCGGTAGTTGTAGAACGGCTCATCCAGGCCGACCGCGGCCTTGATCGCGCAAACGCCGACCAGGCGCTTCGTTTCGGTATCTTCCATCACGAATACATAATCGCGCTGCTCGGGCGCGAGCTGCCCGGCAAACGATGCGCAGGCAATCTCGACCCGCCGGCCCAGCGTCTTGCGGTCCGGCTTGAGCGTGGTCATGCCGGGGCCGACCTGCATGGCCAGTTCCAGCAAGCCTTCCAGATCATGTTCCCTGATGGCGCGTACGACTAGCATGGGCGGCCTCATAAAGTGACGCACAGGATGGAATCGCCTTCGGCGATCCCGAGGCGGCGCATTGCCTCAGGCGGCAGCGCGGCGCGTTCGGAGGACTCATGCAGGCCGCAGCGGCAGAGGACGGCGCGGAGGCCTTCCTCGCGCAGCGTCGCCACCAGGCAAAGTGCCGTCTCCGCATGGGGCTCGCCTGCGGCCGCGCTGCATGCGACGGATGCGGAGAAGGAACGCAGCGCATGCTTGTGGGCGCGCAGCACCGGGGCGCCGTCGAAGATGTCAATGTACTCGTCCGGCGCGAAGCCCTCTTCCGTCAGGATGCGGAACGGCAGTTCGCTGTCGGGATGCACCTGACCCATCGCCGCCTGCGCCTCTTGCGGCAGCAGCGGCACATACACCGGGTAATGCGGCATCAGCTCGACGATCAGGGTGCGGTTGCGCGCGCCTTCGATGATGCGCTCCGCCTCGAGGAAATCCATCCGGAAGAATTTGCGGCCGAGCGCTTCCCAGAACGGCGAACGGCCGCCGGCATCGGTGAGGCCGGACATGGAGGCGAAGAACTTGTCGGCGAAACGCTGCGGCGCTGTTGCGGCGAACAGCAGGCGGGCGCGCGACAGCAAGGCCGATTCGGGGCCGGCGCTGCTGCGGTTGCGCAGGTAGAAGCCGGAGAGCTGGGAATGGCTGCTGAGGTCCGAGCACAGGGTCAGCGCATGCACGCTGTGGCTGATGTCGAGGTCGCGCGAGACCTGGTTCAGTGCGTCGTTGCGGAAGGCGAAGAAGTTGCCTGCGGCGCCGGCTGTTGCGGAGATCGATGCAGTGCCCGCCAGCGAGCCGTCCGGTGCTTCGAGGACGAATTGGTAGGTTTCGTCGGATGGGGCTTGGGGGTGGCTTGCGAAGGAGGCTTTTGAACGTTCGACCGCCTTTTCGATGGACTTACGTGTGCGCGGCAGCGTGTGCACGCCGGGGGTGGCCGTGGCGGCCAGGGTTTCCAGCGCCGGGATATCCGACGTGTCTGCGGGGCGGACTAGGAACATGGGGTGCTCCGGTTGGGGCCTTGGTTGAGAGTGTACCTGCTTGGGGGATGTGTTGGGGCATGGGGGAGTTCCGGTTATTGCGGTGGAGCATGTTATTGCTTCTTAACTGCAGTGGAAGCCCGCGCTTTATTCCCTCCCCTTCAAGGGGACGTAGCAGGGGTTTCGCAACGCATGCGTTGCGCCTGCGAAGTCGGAGCGGCTTGCAAGCCGCGAGGTGGAGGGTTAGGGTGGGGATGGGTTCAATGCTCAGAGGTGGCCTATAAAAACCGTCGCTCGCAGAACCGTTAAACGTTACTGATACGTCCATCTCTCCGCAGAGATTTGCCGGGGGTGGCCCGGCGGCCACCTACTTTCTTTGCTTCGCCAAAGAAAGTAGGCAAAGAAAGGGGGCCGCCGAGGTGCGACACCCCTACCGCCGCCCCTTCGGGGTTCCCAAAAGAGACGACGACAAAGCGGGAAGCGCGGAAACTCGCCTTCGGCTCAGACAACCGCGCTTCTTTATCCGCTTTGTCGTCGTCTCTTTTGGCGTCGGTAGAGGGGATTCTTTAAAAGCCTCTTTGCATTTGCTTGGTCAATTATCCAAGCATCCTTTCCTGTTGATCGAAAGTTGCATCTTCAAATATCAAAACTGATCCCCTGCGCCAGCGGCAACGCATGACTGTAGTTCACCGTATTCGTCGCCCTCCGCATGTAAGCCTTCCACGCATCCGACCCCGACTCGCGGCCGCCTCCCGTCTCCTTCTCGCCGCCGAATGCGCCGCCGATCTCCGCGCCGCTGGGGCCGATGTTCACATTGGCGATGCCGCAGTCGCTGCCCGATGCGGACATGAAGGTTTCCGCTTCGCGCAGGTCGGTGGTGAATATGCTCGACGACAGGCCCTGCGGGACGGCATTGTTCCAGGCGATCGCCTGTTCCAGCGACTGATAGCGTGCAATGTAAAGGATCGGGGCAAAGGTTTCATGATGCATCACGCCGGTCTGTTCGGGCATTTCTGCAATTGCCGGCATCACGTAGTAGCCGTCTTCGCACCCGGCCACTCCCACCCGGTCTCCGCCATGCACTTGCCCGCCCTCGGCGCGCGCCTGGTCCAGCGCCCGCTGCATGGCTTCATGGGCAACCGCGTCAATCAGCGGGCCGACCAGCGTGCCCTTTTCCAGCGGGTTGCCGACAGGCAGGCTTGCATAGATCTTCTTCAGGCGCGGTACCAGGCTGTCATAGACGCTGTCATGCACGAACAGCCTGCGCAGCGTGGTGCAGCGCTGGCCGGCGGTGCCGACTGCGGAGAAGACGATGGCGCGCGCCGCCAGTTCAAGGTCGGCGCTGGGGGCGACGATCATGGCGTTATTGCCGCCGAGTTCGAGCAGCGAGCGGGCCATGCGGCGGGCGCAGCGTTCGGCGACGGCGCGGCCCATGCGGGTGCTGCCGGTGGCGCTGACGAGCGGCACGCGCCTGTCGTCGACCAGGGCTTCGCCGGCTTCCCTTGCGCCGAGGATCAGCGACGACAGGCCTGCCGGCGCGTCGCTGCCGAAGCGGGCTGCCGCCTTGTCGAACAGGGCTTGTACGGCAATGGCGGCAAGCGGCGTTTTTTCCGAAGGCTTCCATACCACGCTGTCGCCGCAGACGAAGGCCAGCGCCGCATTCCAGGACCACACCGCGACCGGAAAGTTGAATGCCGAAATCACCCCCACCACGCCGAGCGGATGCCAGGTTTCCATCATCCGGTGTCCCGGCCGCTCGGAGGCGATGGTCAGGCCGTACAGCTGCCGCGAGAGGCCGACGGCGAAGTCGCAGATGTCGATCATTTCCTGCACTTCGCCCAGGCCCTCCTGGAGGATCTTGCCGGCCTCCAAGGTCACCAGCCGGCCGAGCGCATCCTTGTGCGTGCGCAGTTCCTCGCCGAACAGCCTGACCAGTTCGCCGCGCCGCGGCGCCGGCACGTTGCGCCATTGCAGGTAGGCGGCATGCGCCTGTGCTATCCTGGCATCCGCATCCTGCGGCGTATCTGCCCGCAGGCCGGCCATGATGCTGCCGTCGATCGGTGATCTGCCGTGCAGGTCGGCGCCCTCATAAGCCCGCAGATCGACGCCCATCCGGGCGAGCACGTCCTTGATCGTCTCCATCGCTGCCATCGCTGTTCTCCTCATGCCGCATAGAAGCGGCCGAAACGGTTGTCCAGGAAGTCTTGCAGTCTAGCCTGTTCCTGACGGACCAGGCCGCGCCTGGGCAGCCTGCCCTGCATCACCAGGTCAAGCATCGCGCAGATGCCGGCCGCGGTAGTGATCTGGATCGCCGACAGCAATTGCCCGTTCACCTCGCGGCTGTAGATTTTCTTCGCATAGGTTTCCTGCTCCAGCCTTCCCTCGCGCATGCCGCAGACGCTGGCGAAGACCAGCACCACATCCTGCCTCGTTATCGGAATGGCGGCCTCGAGCACTTCCTTGAGGATGGGACGGCGCTCAAGCTGGCCGAGCTGCAGGTCGCGCACCAGCATCTTGACGATGTCGCGGTGCCCCGGGTAGCGCACCGTCTTGTAGTTCAGGTTGCGCACCTTGCCGCCGAGGCTTTCGCATAGCGTACCCAGGCCGCCGGAGGTGTTGAAGGCTTCATAATCGATGCCGTCGAGCGAGAAATGCTCGACCTCTTCCAGCGGCGAGACTTCGCGCAGGTGGCCGTCGACGATGGCTTCGCAGGGGTTGCAGTATTCATTGATGAGGCCGTCGGTGCTCCAGGTCAGGTTGTACTTCAGCGCATTGCTGGGGAACGTCGGCAAGGCGCCGACGCGCATGTTGACGTCGCGCAGCGCATCGAAGCGGCCGGCGAGATCGTTGGCGACGATGGAAATGAAACCCGGCGCCAGTCCGCACTGCGGCACGAAGGCCGTAGCTGCATCCTCGGCCAGCTGCTTGACGATGCGCGTGCTTTCCACGTCTTCGGTGAGGTCGAAATAATGCGCGCCGGCCTTCTTCGCGGCGCCGGCGATGACCGGCGTCAGGAAATATGGGCAGGCCGAGAGCGCGACCTCATGGCCGTCGATCAGATTGGTTACCACGCCGCCGTCGGCGATGTCGGCTTCGACCGTGGTCACGCCGGGGAACTGCATCGCCTGCACATGGGCCAGCCGCTGCGGATCGCGGTCGGCCACGGTCAGGCGGTAATCGCCGCTGTGGGACAGGAGGTTGAGGATGGCGTCGCCGATCTTGCCGGCGCCGAGGAGAATGACTCTGGTTTGCATGATGCCCTCCTTTTTCTGTTCTGGTCTTGTGGATGCGTCTTGAACACGTCTTGCACGCTGCCGGCGGCGGTACAAAAAGTGTAAGTCCCTTGACTGTCAGAAAATAGAGAGCAAAGCGTCGTCACATTGTATGATTGCGCGACATAATGACGAAGCAACGAGACAAATCGACCAGGCGACCGACATGAAACCGGTACTCGACGACATCGACAACAAGATTCTTGCGCTGCTGATGGATGACGCGCGCATGCCGGTGGCGACCATTGCGAAAAAGGTCGATATCGCGCGCACCACTGCGATTGCACGCATCGCCGGCCTGGAAAAGCGCGGTGTGATCGCCGGCTACGGAGTGCGCCTGAACCAGGAGCTTTATCAGCCTGCCGTGCGCGCCTACGTCGGCATCGCGGTCGATCCGGGCAAGGCGGCGGCGCTGGTGAAACTGCTGCAGAAGATGCCGGAGGTCGAAACCCTGTGCGCGGTCAGCGGCCCGGTCGATTACATGCTGACGCTACGCTGCCAGTCCACCGGCGAACTCGACCGCCTGCTCGACCAGGTCGGTTCCATCGACGGCGTGCGGCAGACGTCGACCTCCATCATCCTCACCAGGAGAATTGATAGAAGTCCGGTCTGATCGGAACGAAATATTCTAAGCTTCGCTACGCGGCGCCACGGTTAGGCTTCGGCGCGGCGGCTTCAGGGAGAAACCCATGCATACCATTCCGGAATCCAAGAAAAATCATTTGTGGCGCAAGGTGGTCTGGTACACCGATCCCGACGAGCATCCGCTCGGCCCCTACCATTCCGTCGAGGTGTATTGCAGCGAAGAGTCCAACGGTTATGCGGTCTGGTACGTGCGCAAGCTGGCCAGGGATGACAGCCGCGGCGTGCCGGGCGTGGAAAATGCCGACTACTTGCTGAATTACTTCGCCAAGACCGCGCGCGACGATGCGATCGAGCGGGCGGTGCTGATTGCCAACAGCGATCCTTCCATGGACAGGATCATTGAAAACCTCGACAAGCTTGCGGCGGCCGGACAAAAAATCTGAAATTTCTGAAGTTCACAGCGGCCAGAGCGGCGGCTCCTGCATCAGCGCCACCTGCTCGCGCAATTCCAGCACGCGGTCCTGCCAGTAGCGCTGGGTGTTGAACCAGGGGAACGCCGCCGGGAATGCGGGATCGTGCCAGCGGCTGGCCAGCCAGGCAGAGTAGTGAATCAGCCGCAGAGTGCGCAGCGCTTCGATCAGGTGCAGTTCGCGCTCGTTGAATTCGCAGAAATCTTCATAGCCCGCCAGCAGATCGGACAGCTGCCGCACCATGTCCTGCCGTTCGCCCGAGAGCAGCATCCACAGGTCCTGGATCGCCGGCCCGGTCCGGCTGTCGTCGAAATCGACGAAATGCGGGCCGGCATCGGTCCACAGCACATTGCCCACATGGCAGTCGCCGTGCAGGCGCAGCATGGCGACATCGCCGGCCCGCTCATAGCAGCGCTGCACGCCTTCCAGCGCCTGCTTGGCGACGCTGCGGTAGGCTTCCACCAGATCACCCGGAATGAAACCCTGCTCCAGAAGGTAGCGGTACGGCGTTTCTCCGAATGAATCCAGGTCCAGCACCGGCCGATGCGCATAGGACTGCGCGGCGCCGACCGCGTGGATGCGGCCGATGAAGCGGCCCAGCCATTCCAGGGTTTGGCTGTCATCCACTTCCGGCGCGCGGCCGCCATGCCGCGGAAATACTGCGAAACGGAAGCCCGCATGTTCACGCAGCGTGCCTTCGCCCAGCTTCAGGGCCGGCACGGCGGGAATTTCCTGTTCCGCCAGCGCACCGACGAAACGGTGTTCCTCGAGGATCGCCTCGTCGCTCCAGCGGCGCGGGCGGTAGAACTTCACGACCAGCGGCGGCCCCTCTTCCATGCCGACCTGGTAGACGCGGTTTTCGTAGCTGTTGAGCGCGAGCAGGCGGCCGTCGGAATAGAAGCCGCACTCCTCCAGCGCGGCAATCACGATATCGGGAGTCAGGCCGGCGAAGGATTCGGGCTGGAAGGCATGCATGGTCATGGGATAGGGAAACAGTGAACGATGGCACATCGGCGCGCCGGCGCAAGCAGCCAGTATACCGGCCCTGCTTCGAATGTCTGCCCGCCAGCATACCGATGCCAACGCGGGTGCCTCGGGTTACACTGTCGCCTTTCGACGTTCATACCATTCATTTCGATGCATCTCGACGAACCGCTTTCCGACAAGGAATTCCAGGAACTGGATCAGTTCCTTCTCTCCGACCGCTGTGCCGAGGACGGCATGACGATGGACTCGCTTCACGGCTACCTGACCGCGCTGGCCATCGGCCCGGAAGAAGTGCTCATGGCGGAATGGCTGCCCAAGGTCTGGGGCTCGCACGGCGCCAAGGGGCCGGAGTTCAAGAACCAGAAGGAAGCCGAGCGCATCACCGGACTGATCGCCCGCTTCATGAATGAAGTGGCGATGACTTTCGATGTGGCGCCCAAGGAATTCGAACCGCTGTACTGCGAACACGAAGTCGACGGCCGTACGCTGATCGACGGCGAGGCCTGGGCCTGGGGTTTCTGGGAAGGCATCGAGCTGCGCGCCGAGGCCTGGGAGCCGATCTGGTCGTCGGAGGTGGGCGAGTTTGCGGAGAAGATCTACCTGCTGGGCGCGGAAGAGATCGAGGAAGAGGAGATGCAGCTGGTGGATGATCCGGTCAAGCGGCACAAGATGGCGATCGAGGTTGAGGCTGCGATTCCGCATATTCATCGGTATTGGAAGCCGCTTCGGAAGTCTGCGGTGCAGCAGGTGCAGCGGGATGCGCCTAAGGTGGGGAGGAATGATCCTTGTCCTTGCGGGAGCGGGAAGAAGTACAAGAAGTGTTGCGGGGCGGATCAGGGGGAGTGAAGCAAGAAATTCTAGCCGCTTTGCCTACACGGTTGTCTCTCCGCAGAGGCTTGCTTTGCCGGGTCTGGCCCCGGCGAGCCACCTACTTTTTTGCTTCGCCAAAAAAGTAGGCAAAAAAGGCGACACCCCTATCGCCGCCCCTGCGGGGTTCCCAAAAGAGCGGGCGGCAAAGCGGGAAGCGCAGAAACTCGCCTTCGGCTCAGACAGTCTGCGCTTCTTTATCCGCTTTGCCGCCCGCTCTTTTGGCGTCGTTAGAGGGGATTTTCAACAGCCTCTATGCGCAAGCTTGGCCACTCCCCTCTCCCGCAAGCGGGAGAGGGGCCGGGGGTGAGGGGGCGCGCCAAGACCTCATGCGGCATTTTTCTCTGACCTCACCGCCTGTAAAAACGCCGCATCATCCCCTACCCTCAAACCCCATACTGCGCCTTCGCATTCGGCTTGATATTCCGCGTCGCCGCATAGATATCCTCCAGCGGCAGCTTTGGCGACCGATCGGCCCGCAGCAAACCATTCGCCTCCTGGAAGGTATCGGCAAACTGCGTATAGCAGAAGCCGCTGAACATCGGCGTCTCGTTCACTACTTCCAGCAGGCGCCGATAGCTGTTGAAGAATTCCTGGTCGCTGTCGGCCATCGAATAACCCCATACATTCTTGACGCCCGGCTCCGGCACCTTCGCATAGGTGATGCCGCCGAACTCCGTCAGGATGATGGGCTGTCCGCGATGCGGATAGCCGTCGAGCGTCAGGATGCGGCCGCCGGGACGCCGGCGGTCGAACAGTTCCTGCGATGCCGCGGTTGAATAGCGGGCCGCCAGACGCTCAGGGTCGCCGTCGTAATCATGAATGCCAAGCAGGTCGGTCGCCGATGCCTCCCAGCCGTCGTTGCCGATCACCGGGCGCGTGGAATCCAGGGTGCGCGTCAGGTGATACAGCGCCTCGACCGCGTTGCGGTGCGCCTGCATCGATGTCAGATTCGGCACGCCCCACGATTCATTGAACGCTACCCAGACGATGATGCAGGGATGGCTGTAATCGCGGTCGATCACTTCGCTCCACTCCTTCACCATGCGCTGGATCGCCTGCGGCGTGAAGCGGTAGGACGACGGCATCTCTTCCCACACCAGCAGGCCGAGGCGGTCGGCCCAGTACAGGTAGCGCGGGTCTTCGATCTTCTGGTGCTTGCGCACGCCGTTGAAGCCCATCGCCTTGGCGAGTTCCACGTCGCGGCGCAGCGCATCGTCCGACGGCGCCGACAGCAGCGTATCGGGCCAGTAGCCCTGGTCGAGCACCAGCCTCAAATGATAGGGGCGGCCGTTGAGCATGAAGCGGTCGCGGTTGATGTTCACCGAGCGCAGCGCGGTGTAGGACTTGACCTTGTCGATCACCTGGTCCTTGTGCCACAGCGTGACGTCGACATCGAGCAGCGTCGGATGCTCGGGGCTCCACAGCAGTTCATTGCGCGAGTCATCAATGCCCGGGTCCGACAGCGCAATCTTGCGATGCGCCTCGCCGCCGATGACCTTGTAATGATCGTCGGCCAGCATCTTGCTGCCATGCCTGATCTTCACTTCCACCGACAGGTCTTCCTCGAGTTCGCCCGCCACCAAGGCTTCGCAGCCGATTTCGAAGCCTTCGAAATGCGGCGTCCAGCGCAGCTTGCGGATATAGGTGTGCGGCACCCTTTCCAGCCAGACCGCCTGCCAGATGCCGGTGGTGCGGGGGTACCAGATGGAATGCGGTTCGAGCTGCCAGTCCTGCTTGCCGCGCGGCTTGCCCAGATCCTGCGGATCGTCTTCCACATGGACGGTCACCACATGGCGGCTCTGCTCGCCCAGCGCATTGGTGATGTCCGCATAGAAAGAGCTGTGCCCGCCTTCATGCTCGGTCACGCGGTGGCCGTTCACCCAGACCGTCGCGTGGTAGTCGACCGCGCCGAAGTGCAGGAGAACGCGGCCGCCTTCCGGCGTGATGTCGAATTCGCGCTGATACCAGCAGCCGCGGTGGAAGCCGCGATCACCCACGCCGCTGGCCTCCGATTCCGGCGGGAAAGGCACCTTGATCTCATGCGTCCACTGGATGGCATCCGATGGATGTTCGTATTTTCTCTCGTTGTCGAATGTAAATTTCCACTGGCCGTTCAGCGATTGCCAATGCTCTCGCACCAGCTGCGGGCGCGGGTATGCAGTATCAGACATTCTTTTTCCTTTAATTGATCGGCGTTACCCCGCTTGGAGTAAATCCGAACGAGGCTGTTCCCCGAAATGCCCTGCCGACACTGCCCCGCGCTGCCGCAGCTGGCGCACCTGCTCTGCCTCAGGCGGCTTCCCTATCCTCGGGTCCGTCATTCCATGCCATGGTGTTCTCATGCATGTAGCGCTCGATGGCGCTGGTGAAGCTGGGCAAGATCAGTCCGCGCTCGCTGGTCAGCGCGGTGATGCCGCGCCCGCTGTCGTCGATCTTTACCAGCGACGACGCATCGATGCCGGCCTGGCGTGCAACACGCTCGGCGAACTCGTACCACGACACCATGCCCTGGTTGGCGAGATGCCAGATGCCGCCGGCACGGTCGATCAGCAGGTCGATCGTGGCATTGGCGAGGTCGGGCACATAAGTGGGCGAGACATGCAGGGCGTCGCTCGCATGCACGGTTCTTCCCGCGGACAGGTCGCGCAGTACCGCATACACGAAGTTGTAGCGGTCCCACGGTCCGAAGAAGGCGCTGGTGCGCACCACCAGCGCGTCTGGAAACGCTTCCAGCACCCGCTTCTCGGCTTCGGCCTTGCTGCTGCCGTAGACGCACAGCGGCGACACCGCGTCGCTCTCGACATAGGCGCGGCCGAGGCTGCCGTCGAAGACCAGGTCGGATGAAAAGGTCACGTAGGGAATGCCGAGATGGGCACAGGCGCGCGCCAGCATTTCCGCGCCGGCCGAGTTTTCGCGGAAGCAGCGGTCGGATTCCCGCGCCGCATCCGCTACCCTGACATAGCCGGCGGCATTGACGACGGCCCAGGGACGGTGACGGCTCAAGGCCGCCTCCACGGAAGCCTGGTCGGCGATGTCCATTTCGTCGCGCGTCAGCAGATCGTGCGCCATGCCGCGCTGCTCGCAGACCCGGGCCAGTGCCCGCCCCAGCGTGCCCCTGCCGCCGGTGATCACCAGCTTGCGCGGCGACTCGACCAGCGCGGGCATGACGATGGGCTTGGTGGGCGGCGTGAAGAAGCGGTCGGGACGATGCCACCAGCCATGCCCGTCGAGCACCGGATGGTCGAAGCGGCCTTCGCCGGCCAGCCCCTCGACCGCCTTGGCCAGCGCGGTCGGCCGGATGGTGCCGCCGCGCACATCGAACACGCCGCTCTCATAGAAGCCGTGCTCCTGGGTGAGCAGCGTGTTCCAGTCGACGCAGCCGAACAGCGACCATACCGTCAGCGCGCGGATGTCGGCGCCCTCTGCGCGCAGGTTCTGCGCAGCCTGCCACATCTGGTTCAGCCAGCGCAGCTGATCGTCGCGGGTGCCGCCGAGGTGGGCTTCGGTAATGGCCATCGGCAGCCGGTAGCGCTCCCAAACTTCGCGCAGGCGCGCCTCCGGGCCCAGCAGGCCATGCGCGTGGGGCACGCGCGTCGCATGCACGTCGACGTAAGGCACTTCGCTGGTATGAAACACAGACGGATAGTCGCGCGCTCGATTGTCGAGGAAGCGCTCGCTCGTCACGTAGTGGTTGATGCCGATGATGTCCGGAACGCAGGGCTCGTCGATGAACACGGCGAGCTTTTCCTTGCCGATGCCGGCATCGAGGAAGCCCTGATACCAGGCATGTCCCGGCACGATACGTCCGCACAGCAGATCGAACGACAGCCAGCGCCTTTCGTTTTCATAATCGGCCTGGTGCTGCAGGCGCGGCAGGCTGAAGGTCTTGCCCATGTCCTCGGTCTGCACCAGCTTGGCATCCGGAATGACGCGCCGGATGGCGCGCATGGAAAGCAGTACGCCGAGGCATTCATAGTACAGGGCCTTGAGCATGGTCTCCTGACTGCGTCCATGCGGAAACCAGTGACCGTAAAGCCCGGAGAAGCGCGCGGTCGTCAGCGGCTCGTTGACCGGAGTGAACAGCTTGACCCATGGATAGCGCCGTGCGACACGCTCGGCATGCACGGCAAGCATTTCGGGGAATTTCGGATCGATCAGGCTGGTGTAGTGCGGACCGCTGCCATGGTGCACCAGGCCCGCAATCGGCGCGATGCCGAGCCGGCGCATGCGCTCCATTCTTTCATCATGCCAAGACCAGTCGCACTCGTCGGGATGCTCGGGAGAAATGGTCTCCCACAGCACGGGGTAACGCAGGGTGCGTATGCCCAGTTTTGCAATGGCATCGAGATCATCGGGACGCCGGGAATGCCCGGTTTCTTCGCTCTGGTTGCGGAATTTGTCCTGAATGCGCACGATCGTGCATTCGATGCCGCCCCATACTTCGAGGGGCGTGAGGGAAGGCTGTTCAGGAAGAGTGGAAGAATTGCTGCTCGTAGTAGATGAAGTCATCGCTGGAAGTCGTGGAAGAGAAATCGGTGACATGATCCGGTCCCGCCTGCAAGGCGTTGTGACAACGGTCAAAGTCACGAAGGGCTGTGCCCCTTCGCGCGGAACGGATCAATCTCGAATGAATGATGGAAACGCAATGGGAACGCCTATCCATCAGGCTTTTAGGCGACGTCGTAGCGTCTTATCGGTTGACTTACTACCGTGACCGGGCAACAAAAGAAAATGTTCCCTTTATATTTCGACAAGGAGCGCCGATTGACGGATTTCTTGATCTTCGCCTAGCCGTCCGGCTGCAGGGCGGGCCAAGTGAGCGGTTTGATTGCGGATGGAAAAATGCCGCCTTCCCGATGGAAAAGCGGCATTCCCGGCAGGCTGCCGGGTTGAGGGAGCAATGACGATGCGGCGAAGCCGAGAGCAGCTTACGGACGCGGCATCACGGAAACGCGCACGCGCATGCGCTCGCCCGGATCGTAGGGCATGACGCTGGTATAGGTATGACCGTGGTATTCATAAGTGACCGCATAGCCGTTGGTGCGGGTCTGCCAATTGTCGATCGTGCGGCACTGGCGCACCGGCTGCTGCTCGACCACTGCGCCGGCATTGCTGTTTTCCATCCGGTCGCCGACGATGGCGCCGGCGATCGCGCCGGCCGCCGTGGCCACGGTGCGGCCGTTGCCGCCGCCCACCTGGTTGCCGAGAATGCCGCCGGCGAGCCCGCCGACAATGGACCCGCCGACGCCGCGCTGCTGCTGGCGCTGCACCGGCACATACTCGGTCCGGCATTCCTGCTGGGGATAATTGACCTGCTCCAGCTGGGGCGCCACGCTGACAACCCGGGCAAAGTCATCGAAATCGGCCGCCTGCACCGCAGGCACGGCGGTGACGGCAACTAAGGCGAGGAAAACGGGGATGCGAAATGCGGACATGGATTGCCTCCAAACAAGACGACGTCAGATATTACGTCGTTCAACGCTTGAAGCAAATAAATGTCATACAGACATATGTATCGGCGTGTATCAGGAGCAACATGCGCGGATTTCCAGTTTCCGCACCTGCCTGCGCGCCACGCCTTTACTCCGGATAGATGGCAAACAAGGCCTCGCCGGGCACTGGCAGCGCCCGCCGGTAACCGGCATTCAAGGGGAAGGATTGCTGAACACTTCTTCTTCGACGCGGTAATCGTCGGCGCAGGTCTTGCTGCAGAAGCGCCGGACATTGTCCAGCGGCTGATTGCAATACCAGCACGCTCCCTTGGGCTTGAGCGCCGCCATCGCGGTTCTCCCGACAACCTCGATCCGACCGGGAGGGTCGCCCTGTTCCTCGTTGTGGTTCGCATCATGCATGATTCCGCCGCCCTTCTTCTTACAACGGTTGCCGTGGTGCCAATCTCGATCCAGTATAGCCTTATCGGAAAAGCGTGCTCGCACTGCTTTAAAATTTCTTTTTCACTCCCTCCGCCGGCAACAGGTCGCCGCAATGCGCCCTCGCTGCGGCATGAAAAACTCGATGTTTCCCTGATGAACTTTTGGCGAGTCATCTGCGTCAAACCGAGCTGTTAAATTTCAGGGGTCAACCCCCGCTAGCGACGCCCGGGAGGTAGTGTGTCAGCCGTACTTGAATCCAATGAAGCAGCATCCCAAGAGAGCCCGGCCCCGGGCACGATTCAGATACGCGAGGGAGACTGGAAGGCTTATCTCCAAAGCATAGGCCAATGCAAGGACAAGAAGACGCTCATCCTTGAGCAGTACGGCAGCATCGCGGCCTACCAGCGCGCCTGCGCCCTCGCCTATCTCGGCCGCCGCGCGCAGCTTCATGGCGGCGTTTGCAGCAACCGCCATCCGCATATCATGACCCCGCAGTTCATCGCCGATCTGGAATCAAGCAACCGCGCCGCGCGCTATGCGCGCTATCCATGGCTGCGCACCCTGATGAATCTGCTTGCCGAAATCGAACTGATTCAGGACCAGATTTCGACCACCAATGTCATCACGCTGGTGCCGGCGGCAAGATAATCGGGATCCTGCCGAACGACGCCATCGCCGGGACGATGCCCGGTGCCGTGAACGGAATGAGGAATCCCGTGCCCAATCCGGTATCGGCGCCAGAGGCGCCTGACTAGCGAGATCGTTGGACAACACGACATGGAGCTGCAGGTTGAAAGCACACCGGGACTGCACGGCGACATCGAGCCGCGCGCCTTCCTGCTGGGCTCGCGCAGAGTGGACGTCATCGATATCCTGGACCGCTGGCTCGCCCTCGAACACAGCTATTTCAAAGTCGCCGCGTCGGACGGCGCAACCTACATCCTCCGCTATGCCGGCGCCTCGCGCGAGTGGCAAATGAAGCTTTACAAGGCCCCGGAGCAGCCCTGAAGTGCAGCGGTTCTGCCTATGCATGCATTGCCTGCGCCATCTCGATGCGGCACATCGCAACCATTGAGTGCTGTCAAGACATTGCCGTTTTGACTCATTACCATCAAGCACATCAATGTTCGACCCTGCAAATTCAACATCGGAGACAAGCATGCACAAAACCATGTCGGAACCGCGCGTAGCCGAAGACGGCGTTACGTTCACAGTGGAAGTCGGCTTCGCTGACCGCGAATGCCTGGTGTCGAAAAACGCGCTTGCGCATTTGCGCCGCATGAAAGGCGGACAGCAGGATTACATGGAAATCTACCGCGCGTTCGAAGACCAGATTCACAGCGTGGCCCGGCGCCTCGTCGTGGCCGGCGTCAGCGGCACGCCGCTGGTATTGGGAGCGGCCTACTTCGTCTGACAAAGTTTGACGAAACAAGAGACACGCTTGCGCGTGTCTCTTGTTTCGTCACTCCTGGCGCTTCCATCATTTCCGCCATCTCCGCATGAGGCGGCGGTGAATGCGCAACAACTCACTGCGCATTCACCGCGGCTTGATGCACGTCGCAAACATGCATCGAGAAGCATTCATCACGCATCACCGCAGCAGCAGTTCAATGAAGGTCCATCGCAGAACTCAGAACTAAGCACCTCTGAGAATTATCAAAAATACATCTGGGCGATTGGTCAGAATAAAACCCAGATTGAACCAAAGACACGGGGATAAATCCACATGAGCCAAGCCAAAGAAACCAACGCGACAGAGCAGTTCCAATACGATCCCAACAATCTGTTGGAGTCCTTGATCGAGAAGCTGAATCTGAAGAATGACGCTGCTCTTTCACGCGCACTGGAAGTCGCCCCGCCGCTGATCAGCAAGATCCGCCATCGCCGTCTGCCTGTCGGTGCATCGCTGCTGATCCGCATGCATGAAGTCTCCGATCTGAGCATCCGCGACCTGCGCCAGCTGATGGGCGATCGCCGCAACAAGTTCAGGATCAGCGACAAGCAGTTCAAGCCGAAGGCAAGCAATCCCGCATCCTGAAGCTGAAGCTGCTTCTGCCGACACCGGCAGCACTTACCCACATCTTCTGTGGTCAACCGTGTGGATAAGGTTGTGCATGACGCCGGAAGTCGTTGATTCGCAACGCAAAAACGCTGCTGCTTCATTGGCTGCGCTGCAGCGGCACCCGTTTCAGGCACACAATGCCGGTCATGCCGGCAGCGAAGCTGCCGCCAGAGGGGGTGTTGCTTCATCGCCCGTGCGATGACGCTGAGCCGCACCCGTCTCATTGGACGAAAAAAAGCCCGCGGACCTTTCGGTAGCGGGCGAATCCAATTCAAGAAGAGTTGGAGGAGACAGGAGCACTATAGCGAAAGCCTCCTTATCAGTCCGCTTTATTTTTCTTATGACTGATATGTCTTCAACTTATATGACTGTCTTCACAGTTCATCTCGCCATTTTCCACATTCCCCCTCTCGGTCATCCTGGCCGTTTCATTGGTCGCTGACTTCGCTCAAATTCGACCGGACGAGGCGGTGTAGCATCTGCCTATTCGCATGGGAGCCCGACATGTCACTGTTAGACGACCACCAGGTACCACCCGATCCAGTCCCGGGCGACGTTCCGACGCCGGACCAGAGCCCGACGCCGGACCAGAATCCGGTTCCCGATCATAATCCGGTTAGCGCTCCGGACAAGCAAAAGGATTGATCCGGCTATTGCGCGCAGCGCCGCAGCGCTCACCTCGGGTGCACAGTCCTGTACTGCGCGCCTTTGTTTCAACCTGTCAGTTTGAAATGCCTGTCGCCTGAACGGCCCTGCCCGCTTGGGTGATCATCCTTGATTCAAGGCGAGCCGCGCCGCTCGACTCGGCCGGCATTGCGCATACCGATTCCACTACCGCCTGCACAACCGCGGCCAGATACCAGCAACGGCAACGGCCTGCGCCCTTCACCTTCGATATTCCCGAACGCTTCACGGCAATAACACTCAATGAACAATGCTTTCTCCAATGGCCTGGAGGCCCTGGCTCTTGCACTGATGCCCTGGTTCCTGCTCGTGACCCAGCTGCCATGGATCAGTCTGGCAGTGCAACTCGTGATCCTGCTTGCGGGCGTGATGCTTGCACATCATTTCGCAACGCATCTGCTGCTGAGGATTACAGCGCCCCTGCCCTATTCGCGACGCCTGGTCCAGTACGGACATCGCGCCGGGGCCGGCGTGCTGTACCTGCTGCTGGCCCAGGTCCTGCTGCGCAATGCAAGCGACAGCCTGGCCAATATCGCATCGGCGCGCCATGCAGGCGCACTCGCACTGATTGCGGCGCTGACCTGGCTGGGGCTGCGCTGCGTGCGCGCCATCGCGCATACGATCATCGAGAACAATCCGGTGGACGCCCCCGACAATCTCCAGGCGCGCCGCATACAGACGCAAACCAAGGTGCTTGCCCGCTCCGTGATGGCCCTGATCGTCCTGATCGGCTCCGGCGCAGCCTTTTCCACGCTGCCGGTGCTGCGCCAGATCGGTACCAGCCTGCTGGCATCGGCCGGCGTTGCTGGATTGGTGGTCGGTTTCGCTGCCAAGCCTGTATTGGGGAATCTGCTGGCAGGGATGCAGATTGCACTGACGCAGCCGATCCGCCTTGAAGATGTCGTCATCGTCCAGAATGAATGGGGACAAGTCGAAGAAATCACCGGCACCTACGTGGTGGTACGGATCTGGGACCAGCGTCGCATGATCGTTCCGCTGCAGTGGTTCATCGAAAACCCCTTCCAGAACTGGACCCGCAACAATTCAGAGATCCTCGGCACGGTCTCCATCTGGGTTGATTACAGGATGCCGGTCGATCTCCTGCGCAAAGAAGCCCAGCGGCTTTGCGCAGCAGCGCCGGAATGGGACAAACGCCTGTGCCTGACTCAGGTGATCGAAGCGGGCGAGCGTGCCGTGCAGTTGAGGATACTGGTCAGTGCCGGAGATGCGGGCCGCGCATGGGATCTGCGCTGCCGCTTGAGGGAAGGATTGATCGATTATGTGCAGCGGCAGCATCCGGAATATCTCCCTAGAGTACGGGCCGAAGTGACTCCGGACATGCCTGGACGCGAAGCCGAGGGGCGTTCTTTCGGCACGCCGCAGACTTGAGATATCGCAAACCTCGGCCAAACCGGAGTTGCTACAGTGCATAACCAACCTGGGAGGAGACACATTATGCAAAACTACTTCGACAACTATCAAACCGCCTTGTCCTTCAACGAGTATCTCGTCAAAACCACCGTCGATTACTGGACGGCGGTCACATTCCCGGCGCTCTACTTCGCAAAATATCTCTAATACTGATCGAAGAAGCGTTGCGCGCCATCCGTGCGCAGCGTCGCCCGGAGTTGCCGGGGCATGAAAAAGGCAGGCATGCGGTCACCTATAGGCCTCGAGCCTGCCTTATTTTTTACCAGCTCGGATTTATACCGTCAAATCAAAGACATACCATCATCGGCCTGCGGTTATCCACAGGCTTGACCACAGCAGGTGTGGGAAAGTCCCCACGCGAGCGCAACGGTCAATGTCGAGACTTCAATCTCGATAACCTAGGTGTGTTTCAGGTTCGGCAGCCCGTATCAGAACACGCCCGCGGTCAGCTTGGACAGGCCTGAACGCCGCACGCCGTTCGTATCTGCGGCCCCCATCCCGCCCGGACTGCCAGGCGCATTCGGCACCGACGCTTTGGCATGATTGCGCTCGCTCTCCAATGCCGCTGTCAGCACCATGCGTATCAGTTCACGGTTGATGGAGACATCCTCGTGCCGCGCATGACGCGGCAGAAGACCCGCTTCGGTCGCCTTCTTCATGGCAGCGTCTATCATTTCCGTCGTTACCTTCATCGCTAAGCTCCTGTGCGGGTGGCGCGGCCGCTGTCGGCAGCGCCATCGCAATGAGTGCCGGCGGCTCCGGCCGAGCATGCCGGAGCGGGAAAGAAAGTCTGCATGAGGATTGTGACTTCATGATGAATCACACCTTGCCTGCCCTGTGCGGTTTTCAACAACAAGCCGGTTGCTGCTGCTTACCGTGCAAAAGCCGTGCCGCGTCAAAATGACGCAAAACCTGCTTGGTTTTAATCAATTTCCGCATATTTTCATGCCATCTCTCCCATATATATGGCTGGGCTTCGTTCGCGGCCGCGTGTCTAATGACGCGACTTCTTCAGTATTGATCGTCCATACAAATCAGGCGAACCAGACCCAGGCAAGAGCAGATATGAAAACGTCGCGGATCATTTGCAGCGAGTGCGAGGCCATTCTTTCCGTGCATGCGGAAGCGTGTCACGCGTGCGGTTATCCGGTTGTAAGCCGCGGTCAGCCCGCCCTGCCCGACGAGAATGAAACCAACGTCGCGCCGCTCAGGGAATACAAGCTGATGCAGTTGGCCGGTATCGCCATGAGCTGCGCCGGATTCGCCGCCGTGCTCGCCGATGCTCTTGTCATTGCCAGCGTCACCGTGACCGTCGGCGTCGGCACCTACATGACAGGCTTGCTGGGCGCCTGGTGGAATTCCGCCGAATAGCCGCTTCTGTCAGCCCAGCCGCCCGATCCTCGCGCACACGAACCAAGACCTGCAGGTCCGCTGCCCACATATTCCGTTGGCCCTGACCCGACACCATCAGTGAGGATGACGCGAGCCGACAAGCGTCCTGCGAGTCTTCGGAACAGCGCGATTTCACATGACGGGATCTCTCGATGCTGGAAACAGGCAGATCGTGCCCTGCACGAACCCGTTGCCCTGCATGACCGTCGTCAAGAGTGTCCGGTCCGCCCCTGCTACGATGAGAGCCGGCATATATCCATGGAGCGACGATGCAGATAGAAACAATCGGCAAGTATCAGCTGCACCTGCTGGCGCACGAATTGCCGGGAGGCCGGACCTGGGACCCTTTCGTCACCATTCTCAAGTTCGACGATGCCGCCGGCGATTTCCGCTGCGTGCTGGAGAAGCACCGCGCATCGGAGACGCCTGCGCCGACCTATGAGGAAGCAATAGAGGCGGCAAGACGCGCCGGCACGGCATGGCTGCAGCGCGAACATCGCCAATGATGCCAATGATGATTGCGGGTCTGTCGGCTTCAAATTCGGTGCTCGTCTGCGCAGATAGATGAGGATCTGTCAGGCGACTTGATAAAATGCAATGAAGCCTCTGTGCGGTGCAATACCATGCTAGACATGTCCGGCAAAGTTGCTAAACAATGCCATGCCGCACTCGAGTATTCTTGTATTCGACTCTATTGTATAAACCTTTTTCGGATTGCCTAGGATGGCACAGATCCACACGCACTATGACAACCTGAAAGTCGCTCGCAATGCGCCGCCCGAGGTAATTCGCGCTGCGTACAAGACGCTTTCGCAAAAATACCATCCTGACCGAAACAGCGAGAATCCGGATGCGATCCGTGTCATCCAGATCATCAATTCCGCTTATGCCGTCCTGTCCGATCCCGCAAAGCGGCGCGAGCATGACGAATGGATCGCCCGCATGGAGTCGCAGGACTCCCAGAGCGGCAGCCGCATCGACAATGTGGATTTCGCAATCCGGCGCAGCAGCCGCGGGCGCTCACGGCATCGTCGCCATCGCTCATCTTCGCTTGAAGCTTTCCTGGAAAGGCACCAGCATTCCAGCCCCTTCCTGAAGACGCTGCAAAAAGCATGGCTGGCATTCGACCAGTTATCGCGCAAATTATTCAGAAAGACCTGAACCTCGCGGCAAACAGCGGCGTGTTCGGCCACGGCAGTGCCATGGCCTGATACCGCACAGGCCCTATTCGGTATCGATGCCGCGCTCCGAGCGCTCCACACGCGCAAGCAAGGCCGCAATCGATGCGGTGTTGACGAGCCGGGCATCCGCATCGTCCAGCTCCCGCCCGTTCTGCATCTCATGGATCGCGGACAGCAGCTCGAGCACCAGACCATAGTGACAGGCGGCTTCCACGAGTATCTCAAGTTGTCGGGCAGTATGTTCGGCGGCGGGCATTTCAAACCTCAATCGTCGTCGGATTCAACAGTATTGAGCTTCGTACGGAATTTTTCATGGAAGTTCCGGCCAATTTACAATCACACGTGTCGTTCGGAAATTAAAATAGGCGGCATTGCAGGGGCAAAATAAAAGCCGGCTTGTGGCCGGCTCGCAGATTCCCTTGTATGGGATTGGGGATGGACAATACTACACGATGTATATCACGGCTGCCAGTACGTCAGGTCAGGCATGCAGCGGCCCATCTTGAACGACAATGATCAATACCTTCGCATTCACTCGCCTCAGCGCGGCATCCTCCGTCCTTTGCGCTCTGTTCGGCCTGGCAGCGATCGTGCTGTCGCAGACAGTCGCGGCAGCGCCCCAAACTCCGCCCCTCAGCATGGACGAGCTATACGCGCAGGGCCAGCGCGACTTGCCGTCAAGCTGGCGCGGCGTCGGCAAGTCCCACGATGCAGCCGTCTTCATGCACCAGGATCGGCGCCGTGAAAGCGATGGCCGCATCGCGGTATGGCTGCACCGGGAGCTGATGGCCCAGGAATATTTTGAAAAGGAAAAGCCCTACCTCTCGCTTCGGGAACGCCTGCTTGCAGACTGCAAGGCCGGCCGCCTCGGCATCACGGACGTGACCTATTACGGCGAGCGATTTGCCAAAGGCGCGGTAGCCGGCACTTCGAAGTACGCAGCGCCCGAAATGAAGGACCCGGTGCCGGATTCGATCGATGACCAGATACTTCGCAATCTCTGCCCTGCCAAGGCACGCCAGGCACCGGCCCAACGGCAAAAGGCACCGCAATAGCAGCAAATGGCGGGGCCGCGCTGCGGCAACGGCTATTCATCACGCAATCGGGTCCACTGCTGAGGTAGCTGAATACATTGCCTTAAGTTTGCTCAAGGTGCCACTGCTGGTGGCCGCCAATATAGAGGCTGGCATGTGCAATGCAATCGGGAGTGCGAAGGGTAAATGATGAAAGAAGGATCGACAGTACTTCTCTTCAAGGTGATGTGCGTGATCATGTACATCTACGCGGCAGCGGCCGTCATGTCCTGCTTTCCGCGGCTGGAGTGGGTCGGCGGCAAAAAAATGAAATGGCATCCGAATGCTTCGCAGTCCGGACATTCATCGGATGACTCCACGCCGTCAAGACAGGCATAGCTGAAACAGCGTCAAAACGCGACAGGAACAGCGAGAAGCCATTCGGGTTGAACATCGAAGGGAAGAAACGTGCGGGATGATCTGCCTTGGATGCCCGCTCATTCAGGAAGAATGGCGACTATCAGATCTTGCTGGGTGACTCTGGCTCCCCGACCTGGACTCGAACCAGGGACCTGCGGATTAACAGTCCGTCGCTCTACCGACTGAGCTATCAGGGAACAGAGGCCGCATTATATCGACAGCCCAGCCGGAATGTCAAAAATTTGTTCGTCCGGCAATCTGCAGCTTTCTGATAGCGCGACGATGCGAAGCCTATTCCATCTGCGTCTGGAGACTGCAGTAACGGCAAAGGGCAAACGCGGAGACAGATATCGGGATTTCGGCTCCGCGCCTCCACGCCCGTTCAAGGATATTCAGCGAAACTTTTTCACCGCCAGCACCAGCAGAGCGATCGATGCGGACACGCCGATCGCGGCGCTGCGCACTGTCGCAAGATTCAAGGGGGTGCGGGATTTCAAACGGATACGGTTGTGCAGCGACTTGCCCATGCGGTCTCTCCAATGAACACACTCGATATGCGTATTATAAAAAGCCCTTCATGACCCGGATGTGACACACAGTACGCACTATTGAAGTACAGCAAATCTATGTTGTTTCTTTCACCGGCAACAACACTTCATTGCTTCCGTTCCCTTGTCCTTCACTGCCTGCACTTGCGCCGCCACAAGCCGGACATCCCTTCAACCGGCGTAGCATAGTCGCCACCTATCCCACCAGGCATGTCATGCAGATTAACGACCGCAAAGTCCTGTTCATGATCGAGCGCCCGGGCACCTTTGCATTAAGGGCGCTCAAGGGCTTCCGCGCCAATCAGGGCCTGCTGCTGGCCGGCGCGGTTGCCTATTACGCCCTGCTCTCCATCGTGCCGCTGTTGATCATCACCGTCATCGCGCTCTCGCACTTCATTGACCAGGGAGAGCTGCTGGAAACGATAGGCCGCTATCTTGAATGGCTGATCCCCGGTCAATCGAAGGCAGTCATCAACGAGCTCGCCAATTTTCTCGGGCACCGCGAGGTCATCAGCTGGCTGCTCGGCGCCACGATGATCTTTTTCAGTTCGCTGGCCTTCACTGTTCTCGAAAATGCGATGTCGGTCATTTTCTTTCATCGCGTCGCGATACGCCGGCGGCACTTCCTTGTCTCCGCCTTGCTGCCCTACTGCTACATCCTCTTCCTGGGCTTTGGCCTCCTGCTCGTGACGCTGGTGGCCGGCAGCCTGCAAACCATCGGACAGGAATACGTGGACCTGTTCGGGTATTCATGGTCGCTGAGCGGCCTGTCGGGCGTGCTGCTCTACCTGCTCGGCTTTGCCGGCGAAGTGCTCCTGCTGACGTCGGTCTACATGGTGATGCCGGTCGGCCGCCTGTCATGGCGGCATGCGCTTCTCGGCGGCGTCACGGCCGCGCTGCTATGGGAACTGACGCGCCATATCCTGGTGTGGTATTTCGCGACGCTATCGCAGGTAAACGTCGTCTATGGATCGATGACCACTGCCATCATCGTTCTGCTGAGCCTGGAGATCGCCGCGACGCTGCTGCTGTTCGGCGCGCAGGTGATTGCGGAATACGAGCGCATCGAAGACACGAAGCCGCAGGAGGATGCGGAGTTTCATACCGAAGAATTCAAAGAATAGACAGCGGCATCAAGGGCCTGCATTCGGCTTCGGCGATAGGGGAGTCTGCAAGGGATGAACAGCGGGAGAGGCTGGAAAGACCGGGAGGGAGAACATGCCTTTCACTCCAGTGGGGAGGAAGGGCATGTTCGGCTACCATCATGCATATCGGTTGCATGTACAGCAGATGAATGAATGATACTTCGCCTATGACATTGCGCCATGATGGCCGTCAAAGAACAGGTTGCCGATTTGGCGAGCCACATGACGCGCCGGCGAAAGCAGGCATGTACACACACGCACATGCCTGTTCATCACTGCGGCAATAGCCAAATTTGATTGCAGGACTTTTCAAAGGCGCTTCCAAATGCGCGAGACTGCGATCACGCACATCATCGAATGAACGCGCTCATCGATAAGCTTTCACCTGTTTTACTGCTTGCTGCTTTGGCCCTTGCCCGCTTGATTGCTGTCTTTCGCATTGCTCGTTTTTCCAGCACCCGATGCAGCTTGGCCTTGGCCTCCTGCATTGCCGCCTGAGCTATCAGCCGACGACGATGCCGTCGAAGAGGTCTTTTCATCGATGCAGGAAGTGCTGACGCTGGGCGCCCTGTTCTGCGCAAGAGACGGCCCGTTCGGCCGCGCCGTTCCTGAGTCGGCGTTGCCGTTGCTGCCGGGACGCATGGTCAATTCCGGGCATGTCACTGCAGCGCCCGAAGCCGATGTGCCGGGTGTGCGCGAACCGCCGGTCGAACCGGCCGTGCCCGACGCGGGACTGCCCAGTCCAGGCGTCACTTCACCTGCATTGGGATGACCGGATTCGGGGCTGCGGGTAGTCTGGTTGGCGTCGGCATGCACTGCGCCGGAGACGGCGAGCAAGGCGCTGAGCAACATGGATGCAGTCAATGTTTTCATGAGGAAGCTCCGTCAATGGGATGCGATCGCTTTTTAGCAGCAAAACATGTGCCATTTGCTTGCAAGAATGGCGTGACTTGATGGACTGCCTTGAATTCTTGTTCCGGTACCCATCAGATGTACGATTTCATGTGGCGATCCTCGCAGTAGCTGACACTTCGCCCTATCCCGGCCAGCGCCTGCCTGGATGAAATACTTTCCAATCACTTGCAAGAATGAAGGAGCAACTGCAGGAATCCGAGCCGCAACAAGCGAGAGTTTGGATCAGATCTCCGGCACAGGGTTGGTACCGGAAATGAGCTTGTACTGTTTGCCGTCGAATCGGTAGCGCGCAGTTTCCTTGATGCTGGCTTTTAAATGTTCCGTGGCCGTCCCGCCCTTGCCTTCCGTAATCGTGTATTTCTTTCCGGCGAAATCAACAAGGATATCGCGGTAGGCATTTGGCTGGCTGCTGTCAACGAAGCGCAAGGTGCCCGTAACTTCCCAGCATTCGTCTGCTTGCTCAGTACATGCGCCACTGTTGCTTGAGTGGTTCCTGAAACTTCCCAGACTTACCACGCCGTCTGCGAGGTCGAACACTTCCGCCATGGTCGCCGTATAACCTTGCCATGTCCCACCGGACGATACGACGAATCCTTGCTTTTCGGGTGCAAGCGTGACCCATTCGACATTACCGATATTGCCATTCGAGCCCATCGCGCCTATGTTTTCCCGACGCTCCAGAACTTTCCAGATTCCATCTGACCGCTGCAGGAAATAAACGTTGAGCAAGCCCGGCGATGAATGCCCGAACTGCGCCTGCCCTTCCTCGTCAGCCGGCATTGCATTCGTAATTACGGCGGCACGTCCATCAACTCGCTCAATTGAGGAAACAAACGTCATCAGATACTTTGCCGCTTCACCCGCATCTTGAATCTCAGCCAAAGCATCACCGCTTTCAGGCCGATAAGCATTTTGAAAAATGGCTCCCAGCAGTTCGTCCTGTTTCTTTTTCATTCCTTTGGAATTGATGGGCGGTGTCGATGGAGCAGCCGCTGAACCTGCAGATGATTTTTGCTCCAAGCCATGTTCCGCTTGTCGGGTGCAAGCCGCCAAAAAGATCAGCGGTATCAACAAGAGAACGATGCAGAAGAAAGGCAGTACGTCATCATCGTCATGTGCAACAACCACATGCTGACTCAACGATGGGTTCGTTAACCTTGATGTCCGAAGTGCCTCTCGGTCAGCGGCGATACTGCCGGTGACGTAGTCATCATTTAATGCACCGCGAACCGCAGAATTCCAACTATCTGCGTGCAGCGTGGCGATGGTTTGGCTGTCAGATGGGGAGTCGGCACGTAAATTCATTAACGCTGCAGGTTTTGGTTCGTCGCAAGACTATCCCATCACAGCGTTGAATTTTCAACAATAAATTGTATTGAGTGCCGGCCGCCAGAGCAGCTCAGGCTGTACATCCAATTTAATTCGGCAGACATGTGAAAGGCACATCGCACCATTCAAACGGCGGGCGTAAAAAAACCCGTTGAAAGCAACGGGTTTCGTGTTCTGGCGGAGAGGGGGGGATTCGAACCCCCGATAGGCTATGAACCTATACACGCTTTCCAGGCGTGCGACTTAAACCACTCATCCACCTCTCCTGGATTCGGTTTTCGCCTTTGCGAAGCCGCAGATTATAGCAAAGGTTTGAGAATTTGCCGCAATTTTTTCTGGGGCAACAAACACAGACAAAATGCACAAACAAAAATGCCGACGAAGCTTGTGGCCCCGCCGGCTGGTCTCCAGGGATTTATTGGTTACAACAGCGTTGGTTTTCCCTTTTTACTGCGCTTGTTTCAGTTGGTCCAGGATGGCCGGATTTTCCAGCGTGGAGACATCCTGGGTGATCTGCTCGCCCTTGGCCAGCACACGCAGCAGACGCCGCATGATCTTGCCCGAACGCGTCTTCGGCAGGTTGTCGCCGAAGCGGATCTCCTTCGGCTTGGCAATCGGCCCGATCTCCTTGCCCACCCAGTCGCGCAGCTCCTTGGCAATCTGCTTCGCCTCATCGCCGCTCGGCCGTGCGCGCTTCAAGACCACGAACGCACAGATCGACTCGCCCGTCGTCTCGTCCGGCTTGCCCACCACCGCCGCTTCGGCGACCAGCGGATTGGCCACCAGCGCCGATTCGATCTCCATCGTGCCCATCCGGTGGCCCGACACGTTCAGCACATCGTCGATGCGGCCGGTAATCGTGAAGTAGCCGGTCTGCTCGTTGCGCACCGCGCCGTCGCCGGCCAGATAGATCTTGCCGCCCAGCTCTTCCGGGAAGTAGCTTTTCTTGAACCGCTCCGGGTCATTCCAGATGGTGCGGATCATCGACGGCCATGGCCGCTTGACCACCAGGATGCCGCCCTGCCCGTTCGGCAGGTCGTTGCCTGTCTCGTCCACCACCGCTGCCATGATGCCCGGCAGCGGCAGCGTGCACGAGCCTGGCACCATCGGTGTTGCGCCCGGCAGCGGCGTGATCATGTGGCCGCCGGTCTCGGTCTGCCAGAAGGTGTCGACCACCGGGCACTTCTCGTTGCCCACATTGCGGTAGTACCACATCCAGGCTTCCGGATTGATCGGCTCGCCGACCGAACCCAAGAGGCGCAGCGACGACAGGTCGTACTTCTTCGGATGCACGTTGGCGTCGGCGTCGGCTGCCTTGATCAGCGAGCGGATGGCGGTAGGCGCGGTGTAGAAGATGGTGGCCTTGTGGCGGGCGATCATGTCCCAGAAGCGGCCGGCGTTCGGATAGGTGGGCACGCCTTCAAAGACGATCTGCGTGGCGCCCACCGCCAGCGGGCCGTAGGCAATATACGTGTGGCCGGTGACCCAGCCGATGTCGGCGGTGCACCAGAAGATGTCTTCGGGCTTGATGTCGAAGGTCCATTTCATGGTCAGCATGGCCCACAGCAGGTAGCCGCCGGAAGCATGCTGGACGCCCTTGGGCTTGCCGGTGGAGCCGGAGGTGTAGAGGATGAACAGCGGATGCTCGGCCTCGACCCATTCCGGCTCGCAGGTGCTGGCCTGGTTGGCGACGACGTCTTTCAGCCACAGGTCGCGGCCCTGCACGAAGTTGATATTGGCGCCGGTGCGCTGGTAGATCACCACGTTCTTCAGGTGCTCGCAGCCGCCCATGGCGATGGCTTCGTCGACGATGGCTTTCAGGGGCAGCTGCTTGCCGCCGCGGACCTGCTCGTCGGCGGTGATGACGGCGACTGCGCCGGCGTCAATGATGCGCTCCTGCAGCGACTTAGCGGAGAAGCCGCCGAAGACGACGGAATGGGTGGCGCCGATGCGGGCGCAGGCCTGCATGGCGACGATGCCTTCGACCGACATCGGCATGTAGATGACGACGCGGTCGCCCTTTTTGATGCCGAGCGACTTCAGGCCGTTAGCAAACTGGCAAACCTTGTCATGCAGTTCCTGGTAGGTGACCTTGGTGGACTTGCCGTCGTCGGATTCGAACACGACGGCGGTCTTGTTCGCATTGCCGTTCTGCAGGTTGCGGTCGAGGCAGTTATAGGAGACATTGAGCTGCCCGTCTTCGAACCATCTGTAGAAAGGCGCGTCGGCTTCGTTGAGGGTCTTGGTGAACGGCTTTTTCCACTCAATGTTGTCATTCGCCAATGCTGCCCAGAAACCCTCGTAATCCTGTTCCGCCCTGGCGCACATGGCCTTGTACGCGTCCATGCCGGAAATCGTGGCATTCCCAACGAATGCCGCCGGAGGATTGAAGATGCGGTTTTCCTGCTTGAGCGTTTCTATGTCTGCCATGGTTGTCTCCTGCGGGGATGTGAGTTTGCCATGAAGGTAAGCTTTTACGCTTACTGAAGCCTTACATGTTTTCTGGACAATACGGCGGAACGGCCGCCGACCTCTCCGCTCCTATAGGGTTTTTAACGCCTTCCCATGCGCTTATCTTGAGAATTCTCAGTCTTGCCGGAACGGCGGGGCATGCGAGAGCGCCGAGAGCAGGCCGGCGCGCCGCGGGCTTGCGAAACGCCGATCATGAATTGCTGACCCGTGTAAAATGTAGCGGTTTTTTTGGCTCCATCACCCTCTACATGAATCGACTCGATCAAGATACCTCTCAAGCATCCCGACCGATCCGTCCGTTGCCGAACCTGATCTTCATGAGCCGGTGGCTGCAGCTGCCGCTCTACCTCGGCCTGATCCTGGCGCAAGGCGTGTACGTTTATCATTTCTGGGTCGAGCTGGTCGACCTGATCGGCGCGGCGCTCGGCAACCAGGCGGCGCTCGACCACATTCTCCAGGCAGTCGCCATCAAGGGCGGCGTACAGCCCACCAAGCTCAATGAAACCACCATCATGCTGGTAGTGCTCGGCCTGATCGACGTGGTCATGATTTCCAATCTGCTCATCATGGTCATCGTCGGCGGCTACGAAACCTTCGTCTCTCGCATGAACCTGGAAAGCCATCCCGACCAGCCGGAATGGCTGTCGCATGTGAATGCCTCGGTGCTGAAGGTGAAGCTGGCGACCGCGATCATCGGCATTTCGTCGATCCATCTGCTCAAGACCTTCATCAACGCCGGCGCCTACGATGCCAAGACCCTGATCGCGCAGACCGGCATCCACCTCGCCTTCCTGCTGTCGGCGATGGCGATCGCCTATTGCGACAAGATCATGGCCAGCACGACGGCCTCCCATAGCAAGCACATTCACTGACCCACGCTCACACCATCATGACTATCATCAAGCAAGAAGACCTGATCGAATCGGTCGCCGCAGCGCTGCAGTACATCAGCTACTACCATCCGGTGGATTACATCCAGCACCTGGCGCGCGCTTATGAAAGCGAGCAGAGCCCGGCCGCGAAGGACGCGATCGCCCAGATCCTGACCAACTCGCGCATGTGCGCCGAAGGCCGCCGTCCGCTGTGCCAGGACACCGGCATCGTCAACGTCTTCCTGAAGATCGGCATGGAAGTGCGCTTCGAAGGCTTCAAGGGCTCCATCACCGATGCCGTCAACGAAGGCGTGCGCCGCGGCTACAACCATCCCGACAACGTGCTGCGCGCATCTGTCGTGGCCGATCCCCAGTTCGAGCGCAAGAACACCAAGGACAACACGCCGGCCGTGGTGCACATGGAACTCGTGCCCGGCAACACCGTAGACGTGCAGGTCGCGGCCAAGGGCGGCGGCTCGGAGAACAAGTCCAAGTTCGTCATGCTCAACCCGTCCGACTCCATCGTCGACTGGGTGCTGAAGACCGTGCCGACCATGGGCGCAGGCTGGTGTCCGCCCGGCATGCTGGGCATCGGCATCGGCGGCACCGCGGAGCGTGCCATGCTGATGGCCAAGCAGGTGCTGATGGAAGACATCGACATGTACGAACTGAAGAAGCGCGGCCCGCAGAACAAGACCGAAGAACTGCGCATCGAACTGTGCGACAAGATCAACGCGCTCGGCATCGGCGCCCAGGGCTTGGGCGGCCTGACCACGGTGCTCGACGTGAAGATCATGATGCATCCGACTCACGCGGCTTCCAAGCCTGTGGCCATGATTCCGAACTGCGCGGCCACCCGCCATGCGCATTTCGTGCTCGACGGTTCCGGTCCGGCCTACATCGAACCGCCGTCACTGTCCGAATGGCCGAACGTGCAATGGACGCCCGACACCGAGAAGTCGAAGGTGGTCAACCTCGACACGCTGACCAAGGAAGAAGTCGCTTCCTGGAAGCCTGGGCAGACGCTGCTGCTGAACGGCAAGATGCTGACGGGCCGCGACGCCGCGCACAAGCGCATTCAGGACATGCTGGCCAAGGGCGAGAAGCTGCCGGTGGACTTCACCAACCGCGTGATCTACTACGTCGGCCCGGTCGATCCGGTGCGCGATGAAGTCGTCGGCCCTGCAGGTCCGACCACCGCCACCCGCATGGACAAGTTCACCGACATGATGCTCGAAAAGACCGGCCTGATCTCGATGATCGGCAAGGCCGAACGCGGCCCGGTCGCGATCGAGTCGATCAAGAAGCACCAGTCGGCTTACCTGATGGCCGTCGGCGGCTCGGCTTACCTGGTGTCGAAGGCCATCAAGGGCGCCAAGGTGGTCGGTTTTGAAGACCTCGGCATGGAAGCGATCTACGAGTTCGAAGTCAAGGACATGCCGGTGACGGTGGCTGTCGATTCCAACGGCATCTCGGTGCACAACACCGGTCCGAAGGAATGGCAGGAGCGCATTTCGTCGGGCAACCTGGCGAAGATCCCCGTGACCGTCGCCTAAACGGAGCAAGCAGCAAACGTGAGCGTAGCGAGCATGACTTCGCAAGCGGCGAACGCGAATCCGATGGGAGCGGATGCTCCCATCGGCGTGTTCGATTCGGGCATCGGCGGCCTGTCGGTGCTGAAGTACATCCATGCCTGCCTGCCGAACGAGCATCTGCTCTACTTCGCCGATTCCGGCTTTGCGCCCTACGGTGGAAGGCCGGAATCGGAAGTGGTTGCCCGCTCGCTGGCCATCGCGGAATTCCTGCTGCAGTTCAATGCCAAGGCGCTCGTCGTCGCCTGCAATACCGCAACCGCGGCGGCGATCCGCGCAATCCGCGAGCGTTACCCTTCTCTGCCCGTCGTCGGCGTCGAGCCCGGCCTCAAGCCGGCCGCCGCACTTACCAAGACCGGCACCGTCGGCGTCATGGCCACCAAGGGTACGCTGTCCAGCGACAAGTTTCACCAGCTGCGCGAGCAGATCTCCGCAGCGACCAACGTCGCATTCCTTCCCCAGCCTTGCATCGGTCTTGCCGACCAGGTGGAAAAAGGCGAACTGCACTCGTCAGCCACCGCCACCCTGGTGCGCGGCTATGTCGAGCCCCTGATCGAACAGGGCGCCGATACGCTGGTGCTGGGCTGCACCCACTATCCTTTCGTGCTGCCGCTGATCGAAGAGATTCTCGCGCACATCACGACGCGTCCGATCGCCGTGGTCGATACCGGAGAGCCGGTAGCCCGGCAGCTGGTGCGCCTGCTGACCGACCGCGCACTGCTGCGCCAGAATGGTCCCGGCACGCTGAGCGGATTCACCACCGGCAGCAAGTCCAGTCTCGAAAGCGCATTCGACAAGCTGCTCGGCATACGGCCGCCGGTTACGCAGATTGCGGCTTCATCCTGATACTGCTTCCTGCATACGGCAGTTCGCCGGCAAACAAGAAAACAGGAAAATTTTGGAGGGAGTGGTTGGTATGCCGCCCCGTTCTTGATCGGCTCTGACGGCATACCTGGCTGCCGCGCTCATGTCGTTTGCATGTCCGGCAGATGTGGAGATCATAGTGCACACGTGTTCCAGTGTTATGACGTGCAGCAATAAATCTTCCGTATCGCACTCGTCCCGGAAATTCTTCTTCTCCGGCCCTGGTTCACAGGGCGATGACTTCGCCCTGAGTTACCCACATTTTCTGTGAGCAATCCTGTGGACAAGCCTTGGGTTTCTTTCCAAGTAACTGATTTTCAAGGAAATCACCGCTTTGTGCGAATTTGAGGCGCATACGGTTACAAAAGACCCCTTGCCCTTTGATACTGTAATTTTGTACAGTATTGATAGACAGCTCGGGTTCCGTTTTCTTCTTCAACGACGTCTCATGAAAGCAAGGGCCTGAGCCTCTGACAGGACCTCGACCATGCAATCCGGCATGGCTGCAATTGGCTTGGAAATATCATGAGAACAGATTCGGCACTCTCCCGCCTGAAAGATGGAGAGCTTTGCATCGTAACGACACGGCATGGCGAGCATGAAGCGCGATGGAGCGTTTCAGGCGGGTGCTTCTTCATCCTCCATCGCGGCACGCCGACCATCTGCCCTGCGGAAGACATCGAGGAATGGCGGCCGGCTTCGATGGACATGACGCGGCGGCTTTGATCCGCTGCTTCTTGCTGCTTGCTGCTGCTCTCCCGACTGTCCGGTCTTCTCCTGCCTCACCCCGACACGGCCTTGCCCGGCCTGTTGGAACTCCCGCTCCGGCTTGGGTCTCCGCAGCCCTGCTCTTCGCGATATGCCTTTCATGTCTATATGAATTCTTAATTAGACATCTTTAGGCACAGCTACAACAAATCACAATATTTTTAAATATCAGTTTTTTATTTATTCCTAAACTAGCCAGAAGGCCAAGTTAAGATCAGGTCACTCTGAAGCAGAGACTTGTCTTAATCATTCACATCAGATTCAATGAAACACAAACTTCTACTTATCGCCCTGGCAGCGACTCTGTCCGCATGCGGCGGCGGCGGTGGCGACGACAGCACAACAGCAGCTTCGGCGCAGTCTGCGGCACCCCAGCCTGCACCTACCGTCACCGTAGCTGGCGACATGACCAAATACGCCGGCACATGGACTTCGGTTTGCATGACCCAAGGTCAGCAAACGGTGCGCATGTCGCTTGTACTGACTGCGACGCAAAAGTCGGCAACCGGCCGCATGGTTGCGGATGCCTACAATCAGGCAAACTGCGGCGGTCCTTCAGCACAGCTCAGCATTCCATTCAACGCAAGCTTCGCTGAAATGTCAGGCAATGCTGAAAAGCTGAGCGTGTCCGATGGTTTCGAAACGGGCGCCATGCTTGCCACCTTCTCGGCAGATGGACGCTCCCTCACGCTGGTGGATGGCGAGGATACCTTCGCGTTCACAAAGAATTAATACGCGGGAAGCGTTGCTGCAGGGGGTTAGGCAAGCTTGAGCCTGGTTCAAGGCTTTCAATGCACGACAGGCAGCATGCCGGAAATTCCCTTGAATAGTTACGCCAAAGGCAAAAAGCCCGTAAGCCTGTTAAGGCCGCGGGCTTTTCTTTTTGGATCGGATAAGGCTTCGAATTCTTAGTTGTGTGAAGGTTCGGATTAGGACCAAACGCACATTCGCCCGGACTTATACGAATCCCAACGCATAACGTGCGATGAGAACGATGGATTTTTCCGTCTGTCCGCGTTGTGCTCGTTATCCATCGCCCCGCTACGGATTCTTACCAAGCCTTGCCAGACGAAAAAATCCATCGGTCCCATCTGTCACGTTATGTCTTGGGATTGGTATTGGCAATCGAATGCATTCCGGCTCCGGAAGTGCATTGTGTTTCAGCGGTTTCGGTTATTTCGGCGGATTCAGCAAAAAGAAACGAGCCCTTGCCGGCATTTGTGCATCGCTCTTGCCAAGGCCGCAATACATTTTGCGTGCGATTCAGCTGTCGGCAAAAGTTGGTGTCGATGGAACAGCGGACGCATCAGTTTGCGCAGAAAAGAAAAAGCCCGGTTGAAAACCGGGCTTTTTCTTCGAATTCTTTGGGGTGGCCGATGGGACTCGAACCCACGACGACAGGAATCACAATCCTGGACTCTACCAACTGAGCTACGGCCACCAATGAACTGCTTGCGAGAAGTGATATCAAGCAAGCCCACGATTATACAAACTTCACCTCAAACTGGCAATTCCAAATGCGCATTTCGGCAAAAAAACTTTGACAGGGGCTTAACCCTTGTCATGTCCGGCTTCGGCCATGCCAGAACCGGGCCGGATACCACCTCTCTAAGCTTGAGATATTGTCTTTACGGAGATGCCATGAAATCCTTGCTTATCGGAGCCGCACTGGCCGCCGCGCTGGCCGGTTGCGCATCAGCTCCTTACAACGATGCGCCGCCGCACGGCGCCAATAGCGTGTACGACGATCCCACTTATCCCGGCAGCGGAGTGCATATAGGCATCGGCGCCGGCAGTTGGGGTGGACGGGGCGGCGGCGGTGTCGGCATCGGACTTGGTTTCTGAGGTGGTCGATGAATATCCGATATCTGCTTCTGCTGCTGGCCTTCTCGCTGGGCGGCTGCATGATCACCCGGGACGGCGCGCAGCTGAGCCAGCCGCCGGCCGCGATTCAAGGTTCCAACGATGTGCAGGGCAACCCTCTATCCGTTCCCGGCGCGGGCATGGGCGTGGGAGCCGGCAATCCTGCGGCACCCGGGCCCAGCGGACTGGGCGGTGCCCCTAGTCGATAAGTCATCCTGGCGCTGCGGCAAGCCCCCGCTTCGCCGCAGCACCCTTTCCTTCCCGGTCTCCATCGCCGTGAAATATTGGAGGCCAGTCTTCAATTTGCGCTCGAATCCGCCGTAAATAACACGTAAGCGCATATCCAGACCGTAACTTCGATACTTCTGCCATTGCGAAGCATGAGCGACGGTTACGAATAAAATATTTCCATATAACAACAATGCGGCAGAAACGGGTACTATTGCCGTTCAGTTACTGCGAACTCCTGTAACACCGAAAAGAATGACCAACCCGTATCCACCCCTACTTACGATAGAACTGTTGGCAGACCGCAATCGCAACCTCGCGGGCCTGGTCGTGGATGCGGCCGTCAGCAACGGCGTGGCGTTGGACGAATTGCCGTGGCAGGAAGAACTTTCCGGTCTGGCCGGACGGGTGTCCTGCTTCTTCATTCCCGGCACACCTCTTCAGGACGCCATGACCGCCGCCAGCCTTGCGCCGATCGATCGCGGCGTGGTGCAGCATAGCGATCAGCTTGCAGCATTGGCGCCGCAGGCGCGCTACATCGCCGGCAGCTGGTATCTCGCTCCTCCATCCAAGCCGACCGGCGCGCAGGCCGCTTCGCGTGCGCTTGCGCTGCAACTGGTGCAGCTGGTGACGGCCGATGCCGACACCCATGAAATCGAAGCCGTGCTGCGGCGCGACCCGGCGCTCTCTTATCATCTGCTGCGCCTGGTGAACTCGCTCGGCATGGGCATGAGCCGGCAGATCACCAGCTTTTCGCAGGCGATCCTGATTCTCGGCCGCGCCCAGCTGCGCCGCTGGCTCAACCTGATGCTGTTTTCCTCGCGCGCGAACGACGAGCGGTCGGCGATGCTGCTGGCCCGCGTGGCGGTGCGGGCGCGCGCCATGGAACTGACCGCGAAGGCGGCCGGCGTGGACAAGTCGACACAGGAGCTGGCATTCATGGCGGGCATGTTCTCGCTGCTCGGCATCCTGTTCGGCATGCCGCTGGCCGAGGTGCTCAAGCCGCTGAAGATCAGCACCACGCTGCTCAACGCAGTGCTGGAACATGAAGGCGATCTCGGACAGCTGCTGCGCCTGATCGAATGCATCGAGCGCAAGGAAACGGCGGCTGCCGCTACCCTACTGGCGCAATGGCAGGTGCCGGCGGATGAATTCAACCGGCTGCTGATCGAGGCGCACGGCTGGATGCTGGACGTCGTCCAGGAGAGCCGCGGAGCCGGTCATGCCTGACAGTGCGCTCGACCTCTGCATCGCGCTCTGCCGCAATGCACGCGACCTCGACGGCGCTGCGCAGCTGCAGGCATTGAGCGAGCTCGAAGCGCTGCTGCGCATGGAGAAGGAAACGATCCGCCTGCGGGCGGAGCAGGCCGTGGAAATGAAGACGGCGAGATCGACGCTCCCCGCGGACGCCTGCGCGGACGAACCCTGCATCGAAATGGATCTGGCGGGCTACGTCACCGAATGGAATGCAGGCGCCGAAGCGTTGTTCGGCTACACCCGCGAGGAAGCGATCGGGCAGCATGTGCTGTTCCTGTATGCCGATGATGACAACGAGATCGCCGAGCTGTTCCTGGAGCACGGCACCTCGCTGATGGAAGTCAGGCGCCGCAAGAAATCGGGCGAAATTTTCTGGGCCAGCCTCGCGCTGTCAATGCGCCATGACGATGCCGGGAATCCCGAAGGCTTGGTCGCAAGGATGTCGGAAATCAAGGAACGCCTGTCGCCGGAAGACAAGCTGCGGCTGCACGCCCGCATCATCGAAGACAGCGACCAGGGCATCCTGATCACCGATGCGAACGAACGCATCGTGTCGGTCAACACGGCATTCACCCGCATTACCGGCTATTCCGCCGCCGAAGCCATCGGCAAGACGCCGGACCTGTTGCGCTCGGGCCGCCACAATGCCAACTTCCGCGCCGAAGTGCGTTCTGCCATGCTCGGTTCCGGGCCATGGCAGGGCGAGATCTTCGGCAAGCGCAAGAACGGCGAGATCTTTCCGCAGTCGGTGTCGATCAGCGTGGTGCGCGACGACCACGGCCGGATCACGCATGCCTTCTCGATCTTTTCCGACATCAGCATCTTCAAGGAAGCCGAAGCGCGCATGCAGCAGATGGCGAACTACGACAGCCTGACCGGGCTGCCGAACCGCACGCTGCTCAACCAGCTGGTCGCACAGGCGCTGACTGCCGCGCGCCGCAGCCACAAGCACGGCGCGCTGATGGTGATCGACCTCGACCGCTTCACGTCCATTTATGACATGCTTGGCTACGAAGCCGGCGACGAATTGCTGCGCGAGATTGCGCGCCGTTTCCGCGGCGTGCTGCGCGACGAGGATGTGCTGGCCCGCGTCGACGGGGGCAAGTTTGCGGTGGCGCTGCTCGACATCCAGAAACGCGAGCATGCCGGCATCGTGGCCAGGAAGCTGCGCGCGGCGCTGGATGCGCCGTTCGCCATCGATTCGCACGAGCTCCATATCAATGCCCACATCGGCATTTCCGTGTTTCCGGAAGACGGCTTCGACAACGGCGCGCTGCTGCGCTCTGCGGATGCGGCGCTGACCAAGGCGCGCCAGCACGGCGATGCGCCCTATGTGTTCTACAGCTCGGAAATGAACGAACGGGCGAAAGAGCACCTGCGCATCGAGACCGAACTGCGGCGCGCGCTGGCCAGCGGCCAGATGCTGCTCTACTACCAGCCGAAGGTGAGCCTGCGCAGCGGCCGCATCGTCGGCGCCGAAGCGCTGATCCGCTGGCGGCATCCGGACCGCGGCATGGTACCGCCCGGCGTGTTCATCCCGGTGGCGGAAGAAACCGGCCTCATTCTCGAGATCGGAAGCTGGGTACTGGAGGAAGCCTGCCGCCAGATCAGCGAGTGGCGGCAGCGGGGCTTCAATGCGCCGCCGATTGCGGTCAACCTGTCGTCGCGCCAGTTCGACCGCAGCCTGCCGCAGCGCGTGCAGGAAGTGCTGGAACGCTACGATGTCGCGCCGGACCGCCTCAAGCTCGAGATCACCGAAACCCTGCTCGTACGCGGTCCGGACCAGGTGATTCCCATCATGAATGAACTGGCCGCGATGGGCCTAGCGCTGGCGCTCGATGATTTCGGCACCGGCTATTCCAGCCTTGCCTATTTGAAAAAATTCCCGATCAGCACGCTCAAGATCGACCGCTCGTTCGTCGTCGGCTTGCCGCGCGAAGAGAATGACTGCGCAATCGCTCAGGCCATTGTTACCATGGGCCAGCAGCTGCGCCAGGAAATCGTGGCGGAGGGTGTGGAGACGCAGGAACAGATGGCCTTTCTCCGCAATCTCGGCTGCGATCAGCTGCAAGGCTATCTCTTCAGCCCGCCCATCTCGAACGAGGCCTTCGAGCAGATAGTGCGCGAAGGCAAGCGGCTGCCGCTTGCCTGATTGAATCCAATTCATTCCATTGCGCTGCATGCGGCAGCATAGCCGGAACCAAGCGTTCCGCGCGCGGGCACTTATCAGTTTCGCCATAGTCAGAAAAGGATATTCGCGGGTTCCCCAGCCGGAACTGCGCATCCCCGAAACAGACATGCAGGAGAAAGACGATGGCAAATACCCTGGTGCGCGTGTTCGACCACCTCGCCGACGCCGAACAGGCGCGGGAGCAACTGCTCCGCAACGGCTTCCCCGATTCCAGCATCAACATGACCTCCACCTGGGACGAAGCCGGCCCGGTGCAGGGCAACTTCGTGGTCGACCGCAAGGAAGACACCAATCCGGATTCACCCAGCTTCCTCGACCGTCTGCATGAAGGCGACCCCGACGCCGGCACCGACATCAGCCGCCGGCCGGATACCAGTGCGCCGCAAAGGATGGTCCAGCGCGGCACCATCGTGATGACGGTCGATGCCGGCAGCGAAGAGCTGCAATCTCGTGCCTCCAGCATTCTTGGAGACGCCGGTGCCACCGACGTTGACGAATTGGTCTATCGCCGCAACCGAGAGAGCTGAATCACGCCAAGCCGAAGAAGCCGTGCTGCGCAGGCCATGCGGCCGCAGCAGCGCGGTGCTTCACACACCCGCCGCACGATCAATGCGGTGACCCGCCATTTTCCGCCCCGCTATTCCCTGCTGCCCTCCATCGGTTCACGCTTGCCGGTCTGAGCGAGGCCGTCCAATTACACATTGAACATTGAGCGTGTCCGCCGGAGCGGGCAGGTGCTACCATGCATTACCGGCATGCTCGGCGGCAAGCAGATCATCTCTGCACTCTGTCGCCTCCGCCATCGCTCATTGCTCCTGTCCTGATCTTTGCTCTGGTCTTCACCTATTGCATGAATCTCAAGAACGCACTTTCGAACCGCAGCATCGGCGTCTACCTGGCGCTGGTCTTTTCACTGATGACCATCGTGCTGACCGTCATTCTGGTCGAGGTCATCGGCATTACGGCCACCCGCCAGATCAAGAACAACATCGGCAACGGCCTGGCCGAACTGGCGGTGCAGACTTCGGACAAGCTGGACCGCGGCATGCATGAGCGCTACCGCGAAGTCAGGCTGATGTCGATACGCAAGGACCTGGCTTCGCCTGAGGTCAGCATCGACGACAAGCGCGACGTGCTCGACGAGCGCCAGCAGACCTACGGATTCTATGCATGGATAGGCCTGACCGACCCGGACGGCAAGGTGCTGGCCGCGACGCAGAAAATGCTCGAAGGCGCCAACGTGTCGCAGCGTCCCTGGTTCAGGAATGCGCTGGCGGGCAATTATCTCGGCGACGTTCACGAGGCGGTATTGCTCGCCAAGCTGCTGCCCAATCCCACCAACGAGCCGAAGCGCTTCGTCGATGTGGCCTTCCCTTACCGCGACACCAGCGGCAAGCTGCTCGGTGTTCTGGGCGTGCATCTTTCCTGGCAGTGGGCACGCGATGTGGAACGCTCCATCATCGATCCGATCGCAGCGCGCCGCAACATCGAATCCATGATCCTCGACCGCGCCGGCACGGTCCTGCTCGGGCCTGCCGGCATGCAGGGCAAGACGCTCGATATCAAGCGCTACCGGCCAGCCGACGACAAGCAGAATGCCTTTCATATCGAGCAATGGGAAGACGGCCGCCAGTACCTGGTGGGCTACAGCGCCAGCAAGGGCTATGACGATTACCCGGGTCTCGGCTGGACCGTGGTCGTCCGCCAGAATATCGACGAAGCCTATGCGCCGGCAAAGCGCCTGCAGCGGCAGGTGCTGTGGAGCGGCATCGTCCTGGCGCTGCTTTTCTCCATTCTCGGCTGGCTGGTCGCCGGCCGCATCGCCAAGCCGCTCGGCGAGCTCGCCGCGTCCGCGCAGCAGGTGCAGATGCGGCAGGCCGACGGCATTGCCCGCATCGATACCGACTATCTCGAAGTGCGCCGCCTGTCCGGCTCGCTCAATGCGCTGGTCGCCGATCTGCTGCAGAAGGAATCGGCGCTGCGCGACCTCAACCAGACCCTGGAACGGCGCGTCGAGCAGCGCACGCAGGAACTGGCCCAGGCCTTGACGGAGGTGCGCACCAGCGAGAAGCGCATCAAGACCATCATCGAAACGGCGCAGGATGCCTTCATCGGCGTCGACCTGCACGGCAAGGTGACCGACTGGAACGGCCGCGCCGAGCAGATGTTCGGCTGGAGTGCAAGCGAGGCGATCGGCCGCAGACTCGACGAGCTCATCATCCCGCAGCGTTTCCATGATCGATATTCAGGAGCGCTCGCCGAGTTTCACCGCAGCGGCGCACCGGATTACCTCAACCAGCGGCTGGAGCGCATCGTGGTCAACCGCGCCGGAGCGGAGTTTCCGGTGGAAGCCACCATCGGCCTGGCGGGCACGGCGGACACCTACTTCTTCAGCGCCTTCCTGCACGACATTTCCGAGCGCAAGAAGATCGAGCGCATGAAGAACGAATTCGTCTCCACCGTCTCGCATGAACTGCGCACGCCGCTCACTTCCATACGCGCGTCGCTGTCGATGCTGGTGGATGACACAGGTGACACGGAGGGCATGGGCGCGGACCTGCCGCCGGACGTGAAGGGCCTGCTGAACATTTCCTACCAGAGCTGCGAAAGGCTGGTGCGGCTGGTCAATGACGTGCTCGACGTGCAGAAGATCGAAGCCGGCAGCATGGAATACCGGATGCTGCGCCAGCCGCTGCTGCCCCTGCTGCGGGAATCGATGGAAGCCATCGATTCCTATGCGCGTCAGTACCGGGTCCGGCTCGATCTGGAAAGCGACGGCAGCGATCCCGAACCGGCGGTGGACCGCGACCGCATGATCCAGGTGCTGCACAACCTGCTGTCGAACGCGATCAAGTTCTCGCCGCCGGAAGCGACGGTCACGGTGCGCCTGCTGACGCGGGACAAGGAGGCTAAGATTTCGGTCATCGACCACGGCAGCGGTATTCCGGAACAGTTCAGGGAGCGCATTTTCCAGAGATTCGCGCAGGCCGACGCCACCGATTCGCGCCGCAAGGGAGGGACCGGTTTGGGATTAAGCATCTGCAAAAGCATTGTCGAGGAACACGGGGGCAGGATTTCGTTTGAGAGCGAGGCCGGGCAAGGGACGGTGTTTCATGTGGATTTGCCATTGGCGGGGTGATTGAGGGACATTCGTCCCGTTCAAGGGCGGCATAGCAGGACTTTTGCAATGAATAATACCAATCCCAAATCATTCCATGCCATGAGAGCGCGTCTTTTTCCATCTGGCCGCGTTGCGCTCGTCATCCATAGCCCCGCTATGGACTCCTCCCGCGCCTTGCCAGTTGAAAAAATCCATCGATCTCATTCGGCATGTCATGACTTGGGATTGGTATAGCGTTGCAAAGCCTGAGAAGATTTCAAGCGGTAAGGCAGCCGACAACCCCGTAAAGAATGTTCCTCCCCCTTCCAGGGGGACGTAGCAGGGGTTTCGCAACGCATGCGTTGCGCCTGCGGAGTCGGAGTCGCTTGCAAGCGGCGAGGTGGAGGTTAGGTGGGGGATGGGTTGTAGCTGCACGCTTTGAACCCCATCCCCACCCCAACCCTCCCCTTGAAGGGGAGGGGCCTCAAACACGGTGCGAGGTGACGGGAGACGGAACTTCGCAAGGCATGCTTCGCTGCGCCTCTCCTACTTCAACTCATGCAACGCCATCCCCTCAAATCCCGCCCATGCGGAAAAATCGGCCTCCAATCCCGGCAGCAGCGACAGCATGCGCGCCGGATCACGATGGAAGGTCGTGGCCGAGCCGTCGATCAGCCGCTCCGATGCGAAGCGGAAGGACTGAGCCCCTGCCGGCGCGTCCTGCGCCTGCCTGAGCAGAACAAGTACCGGCAACTGGTCCAGCTTCACCAGCCAAAGCTCACCCCTGGACGCTTTCACATAGCGCCGCTGCCACTCGGCATCGATGGGCCCCGCTTCCAGCGCGATGCGCACACGCTTGCCGTGCAGCGCTGCCCAATCGAGGAAAGGTGTACCCAAGCGCAGGATCTGTTCAGGATCGGTCCGGTAATCCATCACCGTCAATCCGGAAGCATGCCTGGCCAGCGCCTTCAGCAGTTCATCCTTGTCGCTCCACCAGAACGGCACCACGAACTCCAGCGGCAAGCCGCCCGCCGCACCGTGCAGGGCTTCCACCAGCGCCGCATAATGCCGGTCCAGCGCCGGCGCAATGAATTCGTACCCCGCCACCAGGTAATGCTCGACGTCGAACTGCAGGCCGCGCAAGCGCGCTTCCGGCTCGACTGAACGGTTGTAGGCCGCATAGGCGCGCACGCGCTGCACGGCGGCTGCATGTTCCTCAGGCAGCACCATGTGCGGATCGCCGTCCACGCTCCAGACCGCGATGCCGCGCCGCGATGCCTCGCGGATGAAGGCGGCGAGCTGCGCGGCATCGGTAATCGCGCCCTCCTTCACCGGCACGGCGATGAACAGCGTGTGCAGGCCGTGGCGTTCGGCATGCGCGAAGGCTTGCTCGGACTGCTGCCAGTCCGACGCGCGCCATATCCAGGCCGACCTGCCCGGCACCGCGGTAGCGGGCGCGGCGCGCGGTGACAGCCGCATGTCCTCCATGACCAGCTCCGATTTTTCCATCGGGCAAGCGATCGAGAAGCTGCGCCAGCGCGTGCGGTCAAAGCCGCCTCGCGGCAGCGGCAGGCGCTGGTCCCGTGCGCCGGCAGCATCCAGATGGCCGAGCGACACCGCGCTGCCGCTCGCTGCGCCGGCGGCATCCTGCACCTGCACTTCGTAACGTCCGCTGCCGGCGGCGGTCAGCTGCAGCTCGGCCTGCGCCTGCGTCATGGTCCAGGGCGCGCTCAGGATGACGCCGGCCGGACGGCTGCCGGGTGTGCACTGCACACGCAGCTTTCCGTCCGCGAGCTGCACCCTCACTCGTTCCTCGATGCCGAAGGCACGCGCCGACATGCCGGCCAGCAGATTCTCTCGCAAGGGCATCGGCGTGATCGCATCGCGGCGCGGCGGCGCGGCTACCGTGCCTGATACGCTCCCGATCAGGAAATCCTCCTTCCTTGGCCCCTGCAGCAGGACCGTGTCGCCGATACCGGCGGCGGTGGACGGGGAGACGGGATGGATTGCCGCAATGGCTTCGGGCGCTACCGGCAATGTGATGCTGCGGCAGCCGGGACGGGCGGCTGCGTCGACCGAGATGCGCATGCGGGTGCCGTCTGCTTGGGTGACTTCGCTGCTCAGACCGGGATGCGCGCCCTGCTCTGCCTGCGTCGCCGGACAGGACTGAAGGACGGCCGTTCCGGCGGCATGGGATGAAGTCATGATGAGCAATCCGCCTGCGATGGAAGAAAGAAGGACCGGCAGCGCGAACCGGCGCAATCCCGCACGCCGCCCTATTTGCGCTGCCAGCTGCCCTTGCGCGTCATCACGCCCCAGCTTGCTTCCTTCTGCGTCGCCCAGCGCCACAGGCCGACCAGGCGCCAGTAGCTGTTGAGCTGGCGGTAACCGAAGTTTTCGATGATCACGATCAGGCCAAGCCATGCGAGGTGACGTCCTTTCGGATAGATTTGAAACGACATTTCTTCGAGCAGCAGCCCCGACGCCGACAGCATGATGCCCAGGCCGATGGCAACGAACAGGAAGATCCCGGCCGCGCCCCAGGAAATCCAGTCGAGCGCGAAGGCGATGGCCATGAAAACATAGCCTCCGAGTTCCACCAGCGGACCCAGCCATTCGAACAGCACCATGAACGGAAACGCGAACCAGCCGGGAACGCCGCCGTTGCGGCTGAACATCAAGCCCCAGTTGGAAGACAGGCTTTCCGACAGGCCGCGCTGCCAGCGGATGCGCTGGTTGCGCAGCGTCGCCCGGTCTTCCGGCGCTTCCGTCCAGCACACCGGCTCGGGCACGAATTCGATGCGGTAGGGCTGACGCCGTTCGCGCAGCACGCGGTGCATGCGCACCACCAGTTCCATGTCTTCGCCGATGGTCTTGGGCCGGTAGCCGCCGGCCAGGATCACGGCTTCCTTGCGGAACACGCCGAAGGCGCCGGAAATGATCAGCATGCCGTTGATCGCCGACCAGCCCAGCCTGCCGAACAGGAAAGCCCGCAGATATTCCACCACCTGGAACAGCGCCCAGATGTTGCGCGGCAGGCCGACGCTGGTCAGGAAGCCGCCGCGCACGTCGCAGCCGTTGGCCACCCGCACCGTGCCGCCGGTCGCCACCACGGTGGGATCGTGCAGGAAAGGCTTGACCACCTTCTGCAGGCTGTCGCGCTGCAGGATGGAGTCGGCATCGACGCCGCAGAACAGCGGATAGCGCGACGCATTGATGCCGGCATTGAGCGAATCCGCCTTGCCGCCGTTCACCTTGTCGATGACGCGCAGGTTTGGATAGCGGGTCGAGCGGAAGATTCCGTTGATCGGCTTGGTTTCGATCTGCACCCGGTAGGCTTCGGGGAAAGGCAGCAGGCCGAACTCGTCCTTGAGCACCTGCAGCGTGTCATCCTTGGAGCCGTCGTTGATAACGATAATTTCCAGTTCGGAATATTGCAGCTGGAGCATGGAACGCACCGAGGAGGCAATCGTGGAAGCCTCGTTGTAGGCCGGCACCAGCAGGCTGATCGGCGGCTCCAGCCCGGAATAGGCCTGCGGCAGGTCGTCGAGGATCTTTTCCTCGCCTCGCCGGCGCAGGGAAAAGATGGCCAGCAGGTTGAGCATCAGGTAGCCGCCGTTGAGCGCGATGAAGTAGCAGATGACGAACCAGGTAACGAATGCAATGATGAGCGCGCCTGTACTCATGCCATCTCCTTTTCCGCCATGACCTGCGTCAGCATGTCGGCCGCATAGCGGTCGGCCGCTTCGTCGCGCATGCGCTCCAGGCCGGCACGGCCGAGGAAAGGCAGCTCGGCGAGCGCCTGCGCCGCGCGGTAGCGCACCCACCATTCGGAATCGTTGAGCAGCTGCGTCAGCGTCGCGACATCCTCGCGCCCGCCGATGCGGCCGAGCGCCTTGGCTGCCTGCACGCGTACGCGCCAGTCGGCGTGGGCGGCATGCGCGCGCACTTCGTCGGCCACGGCAGGACTGGAAACGATGCGCAAGGCGGCGGCGAGCACGGGAATCTCTTCATGCTTCAGCAGGCTGGCCTGCATGGCCGGCGGCAGGTCGGCGCGCAGGGCTTCGGCGAGCTGCAGCGCGCGCGGCAGGCGGTCGTCGGAAAGCTCGGGAATGATGCGTTCCAGGACCTCGGCGCAGTCTTCGCGCGCCTCCTGCAAGATGTTCACGACCTGCGACAGCGCCCAGTCGCCGCGCTCGATGAAGGACGGCATCATGGTGGCGGCCGCCGCCTTGCGGTCGATCTGCACCAGCGCCCACAGCGCCTGCAGCGAGGCGGTGCTGTCTGCGGAAGCGGCCTGCTGCTGCAGGGCGTCCCATGCCTTGCGGTCGCGCAGGTAGCCGAGCGCAAGAATCGCCAGCAGCCGGGCTGCGCGGCGCCGGCCGCGCAGCAGGTCACGCGCCAGCACATCGCATTCCAGCCGGAAGGCGACTTCATTGAGGGCGGCACTGGCCGAACCGCGCAGCGACTGGTGCAGGTGCACCCAGAACTTCAGGAAGACCATGCGTTCGCCGCGGCGCAGGCGCGGCAGTGCGTCGGGAATCTCGCCGATGACGGCGGCGTTGAGGATGGGCCGCCATTTGGCCAGCGTGTTCCGCTCGCGGCGCTGCCTGCGCCGCAGCGCCATGCGCAGGTTGACGATTTCCCCCGCCAGCAGCAGCGTCACGATGAGCGCGCCGAAGCCGGTCCAGAATGCCGCCGCCAGCAGCGGATCAGAAAGTGTGCTGGACACCGATGCTGACTCCGTTGCGCACGTAGAACTCGCCCTGCCGCGAGGAGCCGATTCCGTAGTTGAGCGCCCAGTCGCGGCTGAGCCAGTGGCGGCCGATCAGCGTTGCCGAACGCAGGCTGGTCAGCACCACGGTGCCGCCGATGCTGGCGGCTTCCTTGCCGCCGGCGAGGATGATGCCGACCGAGTTGCGGTCGCCGTAGTAGTAGCTGCCGCGCAGTTCGCCGCTGTGCGCGGTGGTGTTGAATGCACGCGCGGGACGCCAGGCGGCGGACCAGCTGAAATTGGAGAAATAATGCTCCAGCATCAGCAGCGACTGGTTCACGCGCACGTCGTCATACCGGGTGGTCTTCGCTCCCGCGTGGATCAGCCATGCCGGTGCGAATTCATACTGCAGCGCGCCGCCGAAGGCATTGCGCGCCAGGACCTTGTGGGTCGCGCTTGCATTGGCCTCGATGCTTGCAGTCAGCTGATGGGACAGCGGCGCGACATAGGCTGCCGAGAACTGGCTGTCGCGCAGGTCGAAGCGTTCGGTCCTTGTGACGGCGACATCGACCTGCCGGCGCGGCGCGAATTCATGGCTCATCCTGACGGCAGTCTCCTCCCAGTTCGGGGAGCCGTTGTTGAGATGCTCATGACCGACGAACAGGCCCACCGTGCTGCCGGCATGTGCGTTCGCCGCCGCCAGCGCGGCTGCAGCGGACAGGACGCATGCTGCCGGATGTCTTGCAAGCCTGATCATGCCTTGCCTTTCAGGAAGCGGCGGATGCGCGCCAGCAGTTCATTGGGCTGGAAAGGCTTGACGACATAATCGTTGGCGCCGGCGTCGAGCGCCCGCACGATGTCCTGTTCCATGGTCTTGGCGGTGAGCATGACGATAGGGACCGATTCCCAGCCCGCCTTGGCGCGGACGATCTTCACCAGTTCGAAGCCGTCGATATACGGCAGCATGACGTCGAACAGGATCAGACAGGGAATCTCGGCGGCGGCTTCGATGCCGTCGCGCGCGGCGAGACCTTCATTGAAGAGGCTGACCCGATAGCCCTGGCGCTCCAGCAGAAACTTGAGCACCTGGCCGATATGCTCGTCATCCTCGACGACCAGGATGGAATTGGAATCTGTAGTCATAGAAGTGGGACTGGATAAACGACCGCTATCTTAACCAATATGGCCGGACGGCGCGGCGCAGGCTCATATTGCAATGGACAATGTGTTGGACGAAATCGACATGCGCCTCGTCCTTGCCATCCTTGCCATCGCTTCCATTTCATTTTTCAAACGGCTCGGGATTCCGCGATGCGTGCCGTCCCGCTCCGGCAAGACCTTCATTTCTTATTTCTTCTCTTCCGCTGCGCCTTCCTTTTCTTCCTCCTCGTCGATGGCCAGGTTGAACTCCGAAGCCTCTCCCGGCTTGCCGCGGTTGGCGCGCAGCTTGATCTGCAGCCGCAGTTCATTGGCCGAATCGGCATTGCGGATCGCCTCGTCGTAGCCGATGTGCCCGGCATTGTAGAGATCGAACAAGGCCTGGTCGAAAGTGCGCATGCCGAGTTCCCTGGATTTCGCCATGGTTTCCTTGATCGCATGGAACTGGCCCTTGAGGATCTGCTCGGCGATGGTCGGCGTGTTGAGCAGGATCTCGATGGCCGCCCGCCTGCCCTTGCCGTCCTCGGTACGCACCAGGCGCTGCGACACGATCGCGCGCAGGTTGGAAGACAGGTCGCCCAGCAGCTGGCTGCGCCGCTCTTCCGGGAAGAAGTTGATGATGCGGTCGATGGTCTGGTTGGCATTGTTCGCATGCAGGGTGCCGAGGCAGAGATGCCCGGTCTCGGCGAAGGCGATTGCATGCTCCATGGTCTCGGTGTCGCGGATCTCGCCGATCAGGATCACGTCCGGCGCCTGGCGCAGCGTGTTCTTCAGGGCGTGATGCCAGGACAGCGTATCGACCCCGACTTCCCGATGCGTGATGAGGCAGGACTTGTTCTTGTGAACATACTCGACCGGGTCTTCAACGGTGATGATGTGGCCTGACGAACTCGCATTGCGGTGGTCGATCATCGCCGCCAGCGTGGTCGACTTGCCCGAGCCGGTGCCGCCTACTACCAGCACCAGACCGCGCTTGGTCATGATCACGTCCTTGAGCACCTCGGGCAGCTGCAGCTTCTCGAAGTTCGGGATTTCGGCTGCGATGGTGCGGATCACCATACCCACCTGCTGCTGCTGCACGAAGACATTGACGCGGAAGCGGCAGACGTTGGGCAGCGAGATGGCGAAATTGCATTCGAGCTCGGTGTCGAACTCCTGCCGCTGCTTGTCGTTCATGAGCGACAGCGCCAGCTTGCGCGTGATCTCGCCGGTCAGCTTCTGCTGGCTCAGCGGCTTCATCGCGCCCTGGTGCTTCATGCTCGGCGGGAAGTCCGACGAGATGAACAGATCCGACCCGCCCTGCTGGTGCATGACCTTGAGCAGCTGATGCATGTAGCTGCGTGCTTCGTCGTTTCCGAAATTCGACATGGAAACCTTCCTTTGCTGACTTGCTGATCCGATTCGTACATGGATCCGCCCTCAATCGGCGGACAAGCAAATTATGTTTCCTTAAGGCAATTGCAGCAAGCGCTTTGTCTGCTTCTGCGCGGCGGGCATTGCAAACGGGAAATGACGAAAAGATTTGCAAGAAACAAGGTTGCAATACTTACATTCATTTTGTGCAAAATTTGGAATGCCTTTTGGCAATCAATACCGTTCCTTCCTGCAATTCCTTTTGCTTTCATGCGCTTGGCCTTCAACACCGGATAGATGAACGCATGGCACAGCATTTGCTGAATAGTCGGCAACACGCCACGCAAGAATGGCAACGACCGGCTGCGCCGCATATTGATGCAGGATCGTGCTGCGACAGCCTGGGTGGGATGCGCCAGCGCATCGAGAAGAACTTCGTCAAGGAACAGAACATGGATACCAATTCCACTTCGGCCACCGGCAGCGATCGTCCGGCAGGCGCAACTTATTCACGCACTGACACCAACGGTGTGAGCGGCGGAGTCGTCAGCAGCGTCGACACCATGGCCGGCACCAGCAGCGGCAACCCGCGTTCGGCCGCCTCGCTGCGTACCGAACTCTCCAGTCTCAAAAGCGACCTGGATGCACTGGTCAACCGGTCCGCCAGTCTTTCCGATGAAGAACTGGCGCAAGCGCATGCGCAGCTCATGACCAAGTTCAGCACCATGCGCTATGCCGCAAAAGGCATCGCCAATGAAGCCGGACGGCAGCTCAACCGCGGCGTGGAGACCACGAGCACGTTTGTAAAGGACAAGCCGATGCAATCGGTCGCCGTGGCAGTCGGCACCGGTCTGCTGCTTGGCCTGCTGTTCAAGCGCCGCTGAAGCGGCGCAGACTGGCTGCGGCGGCCGGCCGGATTTGACCGTGAACAATATTTCGAACGCGGACATATCCGGAAGACTCTCAGTTTCGGCAGGCATGCAGATGCAAGGCCGCAGTCAATAACCCGGGCAAGTGCCATGTTCCTTCGAAGCCGACATCACACGCAATACAGGGAGAGAAGGAACGCGACGCTGGCAGTCGGTGTTGCAGGGAAACATGCCAAACCAAAACATAGGCATGATCATTGCAGCGTTTTAAAAACCTGTTTTACCCCGTTAACCTGAAAGGAAATAAATCATGAAAAAAATCATCTCCGTACTGAGCGTCTTGATCGTTACCGTTGGTTTGACAGCTTGCAACACCATGTCCGGCTTTGGTCGTGACGTTGAGCGCGGCGGCGAAAAGATCCAGGGTTCGGCTGAGCGCAACAAGTAATTCCCGATTCCTGAGTCATCGCTCAGGCAATGCAAAAGGCAGGCGTGGCTGCTCGGGCCACACCTGCCTTTTGCGCTTGTGGCGCAGTTTGCTTGAACGACTGTCGAGCCGCTTGAGCCGCTGCGTGTTCACGCCGGATGCGGCTTTCCGCTTCCCCTGCGATAAATCATCAGCGCATTCCGCGTTCCCCTCCGTTACCGCCCGTCGCTGCAGTACCTGCGTTTCCACGGGCTCCGCTGCTTCCAATGCTTCCGCGGCTTCCGCTGGCCGTCTGCCGGCCCGAAGCCTTTTCAGCAGCCTGCCGCGGCCAGGTCAGCACGGCGGTTGCGAGATGCTGCCCGGTCTTGCGGCCGGCATTGACCTTCACGCTGCGGCTGATCACCTGTCCGCCGGCATCGGCGCGGATGCGGTAGTTGCCCGCGCGCGGCAGGTCCACCAGCATCATCGGCGAGTCGCAGCGCGCCTGCAGCAGCCGCTTGCCGCCGGCGTCGGCAATCTCGACGCCGACGTCGGCCAGATAGGCGCCGTTGCGTGCGGCGAAGGTCAGCATCAGATCATAGGAAGACGCCTCTGACTTCATGTAGGCGGACTCTTCGTCGCCCACTCCGCCGCAGAGATAGGTGATGTCGTTGCGCATGACCGGCTTGAGGCGCTCGGCCGGCGATGAGGGGAATCGCTCCGCTTCGAGTTCGACCCCCGCTTCCGAGCGCGTCGCATTGACGCCGCCGGAAGACAGTTCGGCGCTGCCCGGCGGCAAGGCGGGTGCGGTGATGGGCGTTCCTTCCGCAGCACCGGGCGGCGATACAAGCTGCGCATTGGAAACGAAGGGCAAGGCTGCAGCCAGCACGGCGGGAAGGATGGAACAATGTCTGATCATGTTCACGGTACGGTCTCCCGATCATTATTGCGTCGAAGCGGCAAAGCCGCCGTGTCATGCATCATTCGTGCCGATACGCTAGGCATTGCGAAACTTTTGTCTCTCCGATGCGTCACTTGAAACACCGGTTGCCTGGTCCATTATGGGCATGCGACTGGCACCGAAAATGCTATACGACTCTTACTGGGCAACCGACGGAAACAGGGCGACACGATGCATGCCGATACCAACCAAGATCTGCGGAGCCGCGTTTCGGAATCGCCGGACCTGCTGCAGCTGCCTGTCCGTATCCTGCCCCAGCCGGACGAAACCACCTGCGGCCCCACCTGCCTGCATGCGGTGTACCGCTACTGGGGCGACAACGAGCCGCTGCAGAACGTGATCCAGCGCACCGGGAAGCTCGAGCATGGCGGTACCTTCGCGGTATTTCTTGCCTGCGATGCGCTGCGCAAGGGCTACAAGGCCACCATTTATACCTATAACCTGAACGTATTCGATCCGGTCTGGTTCACCGAGCCCGGCGTCGATATCGCCGAGCGCTTGCAGCGCCAGCGCGAGCACAAGATGGACTACCGCCTGCAGCACGCGACCAACGGCTATCTCGAATTCCTCAAACTGGGCGGAAGGCTGCGCCTGGTCGACCTGACGCGTTACCTGATCCGCGGCATCCTGCGCCGCAGAATGCCGATCATCACCGGCCTCAGCTCCACCTACCTGTACCGCGCCGCGCGTGAATTCGGTCCCGACGACACGCCAGACGACGTGCGCGGCCTGCCCTCCGGGCATTTCGTGATCATCGGCGGTTACGACCGCGAGCGCCGCAAGGTATTCGTGGTGGACCCCTATCAGCAGAATCCCTACGACAGCGCACAGGCTTACTGGCTGAGCGTGGACCGCGTCGTCAATGCCATCCTGCTGGGCATCGTCACGCATGACGCCAACCTGCTGATCATCCACCCGCGGTGCGTGCCGCGACAGGAAGTACCATGAACATTCTCTTTGTCGTCAGCCAGCCCCAGGATTGGCCCAGCGACATCCCCGGCGTCACCGTCGTCCCCGCGCAAACCTATCTGCTCGACCCCGCCTACGGCGATATCCATTCCGCCAAAGTTTTCAATCTCTGCCGTTCCTACCGTTACCAAAGTGAAGGCTACTATGTGTCGCTGCTGGCCGAAGCGCGCGGCCACCAGCCGCTGCCCGATGCCGAGGCGATGAAGGATCTGCAGTCCGACACGCTGGTGCGGGAAATCACCGAGCGGCTGGGCAACCTGATCGACTGCTCCTTCGCCCGTGACGCCGCGGACGTGGTCGACCTCAATATCTATTTCGGCCAGGATGCGGACGGCCGCCATGGGCATCTCTGCGAACAGCTGTTCAGGCTGCTGCGTGCGCCGGTGCTGCATGCCCGCTTCGAACGCCTGGACGACGCCTGGCGCCTGTGCAGCGTGGTCGGCGGCAGCATACGCGACATCCCGCTGCATCACCGAGAACTGGCAGCGCAGGCGGCAGTCAGCCATCTGAGGGAACACAAAATCCGCAGCGATACGGCGGCACGCAAGCCGGCGCTGGCCATCCTGCACGATCCCGCGCGGCCGGAAGCGCCTTCCAATGCCGAGGCAATGCGCAAGTTCTGCGAAGCGGCCGAGCTTCTGGGCATGCGGGCCGAACTGCTCACACCCAGGGACACGGCGCGCATCGCGGATTTCGACGCACTCTTCATCCGCGACACCACCAACGTCGATCATTACACCTACCGCATTTCGCGCCAGGCCAGCGCGGCGGGTCTGGTGGTCATCGACGATCCGGATTCCATCTTGCGCTGCACCAACAAGATCTACCTGAATGAACTGCTGACCCGGCATCACATCCCCACGCCGAAGCACATGATGGTTCACAAGGGCAACGTGGGCCAGATCGTTTCCACGCTCGGCCTGCCGTGCATACTCAAGCAGCCCGACGGTGCCTTCTCGCTGGGCGTCGTCAAGGTCGAATCGGAAGAGGAATTGCAGTCCGAAGTCGGTGAACTGCTGCGGCAGTCGGAACTGGTGCTCGCCCAGGAATACCTGCCGACCGAGTTCGACTGGCGCGTCGGCGTGCTCGACCGGCGCCCGCTGTTCGTCTGCAAGTACTACATGGCGCCCGGCCACTGGCAGATCATCAAGCATGAGCAGCAGCGCACCAGCGAAGGCCGCACCGAAGCGCTGTCGGTCGGCGAGGCGCCGGACGATGTGGTGAGGATCGCGGTGCAGGCCGCCAACCTCATCGGCGACGGCTTCTACGGCGTCGATCTCAAGCAGGTCGGCAACCAGGTCTACGTCATCGAAATCAACGACAACCCGAATGTCGATGCCGGCAACGAAGATGCGGTGCTGAGCGATGCGCTGTACCGCGAAATCATGGGCGTCTTCCGCAAGCGCATCGAAGCCAGCAAAGGAAACCCGAACTCATGAGCGACGACGCGCCGCCAACACCACAACCGCTACAACCGCTGCATGCCTTCGCGGGCTGCGGCATCGAACTCGAATACATGATCGTCCGGCGCGACACGCTGTCGGTGCTGCCGATTGCCGACCAACTGCTGAGAGACGGCGACGGCGGCAATGAAGTCGAGCGCGGCATCATGGGCTGGTCCAATGAACTGGTGCTGCACGTCATCGAGATCAAGAACCGGGAGCCGTCCGCTTCGCTCGTCCCGCTGCATGCCGCATTCCAGGAGGAAGTGCGGGAGATCAACCGCAGGCTGGCCGCCATGCAGGCGCGGCTGATGCCGGGGGCGATGCATCCATGGATGAACCCGCTGACGGAAACGCGGCTGTGGCCGCATGACAATGAAGCCATCTACCGGATCTACGACCGCATCTTCGACAGCCGCAGCCACGGCTGGGCCAACCTGCAAAGCATGCATGTGAACCTGCCCTTCGCCGATGACGCGGAGTTCGCCCGCCTGCATGCGGCGATACGGCTGGTGCTGCCCATCCTGCCGGCACTGGCGGCAAGTTCGCCGCTGGCCGATGGCCGGATCGCGGAGGCGGCCGACTTCCGCATGCAGGTGTATGCCGGCAACGCCGACGGCATTCCCTCGATCGCCGGCATGGTGGTGCCGGAAACCGTGAACAGCCGCGCCGAATACGAGCAGCGCATCCTCGCCCCGATGTACCGCGACATCGCGCCGCACGACCCGGACGGCATATTGCAGCATGAATGGCTCAATTCGCGCGGCGCCATCGCCCGCTTCGACCGCAATGCCATCGAGATCCGCGTGATCGATACCCAGGAATGCCCGCATGCCGACCTCGCAATCGCTGCAGCCACGATGGATGCGGTACGCCGGCTCTACGACGCGCCGACGCTGGCCGAACAGCAGGCCATCCCGACCGAGGCGCTTGCCGGAATATTGCGCGCCTGCACCCGCGATGCGGAGCAGGCTGTCATCGAGCAGCCCGCCTACCTGCGGCTCATGGGCTACCCGGGCCACGGGTGCAGCGCCGGCGAACTGTGGCGGCACCTGATCGGGCGGATGACGGACGGCGAATACGACGCCGGGGCCGCCGATTCGCCGGAGCGCGACGGCAGGGATTCATGGCACGCATGGAGCGATCCGCTTCAGACCATATTACGGGAAGGTCCGCTGGCGCGGCGCATCCTGCGCGCGGCGGGCGGCGCTTCGCCGCAGCGCCTGCACGCGGTGTATTCGCACTTGTGCGACTGCCTGCAGGAAGGCAGGATGTTCCGGCCGGACGAAGTTCCGGCCAAGGCACCCGATACAGCATCGGCGACATCGACGGCATCATCTTGAAACGCTCCGACTTTCTCCTTATCACCTGCGAGCATGGCGGCAACCGCATTCCTTCGCGCTACGAGGAATTCTTCCGCGGCCATGAAGCGCTGCTGCGCACCCATCGCGGCTACGATGCCGGCGCGCTGCGCATGGCGCGCGACATGTCAGCCGCGCTGGCATGCCCGCTGGTGGCCTCCACGGTAAGCCGGCTGCTCATCGATCTCAATCGCTCGCAAGGCCATCCCAGGCTGTACTCGGAAGCCACGCGCGTCGCCCCGCCGGACCTGCGGGAGGAAATCCTGCGCCGCTACTACCTGCCCTACCGCACCAAGGTCGAGACGCGCATCGCCCAAGCCGTTGCCGGCGGCGCGAGGGTGATCCACCTCTCCTGCCACAGCTTTACGCCCGAGCTCGACGGCGAGGTGCGCCATACCGATATCGGCCTGCTTTACGATCCGGCGCGCGAGGGCGAAGCGGCGCTGTGCCGGGACTGGCGCACCGCGCTGCAAGTGCGCGCGCATGGCCTGCGCACCCGCATGAATTACCCCTACAGCGGCACCGCCGACGGTTTCACCGTCCATCTGCGCCGGCGCTTTTCCGGCGACAGCTATCTCGGCATCGAACTGGAAATCAATCAGAAGCATGTCGTCATGCGCGGCCGGCATTGGCAGGAAATGCGCAATGCGGTGGTGGACGCATTCCAAGATGCATTGGCATCCGGCAAGAGCAGGCCGGTGGTCCCCGCCACAAAACTTGTTTCCGGCCATCCCGTACCGCATCCGCGCTGACAGCAAGCGCTGAACTCCGCTGCGGTGCCGGGGTCCATGGACTTACCTGCCGCATTTCTCCGGCATTGCATCAAGGCATATCATGTTCGCCCCGCTGTTCCCTGCTTGCGCCTCGGCTGTCTTGGGTCTGTTCGCGGCCGCAGCCCTTGCCCAGCCGATCCGGCCGGCACATCCGGTTTCCGCTGCAGCCGTGCCGCCGGACGCCCTCGAAAGCAACGTCGCGTCTTTCCTGCAACAGTTCATTGATCCCGGCAAGACGCCCGAGGCTCAGGCGGAGTTCTTTGCCGACGGTGTGGACTACTACGAGTTCGGCCCCACCGCAAGGTCCGAGATCGTGCGCGACGTGCGGCATTACAGCCGTCGCTGGCCGATGCGCAGCTATCGCCTGGCGCGCATCGACTACATCACGCCCGACCCGGCGTCAGACAGCGTCTTCGTCAGCTACGTGCTGGAATACGAAGTCAGCGGCCCGAACCGGCACGCGCGCGGGCAGGCCAATTACGGCGCGGTGATCGCGGACCTGCATTCCGCACCGAAGATCGAGTGGATACGGGAAAGAGTGGCCGGCAAGCGCTACGCCGAGGCGGAATGATCCGGAAATGAAAAAGGGAGGCTGATTGCCTCCCTTTCCGCATGCTGCATTCTGCATGTGCGCATCAGCGCTTGCGCTTACTCCGGATAGGCGGTCGCCGTACCGAAATAGAACCATTCCCCGCCGGTTGCCGCTGCCTCCTTCGGCAGCACGATGAAACCGTCCTCCGGTGCGGCAAGCGCTTCGCCGTCGGCGAGCACGGCAATCGGCTCGTCCTTCCTCACCGCATCGAAATGCCGCCAGGGCTTGCTGAACACGGCGCCTTCGCTGCGGTAATACACGCTCTTCATGCGCACGCAGCGCAGCTGCCCGCTCTCCGCCGGCTGCTCCAGCGATGCCGCCGCCGGGCATTGCGGATCGAGCATGTCGAGATGCTTGAGCGCCATCAGGATCGCGCGGTAGCCGACGTCGGGAGCATCGGCATTCTGGTGCTGCCCGCACTCCAGCGTGACCGCCATCGCGCCGCGCGTGCGCGCATATTCGGTGGTGCCCTGGGATTCCTTGCTGTCGCCGCCGCCGTAGGCTTCGGCCCAGCCGTAGACGAAGTCGTTCACGCCGAGCGACTTCGCATAGGCCAGCTCGCGCGGATTCTTGCCGCTCAGGAAAATGAAGGGACCACCCGGCGAGGCGAAGGAATGCAGATCGAGCAGCACATCGGTGCGGTCGAGCAGGCCGCAGACGATGGGATCGAGATGATCCTCGTAATGCTGCTTCTCGTCCTTCGGATACAGCTGGCGGTTCAGGTTGCGCTCGACGAAGCGCACATTCTGCGCATAGGCTTTCGGGTTCACCACCGGCATCATCTGCAGCGTGCCGCGCCGCAGCGCCGCCTCCCCGCCGTCGAGCGCGGCGATCAGGCGCTTGATGGCTTCCGGGCCGCAGCGCTCGTTGCCGTGCACGGCTCCGAGTATGGTCAGCGCCGGGCCGGCTTCCAGTGCCTGATAGACAACGGTCTTGACTGTCATGTTGAGTCCTTTTGCAAGCTTGTTTGAATTGATCTGATGCGCCGGCCCGCAGTCGGCCGGCAACGCGACCGACATTGTCGCATTCCTTGCTCAACCCATGTAGGAATGCCGCACGCACCCGGCCGCGTTACAATTTCGCCTCACCTTCGTACACCTTTCGCACCCCGACCAAGGAGACGCACGACATGACATACCAAGGATCCTGCCATTGCGGCCGCATCGCATACGAAGTCGAGGGCGAACCCGCCCAGGTCGTTGAATGCAACTGCTCCCACTGCAGCCGCAAGGGCTACCTGCTGTGGTTCCTGCCGCGCGCCGGCCTGAAGCTGTCCACGCCAGAGGCCCACATGTCCACCTACCTGTTCAACCGGCACGTGATCGAGCACAAGTTCTGTCCGCAGTGCGGCAGCGCGCCCTTCGGCTTCGGCAAGGACCCGTCGGGCCGGGAAACGGTGGCAATCAATGTGCGCTGCCTCGAGGGCATCGATCTGGCCGGCCTGCAGCGCGTCCCCTACGACGGACGCGCGAGCTAGACGATGCTGACCTTGTACCACTGCGTCAGCGCCCGCTCGTTCCGCCCGCTCTGGATGCTGGAGGAGCTGCGGCTGCCCTATGTGCTGAAGATGCTGCCCTTCCCGCCCCGCTTCGCCGCGCGCGACTACCTTGCCGTGAACCCGCTCGGCACCGTGCCGGCACTGCTGGACGGCGACCTGCGGATGACCGAGTCGGCAGCGATCTGCCAGTATCTCGCCTTCCGTGGCGGCTCCGGGAAACCCGGCACGCTGGATGTCGCCGGCGATGAGCCCGCCTATGGCGAATACCTCAACTGGCTGCATTTCGGCGAAGCCAGCCTGACCTTTCCCCAGACCCTGGTGCTGCGCTACGGCCGCTTCGAGCCGGAGCAGCGGCGCCAGCCGCAGGTGGCGGAAGACTACCGCCGCTGGTTCCTTGCCCGCCTGCGCGGCATCGATGCGGTGGTGGCGCGGCAGGACTACCTGTGCGCGCAGCGCTTCACCGCTGCCGACGTATCGGTCGGCTATGCGCTGATGCTGGGCGAACTGATCGGGCTGGAACCGGAATTCAGCGAGCCGGTGCGGGCCTACTGGGAGCGCCTGCAGGCGCGGGAAGGCTACCAGCGCGCGCTGGCCGCGCAGGAGAAAGCCGCCATCGAACAGGGCGTGTCGCCGCTGCCGGCCACCGTGACGGGCATCCAGGGATGAGCACGGAAGCCGCCGCAGCGCCGTTTACCGTGCGAATCGAACCCGCAGGCTGGGAATTTTCCACTGGCGGCGAACAGTCCCTGATGGCTGCGGCCCGCGCCGCGAAGATAGCGCTGCCGGCCTCATGCCGCAACGGCACCTGCCGCACCTGCCTGTGCAAGCTGGTCAGCGGACAGATCCGCTACGGCATCGACTGGCCCGGCGTGAGCCGGGAGGAAAAGGCCGAAGGCTACATTCTTCCCTGCGTCGCTCATGCGGAGTCGGATGTGGTGCTGACCGTGCCGCATGCGCAAACCTTGCCGGGTTGAATGACGACCGGCCTCCATAAAGGACAACCACCATGACGAACGACCAACTCTGGGTCGAACCCGTCGGCACGCTGATCATCGCCCGCATGCGCGGCATGCCGACCGAGGCGCTGCTGCGCGAATGCCAGGAGCGCGTGCTGCAATTGGTGATGGATACCGGATGCGGCAAGGTGCTCTACGATACGCTGGAAATGGAAGCTCCGAACCTGGATGTCGTGCTCCTGCAGCGCAGGCTCGACGACGAGACGAACAATGTCAGCCTGCGCCGGGCCATCGTGGTGCCGAACACCAGGCTCGCCTACCTTGCGCGGCTGGCCTTCGGCGAAGGTGATTACCGGGTGTTCTACAGCGACATCACTGCGGCCATACGCTGGCTCGAGGACAGGTAGCGAGCGGCAAGACTGGTGCTGCGGGCGGAAAAAAGCCCCTTCCTGACCAGCAGGAAGGGGCAACGCCACTACTCGCAAACACCATCAGGAAGCCGGACTCGCCATCCGTCCGTCCCGGACAGTACGGCGTGCATTGTAAAAGCTGCGCGGCACGGTACGATTTACAACTTCATGCCGCGCGATCCAGTCATGCCAATACAAAGCGCGTATGCTGCAGGAACCATCCCCGGGCCAGACGGGCGACGACTTCGAGGCTTCCGGGCTCCTCGAATGCATGAGTCGCGCCAGGTATCACTTCGAAGCGTTTCTTGCAGCGCAGAACGGCGAATGCGGCACGGTTGGCGCCGACGCTGCCGTCGTCCAGACCTCCCGCAATCAGCAGCGTGGGCGCAGTAATCCTCGCCAGCCCCGGCTCGGGCTGCGGCAGTCTCGCACTGCGCAGGACCAGTGCCGATATGTCGCCGCCCGCCGAGGCCAGCCGCAATGCGACGGCGGCGAGATGACCGGAAGCAAACAGGGCAAGCGGCAATTCGTCGGTGGAAGCCTCCCGCCTGAGCCACGTGCATGCCGCCTGCAGCCGGCCGGCCAGCGTGCGCACGTCATTTGCCGCTTGGCCGTGACGCCGCTGCTCAAGGCTTGCGGTATCCAGCCAAAGCGTGGCCAGGCGGGCCTTGTGCAATACGCTGCCGACGTAGTCGCTCGGCGGCTTGAGGCGGCTGGCGCTGCTGCCGTGAACGCATACCACGACGCCGAGCGCGTTTTCCGGCTGGCACAGCATGCCGTTCAGGGCACCATCGTCGCAGGCAATGGAAACATGTCTTCTGGTAATGAGGGGCAACATTGTTTTTCTCCAGCAGGCCGGCGGCCTGCGTGTTTCGGGGATGGGGGTTAAGCAGGATCGTGCCGGCCCGGTTCATGCGGCCGGCAGGAGGAATCTGGAAATTGACGCGGCTCTGCAAACGTCGGTGGAGATGTGCCGTCGCTGCGGCACTGCGGGAAAGATAGTGTTGAAACCGGCTCATCGACTCGCGCAACGGAGTTGCGGCGGCGCGATGAAGTGCGTTTCCGGGCACCATGACCTCTGCGGGGAGAAATATCGCGTCAGGCGGGGCTGTCGCAAGGTCTGTGCCTAATACAACAAATCTTTCGGTGTTGGCAACCAAGGCCGCACGACGCCTTGTCATTTAGCCTGTCGCTGGCAAGAGGCCCCTTCTTACGCAGGCAGGAGAAGGGATGGGAATGAGGGGGATCGCACGACCTCCCAAGGTCTTGACAGTCCCCCTCACCCCCTTGCCCCTCTCCCGCCCGCGGGAGAGGGGAGCTTATGCAAATTTCGCCAACCTGCTTGAACGCCTTCGGACTGGCCCCCTTCTCCCGCTTGCGGGAGAAGGGTTGGGGATGAGGGGAATCGCACAACCCATGAAGGTCTTGGCAATCTCCTTCATCCCCGGCCCCCCTCCCGCTTGCGGGAGAGGGGAGCGTCTCTTTGCCACCCGATCTGGACAATCTGCCATAGCCGCTTGTACTAGAGCGGCGTTATATAACCCTCTCAAGTCCGCAGCGGCTTGCGCGGCTTCGGTTTCCCAGGCAAATGAAACTGCGCAGTAACGATGGGCCCGGCCTCTACATGCGCCTGCATCTTCGGCCGCGGCGGCGAGTTCGGCAGGTCGGGCGCATTCGGCCCCTTGCTGCAGGCAAGACTCGCCATCCCGAGCACCGCGAGCAGAACAGGAGTTTTCCAGGCCGCCGCGGGCCTGTTTCCGGATTTGCGTGAGCCGTTCATGAATGACCTCTTGTCCATGGGTTTCGTCACCCGGCAGCGCTGGCTACATCTTGCTCATGCCGCTCTGCTGCAGGCTGTGGTTCCGCAGGCTGCCGGCGAAGCTCTCGGGAATGTCTACCTCGTCATCCCGCTCGCCCATGCGCAACTGGCGGAAATAGTCGATCGTGCGCGCCAGACCCTCGTCGAGCGCGACCATCGGTTCCCACTCCAGCACGGTGCGTGCCAGCGCGATGTCCGGACGGCGGCGCGTCGGATCGTCGCTAGGCAGCGGGCGAAAAACAATGCTCGATCGGGAACCGGAAAGCGCGACGATGCGCTCGGCCAGCTGCAGCATCGTGTATTCCCCGGGATTGCCGAGGTTCACCGGGCCGCAGAAGCCGTTGGGGCTTTGCATCAGCAGGTCGAAGCCGCGGATCAGGTCGTCGACATAGCAGAACGACCGCGTCTGCGAGCCGTCGCCGTAGATGGTGAGCGGCTCGTCGTTCAAGGCCTGCATGATGAAGTTCGACACCACCCGGCCGTCGTTGGGATGCATGCGCGGGCCGTAGGTATTGAAGATGCGGGCGATCTTGACGTTGAGGTTGTGCTGGCGGCGGTAATCCATGAACAGGGTTTCCGCGCAGCGCTTGCCCTCGTCGTAGCAGGAACGGATGCCGATCGGATTGACATGCCCCCAGTAATGCTCGCTCTGCGGATGCATCTGCGGATCGCCGTAGACTTCGCTGGTGGACGCCTGCAGGATCTTGGCCTTGACCCGCTTGGCCAGGCCCAGCATGTTGATCGCGCCGTGCACGCTGGTCTTGGTGGTCTGCACCGGATCGTTCTGGTAATGCACCGGCGAGGCCGGGCAGGCCAGGTTGTAGATCTCGTCGACTTCCACGTACAGCGGAAAGGTGACGTCGTGCCGCATCAGCTCGAAGCGCGGATGGCGCAGCAGGTGGGCGATGTTGCGCTTGGTGCCGGTGTAGAAATTGTCGACGCACAACACGTCATGCCCTTGTGTGAGCAGGTATTCGCAGAGATGGGAGCCGAGGAAGCCGGCGCCGCCGGTCACCAGGATGCGCTTGGAATCAGCTTCTTTCATGGATGCGTCTCCGTATCGTTGATGTGGATGATGTGGTTCGCCTTGCCGTCAAGCAGCCGCATCGCCAGTTCCGCGACGGCATCGGCGCCGACTTCAAGCGCGCACTGGTGCCCGATCGGGCAGACCTGATGCATGCAAGGCCGGCAGGCGACGTCGGCATGAATCACCTGGTGCCTTGCATGGTCGAGCGGCGCCCAGCGGCCGGGATCGGAGCCGCAGGACACGATCACGCTCGGCGTGGCGACGGCGGCCGCCACATGCGAGATGCCGGTATCGTTCGACACCACCAGCCTGGCCTGCGCCAGCAGCGCCGCAAGGCCGCCGAGGTCAGTCTTGCCGCACAGGTTCAGGGCCGGCATGCGCATCGCCTTGTGCACCGCCTGTACCACCTCGGCTTCGTCGGGCGATCCGGTGAGCACGATCTTCATGCCCGATGCCGCAAGGCGGTCGGCCACCTCGGCGAAGCGCTGCGGCAGCCAGCGGCGCGTCAGCATGCGCGCGCCGGGATGAATGCAGACATAGCTGTCCGGCGCCGGCAGGTCGGCATGGCTGCGCCGCAGCGATGCATGGTCGTCGTCGGTGAGCGGAAATTCCAGGTGTTCGCCCTGCGGCGGCGCGCCGAGGAATTCCATCAGCCGCAGATAGCGCAGCACTTCATGCTCGCGTTCGTCCCAAAAGGTGAAAGCAGCCGGGTCGGGGCAATACTGCCCCGGCACGTGGAAGCCGGCATTGCGCTTCGCGCCGAACAGCACGGTCAGCGGATTGCTGAGCGTGCCGCTGCCGTGCAGCTGTATGGCAAGGTCGAAGCCGCGCCCCTGGACTTCGGCAAGAAAACCCGGCATCTGCTGCAGGCGAGCAGCTTGTTCCGGAAAGCTCGGAAAGCCGGGAAACACCAGCAGGTCGTCGACATAGCGGTGATAGCGCCTGACGAAACTGCTCGCCCACGGCAAGCCGATCAGGGTAATGCAGGCCTGCGGCGCGGCCGCACGCAGAGCGCGCAGCGCCGGCACCACGCACAGCATGTCGCCGAGCTGCAGCGCGCGGAATACCGCGATGCTTCTCACGCCCGAAAAAAGATTTTCCTTTGCCTTGCCTATCCTCGTCAGTTCAAGCATCCGCCCTCCCCTTCATCATGGCTTCTGAACGATGAAGGAACCGATCGCCAGCGCATCGAGCGGCGTGGTGCAGAAGGACTCGACCGCATCGCGCGGATTGCAGACCACCGGTTCGCCGCGCGTGTTGAACGAAGTATTGATCAGCACCGGCACGCCGGAGCGTTCGGCGAAGGCCTTGAGGAGATCGTAGTAGGCCGGATTCTGCGAACGGTTGATGGTCTGGATGCGGGCGGTTCCGTCGACATGCCTTACCGCCGGAATCTTGTCTTCGCAATCCTTGCGCACGTCGTAGACGAACACCATGAAGGGCGAAACATTGCCGTCGACGAACCAGTTGGCCGCCTCCTCTTCCAGCACCACCGGCGCGACCGGACGGAAGTCTTCGCGATCCTTGATGGTATTGAGGCGCTGCTGCATCGAGGCATCCAGCGGCGAGGCAAGGATGGAACGTGCGCCGAGTGCGCGCGGACCGAATTCCATGCGGCCCTGGAACCAGCCGATCACCTTGTTCTGCATCAGCAGCTCGGCCACTTCCGCGGAAAGATCATTGGCGCGGCGGTAGCTCAGCTTGGCCTGCTTCAGGAATTCCTCGATCTCTTCGTCATCATAGGCCGGACCGAGGAAGGCATGGTTCATCTGCCAGCTGCGCTTGGACATGCCGCGCTGCTGGGCATCGATCCACATGGCTGCCCCGAGCGAAGTGCCTGAATCGCCCGAGGCCGGCTGCACCCAAACCTTCTTGAACGGACCGCGGTCGCGCACGCGTGCATTCATTACGCAGTTGAGCGCGACGCCGCCGGCCATGGCCAGGTTTTCCGCGCCGGTCTGCTCATGCAGCCAGTGCACCATCTTCAATACCGTTTCCTCCAGCACGATCTGCAGCGAGGACGCGATGTTCATATGGTGCTGGGTGAATTCGGAACCGCGCTCGCGCGCCGGACCAAACACCTCGGCCCACCTGGCCGGCCTGACTTCATAATCGCCGTCGCCGCGATATTGCAGGATCTCGTGGAACTGCTCGGCGAATACCGGCTTGCCGTACGAAGCCAGCGCCATCACCTTGTATTCGTCGGAAGAATGCAGGAAGCCGAGATAGTCGGTGACCATTTCATACAGCAGGCCGAGCGAGTGCGGCAGGTTCACCTGCTTGAGCCGGCGATAGCGGCGGTCCTCGTAATAGCCGTAGCTGGTGGTGGCATTCTCGCCGCGGCCGTCCATGGTGAGCACCGCGCATTCATCGAAGGGAGCCGCCAGGAAGGCGCTCGCCTCGTGTGCGAGATGGTGCTCGACGAAATGCCATTTGAACGGACCGTCATGGCTCACGCCGCGAAAGCGCTTGCGGATATGGTGAGGCGCGCCGCTGGCCAGCTGGCGCGGCGCATTCACGATGGAGGAAAGAAACAGCGGGTCCCATGGCGACAGCCAGTCGGAAGTCTTGTGCGCGGAAGGCTCCAATGGCAGCGTGATGGTTTCATCGCCCTTGCGCTCGCCGAGCAAGAGCCACGGGTTGTAGGAGTAGGCGACATGATCGACGTCGCTCAGCGCGATGCCTGCCTCCTTCAGGCAATAATCGATGGCGTGGAAAGGCAGCTGCCAGGTGGAAAAGGGCACCGGCCGTTTCCCATGCTTGATGCGGGTGAAGCGTTCCTCTTCGGCTGCGGCGAGCACTTCCCCATCTCGCACCAGCGTCGCGGAGCAATCGTGATAGGCAGCATTGATTCCAAGCGTATACACATTTCCCTCCAAAAAATAAAGCGCCGGGGCAGCGCTCCTTGGAACGCTGCAGACGGCGTGTCTTAGACTTGCATTGAAATGCGTTAAGCAAGCGATATACCCGAGAGGGAGAGTCAACTCATTGCCGGTGAGGATAGTGCCCCCATTCCTGCCGCATCCCGTATTGCTGCTGTGTTTCGGCGGCTAAGAGGCAGGAGGCGCTTATTCAAGGCTGCATGTCGTGCGGCATGATGTTGAAAATTCGGGGACGCATTAACTACACATCCTTGTAAATAGTCTCCGCGCAGCCGGGCACAATTTACCTAACGGCTCGGCGCCGGCCGGGCGCCTCCCTGAGCCCCCGTTCCATTCTGCTGCCGCTGCGCATGACGCTTGTTGCTGAGATAAATGCATTCCCCCACGACGGCGGTCAGGAACATGAAGAAGTTCGTGAACACGAAAACCCAGTTGTCGACCAGATAGCTGTAGATGGTGAACCCGAGTGAAGCGGTGAGCTGGCCGATGAACAGCCACTTGGAGACGCCGTCGATGCGCTTGGTGCGCCATTGGGTATAGACCTGCCGCGAGATGGTGGATACGAGGATCAGCGAACTGAGCCAGCCGACGATTTCGGCATTCATTGTTTCTCCTTGATGAACGTGCCGGTGCGCAAGGTGCGGCCGGCATGGATGACGAGTGGATGGTAGCCGACGGTGGACTGCGCGGCGCCGGGCTTGTTCCTGCCTGCCGCAGCCGACAAGCCCGATTTGCTTCGGCCTGTCATTCGGAAGTCTTGATGTCCAGGCGGCGGCACTCGGCGGCTCCGGGGCGCACCGGCACCCTGATCTCGAGCAGGCCGTCGTGCATGGAAGCCGTCGCGGCTTCCGGATCCGCGCCCAGCGGCAGATCGACCACCCGGTAGAAATGCCCGTAGGACCGCTCGGAACGCCGGGCTGCGCCCGGCTGCTGCGGCTCCTGCGGACGACGGTCGCCTTCTATCATCAGGCGGTCGGCGCGGATGTCGATCTGCACATCCTCGCGCCGCACGCCCGCCAGTTCGGCGAGCACCACCACGCTATCGCCGCTGCGCGTCACCTCGACCAGAGGACTCCATGCGCCGCCGTTGCGGTAGGCGTCGTTCGCCGAGCCTGCCGCGCGATGCGCATCCGTACGCCCATCGAGCCGCGTGCCGGCCATCACGCCGTCCACGATCTTGTCCACTCCCTGCGACACGCAGCGCACGATCTGCAGCGGGCTTTCCAACCTTGGAAAGAACATGGGCAGCCACGGCGGACGCAAGCCCGGTTCGGGGCGGGGACTGTTTCCCTCGGCCTTGCGCCGCCGGCGGGAAGCGATGACCGAGGCGTCCGGACGGACATCCTCGCCGGCAACGCTGCCAGCGCCGGCATGCCCGGGCAGGGACTGCCCGGGCCATGGATTGAGCACCAGTGTCTCGACGCATTTCTTGAAGCGCACCAGGTCCTGTTCGGCACGCAGCGCCAGCATCGCTCCCGATCCGTTGCCGTAGACCGCCTCGACATCGAGGCTCAGGCACAGGCGGGTGCGCTGGCTTCCCCTGTCCTCCAGAACAATCCGGCCTTCATGCGCCGCCTCGCCGGTCTTGCGCCAGGCAAGACTGTGTCCCGGAACTTGTTGCATGATCTCGACATCCCATTCGACATCCCGGCCGCCCGCCCGCGCATGCCAGCGCAGATGCCTGTCGTCAATTCTGTGGACCGACTGCACGCTCTCCATGAACCTTGGATATTCCTCGAACCGCAGCAACTGCTCGTAGACCACATGCACCGGCGCGTTGATTTCGATTGCGTGTTCCATTCTTGCCATTGCGAATCTCCAGGTTATGCCGGCACGCATCACGGTACGGCGAACTTTCTCGGTTGCATGCCGGGCCTGCAACATCCATACCACTGGTTAGGCAACGATAGGCGCGCCCCGCACTCAAAGAATGGCCGTGCCGGCATTCCGGGCCGGAGAAGTTTTTGCAAGGGAAAGTTGTAAGCCTTACAGCACAATCCATACATTCACCGCCGCGACGCAAGGAGATGAAACCGATATGTCGGACGCACAACCGGAAAAGCTGGGAGCCCTCAATGTCATGCGCGACCTGTGGCGCGTGGTGTCGGCCTTCAAGGGCCGCATCGCGGTGGCGGTCTTCTTCCTGATCCTGGCCAAGCTCGCCGTGGTGTCGGTCCCGCTGGCGCTCAAGCGCATCGTCGACGACATGTCGCGTCCGGAATCCTTCGTCGCGCTGCCGGTTGCCCTGCTGATCGGCTATGCGCTGCTGCGCTTCGCCAGCACGCTGTTCAACGAGTTGCGCGACCTCGCCTTCTCCCGCGTGACCCAGCATACGGTGGCCACCTATGCCCAGAAAACCTTCACCCACCTGCATGCGCTGAGTTCGCGCTTCCATGCCAGGCGCCGCATCGGCGGCCTGCTGCCCGACATCGACCGCGGCACCAACGGCATCGCCTTCCTGCTCGGCGTCGGCCTGTTCACGCTGGTGCCCACGCTGCTGGAAATCGGCATGGTGGTGGGCATCATGACGGCGCGCTACAGCGACTGGTTCACCGTCATCCTCGCCGTCACCTTCCTGGTGTACTGCGGCTTCACGGTGGTGTTCACCCAGCGGCGCACCATCGTCCAGCGCCGCGTCAACCGCCTCGACTCGAATGCAAAGAGCCTGCTGGCCGACAGCCTGATCAACTATGACGCGGTGAAATATTTCACCAACGAGCGCGGCGAGTCGGCGCGCTTCCAGCACATCATGGACAACTGGGCCGAGGCCGTGGTGGCCAACCAGCGCGCACTGTTCATACTGCATGTGGGCCAGAGTTCCATCATCGCCATGGGCGTGGCATCGGTGATGCTGCTGGCGGGCCAGTTCGTGCTGACGCGCACCATGACGGTCGGCGACCTGATTCTCATCAATGCCTACGTGATCCAGGTCTGTCTTCCGCTCAATGCGCTGGGCTTCGTCTACCGGGAGGCCAAGGATGCGCTGGTCAATGCGGAAAAGCTGTTCCAGCTGCTGCGCGAGAAGCCGGAGATCGCCGAGGCGCCCGGCCTGCCGGCCCTGAAGGTCACGCGCGGCGAAGTGGTCTTCGACAACGTCATCTTCGCCTACGAGCCGGCGCGGCCCATCCTGCACGGCGTGAGCTTCCGCATTCCGCCCGGCGGCACGGTGGCGGTGGTCGGCGGCAGCGGTTCGGGCAAGTCGACGCTGGCGCGCCTGCTGCTGCGCTTCTATGAGGTCGGCGGCGGCAGCGTGAGCGTGGACGGCCAGGATATCCGCAGCGTCAGCAGCCACAGCCTGCGCGAAACCATCGGCGTCGTGCCGCAGGAAGCGCTGCTGTTCAACGACACCATCGCCTTCAATATCGGCTACGGCCGCAGCGGGGCCACCATGGACGAGATCATCGCCGCAGCCAAGGCAGCGCATATCCATGACCTGATCAATTCGCTGCCGCTGAAGTACGAGACGCCGGTGGGAGAGCGCGGCGTGATGCTATCCGGCGGCGAAAAGCAGCGCATCGCGCTGGCGCGCGCCATCCTCAAGAATCCGCCGCTGCTGATCTTCGACGAAGCCACCTCGGCGCTCGACACCGCTTCCGAACAGGCGATCCAGAAAGAGCTGGACCAGCTGTCGGCCAACCGGACCACGCTGGTCATTGCGCACCGGCTGTCGACGGTGGTCGATGCCACCGAAATCCTGGTGATGGAGCGCGGCCGCATCATCGAGCGCGGCACCCATGCGCGCCTCCTGGAACTCAACGGCGCCTATGCCCGGCTGTGGCAGCTGCAGCAGCGCGCCGACGACAACGAACAGATTGCGCGCGAGATGCAGTCGACGATGCAGGGATGAGCGGCAATGCCGTCATGCCTTGCCGAAAGCTGTCCGGCGGAAAACCGTCTTGAGCCGCCTCAACGCAATGCATTGATGCGGGAATTGCAAGTTAGCCAATCTGTTCAATAAACAACGGAATACAGCGACAGCACCAAGACACCGCGAAAGCCATGCATGGATGCAAGATGCAACGCGCATGCTTTCGCCGACGGGCCGCAGCCTGCGAAGGCATGGGCTGCATGATCAGGACGACGTTGATGACGAAAATAATTGCTTTCAACCGCAACCGCAGGATCGTAACCGCCGATACCGAGCAGGAAGCCCGGGCGAGCAGCGTCAAGCTGCGCCGGCAAGGCGGCGCTCCGGTGGTATCGATGCTGGCCGCGGGCGCGGGCACGCAGGCTCCTGCCGTGGGCATCGCGGCCTCCATCGTCGTACCCTCCAAGGGACGGCCGCAGCTGCTCAACCGCTGCCTTGCCAGCCTGGTGATGCAGCAGTTCGATACGGCGCGTTTTGAAATCATCGTGGTCGACGACGGGCCGAGCGACGACACCCGCGACGTCGTCGCGGGCTGGGCCGCCCAGGCTGCCGAGAACGGCCTGCAGGTGACCTACATTCCCTCGATGGGGCCGCACGGACCGGCCGCCGCCCGCAACCACGGCTGGCGCGCCGCGCGCGGCGCCATCATCGCCTTCACCGACGACGATACGGTCGCGCGCCCCGACTGGCTCAAGAACGGCGTGCTGGCCTTTGCCTCGGGCGTGCATGCGGTCTGCGGCAGCGTCGTGATGCCGCTCGAAGGCACGCCCACCGATTACGAAAAGGATGCGAAGAACCTGGAAACCGCCGAGTTCGTCACGGCCAACTGCTTCTGCCTGAAGAAGGTGCTGGAAGACCTCGGCGGCTTCGACGAGCGTTTCCGCTTCGCCTGGCGCGAGGATTCCGACCTGCACTTCCGCCTCATCGATTACGGCGCCAACATCGTGCGCGAGCCGAAGGCGGTGATGATGCATCCCATCCGTCCTGCCCAGTGGGGCGTCAGCCTGCAACAGGTCAAGAAAGTGCAGTTCGACGCCCTGCTCTACAAGAAGCATCCCTCGCTGTACCGCCGCCGCATCCGCGCCAAGCCGCGCTGGGACTTCTACCTGACGGTCGGGGCGCTGCTGACGACGCTGGCCGCGACTCCGGCCGGTGCGGTCGGCACCGCAATTGTCTCCGGCACGGTCTGGACCTTCATGACGGGACGTTTCTGCCTGCAGCGCCTGAGCAAGACGTCCAAGGCGCCCAGTCATGTCCTGGAAATGCTGGTGACCTCGATCCTGATCCCGCCGCTTGCGGTGTTCTGGCGCGCAGTCGGCGCCTTCAAGTTTCGGGTCGGCTTCCTGTAAGGCGTCGGTTCCGTAGCGCCTCGCGTTGCGGCTCCAAGCCTCGCCGCCGGGCGCGGCGCATCCTCCCGCGCACCGGCTTCTTTCCCACTCACCACATCCGACCATGCAGCGAAGACTGAAGATCCTCACCTGGCATACCCACGGCAGCTACCTGTACTACCTAACCCAGGCGCCGCACGATTTCTACGTCATGTCCAAGCCGGACCGCCCGCCTGGCTACGGCGGCCGCTGCGGCCATATTCCCTGGGGCGACAACGTGATCGACATGCCGGTCGCGGAGGTGAAAGATCATGAGTTCGACCTCATCCTGTTCCAGGACGACGACCAGTACCTGAAAGACCAGCACACGTATCTCAGCGAAGGCCAGCGCAGGCTCCCAAAGATTTACATCGAGCATGACACGCCGCGCGAGCATCCTACCGACATGCCGCATCCGGTTGATGATCCGTCAGTGCTGCTGGTCCACGTCACCCATTTCAACCGCCTGATGTGGAACAACGGCCGCACGCCCACGCGCGTGGTCGAGCATGGCGTACTGACGCCCCGCGACGTGTCCTATCGCGGCGACAAGGCGCGCGGGCTGGTGGTGATCAACAACATCGCGACCCGGGGCCGTCGCCTCGGCCATGACGTCTTCCTGCAGGCGCGGGAAAGGATTCCGCTCGACCTGGTGGGCATGGGCGCACTGGAAGCCGGCGGCATCGGCGAGATCGAGCATGCGCAGCTGCCGGCCTTCAGTTCGCAATACCGGTTCTTCTTCAATCCGATCCGCTATACCAGCCTCGGCCTGGCCGTGATCGAAGCCATGATGATCGGCCTGCCCGTCATCGGCCTCGCCACCACTGAGATGTCGACCGTGATCGACAACGGCGTCTCGGGCTATGTCGATACCAATGTCGATGCCCTGATCGAGCGCATGCAGGCGCTGATCGACGATCCGCAGCTGGCACGGCGCCTTGGCGAAGGCGCTCGCCGCTATGCCTCCGAGCGCTTTCACATCGACCGCTTCGTCGATGACTGGAACCAGGCTTTCCACTTCGTCACCACTTAACCGAACGCTCTCCCGAAAGGACAACATGACAGCCAACGCAAGCTATTTCATCGATCGCGCCGCCGCGGAAAAGGCGGTGACGCTGAGCCTGCCGATGATCACCGAAGCCATGAAGCAGAAGGAAGTGGGCGAAAGCGGCTTCCTCTATATCGTGGTGATGGACCCGCTGCGCACGCCGGCCAATTCCTCGTTCGAAGAAGCGGTGCTGTATGAGCATGCGGTGGGCGACCGCGAGAAATGGGATGCCGACTATGCGGGGTTTGCGCGCGCCAAGGCAATGGTCGCATGGCGCACCGGCATGGATGGCCACCTGGTGCAGGAGCTGCGCCCCCACCTGCTGGCGGAAAAGGATACGGTGCTGTGGGGCAGCGTGGTGGTCGACGGCATCGTGGTCGGCGTCAGCGGCGCCAATGCCTGGTACGACGAAGCCTTTGCCGGTACGGTGGCGATGTGCCTGCGCGCGCTGGCCAAGGCGGGGATTGCGGAGGCGCGGGGGAAGGGGTTGTTTCTGGGGGTGAAGTAAGGGCGAGAACAACCGCCCACATTTTCTCCCTCCCCTTCAAGGGCGCCCGGCGTAGGGGGAGGGTTGGGGTGGGGATGGGTTTCAACTGCATCATTTAAACCCATCCCCCACCCAGCCTCCCGCCTCGCCGGCCGCCCTTGAAAGGGGAGGAGTATTCTTTAGCCCTGCAGCCGACGCAGGCGCATCTCTCGCATTGCGAACCCTTTGCTACACCCGCCTCTCCAGCCGCCCCCGAAAAGCAAGCCATTCAACCCCGGCTCACCCCAGCGTATAAAACACCAGCTTGGACTGCGCCGCATCGAAATACAGCGCATGCCACGGCAGCGCCACGATCGCGCTGCCTCGCTTGCGGGCCAGCACCACATAACGCAGCTGGTGGGTGACGACATCGATCATCAAACGGTCCACGATGCCGACGCGCTGGCCGCTGGCCGTGACGACCGGACAGCCGTGCAGCAGATCGGCGGTACTCGATTCATGCGCAGCGAGCGGCACGAAGCGTGCCGGCCCGCTGCGGGGCCTGGGATTTCTGGGACGTCTTCCTACAGTAATTTGCATGATGGCTCCTGCTTCATGACTGCTTTCCTGAATCGCCGTACAGCGCAAATGAAGGCTGCGCGGCATCAATCTGTTTGCTTCATTTCTCTCCCCGGCGCTGCAGCGCCCGCCCGTCGTTCCAGCTGTCGCGGCGCGAGCCGGCCGCACCCAGCGCGCCGCCGGCGATGCCGATGGCCAGTGCCAGCGCAACGGCGAGAAACACGACCCAGGCGGCAGTGCCTGCATTCTGCAATGCGTTCTCCGCCCTCGCCTTGCCCTGCGGCGATGCGGCGCCGGACGAACCCGAGAGGATCAGCGCCTGGTCGACGATGGTTTCCGCGCGCATCTGCTCGACGCCGAGCGTGCTGATCACCAGCTGCACGGCCTGGTCGCGCTGCCCGGTTTTCAGGAATTGCTGCAGCTGGCGCATCGCCTGCGGATCGATGCGCCCGCCCTGCGCGCGCATCAGCGACGACAGCGGCGATTCGCCTGCGGCCACGCTGGCCTGCGCCAGCTGGCTCATGTTGTTGAAGACGCCGCTCACCAGCGCGCCGCCGACCGAGGTGGCAAGCACCGCGAACATGATGGTCGTCACTGCCCAGGAGACGGCACCATGCAGCACGCCGTCGGCCCGGCGCTTGAGTCCGGACATGCGGGCCGCGACATAACCGCCGAAGAAGGCGGCGACCAGCATGCTGAAGCCGGTCCAGAGCAGCGGACCCATGCTGAGGCTTTCCGCCTCGCTGGGCTGGATCGACGAAAATCCGACTGCGATGCCGAGCAGGGTCAAGGCCAGCTGGATGGAAATGCCGACCGCGACGCCCGCGAACACTGCACCCCAGCGTATCGCGGGCAAGACCGGACGCCGGACGGTGTACTCACCGACCTCCACTCGATGGACGGCCTCGCCGCGCGCGGCAGGGTTGTCATTGATTGCCATGTTCTTATTTCCTTATGGACTGATGAAACAGGAATCGCTCCGCCGTACATGCCCCCCGCACATCCCGTTTCACATCTCGTGCAAACGCAACATCCATGCCAAAATCCCGGCGGCACGATGAAGGCGACGACGAGGACGATAGCGTGCGGCCTGCGCGCGAAAACGCACCAACAGGCTGGTCAAAGCGCTTCAGCAAGCGAAGTAAGCTTTTCCAAATCCGGTAAAGACTCCATGCCGACGGCAACGCTGCATCCGGAGCGCGGTTCGGAAAGGCGCCTAGACCGCTGACGGAATTTCCTCCACGCTATCGATCGCGGCTTTCATGCGCCGCAGAAATTCGCGCCGTATGCGCCACTGCTTGGCGGGCTGCACCTTGATGCGGCAGCGAACCGCGATCGCGGCATCCTCCACCTTCTCCACGCCGGCGATATCGATATCGTCGAGAATCATCGGCCCCAGCACGGGATCGGCGCGCATGGCAGCGCCGACGCGATGCATCAGGGTGAATACGCGTTCAAGGTCATCCTGCCGCTTGACGTTCATGTCGATGACCGCATAGGCAAAGCCGCGGCTGCGGTTCGTGACTACGGTGATCATGCTGTTGGGAATGAAATGCACCGCACCGTCATAGTCGCGCATGCGGATGTGGCGCAGCGTAACGCGCTCGACCAGCCCGCTCTTGCCCGCAGCCTCGATCACATCGCCTTCGCTGACCTGGTTTTCGATCAGCAGGAACAGGCCGGTGAAGAAATCCTTGACCAGGCTTTGCGCGCCGAAGCCCACGGCAATGCCGGCCACGCCGGCGGTGGCGAGAATGGGCGTGACCGAGATGCCGATCAGCCCCAGCGTCAGCATGATGGTCACGCCGATGATGACGATGGTCGCCGTATAGCGGAACACGTTCATCAGCGTTTCCACGCGGCGCGCATCGTCCGGACCGGCATGGGCGAGGAGGCGGGAGTTGAGCAGGTTGAGCACGCGCCGGATCAGGCGCAGCGCCAGCCACGCGAGAATCCAGACCAGCAGCATGTTGAACCAGGGGCGTACTACGTCCACCCACTGTCTCATGACATCGGGTTCTATTGTCATTGAGTATCGGCTAGTTCGTGTTTGGGGGAAATGCAGTGCATGTGCCGGCGTGGCGGCGCATGGGGTGATGTTCACACGGTTTGAGGGTGCGGGGGATGATGTGTTTCAAGGGAGGTGTGCGTGGGGAATTTTTGCTGTGTCGGTGTCCCGAACTCTGGCTCCCTCCCCTTCAAGGGGAGGGATGGGGTGGGGATGGGGTTCAATTACGAAATTTAAACCCATCCCCATCCCACCCTTCCCCTTGAAAGGGAAGGAGCATTTTTAAACTTCATGAAGAACGCTCCTTACCACCAAAACTATTGAAGTTCATTGAAATGCCGCGAAACGGCTCTCAACGGAACCTCTCCACAATCACGCCATTTTCCAACCGCACCCGCTCGCCGACCTGCACGCCGGGCTGCACGTCCTGCACCAGAGTCTGCACGGAACCGTTGTCCATGCGCACCGCAACGCGATAGGAGTCGCCGGTGCCGCCTCCGCTGGAATTGCGGGTCAGTGCGCGTCCGGCAAGCGCGCCGCCGGCAGCGCCGGCCACGGTCGCAGCGGTACGGCCGCTGCCGCTGCCGACCTGGTTGCCCAGCACGCCGCCGACCACCGCGCCGGCGACCGTGCCCACGCCAGGGCTGACGCCGCCCGAGGCTGCCTGGCCCGGCACCACGTCAATCGCCTGGACGACGCCATAGCCTGTCGTGCTGCTGGTCGTGGTCGTGACCGGAATCGAGCTGCTTGTCGTGGTAATCGGATAGGAGCTGTTCGATGCCGTGTTCGGGCTGCTGCCGCAGGCAGCAAGCATGATCGCTGCGAAACCGGCAGCCAGAGGTTTTGCAAGTTTGGTCTTGTTGTTCCACATGATTGATCTCCTTGTTGTGAGTGGCCGGCAAGCGCACGGCGTCGTTCCCGATGGAAAACACCTTACCTGCCCTGTTGGCCGATGGCGAAAAAATATGCAGTTCTTATGCCAGATCGCAAACCAAGATGCAGGTCGGGGAGAAAATCGGAAACGCTCTTCCTCCAACTCAGGTCTATTTCTTTACAAGTTTTCTACGCATTTTTTACACGCGCTCGCATTTTTTACCCGAGAAATTTTCCTCTCTCGCCTCATGCGCGGGAACGAAAAGTCCGCTCGGTCTTTAGATACGCGCGCAGGCAATGCAATGGTGAGCTGGGTACATCATTTGCTTTAAATGCAATGCATCAAATCAATAATTCCACACCATCAAGACTATGCGAAAAATTGCCCTCATCAGCGAGCACGCTTCTCCTTTGGCTCACCTCGGCGGCGTCGACAGCGGCGGACAGAATGTCTATGTCGGACAACTGGCCACCCAGCTTGCAAGGCTCGGCTACCTCGTCGACATCTTCACGCGCCGCGACAACGAGGCCCAGGAGCAGGTGGTCGACTGGCTGCCCGGCGTCCGCGTCATCAATGTGCCCGCAGGGCCTGACCACTACATTCCGAAGGAACAGATGCTGCCGTTCATGGAGCAGTTCGGCCGCTTCATGATCCGCTTCGCGCGTCGCGAAAAAGTGCCCTACGACCTGCTGCATGCGAATTTCTTCATGTCCGGCATGGTGGCGCAGCAGGTACGCAAGTCGCTCGGCATTCCTTTCGTGATGACCTTCCACGCGCTGGGCCGCGTGCGGCGCCTCAGCCAGAAGGAGGCCGATGCCTTTCCGGATGTACGCTTCTCGATCGAGGAGCGGCTCATGCATGAAGCCGACCGCATCATCGCCGAGTGCCCGCAGGACCAGCGCGACATGGAATTGCTGTACGGCGCGTCCGGAAGCCGCATCGATGTCGTGCCCTGCGGATTCGATCCGGAAGAATTCTGGCCGGTGACGCTGGATGCGCGCCGCCAGCTCGCGCTCGACCATGACGAGTTCGTCGTGCTGCAGCTCGGCCGCATGGTGCCGCGCAAGGGTGTCGACAACGTGATTCGGGCCACGGCCATCCTGCGTCATCAGTACCAGGTACCGGCGCGCCTGCTGGTGGTGGGCGGCAATGCGGAAAAGCCCGATCCGGCAGCCACGCCCGAGCTGGGTCGCCTGATGGCGCTCACGCGCGAGCTGGGCATCGAGCAATGCGTGACCTTCACCGGCCAGCGCCAGCGCGCCCAGCTGCGCTATTTCTACAGCGCCGCCAATGTCTTCGTCACCACGCCCTGGTACGAACCCTTCGGCATCACGCCGGTGGAAGCCATGGCCTGCGGCACGCCGGTGGTGGGCACCGCGGTCGGCGGCATCAAGACGACCGTGGTCGACGGCGAGACCGGCTATCTGGTCGAGCCGAACAATCCCGAGCAGCTGGCCGAGAAACTCGCCTGGCTGCATCGCCATCCTCACATCGCGCAGCGCATGGGCTGGGCCGGCATGCGCCGCGCGTATCAGCACTTCACTTGGCGCAATGTCGCCTCCAACGTCGCCGCCGTGTATGAAAGCGTGCTGGAACCGGCGGCGGACTTCACACTGCAGCCGCGCGTCGCGGCTGCAGGCGAGATCGGCCTGCGCGGCTGAAGCCGATCCTCATTCACCCAGGCAAGGAGAACGGGAGATATCCGCAGGCATCGCACTGCGATGCCGTTTGCATCAACAACCAACGAACCTGGACAGCGTAGTCTCGGCGGCAGGTTCAACTTGACGGAGTAGGAATTGAGCGACGTAAAAGTTTCCAGCTATGTAGCAGACCCGGCCGAAGCCCAGCAGCTTGCCGGCAAGATCGTACTCGTGACCGGCGGCGCCAGCGGCCTCGGCGCAGCGCTGTGCCATGTACTCGGGGCTTCGGGCGCCACCGTGGTGGTGGGCGACCTCAATCTCGACAAGGCGCAGACCGTGGCATCGCTGCTGGAGGAAGCCGGTGCCAAAACGCATGCGATCGGCTTCAACGTCGGCGATCCGGTGGCGGCCGAGCGCGCGATCGAGGATACGGTGAGCCGCTTCGGCCGTCTCGACGTGCTGATCAACAATGCCGGCACCGACGTGACGCTGCCCATCGAGGAACTGTCCTTCAACGACTGGGACCGCGTGATGCGCACCAACCTCTACGGTCCCTTCCTGCTGTCGAAATACGCGGCGCGCCACATGAAGGACGGCGGCCAGATCGTCAATATCGCATCCACCGCCGCCAAGCGCGCATGGCCGAACGCCTCCGCCTACCATGCGAGCAAGTGGGGCCTGCTCGGCCTGTCGCATGCGCTGCATGCGGAACTGCGTCCGCGCAAGATCAAGGTCACCGCGGTGCTGGCCGGCGGCATGCGCACGCCCTTCCTGCTTGACCGCTTCCCCGACATCGACATCAATACCCTGCAGGACCCGGTGAATGTCGCCAAGGCGGTCAAGGGCGTGCTGCTGCTGCCCGAGCAGACCGTGATACCGGAAGTCATGGTCCTGCCGATGCAGGAATCTTCCTGGCCGTAACACGGCGACATCACGGCGGCAGGGCATTCTGCCGCCGTGACGACCGCTTTCCCTGCATCACAATCCATGAGGCCGGCCGCGGCCGGCGCCGCATTCCATGACAACCAGCACAACCAGCAAGCGCGCCATATTTCTCGACAAGGACGGCACTCTCGTCGAAGACGTTCCCTATAACGTCAATCCCGAACTGATCGCACTCACCTGGCAAGCCGGACAGGCGCTGCAGATCCTGCAGGAGCTCGGCTTTGTTCTGATCGTCGTGACCAATCAGTCCGGCGTGGCCAGAGGCCTGTTCACCGAAGCGGCACTCGGCCCGGTTCACCAGCGCCTGTCCGACCTGCTGGCGCAGTACGGCGTCGTGCTCGACGGCTTTCATTACTGCCCGCATCATCCCGAAGGCGTGATCGGCCGCTACGCGGTGCCCTGCACTTGCCGCAAGCCCATGCCGGGCATGCTGCTGCGCGCGGCGAGCGAGCTGGAGATCGATCTGTCGCGCTCATGGATGATCGGCGACATCCTGCATGATGTCGAGGCTGGACGGCGCGCCGGATGCCAGACCGTGCTGATCGACAACGGCAACGAGACCGAATGGAAAGTGTCGCCGCTGCGTACGCCGCACTTCAGCGCCCCCGATCTCTACACCGCCGCCACCATGATCGCCGCCGTCGAAAAGGAAGGCATCGCCGGCGGTGAAGCGGCAAGCCAGTAGACAGTAGACAGTAGACAGCATGGATCCGGCCCGAGAATATGTTGAGCCGGACACCTTCACCCCGGCCCTCTCCCGGAGGTAGAGGGTGAGATCAGCGGCCGAAACTTGAACCATTTTTCGGGCCGAATCAATGGAACACCGCGCCTGCAGGCCAACCTGAACAGAACAGCATGAAACAATGGAACAACGTGCGGCGGATTCTCTGCATCCGCCTCGATTACATGGGCGATGTGCTGATGAGCACGCCGGCCATCCGGGCACTGAAGCAATCGCATCCCGGCAGCAGCATTACCCTGCTCACTTCGGCCAGCGGCGCGGCCGCCGCCCGGCATGTGCCGGAAATCGACGAAGTGATCGAATATGCGGCGCCGTGGATGAAAAGCAGCGCGGTCCACTCGCCCGCCGATGACATGAACATGATCGCGCGGCTGTCGCAAGGCGGCTACGACGCCGCCGTAATCTTCACCGTCTACAGCCAGAACCCCCTGCCCGCCGCGATGATGTGCTACCTCGCCGGCATACCGCTGCGCCTGGCGCACTGCCGGGAGAACCCCTACCAGATGCTCTCGCACTGGGTGCGCGATCCCGAGCCCGATGAAATCGTACGGCACGAGGTGCGGCGGCAGCTGGATCTCGTTGCGAGCGTCGGCGCCACGGCCGATGATGAACGCATGTCGTTCTCGGTCCCGCCGCAGGACATGGAAGCCGCGCGCAACCTGCTCGGCGCCATCGGCGTCGGCAGCGAGCGGCCGTGGATCGTCATGCATCCCGGCGCCACCGCGCAATCGCGGCGCTACCCGCCCGCGCACTGGAAGGCTGCGGCACAGCGGCTGGCGGAACGGCTCGACTGCCCGCTCCTCTTTACCGGCGGCCGTGATGAAGCCGGGCTGATCGACGACATCCGCGACGGCCTGCCGCAAGCCTTTTCGCTCGCAGGCAAGCTCAGCCTGGGAGAACTCGCCGGCGTGATATCCCTGGCCCCGTTGCTCATCTCCAACAACACCGGTCCGGCGCACCTCGCCGCGGCCGTCGGTACGCCGGTGGTGGACCTGTATGCGCTGACCAACCCCCAGCACACGCCCTGGCAGGTCGCGAACAGGGTGCTCTACCATGACGTTCCGTGCCGCAACTGCTACAAGAGCATCTGTCCGCAAGGGCATCATCATTGCCTGACCAAGGTCGATCCGGACCGGGTGGTCTCCGCGGCGCTCGAGCTGCTGCATGCAGTACCGCAGCGGCAAGATACCGAGCAGATACAGCCGCTGCAGCTTCTTCCTCTCTGATGCCGATCCGGGGACGTCTCGCGACACCGGATCCTTTCCTTTCGCAGTATTTTCCTTTTGGGGAACCTCGATTTCCTGTGCCTCGCATGCGCGTTGCCCAAAGAAAAATTCTTTCGGTCTATACAAGTTCCTTGCAGCCGGATGCGCAACGGCTTCGCTGTACCTTTTACCGCCGATTGCAAATTTGGAACTGCAAACTGCCTGCTCTTCCCTGCCGCAGCGCACCGCCTCACGCTGCCGCCGCGCCAGTCTGCGTTGGCATGGAGCTTGCGATACCGGCACCACGTAGCCAATCGATAGGAGATAGCCATGCCACGTAACGCAACATCCAAAAGCACTTCCAAGTCGTCGAAGTCCGCTCAGCATGCCGCGTCCGCATCCAAAAGCATGGACGCCATCAAGCTGCTGATCGCCGACCACCGCATGGTCAACGACCTGTTCGACGAATTCGAGAAGATGAAGGACAAGGGCGACGAGGATGACGAGGCCAAGCAGCTGCTGGTCGAAACAGCCTGCGCCGCATTGACCATCCATGCGCAGATCGAAGAGGAAATCTTCTATCCGGCCGCGCGCGATGCCATCGACGACATGGACCTGCTGGATGAAGCCGAAGTCGAACACGCGTCGGCCAAGCAGCTCATCAGCGAACTCTCCGCGATGCAGCCTGGCGATGACCTGTACGACGCGAAATTCACCGTCCTCGGCGAATATGTGAAGCATCACGTCCAGGAGGAGGAAAAGGAACTGTTCGCCAAGGTGAAGAAGTCCGATTTGGATCTGGACGAACTCGGCGAAGAGCTGATGCAGCGCAAGCTGGCCTTGCATGAAGAGCTCGGCGTTCCGCTTGAAGGCGAGGAAATGGAAGAGGAGGAATCCGGCAGCCGCAGCAAGTCAAGCTCGCGCAAGAACGTGCATTGATGCGCGCTGGTTCGTGCTGAATCTTTGCGCAGACAGCGACATTGGCAAGCCGGAGCGCATCTCCGGCACTTGCAACGACGTCAAGAGAGAACGATGAGGGACGCCCGGCCTGCCCGGTGCAGGCGGCGCGGTCCCGACAGGCAGGAAGAAGCGGGCAACCGCCCGGTTTTCGATGCCGACGACCACCAGGAAGGTATATTGTGATTCTGCCTGACACGGAACGACAAAGCGCCCACGCAAGACCGACCCATGCCGTCGATATTCTGGCATTCGTCGAGGCCCAGGAAATCCCGTTCGATTATTTTGAAAGACCGTATTACCTGCAGCCCGCTCCCGGCGGCGAGCGGGCCTATGCCCTGCTGCGCGAGACGCTGCAGCAAAGCGGCAAGATCGGCATTGCCTATGTCGTGATCCAGGCCCGCCAGCATCTGGCCGCGCTGGTGCCCGAAGGCCAGTCGCTGGTGCTCAACACGCTGCGCTGGAGCAGCGAGAGCGGTTCGCGTCCGCATTTCGGCGTGCCGGAAGAAGACCTGCTGGAAGCGCAGGAACTGGCCATGATGGCCGCACCCGTTTCCGACGGCATCGACGTCAGCGGCGGGCATGACGACCGCTATCTGCCCGACGACGTGATGGCGCTTGCGGACCAGTCGCCGCGCTTTCGCAATGCGCCGGAAATCATGGTCGAACAGCTCGATGACTGTTTCGACGATGCGGATGACGACATGGTCGATCTCTGCATGAGCCAGATCCTCAGGCGCAGCCTGCATCCGCGTGCAGCAGGATTCCGCCGCGACAGCGCGGCACACCGCCTTCAGGGATCGCGCCGCCGCAGCGCATGGCGGCGTTGAGGCATGTTGGAACGATGTGCAGTACTGCGCCTCGCAAAAAAATGCATGTCGATGATGGTGCAGCTCAATAACGGGAACGCAAAACGAGAACGCAAGGCCGCGACGCCTGTCGAACCGAATGAAGGAATGTGTTGGTGTGGTGATGTAGTGGGTTAGTGATGTAGTACCGAGGCGAAGCTGTGTGATGTTCGGCTTTCAGGGCAATGAAAATTGCCCTGTTTTTTTTGAGTCTGGCCGGTGCCCCTGCCGGCGCGTCTTCCTGCACGAGGATTCTTCTTCCCGATCCTGTCTCTACTTGCGATGCTTGATCACGCTGATCTGGCCGTCGGATTCAATGTACATGCGCTTGACCTCGTCGAGCGACTCAATCCCCGCCTGCCTGAGCTTGCTCCAGATCTCGTCCTCGCTGATGAATTCGCGGCGCATGTTCCGCCTGAGGAGACGCCCGTTCTCCACGAGTTCAAGCGGCTTCGGCTCGGCCATGCGGCGAAAGCCGGGAAACCGGTAACTGGCCCAGTCCAGCAGCACGTTCCAGAAGATGAGCGTGGCCACCAGCACCATGCCGTCGCTGACGCTGGTGTATTCGCCGGCCAGCGCATTCTGGGATGCATCCGCCACGATCACCAGGATCAGCACATCGGCGATGCCTACCGAGCCGACATCGCGCCGGATGATGAAGCGGAAAATCAGGAACAGGAACCAGTACATCACCGACCCGCGCACGATCAGTTCGGCGGGCGGCATGCTGAATGCAAACAGTTCTTTCCAGTCGACGGAAAGCAGGCTTTCCATGAAGGCTCCTTGAGGTTGAGGCTGTGACGTGAATGTGGCTATGGATGCCGAGGCGGCGACGCTCGGACTGCCTGACGGGCATGCATCCGAACACGCTTGAGTGTTTCCCGCGGCCCTGTGCGGACCGCTGCGTGTATGCGAAATGATGTGCCGGGGTGTCGCTCAAATGCCCTTTTGAAACTTCACCTGGCTGTCGGCGCCGCGATAATAATCATGGATTTCTGCGGACCAGGTCGGATCGGCCATCGAGGGCCAGTGCGCCTTGTCGAAGCCGGGCGCCCTGCGCAGCCTCTCTTCATCGACATCGAGCACCAGGCAGCGGCGCTCGGCGTCGAGCGTGAACGCCTCCCAGGGAATGGCGAACAGCTTGTCGCCGATGCCCATGATGCCGCCATGGGCGAGGACCGCATAGGCGATACGGCCAGTTGGCACGTCGAGCATGATGGCTTCGATCTCGCCGAGCCGCTCGCCGCGCGGATTGAGAACCTTTTCGCCCTGCAGGGATTCCGCCGCGATCACCTGCGGTCCCGGGCCTGTGAAATTCGGCTTGTCGCCGATGATGCGCACCCGGCGCGCAATGGAAGAATTGGGAGGCGTCATGCGGCGGCTTTCCTCAGCGGCCGCTGCTTTGCATGTCGCTTCGCGGACCGGTCCCCGGACCGCTGGATGCCGCACCGCTTCCCGGAGCGGGCACGCCCGATGTGAGCTTGTTGCTGCTGAGCGGGCCGCGCCCCACCATGCGGTTCCAGTAGCGGTCGATATCGCCGCTCCATTTCGGGTCCGCCATGTTGGGCCACTTTGCCATGTCGAAGCTGGGTGCCTGGTTGATGGTTTCGCGGTCCGCATGAAGAATGTAATGCCGGCCGTCATCGCCGACTTCCAGCGCCTGCCACGGGATCGCATGCAGCTTGCGGCCCACGCCGAGAACGCCGCCGAAGCTGACCACCGCATAGGCAATCTCGCCGCGTTCGCGGTCGAGCACCAGGTCCTTGATATTGCCGATCTTCTTTTCCTTCGCATCGCGCAGCGTGGTGCCGATGATCTTGGTGCTGCGGTAGAGATTGGCCTGCTGGGGCGAAGGCTTGGCGGAGCGGGTCGCAGGCGCGGGATTGGAAGCGGTATTGGACGGCGCCGGGGATTCGCGCCTTTGCTCCTGTGCATGAGCGGCGGGCAGCAGCAGGGCCAGCAGCAGCGCGGCGGGGATGGGCTTCATGATCGGTTCTCCGGGAGTCGACGCGAGTTTGACCCTGCGTCCGGCGGGGGTGTTCCCGTGGGGTTGCGTTTGCGATATTTTTGGCTGCACTACCTTGCCGCTTGCAGGCGGCGAGGTGGACGTAGCAGGGGTTTCGCAACGCATGCGTTGCGCCTGCGCAGTCGGAGCCGCTTGCAAGCGGCGAGGTGGACGGGTTGGCGTGGAATTTAGCCCCCTCCCCTTCAAGGGGAGGGCTGGGGCGGGGATGGGGTCAGTACGCCGTTTGCACCCATCCCCCTCCCAACCTCCCCCTTGAAGGGGGAGGAGCGTTCTCTAGTGTCATACCGTCCACCTCGCGGCTTGCAAGCCGCTCCGAGTTCGCGAGCGCAAGGCATGCCTTGCGCAACCCTCGCTCACTCCGCCGCCACCGCACTCTTCCTCTCCGCCCACTTCACCGCTTCCGCCGCCTTCTTGCCGGCGATGAAGGCATGGTCGGAGTTGTAGTATTCCCATTCACTGTAGCGGCCGGCGAGGATGATGTCGTACATCGCCAGCCACGACCTGATGGTCTCGACGTTCTTCGCTCGGGCATGATCGTAGATCACATACGCATACGGCATGTCCACTTCATTGGCCACGATGACCTTGTCATCCTCATTGAAGATGCCGACCTTGATGCAGTCCTCGATGCAGCGGTTGATCAGTTCCTGCCCGTCGAGCGGCAGCGGCTTGTAGTCCGGCGAATAGCTGATCTCGCAGGTGATGCCGAAGCCGCCGGGCGCATTGCATTCCGGGCTGGCATTGCCCTGCACGAAAATGCGGTGGAAGACGGTCGTGTCTTCGGGATAGTAGATCCAGTGCTTGTCGGTGATGTTTTCCCGCGCCACGGCGAGATTCACGCAGCGCACCGAGATATGCTTGAGTCCGTCGGCCGCCCGCTTCACTTCCTCCGGCGCCTCGTCGCCGATGATCTTCACCAGTTCCGGCAGCGGCATGGTGCTGATCAGGCTTTCGTATTCATAGCGGCGGCCGTCGGCCAGCGTCAGCAGGTGCTGCCTCGGCGAGACGGCGGCGATGTCGGCATTGAGTTCTATCGTGCCCTTGATGTGCGGCACGAAGCCCGACACCAGCGCCTGGAAGCCGCCGCGCAGCGGATAGCCGAAGCGCGCGTTCGGCCCCATCGGCTTGGCGGCCGGTTCCAGCGCGCCGGTAATGATCTGTTCCAGATCGGGCAGCGGGACCCTGCCGCCCAGCCAGGAGGTTTCCATCTCGGTCAGCGGCACCGCCCACAGCTTGCGGTTGTAGGGAATCGCGAAATGCTTGGCGATGCCGGCGCCCCACACCTGGTAAATGAATTCCTCGAAGTTCGCCGGGCCGCGCTTTTCCAGCGACGCGATGTTGGTGCCGTCGCTGGTGAACGCCAGCGCCACGCTGCCGTCGCCGCAGCAGTCGCTGGCCTTCGCTGCCGGTCCTGCCGGCTGTCCCGGCTTGGCAGCGCCATAGCGCGCTTCCACCGCACCCATGATGCATTCCTTCACCACTTCCGGCGGCAGGCCGTACAGCGCGCCCTGGAAGGGATAGCGGGTGTAGACGTTCTTGCTGTAGATCCAGGCTTCCCGGTCCTGCCAGTGCACGTTCGATCCGAGCAGGATGTCGTACAGCTCCAGCACATAGGGATCGTCGGAAAACATGATGTGGCCCGCATGATCGAAGGTAAAGCCCTTGTCGCGGATGGAGCGGCACCAGCCGCCGACCATGTCGTTCTTCTCGAACAGCACAGCGTCGTGGCCGAGGTGATAGGCAGCGGACAGCCCCGTCGGACCGGCGCCGATGATGGCCGTCTTGGCAAAGCGATTGGCTTCGTCGCGGCGCAGCAGGTTGACGTTGGGGGTCTCGCTCTCGTCGATCGTCACCGGCGCGGCGGCCGGTTCGATGAGAGGAATATCCTGCCGGCGCGGCGTGGTATCGATCAGCGCGCGCATCTGCTCGACGGTGGAGTCCCAGGAGGTGGCGGCCAGCACGCGGCGCATGCCCTCGACCTTGCGCGCATGCTCTTCCGGCGGCGCCAGCAGCGCCGCTTCGCAGGCGGCGATGAAGCTTTCGGCATCGCCGGCGATGGCGACGATATCGCTGTAGCAGGACGCCACGTCGGTGACCGGCGTGCTGACGATGGGCAGCTCCGCCGCCATGTATTCGAGCGTCTTGGTCGGGCTGATGAAGCGCGTCGACTCGTTCATCGCGAACGGCAGCAGGCAGACATCCCAGCCGGCGAGGAACTGGGGTAGCGCCTCGTAGGGCTGCTGGCCGAGATAATGGATGTTGGCGCGCTGCGGCAGTGTCGCGGGATCGATCTTCACCACCGGCCCCACCAGCACGATCTGCCACATCGGATGCGCGTCGGCCAGGCTGCCGAGCAGCTCGGTGTCGAAGCGTTCGTCGATCACGCCGTAGAAGCCGAGGCGCGGCCCGGGAATCTCGCGATGCGCGGGATGGGAATTGGTGCGGTCGAGTGCCTGCACGAAATGCGCGCGGTCGACGCTGCTCGGAAAGCAATGCACGTTCGGATGGCGGTCCCGCTTGGAACGGTACAGGCTCTGCCCGCCGGTGAAAACGAGATCGGCCACCTTCAGCAAGGCGCTCTCCCTCTGGAGAAGTTGCTTGGGCGCGTTCTTGAAAGCAGCCAGTTCATCCATGCAGTCGTACACCACCAGGCGCGGCTTGAGTTCCTGCAGCAGCGGCAGCGCCATCGGCGTGTAGAACCAGGCCATGTGGTCTTCGTAATCGGCAACCAGCTGGCGCAGCAGCTTCTGCAGATGCGGCAGCTGGTCGTCGTGAAAGCCGGGCATGCTGACCGGCGTATGGGGCTGGCACACCAGGATGTTGGGCGCCGGCGAATAGGTCTTGAGGAAGGTCTTCTCCTCGTCGTACACCGGCTCTTCCACGATCACGATCGGATAGTGCTTGGCCAGGCGCGACAGCAGATGTTGCGGACGCTGGAATACGAAATCCCAACGCAGATGAGAGAAAACAATGATTGCAGAAGCCATGCTATCTCCTTGCCGCCAGGGCATGAAAAATGGTCAGGATGGGATTCGCCTGTAGGGCGCGGCGAACTGTCCGTTCCGGCATCGGCTGCCGTTTGCGCGGCGCCGCTGCGCATGCCGTTCCGGTGAAGGAAGGTTCCTGCCGCAATTTGCGCCGACGCCTGTGATCGGAAAGTCCATTGTCATTTCAATCTGATTCGATGCGTACCTGTTTGTATTTCGGTACCGGCCCATGCCGGATCAACCCGGCAGCGACAAGCCACGCAAACGGCGGGAACACGACTATCCGCAGCCGTCATCTGGAGACTGCCGTAGTAACGCGCGCGGTTCAATCTCGTGCGTCCCGCTGCGCTGCGATGAATGCCCGTCGCTCGGCGACAGGGCATCATGAAATGCAGAGGCAAGCTCCATGCCGGGAAGCCCGACTTCGCGCCACGTTGGCGGAGGCCGATGCCGCTCTGTGACTGCAGCGCGAACCTGCGCCGCGTGCGGTGCTGCGACATATCGGTCCCGTGCGGGTGTCATCCCCTGCCTCGCGCGGTGCTGCCGCACGGCGCCGTGACGCATGCATTTCGGCTCTGTATTGTTTTGCGGTCTCGGCTCTGCTGCGCATGGAATGCATTCGGAAGGCTGGGACTGGGGCTCGGTGCCCTGCCCTGGCGAGTTTGCACGGGCAAGGTGGAATCGGGCCCTGTCTACTATACGGACCAAGAGGCAGGGCGCGATGATCTTGCGCAAATTGCCATGAATGCAGCAGCCTCGGCATGTTTCATGCTCTCAACGCTCGGGAGTTTTCCGCTTGGCCTTCCGCTTTGAACTCAAGAGTGGAGGAACGCGGCCGAATGCGTGAAAGAAACCGGGATGGCACATGTAAAAAATGACAGAACAGTGTAATGCTTACCTTTCGTTCGACCATCTTCGCCCTCGCACAGCTGGCGAACGGAGCATCAAGCGCATTTCCGGCGCTACAAGCCTTGCTGATGCTCAAACGGTCCGCTGCGAAGGAATGCGCTTCCCCAGTGCAAGCGTTGCTGCCGTGCCTACAATGAATGCGGAAACGTTTTTATCAATGCCAATGCGAATACTGCCGCAGGTTCCAGCCGGGCCATGCCTTCCGGCGAACATGGACTCGGAGTGCCGGGGCTTCCAATCCGGGAACCGGTTGAACGAGTTGCGGCTCAAGGAGTTGTTTTAATGACGGATATGTCGAGCAGTCATGTCGTACCGATACACCGAAATGAAATCTCGTCATCGTCCAGCCGCAACGAAGGTTCGTTCGAGAAACAGCCTGGAGGCAAGGGGCCGGACGCCATGCAAGCACAGACGCGCTTTCGCGAGATGGTCGATCGATGCTTGGAAAGCGTCTTCATCACGCGCAGTGGCCTGATCGTCGGCTGCAACGCCGCTGCGCGGAGCCTGTTCGGCACTGCGGGCCGCCTGGCGGGAAACGATGCGCTGGTCGGACGCGCTCTCGCCGATGTACTGCACGATGCGGACGATTCCGGTCTGCCTGTCCTGCCTGAGCGGATGCATGCGGAATCGCTGCGGCGGCGGTTGCGGCTTGCCGGCGGCGCAGTCATGGATGCCGATATCGCTGTCATGCCTTGCCATGAAGACGGCGATCACGCCGCGGATGCGATGCTGGTCTGCATACGCGATGCCGGTGCACACCAGACCTTGTCCGCTGCCCTCTTCGAACAGGACCAGTACCTCAAGCTGATTACCGATACCGCCCCGGTGCTGATCTCCTACGTCGGCGCCGACGAGCGCTACCGTTTCGTCAACTTCGCCTATCAGCAATGGTTCGGACGCGCCCGCGAAGACATCATGGGACGCGCGGTGCAGGAGATCGTCGGCGCAAGCTATGACAAGCTGCGGCCGCATGTGCTCCGGGCACTGGCCGGGCATGCCGAGCGCTTCGAAGTCGACCTCGCCACCCTTCTCGGAGAACGGCATGTGATGGCCGTCTACACTCCTGACGTGCGCAGCGACGGCAGCGTCGCGGGCTTCTCTGCGGTCATCACCGACATTTCCGAACGCAGCAAGGGAGAGAGGGCGCTGCGCGAGCGCGAGCAGCAGCTGCGCCTGATCACCGATTCGCTGCCGGTCTTCATCGCCCAGTGCGACCGCGACTATTACCTGCACTTCGTCAACAAGACCTATGCCGACCGCTTCGGCTTCGATCCGGCGGACATCATCGGCAAGCGCGTGCCCGACATCATCGGCGACGAGGCGTTCGCCAAGCTGCGCCAGTACATGGATGCGACGCTGCGCGGCGAGCCGCAGGAGCATGAACTCAGCGTGCCGATGGCCGACGGCACCGAACATTACATGCAGCTGATGTACGTGCCGGAGTACGATGCCGACGGAAAGGTGGTCGGCCTGGTTGCCGCCATCAGCGACATTTCGCGCCTGCGCGATACCGAGGAAAAGCTGCATCGCCGCGAGCTCGAGTTCAAGACCCTGGTCGAGAATTCGCCCGACATCATTTCCCGCATCGATCGCGGAATGCGCCACCTGTACGTCAACCCCTCGATCGAGAAGCTCTTCCAGCTGCCGCACCAGGCCTATATCGGCAAGACCAAGACCGAGCTCGGCCTGCCCGAGGACATCGTGCAGCGCTGGGACGATGCCGCCCGCAGGGCGTTCGACAGCGGCCAGGAACAGCGCCTCGATTTCGAGCAGCCCGGCGAAACGCAGACCCGCTACTTTTCCGGCAGGGTGATTCCGGAGATCGACCGCTGGGGCCAGATCGAATCGGTGATCTGCATCGCCTACGACGTCACGGAACGCGCCCGCATGGAAAAGGAAAGGGATGAGCTGCTTGCGCGCGAGCGGGCCGCACGCATCCAGGCCGAGACCGCGGCGCGGGCGCGCGACGAATTTCTCGCCATCGTCTCGCACGAGCTGCGCGCCCCGCTGAACGGCATTCAGAGCTGGGCTCACGTGCTGGAAAACTATGTGAAGGATGCCATCGAGATTCCACTGGCGCAGCGCGCGCTGCAAGGCATCAAGACTGGCATCAACCAGCAGGTGCGCCTGATCGAAGACCTGCTGGACGTGACCCGGATGATGAGCGGCAGGCTGCGGCTGGTAAAACAGCCGACGGCGCTGCTGCCCGTGCTGCGCTCCGCGGTGGAAAGCGTGGAGAGCATGGCGGCGGCCAAGCGCATCCAGCTCAGCTGCAGCTACCGCATCACCACCGAGCAGATCGAAGGCGACGAGGACCGCATCAAGCAGATCTTCTGGAACCTGCTGTCCAATGCAATCAAGTTCACGCCGGAAGGCGGCCAGGTATGGCTGACCGCAACGCAGTCGGACAAGCAGATCTGCGTGTCGGTGCGCGACAACGGCGCAGGCGTGTCGCCGGAACACCTGCCGAACCTGTTCAACCGTTTCAGCCAGATCGATACGTCCAGCACGCGCGTCCACAACGGACTGGGCCTCGGGCTGTTCCTGGTTCGCAATCTGGTCGAACTCCACGAGGGCAGCGTGCAGGCGGAAAGCGCCGGCGAAGGCCAGGGCACCACCTTCTCCGTGGTGTTCCCGGTGCGGGTGCGCAATGAAACCTATCTGACGGTAGGCCCGCATGATGTCGGCGCGAGCAACCTGCCCCTGCCTTCGCTGAAGGGCAAGACGGTGCTGCTGATCGACGATCAGGAAGAGGCGCGCGAATCGCTCACGGTGGTGCTCGACGCCGCCGGCGCGGAAGTGTTTGCCGCCGCCACCTTCGGCCAGGCTTCGGACTGGCTCGGCTCGCGCGCGCCGGACGCTTATCCGGATGTGCTGATTTCCGATATCGCCATGCCCGGCGAGGACGGCTATGCGGTGCTCAGGAAAATACGCGCATGGAGTTCAGCCGACGGCAGCCGGCCTCTGCAGCGCATTCCCGCGCTTGCACTGACCGCTTTTGCTCAGCGCGAAGACCGCATCCGCGCGCTGACCGCGGGATTCCAGATGCACGTGACCAAGCCGGTGGCGCCGGAGGAGTTGATCATTGTGATTGATACGCTGGCTTCGCGGGATTGATCCATGGTTTGCGGTCGGCTTGCATGCCGCGGGGCGGAGGACAGGAGAAGGATGGGTTTGGCGCGGGCATTAAAACCCATCCCCACCCTAGCCCTCCCCCTACGCCGGGCGCCCTTGAAGGGGAGGGGGAATGCGGTGGACTTGATGCCGAGCGAAGTTTAAAGGACGCCCCTCCCCTTTCAAGGGGGAGGTTGGGAGGGAACGGGTTGCGACACCGTCTAATTCAGTCCGTGCCGCCTTTCTACGTCGTGACTTCAAGTCGCTCTATAGCTTCACCGCCGCAGCGCATCCGTTGCGAAACAATTGCCAAATCCGCCTCACTGGCCGCCCCTGAACGGAAGAGATTCCAGCGCGTGACTTGTTACGCGCGCATGGCTTGACGCTTCAATGATAGGAATCACTGCTTCCATGCATCGACGAAGGCTCATCCTTCTTCTGCACAGTCCCCTCATACGGACCGTACTCTTCCAGCCGGTTGTACAAGGTCTTCAGGCTGATGCCGAGAATATCCGCCGCGCGCTTCTTCACGCCGCCGCACAGTTCCAGCGTGGCATAGATGAGCTTGCGGTCGACATCCGCCAGTGAGGTGCCGACCGGGATCGCAAGCGTGAGACCTACCGGCGACTGCGTGGTGATCACCGGCGCCAGCGCCGCCGCATCGATGGTGTGGTCGGACAGGATGAAGGCGCGCTGAATGTAATTGCGCAGCTCGCGCACATTGCCCGGCCAGTGGTAATTGCTCAGGCAGGCCAGACCGTCCTGCGACAAGACCTTGCTGGTGCCGTGCGCGGAATTGAGCTCGTCGAGAAAATGCTGCGCCAGCAACTCGATGTCGGAGCCGCGTTCGCGAAGCGGCGGAATCTTCAACGGGAAGACATTCAGGCGGTGATACAGGTCCAGCCTCAGCTTGCCCTCGGCCACGGCCGCCTCGGGATCGCGATTGCTCGCCGCGATGACGCGCACGTCGGTGTCGATTTCCTGGTTGCTGCCGATGCGCATGAATGAGCCGGTCTCCAGCACGCGCAGCAGCTTCACCTGCAGCTCGATCGGCATTTCGGTGATTTCGTCGAGGAACAGCGTGCCGCCGTTGGCGCGTTCGAAGTAACCCTTGTGCTGGCGGTCTGCTCCGGTGAAGCTGCCTTTTTCATGACCGAAGATTTCGCTTTCGATCAGTTGCGGCGAGATTGCGCCGCAGTTCACGGGCAGGAAGGGATGCTTCTGCCGCAGGCTGAGTTCATGAATGGTCTGCGCCGCCATTTCCTTGCCGGTGCCGCTCTCGCCGAGCAGCAGCACGGTCGCCTCGGTGGGCGCCACGCGGCCGATGTGGTTGTAGAGCTTCTGCATGGCCGGCGCCGCGCCCAGCATCTGGCCGAAATGCCCGAGACGCCGCAGTTCGCTGCGCAGCACGCCGATCTCTTCCTTCAGATCCACGGTGCGCGGTATGCGCGACAGCAGGCCCTTGAGACGCTTGAAATTGATTGGCTTGGTCAGATAGTCGGCAGCACCCAGCCGCAAGGCTTCGACCGCCGTTTCCACGCTCGCGTGGCCGGTAATCAGAACGATCTCGGTGGTCGCGCGCGACTCGATGTCGTTGAACAGATCCATGCCGTTGCCATCCGGCAGCTTAAGATCGATCAATACCACATCCGGTCGCTGCAGCATGATCTGGCTTTGCGCATCCCGGATGCTTCCTGCTGTTGCAGTCGTGAACCCCTCTGCGGTCGTGATGGCCGCCAGCGCTTCACGGGTGTTCTGGTCGTCGTCGACGATGAGTACATGTGGCATATGTCAATTTTCTCTAACGGTTGCACCGATGGGCAAGCGCCCATGCAGCAATGGACAACAGCCGGCGCATGAAGTGCAACGTGCTGATGTCCGTCATGGTTCGCGTGCCGCTCCTCGTACTGGATCGAGGCGGCGCGAGCCTGTTGAATTCTTGTTGGAAATCGGTTGAAGGTTGGCGATGGCTCTAGGCGGCCGATACTACTTAATCTTCAGCATACGCTGTTGATTGGAATTGTCCAAGCAAGCATATGTTTCGTCATTGACCGGGAGCAGTAAAAACTGAGGTTTGTTATCGATCGGCTTGCGCTTCTCGTTGGGGTGGGAAATGCTTTCGGCAAAATGTTTGATTGCAATGGAACTTGATTTGCAATGCCATCCGGCATGATGTGCATGGGTATGAAAATTGGCTCAAATGCTTATTGCAGGAACGCGTCGAGCAAACCGACGGTTTGCAAACGCAGCGCAGGTGGCATGAAGCCGGCCTGCGCTGCGCATGTCTTGCAGTAGTGCGACTGACTTACTTCGATCCTGTACCAGTGCCGCCAGCAGTGCCGGCACCGGAGCCGGACGAACCCATGGAGCCTGCACCGCTGGAGCTGGTGCCCGATGCGCCGCTGCCGCCCGAGGTATCGCCGGCACGGCGATCACAACCCACTGCAGTCATGCTCAGCGCAGCAACAACCAGCAGGATCTTCGATGTGGTCTTGAGTGAATTCATGCTCGTTCCTTTCAAAAAAGTTAACGTCGTTTTGTCTCGTTCTTGACCATGCCTTTTACGATAAGTTCGTCAAGGTTCCGTCATTGCAGCACTTTTGCTCTAGGCAGCTTTCATGCCAGTGCGCTTGCGCTCGCATCTGCATGCGCTGCCCGTCGCAATCCTGGGCACGTCGAGACGACGGTTTTTGCAGGCCGTAAGTTTTGCTGCTTCCAGCGTAAGCCTTACAGCAGGCAAGGTACTCTTTCACATGCGAAACGCAACGCGCCGATAGCTAAATTTGTGGCTCGGTTCAAGCTGCAATGCATTAGAGTAGACAGACGCTTTTGGCTTGATCGTGTATCTTTACCTTCCCTTGTGCCGGTATGCCGGCATGCTCTATCCAACCGGCAACATGCAAGTTCGAGCTTTGCGCAAAGGAACTGAATTAGCGCAAGTTTGCCTCCAAGCTTTGGTGTAAGAATCATGACGTCCACTACTTTGCTAACGCTGGAACGCAGCGACCGCCCGCAGCCGCAGGGCGACATGGAAACACAAATGGCCCTCGAAAAATCCCTCATGCACTTCGGCATCATGCAAGGCACGTCTCCCGTGATGGAGAGGCTTTACCAGCAGGTGGACAGGGTTGCGGCAACCAGCGCTACCGTGCTGCTCGTTGGTGAGAGCGGCACCGGCAAGGAAGTGATCGCGAATGCGATCCATCATGCCAGCCCGCGCGCCGAGCAGCCGTTCATCGCGGTCAACTGCGGCGCCATTCCGGCGCACCTGATCGAAGCCGCATTGTTCGGCCACGAAAAAGGCAGCTTCACCGGTGCGGTCAAGCAGCACATCGGCTACTTCGAGCATGCTTCGGGCGGCACCTTGTTTCTCGATGAAATCACCGAGATGCCGGTGGACATGCAGGTCAAGCTGCTGCGCGTGCTGGAGTGCGGGAAGTTTCTGCGCGTTGGCGGCGACGAGGAAGTAAAGGTCGATGTTCGCCTGATCGCGGCAACCAACCGCGATCTCGATACTGCCGTCAAGCAAGGCAATCTGCGTGAAGACCTCATGTACCGCCTTGCCGTCTTTCCGATCCGCATTCCGCCGCTGCGCGAGCGCGGAATGGACATCGAGGCGCTGGCCCAGCATTTCCTGAACGAACTCAATGAGAAGAGCAAGGCGCAGAAAAGCTTTTCCCGCAGTTCGCTCGATGTCATCCGCTCGTATTCCTGGCCAGGCAATGTACGCGAATTGAAGAACGTCGTGCAGCGCGCCTACATCATCGGCACCGACACGCTCAATATCGAGGACTGCATTTCCGACCTCTCGACCAAGAAGCCGACAGTGCACGAAGGCTATCTCAATTTCTTCGTCGGCACGCCGCTGGCCGATGCGCAGAAGGAAATCATCCTTGCCACGCTCAAGCACTACAGCGGCAACAAGCGTCTCACGGCAGAGGCGCTTGGCATCAGCCTCAAGACGCTGTACAACCGGCTCAAGGAGTATTGACCTCACATCAAGCGCGCGGCACATGCCGTCGCGCTCGATGCCGGCGCATCACTTCTCGATCCGGCGAGCGTCAGGCATTGACGATTTCGCCGCCATTGGGATGCAGCACCTGACCCGTCATGTACGAAGAGTCTTCCGAAGCCAGGAAGATATACGATGGTGCAACCTCATCCGGCTGGCCTGCCCTGCTCAGCGGCGCCTGCTGGCCGAATTTCTCAACTTGCTTCTCGTCAAAGCTGGCTGGTATCAACGGCGTCCAGATCGGGCCTGGCGCGACCGCATTGACGAGGATGCCCTTCTCAAGCAGTTGCTGCGACAGCGAACGCGTGAATGCAACGATCGCGCCTTTCGTCGACGAGTAATCCAGCAGATGCGAACTGCCGCGATAGGCCGTGACCGACGTGGTGTTGATGATGCGCGCCCCCGGCTTGAGATGCGGCATTGCCGCACGCACGGTGTAGAACATCGCAAAGATGTTGGTACGGAAAGTGTGCAGCAGCTGCTCGTCGCTGATGTCTTCAATGCTTTGCTGCGGATACTGCTGGGCGGCATTGTTGACGACGATATCGAGGCGGCCGAAGGAAGTCATTGCGGTATCGACCATCTTCCTGCAGAAATCCGACTGGCCCACGTCGCCCGCGATGATTACGCATTCGCGCCCCTCGGCTTCGATCAGGCGCTGCGTTTCCTGGGCATCCTGGTGTTCGTCGAGATAGGCGATGACGACATTGGCGCCCTCCTTGGCGAAACCGATCGCCGTCGCTCGGCCGATGCCGCTGTCGCCGCCGGTGATCAGTGCCACCTTGCCCTTCAGCTTGCCGCTGCCCTTGTAGTTCTTCATCTCCGCCTGGGGGCGCGGCGTCATTGCCGCTTCCGATCCGGGCTGATGGTCTTGGTGCTGAGGGGGAAATGAAGCTTGATCCTGTGACATGTCGGTCCTTTCCGTTTCGTTCTGTTTGGATACGATTCAATGCGGGCGTCGTCCTGCGGGTCTTGATGTACGCAGGGGAGCGATGCCGATGAACGGAAAGGGTGTGCAGAATCCGTGCCATTTGATCAACGGCACGGCAATACGGAGCAAGAGAATCAGGCGGCGAGCGCGCGCGACGGCTGCATGCGGGCGAGCGCGTCCATCAGCAATGCAGGGTCGCCTGCGGCCAGGCGCCTGGAATCGGACAGGGTTTGGCGGAAGACCCTCGCACCGGGCAGGCCGGTCATCAGGCCGAGCATGTGGCGGGTGATGCTGTTGAGACGCAGGCCGCCGCCGACGGCAGCCTTGCCGTGGCGGGCGAGCTGATCGGCGATATACGGCATCATGGCTTCGAGCACTTCGGCACGCGTTTTGGGTTCGGCCTCGTCGCTGTAATAGCGGGCATCGAAAGACGCCATCAGATAGGGGTTGTGATAGGCCTCGCGGCCGAGCATCACGCCATCGACATGCTGCAGATGCAGGTCGATTTCCTCGACGGTCTTGATGCCGCCGTTGATAAGAATTTCAAGCTGAGGGAAATCTTTCTTGAGCTGGTAGGCATACTCCGGCTTGAGCGGCGGGATCTCGCGGTTCTCCTTCGGGCTCAAGCCTTTCAGAATGGCATTGCGCGCATGCACGATGAAGGTACTGCAGCCGGCGTCTGCAATGGTGCCGACGAAATCGCGCACGAAATCGTAGGACTCGACATCATCGATGCCGATGCGGTGCTTGACCGTGACATCGATGGAGACCGCATCGCGCATGGCCTTGACGCAATCGGCTACCAGTTGGGGCTCGCCCATCAGGCATGCGCCGAACGCGCCCTTCTGCACCCGCTCCGACGGGCAGCCGCAATTGAGGTTGATTTCATCGTAGCCCCACTGCTCGCCGAGCTTCGCGCTTTTTGCCAGATCCTCGGGTTCGCTGCCTCCCAGCTGCAGCGCGACCGGATGCTCTTCCTGGTTGAAGTCGAGATGGCGCGGCACGTCGCCGTAGAGCAAGGCGCCGGTGGTGACCATTTCGGTGTACAGCCAGGTATGGCGGGTGATCTGCCGGTGGAACATGCGGCAGTGGCGGTCGGTCCAGTCCATCATCGGGGCGACCGAGATGGTGCGCTTGGGGGTAGTTTTCTGAGTCATGCGGGATTGAAAGTGGATTGCTGCTGATGCGCTTGCTGCAGGCTCCTTGCAACCTTGCTGCTTGGGCAAAACCTTGCAGTTTGCGGCATAAGTCTAGCATTATTGCCGCCCTCTCCCGGTTGAAGTTCTGCTGTAAAGATTGATGCACCGACGATTTCTTGAACGATTGTCCGTTATAAGTGAAGACTCCCTTAACTTGTCTAGGTTCTGCGGCGATTTCCCGCTTCACCTTGTCTGTAGCTCGCATAACAGCTTCTAAAACCGTTTCCGGCACAACTTGGCTATGCTACTTCATAGGCCGCATCGGGGGCGCTTTCGGACTCCGAGCAAGCGCTTTCAGGGCGTCGATCTCAGCCCGTAGGTCATTCAATAATTCGTTCAAATCTCTTGCAGCCAGCATGATTTCTCGCACTACCGGTGCAGAAAAAGCAAGCGACCGCTGTCCCTCTACGGGTAAAGAATAGGTTGCCGGCTCTCCCAACTCACCGAATTTCAGATCACCGAGTGTAGCTTCCTGGTATCGTTGGATCGACTTGTCATACAGCCTTGCAGCTCTTTCGGACATTGCTTTTAGACTTCCCATATTTAGGGAAGTCGTATCAATATTGATCAACTTGATCATCCTCTCTAAATCCCTTAGGCCTGCCATTGAGGTTGACATGCGGCGCAAGGTAGCACTACTTTGCGCAAAAGCCTCTCGGGCAGGTTTCCAGTTCTCTGAATTAATTGTTATGTTAAGCATGATAGAAAGGCCTGCCTCCATGCCAACTTGACTTGCTTCGAGTAAATCTATCAGCTGCTCGACCCCATGCGTATGCGATGACATGGACATGCCTATACCTATGGGAACAAAATCCAGTTCTCTTGCTTTGCCTTTGTCAACATTTGAATGACGAAGCTCTGACTTGGACGGTGGCTCAGGTTGAGTAGATGACAAAGATTTCATGCCAGCTGGTTTAGTCTTGTTACTGAGGTTGACCGCCTGAGCCTCGTCAAGAAGCCGACGCCTGTCTCGTTGGAGACGTCCCGGCTTTTGATTAACCAGATCCGACGCTGTTCCTGCTGAAGGCGATAACTCCCATGTCCCATCTGCTTTCAGGAGATAAACGGCTTCGGAGGGCGATTTTCTCACCTCGATTTTGGGTGAGCGCTGTACGTATTTCGCAAGAAACCGTTCTATTTTTTTCCGGGCGCTGCGGATTGCAGCGGGCTGCCTAAATATGGGAGTGTCATTTGCCGCACGCTCAAGGCCAGCATGCGCCGACATCGGTACTTCATCGGTACGGGGTTGTCCTGTCTGGCCGTCGTCCGGATGAATCAGTTTCCTTGCAATACGCTGGGTTACGTTCATTACCGAAGCTCCACAAGTAGGGTGACGTTACTAGTTCTAATCCGACGAAGATGAGTGTTTTGCCGAAGTGGCCGGTTCCTTGGTGTTTTCAAGCCAAATAGTTTTTGAGTATCGTGTACCTCGAATGAGCAGCTTGCCTTTTCCCTGAGCAGGCTCATAATGACTTGCCGCACATCGACGCAATCCCGTAGTCATAGCCTTACAAAGACACGCTGCAATCGTCGTTCCGTGTGACGTTTCACCAGCATTCCAACAACTCATTTCAAAAGAGACAACGCTATGGCCCAACCTCTGGATACCTCGCATTTCTGGATGCCCTTCACCGCAAACCGGCAATACAAGAGCAAGCCGCGCATGCTGGCCGCCGCTTCCGGCATGCATTACACCAGCGACGACGGGCGCAGGATTCTCGACGGCACCGCTGGCCTGTGGTGCGTGAACGCCGGCCATTGCCATCCTAAAATTACTGCAGCGATCCAGCAGCAGGCGGCCGAAATGGATTTCGCGCCGACCTTCCAGATGGGACATCCCAAAGTTTTCGAGGCGGCGACGGCGCTCGCCTCGATCGCGCCCGAAGGCCTGAACCGGGTGTTCTTCTGCAATGACGGTTCCGAATCGGTCGATACGGCGTTGAAGATCGCGCTCGCCTATCACCGCATGCGCGGCGACGGCCTGCGCACCCGGCTGATCGGCCGCGAGCGCGGCTACCATGGCGTGGGCTTCGGCGGCATCGCGGTCGGCGGCATTGCCGGCAACCGCAAGCATTTCGGCCCCACGCTGCCCGGCATCGACCATCTGCGCCATCCGCTGGACATCGCCCGAAACGCGTTCTCGCGCGGCCTGCCCGAGCACGGCGCGGAAATGGCGGACGAACTCGAGCAGCGCATGCTGGCCCTGCATGATCCGGCGACGATCGCTGCGGTCATCGTGGAACCGGTGCAGGGCTCCACCGGCGTGATCCTGCCGCCCAAGGGCTACCTGCAGAAACTGCGCGCCATCTGCGACAAGTACGGCATCCTGCTGATTTTCGACGAGGTGATCACCGGCTTCGGCCGTCTGGGCAGCGCCTTCGCCGCCGACTTCTTCGGCGTGGTGCCGGACATGATCACCTGCGCCAAGGGACTGACGAACGCCGCCGTGCCGATGGGCGCGGTGATTGTGCGGCAGGATATCCACGACGCCTTCATGGATGCCGCCCCGGAAAACACCATCGAGTTTTTCCATGGGTATACCTACAGCGGCCATCCGCTCGCAGCGGCAGCCTGCGTTGCTGCCATCGAGGTCTACAAGGAGGAAGGATTGTTCGACCGGGCGGCGGCGATGGCGTCCTACTTCGAACAGGCGGCGCACAGCCTGAAAGGCCTGCCTTATGTGAAGGATGTGCGCAATCTGGGACTGGTCTGCGGCATTGAGCTCGAAAGCGTGCCCGGCAAGCCGACGGCGCGTGCGTTCGATGTATTCCAGAAATGTTTCTGGGAAAAGAATGTGCTGATCCGGACCACCGGCGACATCATTGCCCTGTCGCCGCCGCTGATCATCGACAAGCAGCAGGTCGATCAGCTATTCGCTGCCATCGCCGACGTTCTGAAGACGCAGCAGGCAGTGCCGCAGACCGATACCGTTGCGGCCTGAAGCGACGCCGCTTAAGCGCTGAGCAACACATGCAGCCGGGTCGGCAATCGACCCGGCTTTTCTTTCTGCGGCGTCTTCGGCTTGCGGCTTCCTGCGGTTCAGGGAACGCAAGGCGGCCAGTTCGTTGAGCACCAGGGCCGCCATGACCACACTGCCGCCGTACAGGGTTTCGCGTGCAGGCACTTCACCCGCGCCCAGCCAGGCCCACAAGGGGCCGAGCAGCACTTCCAGCAGCGAGAGCAGCGCCACCTCGGGCGCAGACAGGCTCTTTGCCGCCTTCACCAGCAGCAGGCAGGGAACGCCCAGCTGAAAGACACCCAGCACCGCCAGCAGGCCGATGTCGTGCCATGATGCCTGCAAGGGCCAGGCAAAGGGCAGCATCAGCAGTGCGGAAAACACGCTGCCCAGCAGGACGGCCGGCATCAAGTCCACGCCCTGCCCGCTGCGCTTGAGAATGATGAGATTGACCGCGGAAGCCACCGGCACCGCGCCTGCGATCAGCATGCCGGCCAGGTGATCGCCGTTCACATCGCTCATGCCATTCACGAACATCCACAGGATGCCGGCGACGGCGGCGATGATCGCCAACCAGGTCCTTCGCGGAATCTGCTGCTTGAGCACTAGCCAGGCGAGAAACGCGGTCAGCAGCGGGGCGATGCTCAGGACGATCAGGGTATTGGCGACCGTGGTCCGCGTGAGCGCGATCATGAACGCGGTAAACATCGTGCACCACATCATGCCGCTCAACACGCCTGTCATGCCGGCGGAACGTATCGTGGCGGCCGCCTTGCGCGGCCCCTGCTGCATGCCGAGCACCAGGGCCACGGCGAGCGCGGAAAATATGCTGCGCCAGAGGGTGACTTCGAATCCGCGCGCAGCATCGAGATGGCGCGTGATGACGCCGGCGATGCTCCACATCGTCGGCGCAATGATCATGAGCAGCAAGGCTCGTTGATGGTTCGTCAAAAGCGGCATAAACAGTTGACAAGAATTGGCACTGCATAAAAATCCGCCCGGCTACCCTTTCGGGGGCCGGGCGTCTTGCACTGATTCGGCATGATTGCACGGTCCTTTTCGAACCGTGCAAAGGCAAGCTCAATGCATCATGCGGCTTCGCGCGATGCCTTCTTGCGCTCATGCTCCTTCAGGAAGCGCTTGCGCAGGCGGATGCTCTTGGGCGTGATTTCGACCAGCTCATCATCCTCGATGAATTCCACCGCGTATTCCAGCGTCAGCTGGATCGGCGGCACCAAGCGCACCGCTTCGTCGGTACCGGAGGCACGCACGTTGGTCAGCTGCTTGCCCTTGATCGGGTTGACGACGAGGTCGTTGTCGCGGGAATGAATGCCGATGATCATGCCTTCGTAGACCGGGTCGTTGTGGCTGACGAACATGCGGCCGCGATCCTGCAGCTTCCACAACGCGTAGGCCACGGCAGCGCCGTCGTCCTGGGAGATCAGCACGCCGTTGCGACGGCCTGCCAGTTCCGGCTTGTTGGTATCGACAGGCGCGTAGTCGTCGAAAATATGGCTCATCAGGCCTGTACCGCGCGTCAGTGTCATGAATTCGGACTGGAAGCCGATCAGGCCGCGCGCCGGAATGCGGTATTCGAGGCGCACGCGGCCCTTGCCGTCCGGTTCCATGTTCTGCAGGTCGCCGCGGCGGCGGCCGAGTTCTTCCATGACGCCGCCCTGGTGGGAATCTTCCACATCGACGGTCAGCAGCTCGTACGGCTCGCACTTGACGCCGTCGATTTCCTTGAACACCACGCGCGGACGGGATACCGCCAGCTCGTAGCCTTCGCGGCGCATGTTTTCGAGGAGAATGGTCAGGTGCAGTTCGCCGCGGCCGGAGACTTCGAACGTGGTGTCGTCGCCGGTATCGGTGACGCGCAGCGCCACGTTGGACTTGAGTTCGCGGTCGAGACGGTCGCGGATCTGGCGGCTGGTGACGAACTTGCCTTCGCGGCCGGCCAGCGGCGAGTTGTTAACCAGGAAATTCATGGTCAGCGTCGGTTCATCGACCTTCAGCATCGGCAATGCGTCCGGGGCATCGGGCGCGCAGACGGTGCTGCCGATGCCGAGTTCTTCGATGCCGTTGATCAGCACGATGTCGCCGGCCTGGGCTTCATCGACCAGCATGCGCTCCAGGCCCTTGAACTTGAGTACCTGGTTGATGCGCGCCTTGATCGGTGTGGAATCGGGACCGTTCATCACGATCACGTCCTGCAGCGCCTTTGCGCGGCCGCGCTTGATGCGGCCGATGCCGATCTTGCCGACGTAGGAGGAGTAGTCGAGCGAGGAAATCTGCAGCTGCAGCGGGCCGTCCGGATCGTCGTCGCGCACCGGGACGTTTTCCAGCACGGAGTCGAACAGCGGCTTCATCGTGCCTTCGCGGACTTGCGGATCGAGGCTGGCGTAGCCGTTCAGTGCGGAGGCGTACACCACCGGGAAATCGAGCTGTTCTTCGGTCGCGCCCAGCTTGTCGAAAAGTTCGAACGTCGCATTGATGACCCAGTCGGGACGTGCGCCCGGACGGTCGATCTTGTTGACCACGACGATGGGCTTGAGGCCCAGGCCGAGCGCCTTGCGCGTCACGAAGCGCGTCTGCGGCATCGGGCCTTCGACCGCATCCACCAGCAGCAGCACGGAGTCGACCATCGACAGCACGCGCTCGACTTCACCGCCGAAGTCGGCGTGGCCGGGCGTATCGACGATGTTGATGTGCGTGCCTTCATACTCGACCGCGCAGTTCTTGGCCAGAATGGTGATGCCGCGCTCTTTCTCGAGGTCGTTGGAATCCATTACGCGATTGTCGATTTGCTGATTTTCGCGGAAGGTACCCGACTGGCGGAGCAGCTGGTCAACCAGAGTGGTTTTGCCGTGGTCGACGTGAGCGATGATGGCGATATTGCGCAGTGCGCGTTTTGTGTTTGACATGGTGGTTTAGTGCGGACTCGAAGAACCGAAAATTATAGCATGCTGCGACGCATTAAATTTCAAAAATACTTGTTTTTCAATGGCTTGCATCGCCTCGGGAGCTGTATGGACAGGAGCGGACGAAAAAGATTCGCGCTTCGTTCAGCCTTTTTTCAGGCCTGCGGCAGCGACGCGACCAGCCTCTCCGGCGCAAGTACGCCGTAGGGCATGAGCTGCGCCGTTCCGAGCAGCTGGCCGTTGTCTTTCCGATATACGCGAACCCTGCCTTTGGCGCTTGGCAGGCTGACATCCTCCTTGCCAAGCGGCAGGCGCTGTCCGTGCAGAAAGCGTGTTGCCAGCATGGACGACAGGCGTATCTCGGGAAAAGTGGACAATAATGCATCGACAGGCGCCAGCATTGCCGGCCTGTCGGTCTCCGCCGCGGCTTCCAGGCTTTGCAGCGTAGCGGCCCCCGCGAGCGTCAAGGCGCCGACGCCGGTGCGCCGCAATTCCTTGAGATGCGCGCCGCACCCCAGAGCTTTGCCGATGTCTTCGCCCAGCACGCGGATATAGGTGCCCTTGCTGCAAGTGACGCGCAGCCGAAGGAAAGGCGCCTGGTAGTCGAGCAGTTCCAGATGGTGGATCGTGATGCTGCGTGCGGCGCGCTCGAGCGTGATGCCGGCGCGTGCATATTCGTAGAGGGGTTTGCCGTCGCGCTTGAGCGCGGAGTGCATCGGCGGTACCTGTTCGATGCAGCCACGAAAACCCGCCAGCGCCTGTTCGATCTGCGGCAGGGTGACACTGACTTCGCCAGTCGCAACGACGGCACCTTCGGTATCGCCGGTGTCGGTCGTGATGCCCAAGTGCACGACAGTTTCATACGTCTTGTCGGCTTCCAGCAGATCTTGCGAAAACTTGGTGGCCTCGCCGAAGCACAGCGGCAGCAGGCCGGTAGCGAAAGGATCGAGCGTGCCCGTATGGCCAGCCTTCTTCGCGCTCAACAGCCATTTCGCCTTCATCAGCGCGTCGTTGCTGGACATGCCGGCGGCCTTGTCCAGCAGAAGCACGCCGTCTACCGGCACGCGAATTTTCTTGGGGCGTTGTTGCGCCATATGATTGGATTGCACTCATGCTGCGGCGCCTGGCGCCGGGTTGACTACAGTTATTCGGGATCGAAGTCCGCGGCGCGCGAGGCGTTTGCCTGGTCGATCAGCTTCGAGAGTTCCATGCCCCGCGCGGTAGAGCGATCGTGCACGAAATGCAGTTCGGGAATGGTGTGAATGGTCAGCCTGCGGCCGAGCTGGCCGCGGATGTAACCCGACGCCTTGTGCAAGCCGGACAAGGTGTTCTTGATTGCTTCCTCGTTGTCGACGAGCGTCGTGAAGAACACCTTTGCATGCGCGTAATCGGGCGTTACCTGCACTTCGGTGATGGTGATCATGCCGACGCGCGGATCTTTCAGTTCATACGCGATGATTTCGGCAAGATCGCGCTGGATCTGATCGGCGACGCGCACACCGCGGCCGGGTATGGATTTGCTATGTTTGGCCATGCTATGACTTCCTTGCTTACTGGCTATTGTTGTCGTTGTCGGGGTGGCGGTCCCACTGGGCGGCATCGGGAACGGCGCTGAGGGCAGCACTGACGCTTGCGGCACCAAGGACGATCCGTATCGTGTTTCAGTATCCGGATCTCGGATCCCCTGGCTACATGGTAGCCAGACCGAGGTGAATCGCAATCGTTTTCAAGCAATGCCGGCAACGTCAGAAAACACGCACCCCACAAACATCATGCGCCGCCGTATTCCTCATACGGCGGCGCATGCTTGGTTGCTGCCTTTTGCAACTTGCGTGTCAGCCTGAGCGCGAAGCGCGCCTGCAGCTTACAGCGTCCGCGCGACTTCCTGCACCTCGAAGACTTCGAGCTGGTCGCCTTCCTTGATGTCGTTGAAGTTCTTGAGCGACAAGCCGCATTCAAAGCCTGCCTTCACTTCCTTTACGTCATCCTTGAAGCGCTTGAGCGAATCCAGTTCGCCTGTCCAGACCACGACATTGTCGCGCAGCAGGCGCACGGACGAACCGCGCTTGACGAGGCCGTCGAGCACATAGCAGCCTGCGATCGAGCCGACCTTGCTGACGTGGAAGACCTGGCGAATTTCGACCAGACCCAGTGCCTGTTCGCGCTTCTCGGGTGCCAGCATGCCGGACATCGCCGCCTTGATCTCGTCCACCGCATCGTAAATGATGTTGTAGTAACGAATGTCGATGCCGCTCGTCTCGGCCAGCTTCCTTGCCGATGCATCGGCGCGCGTGTTGAAGCCGATGATGACGGCTTTCGACGCGACAGCGAGGTTGACGTCGGATTCGCTGATGCCGCCGACTGCGGCATGAACGATCTGCACGCGGACCTCGTTGGTCGACAGCTTCTGCATCGCATGCACGATGGCTTCCTGCGAACCCTGCACGTCGGCCTTGATGATCAGAGGCAGATTCTTCACTTCGCCTTCAGCCATCTGCTCGAACATGTTTTCGAGCTTCGCCGCCTGCTGCTTGGCCAGCTTCACGTCACGGAACTTGCCCTGACGGAACAAGGCAATTTCACGTGCCTTACGTTCATCTGCCATCACCATGACTTCTTCGCCGGCTGCCGGCACTTCAGTCAGGCCCTGGATTTCGACCGGAATCGACGGACCGGCATCGGCAACGTTCTTGCCGTTTTCATCGAGCATGGCGCGCACGCGGCCATACGACGAACCTGCCAGCACGACGTCGCCGCGCTTGAGCGTACCCGACTGCACCAGAACCGTTGCCACCGGACCGCGGCCCTTGTCGAGCTTGGCTTCGATGACCAGTCCCTTCGCATGCGCATCCACCGGTGCCTTGAGTTCCAGCACTTCGGCCTGCAGCAGCACGTTCTCCAGCAGATCGTCAATGCCCTGGCCGGTCTTGGCCGACACCGGAATGAACGGCGCATCGCCGCCGTAGGCTTCGGGCACCACTTGTTCCGCGATCAGTTCCTGGGTCACGCGCTCGGTGTTGGCGCCCTGCTTGTCGATCTTGTTGATTGCGACGACGATGGGCACTCCTGCCGCCTTGGCGTGAGAAATCGCCTCCTTCGTCTGCGGCATCACGCCGTCGTCGGCTGCAACCACCAGAATAACGATGTCGGTCGCCTTGGCGCCGCGTGCACGCATCGCGGTGAACGCTTCGTGACCCGGCGTATCCAGGAAGGTGATGATGCCGCGCGGCGTTTCCACATGGTAAGCGCCGATGTGCTGGGTAATGCCGCCCGCTTCGCCTGCCGCAACCTTGGCGCGGCGGATCGAATCCAGCAAGGAAGTCTTGCCGTGGTCGACGTGGCCCATGACGGTCACCACCGGTGCGCGCGGCAATGCCTCGGCATCGCTGTGTTCGCCGGCCTGCTCCAGCAGGGCTTCCGGATCGTCCAGCTTGGCTGCAAATGCCTTGTGCCCCATTTCCTCGACCAGGATCATTGCTGTTTCCTGATCAAGAACCTGGTTGATCGTCACCATCTGTCCGAGCTTCATCAGATGCTTGATGACTTCGGAGGCCTTCACTGCCATCTTGTGCGCCAGTTCCGCGACCGTGATCGTTTCGGGCACATGCACATCCTTGACCACCGCTTCGGTCGGCACCTGGAAGTTGGACTCGTGGCGGTCGTCGCCATGCGACGAGCGGCGACCCTTCGGTCCGCCGCGCCATCCGTCACGGCCGCCCGGAGCCGGCGTGGCTGCGCCGCCGCGAGTCTTGATGCCGCGCTTCTTGGCAGCGTCGTCCTGCCAGGTCGACGACACGTTGGCCGACTTGATGGACTTCTTGTCGGCAGTGCCGGTCGCCGGTTTCTTGTCGTCTTTCTTCTCGCCGGGTTTCTTTTCCGCCGGCTTGTGCAAGGTACCTTCGGCTGCCTTGGCGGCAGGCGCTGGAGCAGGTGCCGGTTCCGGCGCTTTCATCACGCGCCGCGGCTGGCTCATCATGGCCTTGATCTGCGCCACTTCATCCGCTACCGCCTTGCGCGCTCGCTCGGTCGCCGCAGCCCGCTCGGCCGCAGCCTTTGCTTCCTGTTCCGCGACTTTTTTCTTCGCCTCTTCGTCAGCCGCCCGCTTGCGCTCCTCGGCAGCGGTCATGTCGGCCTTGGCCGCCTGAGCGGCACGTTCGGCCGCGACGCGCGCTTCCTCGGCGCGCTTGGCCTCTTCCGCTTCACGCTGCGCCTTGGCCTGCGCTTCCTTTTCCGCTTCCAGGCGGGCAAGACGCTCCTGCTTTTCGCGGAGTTCCGCTTCCTGGCGCGCAATCAGCTCGGCCTGGCGGCGCTCTTCTTCCGCCCGACGCTCGATTTCCGCCTGGTCAACGACCGGAGCCGCAGCCTCCTTCGGTGCAGCTTCCTCTGTCGCAGGTTCGTCACGCTTGATGAAAGTACGCTTCTTGCGCACTTCGACTTGAATGGTGCGCGACTTGCCGGTGGCATCGGCCTGCCGGATTTCCGTCGTTTCCTTGCGGGTCAGCGTGATTTTCTTCTTCTCGCCTTCCGGCGTACCGCCATGGGAGCGGCGCAGGTGATTCAACAGCTTATCCTTGTCTTCCTTGGACAAGATATCGGACGCCGAACTCTTCTCGACGCCTGCAGCACGCAGTTGCGTCAACAGCAAGTCTGCGGGCATCTTCAGTTCGGTGGCAAATTGGGCTACGTTGTTACTCGCCATTCAGTCCTCTTTTCTATGTAGCACGACGGATGTTAGTGGAGCTTTCTTCATCATTTAGATTCGGCAAGCTCCCGTGCCTTGGCTTGCAGTGCCCTGGCGCGATCGTCGTACTTTGCGTCGATCAGACGCATTTCATCATCGGTTACGTCTTTAAACTGGGTTTCGATCAGCTCGCGTGCGCGTTCGACCGGCAAAGCGAGAATCGAGCCAAACTCGTCATAGGCCAGATTGGCAAATGCGCCGAGCGTCTTGATTCCTGCGAGGCCGAGCTTGCCGGCTATTACGCGATCGATGCCGTCGAGATTGGCGAGGGAATCATCCATGCCCTCCAGCCCTTCCTCGGAAGCAATGGCTTCCGTGACGAGCGCGTCGCGCGCGCGGTTGCGCAGTTCATTGACCGTGTCCTCGTCGAAGGCTTCGATATCAAGCATCTCCGAGATGGGGACGTATGCAATTTCTTCCAGACTTGAAAAACCTTCTTCAACGAGGATGTCAGCCACTTCCTGGTCGACATCGAGTTTTTCCATGAACAGCGTCCGGATCACCGCAGTTTCCGCCGCTGATTTGTCAGCCGACTCTTCGGCAGTCATGATATTGATCTGCCAACCGGTCAGTTCGGAAGCGAGCCGCACGTTCTGTCCGCCGCGGCCAATGGCGATCGCCAGATTCTCTTCGTCGACGACCACGTCCATCGCATGCTTCTCTTCATCCACCACGATCGACGACACATTCGCCGGCGCCAGCGCACCGATCACGAACTGTGCCGGGTCTTCCGACCAGAGAACGATATCGACACGCTCGCCGCCCAGCTCGCCGGTCACGGCCTGAACGCGGGAACCGCGCATGCCGACGCAGGTACCGATCGGGTCGATGCGCTTGTCGCTGGTAAATACGGCAATCTTCGCGCGTACGCCGGCATCCCGGGCTGCCGACTTGATCTCAAGCAGGCCCTGCTCGATTTCGGGGACTTCCAGCTCAAACAGCTTCATGATGAATTCCGGCGCGGTGCGCGACAGAATCACCTGCGGTCCGCGCGCATTGCGATCGATACGCAGGATGTATGCCCGCACGCGGTCGCCGATGCGCAGGTTTTCCTTGGGAATCATCTGATCCCGCGGCAGGCGCGCTTCGATCTTGCCCGATTCGACGATGGCATCGCCGCGCTCCATGCGCTTGATGGTACCGGTGACCAGCGAATCGCCGCGCTCGAGGAAGTCGGCCAGGATCTGTTCGCGCTCGGCGTCGCGGATGCGCTGAAGCACAACCTGCTTGGTGTCCTGCGCAAAGCGGCGGCCGAATTCAACCGACTCGATCGGCTCTTCGATATAGTCGTCGATTTCGATATCGGGAATCTGTTCCTTGGCTTCGAAGTGCAGGACTTCCTGGTCGGGCAACTGAAGGCCTGCTTCGTCGGGAACGACATGCCAGCGACGGAAGGACTCGAATTCCCCGGTTTCGCGGTCGATGGAAACGCGGACGTCGACTTCGCCGTCATAGCGCTTCTTTGTCGCTTGAGCAAGCGCATGCTCGAGGGCTCCGAAGACGATTTCCTTATCGACATTTTTTTCTCGTGCCAGAGCATCAACCAACAGCAATATTTCGCGACTCATCCTTTGCGACTCCTAAAATCCACTTTCGGCACCAAGCGTGCCTTGTCCACGTCGGCGAGGGTAAATTCCAACATCGCCGGTCCATCTTTTCCTTCAAATTCCAATTTCAGCATGTCGCCCTCGGGCTCATGCAGCACCCCCTGAAAGGACTTGCGGTTGGCGGCTCCGGGCATCGGCATGCGCAGCTTGACCACTGCCTCCTGACCTGCGAAGCGGACATAATCCGACAGCTTCTTCAAAGGCCGATCCAGCCCCGGGGAGGAAATTTCCAGCCGTTCATAGCTGGCATTCTCCACCGTCAATACATGGGAAAGCTGGTGGCTGACCTTTTCGCAGTCTTCCACCGTAATGCTCCCCTTGTCCGCCGCCTCGGGCGGAAAGTCGATATAAACGCGCAGCAAGCCATGGGCCGCCTGTTCGAGGTCGACCAGTTCATAACCCATGCCCGTCACGGTTTTTTCAACCAAATCCAGCAACCGCAAGCCACTCTCCAAAACGCACGCGTCGAGTGCAAAAATGCCGACGCAAACTGTTTAACAAAAAAAAAATGGGCATCTGCCCATCCTTTTTATGATTTGGCCAACTTCAGCCGTCATCCCCGACGAAACTCGCGATAGCGAGCGCGAATTTCGTTAACTCTCTAATTATAAACAATTAGGTAGGGCATCGCAATCAAGAAGACGGGCTGAAACCGGCCAAAGATGCCGGAAAACGACCAACCCGCCTTGCAAGGCGGCATGACTGCCGCAGAAGGATATGTCGACGCCTAGCCGCGCGAGCGCCGGCGCTGCATGCCGCCCATGGTTTGGCCGCGTCCCTGCCCACCGGCGTGGCGCCGCCCGTGGCCGGCATCGGGAAATCCCAGCGCCGTCTGCAGCGGATCCGGCTGACGGTTGCGCGGCTGCCCCTGCTGGGTGCGCTGATTGCCCCGCGCGGGATAGGCCGCTCCACGCTTGGCAGTCTGAGCCCTGTCATTTCCATTGCTGTTGCCGTTGCGGTCGCCACGCTGCTTGGTACCCGAAGACTGGCCGGAAGGCTTTTCCAGTCCGCTCAGGTTCATCAGGTCCCGCACGCTGTGCTCGTCGAGTTCTTCCCAGCGCCCGCGCTTGAGACCGCTCGGCAGGGTCATTACGCCGTATCGGGTACGGATCAGCCTGGATACCGTCAGGCCGACGGCTTCGAACATGCGGCGGACCTCGCGGTTGCGCCCCTCACCGATCGTCACGCGATACCAACGATTCACGCCTTCGCCGCCGCCGTCGGCGATCTTCGAAAACTGCGCAGTGCCGTCTTCGAGCTCGACCCCGGCAAGCAGGCGCTGCCGCATGCCTTCCTCCAGCTCCCCCAGGGTACGAACGGCGTATTCACGCTCGATGTTGTACCGGGGGTGCATGAGACGGTTGGCGAGGTCGCCGGAAGTCGTAAAGAGCAGCAGACCTTCCGTATTGAAGTCCAGGCGGCCGACGGCAAGCCATTTGCCGGCTTTCATCGTCGGCAGATTGGCGAAGACCGACGGGCGGCCTTCGGGATCGTCATGACTGACGATCTCGCCGGCCGGCTTGTGATAGATGAGCACTCGCGGCGGACGCTTGCTGATCTTGCGCTGCACCAGCTTGCCGTTGATGCGGACCTGGTCCGTCGGCAGGATGCGCTGACCGATATGCGCCGGCTCGCCGTTCACCGAGACACGGCCGGCGATGATGAGTTCTTCCATGTCGCGCCGCGAGCCCAGGCCCACTTCGGCAAGCACCTTGTGCAGCTTGGGCGCATCGTCCTCGGCGGTGAGGTCACGCCGAACCGGTTTGCCCGCACGCGCGTCGCGACGCGCTCCCTGGCCTTCCGATTCCGCGGAAACGTCAAATGCGCCGGAAGTCACGAGGCTGAAGATATCATCGGCATTACCTGCCTTCGCACGCGCCTGAGCACCCTTGACCGCAGGTGCGCCCTTTTTGCCTGCCTGCCGGGCACGCGGCGATGCCGCGCTTTCCCTCTCTGTCGGGCCCGCGTTCCGCGCCCCCTCGTCACGAAGGCCGCCAGGACGCTGGCGGCGCGTCCTTTTCTGCTCGCCCGATCCGGTATCGGCGGACTCCGCTTCCGAAGCAGGCGCGCCCGCGCCTGCCTTGCGCGCACGCTCGCGCAAGTCGCCGTCTTCAGCAACTGCGGATGCATCCGCTTCGGCGGTGCGCGGCGCGCGTGTGCGGCGCAGGCTGCGCGGCCCTCTTACTCCGCGCTTGACCGGCTTTTTCCTGTCGTCGCCCGCTGCTTCGCCGGCCGACGCATCGTTCTGCGTCTGTTCGCCGGACGTCATTCTCGGCTCGAGATCGGCGGGGGCCGCCGCAACATCATTTTGGGAAGGAGGGTTCATCGTTGGATTCTTTTTGTTGCGGGCTGTGCGTTGCGTCATCCTGGGTTTCCGTGACAGGTGCAGCATCTGGTGGCGAGATGTCCGCTGTCGGAGCGAAGGCCATCTCCGAAGACGATGCCGACGGCTCAAGGGCCGGTCCTGGGGCCGGTTCGGTATTTGAAGAGGCAGGTGCCTGGGAAGCCGGGGCTTCGGCAGCGACCGCGCCCTGGTCCAGCCCTGCCTGGATTTCTGATTGAAGAGCCTGAAGTTCAGGCAAGGTTCCGCCTGGCATGTCGTCTTTGCCAACTTGCTGCAAAGGCGGCAACTGGTCCAGCGAAGTCAAACCGAGGTCGTCGAGGAATTGTCTTGTCGTTGCAAACAGCGCCGGGCGTCCCGGCACATCGCGATGACCGATTGCCTCGATCCAACCACGATCTTCGAGCATCTTGATGGTTTGAGAGTTCACCGTCACACCGCGAATTTCTTCAATATCACCACGCGTCACCGGCTGCCGGTACGCGATGATCGCAAGTGTTTCAAGGGTTGCGCGCGTGTATTTGGGAGGCTTTTCGGGATTGAGCCGCTCAAGATATTTTTTCATCTCGGGGCGGCTTTGAAAACGCCAGCCGGTGGAAAGGCTGACAATTTCGATACCCTTGTCGGTCCAGTCGTTGCGCAGTTCTTCAAGGATCGCCTTGATCGTATCGGCGCCGACCTGATCATGACCTTCGTCGCTTTCCGCGAACAGTTTTCTCATGTCGCTGATCGACAATGGCTCATGTGCGCAAAGCAACGCTGTTTCGAGGACTTTCTTAGCCTCAATAGTATTCATGTTCTTGCGTTTGTTCTTTACCAGCTGCTGAAGTTATCGTCAACGACAGACATTTCGCAATGCTGCCCGGTCAGAGAAACCTGTTGATGCTTTCCGGCGCCCGATTGATTGGAGGAGTAATGAGGGCGGGAATTGAAAGACTTTAAAGACTTGGTTGCGGGGACAGGATTTGAACCTGTGACCTTCGGGTTATGAGCCCGACGAGCTGCCAGACTGCTCCACCCCGCGTCTGAAGAATGAAAGTATAGCTCGTATTGACAAGCGGCGCAATTGCAACTTCATCTGTGGTGATACACTTGTCATGCGCGATCCCTCATTGTTCGGTTAAACACCTGTTCCGGAGGCGCACGCGGTCTGAAGCCTTCCCGGTCGGCACAATAATTACTTGTCTCCCTTCTATGAAATTCTGCTCTGAATGCGCACACCCCGTTTCGCTACTGGTCCCTCCCGATGACAACCGTCCGCGCTTCGTCTGCGAGCAGTGCGGCACCATTCATTATCAGAACCCGAAGATGGTGATCGGCTCGATACCGGTCTGGGAAGAAAATGGAAACATTCGCGTATTGCTTTGCAAGCGCGCCATCGAACCGCGCTACGGATACTGGACCCTCCCCGCCGGCTTCATGGAAAACAGCGAGACGACGACGGAAGCCGCCTTGCGCGAAACCTTCGAAGAAGCGGGAGCGCGCATTCAGCTGCATGACCTCTTCTCGCTGCTCAATGTCCCCCACGTCCATCAAGTGCACATGTTCTACCGCGCGACGCTCCTCGATCTGGACTATCAGGCAGGCATCGAGAGCCTTGAAGTGGAGTTATTTGCCGAACATGAGATCCCCTGGAGCGATATCGCCTTTCCGACGGTCGGCCATACATTGAAGGCATTTTTTGCCGATCTGGCACGCATCCGTACCGAAGGCGGCAGTTACGGGCTGCACACGGAAGACATACGCAAACCCATGCGCCAGACTGATTGAATCGATGGCCCGGGCATTGACACGAACCGTCCCGGAGCGCCGCCCCCCCCCAAGACGGTTCCTCATGCCTCAATAGACCTTCAATCCGTCACCAGTTCGTTTCCCGTTCCGGCGTCGCGCTGATCTTGTGGATCGACAGATCGGCGCCGTTGAATTCCTGTTCGGGATCGAGACGTATTCCCACCGTCGCCTTCAATACGCCATAGATGAGCGTGCCGCCGGCAGCTGCGATGGCAACGCCCAGAAGCGTGCCCAGCAACTGCGACATGAAGGACACGCCGCCCATGCCCCCCAGCGTGGACTGGCCGAAAATGCCCGCCGCAATGCCGCCCCAGGCGCCGCACAGTCCATGCAGGGGCCAGACGCCGAGCACGTCGTCGATCTTCCATTTGTTCTGGGTCAGCGTAAACATCCATACAAACACCGCTCCCGCCATACCTCCGGTGATCAGCGCACCCAGCGGATGCATGAGATCGGACCCGGCGCAGATCGCCACGAGCCCGGCAAGCGGTCCGTTATAGGCAAAACCGGGGTCGTTCTTCCCAAGGATGACCGCAACCAGCGTGCCGCCCACCATGGCCATCAGCGAATTGAGGGCGACAAGGCCATTGATCTTGTCGAGCGTTTGCGCGCTCATCACATTGAAGCCGAACCAGCCGACCGCAAGAATCCAGGCGCCGAGCGCGAGAAAGGGAATATTGGATGGGGGATGCGCGGCAATGGCGCCGTTCTTTGCATAACGTCCGCGGCGGGCGCCGAGAAACACAATGGCCGGCAATGCAGCCCATCCTCCGACCGCATGCACGACGATGGAACCGGCGAAATCGTGGAATTCGGCGGAGAACATGGCTTTCAGCCAGGCCTGGATTCCGAAGCGCTGGTTCCATGCAATCCCCTCGAACAATGGATAGACGAAGCCGACGAGCAATGCGGTCGCCACCAGCTGAGGATGAAACTTCGCCCGTTCCGCGATGCCGCCGGAAATGATGGCCGGGATCGCCGCCGCGAACGTCAGGAGAAAAAAGAACTTCACCAGTTCAAAGCCATTGCTGGCCGACAGCGTGGAAGCATCGGCGAAAAAGTTGACGCCGTAGGAAATGCCGTAACCTATGAAAAAATAGGCAATGGTCGATATGGCGAAATCGACTAATATTTTGACCAGGGCATTGACCTGGTTCTTCTTGCGCACCGTGCCGAGCTCAAGAAAGGCGAACCCTGCATGCATTGCGAGAATCATGATGGCGCCGAGCAAGACAAATAGGGCATCGGCACCGCTTTTTAACCCATCCATGCAAAAACTCCCTGTAAAAGTGCAGAATATTTTATTGGCGCCAATTTCTAGCAAGAATTATTCCATTTTGGTGCAATTATGCAAGTCACTGTTTACAAAGAAAAAGATATTCCTGGCAATTTTGCCAAGGTCTCATTCCGCACCGCCCGCGTGCATTTTAGCGTTCCATTTTGGGGAGAGGCATGATTCCCTGGCTTGAGTCAAACACGCCTTTTCCGGACGTTTCCACTGCGCTGACCGAGCGTGACGGTGCCGCCGGCTTGCTGGCGGCGGGCGGCGATCTCTCGCCTCGGCGTTTGCTGGAAGCCTATCGGCACGGAATTTTTCCCTGGTTTTCGGAAGGGCAGCCCGTGCTCTGGTGGAGTACGGACCCGCGCATGGTGCTTTATACCGAGCGCTTCACTGTTTCACACAGCCTGAAAAAAACCTTGAAAAAAGTGCAAAAGAGCATGGACACCGACGGCCGCTGGCAGATCAGGTTCGACTCCGCGTTCGAGCAGGTGATGCAGGCGTGCGCCGCGCCGCGCAAGGATGGCGCAGGCACATGGATTTCGGCAGACATCATGCGCGGCTATTGCGCCCTCCATCGCCGCGGCTATGCCCACTCCTCCGAAGTCTGGCTCGACGGTCGGCTGGTGGGCGGAGCTTATGGGGTCTGCATAGGCCGCATGTTCTACGGCGAATCGATGTTTGCGCGCGTCTCCGACGCCTCCAAGGTCGCGCTGGCATATCTTGTGCATTTTTTGAAATCGAATGGCGTGGAGATGATCGACTGTCAACAGGAGACGTCCCATCTTGCATCGCTGGGGGCTGTTCCGATTTCGCGGCAAACTTTTTTGTCGCACCTCAGGACGGCCATCGAAAAGGAACCGATCACGAACTGGCAGCCGCTTGCGCTGTCTTGACTCCTGACAGGAGACCGCAAAAAACCTCATGACGGTATTCCAGTCGGTGTAAATTACAGAATGTACCGTTGCGCCGACTCCGGCCGGCATCGCAGTCAGTCAACACGCCTATGACGCACTTAAAAGATCTGCCTTTTGCAACACTCCAGTTCTACGCCACGGCTCCCTATCCCTGCAGCTATCTGGATAGCCGCCAGGCGCGCTCCCAGGTTGCCACGCCCTCTCACCTGATCAATGCCGATGTCTATTCGGAACTGGTCAAGAACGGCTTCCGCCGCAGCGGCATTTTTACCTACCGCCCCTATTGCGACGGCTGCCAGGCCTGCATTCCGGTCCGCGTCAGTGTGGCCGATTTCGCCGGCAATCGCAGCCAGCGTCGGGCATGGCGCAACCACGGCGACCTCACGACATGGGTGACTACGCTGACCTATGTGCCGGAACACTATGAGCTTTACCTGCGCTACCAGGCGGCTCGCCACGCCGGCGGCGGCATGGACCAGGACAGCCGCGATCAGTATGCGCAGTTTCTCCTGCAGAGCAAGGTCAATACGAGGCTGGTCGAGTTCCGCGATCCCGACGGCATACTGCGCATGGTCAGCATCATCGACGTGCTGAATGACGGCTTGTCCTCGGTCTACACCTTCTACGACCCTGACTTGCCGGGTGCTTCCTTCGGCACCTACAACATCATGTGGCAGATCGAGCAGGCCAGACGGCTGGACATGCCCTATGTTTATCTGGGCTACTGGATACGCGACAGCCAGAAGATGGCCTACAAGGTGAATTTTCAGCCCATGGAGGCGCTGGTGCGGGGCAAATGGCAAGCCTGGCACGCTGACATCTGAACACAGGCTGGGCGCTACCTGCGTTCGCCGGCGGGCGCAGGGGTAGAATAGCGGCTTTTCAAAAAGCAACCGGACAGCAGGCAGCCGCAGTACTGCCCCCGGAGCCATCGACCCTCGACCGCCATGCCCGACAAGCTTCTCTACTCACTAGCCCGCCCGCTTCTTTTCAGTCTTGATCCCGAAGCTGCACATAATCTCACCCTGCCCTGGCTGAAGAAAGCATCAAGGCTTGGGCTGACCAGCATCATCAGCCGCCCCCGTCCGGATCCCAGGACAGTCATGGGGATTACCTTTCCCAATCCGGTCGGCCTTGCGGCCGGGCTGGACAAGGATGGCGCCTACATCGATGGACTGGCTTCGCTTGGATTCGGCTCGATCGAGATCGGCACGGTAACGCCGCGTGCCCAGCCGGGAAACCCGCTGCCGCGGATGTTTCGCCTTCCGCAGGCCAACGCCATCATCAACCGCATGGGTTTCAACAACGGCGGCGTGGATGCATTCGTTGCCAATGTCCAGGCATCCAGGTTCTTCCAGAACAGGGAAGGCGTGCTCGGCCTCAACATCGGCAAGAATGCGGATACGCCGATCGAGCGCGCCGCGGACGACTATCTTCACTGTCTGGCAAAGGTCTATCCTTACGCAAGCTACGTGACCGTCAACATCTCCTCCCCCAATACCAAGAACCTGCGCCAGCTGCAGGGCGGCTCGGAGCTCGACTCCCTGCTGGCGGCATTGAAGGATGCGCAGCAGCGGCTTGCGGACCAGCACAAGCGCTATGTGCCGATCGCATTGAAAATTGCACCCGATATCGACAGCGAGCAGATCAAGACCATCGCGGCCACCCTGCTGCGGCATCGGATGGACGCGGTCATCGCCACCAACACCACCATCACGCGGGATGCGGTCAGGGGCCTGGCCCATGCGGAGGAAACGGGCGGCTTGTCGGGTGCGCCGGTGTTCGAATTGTCGAATGCCGTCATCAGGGGACTGAAGTCCGAGTTGGGCGACAGCCTGCCGATCATCGGCGTGGGCGGCATTCTCTCGGGAGATCATGCGAAGGCAAAATTCGATGCCGGCGCCTCGCTGGTGCAGCTGTACACCGGCCTCATCTACCGCGGCCCGACGCTGATCAGGGAGTGTGCAGCCGCACTGCAGCGGACTCGGTAACTGGCGGCATGATGGCCTGACGAAGCTGCAAATAAAAAACCCGGACCGCTCGCGCAGTTCCGGGTTTTTTCAGGCCTTCGCAAGCCTGCGATCGGATTACTCGACTTCCAGCGTTTCTTCCGGAGCGGACGGCGGAGGCACATCCCCTTCGGCAAAGTCGAGCTTGATCTGCTCCTTGTCGTCCATATCCACCGTCACGCGGCCTCCGGACACCAGGCGGCCGAACAGCAGTTCGTCTGCCAGCGCCTTGCGGATCATGTCCTGGATCAAGCGGGACATCGGCCGCGCGCCCATGAGCGGATCGAAGCCTTTCTTCGCGAGGAACTTGCGCAGGCTGTCGGTAAAGACCGCATCGACCTTCTTCTCATGCAGCTGCTCTTCCAGCTGCATCAGGAACTTGTCGACCACGCGCAGGATGATTTCCTCATCGAGCGGCCTGAAGCTGATGATCGCATCAAGACGGTTCCGGAATTCCGGTGTGAACATCCGCTTGATGTCGGCCATCTCGTCGCCGGCTTCCTTCTTGTCGGTGAAGCCGATCGAACGCTTCTGCAGGCTTTCCGCGCCGGCATTCGTCGTCATGATGATGATGACGTTGCGGAAATCCGCCTTGCGGCCGTTGTTGTCGGTCAGCGTGCCATGGTCCATGACCTGCAGCAGGATATTGAAGATATCCGGATGCGCCTTCTCGATTTCATCGAGCAGCAATACCGCATGCGGCTTCTTCGTGATCGCTTCGGTCAGCAGACCGCCCTGGTCGAAGCCGACGTAGCCCGGAGGCGCGCCGATCAGGCGGCTTACCGCATGACGCTCCATGTATTCCGACATGTCGAAGCGGATCAGCTCGATGCCCATGATGAAGGCCAGCTGCTTCGCCACTTCGGTCTTGCCCACGCCGGTGGGCCCTGAGAACAGGAAGGCGCCGATAGGCTTGTCGGTCTTGCCGAGACCGGCACGCGCCATCTTGATCGCCGAACCCAGAGCCTCGATCGCCGGATCCTGGCCGAACACGACATTCTTCAGGTCGCGGTCGATGGTCTGCAGCTTGGTGCGGTCATCCTGGTTGACCGACTGCGGAGGAATACGCGCAATCTTGGAAATGATTTCCTCAATCTCGGGCTTGCCGATCGTCTTCTTCTGCTTGGACTTCGGCAGGATGCGCTGTGCAGCGCCGGCCTCGTCGATCACGTCGATCGCCTTGTCCGGGAGATGCCTGTCATTGATGAAGCGCGCCGCGAGTTCCGCAGCCGAAGTCAGCGCCGAGGCGGAATATTTCACGCCATGGTGCTCCTCGAAGCGGGACTTGAGTCCGCGCAGGATCTGGACGGTCTGCTCGACCGTCGGCTCGTTGACGTCGATCTTCTGGAAACGGCGCGACAGCGCGTGGTCTTTCTCGAACACGCCACGGAATTCCGTGTAGGTGGTTGCGCCGATGCATTTCAGCTGGCCGCTGGACAGAGCCGGCTTGAGCAGGTTGGATGCATCCAGCGTGCCGCCCGATGCCGATCCGGCACCGATGATCGTGTGGATTTCATCGATGAACAGGATGCCGTTCGGGTTTTCACGCAGCTGCTTCAGCACGGCCTTCAGGCGCTGTTCGAAATCGCCGCGGTATTTGGTGCCCGCGAGCAGTGCGCCCATGTCGAGCGAATAAACCACGGCATTCTGCAGCACTTCGGGAACGTCGCCCTGAGTTACCCGCCATGCCAGGCCTTCGGCAATCGCGGTTTTTCCGACGCCGGCTTCGCCGACGAGCAGGGGATTGTTCTTGCGGCGGCGGCAGAGCGTCTGGATCACGCGCTCCACTTCCGACTCGCGGCCGATAAGCGGATCGATCTTGCCTTCGGAAGCCATCTTGTTCAGGTTCTGGGTGAACTGATCAAGCGGGCTTTCCTTCTGCTGCCCCTCGCTCTGAGCCTCTTCCGAGCCTTCGGGCGCCTTCTGGGAATCGACCTGCTGGTCCTTGCGCACGCCATGGGAAATGAAATTCACCACGTCAAGACGCGTGACTCCCTGCTGGTGCAGATAGTACACGGCGTGGGAATCTTTTTCACCGAAGATGGCCACCAGCACGTTGGCTCCCGTCACTTCCTTCTTGCCGTTGGAAGCAGACTGGACATGCATGATGGCGCGCTGGATCACGCGCTGGAAGCCCAGTGTAGGCTGGGTATCCACTTCGCTCGTGCCCGGCACGGTCGGCGTATTGTCGCTGATGAAGTTTGTCAGCGTCTTACGCAGATCTTCGATATTGACTGCGCATGCGCGCAGCACTTCCGCCGCCGACGGATTGTCGAGCAGCGCGAGCAGCAAGTGCTCGACCGTAATGAACTCGTGCCGCGCCTGACGGGCTTCGACAAAAGCCATGTGCAAACTAACTTCAAGTTCCTGCGCAATCATGCTTCCTCCATCACGCATTGCAGGGGGTGTCCTGCTTTTCTCGCGTGGGTTAATACCAATTCTACTTTAGTGGACGCTATGTCTTTCGGATAGACGCCGCACATTCCTTTTCCGTCACGATGAACCTTGAGCATGATCTGCGTCGCGGTTTCTCGGTCTTTGTTGAAGTACTCCTGGATGATCGCGACAACAAATTCCATGGGCGTATAGTCGTCATTCAAAAGTAAGACCTGATACATCGGCGGAGGCTTGAGCTTCTGCTCTTGCCTAGCAATTACCGTACCGTTGTCATGCTGAGTTGCCATGCGTTTAATCTAAAACTTTCCACCGACGCCATGCGCCCTGGTAAAAGATATTCCATACGTATACTGATCTTACGCCCTTTCTGCGTATTGCGCAGATAATGCCCGATCGCCCAATTTCAAGAATTCTATTCTGCATTTCGATTGCAAAAACTCAAAAAGTCCAATGGAACTGCCTTGACTTTTATATTTTTTGCAGGAACAATGGTATCAGTTGACAAACAGAGCATTATGTTATTGTCAATGTGAAGTGAGCAAGTTATAAGAGGGGGCAGCGTGTCGCGAGGCTTCTTGCTTTTACGGCTCGTGTGATTAGTTATTATTTGAAAGACGCTTTTATGGCAACAGGTACCGTCAAGTGGTTCAACGATTCCAAAGGCTTCGGATTCATCACTCCGGATGACGGCGGTGAAGATTTGTTCGCCCACTTCTCCGCAATTCAGATGAATGGCTTCAAGACTCTCAAAGAAGGTCAAAAGGTTTCGTTCGAAGTGACGCAAGGCCCGAAAGGCAAGCAAGCTTCCAATATTCAAGCCCCCTAATCACATCGATTAGCAAGAGCACGAAAAGCCCCGCCTCGCGGGGTTTTTTTCGCGCGCCATTTTCGCCCGATGCCCATCTCTTGTCGTATGCTCCTCCTATCTGGTGCTCCGGCCTGCATTTGCAAGAGGACTCCCCGGCACAGCGCCGCGCGTTACGCTTTTCCAGATTGGCATTGAAGACTTTTTACGTGCTTTCCGGAAATAGCGGTAAAGTTACGTGCCATGAAGCTTCGTCAGAAAATCCTGCTCCTTGCCATCACCCCGCTCATCGTTGCCCTGCTTGCCATCGCAGTCGCCGTGAGACATCAGGCCAACCTTCTGGCGCAGCAGCAGCGCGCCTCGGTCGAGACGGCCTACGTGGCAAGCAAGGAAGCGGAACTGAGCCACTATGTCACTCTTGCCACTCGCTCGATTGCCCATCTCTACGATTCGGGCCTGGACGACGACGAAACGAAAACCAAGGCCATCCACATCCTGGCGTCGCTCGATTATGGAGACGACGGATACTTCTTCCTCTACGACCTGTCAGGCAAAAGCCTCATGCACCCGCGCCTGCCCGAGATTGTGGGCAAGAACCTGTGGGAGCTGCGCGACCCGGAAGGCAATCCCACAATCCAGAAGCTGATTGCACAGGCCAAGTCCGGCGGCGGCCTGGTCCGCTATCTCTGGGAAAAACCTTCCACGCAAAAAATGGCGCCGAAGCTGGGATATGTCGTCACGCTCGAGCGCTGGGGCTGGATGCTGGGTACCGGAATTTACCTGGATGATGTCGATAATGCACTGGCAAAGATCGATGCCCAGAATTCCGTCAACATTCGCAGCACCATGCTGTGGATTGCAGTCATTGCAATTGCCAGCGCCCTGACGGTAGCGCTCTCCGGACTGGCCTTGAACATCAGCGAACACCGGGTCGCCGATGCCAAGCTTCGCGTCCTTGCCCAGCGCGTCGTGCGCTCTCAGGAAGAAGAAAGGGCACGGCTGTCGCGCGATTTGCATGACGGCATCAGCCAATGGCTCGTTTCGATCAAGCTGCAAGTCGAATCCGGGATCGCCAAGCTGGCTGCGCATGCCTCGCAGCCGGAGATGGCGCGCATGTCGTTCGACCGCGCCGCCAACCAATTGAACGATGTGCTCGGCGAAGTGCGGAGAATATCCCATGACCTGCGCCCCGCCCTGCTTGACGACCTGGGTCTGGCCGCGGCACTCGACCACCTGGCGAGCGAATTCCGTGAACATACTTCCATTCATGTTGAATTTATTTCCGAAGGCAATACGGATGGCTTGTCGGATATTGCCAACACGGTCATGTTCAGGATTGCCCAGGAAACCCTCACCAACATCAAGCGCCATGCCGATGCATCTTCGGTGCGTATCCGCCTCGCCGGCAACAAGCAGGAAGTGAGTCTCTACATTGCCGATAACGGCATCGGCTTCGATGTCGCCGGTGTGGCGCAGCATCCCAAGCGCGGCATCGGCCTGCGCAATATGCATGAACGCGTCAATACCGTCGGCGGCAAACTGGAGTTAAGCTCTTCCGGCGAAGGCACGACAGTCATTGCCATACTTCCTCGCGTGTAACCCGATCAAATCATGCAGACCCCGCCCTTTGTACATATCCTGCTCGTCGACGACCACCCCCTGGTGCGCGACGGCTTGCGCGCCCGGCTCGAAACCATTCCTCATTTCGAAGTCGTGGCCGAGGCCGGCAACGCCGCCGAAGCATTGGAACATGCCGCAAGCAAGACCATCGATCTCGTGCTGATGGACATCAACCTGTCGGGCATGAACGGCATCGAACTGACCGGCCGCTTCAACGCCCTTTACCCGGAAATTGCGGTGCTGATGCTGAGCATGCATGACAAGGCCGAATATGTAATGCAGGCCATCCAGGCAGGCGCGCGGGGTTACGTCCTCAAGGATGCGCCAGCGATGGACATCATCACGGCGATCGATGCCGTGATGTCCGGAGGCATCTACTACAGTGCGGGACTGGCGAAACAGCTGGCGCGGCCGATGCCGCCGGCGCTGCTGCTGACGCCGCGCGAAAGGGAGGTCCTGCAATGCATCGCAACCGGCAAGTCGAACAAGCATATTGCGCGAGACATGAGCCTGAGCGTGCGAACCATAGAAACACATCGGCTGAACATCAAGCGCAAGCTTGGCATCGAAGGCCAGGCGGACCTGATCCGGTTCGCGCTCGAACAGACGCAGATCAGATAGAGATAGACATGGAAACGGAAATGCAAAAAGGCCGGAGCATTCCGGCCTTTTCATTGCTTCCTGTCGTCTCTGCGGACGGGCATGTCGAAGCCCGCCGCTCGAATTACATGTTCGAAATCATGACATCGCCGAAACCCGAGCAAGACACCTGGGTGGCGCCATCCATCAGGCGCGCGAAGTCATAGGTGACCTTCTTCGAGGTGATCGACTTTTCCATCGACGTGATGATCAGGTCCGCCGCTTCTGTCCATCCCATGTGACGCAGCATCATTTCCGCCGACAGAATCACCGAACCCGGGTTGACGTAATCCTTGCCGGCGTATTTCGGCGCGGTGCCGTGAGTCGCTTCAAACATGGCGACGGAATCGGACATGTTTGCGCCGGGAGCGATGCCGATGCCGCCCACCTGCGCGGCAAGCGCGTCGGAGATATAGTCGCCGTTCAGGTTCAGCGTCGCGATCACGCTGTACTCATTCGGACGCAGCAGGATCTGCTGCAGGAATGCATCGGCGATCGAATCCTTGATGGTGATTTCCTTGCCCGTCTTCGGATTCTTGAACTTGCACCACGGACCGCCGTCGATCAGCTCGGCGCCGAATTCCTTCTGCGCCAGGCCATAGCCCCAGTCGCGGAAGCCGCCTTCGGTGTACTTCATGATGTTGCCCTTGTGAACGAGCGTCACCGAGGGCTTGTCGTTATCGATGGCATACTGGATCGCCTTGCGAACCAGACGCTCGGTGCCTTCGCGGGAAACCGGCTTGACGCCGAGGCCCGAGGTATTGGGGAAGCGGATCTTCTTGACGCCCATTTCCTTGACCAGGAAATCGATGAGCTTCTTGGCGCCGTCGGAGCCTTCGGCCCATTCGATGCCGGCATAGATGTCTTCCGAGTTCTCGCGGAAGATCACCATGTCGGTCTTTTCAGGCTCGCGCACCGGCGAGGGCACGCCCTTGAAGTAACGCACCGGCCGCAGGCAGACATACAGGTCGAGCTCCTGGCGCAGCGCGACGTTGAGCGAGCGGATGCCGCCGCCTACCGGCGTGGTCAGCGGTCCCTTGATGGACACGACATAGTCCTTCAACACCTGCAGGGTTTCCTCGGGCAGCCAGACATCGGGGCCGTACACCTTGGTGGATTTTTCGCCTGCGAAGATTTCCATCCAGCTGATCTTGCGCTTGCCGCCGTATGCCTTGGCCACTGCGGCGTCGACCACCTTGATCATTACCGGGCTGATGTCCACGCCGGTACCGTCGCCTTCGATATAGGGGATGATCGGGTTATCCGGCACGTTCAGGGAAAAATCGGCATTAACGGTAATTTTTTGGCCGTCGGCAGGCACTTTGATATGTTGATACATCGTAGGCTCCGGGGGTTGGGAGTAAAGAAAAAGCCGTCTCTTACTTTAACTTTTGTCTTGAAGCGAAGTTCGCTCTCGCATCTGTCTTGCGTCAGATACAAGACGGGCTTGCCTGTTATGCACCACTATTCTACTGGATACCATGGTTTTTGATTTGGCTGCCGGACTGTGACCGCTCTTCCGATTCGGGCATACCCGCCGGATGCCATGCCAGGCTTGCGGTTGTCGAACCCGTGCCGCCGCAAACGATTTGGTCCGGGCACCGGGCAATCAAAGCGTAGAATGCCGCCTCATGCCTTGCGCGCCGCGTATCTCACATTGCATCCTCACCGAACATCATTGACCCGTGCCCCTGATTCTCTTCAACAAGCCGTTCGACGTCATGTGCCAGTTCTCCGCCCATGAACGCCGCAAGACCCTCGCCGACTTTCTGGACATCACGGGCATCTATCCTGCCGGCCGTCTGGATGCCGACAGTGAAGGCCTCGTGCTTCTCACGGATGACGGCAAGCTGCAGCACCGGATCAGTCATCCGGACAGCAAGCAAACAAAGACTTATATCGTGCAGGTCGAAGGCATACCGGACGACAATGCCCTTGCGCGCCTGAACGGTCCGCTCGATCTCGGCGATTTCGTAACCAAGCCCGGCGATGCGCGGCGCATCGAAGAACCGGAATGGCTATGGGAGCGCCAGCCTCCGGTCCGCCACCGCAATACCATTCCTACCAGCTGGATCGCAATGACGCTCTCGGAAGGAAAGAACCGACAGGTGCGCCGCATGACAGCGGCCGTGGGACTGCCCACGCTGCGCCTGGTCAGAATTGCAATCGGGCCGTTTTCGCTCGCGACGCATCCGCTGTGGCCCGGGGAGTGGCGCGAAGTCTCGACGAGCGAGCTTGACCGGCGCTAGTCTGGACGACTGCTGCGGCGACCCGGCATCACGCATATCCGCATGCGAATGTTTACGCATGTCAACCTTCCTCGTTCAAAGACGTTAATCAAGACGATTCGCAAGAATCATCCAGAACGACAATGATTATCCAGTTGACAAGACAAGTGAGGGACACACAATGAAAAATCTGATCGCCGCTCTCGTTGCCGGTTTGTTCTCCATCTCTTCCTTTGCCGCCAGCGGCATCGCCGCTACGGCTGCCGCGCCTTCGGCTGCACCCGCCATGGCCGCAGCCGCGTCCGGCAGTCCCGCTTCCAAGGCAAAGAAAGCCAAGAAGAAGAAAGCAAAGTCCGTGAAGAAGGCATCCACGGCCAGCGCTGCAAAATAAGCAAGAGATTCACTCAAAAAAGGCAGGCCGCTCAGCCTGCCTTTTTTCATGGGCCACGAGCACAGGCGGTCCGGATGCCGTTTTGGCAAGCAAGCGCAAGCCCGTTTTTCATTTATCCGCTAAGCTTCAAGCAATTGACAACAACTTTGAAACAGCAAGAACGATGAAGACTCCGTCTTTAACCCACCTGCTCATCGGCGCCGTGATGACCACCTTGGGCGCCACCGCATGGGCTCAGCAGCAGCCGGTAAAATTTCCGGTGATATCCCTGAATGCGGGGATGCACGTCATCAAGGCTGAAGTGGCGGCGAGGGATGCGGAACGGCAGCAGGGCCTGATGTATCGGGAACGGATGGGCCCGAATGAAGGAATGGTATTCGTGTTCGAGGCGCCTGCAGGGGTGTGCATGTGGATGAAGAACACGCTCATTCCGCTGTCCGTTGCCTTCATTGATGAGAGCGGAAAAATCATCAATATCGAAGACATGCAGCCGCAAACGACCGATTCACATTGCACGAAACGGCCGGCGCGCTATGCGCTGGAAATGAATCAGGGATGGTTCAAGCAGAAGAACATCAAGCCGGGCATGCCAATTCAAGGCTTGCCGAACTAGCGGGAAGTCAGGCAGCCGAGGTAACTGCGCCTGGCAGCTGATGTCACTGACGGCGGGCGATGTCCGCACATCAGCAGTTCGATATTGGAAACTAGAGCGCTTTCGGCTTGACTGGACTCGGCGAGGCCGAGGTGATTTGCCTGCGGAACAAGGCGTGGCGACGCGACATGGCGGGGCCATGGCAAGGAGACACAACGCTGTGCCGCTGGCAAATCGCCCGGGATCGACAGTACAGTCAAGCCGAAAGCGCTCTAGCATTCCCGCGGCCTCGTGACAACGCGGCTGGAAGAGTTCGAATGCCCTGCCCGCGCGACGCTCAGGGAGATACCCGAGCCATCAGCTCAATGCCAAGCGAAGAGGGAGGTAAAGGCGAAACACTTGCGGAGAATAAGGCGCGGCAAGAAGCAAAACCCGCGAGGGCACAAGCCACGCGGGTCTTTTTCTGGTCTCGCTACCGACTATCGCATCGGGCTGCGGTGCAGCACGCCCGATCGCGACAATATCAGGCCAATGCCTTCAGAGCGGCTGCCAGGCGGCTCTTGTGGCGAGCTGCCTTGTTCTTGTGAATGATCTTCTTGTCGGCGATACGGTCGATCGTCGAAACGGAAGACTGGAATACTTGCGATGCAGCGGCCTTGTCGCCTGCTTCGATCGCCTTGCGGACAGCCTTGATCGCCGTACGCAGTGTCGAGCGCTGGCTGGAGTTGTGTGCGTTTTGCTTGACTGCTTGACGAGCACGCTTGCGCGCCTGTGCGGTATTTGCCATTTATTATTTCCTAAATCGAAATCGGACTGCGTTCGCAGGTTGCGAGACAGAATTCTGTAAAGCTGCGGATTATAACGCAGTTTTTACGGATAGGGCAATCAGGACATTTTCCTTTTTCCGGTCTCCCGCGGAACGCTATCCGGAGGAAATGGCGTCTTGGGCTGCGGCTATAATTGCGCCCCATGAATCTTCTCAAAACGCTTGCCACCGTTTCCGGAATGACCATGGTGTCCCGTGTAACGGGGCTGCTGCGCGAACTGCTGTTTGCGCGCGCCTTCGGCGCTTCCGCCTATACGGACGCCTTCAATGTCGCTTTCCGCATTCCCAATCTGCTGCGCCGCCTGTTTGCCGAAGGCGCCTTTTCCCAGGCCTTCGTGCCGATTCTTGCGGAATACAAGAACCAGAAAGGCGAGGCGGCGACCAAGGAACTGGCCGATCATGTCGCCACCGTCCTGATGTGGGCACTGGTCCTGACCTGCCTGGCCGGCATCGCTGCGGCGCCGGTCGTGGTCTATTTCATCGCCACCGGCCTCAAGTCCGACCCTTCCGCCTTCTCTTCCGCCGTGCTGATGACGCGCATCATGTTTCCCTATATAGGATTCATGGCCTTCGTTGCATTGGCCGGCGGCATCCTCAATACCTGGCGCCAGTTCCGCGTCCCGGCCATTACCCCGGTGCTGCTGAACCTGTCCTTCATCGCGGCGTCGCTATTCGTTGCGCCTTACATGGAACAGCCCGTCTATGCGCTGGCCTTTGCAGTGGTGGTCGGCGGCCTGCTGCAGGTGGCGATCCAGATTCCGGCACTGCTCAAGATCGGCATGCTTCCGCGCATCGGCTTCGGCCTGAAAGCGGCGCTGCAGGACCCAGGCGTCCGGCGCGTGCTGCGCCAGATGGTGCCGGCCATCGTCGCGGTTTCCGTGGCCCAGATCAGCATCATCATCAACACCAACATTGCGTCACGCCTTGCCAGCGGCAGCGTCTCGTGGCTCACCTATGCCGATCGCCTGATGGAATTTCCGACCGCGCTGCTGGGCGTGGCCCTGGGTACGATCCTGCTGCCCAGCCTGTCGAAGGCGCATGCCGACAAGGATGCCGAGGAATATTCGTCACTTCTGGATTGGGGATTGCGCCTGACCTTTCTGATCGCCCTGCCTTCGGCGGTTGGATTGGCCACGCTGGCGGAGCCGTTGACGACCACCCTGTTCCACTACGGGAAATTCGATGAACTGTCGGTCAGGATGACGGGACAAGCCCTCATTGCCTACGGCGTCGGCCTGATCGGCCTGATCGTTGTAAAGATTCTCGCACCCGGTTTTTACGCCAAGCAGGACATCCGGACGCCGGTGAAGATTGCCATCGTCGTCCTGATCGCGACGCAATTATTGAACCTGGTTTTCGTTCCCCAGTTCAAGCATGCCGGACTCGCCCTTTCCGTCGGCGTCGGCGCCTGCCTGAATGCGGGCCTTCTCTACATCGGCTTGCGGCGCCGGAAAATCTACGTCCCGCATCCGGGCTGGGGAATGTTTTTCATCCGGATCTGCGCAGCCTTGGCTCTGCTCGCAGCTGTCGCGCTATGGACGGCCGGCAATTTCAACTGGATCGCCCTCCAGTCGCATCCCTGGCAGCGCGTCGGAGCCTTGGCACTCGTGCTTGTCGCCTGCGCGGTAACTTACTTCGGGTCACTGCTGGCCATGGGTTTTCGTTTCCGCGACTTCAAGCGCATGGGCAGATAAGACCCTCGGATTGACCATGCCGCCCTTTCAATGACGGCAGCATGGTTTATGATGGTCATGTATGGTAATCCAATCTCTAGAATACTTTGCCTCGCTGGTGCAGCAGGACGACTCCATTCCCCTGTTCGAAGCCGCGCTGGCCATTGCCCAGGATGCGGAGCCGCAACTGGATCTTGCTGCGACACAGGTGGAAGTCGACATTCTTGCAGCTCGGCTGCAGCGCCGTCTTGCACCGGACGCCTCCAGCGTGCAGAAGCTCAGGCTGCTCAACCATTTCTTCTACCGGGAACTTGGATTCGCGGGCAATGTGAACGACTACTACGATCCGGACAACAGCTACCTGCACAAGGTCATCCGCACTCGGCGCGGCATCCCGATTTCATTGGCGGTGCTTTACATGGAGCTTGCCCAGCAGATCGGGCTGAACGTCAGGGGCATTTCCTTCCCCGGGCATTTCCTGATGAAACTGTCGGTGCAGTCCGGAGATATCGTGCTCGATCCGTTCAACGGCACCAGCCTCTCGCGCGAGGAACTGGAAGAAAGGCTGGAGCCCTATTTCGAGCACCAGAGCTATCCCGGCGCCATTCCGCTGTCCTACTACCTGCATGCGGCCCATCCGCGCGAAATCCTGGTGCGAATGCTGCGCAACCTGAAATCGCTGTTCTTCGAGCACATGCACTGGCAGCGCCTGCTCGGCGTGCAGCAGCGCCTGCTCATCCTTCTGCCGGATGAGATTACCGAGCGCCGCGACCGCGGCCTGGCCTACGCCAGCCTGGAATGTCCGCAGGCCGCATTGGACGACCTCGAAGCCTACCTGGCAGAGCGGCCCTATGCGCCCGATGCCGAAACCCTGCGCGGCAAGCTTCCCAAGCTGCGGGAAGCCTGCAGGCGCCTGAATTAGGCGAGGCCCGACGGCGACTGCGGATCTGCGGTCAGTCCGCAGCCTTCAATTCAGCTTTTCGCCTTGGCCTCGAAGGCTTCCCATTTCTCCAGGCTTTCGAGCAGCTGCTCGTCGATTTCAGAGAAGCGCTGGTTGAGCCGCTGCACTTCATCCGGCCGCTGCCGGTACAGCTCCGGATCGGCCAGCTGCTCGGAAATCGTCTTCTGTTCCGCCTCGAGCGAGGCAATCAGGCCCGGCAACGCTTCCAGCTCGCGCTGCTCCTTGTAGCTCAGCTTCTTCGACTTGCTTGCCGTCCCTGCCGAGGCGGTGCCGCCATCCTTGGCGACCGCTTTTCCATCTGCCCTTCCTTCCGCCTTGGCCGCGGGTTTGGCGGCCTGCTTTGCGTCGGTCGCCGAGCGCACCCTTTCCCAGTCGGTATAGCCGCCGACATATTCCCGCCAGAATCCGCTGCCTTCTGCGACGATCACCTGGGTGACGACATTGTCGAGAAACATGCGGTCGTGGCTGACCAGAAAGACAGTGCCGCTGTATTCCTCCAGCAGTTCTTCCAGAAGTTCAAGCGTGTCGATGTCGAGGTCGTTGGTGGGTTCGTCCAGCACCAGCACGTTGGCCGGCTTGGCGAACAGCCGCGCGAGAAGTAGTCGGTTGCGCTCGCCGCCGGACAGGGATTTCACCGGCGAGCGAGCCCGCTCCGGCGCGAAGAGGAAATCGCCCAGATAGGTCATCACGTGCTTGCGCTGGCCATTGATTTCCACCCAGTCGCTGCCCGGCGAAATCGTGTCGGCCAGACTGGCCTCCTCGTTCAGCTGGGCGCGCATCTGGTCGAAATAGGCGACCTGCAGGCGCGCACCCTGCTTCACCTCGCCGCTGTCGGGCTGCTCCTCGCCGAGGATCAGTTTCAGCATGGTGGTCTTGCCGGCGCCGTTCGGGCCGATCAGGCCGACCTTGTCGCCGCGCATGATGATGGCGCTGAAATCCTGCACGATGGACTTGTCGCCATAGCGCTTGCCGATATCGATCAGCTCCGCAACGATCTTGCCGGAGCGCTCTCCCGCCGACACATCAAGCTTGACCTGTCCCTGCTGATCCCGGCGGGCGTTGCGGGTCCGGCGCAGCTCCTCCAGCCGCTTGACCCGGCCTTCGTTGCGCGTGCGCCGCGCTTCCACGCCCTTGCGGATCCAGACCTCCTCCTGTGCCAGAAACTTGTCGAACTTGGCATTCTCGATCGCTTCGATTTCAAGCTGCTCCGCCTTGCGGGTCTGGTAGGCGCTGAAATTGCCGGGGAAGGACAGCAACCTTCCGCGGTCGAGCTCGATGATGCGGGTGGCGACATTGTCCAGAAAGGAGCGGTCGTGGGTAATGAAGAGAATGCTGCCCTTGAAATCGCGCAGCAGGGACTCGAGCCAGAGAATGGAAGTGAAGTCGAGGTGGTTGGTCGGCTCGTCGAGCAGCAGCACGTCCGGCGCGCCCACCAGCGCCTGTGCGAGAGCGACGCGCTTCTGCGTACCGCCCGACAGCGTGCCCATGATGGCATCCTTGTTCAGGTTCAGGCGGGCCAGGATCGTCTCCACCCGGTTGCCTATACTCCACGCATCGGCGGCATCGAGTTTTGCCTGGATCGCGTGCATGCGATCCATCAGCGCATCGTCGTTGCCGCCGCCGAGCTTGCCGGCAAGTTCGTTGTACTCGTTGAGCAGCGCGGGCAGTTCGCCGAGACCGGTTGCTACCGCGTCGAACACGCTCATCTCCTGGACGAACTGCGGTTCCTGCTGCACATAGGCGATCTTGATGCTCTGCTGCATCACCAGCAGGCCGTCATCCAGCCTGGACATGCCGGCAATGATCTTCAGCAGCGAAGACTTGCCGGTGCCGTTGCGGCCGATCAGGCCGACGCGCTCGCCGGCTTCCAGGGAAAACTCGGCGTGATCGAGCAAGGCGACATGCCCGAACGCCAGTTGAGCGTCAGTAAGGGAGATAACTGCCATATGAAAAATGCTGTGCGGGAGAGTGGACCGGTTCAATGGAAACGGTGGATGAAACAGCCATTGTACCGATTGCAAAACAATGGGAGGGTTTTCTATGCCGGTCTCGGCTATAATCTCGGGCGTGACGCAGATTCAGCGCGTCAACATCCCGCGTGTCTCGCCGTAGTTCAATGGATAGAACGAGTGCCTCCTAAGCGCTAGATACAGGTTCGATTCCTGTCGGCGGGACCAGCAACAGATTTAAGAAGATTCAAAGATATACAAAAACTCGCGTCGATCCTAGAGATTGCGCGGGTTTTTTGCTTCTGAATGCTTATTAGCGTTTATTTACATCCAATATTTTTGGGGGTACATTTGGGGTACTTTTTCCTACCTCGACTGGTTTTCCAGAAAATACCCCCATGAAGTTGACTGCGACCGAGTGCAAAAACGCGAAGCCAAAGGAGAAAGCGTACAAGCTGGCCGACGGCGGTGGAATGTTTCTGCTTATCCAGCCAAACGGCGCGCGCTATTGGCGCATGAAATACCGCTATGCCGGCAAAGAGAAGCTTTTGGCGCTCGGCGTTTTTCCCGAAGTCACTTTGAGTGAAGCCCGGCAAAAACGAGATGCCGCTCGAAAGTTGCTAGACGCCGGTGAAGACCCCAGCGCGACGAGACGTGAGCAAAAGCGGCAGGATCTCGCCCGGACAGAGCAAACTTTTGAGCGTATAGCCCGGGAATGGCACAAGAAAGGCAGCGCCGATTGGAGTGCTGGGTATGCCGCAAAAATCATGGACTCGCTCGAGCAGAACGTTTTCCCTAGCATTGGGCGCCGGCCGATTGATGAGATCAGCGCCAAGGAAATGCTCGACCTGCTGACCAAGATCGAGGCCCGTGGCGCCTTGGAGATCGCTTCCCGGGTCAAACAACGTTGCAGTGCGGTTTTCGATTATGCGATCACGAAGTTGCTAACAAGATATAACCCTACTCATCCTCTTCGCGGATCGTTTGCTGCGCCCAAAAATAAGAACTACGCACGACTCAGTATCGCGGAAATGCCGGAATTCATGCGCAAGCTGGCGGAGTATGACGGCCGTAAAGTAACTGCATTGGCCATCCGCTTCATGGCATACACGTTCGTCCGGACCGGGGAGCTGCGCGGCGCGGAATGGAACGAAATTGACTTCGAAGGTGCTCTTTGGCGCATACCGGCTGAGCGCATGAAAATGAAGGAGCAGCACCTGGTACCGCTTTCCAGTCAAGCGATTGCAATTCTTCGTGAACTGAAGACCTTCACCGGAGATGGCCGACTGGTCTTCCCGGGCGACCGAAACGCAAACAAGCCAATGAGCGAAAACACGGTCCTCTACGCCATCTACCGAATGGGCTATCGAACCAGGATGACTGGCCATGGATTCCGCGGGATTGCATCCACAGCCTTGAATGAAATGGGCTACCGGCCGGACGTCATTGAGCGCCAGCTGGCCCATAGCGAGCGGGATGGCGTACGTGCTGCCTACAATCACGCGCAATACTTGCCAGAAAGAATTACCATGATGCAGCATTGGGCAGACTACTTAGACGCGATCGCGGCCGGCAATAAGGTCATCGCGGGGAAGTTTGGCCAAGCAGCATAATCAGTTTAGCCATGCCTAGAGCGGCCACTCGAAAACCGGGCAACCCTTACCCGGCCGGCATGGCTTCCGATTTCAAGGGAGCGGCAATGGGACGCTATGGGTATCAAAGACTTCCTCCAAAAGGAGGATGAGGGCTTTATTAGCCTTCATGACCTGCTAATAAAAATGACAGAAGTTGACGGCGTATCTCTTCAGAATGCCGCGCGAGCGCTGTATCGGGTCCTAGATAGGGCCAGCCCCACTGATTATCCCCAATGGCAAGAAATAGACCTCGCAACCGGCGTTAAGCCCACCGAAGATTTTGCTCTGGCGCTTGAACGTCTCCGCCATGTGGCGGAAACCGGGAAATTTGCACCTCTCTGGGATGACGATGATATTCCATTCTGACTATAAGAAATTCGGCTTTCGGTTATCTGAAATCACAGCCCTACTTGAAGAAAATAACATTTCGTTGAAAACCCCAAGCCGTACATGGCCGGTGGAATATCAGCAAATGCCAGCGTTCACAAAACAAGATGCGGCGCTGATTATGTCCGGTCTCTTTCCGGACGAAGTGGATGACTGGCGCTTTTGGGACGATCCTCCGTCCGAGGTGGATAGAAAACTTCGACTCATTGACGCATGCCAGCATGAGATCTTGGCCCAAGATGCTCGGCTTAACGGATTCGAAAAACCAAAAACAGAAATAGGCTCTGTAGATCGGATTAGCCATGCGGCATGGCGCAACTGGTCCAAGGAAAAAGGCCTAGACTGGCCCATCCCGGACAGCACGGAGTCGACAGCGCCGCCCAAGACGGACGAGGAGTTGCTACGGCGCCTAAGTGCAGAGGAAGGCCGACGGAAAAAGGCTGAAGCTGATGCAGAAATACTTCGTGCTCAGGTAAGTGATCTGCAGAAAAAGGTGGACCAGCTGAACCGCCTTGTTGGCGATGGCAGCGCAATAGCATTGCACAACACCAGGCTGATGAAGATTGCGCTTGCAGTTCAGCGAGAGTATTGGACAGATGTGGATCAACGTCCAAATCAGGAAGCCCTGTGGGGGGACTTGAGGGAAAAGTACAAGTTGAGTCAGCTTCAGGCTGAAGCCGTCGAGCTGGTTGCATGTCCTATCGACCGCCAAAAAAAGACCAAAAAATAACTTTAACCCCCAGGGTAGAAAACCTAGGATTCATGCGGGTTTGCGCCTACCCTCAGGGTCGTTTTACCCGTTTACCCTGAGGGTAAAAGTTGTTGCCGTGAGGGTTACTCCTTCATCCATATTCTCGCCATGTTCAACAACGCACATAAAGGTGCAACATGGCGCAAAGATCAATTATTCGACTTCCTGAGGTTCGAGCTCGCACGGGCTTGAGCAGGTCGAGCATCTACAACTTCATCAAAGCCGGAGCTTTCCCAAGCTCAATACCGCTTGGTGCCCGGGCTATCGGCTGGGACTCTGACGCAATCGATGCTTGGATCGATGCACGAGTCGCGGCTTCCGCGAAACCGGCAAACCAGGCAGCCAAATGACCGGCGCCGGCACTCCTAACCTGGCCGAGCTGGTAGCGGCAAATCTCAAGGGTCAAAAACAAGCCAAGGAATTCATCGAGCAGGTCCGCACAAGCTATCCGGATCCGGATGCTCTGTATGCCGAGCTGCTCGCTCTGCTGCCCGAGTTCCACGATATCGAAGCGCTGACGGTTACCCGTGGGTTCTTGCGCATCGTCCAAAAGCGCCTGGAGTCCCGCGAATGAATTTCTTGACGATTTGGAAGTTATTGGATTACTCTGGACATGTCGCTGAAAAAGAAGCGACCGGGGGTGAGAGCCCGATCAAGGAGGCGGACAACCGCCACAAGGCGGTATTTTTTCGTCCGGACCATGCTGTGCCTTCTATGGGCGGCGGTGGTGGGGAGGCTTCGGCCTGCCGGTACCTTCTTGCCGGTCTCTCAACCCCTGCCATTCGCCGCCCCCCTCGTGTGAGAGCGAGGAGAGGCGGTTTAACCGCTCAAGAAGGAGGCACCCATGCCTGGCACTAACTCGCCCGTACATTCCCATTCCGAAATCATTGCGCGCGCGGCGGCCCGAGCCGACACTGCAGCCGCTTTGCTGTCCGTCCTTGAAAAGCTGCCGCAAGACGCACGGCAAGTCACCCTCACCACCTGTCTCGCTCTTACCGAAGACGTGGTCCGTGATTTAACCGTCCTGGTTGGAGGTGCAGCATGAATGCGACCACTTCCAAACCCACCCCATCTACCACGCCCAATCCGCTGAACGAGCGCTATCAGCGGTTCGACATCGATCTGTTCCGTAGCCATAGCCATGAACTGGGCCGAGCTGCCAATGCCATCGAGCACGCCTACCAGACCGCCTATGCTCTCGAATGCATCACGAGCATCCTTGCGGCCGACGAGATCGAGCGGGACCGCGAGGATGAGGGCGGCCAGCCGCTATCCCTTTACCTGCGCGGTGGTTTGTCCGTAGCAGTTGCCACGCTGGTGACCAGGCTTCGAAGCGAATTGGACCGGGAAGGCACAGCCCTTGAACGGATGGTCAAGTCCAAGCAAGGAGGCTTGTCATGAACCAAGCACCAGCTCCGCGCGCCGTGTACCGCGGCACAAACCTAGGTTTCGGATTCCCGGATGATCGCTGCTTCTTTTCGGTAGAGCGCGCCGGCGAGGAATACCGGTGGTCGATCTCCGAAACACTGGCCCACTTCGACGAGTTCTCAGAAAAAGCTCAAGCTCAGATCCTGGTCGACTGCGCAGTGCAAAAGACCTATCCAGGCCGTGATGTGGGAGCGTAACGATGTCTCGAATTCGCACCATCAAACCTGAGTTTTGGACGTCCGAACAAGTCGTCGAATGCTCGCCGCTTGCTCGCCTTATGTTCGTCGGCATGTGGAATTTTTGTGACGACAACGGAATACATCCTGATTCGGTCAAGCGCTTGAAGATGGAGATCTTCCCTTCCGACACCATTACGGATCGCGAGATCCAGACCATGGTCGACGAGCTGTTGAAGGTAAAGCTGCTTGAACGCTATTCCGTTGAAAACCAAGCATTCTTGCGTGTAACAGGATGGAAAAAGCATCAAAGGATAGAAAAACCGACCTATCGCCATCCATTGCCGAACAGCGAAAAAATCGATGAGCAATCTCCTCCTGCTCCCGTATATATCGCCGAGGACTCGCCGACCAATCCACAAACAGTTGGCGACGACTCGTCGAGCGCTCGGGTACGGAATGGAATGGAGTCTAATGGAAAGGAATGGAAAGGAATGGAAGTTATTACTAACCCTGACGGGTTAGTCGTCACCAGCGATGCTGGCGACCAGGGAAGCAGTCAAGGAAAAACCGCAAAGCCGAATTGCCCGCATCAGCAAATCATTGACCTCTACCACGAGGCCTTACCGATGTGCCCGCAGGTCAAGACTTGGACGCCGAAGCGGTCTTCACAACTTCGCGCCCGATGGAATGAGGACAAGAGCCGGCAGAACCTCGACTACTGGCGGAAGCTCTTCGAGTACATCGCAGCGGAATGTCCCTTCCTTGTTGGCCAGACGAAGGAACAATTCCTCGTGAGTCTCGAATGGATCACCAGGCCGGAAAACTTCGCCAAGATCCGTGAAGGCATGTACGAAACCCGGAGGCGCGCATGAACGCACCTGCCGACGCCTTTACCCTTCCGCATTCCATCGAAGCAGAGCAAGCGGTTCTTGGCGGCCTGCTCTTGGACAATGGCGCGATTGACCGGATCGGCCAACTTCAGAGCCGGCATTTTTATCGGGAAGACCACCGCGCCATCTTTGCGCAGATCATGCAATGCATTTCCAAGGGGCAGCCTGCCGACGTAATTTCGATTTGGGATGGATTACAGAACCGTGGAGGGGCTTTTGTTGAGGGGTTGCTACCCTACCTCAACCTAATTGCGCAAAGCACGCCTAGCGCCGCTAATGTTGCTCGATACGCGGACATCGTGGTCGAGAAGGCTCTGCTCCGTGGGCTGCTCCATGTCACGGGCAAAGCTGCCGAGCTAGCGCAGAACCCCCGAGGCCAGACAGCGGACCAAGTTCTCGACCAGGTGCAATCCATGGTGTCTAAGCTGGCCGAGCGCCGCGCGCGCACTGAACCCAAGATGATCTCGGAGCTGCTGACCGAGTTCATCAATGAGACAGATCGCAGAAGCCAGGGACTAGAAGCGGCCATCCCGACAGGGATCCACAGCCTGGACCAGATGTTCAATGGCGGACTCCGTGGTGGCCAACTGGTCATCGTTGCCGGGCGCCCTTCCCAAGGTAAGACCGCGCTATCCGTTGACATCGGATTGAACATGGCGACCACATACAGCGTTCTCATGTTTTCGATGGAGATGTCAGGGCAGGAGCTGGTCGGCAGGGCTTTGGCAAACCGAGGACAGATCCACCTTTCCCGACTGCTGAACCACATTGACGCCGGCGACACATTGGCATGGGATTCCGTCACCCGTGGTTGCAGTGCACTCGAACCCATGCGGTTTTCGATTGATGAGACGCCAGCGATCGCGCTCATCGAGCTACGGATGAAAGCAAAGGCCTGGAAGCGGAAGCACGGGCTGGACGTCATCATCGTCGACTACATCGGCCTCATGACCGGCGGCGACGGCGAGAAGCGCCATGAGCAGATCGGATCCTATTCCCGTGGTCTGAAAGCGCTTGCCAAAGAACTCGACGTCGCGATCATCGCGCTGGCCCAGCTGAACCGCAAACCTGAAGACCGCGGCGATCGCAAGCCCATCCTCTCGGACCTGCGCGATTCGGGTGAGATTGAGCAAGACGCCGATATCGTGGTCTTTGTGCACCGTCCCGAAATGCATGAGCCGAACAATCCGCAACTGCATGGATATGCTGATGTGCTCATCCGAAAGCAACGGAATGGTCCTCTGGCCGACCTAGGCCTCAGATTCGACGGCCCGACCTGCAGTTTCTCAGAATGGATCGGTCCTAAACCAACGTCGCAAGCAACGCACATTGAGCGGCGAAAAGGGTTCGGTGGCTGATGTACCAGGCTGCGCCGACACATTCAGCGACAAAGACCATTCCAAAGACAGATCGATGAAAAACGACAACAGCATGAGAACGTTGCATGAACCGCAAGACAGCACGGACACGAGCGCTGCCGCGGAGCGCCGACCAATGAGCGAGCCCAGGCTCATTGGCGAATTCCTGCCCGAAGCTATCGATCGGATCATTGAGCGGCATCGTCGCTTCCTGGCCGACGAACAAGCAAAGCACAGCCCCAACTGATCTGGCACTGGAACGACTAAGCGCCCGGTATTGGCTCGACGCGAGCGCCGGCGCGCCGTTCCATTGGAACGTTCCATCGTTCCAGCGACGGGGATAGGGGGGGGTCAAAAGTCTGACGCCCTTTCTGACCTAGACCGCCCGGTACCCCACGCGCAGGTTTTTTTCCTTCGCCGGAAATTTCAGGCAGTGGGGGTTTTTGAGCAAAAAAAAAGTTTCGTTTTTACTGACCAAATCCTCAAGGGAGCCTTATATGACAAGGGAATCCGCGCATACAGCAAATGCGCAGCAGCAGGAAAAAAGCCTGCACACAATTCCTCAATGCTTGTTGACGAGCAATTTTCCAGCTGCTATGCTCCGGCTTCATAAACGTTGCGTGAGATGCGCAACGCCCCACCTTCAGCGCTTGAGACGAGCGGTTTTGTGTGGCAAGGAAAGCCCAACAGGGCTTGGTTTTACTTTGCTTAACGAGATCGCGAAATGAGAGAGCGCCACACCCCTACCCTGCAGTTAAAAGACGCCAAGACCGATTCGAATGGCATATTCGAAGGCTATGCGGCCACGTTCAATGGCCCGGTCGATTCCTACGGCGACGTTATCGCGCCTGGCGCGTTCGCCCGCTCGCTGAAGCAGCACATCGCAAACGACACCATGCCGGCCATGCTTTGGGCCCACAACCTGAAGGAGCCCATCGGCAAGTGGCTCGATGTTTCCGAAGACAGGTACGGCCTGAAGGTGACCGGCCGCTTCACTCTCGGAACGCAGCGCGGCGCCGAAGCCCATGCGCTGGCCAAAGACGGCGCCCTCGGCATGTCGATCGGATATGAGCTGGTCGACATGATCCAGGACGGCAAGGTCAACCTGCTCAAGCAGGTCAACCTGGTCGAGATCTCGGTTGTCGCTGTGCCGGCAAACCACGCCGCACGCATTACGTCCGTCAAATCCCTTCCCAACAATGTCCGCGACTTCGAGCGATTCCTGCGCGATGACGTTGGTTACTCTCGCTCAGAGGCACGGCGCATTGCGACGCGCGGCTGGTCGAGCCCCTTAGGCCAGCAGGATAACGACGGCCTGAAAAGCGAGCTCGCACTCGCGATCCGAACCCTTAGCACCCTCACGAAAGGCTAAAAAATGAACATCGATCCGACCAAACTTCACATCAAGAGCGCCCGCGGCGGAAGCCAGAATGAGCGCGATGACGATGATAACCACGACGACGGCGATACCACCGTGATGGTCAAGACCCTGGTCAAGAAGGTAAAGAGCGTCATCGTCGACAACCAGAAAACGTTGGAAGAGCAGAACAAAAAGATTGAGGACCATGATGCAATGATCATGGAGTTGGCGCAAAAAGCTGCCCGTGGTGGTAACTTGATTGGCGCTGGCGCTGGAGAACAGGCTGAAGATGTTGGCTCCTTGGTCACCAAAAGCGACCAGCTCAGCAACCTGCGCGACGGCTCGCTGCGAAGCATTCGCATCCCGGTCAAGTCCTTCCCGCTAGGCCAAAAGGCAGCCATTACGAATGCTGATTTCCCCGGCGTTGCGCAGCGCGATACGGAAATGTACGGTCCGCTTGCGCGCCGGCTGACTGTCCGCGATCTGCTGATTACCAAGCCAACGACCGCCACTTCCATCGAATATGTGAAGGCCACCCGCACTGGCGCCGCCGCGGTCCAAGAGGGTGAAGGCACTCAAAAGGCCGAACTCGGCATGGATTTTGAGTTGGAGACGGCCAAGGTAGCCACAATCGCATGCTGGGTGCCGGCATCGCGCCAGCTCATGGACGATAATGCAGCACTGCAGGACTTCGTGAACAACACGCTGCTCGATGAGCTGCAACTAGCCGAAGACACACAGCTTCTGCTTGGCTCTGGCGACGGCTCGAATATTAACGGCTTGATGACCCAGGCGACCGCCTATAACCGCACTGTCGCCGGCGATACGGCAAACGACACTCTGCGCCGGGCAATCACCCAGATTCAGTTGGCTCGCGGCGTCGCAAGCGGCATTGTGATCAACCCGGTCGGCCTTGAGCGCTTGGAGCTGGAAAAGGACTCCGAAGGCCGGTTCCTGGTGACTTTGAACGTAACAGATGCCGACGGCCGTACGGTTACCTGGCGCGTGCCGGTGGTGGTGACTGATGCGATCGGGGAAGATGATTTCCTGGTTGGCGACTTTGTCCGCGCCGCCCGCCTGTATGACCGTCAACAGGCAACCGTTGAAGTGGCCACGCAGCATGCCGACTTTTTCACCAAGAACATGATTGCCATCCTGGCTGAAGAACGCCTTGCGATGACAGTGCCCCGGCCTACCTTGCTTGTCAAAGGCACGTTCCCGGCAGAAGCATAAAGGGGAGAATGCGCGGTTCCGCCCCTGAGCTTCTTTATCGGGCCGCGCGGGGATTAGTCGGCGAGTACCCCGAGTCAGAAACCCCGACCATGGAAACCCAGCCCTAACCGGCTGGGTTTTTAGCTTTTTAGCGACAACCAGAGCGACAACCGACAACTAATCCATGCCATCGACAACTCCCACTATCGTCTTTCGAGCGAGGGAGCCTCGCATACTTGCTTGAGGTTACTCCAGCGAAAATATCCGGGGGTATTTTTGGGGGTATAAAAAACTAGGCTCTCTGCAGGCTCCAGCATTCACGAGGCATTGAAGCAATTTTTCGATTCCTGTCGGCGGACCATGATTTCAATGATTTGCCATTGAAATCAATGTCTTGCTTTCCCGCGTCTCTCCTGCAATTGCAGCCTCGCTTCAGGCCTGCGGCTTCATTCAGGCTGGTTGACTTACTGCCTCATTGCCCCTCTGCCGCCCCTGCCCTCTGGACCGCCAGGGGTGTAGCCGGGTGCACCGGGCCCTGATGCCGATCCCCGCCCTCGACGTGGTTGCGCCTCGTTTCGGGGGCCCGGATGAGAATGCGGTTGTGAAGCAGGACCGTCCGGACGCGCGCCCGGATGCTGGCGAGGATAGGGATGAGGGCCATGTTCCCGATATCCTGGATGCCAGCCACGGTCTCCATACCTCGGCCCTTGCGGGACATAGACCGGCGGTCCGACATAAACGGGCGGGCCGTAAATCGGACGCGGCACTCCGTAGTAGGGATAGACCGGATAGGGGTCGCTGTAAACCTGGACAGACGAGTGGACCGGATAGGGTTCATCGACAGGAACGGCAACGCAAGCCGACAGCAGCAGTGCAGGCAAGATTGAAGCGATAACACGTTTCATGACGAAGCCTTAAACCGAATCAGGGAGATGCCGTCCAATGATGTTAGAGAATCGGCATAATGACTGTAGCCGGCCTTGATCGGCGGCTCCACCAACGTTACGCAATGTAACATTGCCAATCAGGGAGGGAATCACACTACGCTGAGCTTATCAAGCTGAGTGTAATGAGATTTATATGCGGAAAGCTGTACCGCAAGGCATGTTTACGTTCTAATACGGGCTTGAAAAATTGAAACTTTATCATGCCGAAAACGACCTGCCCTGACTGCAAGAAGCAGACGGCCTCCACCAAGTCGTCATGCCCGCGCTGTGGCTTTCCCCTAACGCCGCCGCAGATTCCGCGCCGCCGCTTCTGGGACGAGACACCTGAGCGCGCAAGCGGGCTGACCAAGATTCTGCTGGGCGTCAGCGGCTTGTGCGCCGCGATCCTCCTGTTACAGGATTGAGACCTGACAGCCCTACTCTGCTGCCTGTCACATCACGCCCCTTCGCGGCGGAGGCATGCACTCTCTCTTCCGCTTCTTCCCTACTACATAGGGAAGGCGTAACTCAACAATCCTCATCAGTTAACGTCATCGCCCTGCTTTGGCGGGAGAATCAACACGTCCGCCAGATGCGCCAGCATCTGCCGGGCGTTCCCGTCTCCTCCCTGTTATGGGGATTGACCCGCGATCGACTAGAGTATTTCGTTCGCGGGATTTTTTTTGGAATTGCATCAAGGACGAAGCGCAGGCTGCATGAGCGCCGCTTGGCCAAACGAGCCGGCACCGAACCCGCACCATCGCCCACCAGTTATCTGCTTATTTGGATTGCTGCCGCTTTTCCATCTGCGCGTTCAGGCGCAGGATCAGCAGATCGTATTCAACGCTGGCTTGATACTCGTTCTTGGCCTTGTGATACGAGGCGGCTGCAATCTCGACCAGTTTCTCCATTTCCTGAGGACTCAGCCGGTCCGAAACGGAAGCAAGGCACTTGGCATGCTCGCGCACCATGGTCGTCCATGAAGTATCGCTGCTGGCCTCATAGGTCCTGATGATTTTCATGATGTCGGCCGGGGTCATGATTTCCTCTGCTGTGGTTAAATTATTAACATTAGGCCCCGGCTGGAGCGGTTCCGGCTTGTGTCGCCTCAAGGAATTTTCCTGCCGGGCTTGATCATGCTCTCCTGCCTGCCCGGCGCCTCGGCTCAAGGCCAGGGCATGGGGGTGACATCGCGGTATTGGCCCGCATCGGAGTTTCCTGGCGGATCCGAAGGATCTTCGCCCTCACTGAGTTTGGGACCGAGAATATTGCTCAGTTCACGGCGTGATTCGCCGAAGTCCGAAGCAAGCAGGGGAAAGTCCTTGTTCGGCCAGTGTTCGATTGCCCAACGGGTATATTCTTCGAAACGCTGGGCGAGTTGCGCAGCAAATTTGTCGCATTCCGCCTTGCTTGCCATCTGCTTCTCCTTGTTCGTTGACGGCAGCGACCGGTCTCTGCAGCCGGCCCTGCCTGCTTCCGGGTGACTTCGTTCTGCCGATGCGGCTTACTGCTTCTGCTGCGTCTTCGCCGGGTCTGGCTGAATGTCCTGCAGCCTGGTCGTTTCATCTTTCGGCATACCCGACGGCAATCCGATGTCGTCGATGCCGATCGGATTGTCTTTGGTGCGAACGGCTTCGCGATCGCCCTTGCCGACTTCAACCGTGCTTTGCTTGTCGTTGTTCATATTGGCCTCCAAAGCAAATTAGACGAAGGCATGATGGGATGGTTCGTCGCGGCGGAAGGCAGGAACCGGTTCATTGCATTGCAAGCGTGCACCAGAACTATCGCAAGGCAAGGCCATCATACGGAGAACCGGGACGCATCAGAAACTTGCGTCGACCCTGATATGAAACGCATCTTCCGGATTCACGCAGATGCAATCGCAAAGGAGAAATGCAATGGCACCCGAAACCAGGCACCTGATGGATGAAGCGGACATCGGCAGCGGAGAGAAGTCCGCAGGGCAACGCGACGTGGAACGCGACGAGCTTGCCTTGGGCCAGACGAATGAATCGCCGCAGCCCGGACGCACGCTGCAAAGCGGAACGCATCTGGCTCGCATACTTGCGGTCAGGCAGCCGGACGACACCTTCGAGGCGCAGGTCTATGTGCGCCTGACGCGCGAGCCGGAAATCGCGGAAACTTATATTCCCGCCGGCATGTTCCCGACCGAAGAGGAAGCATGGAAGGCCGCGCAGGAGCGCGCCGAGCGGGCTTTCCGGGAGAATGAATTCTGAGATTCCGAGGTTCAATCGGCCTGCTCGCGCCGGCTTTCCGTTTTTTCTGTTCGTTCCATTTCGCAGGGAAGTCCGGCATCTTCGATGCAAGCGCTCTCCGGCGAAGGTAAAGAGGCGGCGAGAGCCGGCCTTCTTCGCCGACTCAAACCTTGCCGTCTTCCGTGCGCCCGTCCATCGCGCATGGGCTCGCAGGCACACAAGCGCGCGTGCGCATATCATTCCGTTCGCAAATCAATTCCGTGTACCGAATGGAGTGCCATGACCCTGCGTGCCTTGCGCCTGAACCCGCTGAAATCCCTTCCCTTCCTGAAGACCTCGCTGCTCATGGCAAGCCTGGGCGGCTGCTTGAGCGGATGCGTCAGCGACAAGCATGCGCGCGAAGAAGCGGAGAAACAGGCGGTACTGGCGGACAAGGGCGTGGCGATCTATGCCGCTGGCGACATCGCCGACTGCAAGCAGTATCGCCCTCAGGACAGCGGCGCGGCCAGAACTGCCGGCCTCGTTGCCGCAAGGCTCGCTGCCGACAAGGAAGCGGTCGTGCTGACGCTTGGCGATCACACCTATCCCGTCGGCCTGCCGGAAGAATTCACCGGCTGCTATGACGCCACCTGGGGAAAATTCAAGGACCGCACGCATCCGGCGCCGGGCAACCATGAGTACTACACGCCGCAGGCAGTCGGGTATTACCGCTACTTCGGCGCCGCCGCCGGTCCGGCGCAGCTCGGCTATTACAGCTTCAATATCGGAAGCTGGCATGTGGCGTCCCTCAACAGCTATCTCAATCCCGAGGAACACGGGAAGCAGCTCGACTGGCTGCGCAGGGACCTGGCGGCCAACCCTTCCTCCTGCACGCTGGCTTACTGGCATCACCCGCTTTACAGTTCCGGCGGCCACGGCAGCAGCAAGCGCATGCAGGAAGCCTGGCACATTCTTCACGAAGCCAATGCGGAACTTGTCCTCGCTTCGCACGATCACGGCTATGAGCGTTTTGCGCCGCAGGATGCGGACGGGCGGCGCGATGAGCGGCGCGGCCTCAGGCAATTCGTGGTCGGCACCGGAGGCGCGCAGCTGACGCCATTCCGCTTCCGCAAATCGCACAGCCAGGTCAGCGACAACTCGACACTGGGCGTGCTCAAGCTGACGCTGAAGGAGAAAGCTTACGAATGGGAGTTTCTGCCGGTGGAGAAATACGGCTTCAGCGATCGCGGCACGACGCTCTGCCATTGACGCATTTGGTGCATTGAACGTGGACGGCATTGCTTGCCGCGCCGCCATCGCGCAATGACGCCGGTCAGAGGCGGCACGGAATAAAGATGTTAACCTGCTCCCGATGACACCTCCGGGCAGGCCAACCAATGACAGCAGAATTGAGCGGAATTGACATGAGCATCGATACCAACGACAAACTGCGCCTCTTCTTTGCGCTTTGGCCCGATGACGAAGTGCGGACCGCATTGATGCAGCTGCAGGCGCCGATGCAGGGGCGGTGGATACCCTACGGCAATCTTCATCTGACGCTGGCCTTCCTAGGCATGCAGCCTGCCTCGGTGATCGCGCAGGCCAAGGAAATACTCGCCTACCTGCCCTCGCGGGACGACACCATCATCCTCGACAAGGTAGGATATTTCCCGCGCAACCGCGTCGCCTGGGCGGGAGCAACCAAAGTTCCGGAAGGACTGGAGGCACTGGAGCAGGATCTGTATTCCGCCCTGACGGCGCGAGGCATTGCGTATGACCGGCACAGCAAGTTCAAGCCGCACATCACGCTGGCCCGCGACGCCTCTCTTCCGGCCGACATCGTTTTCGAGCCTATCGCATGGCGTGCCGGCCAGATCGTGCTGGTGCAGTCGACCACCGGCAGCAGCGGCTCGGTATATGAAGTGCTCGGCTCGCGCTTGCTGCGCGAACCGCCGCAGGGTGAAAGGGCTTTGGATTAGGAGGAGGCTGCGGCTCCAAGGTGAAGCGGCAATAAAAAAGAGCGGCAATGCCGCTCTTCTGCTGTTGGCTGTTGGCTGTTGGCTGTTGGCTGTTGGCTGTTGGCTGTTGGCTGTTGGCTGTTGGCCGGTGTGCCAGTTACCGTCAGGCCGCCATGTCGGCCTCGTCTTCCATGTCCTGCACCGCCGTCGGTACTGCAGTTTCGGGCCCGGTCGATCCGTCGGCCGCGTTCCTGTCCGCAGCCTGCGCCAGCTTGCGCAGCGCCTGCGATGCGGCTACCAGGCCGAAGCTGGCGGTCACCACCATGGCCGAACCAAAGCCGGCGCAGTTGAGTCCGGTGACGCCGGCCTTGCCATTCGCATCGACTTCGCAGGCCTCTTCCGTTTCCGGAAAGCGCAAGGGTTCGGTGGAGAACACGGCATCGATGCCGAACTTGTTCTTCGTTCCGCGCGGGAAGCCGTATTGGGCGCGCAGGCGCTTGCGCACCTTTGCCAGCAGAGGCTCCTGCTCGGTACGGCAGAGGTCGCGCACTTCGATGCGCGTCGGATCGATCTGGCCGCCGGCGCCGCCGATGGTGATCAGCGGAATCTTCCTGGCGCGGCAATAGGCGATCAGCGCCGTCTTCGCCTTCACGCTGTCGATGGCGTCGATCACGTAATCGTAGTTGCGGTCGCCGACCATGGCGTCCAGGTTGTCCGGATCGATGAAGTCCTCGATCTCGGTAACCTTGCAATAGGGATTGATCTGGGCGATGCGCTCGGCCAGCGCCGTGACCTTGGGCTTGCCGATGGTGCCGGTCAGCGCATGGATCTGGCGGTTGATGTTGGACTCGGCGACATTGTCCAGATCGATCATGGTGATGTGGCCGACGGCGCTGCGCGCGAGCGCTTCGACGATCCACGAACCGACGCCGCCCACGCCGATCACGCAGATGTGGGCAGAGCGAAAACGTGCCAGCGCAGCCTGACCGTACAGGCGCGCGATGCCGCCGAAGCGGCGATCGAAATCGATGTCGCTGTCGGCGTTGTCATTCAATCCAGCTTGCTGGGGAAAGGGAATAATGGCGTTCATCCCGTTATTTTAACGCGAGGCAATCGCGGAATTTTTCTCTAGCATGTTTTTTGTTAGCCTGTAGCATGGTTGCCTTGATCGTTTGTCAGTGTTTCCCTTGTCGCCCATCCTTAAACTGATCCTGCTGTCGCTGACTGCGCACATGGCGCTGTCCGGCGCGCGCATCACCACCTCGCTTTACGCTTTGTCGCTGCAGGCTTCCGAGTTCACGGTCGGCAGCATGATTGCCTTGTTTTCACTATTTCCCATGCTGTTTGCAGTGCCGGCCGGGCGCATGCTCGACCGTTCCGGCATCGCCCGGCCGCTAATGGCGTCGGCACTCGCCATTGTCGTCGGCTGCGCCCTGCCCGCGATGATTGGCGGATTGGCCATTCTGTATCTGGCCACGCTGCTGGTCGGCACCGGATTCATGGTGATACAGGTGGCGGCGCAGCATACGGTGGGGGTCATCAGCAGCAATGAAGACCGCGCATCCAACTACAGCTGGCTGGCCCTCGGCTTTTCGGTATCAGGCTTCTGCGGGCCGGTGCTCGCAGGTTTCCTGATCGATCATGCCAGTTACCGGACCTCGTTTGCCGCATTCGCCGTTTCGGCAACGGCGGCGCTGGTCCTGGGTGTGATCGGGTCTCGGCCCGCCGGCGGATTCGGCGGCCACGAAGGCAAGGCAGCAGCACCGGCAAGGCAGGCCGCAACCGCACGCAACAGCATGCTGGACCTGATAGCGGGACGCGAGATGCGGCGCATCTACATCGTAGGCACCCTGCTCTCTTCCGCATGGGACCTGTTCACCTTCATTCTGCCCATCCACGGCACCCGGCTCGGCTTTTCGGCATCGACCATCGGCATGATACTGGGCTGCTTCTCGGCGGCGACCTTTGCCGTGCGGCTTGCCATGCCCCGGATATCGCGCCGCCATGGCGAATGGCAGGTGCTTTCCGTCGCACTGCCTCTTGCCGCCTTCTGTTATGCGCTGATTCCCGTGATGGAGCAGCCGCTGTCGCTGACGGCGGTCGCGGCCCTGCTCGGCATTGCCGTGGGATCGAGCCAGCCCAACATGCTTGCGCTGCTGCATCAGCACGCGCCGGCCGGACGTGCCGCCGAAGCCGTGGGCATGCGCGTCATGATTGGCAATGCGTGCCAGGTGCTTCTGCCCCTGGCCTTCGGCGGCGCGGGAGCCGCGCTTGGAATGAAGGCCGTATTCTGGAGCATGGGCATGCTGATCGGCGCCGGCATACCGCTGGCGGTGCGCAGGGACGAGGCCGGTCTGCATGACTGACACCGCCGCGTTTCGCGTAATCATTGACTCAAGACAAGGAAATCCTTCGCGGTGCGAATTATCTTGTTTGAGTGGTGTCGCGCTCAGACAAACCGTTCGAATTCCTCCAGGTCCGATTTGCGATAATGGCGGCTGGCGCCGGCCTGATTTCGTGCGCCGTTCAGCGTGATACTACACAGGAAAAACAATGTCGATAGCGGATTTACGTAAGGATTACAGTCGCGCCAGCCTGTCCGAGCAGGATGTCTTCCCGAACCCGATAGACCAGTTTTCGAAATGGTTCGCCGAGGCGCTTGCCGCGGAGGTGCCCGAAGCCAATGCCATGAGCGTTTCCACGGTCGATGCCAACGGCCGGCCTTCATCGCGGATACTGCTGATCAAGGATGTCGACCAGCGCGGCTTCACCTTCTTTACCAATTACGAAAGCCGCAAGGGCAATGAGCTGCAGAACAACCAGTACGCGGCATTGCTGTTCTACTGGATACAGCTGGAGAGGCAGGTGCGCATCGAAGGCCGGGTCGAGCGCATTTCGGCCGACGAGAGCGACGCCTATTTCAACAGCCGCCCGCTGAAGAGCCGGCTGGCTGCGATCGCGTCGGCGCAGAGCCGCCCCATCGAAAACCGCGAGGCGATGGAAAGGCATTACGCCGAGGTGCAGCAGCAATACGGCGAGCAGCCGGTTCGTCCCGCGCATTGGGGCGGCTACCGGTTGAAGCCGGATTACATCGAATTCTGGCAGGGGCGGCCGTCGCGCTTTCACGACCGCATCGCATACCGTCTGCAGCAGGACGGTACCTGGCAACGGCAACGGCTGCAGCCGTAGGGTGTTCAACTTCGCAGCCGAATGCGCGGATCGTCCGTACAGGCTTGGAGCCTTAAGGATGATCCGCCGATATCGCATGACTCGATCAGTCCTTTTGGCGGAGGTGGCATCGTGTTTTGGGAAAAGAGGCTGGGAAGTTGGGTGGACAGTATCCGCAACCAGGCGGCAGTGCCGCTGCGCCTGGAGTTATGGAACGGCCAGCGGCTGGACTTCGGGCCGGCCGCGCCGAGCGTTACCGTCAAGGTGCCGCATGCATCCGCGCTGAGCTACCTGCTGACGCCGTCGCTCTCCAACTTGGGCAAGGCCTATGTCGAGGGCAAGATCGAGGTCGAGGGCAAGGTCAGCGAAATCATCTCGGTCGCCAATGCGCTGGCCCGGCATACGCTGGAACCCACCGGCAAGTTCGCGCGCATCGCCCGCTCCTTCCATCACACCAAGCGCCGGGACGAGGAAGCGATCCGCTACCACTACGACGTTTCCAACGACTTCTACCGCGCCTGGCTCGACGAGAACATGGTGTACTCCTGCGCCTACTTCGAAAACGGCGATGAGGACCTCGGCAGCGCGCAGCTGAAAAAGATCGACCACATCCTGACCAAGATCCGGCTCGGCCCCGGCCAGACCCTGCTCGATATCGGCTGCGGCTGGGGTGCGCTGGTGCTGCGCGCCGCGGACAAGTTCGGCGCCCGCTGCGTGGGCGTCACCCTGTCGCAGAACCAGTATGAGCTGGCGAGGGAGCGCGTGGCCCGCGCCGGCCTGTCCGACCGCGTCGAGATAAGGCTGCAGGACTACCGTGATGTCAGCGGCAGCTTCGACCGCATCACCAGCGTCGGCATGTTCGAGCATGTGGGCGCCAGGCATCTGCCCGACTACTTCAGGAAGATGCATTCCCTGCTTGCCGAGGACGGCGTGGCGATGAACCACGGCATTACCACGACCGATCCCGACGACGGCGAGACTGCCTACGGCGGCGGCGAATTCATCGAGGAATATGTGTTCCCGCACGGCGAACTCGAACACATCAGCACGGTGCTCAAGGCGATGCAGGCAGGCGGCCTGGAGGCCTTCGATGTTGAAAACCTGCGCCGGCACTATGCAAGGACCTGCGGCATCTGGGCCGACAATTTCGAAAGCCGGTCGGAGTATTTGCGCACCATGGTCGACGACAGGCGCTTCCGCATCTGGCGCGTCTATCTCGGCGGATGCGCGTATGCATTCGCGCACGACTGGGTGTCGCTGTATCAGGTCGTATGCACCAGGGCCGGCAGGCATGGCGACACGCTGCCGTGGTCGCGCCGCTACATGTACGAACGCTGAAGATTCCCGGCAACCGCCCGCCTGCGGCACTGCCTTAGGCGGGCGCTCTCAGGCCGGAGCCCTCAGCTTGTCGGTGAAGATCTTGCGGAATTTCGCAACCTTGGGCGCCACCACAAATGCGCAGTAACCCTGCAGGGGATGCTGTCGGAAATAATTCTGGTGATATTCCTCGGCCTTGTAGTACGGCTGCAAGGCGCTGAGCTCCGTCACGATGGGCGCATCCCAGACGTTGGCCATGCACGCGATCACCTGGCGCGCGATCTCGTGCTGCTCGGGCGTGTGATAGTAGATGACGGACCGGTACTGCGTACCGACGTCGTTGCCCTGCCTGTTGGGCGTGGTCGGATCGTGGATCGTGAAGAAGATTTCCAGGATCTCGCGGTAGCTGACCTGCTCCGGATCGAATTCCAGGCGCACCACTTCCGCATGCCCGGTGTTGCCGTCGCAGACCTGCTCGTAGGTCGGGTTTGCCACATGGCCGCCGGTATAGCCGGACTCCACATGCTGCACGCCTTTGAGCTCCTGATAGACCGCTTCCAGACACCAGAAGCAGCCGCCGCCGAGTGTTGCAATTTCCGTCGCCATGATGGACTCCACATGTTATGTCATGACTTTAGCGCAAATGCATGACCGTGCCTATGCAAGAACATTGACTGTACTCAACTTGCCATCCGGCTCTGCAAATATCAAGAGTGAACCGCAGTGGAAATGTCTTGCTCGGGCAATTCCGTGGTGTAATTCTTTTTTTGAATTCAGCTTACCCGTCCCTTCCATGCGACAAGCCATCTCCCTGGTTGATTCCCTCAAACGTGAAATGAAGGCGCGCGGCATCACCTATGCGGAACTGGCCGTGCGCATCGGCATGTCGGAAGCCAGCGTCAAGCGCATGTTCTCCCAGAAGAACTTCACGCTGCAGCGCCTGGACGAGATCCTGCAGGCGACCGGCATCGACTTTCGCGACGTGGCCATGGCGGCGCAGGACGAATCACGGCTGATTTCCGAGCTCAGCCATGCGCAGGAAAAGGAAATCATCGGCGATACCCGGCTGTTCGCGGTGGCCGTCTCGGTGCTGAACCAGCTGACGGTCGAACAGATCGTCCAGACCTACACCCTGAGCGAAGCCGAAGTCGTCAAGCACCTGGTGCGGCTGGACCGCATCGGCTTTCTAGAACTGCTGCCCAACAATCGGGTCAAGCTGCTGGTGTCGCGCACCTTCCGCTGGATTCCCAACGGCCCGATCCAGACCTTCTTTCGGGAGCAGGCCTACAGCGATTTCCTGGCGTCGCAGTTCGACGGCGACCATGAAGCGCTGCGGCTGGTCAACGTAATGCTGTCCAAACGCTCGATCGCCGCCCTGCTCGACCGGATGAACCAGCTGGCGCGCGACTTTGCGCAGCAGCATCAGGAAGATACGCGCCTGCCGTATGAAGAGCGTTTTTCGCTCAGCTTCCTGCTGGCGGCCCGGCCCTGGATGCCCGCGCTCTTCCAGGAGCTGCTGCGTCCGCCGGCGCCCGAAGCCAGGTCGATACGCCGACGGTAACTCTCACGGTCGCGGGTCCGGGCAGCCGCATGACCGAGGCTTTTTCGGCATAATGAACAAAATTTCCTGGATTCCCGATGTCTAATTCATTCCCCGGCGCGGAGCCGCCGGCATTCGATTCAACGCATTTCCGCCGGGCGCTGTCGCAGTTCGCCACCGGCGTCACCGTGATCACGACACGACTGGCCGACGGCACCTTCGTCGGCCTGACCGCCAGCTCCTTCAATTCCGTTTCCCTCGATCCGCCGCTGGTGCTCTGGAGCCTTGCTCAGGGCGCGAGCAGCATGCCGGTGTTCAGCGGCAATTCGCATTACGTCATCAATATCCTGTCCGGCGACCAGGCGATGCTGGCCGAGCGCTTCGCGATGCGCATCGACAATCGTTTCGAGGGCGTGGATTTCGAGCTGTCCTATACCGGCCTGCCCATTCTCAAGGGCGTATCGGCCTGGTTCGAATGCCATAACCGCAGCCGCTATCCGGAAGGCGACCATGTGATCTTCGTCGGCGAGGTGGAGCGCTGCGACGTGACGCCGCAGCCGGCACTGGTGTTTCACGGCGGGAAATTCACTTCCACCGGGCCGTGAGTTTGCAAGAATTTACCGGGTGTCGAGCAGGCGCTCGAGCACGCCCTTGGAATCATGGGCGGCGCGGCGCAGCCTGTCGTTCACGCCCTGCCATGCCGCTTCACGCGGCGGCGCCTGCACCAGAATGATGTCGGCGCCGACCAGGTCGGCGCTGCGCAATGCGGCATACAGGCCATATGCGTAGCCATCGGCCGAAGCCGGCAACGCAAAGGTCTCTGCGACAGAGACGCCGGATACGTCGCCGTGCGCGATGAGGGCGACCCGATTTCCGTTTGCATTCAACTGCTGCACCGCAGAGTCGAGCTCTGACGATTCGACCAGCGCCACCGGCGTGCGCGGCGCATAGTGGGCTTCCAGCGTCCCGGATGCGCGCGGCGCGGCCGCATCGGGCTGCCTCGGTTCGACGCCGATGACATCGGCAATCTGCGCCGTGCTGATATGCCCGGGGCGCAGCAGCACCGGGCCATGGGTGGCCATGCGCGAGAGATCGACGATGGTGGACTCGATGCCGACGTCGCTCTGCCCGCCGTCCAGCACGCAGGCGAGCGGACCTTCGTCCGCGGTGCCGAACTCATCCCGCACATGCTGGGCGGTGGTTGGGCTGACATGGCCGAAGCGGTTGGCCGAAGGCGCCGCCACGCCTCCCCCGCCGCCCTTGAATGCGCGCAGCAGGGCCTGCGCCACGGGATGGGAAGGACAGCGCAGGCCGATCGAATCCTGCCCGCCGGACACCGCATCCGGTATGTGGACGGCACGCTTGAGAATCAGCGTCAGCGGTCCCGGCCAGAAGGCGGCGATCAGCTTGTGCGCTTCTTCGGGAATCTCCTCCGCCCAATGGCCGATATCGGCTCCCGGCGCGACATGCACGATCACCGGATGATTGGACGGCCGCCCCTTGGCGGCATAGATGCTGGCCACCGCCGCCGGGTTTTCCGCATCGGCGCCCAGGCCGTACACGGTTTCGGTGGGAAAGGCGACCAGCCTGCCCTCTTCGAGAAGGCGGGCGGCTGCATCAATGACGTTCTGGTCGGGTTCGGACATGAGAAAAACGAAGTCTGTTTCAGCGCGCTGCGTTGGCATGCCGGCGCGCCATATCGCTGTATCGCTAGATCAAGTTCAAAGCGCGATGCCGAGAATCCGGCAAGCCGCATTGAAGCTGTCCTGCGCGGCTTCCAGCGTGGGAGCGACGAAGGTGACGTGGCCCATCTTGCGCCCGCGGCGCGGATCGTCCTTGCCGTACAGGTGCAGGTTCGCACCCGGCAAGGCCAGGACACGGTCCCAGGCCGGCTCGCGCGGCTGGTCGCTGCCGTTCTCGAACCAGACATCGCCGAGGATGTTGAGCATGACCGCCGGCGAATGCTGGCGCACGTCGCCCAGCGGCAGCATCGCCATCGCACGCGCCTGCTGCGCGAACTGGCTGGTGACGCAGGCGTCGATGGTGTAGTGGCCGCTGTTGTGCGGACGCGGCGCCATTTCATTGACCACCAGCGAACCGTCCTGCAGCACGAAGAACTCGATGCACAGCACGCCGACATAGCCAAGCGCGGCAATGATTTCGAGCGCCGCATGCTGAGCCCTGGCAGCCGATTCCGCCGACACGTTAGGTCCCGGTACGGTGGTGGTAAACAGGATGCCGTCGCGATGCACGTTCTCAGCGATCGGATAGACCACCGATTCGCCGTCGGCGCCGCGCGCCGTCAGCACCGACACCTCGTAGGCCAAGGGCAGCATCTTTTCCAGCACGCAGGTCACGCCATTCATCGCGGCGAATGCCTGGCGCACTTCGTCCTTGCTCCTGACCCTGACCTGGCCCTTGCCGTCGTAGCCCATGCGCACGGTCTTCAGGATGCCCGGAAACAGCGCATCCGGAATGGCATCGATGTCCTGCTCGCCGGCAACGACCTGGTAAGGCGCGGGCAATACGCCGGACGCCTGGCTGCACTGGGTGAAGAAACGCTTTTCCTCGATGCGGTCCTGGGCAATCGACACGCAGGACGCCGACGGCGCGACGAAGGTGCGGTCGGCGAGGAAGGCCAGGCTTTGCGCCGGCACGTTTTCGAATTCCGTGGTGACGGCCCTGCATTGCAGCGCCAGTTCGTCCAGCGCGGCCTCGTCGTCATAGCCGGCGCACAGCAGGTGGTCGGCGGCATGGCCTGCCGGGCAATCGCGCGCCGGTTCCAGCACGGCCACCTTGAAACCCATCATCTGCGCCGCATGGACGAACATGCGTCCGAGCTGGCCGCCGCCCATCACGCCCAGCCAGGTGGCCGGGGTTGCGGAGGGCAGCAAAGGTTGAAACTTGTCGCTCATGCCGGCAAAGTCATATCGAGTGCGGCCTGCGTCTGGCGGGCACGGAATGCCTGCAGGCGCTCGGCCAGTTGATCATCGGTGGCCGCGAGTATCGCGACCGCGGTCAGCGCCGCATTGGCAGCCCCTGCTTCGCCGATGGCGAAGGTCGACACGGGAATGCCCTTGGGCATCTGCACGATGGACAGCAGCGAGTCTTCGCCACGCAGGTATTTCGACGGCACCGGCACGCCGAGCACCGGCACGATGGTCTTGGCGGCCACCATGCCCGGCAGGTGGGCCGCGCCGCCGGCGCCGGCGATGATCGCCCGCAGGCCGCGCGAACGCGCCGACTCGGCATAGGCGAACATCTGGTCGGGCATGCGGTGCGCGGAAATCACCCTGGCTTCATGCGGGATGCCGAATTCCTTCAGCATCGCGACCGCATGCTGCATCACGTCCCAGTCGGAGGACGAACCCATGATGACGCCGACCACCGGCGTCGCTGCGGAAGCTGCGCTCATCTCAGTCCTCAATCCTTGAGTGTTTCACCAGTCAGGCGTTCCAGCGCCTCGCGGTACTTCGCGCCGGTTTTCTCGATCACGTCGGCCGGCAAGGCGGGCGCCGGCGCGGTCTTGTTCCAGTCCTTGAGGGTTTCCAGGTAGTCGCGCACGAACTGCTTGTCGAACGACGGCGGCGAGATGCCGGTCGCATAGGAATCCGCCGGCCAGAAGCGGGAGGAATCGGCGGTCAGCACCTCGTCCATCAGGTGCAGCGTGCCGTTGTCGTCGAGGCCGAATTCGAACTTGGTGTCGGCGATGATGATGCCGCGCGTGGCCGCATAGTCGGCAGCGGTCTGGTAGAGCCGGATGCTGACGTCGCGGATTTTTCCGGCCAGTTCCTTGCCGATGCGCTTTTCCATTTCCTCGAAGCTGATGTTCTCGTCATGCTCGCCGAGATCGGCCTTGGCCGCCGGCGTGAAGATCGGCGCAGCCAGCTTCTCGGCCTGCTTCAGGCCCGGCGGCAAGGCGATGCCGCAGACGGCGCCGGTCGCCTGGTAATCCTTCCAGCCCGAGCCGATGATGTAGCCGCGCACCACAGCTTCGACGAGGATAGGCTTGAGGCGCTTGGCCACGACGGCGCGCCCGCGCACCTGGTCCGCTTCGTCTTCCCGCACCACCGATTCCGGCGCGATGCCCGTCAGGTGATTCGGCACGATGCTGCCGAGCTTTTCGAACCAGAAGTCGGACATCTGGTTCAGCACCCTGCCCTTGCCGGGAATGGGCTCGTTCATCACGACGTCGAAGGCCGACAGGCGGTCAGTGGTCACGATCAGGATCTTGTCGTCGCCGACCGCGTAGTTGTCGCGTACTTTGCCGCGGCCCAGGAGAGGCAACGACGAGATGGTGGATTGGTAGAGACTGTTCATAAGGTTCTCAAAAAGCTAAACCGGCGGGTGCTCGCTGCACACCGCCGGTTGGTTTATTGCCAGAGTCGAATTTTACTGCACGATCTGCGCCAACTCGCCTTTTTTGTATTTTTCTGCAATCTTTTCGAGCGGGATCGGCTGGATCTTGGCAGCCTGTCCTTCGCAGCCGAAGGCGATCATGCGCGACTTGACGACCTTCTTCGCGGCTTCGCGGGCCGGCTTCAGGTATTCGCGCGGGTCGAACTTGGACGGATTTTCAATGAAGAAACGGCGGATCGCGCCGGTCATCGCCAGGCGGATGTCGGTGTCGATGTTGATCTTGCGCACGCCGTGCTTGATGCCTTCCTGAATCTCTTCCACCGGCACGCCGTAGGTTTCCTTCATGTCGCCGCCGAACTGGCGGATTTCGGCCAGCAGTTCCTGCGGTACCGACGACGAGCCGTGCATCACCAGGTGAGTGTTGGGGATGCGGGCATGGATTTCCTTGATGCGGTCGATGGCGAGAATGTCGCCGGTCGGCTTGCGCGAGAACTTGTAGGCGCCGTGCGAGGTGCCGATGGCGATCGCGAGCGCGTCGCACTGGGTCAGCTTGACGAAGTCGGCTGCCTGGGCGACGTCGGTCAGCAGCTGTTCGCGGGTCATGGTGCCTTCCGCGCCGTGGCCGTCTTCCTTGTCGCCCTTCATGGTTTCCAGCGAGCCGAGCACGCCGAGTTCGGCCTCGACGGTGACGCCGATGGCGTGCGAGAACTCGACCACCTTGCGGGACACTTCGACGTTGTATTCGTAGCTGGCGACCGACTTGCCGTCTTCCATCAGCGAGCCGTCCATCATCACCGAGGTGAAGCCGGACTTGATCGCGGCCATGCAGACCGCCGGCGACTGGCCGTGATCCTGGTGCATGACGACGGGAATGTGCGGATAGGCTTCGACCGCGGCTTCGATCAGGTGGCGCAGGAAGGCTTCGCCGGCATACTTGCGGGCGCCTGCGGAGGCCTGCATGATCACCGGCGCGTTGACTTCGTTCGCGGCTTCCATGATCGCAGTGACCTGCTCCAGGTTGTTGACGTTGAATGCGGGCAGACCGTAGCCGTTTTCGGCGGCGTGGTCGAGCAGTTGACGCATGGATACGAGAGGCATGATGTTCTCCAGACAATGAAATTAGTATTCGCCGATCTTCATGATCTTCAAGGCATTGGTACCCCCGACTTGGCCCATCGGTTCTCCCCAGGTCAGAACTATCATGTCACCTTTTTGAACTACACCTTTGGCAAGAAGCAAATCCTGCGCGCCTTTCAGCACGGCTTCCCTGTCGGTGGAATGCGCCAGTTCAAAAGTGGTGACGTTGCGGTACAGCGCGGCTTTGCGCTGCGTCGCGAGGATGGGCGTGATCGCGAAGATCGGGATATCGATATTGTGGCGGCTCATCCAGAGCGCAGTCGAACCGGATTCGGTCAGGGCTGCGATGGCTTTGACGCGCAAGTGATATGCGGTAAACAGCGCACCGTACGCAATGGACTGGTCGATGCGGGTAAATGTGGCATTGAGGAAATCGGCGTCGAGCTTGACGGCATCGGATTTCTCGGCTTCCTGGCAGACGGCGGCCATGATCTCGACGGTTTCTACCGGATACTTGCCGGCCGCGGTTTCGGCCGAAGTCATCACGGCATCGGTGCCGTCGAGCACCGCGTTGGCGACGTCGGACACTTCCGCGCGCGTCGGCACCGCGTTGACGATCATCGATTCCATCATCTGCGTGGCGGTGATGGTGAGCTTGTTCGAGGCGCGCGCCATCTTGATCATGCGCTTTTGCAGCGCCGGCACGGCCGCATTGCCGACTTCGACCGCCAGGTCGCCGCGGGCGACCATGATGCCGTCGGAGGCGTCGAGAATCTGCTGCAGCACCGGAATGGCTTCGGCGCGCTCGATCTTGGCGATCATCTGCGGCTTGTGGCGGCTTCCCTCGCCGGCGATGTTGGCCAGCTGGCGCGCCATGATCATGTCGGTGGCGCTCTTGGGAAAGGACACGGCGATGTAATCGGCCTGGAAGCTCATCGCGGTCTTGATGTCTTCCATGTCCTTGGCGGTCAGCGCCGGCGCCGACAGGCCGCCGCCGAGGCGGTTGATGCCCTTGTTGTTGGACAGTTCGCCGCCGATCCTGACGGTGGTATGGATGGCGCTGCCGACGATGCGGTCGACCACCAGCACGATCAGGCCGTCGTTGAGCAGCAGCACGTCGGCCGGCTTCAGGTCGCGCGGCAGTTCCTTGTAGTCGAGCCCGACCTGCGCCTGGTTGCCCAGCTCGCAGTCGGCATCCAGGATAAACTTGCTGCCGTTTTCGAGAAAGATCTTGCCCTGCTCGAACTTGCCGATACGGATCTTAGGCCCCTGCAGGTCCGCCATGATGGCGATCTCGCGGCCGCATTCGGCAGCGACCTTGCGGATCATGTCGGCGCGGTCGATGTGATCCTGCGCCTTGCCGTGCGAAAAATTGAGGCGCACCACATTGACGCCGGCCTTGATCATGCGGCTGAGAACTTCCGGGCTGCTGGAAGCAGGTCCGATGGTGGCAACGATTTTGGTGGCTCTGAACATGTGAAAACCTCGAGGAGCGGCAGCGGATCAACAAAAACGGCGGATGCGGCAGATGCGGCAGATGCAGCAGAGGGGGTGAAGCAGCAAAAGCATGCGGCGCACCGGAAGCCGGATGCGCCGCATCGGCTCCTGCTTACTTCGCCCGCTGCAGCAGGATGTCGACTGCGGGCAGGGTCTTGCCTTCCAGGAATTCGAGGAAGGCGCCGCCGCCGGTCGAGATGTAGCCGACCTTGTCGGCGATGTTGTACTTCGCGATCGCTGCCAGCGTGTCGCCGCCGCCTGCGATCGAGAAGCCCTTGGATTCGGCGATTGCCGTGGCCAGCGTCTTGGTGCCTTCGGCGAACTGGTCGAACTCGAACACGCCGACCGGGCCGTTCCAGACGATGGTGCCGGCCTGGGCGATCTGCTGCGCCAGCTGGGCCGCCGTCTTCGGGCCGATGTCGAGGATCATGTCGTCGTCGGTCACGTCCTTGACATCCTTGACGGTGGCTGCCGCCGTCGGGGAAAACTCCTTCGCGCATACCACGTCGACCGGGATCGGCACCGAGGCGCCGCGCTTGGCCAGCATGTCGATGATGGATTTGGCTTCGTCAACGAGATCGGCTTCGACCAGCGACTTGCCGATCTTCAGGCCGGAAGCCAGCATGAAGGTGTTGGCGATGCCGCCGCCGACGATCAGGTTGTCGACCTTGTCGGCCAGCGTTTTCAGGATGGTCAGCTTGGTGGATACCTTGGAGCCGGCGACGATGGCCACCAGCGGACGCGCCGGCTGGCCGAGCGCCTTGCCCAGCGCGTCGAGTTCGGCGGCCAGCAGCGGGCCGGCGCAGGCGACCGGCGCGAACTTGGCGATGCCGTGCGTGGTCGCTTCGGCGCGGTGCGCGGTGCCGAATGCATCATTGACGTAGACGTCGCACAGCTTGGCCATCTTCTGCGCGAGTTCGTCGCTGTTCTTTTTCTCGCCCTTGTTGACGCGGCAGTTTTCCAGGAGCACGACCTGGCCCGGCGCGACATCGACGCCGTCGACCCAGTTCTGCTTCAGTTCGACCGGCTTGCCGAGCAGTTCGGACAGGCGCTTCGCGATAGGCGCAAGCGAGTCTTCCGGCTTGAATTCACCCTCGGTCGGACGTCCGAGGTGGGAAGTCACCATCACTGCGGCGCCGGCCTGCAGCGCCTGCTGGATTGCGGGGACGGAAGCACGGATGCGGGTATCTTCAGTAATGTTGCCGGCGTCGTCCTGCGGTACGTTGAGGTCGGCGCGGATGAATACGCGTTTGCCTTGAAGTTGGTTGCTTGCGGTGAGGTCGCTCAGACGGTTGAATTGCATGGCGGGCAGACAATTATTGAAAGAATGGAAAAGCCGCTATTCTACCCCACCGCTCCTGGCCAGGAACCGTTTTCAGCTCAGATGATGACGCGGAGCAAAGTGTAGAGACCCATGCCGACGATGATGGTGCCGAGCAGGTGGCGCGTGGCCAGAAAGAAAACGGTTGCGCCCAGGCCGGCCATGAGCTTCGGGTTCATCCAGTGCAATTGCACCGCGCCGTTCATGGTCACCAGGTCCGGCATGACGATGGCCGCGAGCGCGGCGGCCGGCGCATAGCGCAGCGCATGCTGCACCTTGGGCGGCAGCTTGACCGCATGGCCCAGCAGGAAGAACGATCCGCGGGTGATGAGCGTGGCCAGCAGGAGCAGGCCGATGGCCATCCAGATTTCAATGTCGCTCATGCGGCGCCCTTCGTGTTTTCACTTGTCCTTGCCTTTTTCCTGTCGAAGATTGCATCGAAGGCCATCGCTGCCGCCATGCCGAGAATGACGGCAAGCAGCAGCCCGAGCCGGTACGGCAGCCCCGCGGCCAGTACTGCGGTTGCGCCCGCCACCACGACGCCGGCCAGGGCCGCGAGGTTGGCGGTCAGCGGGATCATGATGGCCAGGAGCGCCAGTGTTCCGGCAAAACCGATGCCCCAGCTCTGCGGGATCTGGCTCGCCAGGAGAATACCCAGCACCGAGCCGCCCTGCCATGCGAACCAGTTGGGATAGGCGATGCCGTTGAAGTAGCCGACCTTTCCCGCCGGCTCATTGACGGTACTGGCCGAAAACCGCAGCGGGAAAATGCCCATCGTCAGATCGGCGGTGAAATAGGCATGCCACAGGCGGCGATGCCATGGAAGATGGGCGAAATGCGGTGCCAGCGCCGCCGAAAAGATGACGAAGCGCAGGTTAACGACCAGCGCCGTCACGAAGATGACCCAGAGCGGCACGTCGGCCGCAATCAGCGGCAGCGCCGCCAGCTGCGCCGAGCCCGCGAACACGAGGAAGGTCATGCCCAGCGCCTGCCACAAGGTCAGTCCGCTCTTGACCATGGCCATGCCGGTCACTAGGCCCCAGGCGAAAATGCCCAGCATGGTGCCGGCGGATGCCTTTACGGCTTCGCGAAATGCCTGCTTTTCCACATCGGCGGAAGCGGCATGCTCGATATGCGCTGTTGGTTTGTTCATATTCCTGGGGTTGCGAACCTTGCAATGCCGAGAACCTTGCAATGCTCGCTGGTTGGCGACAGCCGTTGCCGCCCATGCGGGCTGCGGACCGCCACGAGGCAGGAAAGCAATGAAATTGCCGGAAGCGACATTCTACAGATGAATTTTCCCGCTCGTTGGGATCGGCTAAAATCGAGGTTTTGTCACAATTCTTTGGAGAGCTCACATGTCAATGGCCGACCGCGACGGGAAAATCTGGAAAGACGGCGAACTCATCGACTGGCGCGATGCCACCATTCACGTCCTGACGCACACGCTGCACTACGGCATGGGCGTCTTCGAGGGCGTCAGGGCCTACAAGACCGACAAGGGCACCGCGATCTTCCGCCTGAAGGAGCATACCCAGCGCCTGTTCAACTCGGCCAAGATCTTCCAGATGAAGATTCCGTTCGACATGGAAACCCTGATGGAAGCGCAGCGCCAGGTGGTGCGCGAGAACAAGCTCGAATCCTGCTATATCCGTCCGCTGGTATGGATCGGCTCGGAAAAGCTCGGCGTGTCCGCCAAGGGCAACACCATCCACGTCGCCGTCGCCGCCTGGCCGTGGGGCGCCTATCTCGGCGAAGACGGCATGTCCAAGGGCATCCGCGTCAAGACCTCGTCCTTCACCCGCCATCACGTCAACGTGTCGCTGGTGCGCGCCAAGGCCTGCGGCTACTACATCAACTCCATCCTCGCCAACCAGGAAGCGCTGGCCGACGGCTATGACGAGGCGCTGCTGCTCGACACCGAAGGCTACGTGTCCGAGGGCTCGGGCGAAAACGTCTTCATGATCAAGAACGGCAAGCTGTACACGCCCGATCTCGCCTCCTGCCTCGACGGCATCACGCGCGATGCGGTGCTGACCATGGCGCGCGACCTCGGCATCGAAGTCATCGAAAAGCGCATCACGCGCGACGAGATGTACTGCTGCGACGAAGCCTTCTTCACCGGCACCGCGGCCGAAGTGACGCCGATCCGCGAGCTCGACAACCGCCAGATCGGCGAAGGCAAGCGCGGCCCGATCACCGAGAAGCTGCAGTCGCTGTTCTTCGACGTGGTCGCCGGCAAGGCGCCGCAATACGAGCACTGGCTGACGCTGGTCTGATCAACCCTTTACGCAATCACGCAAACAAAGCAAGCACATCCATGAGCCAAGAATCACAGAAGCAGAACATGAGTTACGTCGAACTCGACGGCAGCGACCTCCCGGCCTACTGCCCGAATCCGGCCATGCCGATCTGGTCGACGCATCCGCGCGTATACATTCCGCTGGACCATCACCACACCGGCAAGTGCCCGTATTGCGGCACGGTGTACCGCCTGAAGGAAGGGGCAGTGGTCAAGGGTCACTGATCTGGCGCCGTCCGGGCGGCGGCCGGCCTGAACCGGCCGGCGCCTTCCTTTCTGCAAGCCACAAGCGCTCCCGTCCGCGCTGTTCTCCGCTTTTCATTGCACTATACTGTTTGTCTTTGGCGTTACCGTTCGTCCCTTATTCGTCGGACATCGTTCCGCCCGGAAAGGACAAAGACCTGCCATGCCCATACACAGTAAATTCCTGGAAACACCCGAAGAAACGGAAGCCGCCTTCTATGAAGCGATCAGCCGCGCCGATGTCGATGCCGTGATGGCGCTCTGGGCCGACGAGGAAAACATCGTCTGCATTCATCCGGGCGCCCCCCGCCTGGTCGGCCATGCGGCAATCCGCGCGGCCTGGGAGTCGATCTTCGAACAGGGCGGCGTGCAGATCCGCCCGGTGCAGCGGCATATCACCCAGAACATGATGACTTCGGTGCACAACATCATCGAGGAAGTGCACCGCACCGTGTCGCGCCAGCAGGACATCCACATCCTCGCCACCAATGTCTACGTGAAGACCCATGCCGGCTGGCGGCTTGCCACGCATCATGCATCGGTCGTGCCGGGCGAAGCACCGCCGGACGTTTCGGTCGCCGCCCTGCTGCATTGATCCCTGCCGGCAATGAAGTACCTTGCTCCCTCCTGGCTGCCGGGCGGCCATCTGCAGACCATTTATCCGGCGACCTGCGCGGCCAAGCCAGTGGTCGCCTACCGCCGCGAGCGCTGGCCGACGCCGGACGGCGACTTCATCGACATTGATTTCGTGGACGGCCGTCCGGAGCAGCCTTTCGTCGTGCTGTTCCATGGGCTCGAAGGCTCGTCCGACAGCCACTATGCGCGCTCGCTGATGGCGCACCTGCAGTCGCTCGGCTGGTCGGGCGCGGTGCCGCATTTCCGCGGCTGCTCGGGCGAGCCGAATCATGCGCCGCGCTTCTATCACTCCGGCGATGCCGGCGAGGTGGACTGGATCATCCGCAGGCTGCATGCGCTGCGCCGCCGGAAGCATGCCGATGCGAAATTCTATGCGGCCGGCGTTTCGCTGGGCGGCAATGCGCTGCTGCGCTGGCTGGGCGAGTCGCAGCACCAGGCCGATTTCGTCGATGCCGCCTGTGCGATTTCCGCGCCGCTGGATCTGGCCGGCGGAGGTGCCGCGCTGTCGAAGGGCGTGAACATGATCTATACGCGCGTGTTCCTGCAGACGCTGAAGCCGAAATGCCTGCACAAGCTGAGCCAGTTTCCCGGCCTGTTCGACCGCGACAGGATGCTGGGCGCGCGCAACCTCTATGAATTCGACAATATCGTTACCGCGCCGCTGCATGGCTACCGCGATACCGACGATTACTGGAACCGCGCGAGTGCCCGGCACATCCTAGATGATATTACCGTGCCCACCCTGGTGCTCAATGCAAGGAACGACCCCTTCCTGCCGGCGCGGCATTTGCCGGCAAGCGCGGCGCCCTGCGTCACGCTGGAGTACCCTGAACAGGGCGGCCATGTCGGCTTTGCGGTCGGCGGTCCGCCGGGCAGGCTGCACTGGCTGCCGCAGCGCATCACGGCGTTTCTGCAGGCGTCGGGCTGAATCGAAAGGATTTCAATGGATGATATCGTCAAGCAAGCGATGGCCAAGTGGCCTAACGTGCCCCACTGCTACGGCTGGCTGGGACTGGATGCGCGCGGCGTCTGGCGCATGCGCGACGAGCGCGCCCAGGCGCACAAGCAGCCCGGCGACAAGATTGCCAATGCCGCCCTGCTCGGCTTCATCAACCGCAACTATACGCATGATGAACAGGGCCGCTGGTATTTCCAGAACGGGCCTCAGCGCGTCTATGTGAATCTCGAGGCCGCCCCCTACATCGTGCGCACCGACCCGGCACAGGGTCTGGTGGCGCATACCGGAGAAGCCTGGCCGGCACCCGAGGCCGCGTGGCTGACCGACGGCGGCCTGCTGGTGTTTGAGGGCGGCGGCAAGGTCGGCATCATCGACGACCGCGACATGGCGCAATGCCTGCCGCAGCTGCGCATGAACGGCGCGCCGGTCGATGACGATGCGCTGCTTGCATGGCTGGCGTCGCGTGAAGAAGGCAGGCTGTTCTTCGAATACCGAGGCCGGGAATTGCCGGTGTCGTTCATCAAGCGCGCCCGGCTTGCCGAAAGATTCGGTTTCGTGGCCGAACCGCAGCCGCGGGGCGAAGAGAAAAAGGCCTGAGCCAGACTTGGCAGGCCTGGTCTGGACCCTGTGACCTCGGGACCTTGTGACCTTGGAGCCTCCGCCGCAACCGGCTAGCGCTCGCGCTGCCCTTCCTTCATCTCGTCCATCCAGCGCGCCTTGAATTCGCGCTCGCGCGCATCGATCACCGCCTGATCATAAAAGGAGGCGTCGCCCGCGCGGCGCGCGATGCCCAGCTGATCGATCGCGGCCGGCATGCTGCCGTTGATCGCGTAGGCTTCGGCCAGCGCCAGATGCTGCAGCGCCTGCTTGCCCTGGGCTGCATAGGCGCGCGCCAGCAGGTCCTGCAGCTTGGCGTCCTGCCGGTACAGCTGCGCCTGGTCGCGCAGGTAATTGATCGCCTCGTCATGCCGTCCGACCCGGATCAGGGTCTCCGCATACTGCCGGGCGATGCCGCGCGACACCGGGAACTTCGTTCTGGCGGCATCGGCTTCCTTCACGGCGCCGGCGGCATCGTCGGCCGCCAGCTTGATATCGATGGCCAGGCTTGCGAACAGGGAACTCTGCACCGGCGACGAAGCACCGTTGGCGGCGGCAAGCGATTCCTGCAGCAGGGTTTGCGCCTTGGCGGCATTGCCCTGGCGCAGCGCGATGAAGGCCTGGCCGTACTTGGCGGCCATGACCGGCGCCCTGGCTTTCTGCTGCAGCTGGTTGTCGAATGCGATCGAGGCCTCCCGCAGGCCTTGCGCCGAAGGGTCCTGCAGCACCCGTATCCGGGCCCGCGCCAGGTGGAAATCGATGCTGTCGGCGCGCTGCTTGTAACGGAGATCGCGGGTGCGGGCCTGGATGTCGGCGATCCGCTCGGTGGTCATCGGATGCGAACGCAGATAGGCCGGCGCCGAATCGGAATACGAGCGCGTCGCGTTTTGCATTCTTGCAAAGAAGGAAATCATGCCCGAGGTGTCATACCCGGCTTCGCGCAGGATCTGCAGGCCGATGCGGTCGGCTTCGCGCTCGGCGTCGCGGCTGAAATTGAGCTGGCGCTGCAAGGCCATGCCCTGCCCGCCCATCAGCAGCGCGGCGGACGTATCCGGGCTGCCGCGCACCGCCAGCGCGGCCAGCAAGGCGGCGGCGAGCGGAATCAGGGAATCCTGCTTTTGCCGCCCGAGCATGCGGGCGATATGGCGCTGGGAGACATGGCCGATCTCGTGCGCCAGCACCGACGCCAGCTCGGACTCGTTCTGCGCCGCAAGCACCAGCGCGGAATGCACGCCGATGAAGCCGCCCGGCAAGGCGAAGGCATTGAGCATGGGATCGCGCACCGGGAAGAAAAAGAAATCGTAGCCTGCCTCTCCTCTCGCCTCAGGATGCGCAACCACGAGGCTGGAACCGAAGTTGTTGAGATATTCGAGGACGGGCTCGTCATCGAGATAGTCGCGGTCGCGCTGGATGTCGCGCATGATCTGTTCGCCGAGCCTGCGTTCCATCTGCGGCGACAGCGATTCGCGCTCGGTGTCGCCGAGGCTTGGCAGGTTCTGCGCATGGCCCGGCAAGGGTTGCACGACGGCACTCGTGGCCATGACCGCCGTGAGCAGCATGGCGGATACGCGGTGACGGGAGAGGAGTTTGGATTTCACGATGCTATGATACCGCGACCTCAAACCTGCGTACCACGCATTCAAGTTTGTTACTTATGGACACAAAAGAACACACACCGGCAGGAAGCGCCGATGGCGGCCTGACCCATTTCGACGCAGCCGGCCAGGCCCGCATGGTGGACGTCGGCGCAAAGGATGAAACGCATCGCGTCGCCGTGGCGAGCGGAAGAATCCGCATGCTGCCGGAAACGCTGGCCATCGTGCTGTCCGGGACGGCAAAAAAGGGAGATGTGCTGGGCATTGCGAGAATTGCAGCGATCATGGGCGCCAAGAAAACCAGCGACCTGATTCCTCTCTGCCATCCGCTCGCGCTGACCCGGGTGAATGTCGATTTCGAGGCGGACGAAGCCTCGTCATCGATTCTCTGCACCGCCCAGGTGGAGACTTATGGCAAGACCGGCGTGGAGATGGAGGCGCTGACGGCGGTGCAGGTCGGGCTGCTGACCATTTACGACATGTGCAAGGCGGTCGATCGCGGCATGTGCATGACCGATGTGCAACTGCAATCCAAGCGCGGCGGCAAGTCGGGCGACTGGAACGCGGCGCCTTCCCCTTGAATCCGTTCAGCCGCAGCTGAATTTCATCTCGACGCCGGCGATGTCCAGCACATCGCCGTCGGCGATCCCGCAGCTCTCGCCCTCCATCGAGGCGCCGTTGACCAGCGGCCGGATTTTCCCTTCCACATGCACCAGCCGGTAAGCGCCGTCCTCGCAGACGAGAGCAGCCACGCCTATGCCGGGCCGCCCGACCGTGGTGAGCGCTTCCCTGAGCACCACTTCCTTGCCAGGCGTCGGCCCGTTCAGCAAGTGCAGACGCGCTCCTGCCGTTTTCGGCGGTTTGACTTGGGATGAGGTTGTCCCGTCTGACATGAAATGCAGCCGGTAATGCGCGAGCATGACGACATCGTCATGCTGCAGGAAATGTTTCTTGAACGGCTGGCCGTTGATCTGGGTGCCGTTGGTGCTGTTGAGATCCTCGATATAGAGTCCGTCGGGGTGGAGCACGATCCTGGCATGCATTGCGCTGATGGCAAGGTCGTCCAGCACCAGGTCGTTGTGCGGGGCGCGTCCGATGGTCATGCGCTCCTTGCCGAGCTCAAGCTCCCTGAGCACCTTTGTTCCCGAAGACACGATGATTTTTGCCACGCTGCTCCCTGCTGCGATGTATGCCGGATGTCCGCCGATGCTCAGCTGATCCACTTGAGGACACGGCTCAGCACCCCGCCCGGCTGGGAAGAGAGTGCACTCACCTGGATCAGGACCACTGAAATGTTGTCATGACCGCCCTGTGCGTTCGCCTGCGCAACCAGCATCTCGCAGGCCGTATCAAGCGAGGCGCGATGTTCCTGCAAAATGCCTTTCATGCTACCGGCGTCCAGCATGTCCGACAAGCCGTCGGAACATAACAGGTAGAGATCGCCTTCCTCGACGGCATGCACATGCAGCTCGACATCCATCTCGGGGTCGACGCCCACTGCCCGGGTCACGAGATTGCGATGCAAGGCATAAGCGGCCGACTCGGGATCGACAAGACCGGCATCGATCTGCTCCTGCACCAGGGAATGGTCTTTTGTGATCTGGACAAGTTCTTCGCCGCGCAGCCTGTACGCGCGCGAGTCGCCGACGTGCGCCAGCGTGAGCCGGTCTTCGTCGAAGACGGCGGCCACGATGGTGGTGCCCATGCCGTGACACGCGGGGTCGGCTTCGGCAGCGGCGAGAATGGCCTTGTTGGCGTCATGCACCGAGGCGTTCAGCAACTGGAGCACCTGCGTGTCCCGGCGCCGTTCGGACAGCTTCGGCAGGTCGGCCTGCAGGCGCAGGCGAACCGTATCGACCGCCATCGCGCTGGCCACTTCGCCGGCGTTATAGCCTCCCATGCCGTCGGCCAGAACGGCGAACGCATGCTCCGGACTGGCATGGATGGCGTCTTCGTTGTGAGCGCGCACCATGCCGGCATCCGTCCTGGCGGCGAACTCGAGCTTGGGTTTGGGAGACATGGGAGTGATTATACGTCCACGCCGGGCATCTATTTTCAAATTGGCAAGAGAAAAGTCGTCGGCTAATACCAAGCCCGAGGCATAACATGCCATGAGATCGCGTCTTTTTCCGCCTGCCTGCGTTGTGCTCGTCATCCATAGCACCACCATGGACTCCTGATCTGCAACCCCGGCCTTGCCAGACGAAAAAATCCATCGTTCTCATCTGTCACGTTACGCCTTGGGATTGGTATAACGCAGTCTTCCGACTCGATAGAGTGTTGCCATGAAAAAAACGGGGAGCGCGAACGCTCCCCGTTATCCTTGCAGCGGCCGGGGCCGCAGCAGTGTCGATTACAGCGCCGCCTTCAGCAGCCGCGCCATTTCCGACGGATTCTTAGTGGCCTTGATGCCGCACTCTTCCATGATGTCCAGCTTGGCTTGCGCGGTATCGTCGCCGCCGGAGATCAGCGCGCCGGCATGGCCCATGCGCTTGCCCGGAGGCGCGGTAACGCCGGCGATGAAGCCGATGACCGGCTTCTTCATGTTGTCCTTGACCCAACGTGCCGCATTGGCTTCATCCGGACCGCCGATCTCGCCGATCATGATGACCGCATCGGTCTCGGGATCGTCGTTGAATGCCTTCATGATGTCGATGTGCTTCAGACCGTTGATCGGGTCGCCGCCGATGCCGACTGCGGAAGACTGGCCCAGGCCGAGTGCGGTCAGCTGGCCGACGGCTTCATAGGTCAGCGTGCCGGAACGGGAAACGACACCGATGCGGCCTTTCTTGTGGATGTGGCCGGGCATGATGCCGATCTTGATTTCGTCGGGTGTGATCAGGCCGGGGCAGTTCGGTCCGAGCAGCAGGGTCTTGCTGCCGGCCTTGGCCATGCGGTCCTTCAGCGCGAGCATGTCGCGAACCGGAATGCCTTCGGTGATGCAGATGGCCAGTTCGAGTTCGGCTTCGACGGCTTCCCAGATCGCGGCTGCCGCGCCTGCCGGCGGAACGTAGATCACGGAAACGGTGGCGCCGGTCTTTTCCTTGGCGTCCTTGACGTTGGCGAAAATCGGAATGCCTTCGAAGTCTTCGCCGGCTTTCTTCGGATTCACGCCGGCGACGAACGCGTTCTTGCCGTTCGCGTAGTCGCGGCACATGCGGGTGTGGAACTGGCCGGTCTTGCCGGTGATGCCTTGCGTGATGACTTTGGTGTCTTTATTGATCAGAATCGACATATTTCTTCCCTCGATTATTTACCGTTGGCCGCGGCGACGACTTTCTGCGCGGCTTCTTCCATGGTGTCGGCCGAGATGATCGGCAGGCCGGATTCGGCCAGCATCTTCTTGCCCAGGTCTTCGTTGGTGCCCTTCATGCGCACGACGAGCGGCACCTTGAGGGAAACGGCCTTGGATGCGGTGATCACGCCTTCGGCGATCACGTCGCAGCGCATGATGCCGCCGAAGATGTTGACCAGGATGGCTTTCAGGCCGGGGTTCTTCAGCATGATCTTGAAGGCTTCGGTGACCTTCTCCGCTGTCGCGCCGCCGCCGACGTCGAGGAAGTTGGCCGGCTCGCCGCCGAACAGCTTGATGGTGTCCATGGTGGCCATGGCCAGGCCGGCGCCGTTGACCAGGCAGCCGATGTTGCCGTCGAGGGAGATGTAGGCGAGGTCGAACTTGGAAGCTTCGACTTCAGCGGGATCTTCTTCGTCGAGGTCGCGCATGGCGACGATCTCGGGCTGGCGGAACAGCGCGTTGGAGTCGAAGTTGAATTTGGCGTCCAGGGCGATGACCTTGCCGTCGCCGGTCAGGATCAGCGGGTTGATTTCGGCCAGGGAAGAGTCTGTTTCCCAGTAAGCCTTGTAGAGGCCCTGCAGCTGCTTGCGCGCATCGGCGATGGAGCCGGCGGGCACGCCGATCTTGGCGGCGATGGAATCTGCGTCGGCATCGGTCAGGCCGGTTGCCGGGTCGATCACGACCTTGTGAATGAGTTCAGGATGCTTCTCGGCGACTTCCTCGATGTCCATGCCGCCTTCGCTCGACGCCATCAGGACGACGCGCTGGCTGACACGGTCAGTCACCATGGAAACATAGAGTTCCTTCTTGATGTCGGCGCCTTCTTCGATCAGCAGGCGGCGCACCTTCTGGCCTTCCGGGCCGGTCTGGTGAGTGACGAGCTGCATGCCCATGATGGCGTCAGCGTATTCCTTGACCTGGTCGAGCGACTTGGCAACCTTGACGCCGCCGCCCTTGCCGCGGCCACCCGCATGGATTTGTGCCTTGACGACCCACACCGGGCCTCCCAGGGTTTCGGCCGCCTTGACCGCTTCTTCAACGGAAAAGCACGGGATACCGCGCGGAACCGTCACTCCGTACTTGCGGAGGATTTCTTTGCCCTGATACTCATGGATTTTCATGCGAGCTTCCCTTCAGACGCTTAGTAAAAAATTGAAACTGGTGGATTAGCTGGGTTCGGTTGAGGCTTCCGACTTTACCGCCCAGCGCGGATAGAATCGTGCGACCGCCGCGCCGTCGGTGCGCAAGGCATGGCAGCGGTCGAGTTGAAATGGTTTGTGCTGCTGATCGTCGCCGCGGTCGCCGTCGCGGGTGTCGATGACATCGCCGGCAAAGGCCTGGATCGCCGCGGTCGGCAGGACTTGCGCGAGTTCGGTCAGATGCGTGCAGCCCTGGATGCCCGCCATGCGCTGCTTGACGCCGTCACGAAAGCCCTTGAGCAGGTTGAGTCCGACCAGCTTGCCGTAGTCGGGGCCGATGGTATCGCAATGACCCGGATAAGGCACGGCGTCGGATGCGGCTTCGGCGGCAACGACATTGAGCTGCAGGTCGATGGTCAGGCGCAGCCAGAGATCATGGATGGGGTCGCCGGCCGGGCGTACACCGGATGCCAGCTTGCTGTCACGGGTTTTTGTATCGGTGATGCGCGCCTCAATGTCCCACAACCCGTCATCGCGTGCGAACGCTTGGACTTGGATTGCGCGGGTGTGCCTCAGGGCACGGCGTGATGACGGCGGAGATAAGGGCATAACAACCAATGCCTGTGAAGCGGCCAAAATATGCCGCATTTGCGTGTCGCTGCCGCAGCTTCTACGGCAGCAGCCGCTCATGCGGCGCTGCAAAAACCCCGAAAGTGTAGCACAGGTCCAGAGTACATAGCCAACCTGAAATTGCAGAACTGAAAGTTAGGCGGAGTTATCAATAAATCACCGCACTTTAGCGGCGCGCCTGCCTAAGGCATTCACCAAGCGAATATCAAGAGCTCTGTTTTGTCTATAACCCGCTCCATGCGCGATGCGGCATTGCAGCGAGCGCTTATTCCTCGTCGGCCTCGGCTTCGGCTGCGCGCATGGCGGCCTGTATGGCTGAATGGGAAAAGCCGCGCTGCTGCAGAAAGCGCATCTGCTTTGCGCGTTCCGCCGCATCGGCGGGCGGCTGGCGGAAACGCCTGGACCAGACGTCTTTCGCACGAGACGCTTCATCCTGCGCAAGATTGGACTTGATCTCGCTCAGCGCTTCGCCCTCGATCCCATGGCTTTGCAGTTCCAGGAGGATGCGGGAATTGCCGAAGCGGGATGCGCGGCGGTGAACCAGGGATTCGGAAAAACGGGATTGGGAGAGGAATCTGGAGGCTTCGAGCCAGTCGAGCAAGGCTTCGACATCGTCGCCCTCCTGCGCATAGCGGGACAGCTTGCGTCCCAGTTCGAGACGGCTGTGCTCGCGGGAGGACAGATACTTCAGAGCCCGCGCTTTCAGGCTCATTTGAGGCTTTGCCATGATGGATCAGAATGACGATTGCACCGGTTTATCGGATTGCAGGTACTGTCACTGCAAATGCATTGCAATGCAAGCACGAACAAGCCAAAAACCTTGGATATTTCCGGCCCCAGCGGCTCGCGATCCGCTCGTGCCGGCCAAATATCAAGAACACCTTGCCGGGATCATGCCGTTGTCATAGATCCGGCCCGAGAATATGCTGGGCCGATCCCTCACCCCGGCCCTCTTCCAGAGGTAGAGGGGAGATCAGCGACCCGAAAAATGAACCGTTTTTCGGGCCGAATCAATAAATGGCGTCTTCCGGCTTCAACGCTCCATTGCACCTTCAAACTGCAGCGCGGGCTCTCTCACGCGAAGTAACCACAAACCACACTGACTTGAAAGAAAATGAAAGAAAAAGGCAGAATCAATACACGACTGATTCTGCCTTTTACCCTACAACTTGATTACTCTTCAGCAGCCTGGGCAGCCACCGAAGGAGCCGCGCTGGCCGGCGGCAGTTCCGGTACGCCGAGCGAAGCACGAACCTTGTTTTCGATCTCGCGCGACAGCTCCGGATGCTCTCTCAGATACGTACGGGCGTTGTCCTTGCCCTGACCGATACGTTCGCCGTTGTAGCTGTACCATGCACCCGACTTCTCGACGATCTTGGCTTCAGCGCCCAGATCGAGGATTTCGCCTTCACGGGAAGTGCCTTCGCCATACAGGATGTCGAAGTGGGCCTCCCTGAACGGAGGCGCAACCTTGTTCTTGACGACCTTGACCTTGGTTTCGTTACCGATCACTTCGTCACCCGACTTGATCGAGCCGGTACGGCGGATATCCAGGCGAACCGACGCATAGAACTTGAGCGCATTGCCGCCGGTCGTGGTTTCCGGGTTGCCGAACATGACGCCGATCTTCATGCGGATCTGGTTGATGAAGATGACCAGGGTGTTAGTGCGGTTGATGCTGCCGGTCAGCTTGCGCAGCGCCTGGGACATCAGGCGGGCTTGCAGACCCGGCAGGGAATCGCCCATGTCGCCTTCGATTTCGGCGCGCGGCGTCAGGGCGGCGACGGAGTCGACCACCACCAGGTCGACGCTGCCGGAACGCACCAGCGCGTCGCAGATTTCAAGCGCCTGCTCGCCTGTATCAGGCTGGGAAATGAGCAGATCGGAAAGATTGACGCCCAGCTTCTGCGCATAGACCACGTCAAGCGCATGCTCCGCATCGATGAAGGCGCAGGTGCCGCCCAGTTTCTGCATTTCTGCAATCGCCTGCAGGGTCAGCGTGGTTTTACCGGAAGATTCCGGTCCGTAGATTTCGACCACGCGCCCGCGGGGCAGGCCGCCGACGCCAAGCGCGATGTCCAGACCGAGAGAACCCGTCGAAACAACCTGCACTTCTTCCGCGACCGCGCCATCGACCATGCGCATGACGGAGCCCTTGCCGAACTGCTTTTCAATCTGAGCCAGCGCCGCGGCGAGTGCCTTGCTCTTTTCCGGGTTTTGCGCTGTTTTCTTGTCGTCCATAACTGTATTCTTTCGACGGTTAAGTATTCAAATCAGAGTTCACTGTAGTGAGTCTCTTATCTGGAGGCGGCATTTGAAGTCACAAGGCATACTGTATAAAAAAACAGTGATCGGCGCAAGCACCAAATTACATCAATTTTCATCCGCGGCAAAGTTGATTAATATGAATCTCGTGTACCTTCGCGGTGCGCCTTGATGGCGTTACCAAAAAGCAATAGACTTGTTCCACCCTGATTGCCGGCCCCGACCATGCGTATCCTGCTTGCCGAAGACGATAGTGTACTTGCCGACGGACTCACCCGCTCACTGCGCCAGTCCGGCTATGCGACCGATTGTGTCAAGAATGGACAGGAAGCCGATTCGGCGCTGTCGACGCAGGACTTCGATTTGCTGATTCTCGATCTCGGCCTGCCCAAGATGTCCGGCCTCGAGGTTCTGCGGCGGCTGCGGGCCCGCAACTCCCGCCTGCCGGTGCTCATCCTCACTGCCGGCGACTCGATCGAGCAGCGCGTCAAGGGACTCGATCTGGGCGCGGACGACTTCATGGCCAAGCCATTCGCCCTGTCCGAACTCGAAGCCAGGGTGCGCGCACTCACGCGGCGCGGCGCCGGCGGCGGGCCGACCGTCATCAAGCATGGCCCGCTGTCCTACGACCAGGTCGGCCGCATCGCCTACATCAATGACCAGATGCTCGACCTCTCGGCCAGGGAACTGGGCCTGCTGGAAGTGCTGCTGCAGCGGACCGGCCGGCTTGTGTCGAAGGAGCAGCTGGTCGACCACCTGTGCGAATGGGGCGAGGAAGTCAGCAACAACGCGATTGAAGTCTACGTGCATCGCCTGCGCAAGAAGATCGAGGTCGGCGGCGTGCGCATCGCCACCGTCCGCGGGCTGGGCTACTGCCTGGAAAAATTCTCCGATACCGCCCACCACGCCGCGCCGCCCAACTGAACCTTCCCATGAGTGATGCACGTCATGCAGATGCCGATGGCAAGGAAAAGCCTGCCGCGACATCGTCCATCCTGTATGACCCGGTCGCCACGCAGCCCGAGGAGCGCATCCAGCGTTCGCTGTTCGGCGAGATCCTGGACTGGATGCTGGTGCCGCTGCTGCTGCTGTGGCCGATGAGCATCGCAATCACCTATCTGGTGGCGAAATCGATCGCCAATCATCCATTCGACCGCGCGCTCGACGACAACGTCATCGTCCTTGCCCAGCAGGTCAAGGAAGTCAACGGCAAGGTCGTCGCGCCGCTGTCGGGGGCGGCCAGGGATATCCTGCGCGCCGACGATATCGACAATGTCTTCTTCCAGATCATCGGCCCGAACGGGGAACTGATCGACGGCGACCGCGAGCTGCCCTTGCCTGCCGACGAGGAAAAGCCGGTATCGGGCTCGGTCCAGTTCCGCAACGATACGATGCGCGGCACCGATGTGCGGGTGGCGTATGTCTATGTCGACCTGCGCCGCACCCGCGCACCTTCCAACGGCAGGAGGGATTCCATGGTGGCCCTGATCCAGGTCGCCGAAACGCTCGACAAGCGCGCCTTCCTGGCCAATGAAATCATCAAGGGCGTGATCCTGCCGCAGTTCATCATCCTGCCGGTGGCGCTGGCCCTGGTGTGGTTCGCCCTGTCGCGCGGCTTGTCGCCGCTGGCCGAACTGCAGCAGCGCATCCGCGCCAGGCGCTCGGACGACCTGAGTCCGATCGATTCCGGCCAGGTCCCGGAAGAAATTTCCCCGCTCGTGCGTTCACTCAACGAGATGCTGGAACGGCTGTCGCAGAGCATACAGATGCAGAAGCGCTTCATCGCCGATGCGGCGCACCAGATGAAGACGCCGCTGGCCGGCATGCGCATGCAGTCCGAGCTGGCCCTGCGCGAAGAGCGGCCCGAGGAAATCCACCGCTCGCTGGAACAGCTGTCGAAGAGCTCGGAGACGGCGACCCGCCTGGTCAACCAGCTGCTGTCGCTGGCGCGGGCCGAAAACCAGAATCCCGAATCCAGCTCCTTCGTGCCGGTGGAACTGTCGGAGCTGGCGCGCAATGTCGTGCACGACTGGGTGCAGCAATCCTTTGCGCACCGCATCGATCTCGGCTTCGAGCAGCCCGGCCATCCGATCATGGTCAAGGGCAATCCGATCATGCTGCGGGAGCTGCTGACCAACCTGATCGACAATGCGCTGCGCTACACGCCGGCTGGCGGCAGCGTCACCGTGCGGGTGCGCGCCAACGCTGCGCAGGAACAGGCGATCCTGGAAGTGGAAGATACCGGCCCCGGCATTCCGCCCGCCGAGCGGGCGCATGTGTTCGAGCGCTTCTACCGCATTCTCGGAAGCAATGTGGAGGGAAGCGGACTGGGCCTGGCCATCGTCCGCGAGATCGCGCAGCAGCATGATGCCATCGTCGACATTTTCAACAATCCGCATTCCCATGATCCAAAACATCCCGGCTGCCTGTTCCGCGTGACCCTGCGCATGGAGCAGCGTCCCGACTTCATCGAGGACATAGGCTGATGAGCGCGGAAAAAATTCTCCAGAAACGTGCCCTTTACTGGCGCCGCGTGCGCCGCCTGACGGCCGTACTCATCTCGGCCTGGTTCCTGACGACCTTCGTCTTCATCTTCTTCGCCCGTGAATTTTCCGCGCTCACGATCCTCGGCTGGCCGGTGTCCTTCTACATGGCGGGCCAGGGTCTGACCGTGCTCTATCTCCTGATCATTGCCGTCTACATGCGGCGCATGGGCAAGCTCGACCGCCTGCTGGAAAACGAGACCCGCGATGCCGAATAGGGCCTTCTTCCATCGGCTGGTCCGCTATTACGGCTGGTACACGCTCGGCTTCATCGCCTTCCTGGCCGCCCTGTCCATCCTCGAGAAGGAAGGCTTCCCGCGCGCCTGGATCGGCTACATGTTCATGTTCTCGACCATCGTGCTGTATGCGGGCATCGGCGTGCTCAGCCGCACCTCGGACGTGTCCGAATACTATGTGGCCGGCCGCCGCGTGCCGCCGATGTTCAACGGCATGGCGACCGCCGCCGACTGGATGTCGGCCGCCAGTTTCATCAGCCTTGCCGGCGGGCTCTACGTACTGGGATTCGACGGCCTTGCCTACATCCTCGGCTGGACCGGCGGCTTCTGCCTGGTCGCCCTGCTGATTGCGCCCTACCTCAACAAGTTCGGCCAGTACACGATTCCCGACTTTCTCGCCGTCCGCTATTGCGGCAGCAACAACGGCAGCATGGTCAGGGTGCTGGGCGTCATGGCCACCGTGCTGGTGTCCTTTACCTATGTAGTTGCGCAGATCTACGGCGTCGGCCTGATCACGTCCCGCTTCACCGGCGTCGATTTCTCGGTCGGCATCTTCCTCGGGCTGGCCAGCATCCTGGTCTGCTCCTTCCTCGGCGGCATGCGCGCCATTACCTGGACTCAGGTGGCGCAGTACATCATCATGATCATCGCCTACATGATTCCGGTGGTCTGGCTGTCGGCCAAGCATACCAATGTGCCGATTCCGCAAGTCGCCTACGGCTCGGCGCTGGCGAAGCTGAGCGAGCGCGAAAAGGCATTGAATCTCGATAAAGGCGAACAGCAGGTCAGGACCATTTTCCTAGAGCGCGCCCGTCAGTACGAGGAAAAGCTGAAGACCCTGCCCAAGTCATGGGAGGAAGGCTTTCAGGATGCTCAGTGGCATGTGGACAATCTCAAGCGCGGCAATGCTTCGCTCATCGAAATCAAGGCGGCTGCACGCGCCCTCGCTACCTATCCGAAGGATCCCGCCGAAGCCAGAAGGAAATGGACGGAGGCGCGCGCCTACAACCTGGCGCGGGCCGAACCGCTGGTGGCGCATGAAGAACCGTTTCCCGGCAAGACGAAGGAAGCCTCGGACAACAAGCGCAACAATTTCCTGGCATTGGTGCTGTGCCTGATGATGGGCACGGCGGCGCTGCCGCATATTCTCGTGCGGTTCTATACGACGCCGACGGTGAAGGCGGCGCGCCGGTCGGTATTCTGGTCGCTGTTCTTCATCATGCTGCTCTACATCACCGTGCCGGCACTGGCGGTGCTGGTGAAGTACGACATCTACACCTCGCTGGTCGGCACGTCGTTTTCCAAGCTGCCGGCCTGGGTGTCGTACTGGGCGAACATCGACAAGATCAATCCGCTGGTGACGATCACCGACATGAACCGCGACGGCATCGTGCAGTTGGCGGAAATCGCCATGGACGGCGACATCGTGGTGCTCGCCACGCCGGAGATTGCCGGCCTGCCCTATGTGATTTCCGGCCTGATCGCCGCCGGCGGTCTCGCCGCGGCGCTCTCCACCGCCGACGGCCTGCTGCTGACCATTTCCAATGCGCTGTCGCACGACATCTATTACAAGACCGTCGATCCGAAGGCGTCGAGCCAGAAGCGGGTGACCATTTCCAAGCTGCTGCTGCTGGTGGTGGCGCTGGTGGCCGCCTATGCCGCGTCGCTCAAGCCGGGCGATATCCTGTCCATGGTGGGCGCGGCGTTTTCGCTGGCATCGTCGGCCCTGTTCCCTGCCCTAGTATTGGGCGTTTTCTGGAAACGTGCGAACCAGCAAGGTGCAATCGCGGGCATGCTGACCGGTTTCGCCATCTGCGTGTATTACATGGTGCGCACCTATCCGGCGCTCGGCGGCTCTTCCATCAACCAGTGGTTCGGCATCGCGCCGATCTCCGCCGGCGTCTTCGGCGTGCCGGCCGGATTCGCCGCCATCACGCTGGTGAGCCTGCTGACGCGCGCACCGGATCAGCGCACCGGCGCGCTGGTCGACCACATCCGCACGCCGTAACCGGCCTGCTCCCTGCGTGCCGGCATTCCTGCTGGCACGTTTCTGGCATTGGCATGACGAAGCGCAGCGAGCAGGCGCTTCCCTTGCGCTAAGCTGCAAATATTTCCCTTCATTTGAATTCGCAAACAGAGCAGGCCATGCCCAATTTTTTCAATGAGATGTATTCGGACGGATCATCGCAGGTGCGCGAGCACTACCGCGAATTGAAGGCCTGGCTGGACGAGCAGACGCCGGACACGGTGGCGGCGAAGCGCGGCGAAGCCGACCTGATCTTTCGCCGGGTGGGCATCACCTTCGCCGTGTACGGCAACGATGCCGGCACCGAGCGCCTGATCCCCTTCGACATCATTCCCCGCATCATCCCGGCGGCGGAATGGACGACGCTGGAAACCGGCCTGGTGCAGCGGGTGAAGGCGCTGAACATGTTCATCCACGACATCTACCATGACCAGAACATCGTCAAGGCGGGCGTCATTCCGGCCGAGCAGCTGTTCAGGAACGCACAGTACCGCCCCGAGATGCAGGGCATTTCCGTCGCCTCCGACATCTATGCCCATATCGCCGGCATCGATATCGTGCGCGCCGGCGAAGGCGAGTTCTACGTGCTCGAAGACAACCTGCGCGTGCCGTCCGGCGTGTCCTACATGCTGGAAGACCGCAAGATGATGATGCGGCTGTTCCCGGAACTGTTCTCGCGCTACAAGGTGGCGCCGGTCGCCCACTACCCCGACATGCTGCTCGACAACCTGCGCTCGGTGGCGCCGATGGGCGTGAGCGACCCCACCGTGGTGGTCATGACGCCGGGCATGTACAACTCCGCCTACTTCGAACATGCCTTCCTCGCCCAGCAGATGGGTGTCGAACTGGTCGAAGGCAAGGACATGTTCGTCGACGACAATGCGGTCTTCATGCGCACCACGCGCGGGCCGAAACGCGTCGACGTGATCTACCGCCGCATCGACGACGACTTCCTCGATCCGCTGGCTTTCCGTCCCGACTCCTCGCTGGGCGTGCCGGGCCTGCTCTCCGTCTACCGTGCCGGCCGGGTCACGCTCGCCAATGCGATCGGCACCGGCGTGGCCGACGACAAGTCCATCTATCCCTTCGTGCCGGACATGATCCGGTTCTACCTGTCGGAAGAGCCGATCCTCAACAACGTGCCGACCTACCAGTGCCGCAGGAAGGAAGACCTGGAATACACGCTCGCCCATCTGCCCGAACTGGTGGTCAAGGAAGTGCACGGCGCCGGCGGCTATGGCATGCTGGTCGGGCCGGCTTCCACCAAGGCCGAAATCGAAGCCTTCCGCGAGCGCGTGATCGCGAAGCCGGACGGCTACATCGCCCAACCCACGCTGGCGCTGTCGGCCTGCCCCACCTACGTGGAATCGGGCATTGCGCCGCGCCATATCGACCTGCGGCCCTTCGTCCTGTCGGGCAAGACGATATCGATGGTCAAGGGCGGCCTGACGCGCGTGGCCCTCAAGGAGGGCTCGCTGGTGGTGAATTCGTCGCAGGGCGGCGGCACCAAGGACACCTGGGTTTTGGAGAAATGAGATGCTGAGCCGCACTGCCGATCACCTGTTCTGGATGGCCCGCTACACCGAGCGCGCCGAAAATACCGCCCGCATGCTGGACGTCAACGTCCAGACCGCCCTCATGCCGCAATCCGCGCACGCCGCCGAACAGGGCTGGCGGGCGATGCTGGGCATTTCCGAATTGCTGCAGGCCTTCGACAACAAGTACGGCCTGCTGACCGCGAGAGACGTGCTCGACTTCATGGTGCGCGATCCGGACAACCCTTCGTCCATCGTGTCCTGCCTGACGCAGGCGCGGGAAAACGCGCGCGCCGTGCGCGGCACGCTGACCACCGAAGTGTGGGAAACCCAGAACGCAACCTACCTGGAGCTGCAGAACAAGCTGCGCAGCCGCCTGCTCGAGCGCGATCCCAGCCAGTTCTTCGAATGGGTCAAGTACCGATCCCATCTGTCGCGCGGCGTCACCATCGGCACCATGCTGAAAGACGAGGCGTTCTACTTCATCCGCCTCGGCACCTTCCTTGAACGCGCAGACAACACCGCGCGCATCCTGGACGTGAAATTCCACGGCACGCAGTCGAATACCGACACCGACGAGCCGCCCGAGGAAGAATCCCGGCGCGACTTCTATTATTGGGCGGCGATCCTGCGCTCGGTATCGGCCTTCGAGATCTACAGGAAAGTGTACCGCGACGTGATCACGCCGGAACGGGTAGCCGAACTGCTGATGCTGCGCGGCGACATGCCGCGCTCCCTGCTGGCCTGCCTGGAAGAGGTGGTCAACAATCTGCAGCATGTGCGCAATGACGTCTCGGCCGATACCGAACGCTTTGCCGGGCGGCTGCATGCCGAGCTGAAGTTCGGCGACATCCATGAAATCCTGAAAGACGGGCTGCACGATTTCCTGACCCGGTTCCTCGAACGCATCTTCGAACTGGGCAATCGCGTCAGCCGCGACTTTCTCGTTCCGCTGGCGGCATGACCATGGCGCTCTCCATCCGCCACGAGACGGTGTACCACTACACGGCGCCGCAGAGCTATACCATCCAGCAGCTGCGCCTGACGCCGCGCACCGAGCCGCACCAGCAGGTGCGCTCCTGGTCGATTGCCACCACCGGGCGGCGCCACGGCTTCACCGATGCCTTCGGCAACCCCTGCCACATGCTGACCATCACCGGCCAGCACGACGAGGTGCGCATCGTCGCGGAAGGCATCGTCGAGGTGGCGCCGCTCGACCGCGGACGGCTGCCCGACGCCTCCGGCTTCTCGCCGCTGGTGTTCACCGTGCCCACGCGGCTGACCGAAGCGGACGAGGCGGTCGTCGAATTCGCGCAGGCCTTCCTTCCGCGGAACGCGGACGGCAGCCGGCTGCTCGCCTTTTCCGATGCCATCCGTGACAAGGTGACCTACCAGAGCGGCGCCACGGTGGTCACCTCCACCGGTGCGGAAGCGCTGAAGCTTGGTCGCGGAGTCTGCCAGGATTATGCCCACCTGTTCCTGGCCTGCTGCCATGTGCAGGGCATCCCGGCGCGTTATGTTTCCGGCTATATCGATCCGGGCAACACCAGCCATGCGGAAAGCCATGCCTGGGTCGATGTCTGGGTAGAGGAAAGCGGCTACAGCGGCTGGTGCAGCATCGATATCACGCATGCGCGCTATGCCGATGCATCGCTGTGCCGGCTGGCGATCGGACGCGACTACGATTCCGCTGCGCCGATCCGCGGCGTGCGGCGCGGCGGCGGAACCGAAACCCTCGATGTCAGGGTCGATATCGCCTTGAAATGAAGAAATGGCAAGCTTGTTGCACACCGACAAAATGCGCGGCATGGCGCACCAATTCGGACAGAAGCAGAAGGGCATCCTGTAAAATCCCGATTTTGCATTCCCGGTTGCAACCATGACTTACTGCGTCGCCATACGCCTCGATTCGGGGCTGGTTTTCCTGTCCGACTCGCGCACCAACGCCGGAGTCGATCAGGTAAGCACGTTCCGCAAAATGACGGTGTTCGAGAATCCCGGCGACCGCATGATGGTGCTGATGAGCGCCGGAAACCTGTCGATTTCGCAATCGGTGCGGCAGATGTTGGGCCATCCGTCGGCCACCGGCGGCAGGAGCATATGGACGGCGAGCAGCATGGACGAAGCGGCGCAGATCGTCGGCGAAGCGGTGCGGGCGGTGTATGAACGCGATGCGCGCTCGCTGCGCGAATTCGGCATCGATTTCAATGTCAGCCTGATCCTGGGCGGCCAGATCAACGGCGAGCGCTGCCGGCTGTTCCAGATCTATTCCGCAGGCAATTTCATCGAGGCCCAGAACGAAGCCTCTTATTTCCAGATCGGCGAAGCCAAATACGGCAAGCCCATCATTGACCGGGTGATCACGCCTGCCACCAGCCTCGACGAGGCGGCGAAATGCGCGCTGATTTCCATGGATTCCACCTTGAAGTCCAACGTGTCGGTCGGCCTGCCCCTGGACCTGCTCATCTATGAAAAGGACTCGCTGGCGGTCACGCGCTTCGTCACGATCGACGAGAAGAACCAGTATTTCCGGATGATCCGCGACACCTGGGGGCAGCAGTTGAAGAGAGTGTTCGAGAATATCGACGACCCGGTATGGAATGCGGCGCCGGATGCCCAGGTGAATGTGCTGTCCACCACTGCGGTCCGCAATCAGCCGGTGCGCATCCCGCCACCGCAGAGCGTCGCCAATACCGACGCGCACCCTGCGCCGCTGCAGACGCTGGCCCAGCAGAACCGGTCGAGGCAGCAGCATTGATCTGCTAGCGACGCAGGCGCTTCCCCTTCGAAATCCAAAGAATTTTTCCGAACAGCAAAATAAAAAGGCTGCGGCGCTCTTCGCACCGCAGCCTTCTTTTGCAATCTGCGATTATGCGTCAGACGACGATGGTCTGCGCCTCGCCGTCCTTGCGTTCGCGGATCTCGCCGATGCGCGTGACCGTCTCGCCGGCAGCCTTCAGCTGGGCAATCGCCGCATCCGCATTTTCCTGCGACACGATGACCACCATGCCGATGCCGCAGTTGAAGACGCGGTGCATTTCGTCATCGGCGACATTGCCGTGCTGCTGCAGCCAGGAGAACAGCGGCGGCATGGTCCAGGCGTCGCGGTGCAGGACGGCGGTGAGGTTGTCGCGCAACACGCGCGGCACGTTTTCCACCAGACCGCCGCCGGTGATATGGGCCATGCCCTTGACTTCCAGCGTCTGCATCAGCGCCAGCAGCGGCTTGACATAGATGTGGGTCGGCTCCAGCAGCACGTCCGCGAGGCGGCGTCCGTGGAAATCGGCGTTCAGGTCGGGCTGGGCCACCGAGATGATCTTGCGCACCAGCGAATAGCCGTTGGAATGCGCGCCGGAGGAAGCCAGGCCCAGCACCACGTCGCCCGGCACGATCTTGCTGCCGTCGATGAGCTTCGACTTTTCGACCGCGCCGACGGCAAAGCCGGCCAGGTCGTATTCGCCGTCGGGGTACATGCTCGGCATTTCCGCCGTTTCGCCGCCGATCAGCGCGCAACCCGCCAGTTCGCAGCCTTTCGCGATGCCCTTGATGACATCGGTCGCCGACGGGACGTCGAGCTTGCCGCAGGCAAAGTAATCGAGGAAGAACAGCGGTTCGGCGCCCTGCACGAGAATGTCGTTGACGCTCATCGCGACCAGGTCGATGCCGACGGTGTCGTGCTTGTTCAGGTGGAAGGCCAGCTTGAGTTTGGTCCCAACGCCGTCGGTGCCGGAAACGAGCACCGGTTCCTTGTATTTCTTGCTGATTTCAAACAGCGCGCCGAAGCCGCCGATGCCGCCGAGCACGCCTTCGCGCATGGTGCGCTTGGCAAAAGGCTTGATGGCTTCGACCAGGGCATCGCCCGCGTCAATGTCAACACCGGCATCGCGGTAGGAAAGGGAGACGTTGGAAGAGGAACTCATGATTAGATGGAGGCAGAGGCGGTAAAATAGGCGGTTGATAGCCAAATGCGGCGACCAAACCGCTATTTTAACAAACCGATCAGTGCAAGCTTCCAGTTTCATGCCATTTTCTTTCCTTCCCCAGCAGGAATGCGGCCGGCGCGGCAGCTTTTTTCGTCCGTCATGAGGCAAATGCTCCTTGACCTGGGCGCGGAAAAACCGCAAACCCTCGATACCTTCGTTGTCGGCCGGAACGCCGAACTGGCGCAGCGCCTGCGGCGTTTCGCGCAGGGCGGCGCCGTTTCCGACGATCGCTTCATCTATCTCTGGGGCGAGGAAGGCGCCGGCAAGACGCACCTGCTGCGCTCGCTGGCGGCGGATGCCGATGCGGATGCACGCTACCTTCCGGCCGGCGCGCCGCCGGAGGATTATGTATTCGACCACGGCATCGGCCTTTACCTGATGGACGATTGCCAGGACCTGGACGCCGATGCCCAGATTGCGGCCTTCGCCCTGTTCAACCAAGTCAAGGAAAACGGAGCGCTGCTGGTCAGTGCCGGCAGCAAGCCGCCGCTGGGACTGGAATTGCGGGAAGACCTGCGCACGCGCCTCGGCTGGGGCCTGGTGTACCAGGTGCACGGCCTGACCGACGAGGAAAAGATCGCCGCCCTGACCCAGACGGCGCAGGCGCGCGGCATTAGCCTTCCTCCGGGCGTGTTACCCTATCTGATCACCCATTTCCGCCGCGACATGCGCTCACTGTCGGCAATGCTCGATGCCCTGGACCAGTACTCTCTGGAAACCCAACGGCCGATCACCCTGCCCCTGCTGCGCAGCCTGCTGCAACTCGAAGGTGAACCCAAACCATAATGAATATCGCCCTCTTCGACCTAGACCATACCCTGATACCGCTGGACTCCGATTATGAATGGGGCCAGTTCCTGGTGCGCATCGGCGCCGTGGACAACGAAGCCTTCTCCCGCCGCAACGCCCAGTTCTATGCCCAGTACGAAGCCGGCACGCTCGATCCGGTCGAATACCTGGAATTCGCGCTCGGCACGCTGGCGGGCTTCCCCAGAAAACAGCTCGATACCTGGCACGAGCAGTTCATGGCGGAAGTGATCCGCCCGGGCATCCGCCAGACGGCGCTCGACCTCGTCAGGCGCCACCAGGATGCCGGCGATGAAGTCGTCATCATCACCGCCACCAACCGTTTCGTCACCGCGCCGATCGCGGCCGCGCTCGGCGTGGCCAACCTGATCGCCGCGCAGCCTGAAGAAACACCGGAAGGCGAAATCACCGGCAAACTGCTCGGCATTCCCACTTCCGGTTCCGGCAAGGTCGTTCATCTGAACGACTGGCTGGCCGCGCAGGGCAAGTCCCTGTCCGGCTTCCCGCGCAGCTATTTCTACAGCGATTCCCAGAACGACATTCCGCTGCTGTCCGCCGTGACCGATCCCGTCGCCACCAACCCGAACGCCTTGCTCAGAGCGCATGCCAGCGCCCAAGGCTGGCCCATCCTGTCCCTGTTCGAATGATTAAAAAGCTTATCAAGCGCATCCTCGGCGTAAAGAAGAAAACCGAAAGCCCGAACCAGCCGGCCATTCTCGGACCGAACGACCACGGCATCAATCCGCAGCTGCTGTCGCCGAACGCGGTGCGCGTCACGCAGACATTGCAGGAAGCCGGCTTCAAGGCTTTCGTGGTCGGCGGCGCGGTGCGCGACCTGCTGCTCGGCGTCAAGCCCAAGGATTTCGACGTCGCCACCAATGCCACGCCGGAACAGGTGAAACGCCTGTTCCGGCGCGCCTTCATCATCGGCAGGCGCTTCCAGATCGTGCACGTGATGTTCGGCCAGGAAATCATCGAAGTCACCACCTTCCGCAGCACCTCGGCCGACAACGCGCCCAAGGACGAGCACGGCCGCGTGCTGCGCGACAACACCTTCGGCGAACAGCATGAAGATGCGGTGCGGCGCGACTTCACGATCAATGCGATGTACTACGATCCGGCCACGCGGCAGGTGTTCGACTATCACCAGGGCATCGCCGACATCCGCAGCAAGACCCTGCGCATCATCGGCGTTCCGGAAGCGCGCTACCGCGAAGACCCGGTGCGCCTGCTGCGCGTGGTGCGCTTCGCCGCCAAGCTCGGCTTCACCATCGACCCGCAGACGCGCGCGCCGATCCAGGTCATGGCGCCGCTGATCAACAACGTTCCCGCGGCCCGGGTTTTCGACGAGATGCTCAAGCTGCTCATGAGCGGCCAGGCGCTGGCCTGCCTGCAGCAGCTGCGCACGGAAGGCCTGCACCACGGCCTCTTGCCGCTGCTCGACGTCGTGCTGGAGCAGCCGCTGGGCGAGAAGTTCGTCACCCTGGCGCTGGCCGGCACCGACCAGCGCATCCGCGAAGGCAAGCCGGTATCGCCGGGTTTCCTGTTCGCTTCCCTGCTCTGGCACCAAGTCCTGGAAAAGTGGACGGCCTACCAGGCCGCCGGCGAATATCCGATTCCCGCGCTGCACCTGGCGGCCGACGACGTGCTCAACACCCAGACCGAAAAGCTCGCCCTGCAGCGCCGCATCGCTTCCGACATGCGCGACATCTGGGCGATGCAGCCGCGCTTCGAGCGCCGCGTCGGCAAGTCGCCGTACAAGCTGCTCGAGCATCCGCGCCTGCGCGCCGGCTACGATTTCCTGCTGCTGCGCTGCGCCTCGGGTGAAATCGACCAGGAAATCGGCGACTGGTGGACCGACTTCATGGCCGCCGACGGCCCCGAGCGCGAAGCCCTTCTTGCCCGCAAGCCCAAGGCCGAAGGAGAAGGAGCGCCCGCCCGCAAGCGCCGCCGCCGCAGCCGCAGCAAACCGAAGGAAACGCCGGCGGAAGGCTCCGCACAATGAGCGCAATCAGCGCAATGAAGGGCGCGCGTGAGGATTGCTACATTGGCGTCGGCGCCAATCTCGGCAGCGCGCAGGAGCAGGTCGAGCAGGCGATCGCCAGGCTCGCGCAGTTGCCCGATTCGGCGCTGCTTGCCCGGTCCAGCCTGTTCCGCACCGCGCCCGTCGATGCCGGCGGCGACGACTATGTGAACGCCGTCGTCAAGATCGAAACCGGCCTCGAGGCGCCATCCCTGCTGACGCAGCTGCAGGCCATCGAGCAGGATTTCGGCCGCGAGCGCCCCTACCCGAATGCGCCCCGCACCCTCGACCTCGACCTGCTGCTGTATGGGCGCGAAACAATCGCCGGCGATACGCTGACGGTGCCGCATCCGCGCATGACGCAGCGCGCCTTCGTGCTGATCCCGCTGCTGCAGATCGATCCCTTCATCGACATTCCCGGCAAGGGCCCGGCGCATGCCTTCGTTCCCGGCGTCTCCTCGCAAACCATCCGGAAGATCTGACCATGAACCTCCCTGTGACCCTGCAGACCGTCGGCCTGCTGGTGCTGTCGAACATCTTCATGACATTTGCCTGGTATGGCCACCTGAAGAGTCTTGCCAGCAAGCCCTGGTGGATTGCGGCGCTGATTAGCTGGTCGATCGCGCTGTTCGAATACCTGTTGCAGGTGCCGGCCAACCGCATCGGCTACACTGAATTCAGCGTCGCCCAGCTGAAGATCATGCAGGAAGCCATCACCCTCACCGTGTTCGTGCCGTTCGCGATGCTGTACATGAACCAGCCGTTCAAGCTGGACTATATCTGGGCAGCGCTTTGCCTGGTCGGCGCGGTATATTTCATTTTCCGCTCATGAACCTCGACCGTTACCGATACATCGTCGTCGAAGGCCCGATCGGCGTCGGCAAGACTTCCCTCGTGCAAAGGCTGGCCGATGTGCTGCATGCGCAAAAGCTCGTCGAACGCCCGCAGGAAATCCCCTTCCTCGACAACTTCTACCGCGATCCGGCCCGCTATGCGCTGTCCACCCAGATCGCCTTCCTGTTCCAGCGCATGGGCCAGATGCGCGTGCTGGCGCAGGCCGATCCATCGACAACAAGGATCGTGTCCGACTTCCTTCTCGACAAGGATGCGCTGTTCGCGCGCCTGACGCTGGACCCCGACGAACTCAAGCTATATGAACAGCTGTGCGAGCAGCTGCGGCCGCAGGGGCCGGCGCCCGACTTGGTGATCTACCTGACGGCGGAGCCCGCGACGCTGGTGGAGCGCATCCGCAAGCGCGGCATTGCGATGGAAGCCGGCATCACGGATGTCTACCTGGAGCGCCTTTGTGAAAGTTACAGCCGATTCTTTTATCATTACGACGCCGCGCCTCAGCTGATCGTAAATACCGAGCATTTCAATCCGGTCGGAAGCGACGAGCACTTCGCCCAACTGCTCGCCCGCATCGATGCGATGCGGGGCAAACGGGAATATCTCAACCTCGGGGAACAATGATGGCAGCCTATCTGCAAGACGGCGAGACAGCCGGACGCACCAAGGCCGTAACGGCGCCGGCGCTGCTGGCCATGCGCGCAGCGGGAGAAAAGATTGCGATGCTGACCTGCTACGACGCAAGCTTCGCGGCATTGATGGACCGCTGCGCCGTCGATGTGTTGCTGGTCGGGGATTCGCTCGGCAATGTCTGCCAGGGCCATGCCTCCACCCTGCCCGTCACGCTTGCCGACATTGCCTATCACACCGCATCGGTCGCGCGTGGCAACAAGAATGCGCTGCTGGTTGCGGACATGCCCTTCGGCACCTACGCCACTCCCGAGGCGGCGTTCGAGAATGCAGCCAAGCTGATGCAGGCCGGCGCGCAGATGGTCAAGATCGAAGGCGGCGCCTGGCTGGCCGATACCGTGCGCTTCCTCACGGAACGCGCGATTCCGGTCTGCGCGCATCTCGGACTGACGCCGCAGTCGGTTCACCAGTTCGGCGGTTTCAAGGTACAGGGCAAGACCACCGAGGGCGCAGAAAAATTGAAGGCGGATGCCTTGGCGCTGCAGGCCGCCGGCGCAACGCTCGTGGTGCTGGAAGCCATTCCAAGCGCGCTCGGCAAGGAAGTCACCGACCTGCTGAGCATTCCTACCATCGGCATCGGCGCTGGCGTGGATTGCTCCGGACAGGTACTGGTCATGCACGACATGCTGGGCGTCTTCCCCGGCCGCAAGGCGCGCTTCGTCAGGAATTTCATGGACGGCCAGACCAGCATCGAAGCCGCCGTCAGGGCTTATATCGCCGCCGTGAAGGACCAGTCCTTCCCGGCAGCAGAACATTGCTTCTGAGCCGGCTTTCAAGAAACGAAGCCGGCGCAGCCATCCCACATGGGACCTGCGCCGGCTGTGCTGAATAATTCTCCCGCATCTCGGCAGGGTCGGCCTGCAGAAGAATCAGACCTGTTTCGGCGCTTCCTCATACTGCGTCAGGATGCCTGACATTTTCGCAGCCAAGTCTTCCGCTCCACCCAATGTCAGCCCCAAGTCGCGCAGCAGACCGTCGTGCAGGCCATAGATCCAGCTGTGAATGGTCAGCTCCTGTCCGCGCTCCCATGCATCCTGCACCACGGTCGTCTGGCAGACGTTGGCCACCTGCTCCAGCACATTCAATTCGCACAGCCTGTCCTGCTTGAGCTTGGTCGGCAGCGTTTCGCCGAGATAGCGCTCATGCTTCTGATGCACGTCCTGCACATGGCGCAGCCAGTTGTCAGCTAGGCCGACGCGGCGCCGGGCCAGCGCCGCGTGAACGCCGGAGCAGCCGTAGTGACCGCAGACGATGATGTGCCTGACCTTCAGCACATCGATGGCAAACTGCAGCACCGACAGGCAATTGAGGTCGGTGTGCACGACCACGTTGGCGATATTGCGGTGAACGAAGAGCTCTCCGGGCAGCAGGCCGACGATTTCATTGGCGGGAACGCGGCTGTCGGCGCAGCCGATCCACAGGTATTCCGGCGATTGCTGGCGCGCCAGCGTTTTGAAGAAGTTCTCGTCCGTAGCCACCATGGAAGCAGCCCAGGACCGGTTGTTGTCGAACAGCGGCTCCAGCAGCTGCCGAGGAAGTTTGGGGGAAGTCATGGCGCTTGCCGGTTCGTGGAGTGGCGGCCCGGCCATGCCGCATTCCCGGGTAGGGAATGCCGGCAGACCGGTAGAGCGCCGCAGCGCGTCGCCGCGGACAATGCGCATTATAACTGTGCAAAGAGTTGCAAGAATGGAAAAGCACGAGCGGTTGGAAAATAGGCCGGGTCGGCTTGATCGCAGCTCCCGCCCTCATGTCATGACGTGGACGGCCAAGCCGTCAGCTGTTGCCGCGCTGCGGCTCCTCCGGCTTTTCGCCCAGCATGGCCGGCTTCAGTTTCGCATCGACGGGCTTGTCGCCCAGCCAGATCTTGAGCAGCGCATTGTAGAAGGCAGGATCAGGCAGCGAGTCGGATACCTTCCTGCCGTTGACGTGAATGACCGTCCCGCTCTCGGGCACCCAGTCGGTGGTCAGGACATCGCCCTTCTTCAGCTCCGGAATCGAGGCGAAGATTTCGCCGAACTTCTGCAGCTGCGAAATGAATCTCACCTTTTCGGACTTGTCGCTGTTCTGCTGGATGCCGCTCATGAAGCCGCGCGCCAGTTCTTCATTGCCGACGTCGCGCAGCATCACGATGGTGACCCGTTTCGCGCCCGGCAAATTCAGCACCTCGCCGACCGTCGTCCTCTTCTCGTTGAGATACAAGGCGGCGACGTAAGCCTTGAAGATGGCTTTATGGCGAATGCCCGCACCGTTGAGCTTGAGATCCTGGTTGCCGACGCGCGCGATGTCGTCGATCTTGACGCCGGCCACCTCCGCTGCAGAAGCCGCCGACGCTGTCATTCCGGCCAAGGCGTATGCGATACAGGCAAGGCTTAGATTGAGAAGGAACTGGACGGCTTTTCTTGTCATGATTGTCTCCGGTATTTATTTGTTATGGCCAGCAACAATGCACGCTGGAAATGCCAGATTATCCAGAGAAAACCTAGAGCCGAAACTCTAATGCCTGGCGATTTACCCCAAGCTTGAGGAAAAACAAAAGCCGCAGGCTCTGGAAGAACCTGCGGCTTGATGAGACAACCCGGACTTGACGAATTGGTATTCGCGAGCCGGTATTTCTTACTCGAAGAACTCCTTCACCTTGTCTTTCCACGACTTGCTCTGCGGGCTGTGCTTGGAGCCGCCGGCCGTGGTCAGCTGCTCGAACTCCTGCAGCAATTCCTTCTGCCGCTCGGTGAGCTTAACCGGCGTTTCCACGACCACGTGGCAGAACAGGTCGCCGGCATAACCGGACCGCACGCCCTTGATGCCCTTGCCGCGCAGACGGAAAGTCTTGCCCGACTGCGTGCCTTCCGGCAGGGTGAAGGAAGCCTTGCCGTTGAGCGTCGGCACTTCCACCTCGCCGCCCAGCGCCGCCTTGGCGAACGAGACCGGGATTTCGCAATGCAGGTCGTCGCCGTCGCGCTGGAAGACCTGGTGCGGCTTGATATGGATTTCCACATACAGGTCGCCCGGAGGGCCGCCGTTCATGCCAGGCTCGCCGTTGCCCGAGGAGCGGATGCGCATGCCGTCGTCGATACCGGCCGGAATCTTTACTTCCAGGGTCTTGTTGCGCTTGATGCGTCCCGCGCCGCTGCAGGTGGGGCATGGCGTCGGGATGATCTTGCCCGTGCCGTGGCATTTCGGGCAGGTCTGCTGGATGCTGAAGAAGCCCTGCTGCATGCGCACCTGGCCTTGGCCGCCGCAAGTGGTACAAGTGGTCGGCGAGGTGCCCGGCTTGGCACCGGAGCCATGACAGGTTTCGCATTCATCCCAGGACGGCACGCGGATCGTCGTGTCATAGCCGTGGGCCGCCTGTTCCAGGGTGATTTCCAGGTTGTAGCGCAGGTCTGCGCCGCGGTAAACCTGCGGTCCCGAACTGCGTCCGCCGCGGGCGCCCTGTCCGAAGATGTCGCCGAAGATGTCGCCGAACGCATCGCCAAAACCGCCGAAGCCGGGGCCGCCCGGACCGCCGCCGCCCATGTTGGGGTCGACGCCGGCGTGGCCGTAGCGGTCATAGGCTTCACGCTTGCTCGCGTCGGAAAGCATCTCGTAAGCCTCTTTGGCTTCCTTGAATTTTTCTTCTGCGCCCTTGCTGTCCGGATTGCGGTCCGGATGGTATTTCATCGCCAGCTTGCGATATGCCTTCTTGATCTCGTCGTCGGAGGCATTCTTCGCTACGCCCAGTATTTCGTAATAGTCACGCTTTGCCATGTTGTAGGCATCCTGAATTTAAGCAAAAACGCCGAGTCGAGGATCGCTTAACGATCTTCGGCCCGGCGGGGGTCGCCACGGCGCAAGCCGAGGACCATCAATTATTTGTCTTTGACTTCCTTGAAGTCGGCGTCGACAACGTCTTCTTCCTTCGCTTTCGATTCCGATGCGCCTGCACCGCCAGCGGCACCTGCTGCACCGGCAGCGCCTGCCTGCTGAGCCTGTGCGTCGGCATACATCTTCTCACCCAGCTTCTGGGCAGCAGTCGAGAGCGCGGAGACCTTGTCGTCGATCGCGGACTTGTCGTTGCCCTTGAGGGCTTCTTCCAGATCCTTGATCGCGGCTTCGATCTTCTCCTTCTCGCCGCCTTCCAGCTTGTCGCCGTATTCGGAGACCGCCTTCTTGGTCGAGTGTACCAGCGCGTCGCCCTGGTTGCGGGCGTCTGCCAGTTCCTTGAGCTTCTTGTCTTCGTCGGCGTACAGCTCGGCGTCCTTCACCATCTTCTGGATTTCCTCTTCGGTCAGACCGGAGTTCGCCTTGATGGTGATCTTGTTTTCCTTGCCGGAAGCCTTGTCCTTCGCACCGACGTGCAGGATGCCGTTGGCGTCGATGTCGAAGGTCACTTCGATCTGCGGAATGCCGCGCGGTGCCGGCGGGATGCCTTCGAGGTTGAATTCGCCGAGCAGCTTGTTGCCGGTGGCGATTTCACGCTCGCCCTGGTACACCTTGATGGTCACGGCCGGCTGGTTGTCGTCGGCGGTCGAGAACACCTGGCTGAACTTGGTCGGGATCGTGGTGTTCTTGTTGATCATCTTGGTCATCACGCCGCCCAGGGTTTCAATCCCCAGCGACAGCGGAGTCACGTCGAGCAGCAGCAGGTCCTTGCGGTCGCCGGACAGCACGGAACCCTGGATGGCGGCGCCGACAGCGACGGCTTCGTCCGGGTTGACGTCCTTGCGCGGATCCTTGCCGAAGAATTCCTTGACCTTTTCCTGCACCTTGGGCATGCGGGTCATGCCGCCGACCAGGATCACGTCCTGGATGTCGGAGACTTTCACGCCTGCATCCTTGATCGCGATGCGGCACGGCTCGATGGTGCGCGAGATCAGTTCCTCAACCAGCGATTCCAGCTTGGCGCGGGTGACCTTCATGTTCAGGTGCACCGGAGCGCCGTTGACCATGGCGATGTACGGCTCGTTGATCTCGGTTTGCTGGGAGGACGACAGCTCGATCTTGGCGCGCTCGGCAGATGCCTTGATGCGCTGCAGCGCGATCGGGTCCTTGGACAAATCGAGACCGTTGTTCTTCTTGAATTCGTCGATGATGTAATCGATGACGCGCTGGTCGAAGTCTTCACCGCCGAGGAAGGTGTCGCCATTGGTGGAGAGCACTTCGAACTGCATTTCGCCGTCGACATCCGCAATCTCGATGATCGAGATGTCGAAGGTGCCGCCGCCGAGGTCATACACGGCGATCTTGCGGTCGCCCTTGCCGCTCTTGTCGAGGCCGAAGGCCAGCGCAGCCGCGGTCGGCTCGTTGATGATGCGCTTGACGTCCAGACCGGCGATGCGGCCTGCGTCCTTGGTCGCCTGGCGCTGCGCATCGTTGAAGTAAGCCGGCACGGTGATCACGGCTTCGGTGACTTCCTCGCCAAGATAGTCTTCGGCGGTCTTCTTCATCTTGCGCAGGACTTCGGCGGAAACCTGCTGTGCGGCGAGCTTCTTGTCGCGCACTTGTACCCAGGCGTCGCCGTTGTCGGCCTTGACGATCTGGTAAGGCATCAGGTTGATGTCCTTCTGGACTTCCTTTTCGTCGAACTTGCGGCCGATCAGGCGCTTGACGGCATAGAGAGTGTTTTTCGGGTTGGTGACGGCCTGGCGTTTTGCAGGCGCGCCGACGAGGATTTCACCGTCGTCCTGGTAGGCAACCACGGAAGGCGTGGTGCGCGAACCTTCAGAGTTTTCAATGACTTTCGGCTGGCCGCCTTCCATGATGGCGACGCAGGAGTTGGTCGTGCCGAGGTCGATACCAATAATCTTGCCCATGATGTGTTCCTTTAAGAAGCTGGATTTCTAATGTGTTGTATATGTGGAACCGGGACGCCGGTTTCAAGCGCCCCCAGAATCAATTTTTACTGCGCCATTTTTTACTGTGCGACGGTCACCAGAGCCGGGCGCAGCAGGCGATCCGCGATCGTATAGCCCTTCTGCAGCACGCTGACGATGGTATTGGCATCCTGCTCGGCGGGCACCATGGAGATCGCCTGGTGCTTCATCGGGTCGAGCTTTTCGCCGGGGACCGGATTGATCTCGATCAGCCGGTTGCGCTCGAAGGCTGCGGTCAGCTGCTTGAGCGTCATTTCGACGCCCTCCTTCAGCGATTCCACAGCCGGGGTTTCGAGCTTGAGCGCCATTTCAAGGCTGTCCTTGACCGGCACCAGGGCTTCGGCAAAATTTTCAATCGCAAACTTGTGCGCCTTTGCAATATCTTCCTGAGCGCGGCGGCGGATGTTTTCGGTATCTGCCTTGGCGCGGAGGAAGGCATCCTGCAGCTCGGCCAGCTTGGCTTCCGCAGCGGCCAGCTTTTCCTCGAGGGAAGCGTTTTGCTGGGGCGGCGCAGCGGACTGGGAAGCGGCGCTCTCGGGCGCCGGGGCCTCGGATGTTTGAGCAGCTTGGCTACCCTGAGCACCCTGGGAGGAGGTCTGATTGGCCTGTTCGGTCTGTTCCTGCATCTTTTCTTGATCTTGCATCACAAAAAGTCTCCAACAATCAATGGCTTAGCGTTCATTGCTTCCTTACATGAGGGTATCCCTTACTTTTTCAAGGGGGATTTTGAAAGATGTTGCGGGGAAATTTTCCGGCATGCCCGACAGCCACCGTGAATGGCGGTTTCAAACCGTTACAAGAGCCGGACAATTCGGGCTTTCAATCTCGGCATGCCGTACTACGATGGATATAGGGATGCTGCAGTGCGGCTCAAGACCAGCTGCCGGGATGGCCCTGAACTTGCATCAAGCTTGGAACCGTCGGGCATCCATGGATGAACATGATGAAACTTCCGCTCATATCTGCTGGGATCGTCGCCTATTCGCTGTTCGCCGCCGCGTGGATCTGCGAAGCGCGGCTGTTACCGCTGCTCTAACGTCCTTGACGCTCCACAGGCAGCGCTCGCTGCTAGCGCTCGGCGCCGTGCAGCAGCGCCTGCTGCCGCGACAGCGCCGCTTCCGCTTCCCTCTCCGCCTGCATGGGCGGCGTCAGCACGGTCGGCCAGCCGATCATGTGCTGCTCCGCGATGTCGGCCATTGCAGTAATCCATGCCGGGTCTTCGTTCAGGCAAGGAATGTAATGGAATTCCTTGCCGCCGGCATGCAGGAATTCCTGCCGGCCTTCCATGGCAATTTCCTCCAGCGTCTCCAGGCAGTCGCTGACGAATCCCGGACACACCACGTCGACGCGGCGCTTGCCTTCCCTGCCCAGAGTCTGCAGCATCGGGGCGGTGTAAGGCTGCAGCCATTCCGCCTTGCCGAAGCGCGACTGGAAGGTGACGACATAGTCGTCGGCGGCCAGCTGGAGCTGTTTCGCCACCATGCGCGCGGTCTTGTGGCATTCGCAATGGTAGGGATCGCCCAGCAGCAGCGTGCGCTTGGGCACGCCGTGAAAGCTCATGACCAGCTTGTCCGGACGGCCGTTCAGGTCCCAGTAGCTCCGGATCACTTTCGCCAGCGCGTGAATGTACGCCTCATGATCGTGGTAATGCTTGACCAGCCGCAGTTCCGGCACATTGCGCACCCCGGAAAAATGCCGGAACACCGCATCGAAGGCCGACGCGGTCGTCGTTCCCGAATACTGGGGATAGGCAGGCAGGATGAGAATGCGGTCGCAGCCGTCGGCCTTGAGCCTGTCGAGCACGTCGGGCAGCGCCGGCTGGCCGTAACGCATTGCAAAGGCTACCTCCACCTGGTGGCCGCGCTCGCCGAGGTAGCCGCGCAGCAGCTTGGCCTGGCGCTCGGTATGCACCTTCAGCGGCGAACCGTCTTCAGTCCAGATCGACGCGTATTTTTCCGCCGACTTCGAGGAGCGCAGCGGCAGGATCAGGCCGTTGAGGATGAACCACCAGACGGCGCGCGGAATCTCGACCACGCGCGGATCCGACAGGAACTCTTTCAGATAGCGGCGCACCGCCGGCGCCGTCGGGGCATCCGGCGTACCGAGATTGACCAGAACGACGGCGGTCCTGGAAAGGGAGCCGTGGGTGTAGGAAGGTTCCTTGGCGGGGCGCATTGCGTGTCGGTTTTTCTTGATGTTTGAGTAACTGAGTCAAATCCTCAGGAAGCAAGCAGTTCGCGCGCATGCTTGCGCGTGGTCGCGGTGATTTCGATCCCGCCCAGCATGCGTGCGATTTCCTCGATGCGCGCCTTGGCGTCGAGGAAGTCGATGCGCGACATGGTGCGTCCTTCGCTGCTGCGCTTGCTGACCTGGAAATGCTGGTTCGCCTGGCTGGCGACCTGCGGCAGGTGGGTCACGCACAGCACCTGGCGGTCGCGGCCGAGACGCTTGAGCAGGCGCCCCACCACTTCCGCCACGCCGCCGCCGATGCCGCTGTCGACTTCGTCGAAAATCAGCGTCGGCGTCGCCGTGGCGCTGGACGTGATGACGGAAATGGCCAGCGAGATACGCGCAAGTTCGCCGCCGGAAGCGACCTTGGCCAGCGGCCTTGCCGATGTGCCGGCATGGGCGGCCACCATGAATTCCACCTGCTCGACACCGTAGCTCGCCGGTTCGCAGGGATGCAGCGCCACTTCGAAGCGCCCGCCCGACATGCTCAGGTCCTGCATCGCTGCCGTCACCGCGTCGCCGAGCGCCTTGGCTGCCTTGGCGCGCGACTTGGACAGCTTCACCGCCAGCTCCATGTAGGCGGACTTGAGCTTTTCCTCCTGCACGCGCATGGCGTCGAGATCGGTGGCATTGGCCAGCTGCTTGAGCTGCGCCGACAGGCTTTCATATTCCTGCGGCAGCTCCTCGGGTGCGACGCGGAACTTGCGCGCAGTGGAGTGGATTGCATCGAGGCGCGACTCCACCAGATGCAGCCGTTCGGGATCGAGTTCGACGCGGCCGAGATAGTCGTTGAGGCCGTACACCGCTTCCTGCAGCTGGATGCGCGCCGGCTCCAGCGCATCGACCACCGGGCGCAGCGCGGCATCGATGTCGGCCAGCTTGGACAGCTTGAGCGTCAATGCCGACAGCTGCGACAGGATGGGGCCGCTTTCCGACTCGGAAATGGCATTCAAGGCTTCCTGCGCGCCTTCGATCAGGCTGGCGGCATGCGACAGGCGGCTGTGCTCGGTGCTGATGTCGGCCCATTCGCCGGGCTTGACGGCCAGCTTCTGCAGTTCGCTGACCTGCCATTCGAGCCGTTCGCGCTCGAGCAGCACGCTCTTGGCATTGGCTTCGAATTCCTCGCGCTGCTTGGCCAGCGCGCGCCAGGTCTTGTAGGCCGCGGCCACGGCGCGGGCCTCGTCGAGCAGGCCGGCCTGGCTGTCGAGCAGCACGCGCTGCGCATCCGTCTTCAGCAGCGACTGGTGCGCATGCTGGCCATGGATGTCGACCAGCATCTCGCCGAGTTCGCGCAGCTGCGATGCGGTGGCCGAAATGCCATTGATGAACGCCTTGGAGCGGCCGGCATTGTCGATCACGCGCCGCAGCAGCACGCCGCCGTCCTCGTTGCTGAATTCATGTTCGGCAAGCCAGGTATCGGCCGCGCTGCCGGTGCTGAACTCGGCGGTGATGTCGGTTTTCGCCGCACCTTCGCGGACCACGCTGGCATCGCCCCGTCCTCCGAGCGCCAGCGCCAGCGCATCGATCAGAATGGACTTGCCGGCGCCGGTCTCGCCGGTGAAGACGGTGAAACCCGGAGCAAATTCCAGTTCTATCGAATCGACAATAACAAAATCGCGTATGGAAAGTGTGCGAAGCATAACCCGTTCAGATTGAATAACCACGGCGAACACGACGGCCGGGACAACTGTTGCTTGTCATTGCCATCATGTTCGCCGTGGCGAATCCATTCAATGTTTAGACAGCCGCTATTTTAACTTGCCCGTCGCGGACGGATATTCGTTCCAGTGCAGCTTCTCGCGCAAGGTGTCGTAATAACTCCAACCTTGCGGATGCAGGAAGGTAATGGTGTAGGCGGAACGGCGGATCACGATGCGGTCGTGGTGCTGCAGGCTGGCCAGCGATTGCATGTCGAAATTGGCGCTGATGTCGCGCCCGCCCATGATTTCGATCTCGATCGTGCTGGAATCGGGCACGACGATGGGACGGTTCGACAGCGCATGCGGCGCAATCGGCACCAGCGCAAGGCCGGACAGGCTGGGGTGCAGCAGCGGACCGCCGGCCGACAGGGCATAGGCGGTCGAGCCGGTCGGGGTGGAGACAATCAGTCCGTCGGAACGCTGGTTGTACATGAAGCGGCCGTCGACTTCCACCTTGAGTTCGGCCATGCCGGTGGTAGCGCCGCGTGCGACGACCACGTCGTTGAAGGCCAGCGCATGGAAAATCTGTTGTCCGTCGCGCAAGACCGAGCCCTCGAGCAGTGCGCGTTGTTCCGACTCAAGATTGCCGCTCAACATTTCCGCCAGCACGTTGAACATGCTCTCCTGCGGAATGTCAGTCATGAAACCGAGGCGGCCCTGGTTGATGCCGATGAGCGGCACCCCGAAGCGGGCAAGCTGCCGGGCAATGCCCAGCATGGTGCCGTCACCGCCGACCACGATCGCCACGTCGGCATGCTGGCCGATTTCCTCCGGCGTCATCTTGGCCAGGCCGGGCAGCGCAACATTGTTGGCGGTTTCCGACTCGAACACGACGGCATGGCCGCGCTTGACCAGGAACGAGGCAAGGTCCGACAGCGACTGCTCGATACCGGCGGCCATGTACTTGCCGATGACGGCAATCGTCTTGAAAACGAGAGGAGAGGAAAGTGGCGTGACAGGCAACATGCTCCAGATTAGACCATAATTTCGCTGTGCGATACAGGATGCCATGAAGGTACGCAGTCAGGCGCCCTGCCAGTCTCGCGCCCAGGCAAGCTGTTGAAACCCCTATCCGGAATCCCTATGTCAGTCATCAAAGCCGTGCTGTTCGATCTCGACGATACCCTGTGGCCCATCGTTCCCGTCATCAAGCGCGCGGAAAACCTGCTGTTTCAATGGCTGGAGCTGAACGTGCCCGCGGTTGCGCGCCGCGTATCGATCGAGGGCATGCGCGCGCGGCGGCAGGCCCTGATGGAAACCGATCCGGTCTACCAGCTCGATTTGCGCGCATTGAGGCATGCGGTGCTGGTGGAAGCCTTCATCGATGCCGGCGAGGATAGTCGCCTGGTGGACGAGGCGATGGCGGTATTTTCCCGCGCCAGAAATGAAGTCACCCTGTTCGACGATGTCAAGCCTGCGCTCGGCAGGATGAGGGGCAAGCTGGCGCTGGCATCGGTATCGAACGGGGTCTCCGACCTGGAAGCCATCGGCATCGCGCATCTGTTCGACGCTTCCATTGCAGCCTACAGCTTCGGACGGGCCAAGCCCGATCCGGCCATATTTCATGCCGCGTGCGACGCCTTGAAAATCAGGCCGGCCGAAGCCATCTATGTCGGAGATGATCCGCTGCTGGATGTTGTCGGTGCTCAAAAGGCGGGACTGCGCGCAGTGTGGATGAAGCGAAATGGACTCGGCCCGGACCGCTCGCTGCCCGAAGGCGTCAGGCCGGATGCAACCTGCAGCGACCTGATTGAACTTGAGCGCTGGATCAGCAGTTGAAACTTGCGGTTGCACATGACGAATGGCGTCTTTGACAAATACCGCCGGCTGGCCTGCCATGCCGTCGGCAATGCAATAAAACTCTGATAACTATCAACTTTTTCTGACTACAAGCTGCAACAGAAGGTGGCATGCGCTGTTCAGCGTCGTTAGAATACCCCTATGCAACTCGATAATCGCGCACAAACTTTGCTTAAGGCCCTCGTGGAACGCTACATCGCGGATGGTCAGCCTGTGGGTTCGCGCGCGCTCTCGAAAATCTCGGGACTCGAACTGTCGCCGGCCACCATCCGCAACATCATGGCGGACCTGGAGGAAATGGGCTTTGTTGCAAGTCCACACACCTCGGCCGGCCGCGTGCCGACGCCGCGCGGCTACCGTGTGTTCGTGGATACGCTGCTGACCGTGCAGTCCATCGATGAAACCACCGTGGAATCCAAGCTGCAGATGCGCCTGCAGTCCAAGTCGCCGCAGAAGATCATTTCCAATGCCGCCCAGGTGCTGTCTTCCCTGTCGCAGTTTGCCGGCGTGGTGATGACGCCGAAGCACGAGTCGGTTTTCCAGCAGATCGAATTCCTGCGCCTGTCTGAAAAACGCATCCTGCTGGTGATCGTGGCGCCCAACGGCGATGTGCAGAACCGGCTATTGCTGACCGATGCCGACTATTCGCCGGCGCAGCTGGTGCAGGCGGCCAATTACATCAACCAGCATTTCGCCGGCCACAGTTTCGACGAAGTCCGCACCCGCCTGCATGGCGAGTTGAAGCAGCTGCGCGACGACATGACGAACCTGATGCAGGCGGCGGTCGAAGCCGGCAGCGATGCGATGGCCGAAAGCGCGGAAGATGTCGTGATCTCCGGCGAACGCAACCTGCTTTCCGTCACCGACCTCGCCTCCAACATGACTTCGCTGCGCAAGCTGTTCGACCTGTTCGAGCAGAAAACCAGCCTGATGCAGCTGCTGGATGTATCGAGCAAGGCTACCGGCGTGCAGATCTTCATCGGCGGCGATTCGCAGCTGCTGCCGGTCGACGAGATGAGCGTGGTGACCGCGCCCTATGAGGTCAATGGCAAGATCGTCGGCACGCTGGGCGTCATCGGCCCGACCCGCATGGCCTACGAACGCGTGATTCCCATCGTCGACATCACCGCCAAGCTGCTCTCTAACGCGCTGAGCCATACCTGAGCCGAGCCTCCCGAGCTGAACCCTGTGCACACGTCCGCATGGGGCGGCGCGTGCCGCCTGCCATGCCTGCTACCCCATCATCAGCTGGGCAACGGTCTTGCTGTTGGCCGCGTCGATGCTGATGAACTGAATGCCGATGCGGAAACCGTCGGCGCCGGCAAGAATGCTGTAGACCACCTTGCCCTGCCCCATCACCCTGACCATCTTCCCGTTGAGCGGCGCCTCGAAACCGACGGTACATTCCTGCCCCATGCGTAATTGCTCGCCGACCAGCAGGCTTAGCCCGCCGAGGGAAATATCGAGCGTACGGCAACGGATTGGATTGCCGCCCGGCACCGCCACGATTGCCTGGCAGCGCATGACCTTGCGGGGAAAACTTCTCGGTTCAGGCTTCATGCCGGGCTAGCCTTTCTGCCATGAGGTGAGTAGGTGCATTCAGTGCAGCCGTACCGTTCCATACGGTGTGGCTGCTGAATAATTCTTGAGCGGGGAAAAGCGGAACGGGAGGCGTAGGCTCACCGCGTGCGGTGCGGACAGTCGGTCTTGGTGCAGTGGCCGTACAGGGCAAGCGCATGTTCGGAAATCGCGAAGCCGCGGTCCTTGGCGATGCTCTGCTGGCGCTTCTCGATTTCTTCGTCGTAGAACTCTTCCACGCGGCCGCAATCCAGACAAACCAGATGGTCATGGTGCGAACCTGCGTTGAGTTCGAAGACCGCCTTGCCGGTTTCGAAATGATTGCGATGCAGCAGGCCTGCCTGTTCGAATTGCGTCAGCACGCGATAAACCGTTGCAAGACCGACATCCATATTCTCGCTGAGAAGAATTTTGTAGACATCTTCGGCGCTCAGATGGCGTACCGCGCTATTCTGGAAAATATCGAGGATCTTCAGGCGGGGCAGCGTCGCTTTCAGACCGCTTGCCTTTAACTCGGAGGGATTGCTTGGCATGTTGTTGATCGGAATCGGATTATCTGCTTTATCATATAGCGTTTTGGCCCAATTGCCCAAATTACCTGACTGCTCGAAGAATTGAGACCCACTATGCGAATGTCGTTGTCGTCCTTTGATCGTACACCAGTTACCGCCCGTATGGTATGGCTGGCCCTCGCGGCCTGCCTTGCTGGATGCGCATCGAAAAACCCGCTGATGGAAGAGCCCGCGAGCGTTTCCGCGCCGGCGGCCAAACCGTCGCAGCAGGCTGAAGCCGCACCCGCCCAAGCTAAAACCGATGGATCGTCCGCAGGCCCTGCCAGCGGCGTCACCGCTACCGGCCCGACCGGCGTCCAGCGTTTTCTCGGCGTTTTCTCGCCCTACAAGATCGACATTCAGCAAGGCAATTTCGTTTCCCGCGAAATGGTTGCCCAGCTCAAGGAAGGCATGCAGCGTCCCGAAGGCGTCACGCGTGAACAGGTGCGCTTCGTTCTCGGCACGCCGCTGCTGACCGACATGTTCCATGCCGACCGCTGGGATTACCCCTTCCGCCTCAAGAAACGCAACGGCGAAGTCATTTCCAGCCATGTGACGGTATTCTTCAAGGACAACCGCCTCGCCGACATCGACGGCGGCACGCTGCCGACAGAACAGGAATACCTTGCATTCATCGCCGGCTCCGCGCCGGGCAACAAATAAGCAGGCATCGCCATGAATCCAATGAAAATCGCCGTCGCGGGCGCTTCCGGCCGCATGGGCCGCATGCTGATCGAAACCATCCAGAACGCCGATGATGCCGTGCTCGCCGGCGCGCTCGACATCCCGGGCGCGGCGGGCCTCGGCACCGACGCTGCCGCATTCCTCGGCAAGCCGGCCGACGTGCCGATCGAATCCGACTTCGCCAAGGGTCTCGCGAATGCCGAATTCCTGATCGACTTCACCCGCCCCGAAGGCACGCTCAAACATCTCGAATACTGTGCCGCGCACGGCATCAAGATGATCATCGGCACCACCGGCTTCGACGAGGCCGGCAAGGCCGCCATCGCCGCCGCCGCGCAAAAGACCGCAGTGGTATTTGCGCCCAACATGAGCGTCGGCGTCAATGTCACGCTCAAGCTGCTGCAAATGGCGGCGAAGAGCTTTTCGCACGGCTATGACATCGAGATCATCGAAGCGCACCACCGCCACAAGGTCGATGCGCCCTCCGGCACTGCGATCAAGATGGGCGAGGTCATTGCCGAATCCCTCGGCCGCGACCTCAAGGATGTGGCCGTGTATGCGCGCGAAGGCGTGACCGGCGAGCGCGATCCGTCATCGATCGGTTTTGCCACCATCCGCGGCGGCGATATCGTCGGCGACCATACCGTGCTGTTTGCAGGCATCGGCGAACGGATCGAAATCACGCACAAGTCGTCCAGCCGGCTCAGCTATGCGCATGGCAGCTTGCGCGCGGCGCGTTTCCTGGCCGACAAGACGACCGGCCTGTTCGACATGCAGGCGGTACTCGGGCTCGCATAGCCATGCATCCGCGGTGCGAACGCAGGCCGGCATTCGCATGAGACCCGCAACGGCGATCATCCCCGCCGTTGCGGCCCTGCTGCTGCATGCAGGCCTCGTGCTGATCGCCGTGAGCATGCTGTCCTCCAGCGAAAAGGCGAAGGAACCGCCCAAGCCGATCGAGGTGGCGCTGATTCCGGAAGCGCCGCCTGCCCCGCCTTCTCCGCCGGCCCTGCCCGTTCCGCCAGTTTCATCTCCACCGCCCACCCTGCCCGCGCCTTTACCCGTGGCGCCGCAAGCCAAACCGCCGGAGGCTTCTCCGCCGGTTGAAAAAAAACGGCCTCCCCCGAAAACGCGCAGCGAACGCAAACCGCCGCCGAAACCAGCCCCCACCCAGCCGCAGACCGAAACGCCAGCTGTCAGGTTCGAGGAGCGCTCCGCGCCCTCCAACACCAGCGCCATTGCGGCCCCGGCAGAGCCTGCCCCCGAACCGCCGGCCTCCGCGGCCCCGCCACCATCGACACGCACCCCGGTATCGATTCCCGCCAGTTATGCCGCCACCAACCGCAAGCCGGAATATCCGCGCATGTCGCGTCAACTGGAAGAGCAAGGCACCGTGGTGCTGCGCGTGCTGGTCAGGGCCGACGGCACCGCGGGCGCCGTGGAGATCAGGACTTCGAGCGGATCTCCGCTGCTCGACCAGTCGGCGAAGAATGCGGTGCAGACATGGCGCTTTCATCCGGCGACGCAGGACGGCAAGCCGGTGGATGAGTGGTTTCTGATCCCTATTCCGTTTAAACTGCAAAACTAATTTCATTCTGACAAGCCTCCATGAACGACACTCTCGGATTCGCGCATTACTGGGCCCAGGGCGATGCGGTCACCCATTCGGTGGCTTACCTGCTGCTGCTGATGTCGGTCGTCAGCTGGTATTACATTTTTTCCAAGGCCTGGAGCTCATGGAGGATCCGCAGGAGCGCGAGTGCGCTGGATGGCTTCTGGAAAGCCCCGACCCTCAACGATGCCATTGATGTCGTCAGGAACGCCGACAGCGAGGATGTCTATGCGCCGCTGGCGATCCAGAGCGCCCAGGCCGCCAATCTGAAGGCCCAGACGGGTTCGCTCAATGCCAATGTCGATCCGAGCGAACTTATCACCCGCACCCTGCGCCAGGAAATCAACCGCGTGTCGGCGCGCCTGGAAAGCGGCCTGACGCTGCTCGCCTCGGTGGGGTCGACCGCGCCCTTCGTCGGGCTGTTCGGCACGGTATGGGGCATCTACCATGCACTGGCCGCGGTCTCGAGCAGCGGCACGGTGCAGATCGACAAGGTGGCCGGACCGGTCGGCGAAGCGCTGATCATGACCGCGCTCGGACTGGTGGTCGCCATCCCCGCCGTGCTGGCCTACAATGCCTTCACCCGCGTCAACCGCGTGACCCTGGCGGAACTCGATGCCTTCGCCCATGATCTGCACGCCTATCTCACCACCGGCGCGCGCGTCGGAAAATAAAGGAGCCTGCGATGGCCTTCGGCGGATTCAATGACGACAGGAAGCAGGCGCCGATGGCGGACATCAATGTCACGCCCATGGTCGACGTCATGCTGGTGCTGCTGGTGATCTTCATCATCGCCGCGCCGCTGTTCACGCATTCCATCAAGCTCGACCTGCCCAGCGCCCAGTCGGCTCCCTCGCCGGACAAGCCCGACACCATTTCCCTGTCCATCGACGGCGCGGGCAAGATCTACTGGAACAACGAAGCGGTGGAGCAGGCGGAACTTGGCAACCGGCTCGCAGTCGCAGCAAAGAAGCAGCCGCAGCCGGAATTGCAGTTGCGCGCCGACAAGTCCACCCGCTATGAAATCATTGCGCAAGTCATGTCGGCGGCGCAGACCAGCGGCATGACGAAAATGGGCTTCGTCACGGAATCGCAGCAGCAGCCCTGAAACCGGCCCGTGACCGCGCCTGCCAATTTGACAACAGGATTCCATGCCTTCCATACAGCTCGATGGCCAGCAACTCACCGACTGGAACAAGTTCCACGACGCCTGCAAGACCGCCTTCGGTTTCCCAGATTTCTACGGGCGCAACATGGACGCCTGGATCGACTGCCTGAGCGGCCTGCGGGACGATGACGGCATGTCGGCCTACGTGCTCGGCGAGGATGAGCAGCTGCAGATACAGATCCTGAATTCCGATGTCCTGCGGCGCGACGCGCCCGAGATCCTGTCGGCGCTGGAGGAATGCACCGCCGAAGTGAACCTGCTCTGTTCGGAAAGCGGGGAAAAGCCGGCGCTCGGCCTGGTGCTGCGTTGAAGCTGCGCTGACACAAGCTGATTTCCCGGGGATTCGGCCGGCAATTCCGGCTGCGCCGGACGGCAATTGCCGGCGGCAACCCAGTATAATGACGGGTTCAATTCCACTTCGGCTTCATCCGTCATGCAAGAAAAATATCTCCCCGGCGACGTAGAAAAAGCGGCGCAAGACCATTGGCAGGCCATCGACGCCTACAAGACCGTCGAACACGCAAAGGACAAGAACGGTCAGGACAAGAAGAAATTCTATGCCTGCTCCATGCTGCCCTACCCGTCGGGCAAGCTGCACATGGGCCATGTGCGCAACTACACCATCAACGACGTGATGTACCGCTACCTGCGGATGAACGGCCACAACGTGCTCATGCCGATGGGCTGGGACGCCTTCGGCATGCCGGCCGAGAACGCGGCGATGGCCAACGGCGTGCCGCCCGCGCAGTGGACTTACTCGAACATCGAGTACATGAAGCAGCAGATGCAGTCGATGGGCCTGGCGATCGACTGGTCGCGCGAAATGACCGCCTGCAAGCCGGACTACTACAAGTGGAACCAGTGGATGTTCCTCAAGATGCTGGAAAAAGGCATCATCTACAAGAAAACCGGCACCGTGAACTGGGACCCGATCGACCAGACCGTGCTCGCCAACGAGCAGGTGATCGACGGCCGCGGCTGGCGTTCCGGCGCGCTGATCGAAAAGCGCGAGATCCCGATGTACTACGCCCGCATCACCTCCTATGCCGAGGAGCTGCTCGATTTCGTCGACAACAAGCTGCCCGGCTGGCCCGAGCGCGTGCGCATCATGCAGTCGAACTGGATCGGCAAGTCGACCGGCGTGCGCTTCGCCTTCCCGCACGACATCAGGGATGAAAGCGGCGCCGCGATCAACGACGGCAAGCTGTGGGTCTTCACCACCCGCGCCGACACCATCATGGGCGTCACCTTCTGCGCGGTCGCGCCGGAGCACGCGCTGGCCACCCATGCCGCGCAGTCCAATCCCGAACTCGCCGCCTTCATCGCCGAATGCAAGAAAGGCAGCGTCATCGAAGCCGACATGGCGACGATGGAAAAGAAAGGCATGCCGACCGGCCTGTTCGTCACCCATCCGCTGACCGGCGACAAGGTCGAGGTCTGGGTCGGCAACTATGTGCTGATCACCTACGGCGACGGCGCCGTGATGGGCGTGCCGGCGCATGACGAGCGCGACTTTGCGTTCGCCAGGAAATACGGTCTGCCCATCAAGCAGGTCATCGCCGTCGAAGGCAAGACCTACTCGACCGACGCCTGGCAGGAATGGTATGCGGACAAGGAGCACGGCGTCTGCATCAATTCCGGCAAGTACGACGGGCTCGGTTACGCTGCAGCAGTCGATGCGGTCGCGGCCGACCTCGCTGCCCGGGGACTCGGCGAAAAGAAGGTCACCTACCGCCTGCGCGACTGGGGCATCTCGCGCCAGCGCTACTGGGGCACGCCGATCCCGATCATCCATTGCCAGTCCTGCGGCGACGTGCCGGTGCCAGAGAAGGACCTGCCCGTCGTGCTGCCGGAAGACTGCGTGCCGGACGGCAGCGGCAACCCGCTCAACAAGCACGAGGCATTCCTGCATGTCGACTGCCCGCAGTGCGGCAAGCCGGCGCGCCGGGAAACCGACACCATGGACACCTTCGTCGATTCGTCCTGGTATTACATGCGCTACTGCTCGCCGGGCAGCAATGACGCGATGGTCGATGCGCGCAACGATTACTGGATGCCGATGGACCAGTACATCGGCGGCATCGAGCATGCGGTGCTGCACCTGCTGTATGCGCGCTTCTGGACCAAGGTGATGCGCGACTTCGGCCTGGTCAAGTTCGACGAGCCCTTCGTCAACCTACTGACCCAGGGCATGGTGCTCAACGAGACCTATTACCGCGAAGACGCCAGCGGCAAGAAGACCTGGTTCAACCCGGCCGACGTGGAACTGAGTTTCGACGACAAGGGCCGGCCGGTTTCCGCGCTGCTCAGGAGCGACGGCCAGCCGGTAGAGATCGGCGGCACCGAGAAGATGTCGAAGTCGAAGAACAACGGCATCGATCCGCAGGCGCAGATCGACCAGTACGGCGCCGACACGGCCCGCCTGTTCACGATGTTTGCCTCGCCGCCGGAGCAGACGCTCGAGTGGTCCGGCGCCGGCGTGGAAGGCGCGAACCGCTTCCTGCGCCGCGTCTGGGCCTTCGCCCATGCGCAGGCCGGCCGCTTTGCCGCAGTTGGCGCTATCGATTTCGGCAGCCTGCCCGAAACGCACAAGACGCTGCGCCGCGAAGTGCACAAGATCCTGCAGCAGGCCGATCACGACTTCAAGCGCATCCAGTACAACACGGTCGTCTCCGCCAGCATGAAGATGCTCAACACGCTGGAAGCGGCCAAGTTCGACGACTCTCCCGCATCCAATGCGGTGATCGCCGAAGGCTATTCGATCTTCCTGCGCATGCTGTACCCGGTCGCGCCGCACATCACCCATGTGCTGTGGCAGGAACTCGGCTTTGCGAAGCAGCACGGCGACATCCTCGATGCGCCGTGGCCGCAGGTCGATGCGTCCGCGCTGGAACAGGCGGAGATCGAGCTGATGGTGCAGGTCAACGGCAAGCTGCGCGGCAGCGTGAAGGTGCCGAAGGAAGCCGACAAGGCCGCCATCGAAGCCGCCGCGCTGGCCAACGACAACGTGAAGAAGTTCGTCGAAGGCACGCCGAAGAAGGTCATCATCGTGCCCGGCAAGCTGGTCAACATCGTCGCCTGACAGGAGCCTCCATGCAACGACGCAGCCTTGTCCTCGCATTGTCCGGTGCCGCCCTGCTGTCGGCATGCGGCTTCCGCCTGCGCGGGTCTGACGGCAAATCGAGCCTGCCGTTCAGGACCGTTTACATCGGCGTGCCTGAAACCTCGCCGGTGGGCGTCGAGCTCAAGCGTTACATCCGCGCGAGCGACGACACCACCCTCGTGACCGACCCCAAGCTGGCCGAGGCAAGCATCGACATTCTCGGCGAGACGCGGGACCGGGCGACGCTGTCGCTCAACACCCAGGGACGCATCCGCGAATACTCGCTGTATTACCGGCTGCGCTTCCAGGTAAAGGACAAGGCCGGCGCCCTGCTGCTGGCGCCGACCGAACTCGTTCTCAAGCGCGACATCAGCTTCAACGAGTCGCAGGTGATCGCGAAGGAAAAGGAAGAAGAGATGCTCTACCGCGACATGCAGTCCGATGCGGTTCAGCAGATCCTGCGCCGCATGACGGCGCTCAAGCCGGCTCAGCCCGCGTAACCCCGTCCGAACGGAAACACCGATGCAACTGCGCGCCGACGCACTCGAAACCCACCTGGCGAAGTCGCTGGCGCCGCTGTACGTGATCACCAGCGACGAGCACCTTCTGGCGCTGGAAGCGGCCGACAGGATACGCAGGGCTGCCCGCGCCAAAGGGTATTCCGAGCGCGAAGTGCTGGTGGTCGAACGCAGCTTCAAGTGGGGCACGCTGCTTGCCGCCAACCAGTCGCAGTCCTTGTTCGGCGACCGCAAGCTGATCGAACTGCGCATCCCGACCGGCAAGCCGGGCAAGGACGGCGGCCAGGCGCTGCAGGAATACGTCGGCGGACTCAACCCTGACAATGTCACGCTGATCACCCTGCCCAAGCTCGACTGGCAGACGCAGAAGTCGGCCTGGGTGGCGGCGCTGCAGCAGGCCGGCGTGTACATCGACATTCCCCTGGTGGAGCGGGCGCAGCTGCCGGGCTGGATCGGCGCCCGGCTTGCCGCGCAGAAGCAGAGCGCAGACCGGCAAAGCATCGACTTCATCGCCGATCGGGTGGAAGGCAATCTGCTCGCGGCGCACCAGGAACTGCAAAAGCTGGCCCTGCTGCATCCCGAAGGCAAGCTGAGCTTCGATCAGGTGCAGGATGCGGTGCTCAATGTCGCCCGCTACGACGTCTTCAAGCTTAACGAAGCCATGCTCTCCGGCGATACCGCGCGGCTGGTGCGCATGATCGAAGGACTGAAAGGCGAAGGCGAGGCGCTGCCGCTGGTGCTATGGGCGATGGCTGACGAAATCCGTACCTTGCTCAAGATAAAGTCGGGCACCGCGCAGGGAAAGCCGCTCGGCATGCTGCTCAAGGAATACCGGATCTGGGGCCCGCGCGAGCGGCTGATGGAGCCGGCCGTCAAGCGGCTGCGCCTGTCGACGCTGGAAACGGCGCTGCAGGAAGCGGCGCAAATCGATAAGATGATCAAGGGTTTGAGAGCCAGGGCATTTGCCGGCGATGCCTGGGATGCGCTGCTGCATCTAGGACTGAAGGTGGCGCGCGGCTGAGTGCCGCTGCATCGCGTTTCATGCCTCGCCCTTCGCGCTTCATTTTGCGCGGCCTGTCTTACCGCTGTTGCACCGCTGTCGTACTGCTGTCGTACTGCTGTCGTACTGCTGTCGTACTGCTGCACCGAATTGAATTCGCATTGAAAAGATCAGGAACATGGACATCAAGCACTACATGAACGACGTCGGCCAGCGTGCCCGCAAGGCTTCCCGCGCGATGGCCAAGGCCGATACCGGCGCCAAGAACAAGGCGCTTTCGCTGATCGCCGCCGCCATCCGGCGCGACGCCGAGGCCCTGCGCGCAGCCAACCAGAAAGACCTGGAAGCGGCGCGCGCCAACGGCCTGGCGCCGGCTATGCTCGACCGCCTGACCCTGTCCGACAAGGCGATCGCCACCATGGCCGAGGGCCTGGAGCAGATCGTGTCCCTGCCCGATCCGATCGGCGAAATGTCCAACATGAAATACCGCCCGACCGGCATCCAGGTCGGCCAGATGCGCGTGCCGCTGGGCGTGATCGGCATCATCTATGAAGCCCGCCCGAACGTGACCGTCGATGCCGCCGGCCTGTGCATCAAGAGCGGCAACGCCACCGTCCTGCGCGGCGGCTCGGAAGCGATCCACTGCAACCAGGCGCTCGCCAAGCTGGTCAAGGAAGGCCTGGCCGGCGCGGGCCTGCCGGAAGACGCGGTGCAGATCGTCGAAACCACCGACCGCGCCGCGGTGGGCGAGCTGATCACCATGCCGCAATACGTGGACGTGATCGTGCCGCGCGGCGGCAAGGGCCTGATCGAGCGCCTGATGAAGGAATCCAAGGTGCCGATGATCAAGCATCTCGACGGCATCTGCCACGTCTACATCGACGACAAGGCCGACATCGACAAGGCGCTGAAGATTTCCTTCAATGCCAAGTGCCATCGCTACGGCACCTGCAACACCATGGAAACCCTGCTGGTGGCGCGCGCCATCGCGCCGCAGGTATTGCCTAAACTCGCCGAGCTGTACGGCACTAAGGAAGTCGAACTGCGCGCCGACGAGGAAGCCGGCAAGATCCTCTCCTCCTATCCGCATCTGGCCGCGGCCACCGAGGAAGACTGGCGCACCGAATACCTGGCCGCGATTCTCGCGGTGAAGATCGTCGGCGATGTCGGCGAAGCCATCGAGCACATCAACACCTACTCTTCCCAGCATACCGACGCCATCGTCACCGAAGACTACAGCCGCGCGATGCGCTTCCTGCGCGAAGTCGATTCCGCCTCGGTGATGGTGAATGCCTCGACCCGCTTTGCCGACGGCTTCGAATACGGCCTCGGCGCGGAGATCGGCATTTCCAACGACAAGCTGCATGCGCGCGGCCCGGTCGGGCTGGAGGGATTGACCTCGCTGAAGTACGTGGTGTTCGGCCACGGCGAAGTGAGGGAGTAGGCATGCTTTGGGTCAAGGCGCTGCACATCGTCTTCGTCGCATCCTGGTTCGCCGGCCTGTTCTACCTGCCGCGCATCTTCGTCAACCTGGCGATGGAGACCGACGCCGCGGCGACCACCCGCCTGCTGCTGATGGCGCGCAAGCTCTACCGCTTCATGACCATGCTGGCAATTCCGGCGCTGCTGCTCGGCCTCTGGCTGTGGCTAGGCTACGGGATCGGCAAGGGGCCGGGCAACGGCTGGCTGCATGCGAAGCTGACCATCGTCGTGCTGCTGATCGGCTACCACCATGCCTGCGGTTCGCTGCTGAAGAAGTTCGAGAACGGACGCAATGCGCGTTCCCATGCCTGGTACCGCTGGTTCAATGAAGTGCCGGTGCTCGGCTTGCTTGCCGTCACCATCCTGGTCGTGGTCAAGCCGTTCTGACATCCCTAACGGCACCGCATCGTTGCAACATTGTTCGCACACAATCGATAGGAATTCCTGATGACAAAGGTCTGCCAGTATTTTTTTGCTCCCCAATCGCCCTGGGCTTATCTCGGCCATGAGCGCTTCGTCGCGCTGGCCGCGAAATACCAGGTGCAAGTGGACATCAAGCCCTGTGACATCGGCAAGGTCTTCAGCATCTCGGGCGGCCTGCCGCTGGCCAAGCGGGCGCCGCAGCGCCAGGCTTACCGGCTCGTCGAACTCAAGCGCTGGAGCGAGCATCTGCAGATCCCGCTGAACCTGAATCCGGCGTTCTTCCCGGTCGCCGGCGATCCGGCCGCCAAACTGATCATCGCAACGCGTCTGGCGCACGGCACCGATGCGGCCCTCAAGGTGACAGGCGCCATCATGCGCGCGCTCTGGACCGAGGAGCGCAACATCGGCGACACGGCCACCCTGGCCGCGGTCGCTCAGGAATGCGGCCACGACGGCCAGGCGCTGATCAAGACATCGGAAACCTCCAGCGTGCAGGACGAGTACAACCGCTACACCGACGAAGCGGTCGCGGCCAATGTGTTCGGCGCTCCCTGGTATGTCGTCGACGGCGAAGGCTACTGGGGACAGGACAGGCTGGATTTCGTCGAGCGGGCTTTCCAGAAATAGACAGCATCTCTTTCCTGCCCTTCCTCGACAGCAGGATGTTCAGTAGTGAAGCAGCAAAGCACCATCTAGCAGCAGTACAACGGAAAAAAGGTACCCCATGACATATTCATATTTTTGCCCCTGCCCGCGCGGGCTGGAAGCGGCACTGGCCGAAGAGATCAATGAAATCGCCCAGGGCAGCCGCACTCTGAAGGTCCACAACCAGGTGCCCGGCGGCGTCCACTGCTCCGGCTCGCTGGCCGACAGCTACCGCCTCAACCTGCACTCGCGGATCGCCTCGCGCATTCTCTTGCGCATGGCGCAGCGCGGCTACACCAACGAAAACGACATCTACGACCTGACGCTGGAGCAGCCCTGGGAGGAATGGTTCGGCGTCGACCATACGATCCGGGTCGACCTCACCGCGATCAAGTCGCCTTTGAAGAGCCTGGAATTCACGACGCTGAAGATCAAGGATGCGGTCTGCGACCGCTTCCGCGACCTTTACCAGAAGCGGCCGTCGGTCAACACCCGCACGCCGGACATGCGCATCGTCGGCTTTCTCGATGCGCACAACTACACCGTCTACCTCGACACTTCGGGCGAAGCGCTGTTCAAGCGCGGCTGGCGCCAGGAAACCGGCGACGCGCCGCTGCGCGAAAACCTCGCCGCCGGCCTGCTGCGGGTTTCGGGCTGGACGCCAGGCACCATCCTGTTCGATCCGATGTGCGGCTCCGGCACCATCCTGGTCGAAGCCGCGCAGATCCTCGCCGGCATTCCGCCCGGCGCCAACCGCAGCTTCGGCTTCGAGAAATTCCTCGATTTCAAGCCCACCGAGTGGCAAGCCATCAAGGCCGAAGTCAAGCCGAACGCTTTACCCCGCACGCCGACACTGTTCGGCAGCGACATCTCCGGCGACATGGTGGTCATGACGCGCAACAACCTGCGCAATGCGGGCATCCAGTTCGATGTGCCGCTGAAGCAGATCGAGGCGCAGGAGGTCAAGCCGCCTACAGGCATTCCCGGCATCATGCTCACCAATCCGCCTTACGGCGAGCGCATCGGGGTGCGCGGCGACAGCAGCCAGCCGGCTGACGAACTCACCACCTCGTTCTACCAGGCGTTCAGCACCACGCTCAAGCAGCGCTTCCCCGGCTGGAAGGTGTTCCTGTTCACGGCCGACCTGAGCGTGCCGAAACTGCTGCGCCTGAAAGAAGCCCGCAAGACACCGTTCTTCAACGGCGCGCTGGAATGCCGGCTGTTCCGCTTCGACATGGTGGCCGGCTTCAATCGCCGGCCGGAAGCGGCGCCGAAAAACACCTGAGCACGGCGCCGAATCTTCCTGACGCCAGCATTTGACGTGGCGCAAGCAGCTCCGTTTCCATCGTTTTTCCTCATAGAAATACGATGGAAACATTGCTATATTGCGCCTTTGGGGGGTGCACCGTGTCAGAACTCGATCCGCGCTCGTTGATCTTCGTCGCCGGCTTGCTCGGCCTCCTCTGCTCGGCCATTCTCTTCATGCTGCGCCGCAGTTTTCCGCCTTCCATCGGCGGGCTGAATGAATGGAGCTGGGGCCTGTCCGGCATGGTGGTTGCCAGCGGGCTGTTCGGCATGACCGGCATCATTCCGGACTTCTTTTCCATTGTGCTGGCCAATGCCATGCTGGTCGGCGGCATCATGTACTTCTATGCCGGTTTCCGTCATTTCGCCGGCCTGCCCAGCCGCAGCCGCCTGCTCAAGACGGTGCTCCTGCTGGTGATCGCGCATGTCGCCTGGTTCACCTATCTCACGCCGCACTACCCTTCGCGGGCCCTGCTGGTGACAGTCACCAATGCCGTCCTGTTCTTCGCCTGCACCGTGCTGGTCTACCGCACCACCGGCGTTACGCTGGCCGGGCGTTTCACCTGCCTGGTATTCACCGGCATCGGCATGGTGTCGGCCTTCCGCGTCGGCATGCTGCTCCTGCATTTCGATGCGCCGACCAGCGTGTTCGGCGCGACGCCGATGCAGAGAATCTACCTGGCGGCGCTGGCGTTTTCGGTGCTGGCCATTACGCTCGGCGCCATCATGCTCGCCAACGAGCGGCTGCGGGCCGAGCTGGAATTCATTGCCTCGCACGATCCGCTGACCAAGGTCTATTCGCGCAGCGCCTTCATCGATATCCTGACCCGCGAAATCGGCCGCAGCGCCCGCACCGGACGCCCGCTCGCCCTGCTGATGTGCGACCTCGACAGCTTCAAATCGGTCAACGACCGCTTCGGCCATGCCATCGGCGACCGCGTGATCATCGACTTCGCGCAGCGGGTGCAGGAAGTGCTGCGCAATATCGACTGCGTGGGCCGCTACGGCGGCGAGGAATTCGTCATCCTTTTGCCGGATGCGCCGCCGCGCGACGCCGAGGAGATTGCCCGTCGCATCTGCAACCATATTGCCACCGCCGCTCCCGACTCGGCATTGCCGCACTATACGGTCAGCATCGGCCTTGCCGCCGCACACGATGGTTCGATGGAAATCGACAGCCTTCTGTCGGCCGCCGACAGTGCCTTGTATTGCGCCAAGGCGAACGGACGCAACCGGGTGGAACTGGCGCCGCTGCCGGATCTGCAGCATCAGCATTCGCCGCCTCGGCGCTTCGCTGCCGCGTGAAGGAAGCTGTGCAGCAGCTGAATTCGACTCCGGATCGCCATCCGTACTGTCATGGATGACGAGAGCGTGAATAGCAGAAATTCCGTGCAGGCAATGCTGGAAGTCAACATTGCGTGTTCATTGGACTGGCAAGGACCTCCCTGCTTCACATGGCAATAACCGGATTCCGGATCAGGAACATGAAATCCAGTGAACCTGACACGCTGCAAGTTATCTCATCGCTATCACCATGATGCAGCGATTCGAATCGCGGTCATTCTTCTGCAGTCAAATTTTCCATTGCACAAAGGAGGTTGTTTCATGAACCTATTGCTTACCGGCCAGCATGTCGACATCAGCCCGGCCCTGCGCGAATACGTGGAAACCAAACTGGAACGCGTCATCCGGCATTTCGACCAGATCATCGACATTGCAGTCGTGCTCGGGGTCGAGAAACCTTCGGAAAAGGACAAGCGGCAGCGCGCGGAGGTCAACCTGCGCGTCAAGGGCAATGTGATTCACCTCGATCACTATGCGGAAGACCTGTATGCAGCGATCGACGGACTCATGGACAAACTCGACCGCCAGGTCGTGCGGCACAAGGACAAGGTACAAAGCCACAAGAACGAGGCACTGAAGAATATCAGCGCCACGGGATTGTGACGGTTCGTGGAACGCGCTCGCAATGAGATGCGTTGAATTCAAATGGCCGCGTCAGCGGCCATTTGATTAATGCCTGCGGGCCGCGGCCGTACCTTGGTGTAGTGCGGTATAGCCCGTACCTTGCAGCCTGAAACAGGCTGCATCATGAGTTGCGATAGAGGATAGAGCGTCGCAACTCATCTCACTCCAGATCTTTCGATCTACTTCCCGTTACAAACTTGCAAACCCCTTTCGTTGCCAACGTCGCAACATAGATGCTATTTTTACAACCTCGCATGCCCGTGCGCCTTCAGGCCGCGGGCAAATTCCGCTTTTCGAGGAGATAACGGTTGACGGCACTAAGGAAGGGTTCAAGCGGCGGCAAGGTACGCGAGCTTCAGGCAGCACTCGCCAACCATGGCGAAAAGCTCGCCATCGATGGAAGTTTCGGTGCTCAGACCGAAAGAGTCGTAAGGGGATTTCAAAGACGAAGAGGTATGCTGCCCGACGGCATTGCCGGGCCGAAGACGTTCGGTGCCCTCAGGCTTCCCGCGGCCGGTACGCACCATATGCATCGTCCTGCAACAGGCATGAGTGACTCGATCAAGGACATTGGCGGCGGCATTATCCACTCGTCCGCTGCGGCCAGAATTCTGCCCATGCCTTATGCCGCTTCCCGTCCGAGTTCCGCGCTCAGCACATCCATTCAGGGATTGAATTTCATCTACGGCCATGAAGCTTTGACAGGGGTAAGCAATCGCCTTCACTGGCCGCGGGGCGCCAGCGGAGTCACCCTGGGACCCGGCTATGACATGAAGGAACGAAGTGCGGCATCGGTGATGGCTGACATGCAAGCGATCGGCCTGCAAGCCTCGGTAGCAGAGCAGATTTCGAAGGCGGCCGGCCTGCTCAATCAAGCAGCGGCAGGGTTTGCCGAGCACCATAAGGCGCTGGTCAATTTGAGCCGAATGCAGGAGATGCTGCTGCTAAGGCATGTCGTCCCGCGGTACGAGTCGCTGATCAAGCGGCTGATCAGCGTCGACCTTCTCCAGCATGAATTCGATGCCCTCGTCTCCTTCGCATACAATCCAGGCGGCCAGTTTCGCAATGTTGCGCACCATATCAACCAGGGCCGGATTGCCGATGCGATGAAAACAATCAGATACGTCGTAACCTCAAGAGGCGTAGTCTTCAGAGGACTTGTTCGGCGTCGGGACCATGAAGTCGCACTGTACCTGTATGGTCATTACCAAGGCATCTGACGCAAGGGTGGACATGACCGACAAATTTATCCTGAAGCCATCCAACTGGCGGCATGCCGTCGCGCTCCTTGTTCTGTGCATTACCGGCGGTTCCTCGCATGCCACTCCGCAGTTGGCTGCATCAGCTCTACCTATCCCTTCCAGTCTGTTCGGCACTTGGGAAGTGACCGATGTCCATGTCGATACGGGAGCAACCCGCACCCCGCTTTACCGGCCTGATGAGTTTCGACTGCTCGGCAGAATATTCCGGTTCTCTTCCGGGAGCATCACATCCAATACACCCGAGCGGCAGGATTGTCCGTCGCCAAGGATCGGGAAGTCGCTGCCAGCTGTGAAATTGATTGAATCCAGCATGGCAGGACGTGCCCTTCCGCCGGTACTGCCGACCGCCCAGGACTACCGGCTGCAGCTTCCCGGCGATCCGAAGGCTTCGGCGTTTACGGTGAAATGCAATGGCAAGCTATGGGGAGCAAGCCTGGGACGCGAGGACGGCCACCGGGGCGCATGGCTGCTGCCTCTGGCAAACGGCAAGCTGGCGCTGCGCTGGTACGACGAAACCATCCTTGAATTGAAACGCCTGCCGGAGGGAGCCCGCCCCGATCCGTCTTTCAATTGCAGACAAGCATCAACCGATAGTGAAAAAGCGATCTGCCGCTCCGTCCCGCTCGCCAAGCTGGATGTCAGCATTGCTCGTTCATTCGCTGCGGCGACGCAGGAGTTGCAGGAGGCCGGACGGGGAAACTCACTGGCCGCGCTCAAGACGCATCAGCGCGCATGGCTGTTGCAGCGCAATCGCTGCAAGTCGGACCTGGCTTGCCTGGAAAAGTCGATGTCCGCACGCCTGGAAGCTATCGAAACCATGCCCTAAGACGAATAGTTTCAAAGAAAACCCTTCTCTCAGGCACAAAAAACCTCGGCCCGCCGTTTTGCCATCCCGCCTTAAACCCGCGTAAAATCACGCCTGTCGCGGGTGTAGCTCAATGGTAGAGCAGAAGCTTCCCAAGCTTGTATAGAAATCCAGTAACCACGCCACTTCCCGCCGAATTCCCGCTCCGCAAAAATCGTAAACTATGCCGTCTGAAAGCCTTATTTCATGCGGGGCGTTTTTGTTTTGCGGAGCAGATTTTTGAGGATTTATGCACGCTCTTTCAATCATCAAAAACGCTGCTTTGCACGCCCTGGACGATGACGACGAAGAGCCAGAGAAACACCGGATGGCTGAGTATCTATCGATCGCCGGCCCGCGCACTACCCTCGAATTGGTTGCGGCGCTCGAGCTGCTGATGTCCGTTCAGGAAGAATTCGACGAAATGAAGCAGGTCTTGCGCGAACTGACAGAGTACGTTGACCAGCAGCCAGGCGAAGAAGCCCGGGTGCTGGCCATGAAGGCGAAATTTCTACTCCTGCCCTGAAGACTACCGGCGCGGCTGGTAAGACTTGGCGCGCTGCCACATGTCACCCAAGGCAGCGCGCACATCCTCTGTCGGATATTCCACCGGCCAGTGCGGCCACTCTTCTGTCGGCGTTCGTCTGGCACTGATACAAGGCACCGGCGGAAACTTGCGCTCGTGTTCAGCCGCAGCGATCTGCCGGTCGCAGGCCTTCTCATCGAACAGCATTTCCTCGGCCGTCTCAAGCAACGGCTCCCACTGGCTGATGACGTATTGGCGATCGGCGTACTCAAGCGGCATCTTCACCGGCGAGTGATGCCACTGCCCACTGAGCAGATATCGAATTGTGTAACAGATAAGGGTTTTCATCGCCAATTTCACTGTATGTGCGTACAGTATATTTGGCGAGTTGATGAATGCCAAGTTGGCTGACTGATATCCCTTTTATGGGATGACCAATCATCGAGTTTACGGTTTAATTGCGTTTGGGAAATATTTAGTCCAAAGGCATAACCTTGAAAAGGATGAATGGAATGAAAGCACTCTTGGCAGTATTTGCTGCCTTAGCAACAGCCGGCTGTATGACTCCTCATAGCGTCGCGCATAAGTACACTCCGACACCGACACCGGACTTGGCGGGATATTGGGTCGGCTCCAATATGATCCAGACCCACACCATGCTGATCCGGCCGAACGGAACAGGTGAGCTGTGCTACGAGTACCAAGGCAAATACAAAGCCACACCGGTGACCATCACTGGGGACAAAATCGTAGCCATGTCAGAGGCGAATTTCACACGTAATCCGGACGGCACTGTTTCGCAATGCGCATGGGGCACCTGCGTCAACTTCAAGCGCACCGAAAACATCGCGGCAGCTTGCCGTGAATGGCTCAAGCAGTAATCCCCTTCCTAATGAGTCAAGCCTGAGGAAGCTACGAAGGCTTGACACGCCCGCCCAGTTGCCGCCACCCGCTCCGTTTCCTCAATCAGCGCCTTAACAGCTCGGTCCATTTCCGGAGAAAGTAGCCTGGTTCCGGAATCGGCTCCATCGCTGCCGCTGGCGGCCGGGGCTTGGGCGGATCCGGCAAATCCTGAACAGATGGCGGGGCCGACGCGCAGGCTTGGAGCGCGAGCAATATCGGCACGAACTTGAGCAAGTTCTTCATGGTGGGCTTTCTCGATGCGTTGACGGTCGATTTCCTGCTGCTCGGCGATCCGTTCATTGTTCCGGACCCTGCTGAGCACCGCGGCGGTTTCGGCCTTGGCACTCACAGCGGCCGTTTCCGCGCACTTCCCTGCTTCCAGCTTCTTGCCGAGATAGAAGCCGGCGCCGAACAGGCCGACCAGAAGAACAACCTTGCCGGCGGCAAGCGCCGGCTCGATGAATGGGCGGAAAATGTTCATGCCAGCCGCCCTCCCGCCTGAATGAAAGCCGTCTGCAGATCTACCAGCTTCTGCTCGTGCTGGCCGTAACCGGCGCCTGGCAGCGATGCCCAGATGTTCCGGCACTTGTCGACCGCTGCGGCGAAGTTGCCGACCTCGATGTCCGCCAGCGCACGCCGCTCCTTGATCTGCTGGAGCGCGATCGCGTCCTGGCTGGCCGGCGAGAAGTCGCGCAGGCCGAGCTGCTTCCTGTAGAAGTCGAAGTAACGCTGCAGCAGCTGGTACCGGCCGGCGGCCGTACTGATCACCGGCTTGTTCTTGATGATAAGCTCCATCAGCTTGCGCGGGTGGTCGGCATAACTGGAGAACAGGATCGGCTTGGTTGGAGTGCTGCCGACAATGACGTTGTAGCCATTGTCGGACTTCGCCAGAAGCGCGGCGCCGATCTCGCTGAATGCGATCGTGTCGAGAAATGCCTTTTGCTGTGGTGTCGGCGCGATCATGCCTCCCTCACTTCCTTGACCACCTCGGCAATGTCCTTCCCGTTGCGCTTCTGCAGCCAGAGCGCCGCCGCGCGCGTGATCCACCAGGCCGGCGCCCCAACCAGCAAGTAGACGGCCCCCTTGTGATCGTCAACATTGATGCCCTGCAGCCACGAGCTCATGGCCACCCAAGACTTCAGCAGCTCCACCGCCAAATCGCCGAAGAGTTCGCTCGCGGTGCCGGCGCACGCCAGCCTCACGGCGAACTCTCGCCGGTCGAATTTGCCGTCCGCCTTCGTCGGCGGCGCCACCAGGTAAAGAAGTGCTGCTCCCATCATGCCTAGCCCTGCCTTTAAGCCGTAGAGTTTGAAAAAAGCGAGGCCCATGGCTCCGCTTGTCGGTTCTGTCATATCTGTCCTCATGGTCTGGGAGGGCTACTGCGGAAAAGAAAAAACCCGCACGCGGCGGGTTTCTTCGGATTTTTGTTGTTGTTGCGGTGGCCCGCCCTGAATCCACTTGCTGCCGGGGAGCAGCTCGCAGATACGAGCAAAGCTGTTAGGGTTGAACCGCCACGGCTCCTCGAGGCCGGCGGCGGCGCCGATCGCTTCATTGCAGAACCATTTGCCGCGCTGCTGGCGGATCGGACTGGACGTCGACAGCAGGCCGACCAGGTCATAGCCGGCGTCACGATGATCATGGAACCACTTCAGCATCTGGCAGCCGTTGAAGGTCGGCACCTCCATGATGTCCCAGTGCGCCGGATCGAGCGCGATCCACTTCAGCCGCACGCCGCCATCCATGAACGACGACGAGCCGCACAGCGTCTTGCCTTGGACCGGCGGTGTCGCATCGAACAAGGCCTCCACGTGCGAGTAGGAGCCGACCGTCCAGAACGACACGAAGCGGTTGAAGAAGCGATCCCGGCCCTTGTAAAAAGCAATGCGCATGCTCTCTCCCTATACCGAGTAAAACGGCAGTTCGGCGTTGGACAGCCGGCGGTTGTAGATTTCGATGGACTCGATCCAACCAAACCACATCGTGTCCCCGCCTCCAACGTACAGGGTCGACGGGTTCGGCGCGTTGCCCGCGGTATCGGTTAGAACTGCCCCGCCATTGCACGAAAACGCGAAATCATTCGTCTTTACCGCCATCGCAAACTTAAACGCGGCGACCGTCGAGATCGCCGTCGAGGCATTGCGCATACCAGCCACGTCTACGCCCCCCGAGCGTACGACCCCGCATATTTGATCCGAACCAGGATCATCGAAAAAGGCGCCGGCCTGATTGCCCGACGACTCGAGCAAGTTGTACGCCCAACGCCATATGCCCGTTTCGCCCTGGGATAGCGTTCGCGCCTTGACGACGACGGAATACTCGCCGCCGGCCAGCAACGAACCGAGGGCCGCCGGGGGTGGTGCGTCTGACGCCCGCGTAACGGCCGCGCCTGTCGTCGGTATTACGCTCGACGCGTTCGCCCCTTGCTCTAGTTGGGGCATGCCGATACGTACGGTTATGTCGACGGTTGCGCCGGCCGTCAAATTTACATCGAATCGGTTTTGTATGTACGCCGTCGTCGCGCTAGTTAGCGTGTACCGGTGTTCTAACCGTTGCTGGCGTAGCGGCGCAGTCGTAACGGCCGCAGAGCCCAATAGTGCCGAATTCGCTTCTGACAATACCGCCGAGCTGTTATACGCGATTAGAAAATTATCGTAACCACTAACGCCCGTTGTCGTGCCGGCGACAATGCGGGCGTACAGGGTCGAGTTCCACGCCTGGCCGTTTGCCGCCGCCTGTACGGCGCCGCCGTCAAATGCGATTGTCATTTCGGGCGATGCAACGGCGGCCACGGTGCCGAAAAATCGCAAGTCGATATAGTTTATGCCGTCCTCGGTGCCGGTACCGACGATCTGGCGCGATAGGCCGCCATTGCCGCTTATGACCCAATTCGTCGGCAACGTACCGGGCGTCCCAGCCACCGCGCCTTGCATCGTATTGTTGCGTACGCCGTTCGTGCGCGCCGGCTCGAACAGTAGCCCCCGGCATGCATGCTTCTTGCGCGCGGCGTCGGTCGTCGGCAGATAGGGCAATGCGGTTGCGCCCTCGCATAACTGAGGGGCGGCGAACCGAAATGTTACGTCGATTGCCTGGCCCGCCGTTACCACGAACCCGAAAGACGGCCGCACGTACGCCGAGGTTTGATTCGACCACGATTGCGATCCGTTAAACCGTTGCAGCGTCGACGAGATTGTATCTTTCAGCGCGCTATTAAAAACAATCGTTGTGACGTACGCCGAGGCCGAGTCGAACAGGTCGGCCCGTAACCGAAGCGTACCGATATTTGCTAGCGAGCCCCCGGCCACGGCGACCGCTAACGATTCGTTGTACGTGCGTCCGTTTACGATTGGTATGCCAGTTAATGTTTCGAACGTCATTACCGTATCGACTGTACTTGACGGCGTGCCACTCCAACGGCAATCGACATACCGTACCCCGCCATCGATGCCAATACCTACTATCTCAAACGTCAACCCGTTATTCGTTGAACGCGTCCAATTGGTCGGCAATGTACCGGGCGACCCGACTACCGCGCCGCTTAACACGCTATTGCGGATTAGATTTTCCTGCGCAACCGTGGCCGGGTCGTAATCGATACGCGGCTCGGGCCGGCTCGATAGCGTCTCCAGTACGCCTTGATCGTTGAACCGCGTGCAGGTGCCGGCAACGGTCGTCGGCGTCAATGCGCGGGCGTAGGGGCCGCTTGCCGCCATCGACTCATTGGCCGCAAACATGTACGCCAGCGCCGCGCCGGTCGCGTACGCCACGCGGGACGGCTGAAACGCGAGATTGGCACCCACGCCGATCATAATTTGCTCGCTTCAACAAAGAGCGCATCGAGCGCCGCGTCATCCAGACCCAGCGCAGGCGCCAGCATCAGGACCAGTTCCCGGTTGCGGAAAACCTCGCTGGAAAACTCCCATTCAATTTGCGCCTTGCGCTTTGTCGCCGGATCTTCAATGGCCGCAATCGCCAGCTCGACGTCATCCAGCAAGCCAACGCCCAGCAGAGCAAGGCGAGCCTGGCGCATCGTGACCATTTGCGGGACAGCGGTCGGCACCACAGGCTCGACGGGCGGGAGCAATTCCACGCCGTCCCGTGCTTCATTGGCCCGGAAGTTGACCCAGTTGATGCCGGTGTCGTCATCGACCTCGATATAGCACTCGGTGTGCTCCGCAGCGACGTCTTGCAGGAACGAGCCGGTCAAGGCGCCGGCGGCGTCATAGGTAACGTATCGCATGATCAAACCTTCCAGATTTCAACTTCGGTATAGACTTCGGTGCCGTTTCCAGTCGACTGCCCTAAATCGCCGGGGGAAGACGTCACGGCCTGAAGGTAGTGACGAACCGATATTGTTTTTTGCACCGCAAGCGTGAAAACACCTGAGACGAAACTTCGCGCTTCATTCGTTGCCCCATTGCCCGCATAAGACGACGTGCCAGTCAGCAGTGTCGTGCTGTCCGTGACGTTATAAATGAAAATCTTGTGCGCGTTTTGCAGAATAGCCGGTGCACTTGCCCGAATCCGGTAGGTGCCCGCCGGCAGCGTAATCTGATTTGCTGAGAGCGATGCGCCCGCTATCGTGTTGGCCACGGTCGCGTTAAGCGTTCGCGTGATGGTTCCAGCGGTGCCGAGTCCTGTATTGCCGCCCGAAGTGCCTTGCGGCTTTTGATCTTGGAAATAAGCATATTCAGGCGCAGGCGGGACATACTTGATGCTCATCAACGCATAAAAGGCTGCACCGTCGCACATGACAAGTGCGAAGTCACCCGCCGCAATCGTCAGCGTGGCCGCCCCGTTGATCGTCTCCGTGCCGTTCGGGTCGAGCGTGATGGCGGCACTATGCTCGTTCTTGATCCAGTGATAGAACGCGCCCTTCGCATTGAGCTGCGCGGCCGGTGCATAGGCCAGCGTCAGCGCGCCAGTTGCCCGCACCACCTGCCCCGCGTCACTTGCCTGCATCGTGTAGGCGCCCGAGCGGGGGACGACGGTATTTTGCAGCGTGGTCAGCACCGGGGCGGCCAGCGAAATATCCCAGTCCGCATAGGTGCCGGTGCCTTGCGCATAGGTGACGTTGACCGTCATCGTCGGGGCCGCTGCATTGAAGGCCGCGATGTCGCCCAGCATCCAGTTATTCGGATTGGCGCGGCTGACGAGTTTCACCGTCTGGCCGAGCGCAAACGCCTTGCCGGTTTGTCCGAGCGTGACTGCGCGGCTGGCCGGCAGCGTGGTCGGGATCGCCAGCGATGTCACCGATGTCGCCTGCTGCCCTGGCGACAATACCGCGGTGGTCGCCGCATCGATCGCCGGCTGCAGCAGCGGCACCGCCTGGTCGAGCTTCGGCTGCACCTGCGCATTCCACTCGTTGACGAATGTCGTTTCCCAAGCGAGGCGCGCTTCCACATTGGTATTGAACGTGGCCGGATCCTGACCCGGCGACGGTGCGGTTGGAGGAGAAGTCAGTGCCATTTAGGTAAGCCCTTCAATATTGATCGAGAGAAGCGATTCAGTCGGATACGACAGCTCGGTGTCGTAGTCCTTGTAAAAGCCGTAATTGACGGTGCTGCCGTACAACGGCGAGCCGATATAGACGATCGGCGTCGCACGGTACTTGGGCAGCGTGACATTCAACTGGTCCAGATACGTGTTCTGCACCCACACCGTGAAACCGCCGCGCTTGCTGTACGGCCGCTCGGTGACCGTCATGTTGCCGAACGCATCCACCGTCTTGACGCTGTAGTCGATCATGCCGATGCGGGCACCAAACTGAGTGCCGCCGATTTCCTTCGCCTGGCCGACGATGCAGGCGCCACACTTAACGGTCTGCCCCGGATCGGACAGCTCGACGGTGATCGTGCAGCCCGAATACGGCGGCAGGTCCAGCACCACCAATTCCGCATTGCGAATGCGTTCATCGAAGTGCCAGGAGTAGAAATCACTGATGCCGCCATCCGACAGCAAGCTGAACGTCTTGTCATAGACGACGCCGGACGTTGGACTGGTCATCGTGATGTGAGCCGATGCGGCACTCACATTCAGCAGCACGACCGCCGAGGCTCGGCCGGTGATGGTCAGGCTGGCCGAGACGCTATTGGCCTGCACCGTCTGCGACTGGACAGATTTATCAAACATCTTCCAGCGGTTGGTCGCACCGATGTCCTGCCACCAGTCGGTGGCGGTCGCCGGCGCAACCGGCAGCGGCTTGCCGGTATTGGCCGCTTGCAGCGAGCGGTAGATGCGGTGCGTGGTCGTACTGATCACACACGCGTCCAGCGCATACGTTGACGCCGCGCTATAGACCGGAAAGTCGTTCTCCGGCACGTTGCTCGACGTCAGCACCGCATCCGTGACAGCAATCGGCGGGACGATCGTAAAACCGCTCATGTGACCACCTTCGTCCGAATTTCATTGCCGCCCTGCGTGACACGCCCTTGGATGTCAGCAACCGTTTCACCGGCGCGCGCCCCGCGACCCGTATTGATCACGATCTGCTCCAGTGCCTTTTTCATCAACGCCAGCTCCTCCTTGGTTGCTTTCAGCTCGGCCGCGAGCGCCGCACTGTTCTCCGACGGGCTTTGCAGGCGCGACATCAGTTGCTGGTGGTTTGCCGCCGGGTTGTACGCCTTCGGCACCACTGCCTCGCCTTCGTGGATCATGGCCAGCATGTCGTGCGGGACATAGTTCGTACCTACGGCCAGGTGCGGTACCTTGCCCAGGTACTCAGGGCTGTTCTTGATTTGATCGACCACGCTCCACACCGACTCGCCGGCATTGAGCTTGTCAGACCAGAACTTCAACCCATCAGAGTCCGGATCGCGTCCAAGCAGCGAGTCATACAGCGAGTCAATGACCGTATAGTTCGGATTCGATGCGCCGCCCGAACCGCCTCCACCTATCGTGCCCCCGCCTGCAGACACCGACGCCTTGTTAAAGGCTGAAATGGCGTCGACCACCGACAGCACCGAAGTATTGACACCATTGATTGCATCGATCTGCAGCTGCGCCTTCTCGAGGATGTCATCCAGACGCGCCATTTCGTCCTTATAGGCGTCCTCAGCTGCTTCTTTCTGCTCCTCAAGGGTCTTCAGCGTCCTTTCCTCAATGCTGAGCTGGCTATCGGTCAGGCTGGCCAGATCACCGATGCTGTTCCTGGTGATCAGGAAGTCGCGCTGGTAATCCTCAAAAGAGGAAAACAGCTGCTCGCTCGGTTGAGAAACGATAGACAGCGCATTCTGAATCTTGTCGACATCAGGGAAGACGCCACCGGCCCTGGCCAGTGCCAACGCTGTCTGGATCTGAGCTTGGGCGGCCGCCCGATCCATGCCTGCTTGGGAATCCAGCCGCATGCCGTTGACCGTCGAGTGCAACACGCCGGAAAGGCTGGTCAGCTTGCTGACAGACTTGCCAACCGCGTCCATCCGGTCGGCCAGACTGTCCATCAAATCTTCGTAGGCCGTTGTGAACGTCTCGCGCTCGGCGCCGACGGCGCGCTGCAAATTCGAGAACGCAACTGAAGCCGATTGCCTCAAGGTCTCAAGCGCATTCATCTCGTCTTCCAGCGCCCAGATACGTTTCTGCTGCGCATGCAGCACTGGGTCAAGCGCTTCCAGCTCCTTGGCCCGCATCCGCCTGATGCCTTCCGTTGGGTCGGTCAACGCCAAGATCTGCTGATCGAGGTCGAACGACTTGTTCCCGAGCTCTCGCTGGATTGCTGCAGCCGCGTCGGCAACTGTGACGAAAGCCGGTGCAATTGCAAGCAACTTGGCATATAGCTGCTGACCCGCCGCGCTGGAAAGGTCTAATCCAGTAACCAGTGCCTTGAATTCATCCTTCGTGTCAACGCTTGCATAACCCAAGCCGGCCATTGTCTCGGCTACCTGCTTCTGCACTGGCACCAGGCGCTCGGCTTCTGTCAGGAAGTTTTGTGCGTAAAACTCGGTCTGCGATATGAAGGACTCCAATCCACCGGAGAGCGCAATTAACTGCTCACGCGCCGCAATCGATCCGCTCCCGATGGAGCCAAAAGTCTTTCCGATGGAGGTCAGGACGGCGTCGACCGCGGCATAGTCCCCCATCAGCCTCTGCAGCGTCTGCGCCGCGCTTTCCTCAGCGGCAGCGAAGTCCTCGACGTTCGGCAGGATGATCTTGGCAAGATCATTTGCCACATCGTTCATCAAGCCGTCAATCGACGCCTGGCTTTTCTCAGGATCGTCGTAAAACTGGATCGCGAAGAATTTGTTGTAGCTATTTAGTGACTCCTGCGACACGCCCAGCGCCGACGCGAACGAACGCGCGCCCGCGATGACTGCATCGAGCGCACCATCGACACCGGCTCTCAGGTCGGCGCTGTAGTCGTCGAGCTTCGTATAGCGTGCATCGCTTCTGAATACACCGCCTTTCTCCAGCATGTTGTAGAACTGGTTGCCGCCGGCAAGTCCGTCTGTCGTGACAGTTCCGTTAATGCCATAGGTTTCCACTTCAGGCGCTCTACGGCCGAACAGCTTGACGATGCCAGATGAGCCCGACAAGATCGCCGCAGCCTTCTCCGACAGCCCGAGCTTCTGCAAGAACGAATCCGTCACCATGTGCGGCTGGGTGGCGGGGTTGTACTTGCCGATGAAGTTCAGGCTGTTGTTGCTTGCACGGTAGCCGGATTCGTAGAAGCTTTTGCCGGCCATGGCTGCAGCCAACGCCCAGCCAATGATCGGTATCGCGGACGATGCAAAGGACCCGGCGCCCATGGCACCGCCCGCCCCTGCTGTCGTTGGGCCAGCGAGTCCAGATGCGAGACTCGCACCCTTCATCCCCGCAGCGAACGACTGCAGCGCGGTCGAGCCAAACAGGTTGCCGGCGCCAGCCACAACGCTTGCAATGCTGCCTGTCATACCCATGGAGAAGCCGTTCCAGATTGTTTTACCGGCCGAAAGGTAGTTAGCCGCAGTGCCAAGCGAGAAGCCGTTGCCGCCTGTTTGAGCTGCGCTAGGATTCAGGATCGATGCACCGAATGCAGCAATTGGCTGAATGATTGGGCTCAGCACCAAGCGGGCAAAGGTCGTCTTCAAGCCGTCAATGAAGCTCTTCCAAAAATTCTTACCTTGCGTAATGCCACGGCCGATCGCATCCCCGATCCAGTCCTCGATGCGTTCGAAGTCACGTTGCCACTGTTCTGACAGCTTCTTCGCCTGGTCCATGACGTCGACTTGCGCAAGAGCGGTGACACTGCGGCGTTTCGCGTCAATCAGCTTCTCCAGGGCCTCAATACGGTCCAGAGTCAGGCCGAGAGCTGAGCGGTTCGCATACTCGTTTTCAAGTTCGGCAAGAGCGAGCGCTTCAACTTGGGCCTTTGTCAGACCGTATGCTTTGGCCAAGCGCTCATTCGCCTCAGCCTCCCGCTCTGCGTTCTCGACTGCCTTCTTGACCTCGCTGTTATAGTCAGCATAGATCTTGGCAACAGCTTCAGCGGCCGCCTTAGACTTGCCCAGTGTATCGAGAACGTTCAGGCGAGCGTTAAGCAATGCCTGCTCGTCCCCTTCCAGCTTTATTGCTCCGGTCGCCAAGTCTGCATACATCTTGGCGCGTACCTTTTCCGCCTCAGTGACTTTTGCGGACGACGTCAGTTCTAGCTGATCAATGGCGATCTTTTCGTTGATTGATTTGATCAGCTTGTCATAGTCGGAAGCTTTGTCCTTCGTATCCTTGTCCTTGTCATTGCCGGTTGTGTAGCCGAGGCGCTTCTTATTTGCCTTATTGGCTTCGGGTTCGCCACCGCCATACAAAAACGGATCGACGGACGCATAAGCACGTTGCGCGATTCGCGCGCTCAATGAGTCGGAAAAGGCGTTCCTTGTGGACCCGTCCATGTAGGACATAAGCCCTTTTAGGTTTTGCTCGAAGGCGGATTTGTACTTCTCCATTTCCACCTTCATTTCTTCATGCGGATTGCCACCTTGAAGCAACTTAGTAAGCGCGGCGCGTGGATTAGCGTTCGCCATCAAGAAGTTTGCTGCACTGATACTGTCCGTCGTGATCTTGATCGCAAGCGGAAGCGCGCTTACCACGTCCAGAACGTCTGCAATGGACAGCGCAAGCCGGTCCGCCCAATTGGTAAGCGAATCGTTTCCGGTCAAGCCATCCGATTTCTTTTTAGTGTCGGCAAGCGCATCGACGAAATCGGTCAACGTCGGCAATAAGGACACTGACAAGGATGTGAAAAGTTCGTCGCTTCTGGTTTTCATGAAACCGAGCTTGTCCTGGAAGTCAGCAGCCTGCTTTGCTGCCTCGGCGCTGGCACCAGTGAACTTGTCGACATTCTCAGCCAAGTCGTTCAAGTAGGGCAGCAACTCCGCGCCGCTCTTGCCGAACAGGTCCGTCACAAGGGCGGCTTTGTTCGCGCCATCCTCATAGTCCTGCAGCCGCTTGGCCACTTCGATCATCACTGCAGACGGGTCACGCAGCTTGCCGGCGGCATCCTTCGATTTCACGCCCAGTGCATCCAGCGCCTTGTTCGTCTTGTTGGTTTCGCTGTCGACCGTAGCCATGCCCTTCGCAATCTTCACCAGGGCGCCATCGACCCCGCTGAAGTCGGTGCCAAATGTCGAAGCGACTTTCTGCATCTTGGAAAGGTTTTCGACCGCGGCGCCGGTTTTCTGGGACATGTCGTCCAGCTTGGCCAACGTATCGAGGGACTGGTTGAACTTGCCCAGCGCGGCATCCACCGTGAACAGCGCTGCAACTGCGCCGGCGGCTCCCTTGACCATACCGGTAAAGAATTCGGTGCCGGCCTGTTTCGCCTGGTCGAAATGCCGCTGTGCATTCTGTGCGAACTTCAGCGCGTCCTGATCGGCCTTATTCAAGCCTTGGGTGTACTGGGCATACTCCAGCGCCAGAGAAACGACCAATTTTCCAAGTGCAGACATGTGCTATCCAAAAAAATAGCCCGCCGGAGCGGGCATTACCGTGTCTTTTCGCCGTCGTACTTCAGGACAGCGAATTCCATGATGCGAAGGTCATCAAGCAGCGCCTTGTGCTTCTTGCGTGGGATGCCTTCCATTCGCATGGTGGCTTCGACGCGCCCATAGTCCAGACCGACGCGTACCCCGCCGGCCAAACCACTGACATAGACCCACTGCGTACGAACGCTGTCGAAGAACAGGAAGGATTCCCAGTTCTCCTCCCAGACTTCGAATGCACTCGACTGCTGTGGCTTAAGCCGCTTTTCCGCAGCCTCGATCACTTCCGGAGGAGCCTGCGCCTGCTTCAGCTGCTCGATGACGCCTTCGTCGATGGTGGCAGCTTCAACCGGCTTATCCCCTGCCCAGTGCCGGGCCGCGGCCTTTAGTTTTTTTCGCGGGCCTTGAAGATAGACGCCCAGAAGCCGGTTGCCAGTGCCTCGAAAGCCTGCGGGATCTTCAGCAGCGCCATGCGGTTAACTTCGTTGTAGGGCACGTCCTGGTTGTTTTCATCGAGCAGGCCGGTCCAGCCGATCAATACCTCCTGCAACACTTCCTTCTGCGGCAGCTTGCGGAGTTCCTCGATCTCATCCATGTCGACGCGCTTGAATTCGGCCATGAAGTCGGACTTGTCGATCCGGCCGTTCTCGTTCGGCGTTTCGACGACGATCTTTTGCTTATAGGAAGGCTTGAGTGCGATTTTGAATGCCATTTTTTCTTTCCCTTCTAAGAAAGCCTGATAAGGAGCCGCGGCAATGGGCTCAGGGGGACCCACTTTCGGCGATCAACCTAGCCGCGGCGTGACTGAATTACTGGCAGGTAACGACGAGTTCGTCGTTGCCAGTGTTCGGCTGGTACGCCAGGTTAAGGTTGAGCATCGCGATACCGTCTGACTCGGCGTATTGCGGCTGGGTCAGCTGCACCTTCGGCCCGTCGAGCTTGACGATGTTGCCTGCGACGGTGCCATGGGTGATCGAGGTCGGAGCAACGATCGCATTCTTGACCGCGGTCCACCAATCCTTGGCAGCCACCGTATCCAGCTCGAAGCTGACGCTGCCGGCTGGTGCGCGGTCAGTGAAGACCACACCTTGGAAGCCGACCAACTCGCGATAGGTGACCTGGTTGGCCACATCCACGGAGTAGGACTGCATCTTGCAGCTGACACCGTGTACCGTGAATGCGGTGGTATTGGTATGGTTGACCACCACCGGGGTAGTGAAGCCCGAGTAGTCAACATTCGACGGCATCAAGGCATCGGAAGGTGTGCTGTACTTGCCGACGAAGCGGAAACGCATCACAGGGATGCCCTTGGCATTCAGCTCGAACGCGACAGTTCCGCGGGCACCGTTGATCTTGTGCAGGATGCCGTCCAGGTGATACCAGAGGGTGGCCGACTCGGCACCGTTTGTCACCGGCGCATACACTGCGCTCGTCGATGCGGTCAACGTCTCGGCAAAGCCGCATGCGCGCAGCAGCGGCGCCCATTTCGGCGCAGTTCCAGCGGCACCAGAACCCGCCAGCTCTACTTCGAACTCGCATTCGGCGTGTACGGCCGCTGGCAGAGAGCCGTTCGAGCCAAAGAACGGACGAATCAGCGTACGCTCGGCGTATTCAGCCGAGATAGGCTGAGGCGTGATGGCACGGCACAGGATCGCGTTAGCCAGTGCGGTAGGTGTTGGATCGGTACCGTAGACGGTTTCGAGCTTGGCAAAGAGCAAAGCATTGCGCTTGAGTTTAGCCATGGCTTCTTATTCCTTTTCAGTCGGGGTTTCTTCAGGTTGCGGGGCGGGGCTGCGGGTGCCGGTAGCTGGGTCGAAGATGTAGCTCCCGCCCTTCCCGGCGAATTCGTCTGTGGCGATGACCTCGGAGATGTCCGGCGTAGGCTTCGCGAATTTCAGTTCATTGGGTACTTTTGGCATGGCATTTAAATGTAAAAAAACCAGCACTCGGCTGGCTTGGGGTTGGCAATGCCGGCATTAGGTCCGGCGGGTTCGAATTCGAAAGTCCTGGTAATACGCGTAGACATTCGGATCGCTTTCATAGTCCGAATCGCCTTCGCCTTCTGCGCCCATGAATCCCGGTACGGCTTCCAATGCCGCGATGATCTGCGGCCGCAGCGCGTCGATCTCTTCCACAGTCTTGGCCAGGCTGAAGACGCTCACAACATGCTGGTCATATCCTCCGCCAAGCACCCAGCCCTTTTCTTCCTCGGTGGCCACTTCGAACACGATCGCAGGCCATGTCGGGCGCTTCGGCAGCTCGACCGCCCATGAGTTGGCGAGCACCGGTGTCAATGCAGCGGCAATCAGTTTCTTGATAGTCATGCCTTATTCGCTTTCTTGATGGCAGCTTCCAGGCGCTGGGCCATGACCTCCAGCGCCGCATCGCGCTTGTTTTCGAGCGCCGGCGCCAGAAACGGGGTCGCCTGCGTGCCGGGGTGATTAACCTTGCGGGCAAACTGTGTCGGGCGGGGAACCTGCGTCCAAACCAGCAGCTTGCCGCCCTTTGCTGGGGCGATCACGTGCGGTTTCGCGCCGACCTCGAGGATGACCCAATACCAGGGATCATTGACGTATCGGGTCTGGATGCGACCGTTCGCGCCGACCACCAGCTTCTTCTCGGCTTTTTTGCCAAGTGCGCGGCCATGCCGGACACCAAGGTTGTACTGCTCGATGCCCTCGGGCGTGCGTTCCCGCTTCATGACAATATTGTTCAGCAGCGCGCCGGTCCGCCGCAGGCCGGCGGCGGCAGCAATCCGCTTTGCCTCTTCGCGGACCACCTTGGCGCCAGCGCCGACCATGCGCCGCGCCGTGCGCTTGTGCAGATCCTCGCGCAGCTCCTTGAAGGCAGCGGTCAGACCCGAGGTGTCAATGCGCTCAGCCATCGTTGACGCCGGTGTCGCAGGTCAGGAGCAGCCATTTCCGCCTTCCCTGAAGTGGCTTGATGTGCCGGATGTTGAAGTAGCGGCCGTCGTACACAACGCGCATGGTGCTATCGAGGCCGTCGCGGTACCGGATGAAGATTTCCGCCCGCGCTTCGCCGACCTCGCCGCCGTGCGACGTCGCCCGCCTCTCGTTACCGTTCAGCTCGTTCACGAACGCCGGGGTTCTGGCCATGCCGGCGACAATCGACCACGCCTCCTGGCGGCCGCCGGACGCACCACGAGTCTGCACCAGCTGCTCGACGTCGATCTTGTGAATGAGCTTCCAGCCGTCCATTAGGCACCCGATAGGCGATAGCGATCGAGGATGCACATGGCGGCGGCGCGTGTGCGATCGCCGTCCTGCGTCCCGACCTGGTCAAGGTAGTAACCGACGAGCAGGATCTGGGCATTGATCATGTCCTTGGTGGCCACGATCCCGGTCGGGTCGGCCGCCGCGGTCAGTGCCGCCGTGTCGGCATAGACCTTCCGATCCAGCTTCGCCAGCATCTCGGCATGCACGGTCTCGATCAAGTCGGTGACCTCGCCGGCCTGGTCATCGCTGGTGTTCAGCCTTGCCTTGATCTGCTCGACGGTCGGCTTCATTTTTTCCCGTTCGGCTCGGCCGGCTTGGTCTGGTCGGGCTTGGCGGTCTTTTCCGCTGCCTTTTTGGCCTGTTTATCTTCAGCCGGGCCGATCATTCCGTGCCGCTGGTAGTGGTCGGACGTGGTTTTGTCCATCTCCGGCGGTTTGTCGCCAGCGCGGTATTTCTTGCCGTCGGCAACGAAGGTCTTTTTCACTTCCATGTCATTTCTCCATGAAAAAAGTCCGCTGGGCGAACCATGCGGACTTTATTGAGGGATTCCCTGCAAATTACGCGGGGAATGTGCCGGAAACGATGGCAGCCGGACGCTCGACAGTGAAGCCGAGGCGCTCTTCGCAGAGGATGGCGACCATGTTCTTGATGAAGAAGTCGCCATGCTGCTCGGCCACGCGGACGCTGACTTCCTCGCGGTCGTAGATAGTCGCAGCCAGGCTGGAGCCGACCACGAAGTCACCGGAATCCAGGCCGTACGACTCGACCACGCGCTTGCCCCAGATACGGGGCGCGGCGCCATCGGTCGGGCTGCCGAAGATGTAAGCGCCGTCGTCGGTCTTCATCATCTGGATCAATGCCCAGTCGTCCAAGCTCAGCACCGCGAAGGTTGCCGGATACTTGGCCTTGGTCACCTGGAGGATTGCCCAGCGCAGGTGGTCGATCTTCGTCGCGCCGGCGGGGATGCCGACGGCCGAGTAAGCCGTTGCCTGCGGCACCAAGCCGAGCAGATTACCGTTGGTGCCGTCGCCGAACAGCAAGCCGAGATCTTCTTTCAGCTTCAGGCCGGTGCGCAGCTTGCCGTCGATGACGCCGCGCAGCTGGGGCGCGTCGGCCAGGATCTGGCGAGATGCCGGAATCCAGTGGGCGATGGTTTCGATTGCGCTGGTTTTCTTCTCGAACGTGATGCCCGACTCATTCTTGGCCGCTGCTTCAGCAGCCTGCGGGCCGGCGTTGTTCGTGAACAGCTTTTCCTGCACCCATTCGACCGCATTGGAGCTGATCGACACCGCGGTGAACAGGTCGCGCACGGTCAGCGGAGTGTCGGGCGACATCAGGATGCCCGGCACGCGGTACGGATCGACCAGAACACCGGCAGAAGCCGCGTCGGAAGTGACGTTGGCCTTCGCGAACAGCGGGCCGGCCATGGTGCACAGCTCAACGGAGCCGCCTTTGTAGGTCTTGGCAACTTCGGATTCCGCAGCCAGCTGGCCGAGGGTCTTGGCAGTTTGCGGCTTGCCGAGGATGTTTGCAGCCTTCTGCGCCAGCTCAGTGACTTCCTGATTGAGCTTGTCGAGGGCGTTTTCGGCTTTTTCAACCTTCGCCACCGCGTCCTGGAAGGCCGCCTTGGTCACTGCATCGGCCTTGCCGGCGGAAATCTCTTCCTGCAACTTGGCCACGCGCCCATCGAGCTCGGTATGCGACTTGCGCACCTGCTCGACTGTTTCCTTGGCTGCCTTGGCCACGTCGGTGAGTTCGCCCAGGGTTTTCTGGACATCGAGGTTACCCATTACAGGCAGCATGCCGAGGCCGGCGAGCGTTTCCGGAGAAACCAGTGGATGGCCAGTCAGCGCGCAGATGGCCATTACCGCCAGCAGGAGGACAAAGCCAAAGGTGAAGTACTTCTTGAACGAATGAGTCATGGTTTTCCTTCTTAGAAAGTCAGGTTGTGTTTCAGGGTCTGAAGTGCGTCTGCCAGCGTCTCGCTGTCTCGGCCACCATCCCGGTGGTCAAGCGACTTGAAGCCGCCAGACGCGAGGGCTTTTGCCTCTGCCTGGCTGTATCCGAGGCCGCGCAATTGGGCCTCGAAATCTCGGATGGAAGCCGCCTTGACGGAATCGACAAGGGCTTCCGGATTCATCCCGAACGGGACGATGGAAAACTCCCAAAGCTCAGCGGCTTTGATGACGCGCACGTGCTTGCCGGAACGCTCTACGTACTCGGCACCGTCGCGCATGATGTTGAAACCGACCGACAAGCCATCCAGCACGCCGTCTTTCATCAGCTCGTACTGGTCGCGGACATAGCTGACGCCAAGGCTCAGCTGTCCCTCGACGCGCAGGCCGCGGTCGTCCTGTTCGAAGGTTGCTTTCCCGGCCAGCATGTTCAGGTTGTGACCAATAGCGATGCGCAGCATGCCGTCCTTGGTGGTCTTCGCGGACTTGAAGGCACCAGGCTCGATGACGTCATAGCCGAGGTCGATGTTGCCGAACACTGCGGCATATCCGGTGAACTTGCCATCGGACTTTGCTGCCTTAATTTCGATTGGCGCAATCAGGCGTTCCATTACTCATTTCCTTTCTTGTTACCGGTCAGGATCGATGTCAGCTGGTCGACCGGCGCCATGTTCAACGGGACGTGCAAGTCGTCTGCGCCATCGACCTCGGGCAGCTCTTCCCAGTCCCGAATTTCGTTCTGCGTGATGGCACCAGCCGTCCGCATGTCCTTGTAGTACTGCGCACGCCGCGCCGAGTCGCCGCGCAGCAGCCCCTTCACATCGAACTTGAAGTAATGGGTCTTGCGTTCCGCCGACGTGAGAAGGCAGCTGTTGAGCGACTGCTCAATGCGGGTCAGGTAAGGCAGCAGCGTGTAATCGAGGAAGTTTTTGCGCTCCTCCTCGCTGTTGGCATAGGTCGCCCGGTCCATTTCCATCAGCATGTGAAGCGGGACACGGTAGATCCGGCCTACTTCCGCAATCTGATGCTTGCGAGTCTCGAGGAACTGAGCCTCATTGTTTGGCGTTGTGACTGGCGTGTACTTCGTGCCCTTTTCCAGCAGCGGCAATTCACCGGTCAGCCAGCTCTTCCGCAGGTACTCGGCGAAGTTTTTGCGGATGTCGTCCCGCTGGTCTTTTCGGAATTCCTGCTCGGTAGTGAGCACACCGAGCGGGCGGCCGCCGGATCCGAAGAACTCGGCGCCGTACTTCTCGACGGCGACGGTCAACGCCATCGAATTGGCATGCAGGTGGTGCGGGGCGTAGCCTTCGAGCTCGCCGGTACCGCCGAAGCCACGGATCGGACAGACATCGCGCCTAGTTAGCAATACGCGCTCGCCGCTTGCCTTCGTGAGCCAATACTTGATCCCGCCGTCGGGCTGCTTTTCCGGTCGGCAGCGGCTCTTGTGGACCGACTGGATGCTGATGACGCGCTGCGTACTCTCAAACCGGTCGACGAAGTTGTATGCCTGGCCCATGGTAACCAGGCTGACCGCCATCGATTCTTTCCAATCAATCGCGGTCATGTACTCGTTTGGCTGGTCATGAACCAGTGAGTACAGAGGGTGCTCCCGAGCTTTCACCGGGCCTTTGTCCCCCGCGCGATACAAATGCAGTGGCAAAGTGCCAATCGTCTCGGCGATGAGCCTGATTGCAGAGAACGCGGCGGTGATCTGTAATTGCGTTGAGTCGGCGACGGGCACCTTGGCCCATGTCGGACCGCTGCCGAGAAATTGCCACCCGGCCGGCTCCAGCAATGACAGATCAGCACCCTTCAGCGCGAGCCGAAGCATTGTGCGACGTAGATAGTTCATGCGAAGGAATCGAAAAAGCCGCCAGACTTGGCGTCAGGGTTAAGTGAGATCAGCGAAATCGCGTTGAAAGTAGCCATCAGCGGGTCGATCTTGCCGGTGCCACTGGCCTGCTTGGTGATCAGAATGGCGTTCCCGCGCGGCTCGACCTTGGCATTGCCGACGCACCAGTTCATCAAGCGCTGGCCGCCGTGCAAGAGAACACCTTCGGCAAGCTTGCGCTCGGTGGTTTTGATCGCACCACCTAGCTTCCAGCCCTGCGAAATGCCCACAATCTTGTCTTCCGGGACCTCTTTTGCAGCCAAAGCGTCGAGGATGCTGCCGATCCCGGCCGGATCCAGTCCGATCTGGTGCAAAAGGCCTGATTCCTCCAGCCGAGCGATGATGTCGGCGAACTGCTCGACGTCTTCGCCGATCTTTTCCACAATGGTCAAGTCACCGTCGCTCTGGAAGTCCAGCAACCGTGGCGCGATCTCTTTCCGACGTTCCAAAGCAATTTCATGCGCCCAAGCGTGCGTCCAGAGCAGCCATTCCCTCGTTTCCCGGTCGCGACCAATGACCGCCAGCCCCAATAAGTCGTCAAGACCGCCGCCATCGCCGCCAGCCACGATCACTTCGCTGCGTTCGATCAGTTCTTCCAGGCTGATACGCTTCTCGCCCTGCTGCTCCCAGAACAAGGCGCCAGCCCAAGCGTCAGAACGAAGAGCTAGACCGATCTGAACGTTGAGATGCTGAGACGCCCAGGCAAGCAATTCCTCCTTGCTGGTGGACTCGGCGGTCTGCATGTCCTCCACCAGGCGCTCGATCGTGATCGACCGGCCAGCGTTCGGAGTGACCATCGGCCAGTGTTTCGGGTCCTTCCACTCGTCTTCCTTCTTCTGGATTTCCTCCGGAAGCTCGTACAGCACCGGCAGCATGGCGCCACGTTGCCGTCCGTCGCGAATTGCCCGGGCTTTCTGCAGCTCGGCACGGAAAACACCGGTCGGTGCCTCCTCGCTTTGCGTCGTGATGAAAGCCATGAACGCTTCAGGGTACGGCAGCATGCCGCCGCGCAGCTGGCGGATCGCGCTGGCCGCCTTACTCATCTTGGCCACCACGTGAAGCTCGTCGATCAGCACAGCCACTGGCTTCTGACCGGTCAGCGCCGCCGGATCGAAGGACATGATCTGCAGTTCGGCCTTCGTCTCGCGGTGGATGATCGTTTTCAGGTGCTCGCGGACGTGCAGCTTCTTTTCCAGCACCGGATCCAGCGCAATCGCGCCGGCGGCGGCGTCAAAAGCGAGCTGTGCGACGTCATGAACCGGCGCCGTCATGATCAAGGAACCATGCGGACGCTCATTCAGGAGCAGCGCGGTCAGCATCAGCAGCGCGCCGTTGGTCGTCTTGCTGTTCTTTTTCGGCACCAGAAGCAGCAATTCGCGGATGGCGCGAGCCCTGGTAACCGGGTCTTGAGAGCCAAAAAGCGCCCGAACGATGTCCCGAAACCAGTCTCCGCCGGCCTCAGCCAAGGTCGGGGTTTCCGGAACGTCGGCCAGACGCAGCTTGTTGAACACGGCGACTGCGCGATCGCCGCGCGCACGGTCAATCGGCAGGTCCGGCACCAGAGAACGTCCGGTCCGGAGCCGGTCTGCCCAGTCAGGGCAGGAAAGGTCCCAACTCATTGACGCAGAGCGCTACCAGGCAGCAGGCTTTCCCAGTCACTGCCAACCTGCGCGGTAGTGGCGTCGGCTTGAGCCTGCTCTTTCTTTCCAGTCTTGGCCGGCTTCGTCTGCTCCGGCGCCGGCGCGCTGATCTTCGGCACCGTTGCGATGTACGCCTTCTGTGCCGTGACGTTACCCTTCTTGGCGGCAGCGAACATGGCGTTCAGGGTTTCCATCCGTTTTGCGCAGGCGCCGGAAGACAGCTCAGCATCGAAATGCTTGGTCAGCGTATTGCGGGAAATGCCCAGCGCCAGAGCTATTTCTTCGTGCGACATGCCACCTCCGGCCGCAACGGCGACCTTACGGCGCATGGCTGCAGTGGGTTTGAAGGGTGGTCGTGCCATTTTCTGGAAATTGTTCAAAAACTCAGATCCGGCCTGAAATTTCAGCGGATCGAAAAAAAACCTCTGCGTGGGATGGCGAGCGGTCTAGGTCTGAAGGGCTTGCAAACATTTCCATGCCCCTACCCCCTTCGCCCCTTTCCGGTGCATCGCCCCTCTCAGGTCGCGTCAACGGTGAGAGCGACGGGCGGCATCGTCTGTCCAGCCACCCAGAGAACCACGGAGCCACCAGCATTCAGAGCAGCCAGCTCCTCGGCGGTGGGCTTCCAGAACGACAGGACGGCAGGGACACCATCCCAATCGGTGCGGGTCACTGGCAAGGCGCTGCAGGGCAGCTGCTTCTGGTCCCAACCAGCTGGAGCGCCGAGCACGGCATTGTTTGAAGGGTGCTGAGTCTTGTTCATTTGCTTCCTGCTTGCGCTTCCTCGCGCTGCTTGGTGCTGCTGTGATGGGTGGCGCAAAGCGATTGCCAGTTGCTCTCATCCCAGAACAGCGTCATGTCGCCACGGTGCGGAATGCGGTGGTCGACGATGGAGGCAGCAGTGACGCGACCGTCACGCTCACAGTAGACACAGAGCGGATGCTCCCGAAGGTAGCGCTCTCGCGCCTTCTGCCACTTGTAACCATAGCCACGCTGGGTGCTGGTCTGCTTGTCACTACGCCATGAGCCAGGCTCAACGATAGTGAGACGGCTGCCGATGGACTGGAGGCGCGGCTTGAGTGTTTGCAGCTTGGCCATCTGATTGATACGTCAATGCCGCAGCCCGCGCCAAGTGGAGCGCCGCGGTGCACTGCGGTGGAGGCAGCGCGCGATCTCTCACGCCTGTGCCCAAGTGGCCTTTGCACGTCTGCGGCTGCTGGCTTTACTGATACCGCCAATAGACCAGCGCTGGCGGCTCCGTCGAATAGAAAGACCCGCAAACGAAGGACTCTGGTCGAGTGCGGGTTAAATCCACCCCAATGGGTATTAGAAAGGTGGAGGAGACTCTGTGCATTCGTGCCGGTTACAGCGTCCGGCGGCCGTTGTGCTTGACGGCTGATGTCTTGATTGTCACCTTGGATGTATGGCTCACTGACCCGACTAAGGAGGCGCCACCCTCCACGCTACCCGCTGCCTCTTGGCCACATCCGCGGTAAGCCCGGCCTCTCAGATGAACCCGCAGAAAAGCAAAAAGCCCGCACAGAGGCGGGCTTAATCGGTATTGCTGCGAGAATAGAGAAATCTTAGAACATTGCGCTCAGTCAATCAAGTTGTTTCGGCGCAAGGTTCCTCCTGCTTAGGCACCACCCCGTCACGAGCAAACATCGGGGTCAGCCGCTCGATGGCCATGTCTTCCAAGAGGCGCGTCGTCTTGGCGATTACGGCGGCGGTCCGGCGCAATGTAATCACCGGAATGCCCCGCTCCCGTGAGATCTCTGTATAAGAGAGCCCCTTCTCCCGCTGCTTTGGCGTGGTGTGCCCGTACACCAGCGCGCGGATGGCAATCTGATCAGTGATGCGGATCGATGGGCGGACGTACTCAGCCAGCCCGGCGACGCCCTGTGCCTTCTCCACCTGGTAGGCAAAGCGAGCGAGGACAGCGAAACGCTCCGGATCCGGCAGGTGGTCATAGACGGTCTGTGTGATCATCGAGCACTGGGCCCGGATCTCGTCGCTGGTCAGGCCGCCGAAGTTGATTGTGCTGGAAGCAGACCGGACACCCTGGAGCTGGTCAAACCACGCCTGCTGGCTTTTCGTCATGGTTTCCAAGGATTCCATGATCTGCAGGATGGCTTTCCGGAACGGGCTGCCTTGGCGCGGCTCATGCGCCATGACGAGAAAGGCCACGGCCAGCGCCTGTCCGGTAGAGGTAAAGATCGGTTCGTCGTTCACTTTTTCTCCCTGTACGCTTTGCAGCGCTTTCCGTGATTTCTTCTGAGTCCCTTGTGGTCTGTGGTGGTGCAGATCCAGATCGTCTTCCCGAAGGCCAGATACTTCTTCTCGTGGTCGCATCCCTTGCACGTCTTTTCTTCACGCCTGATCAGCACCTCGAGCGGGTCGCGGTAATCCGCCGCCGGCAAGGTCATACGCGCACGCCCGTAAAGGCCTCGACTTCCTTCACTGCTCTGGTGTAGTACGGCAGCGGGATCTGACCGAGAACGGCATCGAGGTTCCCGACAGCGGCTCGAAGCGACATGGCGTCCTCATCCTTGACCACCAGCGCACCGGTGCGGTCGTGCCGGTCGACGATGCTCTCAATAGTCATGATGGCCGACTTGATTGCAATGCTGGCGGCGTCAGTCCGTCCAAGGATGGGCTGCCCTTTGCTCGCGTGGGACATGCCGCCCGCGATGCATGTCAGCTGCATGGACAGCTGGTTGCAGGCCGGGACAGTTGGCGCCTCGATCAGGTTGATGACGGCCAAATGCAGGCGCAACGCCAGATCGGGACGGGCTTCGCGCGTCATCTGCACCTGCAACAGGCCGGGAATCTGCGGGATGCGTGGGACGTAGCGCTTGGTACGCTTCTTGGTGGCGGACATTACGCAGCCTCCTCGAACAGCGCCGCCTGCGGCTTTTCGGTCACCAACTGGGTAATGGTGACCACCACCCGAGCCTCACCGTCCGGCTCCATGCGCTCGCCGGTGTCGCGGCGGACCCATTTGTCGTCCTCGATGGCGACTCCCTTGAGCGAGTCGTACAGCACCTTGCGGGCGTTATCGAGATCCAGGCACTGGACAGTGTCATCCCATGCCAGCGGGTCCTTCGCCATGCGCTTCTTCCAGTCCAGCGGCCGGCTCGGGTACAGCTTGATATCAATCTGGACACGACCTTTGATCGGCTCGCGCACGCCGGCCGCCTTGGCCAGCAGAGCAACGTCGCGCTTGTAACGCTTTGCCTCAGCCGACGGCGCAGTCATGATGCGTTTCCCTAGCGGGAAGGAATTCCAGTAGCGGTTTGCCGAGATCGGATACGGAAGGGTCAGGGTGATCGTTCTCATGCGTGGCACTCCCTGACACGGTTGCTCGCTTTCGGCGCCGGCTTGGACGGCTTCGTTTCCGACTGATACGACTTAATCCGCTTCTGGATATCGGCTTTTCGAGCTGCCAAGTCATCGCGCTCAGCCTGACGCTCGGCTGCACGGCGCTGGGCCATCTTCTCGCCGGCCGGGATCAGCTTCTTCAGCTCTTCCTTCAATCGCGCCAGTCCGTTGTGGTCGACCTCTTCCTTGGCCGGTGCGGGGAGCAGCGCCTGTACCGCGGGTGCCGGAAGCAGTCCGGCAGCCTGCGCGTGCTCGAGCGCGGCCTCACGCTTCTGCTTGTCCCAGCCGAGGGAAACCGTCCACGATGCGGGCTTCCCTGCCAGGCGTGCTTCCGAGACTAAGCGGTTGTAGGCATCCTTGAACGCCATCCGGGCGCCAACCTCATCGCCGGTGGACAACACCGGCATGCAGGCTGCGAATGCCTCGGCAGTTTCCCGAGTCCAGACCACAGTGTCGGCCTCGTTCCGGCTGGTCAGGGCAATCGCCCACGCCTCATCCACACCAGGCCGGCCGTCCATCAGCTTGCAAAGCTTGGCGATTCCTGCCGGCTTGGGTTCGAACTCACCGTTCTGGTCGATGTACGTTGCCATGGCGGCAGCCACCGCGCTCAGCGGATAGCCCTTCAGCAGATCCCACCAGACAACCAGCATGGTCGACTCAGGCAACGGCTTGCTATACGCGCCCATGGTGCGCTTGAGCAGTTCAACGAATTGGGGTTTTTCTTGGACTTCCATCACGCGGGCTCCATGTCGATTACGTTGTCGTCGGTCGGCTGACCGTCACTCAGAAATTCAGCAGCGATTCGGGCGTTCATGTCCTCCAGCGATTCCTTCGCAGGCTTGGCGTTGGCGTTGTCGAGGGCGATGAAGTGGTCAATGTGCTCCGCATCACGCAGGATGAGGTTCAGGCCGTTGTACCTGGTCTTCCGGTCGTTCTCGCCCATGTTGAACGGCGACTTTGCACAGCCGCGGATAGCCTTGCAGATGTCTGCAGGCGAGTAGGCCTTGAGGGCTGTCCGGATGATCTGCTTCCGCTTGCTGTCGAGAACAGACTTCGGGGAATTCATCACCTTCTGCCAGTAGGCGAAGATGGTTACGATCGGGTCTGGTTCGGTAGGAACGACTAACTCGGAGACAGGCGGGTCGAGCGGGGTTTGCTCGACATCGCTTTTAGCTCCTACTACTGTTCCTGTTCCTACTACTGCTACTACTACTGTTTTCGATAGGGTTTCGAAAGGGTTTTGAAAGGGTTCCGCTTTTGCCTCAAATTCAGCCAATTTCGCGGCCGGGAAAAGCGTACTGAATTCCCGCAAAGCCTTTACCAGCAAGGCTTTCACAGGCGTCGGCGCTGAGATCGTGTCAAAGAGTTTGGCCGCCGCCTTACCGACGTTCGGATTGTCGAACTGGTTCCACTTCAAATACTGCCGAATAAAGACCCAAAACGTCCTTTCGCAACGGTATGCGAAACCCTTTCGAAACAGTTCCTCAAACCCTTTCGATACCCTTTCGACTTCCCATTTCAGATCATCCGCAGCGTATGCATTGGTAAGGCGAAAGCAGCCGAGCATGTTGCCGTGCGGGCAGGTCAGCAAGTAGAGCGCCAAGGTGCGCGCATCCTCTGAGAGCTCACGGATATCTTCACTGGTCCAGAAAGCGGTGTAGACCTTCCCATAGTCACGCATTTGGGACTCCCCAGTAGACAAGGTCCGCGCTCTGCTCAAAGAAGTACTGCCTCTTCCACTCCTGTGCCAGCAGATGCTCTTCGACGAAAACTTCGGTGTCTAGCCCATCGACAAACAGAGCGTCTTCATACGTATTGCAGTAAGAGCGGATGCATTCCAGGAGAGTCAAAGCGCTCACCCTGAAAAATTCTCGCGCCGCGCTGACACGGTATCCGGCGAGGTCGTCGTGAATCTCACGCTCCACCAGCTCGTGGTCACGGCATCCAAAGTACGCCAGCAGAGTGAACGGGGTCGGGCAGGCCGTCGCGCGGGACAGGTCTTCCATGCGTTCCTTCGGGTGGCGCCCTGTCTGGCCGATCTTGTAAATGCCAGGCATGGAGGCATTCCCAAGGATGTAAACAAAGCCATAGGCCATTATTTCTTGCTCCCGTAAATGAGTGCGATCGTGTCGGAAAGCAGGTCGAGCTCGTCGACGGCGGCGTTCCTGAATGATTTGCGGTCGCCATGGATGCCGTGGTCGCCGCGGTGGTGTGTTGGGCAGAGCGGGATCGTCAGCCAGTTCTGCGCGCGCTGGGCCGCTCCCTGCCCTTCCCTGATGTGATGAACTTCTGCCGGGGTCTCGCCGTATCCGATCCGACGGCATAGAGCGCAGCCGAGGGAGCCCACGCGGTCTAAGTGGCGCTTTTCTGCTGCGCTAGTCATTCCTCGAACCTCACCAGAATGCCCTCGATCATCTCCTGTGCCTTCACGGCTGCCAGATGTGGCCAGAGATATTTCTGTGCATACCCGGATCTCAGGAACGCAATCGCGTCGGCATGAAACCGGCGCATGGTGTCTTCGTCACACTTCTTGTAGGAGATAGAGCGCGGTACCGGTACGACACCCCCTTTTGGACCGGCCATCCAGTCAACGAAGCCGGCACCGATCTTCAGCCAGGTGCGAAACTGTTCGAAGTTTTGAATGCGCTCTTGGGATGCGAAGACCGATGTCTCGATCTTCATGTGCAGGCGGTGGAAGCGGCCGTTACGAGGTGTCCAGGTCTCGATCGAGAAGATCTCGCCGGAACCGGACTTCATGATCCAGTTCCAGAAGCGGCGCCATGTCTTCTTGTCCGCCTCGGAGATACCGTCGACCATCTCGAACAGCACGGCGCGCATGAGCTGCCGCTGCTCTTGGGTCAGCTCCGCGTCGGACATCTTGGCCAGCATGATTTCGCTCAATTGAGACCTCGTTACTGGTTGAGTTCGCTCAAGCGTGGTTGCCCGCGACAGCGGAACAATGCGACGAGTGGGAAGTCTCGTTCCGTGTTTGCTGGACTAAAAAGTAATGCTTCCAGAGAGGGCCGCGGCGCGGGTCTGCAGCGTGCGGGTTCGCGTTGAGGCTCTTTCCCTCATTGGCAGCGCGCTCGGCGTCGGCCTTCAATTCATCAATGCGCAGCAGCTCGCTCATTTCTCGGCCATCCCTTCCAGACGCTTGGTCAGCATGCCCAGCATCTGCTCCAGGTGATAAACCGCTTCCTTGACCTTCTCCACCTCGGACTGCTCGACCTTGCCGTCTGCGAGCGTCTGGCTGACCTGCGCGCCGACTTCACCTTCGGCTTTCCAGATCATCCCGACGACCTCGACAACCGACATGTCCGAAGCAATCATCCCGTCCTCTTTGCGGTGCAGGACAAACCCATGGTTCTGGGCCAGCGCGTCAAGGATTCGGTAGTCACCAGTCAGACCCATGATCTTGTCGGCGTCGACCAGCAGCGGCTTGTTGTGCTCTTTGGTCTGGTCGGCCTTGTTGCGCAGGATCGCGGCAGACATCCCCATGCGAGGAGCAAGCGACTCAGCGCCGCCTGGATAGTCATGAACGGTGTTGAAGAAGGCGTCGAGGAGATTCATACGTTTTCCTGAAAATCTGATGGTGTTTTTGCTATTGATGTTGATTAAGCTTCGTTTCACTTGATCAACATTGCTTAAAAGGAAGGAGGTTCCAGACGTGCTAAATTTCAGTTCCCCAACTTTGTTTAACTTGAAAGGAACCTCCTATGACCATGAGTCATTTCACGGCCAACTCAGTAACCGTTACGTCGCTGGGTCAGAAGCAACTTGTAGAATTTGTTGTGCAGACGAATGCAGAAGGCGCGCAAGAGACTGTGTCTGTGACGGTGTCAATTCCGTCGAAATCAGACAGGACAGTTGCACAGACGCAGAAGGATGCTGCTCAGCGGGCAATCGACTTACTTCAAATCGTGTTGAAGGGCCAGCCATAAGCGAATACGTCGTTACTTCGACGTGGAAATCGACTGGCTCGGCTTGCTGGGTCAGTTCATCACTCACGCGGCCACCTTCGGGTCGTCGTGGCGACGGTTAGGATGCTTCGGCTTTTCGCTCGAAGTGGAAACCGAAACCCGCTTTGCTGGATTGCTATACATGTCAGCACAATCCTGAGGCGCAACTTTGTTATCTGTCGCACCTTGGATCTGCAATGCGTAATCGAGGGTGATGCGGGTAATACCGCGAATCCATTGACTGACCAACCCCTGGGATGCGGGCGGGATCAGTTTTTTTCCAAAGTCGCCCTGCGATATTCCCTCGGCCTGCAAATAATCATCGAGATGCATTTTTATTCCTGGTGAACGCGCATGACTGCGCCGACACCAGAATAATAGTCCTACTATTTGAAAATATCAATAGTCTGACTGTTTGCGGTCTAAGAGTAATACTATTAATGTTTCCGCATGCCAGCAAAACCGCTTAATGAAGAACAGAAGAAAGACGCAGAGCGCCTGAGCCTCCTATTCGAGGAGAGGAAGGCGAAAAATTCAGCGCTTACTCAAGAAAGTCTCGCTCATGATTGCGGCTGGAAAACGCAAGGCACTGTCTCCCAGTATCTGAGGGGGAAAATACCGCTCAACCTATCTGCATTGTTGAAATTTGCAAAGGCGCTCAACTTCCGCCCGGAAGAGGTCTCGCCGTCATTAGCGAGCCAGATGAAAATAGTTGATGCGGCTATTCTTGGCGACGACGGATCGGTCACCTTTATCGAGGCGAAGACAACAATGCCTAGCCACGATATGCCGCCCGGGTCGTTTCCGATACCCAATGGGAAATTCCGGCGCATCCCGGTATTCGGTAAGGCGATGGGAGGGTTCCCTGAGCGGGCTTGGGACGATGATGGGGGCTATCCCCCTGGCTTTTCTGCCGAATACGCAGAGGTCGCATCCTCCGACCCCAATGCGTTCCTTGTACCTGTGGAGGGCGACTCGATGATTCCTCGGTTCTACCCTGGGGAATACGCCTTGGTCGAGCCAAACACGGAGCCTGAAATAGAGGATTTTGTTCTCGTTCGCCTTGGAACGGGCGAAACATTAATTAAGCAACTGCTAGGCCGCCGCGGTGCAGTGCGATTGGGAAGCCTAAACAACAACCAAATCATTTCAGCCCCGCCAGAGAAAATCGTTTGGATGTACTACGTTGCCCATCCTGTGCCGGCACGAAAGATCAAGACAAGGACGTAGAAGAATGGCGATTATCGACGAGGTGAAACGGGTGGCTGACGCCCTCCGCTCCTACGAAGCCCGCATTATCGAGATTGTCTCCCTGATCGCAGGCAAGACTAGCTTGGGCGACTATGAGGTGCAGCGCTGCCAGCATCTACTGACGGAGCTGAAGCGAGACATTAAGGAATCCGCCGATCGCGGGAAGGTTGAGGATAACCGACTACCGCAGACGGAATGGGAGCGGATGTACTTCCAGCCGCCGCTCCGTAAAGCAAATGCGGAATTGCATCGACTGAGAGCTAACTCTCATCCAATTCATTCCCGCTGGTCGCTCCTTCTACGAGACGTCGGTAGGGATATTTCGGATCGACTTGAGCTACTTCAGCGGCAATTGCCGGGTGGCTGAGAACGGCTGCCTTATAGTGCTTCAGCCGCCTCTCAATGCAGTAAAAGATAGCGTCGATTGTGCTTTCGTGCGCCCCAACTGCTTCCTTTCGCCCTTCCGCGATTGAAAATTCCAACGTCCTCACCGTATCCATCATGTGCCTGATCGGGTCGTAAGGCCCATCCAAAACCCAGAGCGCCACGTCCGGGTCATATTTTTTGCGCTTAGCTGGCATCTGATCCTCCTACTTCTGGCGTCTTTTTATCCAAACGCTCGAAGGGATACTGCCTACTCAGCTTGTTGAATTCGTCAGCAATTTCCGGGCATTTGAGCATTGCTCGCCAGACGTCGCGTAGCTTCAACTCGATAATCGAAAGCTCGATGTCGTATTGATGAGCTGTGGCTGTAGGCGATTCCTTCTGCGCCTCTCTCAAACAAAACTTTAGCTTGCTCATACAGTAGAGCAGCTGCCGGTACGGGTCATAAGGCCCGTCAAATACCCACGGCGCTCCTGCGCCCCCTCGCTTTTTCTTTCGCATTCCCTCTCCTGATTGCGCTATGGGCTCACGCCTCTTCGCCCGTTTGAATTTCTCTATAACTGATATCGCTAGGCCCCAGACAACAGCCCCGATCGCCGCGTGACTGAGCGCGTCAAGCATTCCATTCGCATCCATATTCCTCCCAATATCGCCAAGCCCACCGGGGCTTTTTCTACATTAGCTCCAAGACAGCGCATCATAAAATAGTAGGACTATTGATTTTCTAAAATAGTCGTACTATTATTATCCCATCGAACCGAGGTGCGGCAAAGTGATTTGCCACTCCAGCGCACGCTCAGTTTCAACCTAGTTTCTTTGGGAGAAGTAATGCAGGCGACCCACAAACCACGCCCACCGGCGAAATCCGCGAGCACGACGGAAGGTCTGACGAAAGCACTTGAACAGATCATCCAGCAGGCAGACGACTCCTTTGCGCTCGGCAGCAATGAGCACCGTCGCACCACTCTCGGCCGTATCTCCGACATCGCACGCGCTGCGCTGGAAAAGGCAGGCGCCGTATGAAGCTCGTGACCCAGATCGACGAGCTGAAGCTAACTGTCTTCGCCGGCGCCGTCGCACTCTCCAAGGTCGTCCAGACCAAGCCGGCCCGCGTGGAGGTCGAGTTCAGCGCTCATCCCGGCCAGCCCGCCATCCTCTGCGCTGATCCGGACGCCAGCCAAGAAGGCTTTCCGCCCTACGTCAGCATCGGCCGCGTCATCGCCCTGGAGCCGATCGAACTCGACAACGACGGCATCGCCATGATGCTGTCCGCTGGCGCCAACATCCGCGACTGGTTGCCGACATCCGCGCGCGACCTGCTCGAAGAAGAAGCGCTCAAGGCAGCTGAAGCCGCCGCCGAGGTGGCTCTGTGATCGCACTCCTTTCCTTCTTCGCAGCGTTCTTCTGGGCGCTGTACTTCCACAGCGACGCTATCGCCGGCGTCATTCTTCAATTCGTGAGGATCGCATGACCTTTGTTGACCGCATCCAGATTGCGCTGATGTTGCGCCGCGCAGATAACGTTATCCGCAATGCCAAGGACCGCATCGCCGAACGTGCCCGCCTGAACCGGCCGCATGTGCAGAGCGACCACCTGATCGGCTGGCCGGTACCGCGTCCGCCGGTCGAGCGCCGCGCCCCGGATCACAGCGTCGGCATCCTCTACGGCACGATCGCCGCCTCCCTGGCCGCGCTGGTCGTCTACGTCAACGCTTTCCACACCGAGCCGACCCTGCTTGCCTGCAGCGCGCCGACTCAGATCGCCTCGAAGTAATTCCACCCTGCTCATCTGGAGACCTGCATGACTGATGTATCGAGTAACGCACTGGCCGTTCGCCAGGAATTTGGTGGCACCAATACCACCTTGGCCATACAGGAAACTGCGACCGCAGCCGTTGCAGCTCAGGCCAAGGCAATGGTTGAGGCTCGCTACATCATGGCCCTGCAGCGCCCCCGCAACTGGGACCAGGTGCGGCAAGACATCCTGAAGGAATGCCGTCGCCCTTCCTTCGCCAACAATCCCAGCGCCTATTACCGCAAGCCCGTCGGCAAAGGTATTGAGGGCTTGGGCATTCGCTTCACCGAAGTGTCCATCCGCCATATGCGGAACATCTTGGTCGAGCAGCCGACCATTTACGAAGACCAGATCAAGGAAATCATCCGTGTTCGGGTTACTGATCTGGAGTCCAACACTACCTACGAGCTGGATGTGAAGGTCTCCAAGACCGTCGAACGCTCGAAACCGATGGACGACGGCACGTATATCTCCATGCGGATGAACAGCTACAACAAGCCGGTCTACACGGTCTTGGCCACGGACGATGATCTGCTGAACAAGCGCGGCGCCTTGATTTCGAAAGCTGTGCGTACGCTGGGGCTTCGGATGATCCCCGGCGACATCCAAGACGAAGCGATTGAGCTGATCAAGAAGGTGCGGGAGGACGATGCTGCGCGCGATCCCGACGCAAAGCGCAAGCGCATCGTCGACGAGTTCGGCCGCATCGGGGTGAAGGCCGTTGACCTGGTTGCCTATCTTGGACACGACCTCGACAGCTGCTCACCTGCTGAGCTGGTCGACCTCACTGGCCTGTGGGCAGCAATCAGCGAGGGCGAGACTACTTGGAAGGCGGTCATGGAGAACAAGGCCGAGCAGAGTGGCACCAGCAGCGCCGACGCAGGCAAGAAGCAGCTGCCAACCTGCACCGCGGAAGACTTCGAAAAGAAAAAGGCTGGCTGGAAGGGTATCGTCGAATCCGGCAAGAAGTCGGTCAATGACCTGATCGCATTCATCCAGACCAAGGAACTGCTCTCTGATGAACAGAAGATGGAGATCGCATCCTGGGCAACTGCTGAGGAGGGCAAGCAATGATCATCCATGATCTGGTCCAAGGATCACCCGAATGGAAGGCATATCGCGCCAACCATTTCAACGCCAGCGACGCGCCAGCAATGATGGGTTGCTCGCCATATAAGTCCCGTTCCGAGCTGCTGCGCGAGATGCATACAGGCGTCGCTCAAGAAGTCGACGCCATGACTCAGCGTCGCTTCGACGATGGCCACCGCTTTGAAGCCCTCGCCCGCCCGCTGGCCGAGCAGATCATCGGGCAGGACATCTATCCGGTGGTCGGCTCCAAGGGCAGGCTGTCCGCCTCCTTTGACGGCCTGACCATGGCCGAGGACGTCGGCTTCGAGCACAAGTCTCTAAATGACGATCTACGCGCGGTCATGGTGAACGGCTGCACTGGCGCCGACCTGCCGATGCATTACCAGGTGCAGATGGAACAGCAGTGCATGGTTTCCGGCGCCAGCAAGATCCTCTTCATGGCGTCTACATGGAACGGCGACCAGCTGGTTGAAGAGCGTCATTGCTGGTACGAAGCCAATCTGGATCTCGCAGTGAAGATAGTTGAGGGCTGGAAGCAGTTCGAGATCGATCTGGAAGCCTACGTGGCGCCAGAGGCCAAGGTGGAAGCCGTCGGCCGCACACCGGAATCCTTGCCCGCGCTGCGCATCGAGGTCACCGGCCTGGTCACCGCCAGCAACCTCGGCACTTTCCGCGATCATGCGCTGGCTGTCTTTGGCAACATCAACCGCGACCTGAAGACGGATCAGGACTTCGCCGACGCCGAGAAGACAGTCAAATGGTGCGGCGACGTCGAGGACCGCCTGGACGCAGCAAAGCAGCATGCGCTAAGCCAGACCGAGAGTATCGATACCCTTTTCCGCACGATCGAAGAGATCAAAGCCCAAGCACGCGCAACGCGCTTGGAGCTCGACAAGCTGGTCAAGGCCCGCAAGGAACAAGTCCGTGAGGAGATCAGGATCGATGGCGTGAACGCGCTGCGGGACCACATCGCATCGCTCAACGAACGACTCGGCAAGCCATACATGCCAACGGTTGCGGCTGACTTCGCCGGTGCCATGAAGGGTAAGAAGACCGTCACCAGCCTGCGCGACGCGGTTTCCACCACGCTGGCCAACGCCAAGATCGAAGCGAATGCCGCCGCTGACCGCATCCAGAAAAACCTGACCGCGCTGCGCGAGCAGGCCAAGGACCATGCCTTCCTGTTCGCTGACGCTGGCCAGCTGGTGCTCAAGGCTCCGGACGACTGCCAGGCCGTGATCACCGCCCGCATCGCCGAGCACAAAGCGGCCGAAGAAAAGCGCCTTGCGGATGAGCGCGAGCGTATCGCTGCAGAAGAACGCAAGAAAGCCGAAGAGGCAGTAAATGCGGCTTTCGAGAAGGAAGCGGCCGCACTGCGCCGTCGGCACGAAGTTGAAGTCGCTGCCGCGCGCCAACAGGCAATGCTCGAAGCCGCGCAGACCCGCCGCGTCGAGGAGGCTACCGCAGCCGAGCAGCCGCTGGCAGCGCCCGCACAGGTCGTCCCCATGGCATCACGCACGCCGACCCTGCGCCTCGGCCAGATCAACGACATGCTCGGATTCAACGTGACTGCCGATTTCCTGTCAAGCCTCGGCATCCCACCGGCGGCGACGGACAAGAACGCCAAGCTCTATCACAACGCTGACTTCCCCAAGATCTGCGCCGCGATCTCGCGCCACGCGATGGCCGCCGGTCACCAGTTCATGGAACAGCTCGCCGCTTAACTAAAGGATAGAGAGGAATCCAATGTTCGGGATTGACCACGCCATAGTCAAAAAGCGCTTCGACGCCAAGGTGCGGATCACGCCCGGATGTTGGCTCTGGGCAGGCGCAAAGAATTCTTGGGGCTATGGAGCCATGACGATCAACAGCAAAGACTTCGGAGCTCATGCGGTTTCCTACGCTCTTTACGTCGGCCCCATTGCCGCAGGAATGAGGGTTCTGCATCGCTGCGATACACCTGCATGCGTGAACCCTGACCATCTCTTCTTGGGCACTCAGAAGGACAACATCGCCGACATGGACGCCAAGGGCCGCAGGCGTCCGGCCAAGGGCGTAGCGAACCATTTCGCAAAGCTCACGGAAGAAGCAGTCAGAGCAATCGACATCGATCCACGGACCTACCGGGCAATCGCCAGCAGCTACGGGATCTCGGCAGCCATCGTCTCTGACATCAAAAACCGCCGTATCTGGACTCACCTCTTCAACCAAAACTAAAACCAAGGAATCATCAATGTTTGATCTCGACCACACCCTAGTGAAGTTAACCAATGTAAATGCGAGGGCAGAAAAACATGGGGACGATAACGTCCTCGCCTGCGACCTCTCCATTGATGCACGCATGCCGAACGACGTCCTGTCCATGTTCTCGTCGACCTTGAAGAACGCCATCTATTTCAAGGACGAGTCTGTCCAGGGTGATCTGGTCGACGACAAGACCCACGCGCCCAACCTGCGCAACCCGAAGCTCGGCGCCCTCAAGTGGGACGACACCTTCGAGCACATGCAATTCCGCGTGCACCACGGCGTGCGCGACGAAGACGACATCGTCTTCTCGGAATCGAAGGTCGATCACTTCAAGTTCACCTGCCAAGAAGGCGGCACCGTCGTCGTCAGCTTCCGCGTGCAGGTCCGCCCGACTGAGACCGACGCGGCCAAGCTGCTGACCATGATCTCCAGCGAGGTGCACGTCAGCCTCATCTCCGAGATCGGCGACCAGGACGATCTGCAGGAAGCAGCGTAACGACTCACCGAGCCGGCGCCGCGAAATGTCCACCATCAGGTGAAGTAGCAGCGGCCGGCTCTCCCATAGGAAGCAGCATGACCACACTCACTGACGATCAGATTAAAGAAATCGCAAATTCGAACGGCCATCCCGCTGATGGTGTCTGGGTAGGCTTTCTGGAACAGGATGTCGTTTCCTTTGGCCGCGCCATTCTCCGGGTCGCGCAGGCTGAGATTGAAGCGCTGCGAGCCGAGCGCGATAAATACAAGATCGCTTGGCAGGAATGGAGCTATAAGACCGACTGGGTACAGGAGCAACTGAGCACCTTCCCACTTGACTCACTTGGTAAGCACCGCGCCGATATCATGCGCAAGGAAATCGAGACGCTGCGCAGCAAATGCGCCATGTTGCAGCCTGCCGTACCTGAAGCAAAACAGGGTTATGCGGTTGTGCCGGTAGAGCCGACCGAAAGTATGGTCGTTGCGGGCTTCGAATCATGGCCGGATCGATTCTTCAGCAAGCCGGAAGACTGGGAAGCATTTGAGCAGATGACGGGCTGCCAACAGGCTGCGCACAAGGCTCGCCTCTGCTACGCCGCTATGCTTGCCGCCGCTCCCCAGGTAGATGACGCGGCATCTACCGATGACACGCCACCCCCATGCGATAAAGAAATTCACGAAAACGGCACCGTTGTCGCCATCATGGACGGCGGCAAGCTGGCAATGGAGGGCATCGTAACGGAAGCTTGCCGGCGTGAAGGCGTGCCAACGATGGATTGGCACTACTTCGGCGGTCGCGCAATGGTAAAGACATTGGGCGATGCAGAGAAAGCCAGAGCTGCCCTCAAAACCGCAATCCCACGATTTATCGATGGGGGCCAATAATGAGCGACACACTCATCAATGCGCTGAAGCATGCGCTCGAGCACATCGAGAAAACGCCCCACGGCGTCAACTGCTTCCTCCACAACGATGGCGGGGAATTCGACCGATGCTTCTGCATGAAGGAGAGCATCTCAACTCACCTCGCCGAAGTGCTGGAAGCTGCACCAGAAGCAAATCCGGACTATGTGCAGCGGTTCCAAGATGCTCTCGCCCAGCATTGGGCGGTATGCGGTTTCGTGCCCGCCGGCGCAATCCCTGACCACATCTATGCCGCTATGCATTCCGGCTTCACTGGTGGGTGGAACGCTGCGGTTGAAGATGGCCTTGCCGCCACACCGACATGTGGCTCCAGCGCTAACACCCTCACATGGACGATGGTGTCCGAGCGGATGCCGGACAGCGACATGACCGTCATGCTGTTCGATCCAACCTCGGACGAGCCGGTCTGGCCGGGGTATCACGATGGCGAGGCATGGAAATTCGCAGACGGCATGCCGGCAAATCCGACGCACTGGGCTGAGATGCCGGAGGGGCCCAAAAATGACTAAGTCGCGCGGGATTTTGCCGCCTCGGATCATCTGGACTGCTGAGCTCGATGCCGAGCTTTCCCGTCGCTACCCGAATGAGAAAGCTGCCGACCTTGCTGCCGCGCTAGGGATGAAGGTTCACATCGTCTATGCCAGGGCGAAAAAACTAGGACTGAAAAAGTCGGAAGCGTTCTTTGCAGACCCTGCACTCTCAGGCCGCACTGATGGGGCCCGCGGCGCATCCTCGCGCTTCGCCAAAGGTAACGTGCCGTGGACGCAGGGGAAGAAGGGCTTGAGTCTTAGCCCTGCAACCCAGTTCAAGAAGGGGCAGCGCCCGGTCAACTACATGGACGTCGGCAGCGAGAAGATGCACATGGGTTATGTATGGCTGAAGGTGGCCGATGGCGGCTGGCCTGATGCTTGGCGCCCAAAGCACCACGTACTGTGGCAGCAGATCTCCGGATGCCCAATCCCAAATGGTCACATGATCTCCTTCCGAGACGGCGATCGATTCAACTTCACCCCTTCGAATCTTGAGCTTGTCAGCAAAGTGGAATGGATGAAGCGAAATACCAGGCACAACCTGCCTCCTGAAATTAACGAGGTGATTCAGCTGCGCGCTGTCCTCACCCGCCACATCAACAAGCGGAGCAAAGCACATGAGCAAGAAAACCATTGAGGACCTGCGCAGCGTCCTGTTCGACACGATCGACGCAGTCAAGGAGGGCAAGATGGATATCGATCGTGCCAAGACAATTTCCGACCTCGCCCAAGTCATGGTGAACACGGCGAAAGTCGAGGTAGAGCATGCTAAGGTGACGGGCCAGAACGGTAGCGGATTCTTGGAAAAGCAGTCAGAGCTCCCAAAGGGCATCACCGGCGTAACCGTCCACCGGCTGGCAGGTTGATATGAAAGAACGCCCTATCCTTTTCAGCGCGCCGATGGTGCGCGCCATCCTCGACGGGACCAAGACTCAGACGCGGCGCGCTCTCCTCGTGCAGCCGCTGGATGTACTCCCAATGGAAGGTGAAGCCGCCGGTAAGCAGTGGGTCGGCCTGATGACCCGAGATCCGAAGCCGGAGGGAACTGTTTTCCGCTGCAAGTTCGGCCAGACAGGCGACCGGCTTTGGGTGCGCGAGACCTTCGCCCAGTTCATCGACTACGACGTGATAGACGGGCGCAGCGTAGAGCTAGACCGGGACTTCGTCTACCGCGCCGACGGAGAAGATCAGAAACGGCATACGGCCTGGCGTCCTTCCATTCACATGCCACGCGCGGCAAGCCGCATTGACTTGGAAATCACCGGTGTGCGCATCGAGCGGCTGACCGACTGCAGTGAGGCAGATGCGATCGCCGAGGGCATTGAGCGCAGTGGCGAGTGCAACTGGTGCGATTACCTCGACTACGGCTACAACGACTTCACCAATGCCCGGCACAGCTACCGATCCCTCTGGGAGTCGATCAACGGCGCCGGCAGCTGGGAAGCAAATCCATGGGTCTGGGTGGTGGAGTTCAAGCGCGTCGAGGCGCTGAGGATGGCGGCATGACTGACGACGACATCCGTTTTCGCTTTTTCAGGGATCTGAACGCAGAGCAGCGTCTTGCTGTTTTCAAGGCATTCGGCGTCTATCCGGAAAACTGCACCGAGTCAGTGAATCATGGCATCGAGCGCCGCATGCTGGATGCGATTTTGAAGCGCAAGCCGGCACCGGCCGTGACGCCAGAGCGCGCCACCAGTTACCGGGCCGCTCCGCATGCCTTGAGCAATTACGACTGGGTGCCGTTCGATGAGCAGGTGCCAGAGCAGCGAGACAAAGATGCGGAGCGCTGGCGGGCTCTGGTCAAGTACCGATATACCGCCTATGTCCGGTGGTGTGAGGCATCCAAAACGCCGCCGGCCAGCTTCGAGTCGTTCGCTGACGCGGAGAACATCATCATTGACGCCCGCATCGAGAAAGATCGCTGATCATGCCGATTAAGCCAGAGAACAAGCATCGCCATCCGGAGAACTGGAAGCAGATTCGGGCCGCGATTCTTGAACGCGCCGGCAACTGCTGCGAAGCATGCCGGGTGCCGAACCGTGCGCGGATCACGCGCGGCGCCGGTGAAAACGTCGGCACATTCATGGACATGGATGGCTATGTCTTTGACGCCGACAACGGCGCCCAGCTCGGTCGCGTTCGGCATGCCGACTACGAAGGAACAGGCAAGTGGATCGACGTCGTTCTCACGATCGCCCACCTCGACCACATTCCCGAGAACTGCGACCCGACCAACCTTCGCGCCTGGTGCCAGCGCTGCCATCTGCGGCACGACGCCCAGCACCACGCTGAGAACGCACGACAGACGCGGCGTAATCGCCTGATGAACCGCGATCTATTCGAACCCGCTTAGGAGAAAGAGAGGTAAATCATGAGTGCTACCTTCCTGGACGAAAACGAACTGGCCGAATTTACCGGCCGCAAGTTCAAGTCCAAGCAGATAGAAGCCCTCCGCAAGATGGGCATTGCATTCTTCGTGAATGCTGTGGGGAAGCCGGTCGTTACCAGGTCGGCAATCGAAGGCAAAAAAGAGCAGATACAACATCAGCCGAAGTGGGAGATGCCGCGTCATGGGAAGAAAGCCAAGTAAGAACCTCAACATGCCGCAGCACATGCGCAAACGGGCGCAGCGCAGCGGCAAGGTTTATTACTACTTTGACACAGGGGAAAAGCCGCGGCGGGAGATTCCCCTCGGGGATGATTACCTGATCGCGCTTCAGAAGTATGCGGAGCTGCGGAAGAATGCCGAGACGCCGGCGGCGACGTTCGGCGCCGTCATCGAGCGATACGAGCGGGACGTGCTGCCGACCTTGGCGCGCAACACGATCAAGACGCACACCAGCGACATGAAGCACCTGAAGTTTTCTTTCAGCAGCGCGCCTATCGACCAGATCCGCCCGATGCACATCCAGGCGTTCCTCGATGACCACCGCGACAAGCCGACGACGGCAAACCGGTGCAAGCGCCTGTTCTCGGTCCTGTGGAATACGGCCCGGGGATGGGGTTACACCGATCTGCCGAACCCATGCGCCGGTATCATGGGGCACTCGATCGAGAAGAAGACCGCCTACGTTTCCGATACGGTTTTCGCCGCGGTGCGGGAATGCGCCAGCGAGGCGCTGCGGGACGCCCTCGACCTTGCCTATTACACCGCCCAGCGACCGGCCGACACGCTCAAGATGCGCGGCCGCGACATCGCCAACGGTTTCCTCGAGGTCAGCCAGGGCAAGACCAAAAAGCGGCTGCGGATCTCGATCACCGGCGCGCTGGCCGAGCTGCTGGGAAGGATTGCCGTGCGCAAGGCCCAGCACAAGATCAACCATGACCAGCTGCTCATGAACAGCGACGGCAAGCCATTCACTCAGCCGGCGCTGCGCAGCCATTTCGACCGGGCAAGGATTGCAGCAAAGAAGAAGTATCCGGAGCTTGCTGACCAGATCGAGAATTTCAAGTTTCGCGACCTTCGAGCGAAGGCGGCAGACGACACCTCAGACCAGCGCGGACAGCAGGCGGCGGCCGATCTTCTGGGGCATGACAACGTGAAAACGACCCAGCGCCATTACCTGCGGCGCGGCAAGATTGTGGAGCCGACGAAGTGAGAAATTCGCGGTTTTGCGGAGCGGGTTTTTAGAATTGCGGAGCGGACGAGGCCAGAAGTCGGAAGGAATGGCTTAAAATAAGGGCTTGGCGGGTGTAGCTCAATGGTAGAGCAGAAGCTTCCCAAGCTTACGACGAGGGTTCGATTCCCTTCACCCGCTCCAGCTTACCAAGACGCATGGCACCGGCGGGTGCCATTTTTATTTGCAATTTTCCAATTCAAGCATGTCCGACAAACCATCCAGCCATGACGGCCAAGACAACCAGGGCTCTCGGGAAGATCACGATGCCGACACCGGCAGCGCGCGCCAGATGCTGTACGACCCGACCGAGCACCGCATCCGCAGTTTCGTCACCCGCGCCGGGCGCCTGTCGACTGCGCAGGCTCGCGCCATCGACACGCTGGGACCGCAGTTCTGCATTCCCTATGTGAAGCAGGCCTTCGATTTCGACCAGGCCTTCGGACGCGGCGCGCCGACGATACTCGAAATCGGTTTCGGCATGGGCGATACCACGGCAAAGATCGCCGCAGGCATGCCGGAAAAGAATTTCGTCGGCGTGGAAGTGCATACGCCGGGCGTGGGCAGCCTGCTCAAGCTGATCGGCGAAGAGAACCTGCAGAACCTGCGCTTGATCCAGCATGATGCCTTCGAAGTCGTCACGCACATGGTAAAGCCGGATTCCCTGGCGGGCGTGCATGTGTTCTTTCCCGATCCCTGGCACAAGGCGCGCCACAACAAGCGCCGCCTGATCCAGCCGCCCTTCGTGCAGCTGCTCGCCTCGCGCCTCGCGCCGGGCGGCTACCTGCATTGCGCGACCGACTGGCAGGAATATGCGGAGCAGATGCTGCAGGTGCTGGGCGACGAGCCGACACTGAAAAACACCGCCGACGGCTACGCACCGCGGCCGGACTATCGGCCGGTGACCAAGTTCGAGAACCGCGGCCTCAAGCTCGGCCACGGCGTCTGGGATCTGGTGTTCGTCAAGCGTTGAACTGAAGGACTGTCACGGTCTCGGTCAGATCAATGAGCGAGACGGAACCTGATTGCGGATGAACGTCAGGAAGCATCGGACTGCCTTGAATGCCAATCAGGGCAGCTCACGGCTTCCCCGTGAACGAATGCTGCCGCAGGTGACGCAGCGCCTCTTCGACCAGAGCATCAGGCGGGTTGCGGATATCCACGCGCAGGCCGAATTCGTCGGGCTGCAGCGGCTCCAGGTCGCGGAACTGGCTGTCGAGGAGCGTCATGGGCATGAAGTGGTTGGCTCTTGCCTGCATGCGCTCGGCAATCAGCTCGCGGTCGCCGTCCAGGTGCAGGAAAAACAGCTGGGGATCGCCTTCGCGCAGCAGGTCCCGGTAACTGCGCTTGAGCGCCGAACAAGACAGGACCAGCCCGCTCCCGGAAGATGCCGCGGCGCGCAGACGCTGCTGCAGCAGGAGCAGCCAGCCATGGCGGTCAGCATCGTCGAGCGGGATGCCGGATGACATCTTGGCGATGTTGGCAGGCGGATGGTCGTCATCGCCTTCCGCGTAATCGATGCCGATGCGCTCTGCCAGCGCCTTGCCGACGCTGCTCTTGCCGCAGCCGCTCACACCCATGACAACACAGCGCAGGGCCTGCGGCGCCCGATCGTTGTTCAGCATCCCTGTTCCCTTTCACGACGGTGATTGCAAGGAGTTCCGGCGTTTCCCCGGCGGTTCTGGCCGGCGCACGGCGGCGGAGAACACGAACGATCAGAGGCGCAGCGCCTACTCCAGTTCCGCAATCAGCGCCACGATCTCCTCGCCGTAGGTCTGCAGCTTCTTCTCCCCTACGCCGGATACATGCCGCAGATCTTCCAGCGACGTGGGGCGGTTCTTCGCGATCTCGCGCATGGTCGCGTCGTGGAAAATCACATAGGCCGGTACGTTGTGCTTGCGCGCGGTTTCGACGCGCCACCAGCGCAGCTTTTCGAATACCGCCTGCTCGGCGCTCGACAGGTCGGCCTCGACATAGCCCTTCGACCTGCCCGCTTCGCGCCGCTTCTTGACCGGCTTCTGGTATTGCCGCAGCTGTATCCTGCGTTCACTTTTCAGCACCGGACGCGCCTCGTCGGTCAGCTTGAGCGAACCATAGGCGTCATGATCGACCGTCACCAGGCCGAGTGCGATGGCCTGGCGCAGGATGGCGCGCCACTCCGCTTCGCTGACCTCGCTGCCGATGCCGAAGGTGGACAGCTTGTCATGCCGCCACTGCCTGACCTTGTCGGAATCGATGCCGCGCAACACGTCGATCACATGGCCGGCGCCGAAGCGCTGGTCGACGCGATAGATGGTCGACAGCAGCTTCTGCATCGGTACCGTGCCGTCGAAGGAAACCGGCGGGTTGAGGCAGATGTCGCAGTTGCCGCAGGGCGTGGACGGCTGGCCGAAGTAATCGAGCAGCCGCACGCGCCGGCAGTTGAGGGTTTCGCACAGGCCGAGCATGGCATCGAGCTTGGCGGACTGCACGCGCTTGAAATTGTCGTCGGCTTCGGATTCGTCGATCATGCGGCGCTGCTGCACCACGTCCTGCAGGCCGTAGGCCATCCAGGCGTCGGCCGGGGCGCCATCGCGGCCTGCGCGGCCGGTTTCCTGGTAATAGCCTTCTATGCTTTTCGGCAGGTCGAGGTGGGCGACGAAGCGCACGTCCGGCTTGTCGATGCCCATGCCGAAGGCGATGGTAGCGACCATCACGATCGCTTCCTCGCGCAGGAAGCGCGCCTGGTTGGCGGTGCGCACCGGCATGTCCATGCCGGCGTGATACGGCAAGGCATTGATGCCCTGCGACTGCAGGAACTCGGCGGTTTCCTCCACCTTCTTGCGCGACAGGCAATACACGACGCCGGCCTCGCCCGGATGCTCCTCGTTGATGAAGTCGAGTACCTGCTTGCGGGCATTGGTCTTTTCGACGATCTGGTAGCGGATGTTGGGCCGGTCAAAGGAAGAGACGAACTGCATCGCGTCGTCGAGCTGCAGCCGGTGCGCGATCTCGGCGCGGGTCTGCGGATCGGCGGTGGCGGTCAGCGCGATGCGCGGCACCTGCGGGAAGCGCTCGTGCAGCACCGACAGGCGGATATATTCCGGGCGGAAATCATGGCCCCATTGCGATACGCAGTGGGCTTCGTCGATGGCGAACAGGGCGATATTCGACGCTTCCAGCAGGTCGAGGCAGCGCGGCGTCATCAGGCGCTCGGGCGCGACGTAGATCAGGTCGAGTTCGCCGTTGCGCACCATGCGTTCGGTACGCATCGCTTCGTCGAAAGTCTGGGTGGAATTGAGAAAGGCGGCGCGGACGCCGACTTCGGCGAGCGCATCGACCTGGTCCTGCATCAGCGCGATCAGCGGCGACACCACCACCCCGACGCCGTCGCGCATGAGCGCCGGGATCTGGTAGCAGAGGGACTTGCCGCCGCCGGTGGGCATGAGCACCAATGCGTCGCCGCCACGGGCGACGTGGTTCACGATATCGGCCTGCTGGCCGCGAAACGAGGGATAACCGAAGACCGTTTGGAGGATATGCAATGCACGGTCGTTGCTAGCGATTTCAGACATGCCGCTATTTTAGAGCATGCAGACTCGGCGCTGCGCCGTTGCGGCGACTTCACCGCACGGCACAGCGCGACAGTATCAATCCGCCCACACCACCCAGCCGCCGTAGGCTGACGCAATGACAATGAAACCGAACACGATCCGGTACCAGGCGAAGACCGTGAAGTCGTGCGAGCTGATGTAGCGCAGCAGCCAGCGCACGCACAGGAAGGCCGACACGAATGCCGCCGCCGCGCCGACGCTGAACCAGGGCAGGTCGGACATTTCCAGTAGGTCGCGCGACTTGTAGAGCGAATAGATGGTCGCGGCGAACAGTGTCGGAATCGCAAGAAAGAAGGAGAACTCGGTGGCTGCCTTGCGCGACAGGCCGAACAGCATGCCGCCGATGATGGTCGCGCCGGAACGGCTGGTGCCCGGAATCAGCGCGAAGGATTGCGCCAGTCCCACCTTGAGCGCGTCGAGCGCCGTCATGTCGTCCACCGAGTCGATGCGAACCGCCTTCGGCGAATTGCGGTTGCGGCGCTCCACCCACAGGATGACCAGGCCGCCGACGATGAAGGCGGCCGCCACCGGGACCGGGGCGAACAGATGCGCCTTGATGGCCTTGTTGAACAGGAAACCGAGCGCGGCGGCGGGGATGAAGGCAATGATCACATTCATCGCGAAGCGCTGCGCCTTGCGGTCGCTGCCGAGGCCGGTCAGCACGCTGGCGATGCGTTTCCGGTATTCCCAGCACACTGCAAGCATTGCGCCGGCCTGGATCACGATTTCGAATACCTTGACCTTCTCTCCGGTGAAATTGAGCAGGCTGCCCGCGAGGATGAGGTGGCCCGTGGAGGAGATCGGCAGGAATTCGGTCAGGCCTTCGACGATACCCATGATGAGCGCCTTGAGCGCAAGCGTAAGATCCATAAGCAGACGGGTTTCAGTTCAAGAGTTGAAAATTCGGGTCAATAAAAAACCCGCGGGAACCAGCGCCGCGCGGGTCGGGTGAAAAAGCCGGCGGATTATTTCACCGGCTCGAAGGTTATCACGACAGCGTCTTGCCTCATCGCAATGGCAGTCGGGTTGAAGCTCGTTCCGGCAAACCTCAGGTCCTCGGGCCGGAAGGTGTACAGGGGCATGTCCATCAGCAGCTGTTCGGCGAGGAAGCTGCCGATGCGCGTCACCTGGCTGGCATAGGCCGGATCCAGTCCGTTGATGTTCATGCCTTCGACACGCGGATCGGCCAATACCACCGCATAGCGCGCCATGTCGACCTGCGGCCTGCCCGAAATGGCAAGATTGCCGGTCCAGGATCTGTTGATCAGCGGAGGGGCAATCGAGATGTCCATGCCGGTCAGCAGGCGGTTGCCTTCAGGCTGCAGCGACACGCGCGGATTGGTCACGCGAATGTCGAGCAGCTGCAGGAAGCGGTTATTGAACGGAAAGCGCTGCGAAATCGCGTCCTGCAGCCTTGCCAGCGGAATTTCACGGGTCTGCGGCCCCATCAGCGAGGCGCAGGAACACAGCAGCACCAGCAGGATGCATTGGCAAACCCAGCCCAACCGGAATTTCATTGACCCTCCATCAGCCATCTACCGGATCGGCTGCGGTAAGCCGTTCCAGCTGCGCCAGGAAATGCATCGCCTGCCCGCTCGATTCGCCGCACATCTCCCGCGTCGCCTGCAGACTTTCGCATACAGCCGGCCGTTCGGGTTTGCCGAAAATCATGCATTGGTTCAACTCGTCGAGCTGGATGCAGCGCACGCCGGCCGGCTTGCCGTCGGGCATGCCGGGAATCGCCGATGAAATCGAGGGCGCGATGCAGCAGGCGCCGCACCCTGCCCGGCATGCCATCTTGCTCATGGTGCGGCACCCGAACGGGCGGCAGGCCCGAGCCCGGGGTCAGGATGACGGGCAGGAACAGTCGGCTGTTCTGTTTCGATAAGATTCATGGACATTGAGTCAGAACGTGGCGCTGTTCTTTCTGTGCGCGCCGATCGCTGCGGGCGGTTCGAAGATGCTGCGATTCTACTGGGTATCGGCTTCGACTACCTGACAGCTTTGTCAGACAGAAGTACATCGGCACATCGCATGGCCGGTACAAATAATGTGGGATAAACGCCTTGACGCTGCGGATACCCAACCTTATATTACTGACTCGTAAGTAAGTTATTTGCACAATTTTATTTCCCACATGAATTGCCCTTTCAAGAAGCCCCGCTGGACCCGACGCAAGGAAGCACGCCCGCAGGAACTGCTCGCCGCCGCGCTGGATCTGTTCGTCGAACGCGGCTATGCAGCCACCCGCCTCGATGACGTGGCGGCGCAGGCCGGCGTGTCCAAGGGAACGCTCTACCTGTATTTCACCAACAAGGAAGAATTGTTCAAGGCGGTGGTCCGCGAGAACGTGGTGCCGGTGCTGGGCGAAGCGGAAGAAATCGTCGACAGCTTCCAGGGCCCTACCGCAGACCTGTTCCACCATATCGCCCACGGCTGGTGGGAGCGCATGGGCACGACGAAGCTGTCCGGCATTACCAAGCTGATGGTCGCCGAATCGAACAACTTCCCCGAAGTGGCCAGGTTCTACCACGATGAAGTGATCTCGCGCGGCAATGCCATGATCGCGCGCATGCTCGAGCGCGGCATCGAGCGCGGCGAGTTCCGCAACATCGATATCAAGCAGGCAATGAACGTGGTGTGCGCGCCGATGATCATGCTGCTGCTATGGAAGCATTCCTTCGGCGCGCTGGGCCATGGCGAAGCCGCGATGTCGCCGGAAAAGTACCTCAACAGTTTCATCGACCTTCTCCTGCACGGGGTGCTCAAGCCTGCAGCCATGCCGTCCTCCTGATGAAAACATCATGCTGAAACGCCGTTCATTCTGGATCATTCTTGCCGTCTGCCTGCTGGTGGCCGGCATCGCCGCAGCCATGCTGAAAAAACCCGCCGCCGGCAAGACGCCGCAAGCCGCGGCCGCAGCAGCGCCGGCCGTGATGGAATTCCTGCCGACCGACGTGATGCAGGTGCAGGCCGCCGAGCTGCGCCGGCTGATGCCGCTGTCGGGTTCGCTGCGCGCGCTCAACCAGGTGAGCGTGAAAGCGCGCGTGCCGGGCGACGTGCGCGAAGTGCTGGTGCGCGAAGGCGAGGCGGTAAAACAGGGCCAGGTGCTGGTACGCATGGACGCCGCCGATTACCAGGCGCGCGTCGGCCAGGCGCAGGGCGCGCTGGCTGCCGCGCGCGGACAGCTCGACATCGCTACCAAGTCGCGCGACAACAACCGCGCGCTGCTCGACAAGGGCTTCATTTCCAGGAATGCGTTCGACAACGCCGCCAGCCAGTACGACATCGCCCGCGCCAACGTGGAGTCGGCGCGCGGCGCGCTCGACGTGGCGCAGAAGGCGCTGGGCGACACGGTGATCAAGTCGCCGATGGCCGGGCTGGTCAGCATGCGCTCGGTGCAGCCGGGCGAAAAAGTCTCTGCCGACAACCGCCTGCTGGATGTGGTGGATCTTGGCCAGATGGAAATGGAGGCCGCCGTGCCCGCTTCCGAAATCGGCAGCGTGGCGCTCGGCCAGGAAGTGGAAGTAAAAATCGAAGGCCTGTCGAAACCCTTCCCCGGCAAGGTGGCCCGCATCAATCCGGCGACGCAGTCGGGCTCGCGCTCCATCCTGGTCTATGTGCAGATCCCCAATCCCGACAATGCACTGCGCGTGGGCATGTTCGGCGAGGCGCAGCTGGTGCTGGCGAAGAAAAGCGGCGTGCTGACGGTGCCGCGCACCGCGATCCAGCGCGACGGCGGCGAGCCTTACGTGTATGCGATCGAAGCCGGCAAGCTGACGCGCCGCGCGGTGACGCTTGGAGAGAACGGCGACAGCGGCGGCATCGAAGCCGTCGAAATTGCCGGCGGGCTCGATGCCGGCATGCAGATCGTCAGGACCAACCTGGGCGTGCTGCGCACCGGAACGGCGGTCAGGCTGGTCGGCGCCGGCACTCAGGCGGGGCCCAACGTCAACGGCCCCAATGCCAATCCCGCGCCGGTCGCCAGCACGGCCACGGCAACGACTCAGTAAACATTGAACGAATACGGCGCGCAGCGGCATCACAAACGCTGCGCCGCACGCTGAACGAAGGCACACCATGTGGTTCACCCGCATTAGCATCGGCAATCCGGTCCTCGCCACCATGATGATGATGGTGCTGGTCGTGCTCGGGCTGTTTTCCTACCAGCGCCTGCGGGTCGACCAGTTCCCCGACATCACCTTTCCCGTCGTCGTGGTGCAGACCGATTATCCCGGCGCTTCGCCGGAGACCATCGAGTCCGACATCACCCGCAAGGTCGAGGAAACGGTCAACACCATCAACGGCATCAAGAACCTGTATTCCCGCTCCTACGAAGGCAGCTCGGTGGTCATCATCGAGTTCGACCTGACCATCGATCCGGCCCAGGCGGCACAGGACGTGCGCGAGAAGGTTGCCCTGGTGAAGACGCTGTTCCGGCGCGAGGTGAAGGAACCGCGCGTGATGCGCTTCGATCCGGCCGACCAGCCCATCATGTCGATCGCCGTCACCAGCGACCCCTCGGTGCGCCAGCGCGACATGCGCGAACTCACCACCATCGCCGACCAGGTGGTGAAGAAGCGCCTGGAGAACGTGCGCGGCGTGGGTTCGGTCACGCTGGTGGGCGGCGTCAAGCGCGAGATCCAGATCTATGTGCGCCCCGGCGAGATGGAAGCGCTGGGCATCGGCATCGACCAGGTGATGAATGCGCTGCGCAACGAGAACCAGGAATTGCCGACCGGCGCCATCCGCTCGTCCGCCGACGAAAAGGTGGTGCAAATCCAAGGCAAGGTGAAGAACCCGCAGGACTTCAACCGCATCGTCATCGCGCGGCGCGGCGGCCAGCCGGTGACGCTGTCCCAGATCGCCACCGTGGTCGACGGCCAGGAAGAGCAGGAAAGCCTGGCGCTCTACAACGGCAAGCGCACGCTGGCGGTATCCATCCTCAAGGCACAGGGCCAGAACACCATCGATGTCGCCGACGGCATGAAGGAAGCGATCCGCGACCTGGAGCCGCGCCTGCAGGCGCTCTACCCCGGCGTGAAGATCGAGGTCATCAAGGACAGCTCGCGCCAAATCCGCACCGGCGTCGACAACGTGCGGCGCACCATGATCGAAGGCGCGGTGCTGACCATTCTCATCGTCTTCCTGTTCCTGAACTCCTGGCGCTCGACGGTGATTACCGGCCTGACTTTGCCGGTGGCCATCATCGGCACCTTCCTGTTCATGTACATCTTCGGCTTCACCATCAACATGATCACGCTGATGGCGCTGTCGCTGTGCGTGGGCCTGCTGATCGACGATGCGATCGTGGTGCGGGAAAACATCGTGCGCCATGCCGGCATGAAGGTGAACGGCCGCTATAAGGACCACCGCACCGCCTCGCTCGAAGGCACCGCCGAGATCGGGCTGGCGGTGCTGGCCACGACCTTCTCCATCGTCGCCGTGTTCCTGCCGGTGGGCTTCATGGGCGGCATCATCGGCCGCTTCTTCCACCAGTTCGGCATTACCGTCGTGGCGGCGGTGCTGATCTCGATGTTCGTGTCGTTCACATTGGACCCGATGCTGTCCTCGGTCTGGAAGGACCCGGCGGCACACGGCACGCATGAGGACAAGAGTTTGTACGGCCGCACCATCGGCCGCGTGCTCGCCTGGTTCGACGGCCTGGTGCAATGGATGTCGCGCACCTACCAGCGCCTGCTCGCCTGGTCGCTCAGGCGCCGCATGGCGACGCTGCTGATCGCGATTGCCACCTTCTTCGCCGGCTTCGCCATTCCCGCGTCCGGCCTGATCGGCACCGAATTCGTGCCGCAGGGCGACTATTCGGAAATGGGCGTGACCTATTACACGCCGGTCGGCTCCTCGCTGGAATTCACCGAATCGAAAACCCGCCAGGTGGAGAGCGTGCTGCGGGAATTCCCGGAAGTGCGCGACTTCTACACCACCGTCAATACGGGTTCGGCGCAGGGCAAGAACTATGCGACCACCTTCATCCGGCTGGCGCCGCGCAGCGAGCGCGAACGCAGCACCGGCCAGCTCGCCAATCCCATGCGCCAGCGCCTGCTGCAGGTGGCCGGCATTACCGTCACCCATGTCGGCTCGCTCGACGGCGTCGGCGGCGACAACAAGCAGCTGCGCCTGAGCCTGCAAGGCACCGACCTGAAGCAGCTGGCGCGGCTCACCGACGAGGCGATGGACAAGATCCGCGCCATTCCCGGCGTAGTCGATCTCGATTCCAGCCTGAAGGCGGAAAAGCCGACGATCGCGGTCGAACCCAAGCGCGACATCGGCGCCGACCTCGGTGTCGGCGTGGCCCAGATCGGCAATGCGCTGCGTCCGCTGCTGGCCGGCGACGAAACCACCACCTGGCGTGCGCCGGATGACGAGAACTACAACGTCAAGGTACGTCTCGCCCCGTCCGACCGCGACAATGCCGCCGACCTGTCGCGCCTGATGCTGGCCAGCACGCAGACCAATGCCGACGGCACGCCGCGCATGGTGCCGCTGCGCCAGGTGGCGACCATCACGCCGTCCACCGGCGCCAACCAGATCAACCGGCGCGATCTCAGCCGCGAGGTCGAACTGTCGGCCAACGTGGTCGGCCGCTCGCCCGGCGAGGTCAGCGCGCAGGTGCGCCAGGTGCTCGACGCCATGCACTGGCAGCCGGGCTACCGCTACCAGATGGGCGGCTCCACCAAGAGCATGCAGGAATCCTTCGGCTATGCGCTGTCGGCGCTGTTGTTGGCGATCATCTTCATCTACATGATCCTGGCCTCGCAGTTCGCCAGCTTCCTGCAGCCGGTGGCCATCATGTCGGCGCTGCCGATGACGCTGATCGGCGTGTTCCTGGCGCTGATGTTCTTCCGCTCGACGCTGAACATGTTTTCCATTATCGGCTTCATCATGCTGATGGGCCTGGTGACCAAGAATGCGATCCTGCTGGTCGACTTCGCCAACCAGGCGCGCAAGGCCGGCGCCGACCGCACCTCCGCCCTGCTCGAAGCCGCGCACGTGCGCCTGCGCCCCATCCTGATGACGACGCTGGCGATGGTGTTCGGCATGGTGCCGCTGGCCTTCGGCCTGGGCGAAGGCTCCGAGCAGCGCGCGCCCATGGGGCAGGCGGTAATTGGCGGCATTATCACTTCGTCACTGCTGACCCTGGTGGTGGTGCCGGTGATCTACACTTATCTTGACGATTTTGCAGCATGGGCAAGACGCAAATGGCACGGCGATACGGCGGATGCGCATCATGGCAAGCCCGCAACACCGGTGCTTCAAAGCAAAAACAACGATGCCGTTTGATAAAATAGCGAGTTTGTTTCCCATTCCTTTCTGACTCACTGGTCCTGACATGAACATCGAAAAAGCCCGTTTCAACATGATCGAACAGCAAATCCGCCCGTGGGATGTGCTGTCCCTGGACGTCCTCGACATGCTGGTGGTGGTCAAGCGCGAAGAATTCGTGCCCGACGCCTACAAGAGCCTGGCCTTCGTCGATACCGACATCCCGCTGCCGGGCGGCGAATCCATGTTCGCGCCGAAGGTCGAAGCGCGCATCATGGAAGAACTGGCCGTCAAGAAGCATGAGAGCGTGCTGGAAATCGGCGCCGGCTCCGGCTACATGGCAGCGCTGCTGGCCCACAAGGCGCGCCACGTGACCACGGTGGAAATCAATCCCGAGCTCAAGGCCATGGCGGAAAAGAACCTGTCCGCCTATGGCGTGGCCAATGTGGAAGTGGTCCAGGGCAACGGCGCCCAGGGCTGGGGCGACGCGCAGTACGATGTAATCGTGATTTCCGGCTCGCTGCCGGTGCTGCCGGAAAAATTCCTGCAGCAGCTCAAGGTGGGCGGCCGCCTGTTCTCCATCGTCGGCGTTCCCCCGGTCATGAGCGCGCAGGTCACCACGCGCAAGTCCGACAGCGCCTATGACACCGTCAAGGTCTTCGAGACCGATGTCAAGCCGCTGCGCGAAGCCGTGCTGCCGCCGGCCTTTACCTTCTGAAGCATCCGGAGCATCCGGAACAACCGAGACCAATGCCATGCAAACACTGACCGCTCCCGAACTGGCCGCCTGGCTTGCGGATCCCTCCCGCGAAAAACCGGTGCTGCTCGACGTGCGCGAACCCTGGGAATTCCAGACCTGCCGCATCGAGGGCTCGGTGCCGATCCCGATGAATTCGATTCCGGCCCGCATGCAGGAACTCGACGACGAAACGCCCATCGTCTGCATCTGCCATCATGGCGCGCGCAGCATGTCGGTGGCCGCCTTCCTCGAGCGCAACGGGTTTTCGCAAGTGATCAACCTGACCGGCGGCGTTCATGCCTGGGCGCTGCAGGTCGACAGTTCCATGCCTACCTACTAGAGCGCTTTCGGCTTGACTATACTGTCGGTCCTGGGCGATTTGCCAGCGGCACAGCGTTGTGGCTCCTTGCCATGGCCCCGCCATGTCGCGTCGCCACGCCTCGTTCCGCTGGCAAATCACCTCAGCCTCGCCAAGTCCAGTCAAACCGAAAGCACTCTAATAACAATTTCACTGACTCCCCGGGAGAACCTGTAATGCGGAAGACCGTACTCGCCACCCTGATTGCCGGCAGCTTCTTGTCGCTCAATGCGCATGCCATCGATCTGCTGCAGGTGTACCGGGAAGCACTGGCGAACGACGCCGTGTATGCCAGCGCGCGCTCCACGCTGACGGCTGGCCAGGAACGCGAGATACAGGGCCGCGCCGGACTGCTGCCGCAGATCGGCGTCGGCGGCAGCGTCAACCGCACCAATGCCGATGTCAGCGCCGCCGGCATTGAAGTCGGAAGGAATTTCACCTCCCGCGGCTATTCGGTCACGCTGTCGCAGCCGCTGTTCCGCGTGGCCAACTGGGAGCAGTACCAGCAGGGCAAGCTGTCGGTCGCCGCCAGCGAGGCGACCTTCGCCCAGGCGCAGCAGGACCTGATCGTGCGCGTCGCGCAGGCCTATTTCGATGTGCTGGCCTCGCAGGATGCGCTGGCCTCGGTGCAGGCCCAGAAGACCGCGATTACCGAACAGCTGGCATCGGCCAAGCGCAATTTCGAGGTCGGCACTTCCACCATCACCGATACCCATGAAGCGCAGGCGCGCTACGACCTTGTGATCGCTCAGGAATTCGCGGGTATCAACGATCTCGAGATCAAGCGCAGCGCGCTGCAGCAGATCATCGGCAAGCCGAGCGGCGAACTGGCTACGCTGCGTCCCGGCGTGCAGATCGGCGCGCCGGAACCGGCCAATCTCGACAGCTGGGTGCAAAGCGCCGAGCAGCAGAACTTCGGCGTAGTCGGCCAGCAGCTGGCGCTGGAAATCGCGCGCCGCCAGATCAAGCTCAACCGCGCCGGCCACTATCCGACCGTCGACCTGGTCGCCAGCCGCAGCCACAGCAACCAGACAGGCAGCCTCACCTCCCCCACCGGCGCCTCCTCGGACAGCAATGCGATCGGCGTGCAATGGAACATCCCGATCTTCTCCGGCTTCGCCGTGGACAGCCGGGTGCGCGAGGCGATCGCGCTGGAAGAGCGCACCCGCTCCGACCTGGAAAATGCCCGCCGCGCCGCCGCGCAGGGCGCGCGCCAGGCTTTCCTCGGCGTCAATTCCGGGCTGGCCCAGGTGCGCGCGCTGGAAGCCGCGGAAGTCTCGAGCCAATCGGCGCTGGAATCCAACCGCCTCGGTTACCAGGTGGGCGTGCGCATCAACATCGACGTGCTCAATGCGCAGCAGCAGCTGTATTCGACACGCCGCGATCTGGCGCGTGCGCGTTACGATGCAATCGTCAACAGCCTGCGCCTGAAATCGACGGCCGGCATTCTCAAGGAAGACGATCTGGTGCAGGTGAACGGCCTGCTGCAGCGCTGACGTCCTGGCAGGCTGACGGCAAAGTCCTGTCAATCCGCGGCAATTCACCGACAGCCGCGCGCGGCCTGCGGAACAGCGCGCAGCCGCTGTCGCCGCCGGGGCTTGTGAGCGCGATGCGGCCCGCCGAAGTCGCGCCCTCGAATGAAACGCGCGGCGTGCGCTTATGCCAATCCCAGGGCACGGATTGGCATTACTCTCCCGTCTCCCGCAGGCGCCGCGCCGCCACTGCCCGCAGCGTACGCCACAGCGCGAAGGCAAACACCAGAACCGCGATGACCGACATGATCGCCAGCAGCACCGGCTGGTCCGACAGCGGGAACCAGATCGCGGTCCAGACCGGCAGCTTGCCGACCGCGTAGGTCTTGCCGGCGAAAAGGCTTTCGACCACGCCGCCATGCATCAGCACCACGCTGCCGTGCAGGGTCTTGACGATCTGTTCATTCTCCAGCGTGTCCAGTGCCTGCGCGATGTCGCCCGTTTCCGCCGATGTCACCGCGACGACGCTGCGGCCGGCCGTATAAGGCGATTCGAATCCGAGCATCGCGGCCAGCGGGCCGTCGCCCCGCAGATGCTTCTGGTTTGCCGCCGCACTCCTGTCCTTGACCGCATTGTCGATCAGCCCGGAAAACCAGCTCAGCGTATTTTCGGAGCGAAGCACTTTCTGCTGCGGCCCGGAGATGACCGCGGGCACGCGGCTGCGCCATTTGCCGAGAAACGCCTGCTGCCGCTCGGCGCCGATCACCAGCAGGTCACGGTTGGCGAACTGCGCCTCATCCTTCGGCCCGGTCACCTGCACATGGGTCGCCGGATGTCCGGTGGACTCACCCATGCGGCCCATCAGGGAAAGCATCACTTCAATGTCCGAGGCCGATACGGCTTCCGGCATCACGACCACTGTCTCCGACAGGTCCGCATACTTGGTGAACGGATAACCCGCCGTCGAGAAATAGCCGAGGTGCGGCATTTCCGCATAATGCGGATAGCCGGAGAAATCGATCCTGGAATCGGAATCGATCATCGCGCGGATGTTTTCGATCTGCGTATCACGGCAGTTGCCGGCGCTGTGATAGCTGAAATTGAACGCGTACTGCAGTTCATTGCGGCTGCCCAGCTTGAATGCAGGAATCAGCAGTTCGCGGCTGTCGCCAAGCAGGCCGGCATCGAGCAGCGGAAGAATGACGCGCGCGGATTCGCCGCCTTGGCCCGAGGAGCGCAGGTTGACCGATTGCACCAGTTCGCCGTTGATGCTCATGCCGAGCATCGAATCGATGGTGCGCACAGGCGGCGTATAGCGAAACTTCAGGTCCACCGGCACGCCGCGGCTGCGCCAGGTGAACAGATCGGGGGGAATGCGCAGGCTGACCTTCACCGGCTCCGGCACATGGCCGTAGACCTGCAGCTGCTGCGGCGATTCGATCAGCTCGCCGAACTTCATCGGCCGGTCGACGCGTACCCAGTTGGGCGCGTCGTAGGGCTTGCGCCGCGCGGCGATCGTGCTGTCGCGGATATCGGCGCGCTTGCCGGACAGCGCGGCATTGCCCAGCACCAGCGAACGCGCCGCCACTGCCAGATCCCTGGCATCGGCGCCGGTAATGACGAGCAGCTTGGAGATGCCGTCGGCGGGATTGGTCATGACGCGCAGCGACGGGCCGGAAAATGGCGGCTCTGCGGCGAGGAACGCCGGACGTTCGTCGTTGGTCGCGAACACGACGGCATGCCCCGCTGGCAAGGCATCGAGATGCGCCGGAAAGCGCGAGTTGCGCCATCCGGCCAGCTTGCCGAACCAGGATGCGGTGATGCCGGCCGCCTTCAGCGTCGCATAGGAAGGCTTCGCGGCGAACACGTACGGCAACCTGAAGCGCACCAGTTCCTGCTTGTCGAAGAAGGGCTCGGGAAGCAGCGCGAGGTCGTCTTCGATTTGCACGCGCCGCACCGTCAGCTCGACTTCGCTGCCCTTGGCGATGTCGGTCCACAGGTTGCTGTGCAGCGGGTCTTCGCATTCATTCGTGTAATGGCCGACGAACTCCAGCGTCAGGTTGTTGTAGTGGCGCAGCAGGGCCGGATCGAGTTCGAATTCCTTGCTGGTCTGCTTGCCGGCGGTCTGCCGGCTCATCTGCACGATGCCGATCACTTCCTGGTTGAGCAGTACGCGGATGTGCGACTGTTCCGGAATCAGCGCCGGCGAAAAGGTATTCCTGATCCTGAAGACCGCCTTGACCGGCTTCTCATCCGCACGCAGCCCGAAACCGATCGCAGGCGGACCGTCGGTAGGCACCAGACGCATCTGCGGCCGTCCGTCGAGCGCGGGAAAGCTGAAGCTGCGCTTGCTGACCGGCAGCGGCGCGGCGCTGGCTGCGGCAGGTGCGGCCGATGCTGAATTTGCTGCATTTGCCGAACCTGCGGAAGGCGCGGCAAATGTCATCGCCGGCGATGCGCCAAGCAGGCCAAGCAGGGACAGCAATGTGCCAAGGAGTCGAAGGGAGCTCATCTCATTACGTTGATGGAGAAAACGGCAGGCCGGCCCGGGCGCCTGCCGCAGCGCATGGAAAAATTTGCACGGCTCAACACAGATCCTTGAAAACGGACAGGAATTCCGACTCCGGCACTGCCTCCTTGTACACGCTCTTGTCCTTGGTGCTCGGGTCCAGTTCCACCAGGCGCAGATCGCCGACGCCGTAGCGGTTCAGGGAACGCGCGTGGACGAATTCGCCCTCACCCATCGGCTCGGCCATGTACATCGACTGCTGCCATTCGAGCGTGCGGTCCTTGCAGGAAAACATGAACATGCGCCGCTCCGAACGCCAGCCGCCGCGCTGCCTGCCCTTGAACGACAGCATGGTCCAGGCCTTCACATAACCCGGCGGCCTTTCAATGCTGGCGGAGTCGATGAAGATTTCCGCGCGTGCATCTTCACCGAGGCGTATCCAGTTGCTCCTTGCCTCGCTCACCGCTGCCGCGGACAGCAGCAGCATGGCTGCGCAAATATGTGTTTTTCCCATTTTACAAACCTGTTGCAGAACCGCCGTGGACCGGTAGATGCACCGCAAAAGCCTACACAGGCTATTTCAATAGTGTTAAATTCAATCGCAATTTACGCCGCCGCCCCCGCTCCTGCCGGCATGTTCATTCGCTTTTTCAATCGCCAAGCAGCCTAGCACACAACTTCCATGCAGAAAATTCGAAAAGCCGTTTTCCCGGTCGCGGGCCTTGGAACCCGATTCCTTCCTGCGACAAAAGCCAATCCGAAGGAAATGCTGCCCATCGTCGACAAGCCTCTCATCCAGTTCGCCGTCGAGGAAGCCATCCGCTCGGGCATCACCGACATGGTCTTCATCACGGGCCGCAGCAAGCGGGCGATCGAAGACCATTTCGATACGGCCTACGAACTCGAAGCCGAACTCACCGCACGCAACAACGACAAGCTGCTCGCACTGGTGCGCGACATGCTGCCGCCGGAGATACGCTGCGTCTACATCCGCCAGTCTCGCGCGCTCGGCCTGGGTCACGCGGTCCTGTGCGCCAAGAACGTGATCGGCGACGAGCCTTTCGCCGTCGTGCTCGCCGACGACCTGATCGACAGCGACAAGCCCGTGCTCGGTCAGCTGATGAATGTGGCCGCAGAACACAACGCCTCCGTGCTCGGCGTGCAGAACGTGCCGCGCCACGAGACCGGAAGCTACGGCATCGTGCGCGGCCATACGCTGTCGGAACGCATCGAGCGGGTCGAGCACATCGTCGAGAAACCGCATCCCGACGCCGCACCTTCGACGCTCGCCGTCGTCGGCCGCTATGTGCTGTCGCCCCGCATCTTCCATCACCTTGAGCGGATCGGGCGCGGCAGCGGCAACGAGATCCAGCTGACCGACGGCATCGCCTCGCTGATCGCCGAAGAAGCCGTCGTCGCCTGCCGCTACGAGGGCACGCGCTACGACTGCGGCTCCAAGCTGGGCTATCTCCAGGCCACCGTCGACCTCGGCCGCAAGCATCTCGAAGTGGGCGCGGAATTCAGCCGCTGGCTCGACAACCAGTAATTCTTCTGTCCGGCGCGCTCGGATCAGCGCGTCGGGTTCACATACTCCTTCCAGCCGTCACTGCCCTGCTTGAGGTAGAAGCGGTTGTCCCGTCCCACCATCACCATGCCTTCATTCTCCGCCACGTAGTCGGTGGCGGAAATGCCTTCGGTATAGTCGGCCGGCGAGAATCCCGGCTCGCCGTACGGCGGCTTGTCGATCAGCTGGGCGATCAGTTGCGACAGGCCCACATAGCTGGTCGGCTCAGCGATCTGCGCGCTGCCGCCGCTGCGCGAGACATCCGGCCCGATGACCTTGACGCCGACCGGCACGGTGGTCACGAGCGGCGTCGGAATCTCGCGCAGGCCGGCGATCTGGAACTTGTCGCCACGCAGCGCGGCACCATGCTCCGGCACCACGACCACTACCGCGCGGCGGCCGCTCTTGCCGATCTGATCCATGAAGCCATTGATATCGTTGAGCAGCTTTTCCACGCGCGGCTTGTAGCTGTCGTGGCTGCTCAGCTTCGCATCGGGGCCCGACACGATCCTGTTGCCGTCGTGAAGGCTGATGGTGTTGTAGAACAGCGCAACCCGCGCATCGCCGGCTTTCTGGCGGTTTTCGAACCAGCGCGACAGCACGCCGAAATCGTCATAGATCGGCGAGTTGTCGAAGCCGCGCTGGGGAATCGACACGCCGTTCAATGGCATCAGCGGCGCCGACACGCCCTGCTTGCGGATCTCGGTCAGGAAGTCGTCGAAATGGCCGTCGTGATTGAACGCGATATTGGTCTCGAAGCCGGCCTGCTTCAGGCTCGGCATCAGGTAGCAGCTGTCAGCCGCCGGCGCATACAGCGCCTTGTGCGGGGTCTGTCCGCAGGTCGCGCGGTTGATGCGGATCGCCGCCGGACCGCTGTAGGAGGCGGCGGAGTTAAACTTGCGGAACATGAAATCGAAATTGTTCCAGATGGGATGCTTGTCCAGTCCGATCGACTGCAGATCGTCCCAGGACAGCGAGCACACATGCAGGAAGATGATGTCGAACGGCGCGCCGTGGTCGGCCTTGGCAAAGCGCACATTGCGCTGCGCCTCATTGGCATAGAACTCCTGCACCGCGGCATCGAGATTGGCCGTATCCGTGCCGGCGGCTTTTCTGGCCAGCTCTTCGCGGCCGGACGGCGCGGCGGCGATGCTCGCCTGCTCGTTCTTCGAGGCCGATACCGCCAGCGCCAGCAAGGCGACCATGACCGCAACGCCGGTACGCAGGTAGCGCGACGCGATGCGGTAACCCACCCAGCCGATGACCAGCATCGCCACCACCGGCCAGCTGATGAAGCGGCCCGTCAGCTCGACCAGGTAGCCGAAGCTGAAGTTCGACAGCAGCGTCGCCTGCGACAGCGCGCGTTCGATCGGCGGCAGCCAGGAGTCGTAGTACAGCAGCGCCAAGGCCAGCGGCACGGCCACCGCATTGCGCGCCAGGCGCCAGGTGCGGGAACGCACCGGCATCAGCAGGAATGCGGCGAAGGCGATGTTTTCCAGCGGATGGAATCCGATCAGCTCGCGCCAGTACAAGAGAATCTTGGCCAGAAAGTAGAAGCTCCATGCGCCCAAGCGGATGGACGGCTGCGCGGCAGTTTCAGGCGCCGGCGAAGATTGCGCCGGCGCCTCCTGCGCAGCCGGTTTCATGTCGTCGAGTTTCATTGCGCGTCCCGGCGAAGCGTGTCCGCAGCATCCTTGCGGTGATCGTATCTGTTCAGCATGACCGGCTTGTAGGTTTTCCGCCGATAGAACTCCCTGAGCCTTGCGAGCGGGCCGGGCAGGCGGTAGCCGATTGCGATGCCGGCGGCGAGGATGAGGAATGCGACAGTGAAGGTCATGAGCTTGATACCGATACGTCAGTCAGGGTGGGCGTGCCGCGCAGGGGCAGCGGACGCCGCACCGCGGGCGGCGGAGCCGAATAGCGAACCGTTGCCGGCCCCTTCTGCTCGACTGCCGCGACGGGGGCTTCGGTGCGCTCGGGACGGACGGTGGATTCCGCAACGCCGGCGAGTTCGGCCGTTAGGTCCGGGAAATTGCCTGTCCTGCGGCGGTCTTCGAATTCCTGTATTCCCTCTTCGATGCCGCGCGCGGTCAGGTAGCGCTCCTCGGTGGAAAACAGTTCGCTGACCGGAAGGCCGAACAGGCGGTCGAGCGTCTTGTCGATATCCGATTCGCGGCAGGCATACAGGAAGACGTAGACATTGGCCTCGTCGGATGTGCAAAGGTCGCCGTCGCGCTTGATCGTGCAGTAGCGCAGCGCATCGAAAGGCTGCAGGCCGTAGGCCAGCGGCAGCCGCACCATGGCGTTCTGCACGTTGAGCACGCGGCTGCGCTCCAGGATGGTCTGCACCGAGCGGGTGAAATCCTGGGGTGCGAGATAGCCCTGCTCCTGCTCGGGCATGGCATCGGCCAGCGCCTTGTCGTAGCTTGCGGGCAGGTTGTGAGGAAACACTTGGCCCTGCACCATGGAGGTCAGGCTGAGAAAGCGCACATAGCTGATTTCGGCGGGCACGATCAGGTTCGCGCCGAGTCGCACTGCAAGGGTTTCCTGGCTGTAGCGCAGACGCGAATTGACTTCGCGGATGACGATCTTCAGGCGCGCGCCGCACTGCTTGCGCAGATCGAACACGCAGCGTGCAATCAGGTTGAAGTTGGTGGACGGCGTGAAGGAAAGCACCACGGTCGCGGCTACCGCGCCGGAGGCCAGTGCCGGCATGGCCTCCAGATCGTCCTCGACGATCCGCCAATCGGCAGGAACGGTTTCCTTCGGCAGGAATACGGTTTTCACCGCGATGATCTGGGTTTCGTCCACGGCGGGATCCGCCGCCTGCTGGTCCGACTCGACTTCTTCATAGACTTCCAGCAGACCATCGGCTCCGCAGCGCAGCGGGAATGTCTTGTTGGAAACGAGACCGCCGGGATTGAACCAATGGAAAATTTCCCACGAAGCGACGCCATAGCGGCTCTTCAATCGCGCCATGCCCGCGAATGCCTGCGACAGGCGCACGATGGCGTCCAGCGACTCGCCGGCGTTGTGTCCGCTTTGGCGAAACACCAGCACCAGAATGTTGTTCTGCTCTTCCGCCCAGTCGCGCAGCTCGCGCAATAGTGAAATGTCCAGGTCGGCGAAAACGACATCGGCGCCATCGACGATGATCAGCTGCCGCTTCGAACGCTTCCAGTGTCGAAGGTCATCCACAAAGCGTCGCAGCCTTGCCTTGCCCGACAGCTTTTCCAGGCCGTCGCCAGTTTCCAGCACCGCCAGCTTGCGGTTCTCGAAAAAGGGCAGGATCAGGTCTTCCAGTGCACTCCCTGCCAATGTCTTTTCCGGAGCGGAAACGGACACCACACAAGCTGCATTGCCGTTGCCGCAATGTTCGGCAATCGTGCCCCAAATAAGCGCGGCAGAAAGGCGATTATCTTCTTCTGCAACCGCATAAATATTCCCTGAAAGCAATTGTGTTGCCGGTGATAAATCTTTCACCTGCAATTTGCAATCGAATGAGGGAACATTGTTGTCGGAAGTCATGAATTTGATTCAATTCTGAAACATATTTACCGTTACCATTTGTAACGGCACGGAAATGAATTTACCATATGCATGGGAGGAACGTGTCGGATTTCCCCTAACCAACTTTGGTTCCGTGTCTAGCCTAAAAAATGCCGGAAGGAACGTTTATCAAAGTCCCCTCTCTAATGGGACGCCAATTGCTCTAATGCAATACTCTTGATAGTGGACCGGACCTATGGCGCAACACGCCCCTAAACAACAGACACCATACGTAGCGGGAAACGACGTCACCAGTCTTTTCTCGCATTTCGGCGATTACTCCAAACGGGCCACCTATCATGAAGTCGTCCGGCAGGATGCCGCCATCAATGCTGCATGCCGCTGGCCCTTGCTGGCCGAGATCGAAGGCATCGGCGCCGATCCAGCCATCGCCACGATCCCTGCCGCCGCCACGGCGAAATAACAATGAAGGTGGTTGCCGTACTCAGCGCAATCGGCGGTGCGGGCGCGACGACGATCGCCGCGCATCTGGCCACGGCGCTCCACCTGCAGAAGCGCCAGACGCTGGCCTTCGATTTCTGCACCGAGAACCTGCTGCGCCTGCACTTCGGCATGTCGTGGAATGACAACGGAGGATTCGCCGCCGATCTGCTGCAGGGACGCGACTGGCACAAGTCGGCCTACCGCAGCGCCACCGGCGTCGATTTCGTGCCGTTCGGACAACTGACGAGCGAGGAGTCGCTGGACAGGCTGACCGGATGGCTGAAGGAACATCCGGGCTGGTTCAGGAACCAGCTCTCCGCCATCCAGGCGCCGCATGACACCATCACCATCTGCGACTGCCCCCGCATGCCTGCCGCCCTGCGCGAACAGGTTCTGACTGCGGCCGACCTGATCCTGCTGGTCTGCAGTCCCGATACCGTTTCCTACGCTTCGGCAACGCGCATCGCGGCCGAAGTAAGAATGGCGCACGGCCCCTCGACCATGATCGTGCTCAACGGATTCGATTCTTCGCGCAGGCTTGACCGCGACATCTCCGTGCTGCTGCGCACCCAGCACAAGGCCGCCTTGTCCCCGGTGGTCGTGCACCGCGACGAATCGCTGCGCGAGGCGCTGGCCTGCAAGCAGACGGTGTTCGACTTCGCGCCGTCCAGCCAGGCCGCCTATGACTTTTCGGCATTGGCTACCTGGACCCTGGCACGCCTGGGACAAGAAGAGGTGCATGCCTGATGTCCTCCGTGTTATCCGATTCATCCGATTCACCCGCTGCATCTGCTGCATCTGCTGCATCTGCTGCATCACCAGCAGATGCCGGCGTTTCCGCCCTGCTGCGCTCTCCGTTCGAACGGCTCCTGCTCGCGGCTGGCATCGATCCGCAACAGCCGTGGCAAACCGTGCTGCTGTGCCTGGTATTCCGCGACGGTCCGCTGACGCAGGCCGGCACCTGGCGCGGACTGTTCGCCACCTGCTTTCCGCATGTCGATTTCCGCCGCCTGCGCGCGGCCGACATGATCCGCATTCCGCTGCAGCTGGCGTGGCTCCTCGTCGTCAGGATCAAGCCGCTGCCGGCGTCCCGTTCATGGAAGAGCCGCTTCGAGTCAACCCTGGACCGGCTTCTGGCGCTTGTCGTGGCAGCCATGCCGACTTCGCTGCGCAGTGCCGCGTCGCGCCTGAGCCAGCGCGTCAACCGCGCCTCGTCCGACGTCAATGCGATGGAAGCGAAGGCCGAGGAATTCGCGCAGCACGGCATCTGGGACCATCCGACCGTGCGCTACGTCGCCTATGCCTGCGCCGCGACGCTGGCCCTGCTCTGCATCACCACCCCTTTCAGCACGCTGGCGCAGCTGATCTTCGTGACCCTGCTGTGGATCATCGCGATGCTGATCCGCCGCATTCCCGGGCCGGTGGCCACGCTGCTGCTGATTGTTCTTTCCGTCACAGCATCCACCCGCTATTTGTGGTGGCGCGTGGCCTTCACGCTCAACTGGGACGAGACCTTCGATTTCTTCTGGGGCGTATTGCTGCTGTTTGCCGAAATCTATACCTGGGTGATCCTGGTGCTGGGCTATGTGCAGACCTCCTGGCCGCTGCGCCGCGGTCCCACCCCGCTGCCCGAGAACGACCGCGTGTGGCCCACGGTCGATGTCTTCATTCCGACCTATAACGAACCGCTGAAGGTCGTGATGCCGACGGTGTATGCCGCGCTCGGCATCGACTGGCCGCGCGACAAGATCAACATCTACCTGCTCGACGACGGCAGGCGCGACGAATTCAGGCGCTTCGCGGCAGAAGCCGGCATCGGCTACATCATCCGCCCCAACAACTTCCATGCGAAGGCGGGCAACCTCAATCACGCGCTGACCAAGACCAATGGCGAATACATCGCCATCTTCGACTGCGACCACATCCCGACCCGCTCCTTCCTGCAGGCGACCATGGGCTGGTTCGTGCGCGACCCGAAGCTGGCGCTGCTGCAGACGCCGCACCACTTCTTCTCGCCCGATCCCTTCGAGCGCAACCTCGGCCTGTTCCGCAGCATGCCCAACGAAGGCGAGCTGTTCTACGGCGTGATCCAGGACGGCAACGATTTGTGGAACGCGACCTTCTTCTGCGGCTCCTGCGCGGTCATCAAGCGCGGTCCGCTGGAGCAGGTCGGCGGCATCGCGGTGGAGACCGTGACGGAAGACGCGCATACCGCGCTCAAGCTGCAGCGCCTGGGCTACCGCTCGGCCTACATCAACCTGCCGCAGGCGGCTGGCCTGGCGACGGAAAGCCTGTCGGCCCACATCGGCCAGCGCATCCGCTGGGCGCGCGGCATGGCGCAGATCTTCCGGCTCGACAATCCCTTCCTGGGCAAGGGCCTGAACTGGGCGCAGCGCATCTGCTACGGCAATGCGATGCTGCACTTCCTCAACGGCGGACCCCGCCTGATCTTCCTGACCGCGCCGCTGGCCTTCCTGCTGTTCCACGCCTACGTCATTTATACTCCGGCGATTTCCGTCATCCTCTACGTGCTGCCGCATATGGTGCATGCCAATATCACGAACTCGCGCATCCAGGGCAGCCACCGCCATTCCTTCTGGGCGGAAGTGTACGAGACGGTACTGGCCTGGTACATCGTGCGCCCGACCACGGTAGCGCTGCTCGATCCGCACAAGGGCAAGTTCAACGTCACCGCCAAGGGCGGCCTGGTGGAAAAGAATTATTTCGACTGGACCATCTCCCTGCCCTACCTGGTCATCGTCGGCCTGAATCTCCTGGGTTTCATCGTCGGCATCGGCCGCATCATCTTCGGGCCCGCCGACGAGATTCCGACCACCCTGCTGAACCTGTTCTGGACCGGCTACAACGTGCTGCTGCTGGGCGCGGCGATTTCGGTCGCCTCGGAAACCAAGCAGGTGCGCCGCTCGCATCGCGTCAACATGCGCCTGCCGGCCGTGCTGCACCTGCCCGGAGGCCAGCTGGTGCGCTGCGAAACCGAGGACTTCTCCGAGGGCGGCGCCGCGCTGCAGATGGAACAGGTGCCGGAGCTGCCGGCCGAAGAACTGGTCATGGTTGCGCTGTGGCGCGGCGACGAGGAATTCACCTTCCCCGCGCGCGTCGTGGGCCATTCCAGCACGCGGCTGCGGCTGCGCTGGGAGCTGACCACCACCGAACAGCAGATGACACTGGTGCAATGCACCTTCGCCCGCGCCGACGCCTGGGTCTCCTGGGCCGAAGGCCGCCACCGCGACAAGCCCCTGCTGGGCCTGCGCAAGGTGCTGACGACCGGCGTCGAAGGCTACCGCCGGGTGGCCGAGCATGCACTTCCTTCCACGATGCCCCTGGCACGAAAAACGACTTCCGCGCTGAACTGGATCGCAAGCCTGCTGCCGCGTCCGCCGCGCCCCGTCAAGAACAGCACACATCCATGAAGAACACTTCCTGTCCGATGGCGCAGCCGCACGGCCATCCACCATCCCGCCCGCGCGGCGAAAACGGCGAGCCTCTCATGTCCCGGGTGCCTTTTGCCCGCAAGATGATCGCGTTCTCGCTGGCGACCGCGCTGCTGCCTTCCGTCGGCAACGTCGGCGCGGCCCCTGCAAAGCCTGCCGACGACGGCGTGCCTGCGGCGGCACCGGCCGACGCGCCGCTGCCGGTGATCGATCCCGCCAGCCTGCCGGTCGATGTGCGCAAGGTGACGCTGGGCAAGCTGACCAACACCAATGTATTCAAGCTGCGCACCACCGAAGGCCGGGCCGTGATCAATTTCGGCCTGCGCGCCGACGAGCTGGTGACCAAGGCGACGCTGCGCCTGCGCTACAGCTATTCGCCGGCCCTGATCGCCAGCCAGTCGCACCTGAAGGTGGTGCTCAACGACGAAGTGATCAAGACCCTGCCGATCACCAAGGAAGACGCGGGCAAGCCGCTGGTGCAGGATGTCGAGCTCGATCCCCGCTTCATCACTTCCAGCAACAACCTGACCCTGGTCTTCGTCGGCCATTACGCCAACGAGTGCGAAGACCCGCTGCATACCAGCCTGTGGGCCGATGTCAGCGGCAGCAGCGAACTGCAGCTGACGGTGCGCCCGGTGGTGCTCAAGAGCGACCTGGCGACCCTGCCCGAACCTTTCTTCGACGGCCGCGACAATGCGCGCCTGCGCCTGTCCTATGTCTTCGCCGCGAAGCCGTCTTACGAGACGCTGCGCGCGGCCGGCATCACCTCGTCCTGGTTCGGCAAGCTGGCCAGGTGGCGCGGCGCGCGCTTTCCTGCCCATCTCGACACGGCGCCCAAGGGACATGCGGTCGTCTTCGCCACCAACACCGAGCGCCCGGGCTTCCTGAGCAGGCTGGAACCCTTCACCGCCCCCGGCATCAGCGTGATCACCAATCCCGGCGACGGCTTTTCCAAGCTGCTGCTCATCAGCGGCCGCGACGGCAACGATCTCAAGACGGCCGCCACCTCGCTGGTGCTCGGCAATGCCGCAGTGTCCGGCACCCATGTCGCAGTCAAGCAGTCGCGCGAGGAAGCGCCGCGCAAGGCCTACGACGCGCCCAACTGGGTCCGCCTCGACCGGCCCATGAAATTCGGCGAGCTGATCGAATACCAGCAGCAGCTGCAGGTGTTCGGCCATGTGCCCGATCCCATCCGCATCGACCTGCGCATGCCGCCCGACCTGTTCACCTGGAAGAGCCGCGGCATTCCGGTCGACCTGAAGTACCGCTACACCCCGCCGATCCGCGCCAGCGAATCGCGCATGAGCATGGGCATCAATGAAGAACTGGTGCAGGCGGTCAACCTGCGCTCGGCCGGCCAGAACGACGGCTTCATCCGCGTGCCGCTGCCGCTGCTCGACGGCGGCATGCTGGGCGAGCAGAAGGACATGCTGATTCCGCCGTTCAAGCTGGGCAGCCGCAACCAGCTGCAGTATGCGTTCTCCTTCACCTATCACAAGGAAGGCGCCTGCCGCGATACCCAGGTCGAGAACGTGCGAGCCATGGTCGACTCCGATTCGACGATCGATTTCTCGGGCTTCCCGCATTATGCGGAGATGCCCAACCTCGGTTACTTCTCGACGGCCGGCTTCCCGTTCACCAAGTACGCCGACCTCGCGCAGACCGCGGTCGTAATGCCGGAAAACGCCGGCGCCCAGGATATCGAGGTCATGCTCACGCTGCTGGGCCGCATGGGCGAGTCCACAGGCTATCCGGCGACCCGCCTTACCGTAACCGGCCCGAAGGACGAAGGCGCGCTCAAGGACAAGGACCTGCTGCTGATCGGCACCGCGCCCGGCCAGGGCCTGCTCGCCAAGTGGGGCGAAAAACTGCCTGCCATCATTTCCGGTCCGAACCGCCGCATCAGCCAGCCTGAGCGTTCGGTCAACTTCCTCTATGACTGGCTCGGCTTCGGCACCAGGCCCAACCCCGATGTCGCCACCCAGGAGCATATCCAGGGCGACGGACCGCTGGCCGCGCTGCTCGGTTTCGAGTCGCCGCTGTCATCCGGCCGCAGCGTGGTGGCCGTGACCGCCGTGGAATCGCGGGACCTGACGCGCGTGCTGGACGTGCTCGAAAACGACGGCATCGCCAGATCCATGCACGGCAGCGCGACCTTCGTGCGCGGCGACAAGGCCGAAAGCGTGCTGGCCGGCGACACCTATACCATCGGCACCCTGCCGTTCTGGACCGTCATCTGGTATCCGATCACCCAGCGGCCGATCCTGATGATGGCGCTGATGCTGGCGGCTCTGGTGGCCTCCGTATTCGGATTCTGGAAACTGCTCAAGCTGCTGACCACCCGCCGCCCGAAAGGTGAGGAATGATGAAGCGACATGCCCTGAAAGCACTGCGCCGCGCTGGGCTAGCCCTGGCCCTGGCTGCCGGTTCGCTGGCGGCACCGGTGGCCATGGCGGCAGCTTCGGCACCGGCAAGCTGCGACAACTGGCCGGAATGGACCGCATTCAAGAGCCGCTACGTCAATGAGGGCGGGCGCGTGGTCGACACCTCTACCGCGGAAAGCCAGACCACCTCGGAGGGACAGTCCTACGGCCTGTTCTTCGCGCTGGTGGCCAATGACCGCGAGGGCTTCGCGCGCATCCTGCGCTGGACCGAGGACAACCTCGCCGGCGGCGATCTCACCGCGCGCCTGCCCGCCTGGCAATGGGGCAAGAAGCCCGACGGCAGCTGGGGCGTGATGGACGACAATGCCGCATCGGATTCCGACCTGTGGATCGCCTATGCGCTGGCCGAAGCCGGCCGCCTGTGGAAGGTGCAGAAATACACCGCGCTGGCGCAGCTGCTGGCCGACCGCATCGTGCGCGAGGAAACCGCAGACATCGCCGGCCTCGGCCGCACGCTGCTGCCGGGACCGCGCGGCTTCCAGCCGCAGCCCGGCGTGTACCGTCTCAATCCCAGCTACGTGCCGATTCCGGTGATGCGCAGGCTGGCCGGGCTCTATCCGAAGCCCGAATGGAAGCAGCTGGTCACCACGTCCGTCGACACCATCGTGCGCTCGTCGCCGCGCGGCTTCGCGCCCGACTGGGTTCTGGTCAGGGCCAACGGCGGCTTCCTGCCCGATGCCGACACCAAGGCGGTCGGCAGCTACAACGCCATCCGCGTCTATCTCTGGGCCGGCGTAATGGCCGAGGACGATCCGGTGCGGCCGGTGCTGCTCAAGGCGCTGGCGCCCGCCGCGCAGCATGTGGTCAAGACGGGCACGCCGCCGCTGGAGGTCAATACCCGCGACGGCATCGTCAGCGGCGCCGGCCCCGCCGGCTTCTCCGCCGCGATGCTGCCCTTCCTCGCCGCCTCGCGCCTGCCGGATGCAGCCAGGCAGCAGCGCCTGCGGGTCGATGCCAAGGCGCCGCTGGAGCGCAAGGACAACTACTACGAACAGGTGCTGACCCTGTTCGGCCTCGGTGCCATGGACGGCCGCTATCGCTTCAGCCGCGACGGCTCCCTGACCGCACGCTGGACATGCAGCGCAAACTGATTTCCCTGGCCATCGGCATCGGCCTGGGCGCCTGCGCAAAAGGCGCGCTGGCGGCGGATGTCGACTCGTCCGCCCCCACGGAGCCGCGCCTCGCGCTCAAGCTGTCCCATACCCTGACCACGCAGCCGCGGCGCCAGCGTGCACCGGCGCCGCGCCGCGCGCCGCTGGCGCTGCGCATCGAGGATACGATCGCAAGACTGCCTCCCTCCGCACCGGTGGCGCAGCTGATCCGCACGTCGGCATCCACCCCGATGGAAGATCCCGCCCATGCCGCCCTGCTCAGCCAGGCTCGGCTGTGGGAATCGCGCAACCGCGACGACCTGGCCATCGAAACGCTGAACAAGCTGCTGCGCAGCGCGCCCGACCATCCGGTCGGACTGGCGCGCCTGGCCTACATCTACCTGCGCGTCGGCCAGAAGGACAAGGCCAGGCAGTATCTGGAACAGCTGCGCCGGACCCATCCCGATCATCTCGAGCTGCTGCGCCTGGAAAACCTGATGCGCCTCGAGGAAGGCGACAAGGACCGCCTGCGCCAGGCGCGCATGCTGGCCAAGACCGGGCGCCCGGAAGAGGCGCTCAAGATCCTGCGCCAGCTCTACCCGGGAGGGCCGCCCACCGGCGACCTGACGCTGGAGTACTGGCTGATCATCGGCGACACCACCGGCGGCTGGGAGCGCGCGCTGATCGGCCTGACCCGGCTGGTGGGCGAATACCCGGAAAACTACCGTTACCGGCTGGCGCTGGCCGAACACATCACGGTGCGCAGGCCGGCCGATCCGGCGGCATTGAAAACCATCCGCGAACTCGCCGAGCTGCCGCAGTATGAAAAGCAGGCGCGCGCGGCCTGGCGCCGCGCCATGCTGCGCCTCGGACCGGTGCCCGCAAGCGTCGGGCTGATCGAACAGTACCTGGCGCGGGAAAAGGTGGAAGACTCGGCCGTCAAGGAACATCTCGACAAGCTCAAGATGGCCATCGAAGAACAGCGCCGCCTGATGGCAGACCCCTATTACCGTGCCGGCCTCGACGGCCTGGCGATGCTGGAAAGCGGCAGGCTGGAGCCGGCCGAGGACAAGCTGAGCCAGTCCATCGCCGGACGGCCCAGGGACCCGAACGTGCTCGGCGCGCTGGGCACGATCCGCATGCGCCAGGGCCACCATGCCGAGGCCCAGGCGTATTTCCTGGAAGCGCAGCGGCAGGATCCCGGCAGCGACCGCTGGAAGACCATGGTGCGCGTGGCGCGCTACTGGGGACTGATGCGGGAAGCCTCGGATGCCGCCGATGCCGAGGAATTCGGCCTGGCGGAATTCAAGTACAGGGAAGCGCGCACGCTCGACACGCGCGAGCCCGCCGCCATCGTCGGCCTCGGCCGCACCTATGCGGCGCAGGGGCGCGCGGCCGATTCCGAAAAAGCCTTCCGCGAAGCGCTGGTGCTGGAACCGGCGAACGCGAATGCGCTTCAAGGTCTGGTTACGCTCTACCTGCGTACCGGCCGCGAGCAGGATGCGGAAATGCTGCTGTCGAGGCTGAGCGGCGCGCAGAAGAAGGAGTTCGCCGAGACCGTTGCCGCGGTCCGCGCCACGCTGTTCAAGGAAAAGGCGCAGTCCCTGCTGGACGCAGGCAGGAGCGACGAAGCGCTGGCGATGCTGGAGCGTGCTGCCGAATTCGACCGCGCCGACCCCTGGCTGCGCTTCGACATGGCGCGCATGTATGCGGCCCGCGGCGAAGCGGACAAGGGCAATGCGCTGTTCACCGAACTCGTGCAGCGCCAGCCTCAGGATGCCGCCGCCCACTATGCGTATGCGCTGTTCCTGTCCAACCAGGAAAGGGACGTGGTGGCGCTGAGCACGCTGGAACGGATCGCCGCCCAGAACCGCAATGAAAACATGACTAGCCTGCAGCGCCGGCTGTGGGTGCGCGTGGCGATCCAGCGGTCGCTGGAACTGGCGAAGAACGGCCGCGGCGTCGCCGCGCGTACGCTCATCGACGATGCCGCCCGCGCAGTCGGCGACGACAGCGAGCTGCTGCTCGACCTGGCCGATGCCCGCATCGACGCCGGCGACATGCTCGGCGCCAAGGCTGCGCTGGGCAGCCTGGCGGCCATGGAAGCGCCCTCCGTCGACTGGAGCCTGCGGCATGCGCGCCTCACTGCCAGCGCCGGCGCCGACGATGCAGTGCCGCCCCTGCTCGACCGCCTCGCCGGCAAGGCATTGACTCCCGAGCAGACGGCTGCGATGACCGACATCCGCACCACGCTGGCGCTGCGCCGCGCGGAAGACCTGCGGCGCGGCAACCGGCTGGACGAGGCCCTCGCCCTGCTGGCGCCGCTGCGCACTGAGCAGCCCGCAAGCGAGCGCCTGCTGTCGACCGAGGCGCGGTTCCTGCGCAATGCGGGCCGGTCCGATGCGGCCGAGCGCAATTACCGGGAACTGCTGCGGCTGCGTCCGGACAACCGCGATGCCGAGATCGCCCTGATCGAAATGCTGGTGGAAACCCGCCAGCCAACTCATACAGCGGAAGCAAGGCAGCGCACCGACCTGCAATTGGCCAGCCTGGAAGGTGCGACGCCTGATCAGGTGGCCGATCTGGTCGGCATCCTGATCGAACTGAAGGACTGGGAACGCGCGCGCATGCTGGTCGAGTCGGCGTTGAGCAGCACACCCGACAATCCGCGCTCGCTCTCCTATGCCTCCGAACTCTCGCAGCGCGAAGGCAGGATCGACGATGCGCTCGATTACCTGCGCCGCTCCTATGCCAGCGAAATGTCGCAGCGCGAAGCCGCCGGCGCGCCGGTGCTGTCGAGCCTGCGGCAGACGCCGATGCCCGACGGCTCGACGCCGCCCGCGCTGGACATCGTGCCGGCGCCGGCCGAGTCGCTCGGCACCGAAGCCGCCGCCGCAAGCGGCTACCGCCGCATGGCCGAACTGCTCGACCAGAAAACCACCTGGCTGTCGGGCGCCGTCGACAAGCGCACCCGCAGCGGCTCGGCCGGCACCTCGCAATACGACGCCACCGAGATCCCGCTGGAGCTGAAGCAGGCCACCGGGCCCGGCGGACGCTGGACCTATCGCGCCGACCTCGTCCGGCTCAATGCCGGCGGCCTCGACCTGTCCGATACCGGCTCGGCCGAAACCTTCGGCGCCGCCCTGTTCTGCCAGCCCGGCGCATCCGACTGCGGCACCGGCATCCGCGCCCAGCGCGCCAGCGGCGTGGCCCTGAATGCGGCACTGGAAAGAAACGGCACCCGCTACGACATCGGCACCACGCCGCTCGGCTTTCCGGTGCAGAACGTCGTCGGCGGCATCCTGACCAAGGGCGACCTGGGTCCGTTCGGTCTCTCGGTCGATGTCTCGCGCCGCCCGCTGACCGGCAGCGTGCTGTCGTACGCCGGCACCCGCGACCCGTACACCAAACAGACCTGGGGCGGCGTGCTGGCCACCGGCGTGCGCTTCGGCCTGAGCCTCGATGAGGGCGGACGCTTCGGCGGCTGGTCCTCGCTCGGCCTGCACCGGCTGACCGGCAGGAACGTCAAGGACAACAACCGGATGCAGCTGATGGCCGGCGGCCAGTGGCGCGTCATCAATGAAGACGACCGCCTGCTGCAGTTCGGCATTACCGGGATGTATTGGCGCATGTCGGAAAACGCCGGCGAATACACGCTGGGCCACGGCGGCTACTACAGCCCCGGCATGTACAAGTCGCTGTCCTTCCCGGTGACCTTCGGGCAGCGTTACTCGCGCTTCTCGTATGCGATCCGCGGCTCGATTTCGGCATCGCGCTCCAATACCAAGGATGCGCCGTATTTCCCGACCGATTCACTGCTGCAGTCGCAGGCCGAAAGCCTTGCCGGGGCCAACGGCGTGACGCCCTTCTATACCGGCGGACGCGGACGAGGCGTCGGCCGCTCGCTGGCGCTGTCGTGGGAATACCAGGCCGATCCGCGCATGTTCCTCGGCGGCCGCATCGAGCTCGACCGCTCGCCCGACTATTCGCCCAACCGTTTCGTCTTTTACTTGCGCTATGCGCTCGACGGCAGCTCCGCCAAGCCGGTGTCCTTCCTGCCCGAACCCATCAGCCCGACTTCGCAATACTGATCATGCGTTCCTTCCTGCTTTCACTCGGCCTCCTCTTCGCCTGCGCTTCGAATGCGGTCCACGCAGCCGACACCGCCGCGCCGGCGATGCGCTACGACCATTTCAATCCGGTGGTGCTCAACGAATTCGCCTTGCAAAAAGTCCGCGACGGCGATGTTCGTTCCGCGCTGATCCTGCTGGAGCGCGCGAACCTGCTCGCGCCGCACGATGCGCGCATCCGGCGCAATCTCGACATGCTGCGTGCGCAGCGGGACGAGAAGCCATTTTTGGATACCGCGGCGGTCGATACTTCCCTAGCGCAGGAGAAGTCTGAATCCGATGCCCCGGCCACGCTGGCGAAACAAGATTCCAGCATGGAGCAATTGCCTGTCGCGCCGATATGGAGGAAGCCAGGCCAGTGATCGGTCCCGGCCGATGGCATTCGTCAGGTTTCCTCTCCGCGTTCGCGCCTGCGCTCACCGTCGATCATCTCGATCAGTTGGCCTTCCGGATACGTTGTTTCATTGAAGTACTCACGCTCAAGAATCCGACTCAGATCGGGACGATTGGAAGGATCGTCTGCCATCAGCGCTTGCGCAATATCGGCCAGCGGCGATACAGCCGGCTCCTGCAGGCATTGTGCAAATAACTGCAACGTGAAGCCCAGCGCATATTTGTCAAAATCAACGTTGTTGGCGTTCCCCCGCCGCTGGTGGTCATAGGCTTCGGGAGGCCAGATTTCACGCGTGCCGACGGGGACACGAACTTTTTCCTCGCTGGTTGCCAAGCCGAAGTCCGAGACGACGACATGCCCGCGTTTTGACATCAGCAGGTTTGCCGGCTTGAAGTCGCGATGCTTGACTCCCGCCGCGTGCATGCTGCTTAGCGCCTCGATCATCTGTTGCGCAAGGCTGCGCACAATGATGCTCTTCTGCTCATTCGTCAGATCGGTACGTCTCCTTAATTCATTCAATACCTTGTCAAGGCCTCCCCGTATCTGAAGGTCCATGAAAAGATAATCAAGTTCGCGAATCCTTGCGAAGTCGCGAAGCTCGGAGAAGCCGGGCTCACTCCCAAGGCGGGTCAGTATGTTGTATTCGTGTTCGATAGAATCGTTCCGAATCCGGTCGCCGTTCGCATTACGCAGCTTGGGAATCTTGGCAGCGACAAGTTTTGCACCGTCTTTGGCAAGGTGCTCGAAGATGCGCACTTCGCCGAAATCTCCTTGGCCCAGTTTTTTTCCAACATTCGCCCGCACCTGCTGCTCACGCTGGACACGTTGCCGCAATTTCTTTTTATTGTCAGTCACCTCACGAAAGAACTCATTATTTTCCGAACGAATGATGTCGGCAGCAAGGTCAGTGCCCTTGCATAGGAATATCGCTCCACGCGCTTCACTGTGATAGGACGGCGACGTTGTCTTGCGATCGATATAGGCATGCGCTTTCGTTCGCAGGCGTTCGGGGACAGTGAACGATGCGTCGGGATTATCAATGCGATTGCGAAGTTCGCCTGCAGCGTGATGGACTGCTTGTACCGCCGATTCGGACGAGACCATTCCTTGCCATTGACGGCTAATCCATGCTTGTTTGAGCTCATTCTTGACGGCACGCCAGTCCTTGCTTTCGAGCATATGCAACCGGGACATGCGGCCCCGCACATAGGTCGGCGGAGAGGGAAGATTGTTGAAGAGCCGCAGCCGTGCCGAGTCCGATTCCTGAATGCGGCGACTGCGTTCTTCAGCCAATGACGGCGTCAATTCCTGCACAGGAACTGCCGAAGCGGCGATTGACGCTGTTCAGCTGGATGCGAGGCGATGCCGCCTGATGAAGGGCTGGTGACGTTGCCAAGGCGGAAAGCGGTCAAGGTCGATAATTTGGAAAACATGGTGACAATTGAAGTGCCATCGTAATGTCGAATGGGAAAACCCGGGCTTTCAACACTTGAAAGTCGGTATCATGGGTAGCACCACACGACGCGGAGTTCCATTAGCGCTTATGAAAATGCCGCCGATGAAACGCTGTGCCGTGCAGCCGCACTCATTGAAGTTCCGGACATCCATCCTCGGAAAGGTGTTCGAGCAACTCCTCAAGCGGCACCTGTCTTCCGCCTTTGGATATGCAAAGGGTTCTACGGCCCAAGCGGTGAATTTGTCGAAAAGTTCGTACGAGCAGATAGGAGCGTTGCGTGTGAAAGTGTTCTGGAAGACAAGGTGCTCCGGTTGCCCTATTCTGCAGGCGAGACGGAACTATCCATGGGACTCGGCCACTCATCCAGGTTGCCGCCTCCTGAAGAAATAAAGCCATGATTCCTTCGATCATTTCACACCCGCCTTCGCTGGCGTCTCCCTCCTCTCCCGATCGAACCGAATCACCATCTCCCTCTGTGGCTGCAACATCGCAAGCCACCGCTGTCGCCTCCAGTACTACGGCTTCGGCGCGTCCGGCAATGTCTCGCGCTGCCACCGCAGCCAAACTGCGCGCCTTGAGTCCTCTATCTGTTCCGGAGAGACAAGGCGGACACAAACGCTTCCCGTCACGGGACGCCGGTGAGCTGGCCGCGGAGTGTGGACGAATCAGCCAGGCGCCGAGATCGGCCTGCCTGGAATCGCCGCCCGGCCTGTTTCCGGAAAAGCCGGTCGGCCTCCCCGTGTTAAGGCATGCGGCCTCTACCAGCGTTTTGCAAGAGAAGTCGTTGAAAGCCCGGGGCTGGAATGCTCTGACCGCCGACGATGCGGGGGCGCTTGCCAAGGCAGGTTCCGACAGGCAGACATTGGCTGCGCAGTACGAACAAACTGATTTCTGGAAGAACGGCGAAAGAGCCGGGCTGATCCGGATGAAGAGAGAAAACGCAGGCACCGGCGCAGCGGATGCTGTATATCGCATGGCTGCGGCCGCCTTGATCAAATTCCCCGAGCTGCAATACAACAAAAACACGAAATTTCATTCCACCTTGATCCGGCAACCCGGCGGCGCCTGCCTTCTTGAAGATGCAAGGACCAGGAATACGGCGCCGCCTGTTGATGGGCGAAAATATATTTTCGTAACCATGCCGGATAGTACCGTCCGCGTGTGCCCGCAGGCATCCGGTGGCAATGGACATGCGCAAGTTTCAGGCTATGCGCCCTATGTGAAATATGCCGGCGAAGTGATTTTCGAAAAAGGGAAGGAAGTGAGCGCAACCCGGCAATCGGGCACTTATCTTCCGCCGCCGGAGAACGCCAGGGAACTCTCCGGGCTCAACTGTGAATTCATCGACGACTTTCAGGCCTTCGGCAGAGAGAGTACCGGCCAGGCTGCGGCGGCACACGCCGGTCGCCTTGATTAAGACAGACGGCGTTCGATCAGCTCGCGCAGCAATACCATGGTGCGCGCGGTCGCGCCGCGATGCTGGCGTGCGAAGGCAAGCGCCCTCTCTGCCATCGCCTCGCGCTGCCCGGCCTCTTTCAGCAGGCGCTGGGCTTCACTCACCATCGCCCCGGCATCCCCGACCCGCAATGCCGCGCCGGCGGCGACGGCGTCCTCGCTCACTGCCGCGAAATTGAAGGTATGCGGCCCGATCAGCACCGGCTTGCCGACCGCGCAGGCCTCGATCAGGTTCTGCCCGCCCAGGGGCAGCAGGCTGCCGCCGATGAAGGCCAAGTCGCAGGCTGCGTAATAGGCGAACATCTCGCCCATGGAGTCGCCCAGCAAGACCTGCACATCGGCGGGGGCGGGACGGTCATCCATGGCCGTGCGGCGCAGCACTGCGAACCCGCGTTCCTGCGCCATGCGCGCCACCTCGTCGAAGCGCTGCGGATGGCGCGGCACGATCAGCAGCAAGGCATCGCCGGACCCGGCTTCCTTCCATGCATCAAGGATCAGGCTTTCCTCGCCTTCGCGCGTACTGGCGCAGAGGAAGACCGGCCGCGCGCCGATCAGCGCGCGCATTGCCAGCCCCTTGTCCACGGCGGCCTGCGGCGGCGTGACGTCGAACTTGACGCTGCCGGTCACCGCCACATGCGGCGCGCCGAGCGAACGCAGCCGCTGCGCGTCGGCCTCGGTCTGCGCGGCGACGCAGGCCATGCTGCGCGCCGCTTCAGTCATCAAGGCCGACAGGCGCTGCGCCTTGGCCAGCGAGCGCTCGGACAGGCGGGCATTGACCAGCGCCACCGGCACCTGATGGCGGCGGCATTGCGCCATCACGTTCGGCCAGACTTCGGTTTCCATCAGGATGCAGATGGCGGGCCTGAAGTAGCGCAGGAAGCGGCCGACCATCCAGTTGGTGTCATAGGGCAGATAGCACTGACGCAGGCGCTCGCCGTGCTTGCCGTACAGCGCCTGCCCGGTGGCGCGGCCGGTGGGCGTCATGTGAGTCAGCAGGATGGCGTGACGCGGATAGGCGGCCAGCAGCGCATCGATCAGCGGTTCGGCGGCGCGGGTTTCCCCGACCGAGACGGCATGCACCCACAGCAGCGGCCGCGTCGGCGGCGGCGAATAGAAGCCGAAGCGTTCGGCCAGATGCCGGCGGTAGCCCGGTTCCTTGCGGCCGCGCAGCCACAGGCGGGCGAGCACCAGAGGTAGCGCCAGCCACCATGCGAGGGAATAGAGAAGACGCATCGAGCCGTCCGATTCAGGCCGGCGCGCGCCGGGCATCGGCCGCGCCCAGCAGGCTGGTGATGGCGCTGGCGACATCGGCCACCGAGGGCGGCGCGCCCTGGTCGCCGAGGTTGATGATGCTGGAAGACCAGTTGCCCTCGGTCTTCCAGCGTGGCGAATCGCAGTACAGTTCGATGGTGGGCCGCTCGTAGGCGGCGGCGATGTGGGTGAGGCCGGTATCGACGCCGATGGCAAGCGTCGCGCGCTGCGCCAGCAGCACGGCTTCCATCATCGAGAGTTTCGGCAGTACGGTGGCATTGACCATCTGCGCGGCAAGACGCTGCGCATCCTCTTTTTCGGCATCGCTGCCCCAGGCCAGCAGCACCGGCAGGCCGCGCTCGGCCAGCAGGCCGGCGGTTTCCACCCAGTTTTCCGGCGCCCATTGCTTGGAGGCGCGTGCGGTGGCATGGAAGAAGACGGCATACCGGCCTTCCTGCAGCCATCCGGGCGTCTGTTCCACTTGCGGCGGCGCCAACAGGAAATTGGCGGGCGTGTCGACCTTGTAGCCGAACGCCGCGGCGGCCACCAGGCGTCCGCGCAGGACCGCATGCGTACGGACGTCGACCGGAATGCTCTTGTGATGAAAGATGCGCGAGACGCCTTCGTACCCCGAGCCTTCGGTGCCATTGGCCAGCCCGAAGCGCATGCCGCCCGGCGCCAGCCTTGCCATGCGCATGACGATGCCGGTCTTGGTCAGGCCCTGGGTATCGAACACGAAGTCATAAGCGTCTTCGCGCAGGCGCTCCCGGAAGCGGCGGATCTCGGCTCGCGTCTGCGAGGCCAGCAGGCTCTTGCGCCAGCGCCGCAGCGCGAACGGGATCACATGGCGCACGCCGGTGTTAAGCCGCACCAGGCTGGTGTAGGCTTCCTCCACCACCCAGTCGATCTGCGCATCCGGATGATGGCGCAGGATGTCGGCCACCATCGGCATGTTGTGCACCACGTCGCCGAGCGAGGAGACGCGGACGATCAGGATCTTCATGACCGGTACCGGAACGCTGCCTCAGAACGGCAGCTCGGCGTCGGGCTTGGCTGCAAGAATGGCGCGCTTGAAGTCGTTCTGGATGCGCGCCAGCGCTTCCTGCGACTCGCCCTCGAAACGCATCACCACTACCGGCGTCGTGTTCGACGAGCGCGCCAGCCCGAAACCGTCCGCATACTCCACCCGCAAGCCGTCGATCGTCACGATCTCCTGCGCATCGGCAAACTTCGCCTCCTGCTGCAGCTTCGCAATCAGCGACACGTTCTCGCCCTCTTCCAGGTGCAGGTGCAGCTCCGGCGTGCTGCTCGACTGCGGCAAGGCATTGAGCACCGCCGACGGATCGTCCAGGCGCGACAGCAGCTCCAGCATGCGTGCGCCCGCATACAGGCCGTCATCGAAGCCGTACCAGCGGTCCTTGAAGAACACATGCCCGCTCATCTCCCCGCCCAGCGGCGCGCCCGTTTCGCGCAGCTTGGCCTTGACCAGCGAATGCCCGGTCTTCCACATCAGCGGCACGCCGCCGTGCTGCTTCACCCAAGGCCCGATATGCCGGGTGCACTTGACGTCGTAAAGGATTTCCTTGCCCGGATGGCGGGTCAGCACGTCGGCCGCGAACAGCATCAGCTGGCGGTCGGGATAGATGATCTGGCCGTCCTTGGTGACCACGCCGAGGCGGTCGCCGTCGCCGTCGAAGGCCAGGCCGATCTCGGCATCGGTCTCCTGCAGGCAGCGGATGAGGTCCTGCAGGTTTTCCGGGTGGGCGGGGTCGGGATGGTGGTTGGGGAAGTTGCCGTCGACTTCGCAGAACAGTTCGACGACCTCGCAGCCCATGGCCTTGTAGAGTTCGGGGGCGAAGGCGCCGGCCACGCCGTTGCCGCAGTCGACAGCGATCTTCATCTTGCGCGAGAGTTTCACATCGCTGGTGATGCGCTCGAGATAGGCCGCCTTGATGTCGTGGGTGCGGTAGCTGCCGCTGCCCTGGGCGAAGTCGCCCTTGACGATGGTCTGGTACAGGCCCTGGATGGCGTCGCCGTAGATGGCCTCGCCGGCGAGCACCATCTTGAAGCCGTTGTAGTCGGGCGGGTTGTGGCTGCCGGTGACCATGATGCCGGACTGCGCATCGAGGACATGAGTCGCAAAGTACAGCATCGGCGTGGCAACCACGCCGAGATCGATGACATTGACGCCGGCGCGCTGCAGACCGGCCGCCAGCGCCGCAGCGAGTTCGGGCCCCGAGAGGCGGCCGTCGCGGCCAATGACCACGGTCTGCTCGCCCTTCCTGGCGGCTGCGGTGCCGAATGCCTGTCCGATCCTGCCGGCAACGTCGTTGTCGAGTGTCTTGCCGACGATGCCGCGGATGTCGTATGCCTTGAAGATGCTTTGGGAAAGAGTGGTCATGATCGAAGAAGTGCAAAAAAGGGAAACTATACGGAATGCGGAGGAATGCTGCAGGAAGCGGCGATGTTGCCAGCGCTAATCCTTTTTTGGATCGCGTTTCTTGTGGCGAGGCAGCTTTTTCCTTCGAACAATCATCCAGCGCGGCGAACGGAAGCGCACGATGCGGGCATAGAGCCAGACATAGCTGACGACGAACAGGAGCGCCATGCCCATCAGCACCCAGGTATGGCGCCAGAACAGCGTCGCCGGCACCACCGCCATCAGCGACAGCATCCATAGATAAGGCGAAGTCATCGCATTGCCGAGGTTGAGCGCCCGTGCATCATGCCGGCCGACGGCCCAGACCACGACGCGGCGGAAGATCAGGCTGTGCAGGTGGATGCCGTCCGGCGCGCCAGGCGACTGGCCGCGCAGGAACAGCCGGCGATAAGCGGAAAACAGGGTTTCGAAGACCGGGTAGATCAGGAGCAGCACCGCGTACCAGGTCGAGACTTCGGGATTGCGCATCACCAGCAGCACCGACAGTTCTCCCAGCATGAAACCGAGGAAATAGGCGCCGCCGTCGCCGAGGAAGATCAGGCCTGCCGGATAATTCCAGACCAGGAATCCGGCGGCGGCGCCGGCGACCACGAGCGCGGCCACCACGATGAAGGTGTCGTTGACCTGCAGCGCGACATAGCCGAGCGAGAGCAGCATGGTGATGCTGACCACGGTGGCCAGGCCATTGAAGCCGTCGATGATGTTGACCGCGTTGGCGATGCCCGCCACCGCCAGCACCGTCAGCGGCAGCGCCAGCCAGATGTAGCTGAAGGTCCAGGTCGCATACGGCCAGTCGATGCGCTCGATGCGCGCACCGAGCAGGTAGAAGCCCATGACGGCGGCCACCATGGTCAGCAGCAGGCGCCGCGCGGGACTGACGTTCTTGGTCAGGTCTTCCACGAAACCGCCTGCGAAGGCGACGCTGGAACAGACCAGCAGCATCAGGATGCCCTGCCCGATGTGCGGCGTGCGCAGCATGGCAATGGCCGCCGTGATCACCACGGCCATGAAAATGCCTGCGCCGCCGATGCGGGGCACGGCGCGCACATGCACCTTCTGCACGCCGTCAAGATCATGGTCGAACACCGCATGGTGCCGGCGCGCCTGCTTGATGATGAACAGCGTCAGAAGGACGGAAACGATGAAACTGATGAGAAAAGACGACATGAAGTTGAGCAATGGCCGCTGCGATCGTGCCGCGTGCGCTGCGTCGCTGACGACGGCGTACAAGTGGCGGCATCCATGGATGGCGGCGGGCCGGGCGAAGAAAGGTGACAGTCTAAATTATTGCCAGGCGTTTATCATCAAAAACACTGGCTTTTTACGCAATATTTCAATGACTTAACAGACTGCTATTGATCCGGCCCGAAAATGGGTCAGGCCGGCTCCCCTCACCCCGGTCCTCTCCCGGAGGTAGAGGGTGAGATCAGCGGCTGTTTGCGGTCGGAAGCGTTCAGGAAAACCAGCCAAGCCAGCGCAAGTGCCGTTACGGCCGCCGCCGCGCCGGCCAGCGCCCGCCACTGCAGCGGCCAGTCCGGCTGCGAACAGATGCCGGCGGCGGAAATGAGCAGGATGCCGAGCGCCAGCGGCTTGACGGCCGGTTTTGCGCTGCCGGGACCGACCAGCCGCAGCAGCAGCAGGCAGTCGATGGACACGCGGAAGGTCCAGGCAACGGCGGCGCCGATGATGCCCCAGGCGGCAACAGCAGCCGCCAGGGCAATCGCATACAGGGGAAACTCGATCATGTGGAGCTTGGCCGTGATTTCAGAACGCTCATGGGCCTGCAGCCAGGCCAAAGGCAGGTAGGACACGGCATTGACGAAAATGCCTACCGCAACGATTTCCACCACCTGATACCCGTTTTGCGCGAAGTCCGGGCCGAGCCAGAGGCGCAGGCCGTCATAGGCGCCGACCGCCGCCAGCATGCACATCGGCAGCATCAGCGCGGCGATCACCCTCACGCCGCGCTGGTAGAGCTCCGACAGCGCCACGCCGTTCTCGCCCTGGCGTCCGGCGAACTTGGGAAACAGCACGCCGGCCAAAGCGCCGGGAATCACCAGCGTGCGCAGCATCACTTCCTGCGAGGTGACATACCAGGCGACTGCCGTGGGCGTGAGCAGCGCCGCCAGCACGAAACGGTCGGAATAGACCATCAGCGGACCGACGATGTTCGACACGGTAATCCAGCCGCCCTCCTGGAAGAAGGCGCGCAGGCTGGTCGGCTGCAGCGCTCCGATCAGGATGCCCCGGTCCACCCGCAGGCAGGCCAGCGCATGGGCGAGCATCGACAATACGCGGCCGACGACGATGGCCGCGATCAGCATGTCCAGGGTCGACCAGACCACCGCGGCCAGCGCCGGCGCGGCATAGGTCCAGGCGCCGAACACGGTGCGCAGCAGGTTGACGCGGGCGAAGCGGTGCACCCCTTCCAGTACGCCGCGCAGCCAGTTGGTGGCCAGCGTGGCCGGCACGCCGATTGCGATCCAGTTCCATCCGGCCGCCATTTCCCGGCCGAGCGGACCGGCAGGCAGAAAACCTTGGAACAGGAAGCGCGCGCCGAGAATCAGCAGGCCGATGATGATCAGTCCGGGCAGCGCCTTCTGCCAGAGGAAGCTGCGCAGCTCTCCCAGTTCCTCGGTCAGCCTGCCTTCCTGCGAGGCGCTGGCGACGCGTCGCGTCACTACCCGGCCGAGCCCGAAATCCAGGAAACCGAAATAGCCGACCAGCGCCCAGACCACGCCGAGCGCGCCCAGCCGTTCGACGCCGGCCGCATGCGCGATCACCGGCACCGACAGCAGCGCGACCAGCATCGGCGCCACATGGCCGAGAAGATTGAAGGCGAAGAAGCGCACCGTAGCCATGGCGGATGCAATCAGCGGACGGGCATCAGGTGGTCACCATCGATGGTTCCAGCACCGCATCGTAGAAGGCGAGCGAAGTCGCGGTCATGCCTTCCCAGGTAAACAGCCGGCTCTGCTGCAGGCCGCGTTCGATCAGGCGCGCACGCTCTTCGGGGTCGCCCAGCAGGCGGTCCATGGCTGCGGCGATCTGCCCGTGATCGCCGGGATCGACCTGGATCGCCGCCTGTCCGGCGACTTCCGGCATGGAGGAGATATTGCTGGTGATGGTGGGTACGCCTGCGGCCATGCCTTCGAGGGGTGGCAGGCCGAAGCCCTCGTAGAACGACACATAGGTGAACAGCAGCGCCGACTTCAGCAGCGCATGCTTTTCCGCCTCGTTGATATAGCCGGTCAGCACGATGCGTTCGCGTACCGGCGAGGCGTCGATATGGCCGAGCACGTCTTCGTAATCCCATCCGAGCTTGCCGGCGATGACCAGCTTGACGTCGGGATGGGCAGCGGCCACCGCTTCGAACGCCTTGACCAGGCCAAGGATGTTCTTGCGCGGCTCGATGGTGCCGACATACAGCACATAGCGGTCGATGTCGAACCGCTTGCGCAGCGAATCGACCAGCGCCGCATCCGGCGCCGATGCCAGCCGCGCCAGATCGGCGCCGAGCGGGATGACCTGCTCCGGCGCACGCGAATCGGGAAAGTAGCGCTTGAAGTCGCGCAGCGTCGATTCGGAGATGAACAGCAGTCCTTCGGTGCCGCGCAGCTTGCGGATGAAGTACTGGAAGAACAGGCGCTTGACCGGCACATGCAGCTGCGGAAACAGGAAGAAGGACATGTCGCAGACGGTGACGATGCGCTTGTAGCGTCCGAACGAGAGCAAGGGAAAGCTGTAATGCAGCGAATGCACCGCGGCGATGCCCTTGGCCAGCGCATAGCCGGGGATATAAGCCTGCTCCAGCACGACGCGCAAAGCCAGGCGGCGGAAAATTGATGCCTTGAGCGGCTTGACGACCGCACCGGGAACACGCCGCGTCTCGCGCAGCAGTTCGGCATCGTCGTCGAGCACGAGGAAATGCAGCTGCAGGCCGGGCGCCGCCGCCTGCAGGCAGCGGATGTAGTTGAGCGCATAGATGCCCACGCCGGTGCGCTGCAGCGGCAGCTGGGTGAGGTCGATCAGGACTTTCTTCATGCGCTGCCCGTTCATGACTTGCGGTCGGCCAGCGAGTCGGACGCCGAAGCGGCTGAGGCAGCAGCCTGCTCTTCATCAGGCGCCTGGCCCCGGGTCATCTGCCGCAGCGCCCTGCGATTGACGGCGTGGCGTTCGGCATCGAATATCCAGCCCCATTTGCTGAAATACTGAACGGCGGAGCGGATATGGCGCTTCAGCAGCGCGCTGTTCTTGTAGGAACCCTTCTGGTACGCATGGACGATGGATACCTTCGGATAGAAGACCGTCCGCGCAACCCGGCCGATGCGGCGCGACAGGTCCACGTCTTCCAGGTACATGAAAAAGCGCTCGTCGAAGCCGCCGACCCGCTCCAGCACCGGCGCGCGCAGGAACATGAAGCAGCCCGAGAGTGCCGGCACATCCATGATGCCGTCATAGCCGCTCCCGCGCATTTCATAGGTATCGAGCCGGCCGCTGGCCTTGTAAAGACCGGGCAGGAAGCGCCGCACCCACAGGTCGGCCGGCGTCGGCAGCAGCTTGCAGAGATGCTGGCGGCTGCCGTCGGGATAGCGGATGTCGGGCATGATGAGGCCGATGTCCTGGTGTGCCTCCATGTAGGCATGCAGGGCCGGCAACACCTCGGGGCCGAAGGAGATGTCCGGATTGAGCACCGCGTGGTAGCGCGTGCCCTGTGACAGCGCTTCGCGCATCGCAAGGTTGTGGGCGGCGCCGAATCCGGGATTGTCCGGACGATGAATGTAGCGGGCGCCGAAGCGGCGTGCCACCTCCGCCAGCGTGTCGTCGGAAGAATTGTCGACCAGGTAGATCGCGACATCCATCGCGCTGGACGCGGCGCTGCGCAGCACCTCCGCGATCTGCTCGGGAGGGTTGTGATAGCTGACGATGGCGCAACTGATCTGCATGATGCCTGGAAATGATGGGTCTGGCCTGATTCTAACCGGCTGCGGCTCAGGTGAGTACCTTGCGGTAGACATCGAGCGTCTGCAGGGCGAAGCGGCGCCAGGTAAAGGAGGCGGCGCGTTCCCTGCCGGCCTGCGCCAGCTGCGCATGCATGGCGTCGTCTTCCAGCAGCAAGCGCATGTGCCGTGTGATCGCTTCGTCGTCGAGCGGCTCCACCAGCAGGCCGGCCTCGCCGACGACTTCCGGCAGCGATGCGCGGTTGGAGGCGATTACCGGCGTGCCGCAAGCCATGGCTTCCAGCGGCGGCAGGCCGAATCCTTCGTAGATCGACGGATAGACGAACATTCTCGCGCCCGAATACAGCGCAGGCAGGTCGCCCTGCGCAACAAAGCCGGTCAGCACGACTTCGCCTCGTGAAATCATTTGCTGAAGCCCGGCGGAAAACTTTTCCATGCCCCAGCCGTGCATGCCGACGATCACCAGCGGCGTTTGACGCCGCACGCCGTCGGGCAGGCGGCTGAAGGCGGCGATGACGGTGGAAAGGTTCTTGCGCGGCTCCAGCGTGCCGACGGCAAGGATGTACCGCCCGGCTTGCAGGCCATGCTGCGCCAGCACGGCGCCGGATGCCGCTATCGGACAAAATTCCGGCGCTACGCCAAGCAGAATGGTCGTGACCCGCTCCGGAGCAAGGCCGTAATGATCGATCACTTCCTGCCTGACGAATTCGGAATCGACCACGATATGGTCGGCGCGCCTCAGCACGGAAGGCAAGACCCGGTTCATTTCCCGAACCCGCTCGGCCGGATGCGTCTCGGGATAGCGAACCCAGGAAATATCGTGAACGGTGACAACCGTGGGTCCGCGGTAACGCAGAGCAAGATAGGCGGGCTCGTGATACAGCGAGATCCCGTGCCTGCGCGCGCCTCCGGAAAAGCGCACCTGCTTGAGCAGGCGGGTGAGCACCAGCGGATTGGGCAGGTAGCGCTTGATCGCGTCGTTGATCCGGCGCGCCGCCGGCGGCGCGGCGGTGCGCAATTCCTGGCTCCAGTTGGTGCCGTAGAACAGCCACGGCTGAAGCGGGAGCAATTGCTGCATTTCCGAAACCAGGCGGTAGGTGTACTGTCCGACGCCGGTCAGCGGCCCGAGCAGCGGTACGGCATTGATCCCCACGCGCATGCCGTTCAATGGATCCATGCTTACCTCCCGTCGCCCAGGACAAGCCAGGGGTGCCGCCGCCTGCGGGTCGATTGTCTGAAGCCTGGTCAGCACGTTGTCAGGCGCCGATGCCGGCCGAATACATCCAGCGCAGGGTATCGTCCAGGGTATGGGTTTCCATGTCGCCGACGATGGAGCGCAGCTTGTCCGGCGAGCCGATCAGTACCTTGACCTCGGACTGGCGAACGAAGGCCGGATTGACGCGCACCTCGATTTCATAACCGGCGATCTCCTGCATCATCTCGATGATGGAACGCAGGGAGTACGGCCTGCCGCTGCAGACATTGACGGTTTCGCCGGCACAGTTGTTTTCGAGCAGGCCATGGTAGGCGGAGGCCACCATGCGCACGTCGGAGAAATCGCGTTCGACATCCAGGTTGCCGAGTTCGATCACCGGCGCGCGCTGGACGAAATGGGAAACGATCTTCGGCACGAGAAAATTGGGCTGCTGCCCCACGCCGGTATAGTTGAACGGACGTGTGATAACGATCGGCATGCGGTCCGACCAGGTACGCACCAGGTGCTCCATCGCCAGCTTGCTGGCCGCATAGTGGTTCACCGGCTGCGGCGGCTGGGTTTCTGCGATCATGCCTTCGGTGGCATTGCCGTACACATTGGCGCTGCTGGCCACCAGTACGCGCTTGGGCGACAGCTTCGTGTCGGCGAACGCCTGCAGCAGGTTCATGGTGCCGATGACGTTGACGCGGTAGAAGGCATCGGCGTCGGCATGCGCGACAAAGCTGATGGCGGCAAGATGCACGAGGTAGTCCGGACGCACCTTTTCCATCACCCGCCGGCAGTCGTCCAGCGAGGTGATGTCCAGCGTCATTTCATGCGGTCCCTTGGCGGCGCCGACCAGCGCGCCGCAGACCGAATAGCCGGCTGCCTCCAGCTCCGCCCGGACATACTTGCCGGTGAAGCCGTTGGCGCCGGTCAGCAGCACCCGGCCGCGATGGCCGGTTGCCGCATTAGAAGGAGAACCCACGCTCGTTTCTCCGCAGATCGGCCTGTACCATCATCTGGCACAACTGCTCCAGCGTCGTCTTGGGCGCCCAGCCCAGCTTTTCCATGGCCTTGGCCGGGTTGCCGATCAGCAGATCGACTTCGGCGGGACGGTAGAACTTGGGATTGACGCGCACGACGATCTTGCCGCTGTTGGCATCGACCGCCACTTCATCCTCGCCAGAGCCGCGCCATTCCAGCGGCATGTCGGCGGCCTTGAAGGCCATGGTGACGAAGTCGCGCACGGTTTCGGTACGGTTGGTGGCGAGCACGAAGGTATCCGGCTCGTCGGCCTGCAGCATGCGCCACATGCCTTCCACGTATTCCTTCGCATAACCCCAGTCGCGCTTGGCGTCCATGTTGCCCAGCTCCAGTACATCCTGCTTGCCGAGACGGATCTTGGCGACGGTGTCGGTGATCTTGCGGGTGACGAATTCGCGGCCGCGCAGCGGGGATTCATGATTGAACAGGATGCCGCTGGAGCCGAAGATGTTGTACGACTCGCGGTAGTTGATGGTGATCCAGTGACCGTAGAGCTTGGCCACGCCATAGGGGCTGCGCGGATAGAAAGGCGTGCTTTCGATCTGCGGAATGGCTTGCACCTTGCCGAACATTTCGGAGGTCGATGCCTGGTAGAAACGGATGTTCGGGTTGACGATGCGAATGGCTTCGAGCAGATTGAGCGGGCCGATGCCGGTGATTTCCGCCGTGGTCGCGGGCTGGTCGAAGGACACGCCGACGAAGCTCTGCGCAGCAAGGTTGTAGACCTCGGTGGCGCCGGTCGACTGCAGCAGGCGGATGCTCGCGCTGAGGTCGGTCAGGTCGTATTCGACGAGGTGCAGGTTGGGATGCTTTTCGATGCCCAGTTCTTCGATCCGCCAGAAGTTGACCGAGCTGGTGCGGCGGTAGGTGCCATGGACGACATAGCCCTTGTTGAGCAGAAGTTCGGCGAGATAGGCGCCATCCTGACCGGTGATGCCGGTGATGACTGCGATAGATGGTTTAGTCATTTTAAGCTTGGTGAAGTCTGGAAAAAGGAAAAAGAGGAAACCAACTTGCGTCGGCAGCACGGCTCTTCATGGCAATTGTGGAAACGCTTTCCGAGCACCTGCACAAATTAGTGGAAATCAATATTGTTCGTGATAACGGAAATCAAAGTTGTTTCAATATTGCATGACATTCCGTTCACGACGTCACGCCCTGGAACCGGTTCGCCTTGGCCTGTCTTTCTCAGCCGCAGTGCAGCCATCATGTTGCTTTGTGAAGAACGCGATTATATAACCCCGACAAGCCGGTTCCGCTATTTTTGTCATTGCGGGACAAAAGCGGAGTGCCGCTGTCCGCCAGGGGGCTGCTGCGCTTGGCCCAGGACCTTTCCGGTTCGTTCAGAACGGGAGCGCTCCGGAAAAACGTCGATACGCCGGCGTTGCCGTCGGATTCAAGTCCGCCTGGTCCCACGCCCATGCCGGGTCATGTCAGGAAAATTTTTTCGGAGCAGGCGCTCCTCGCGTGAATATGCCGCAAGGAGCTGCGATCAGCGAGCCCGGCAACTCTCGGTCAGCAGCCGCTTGGCCGGTTGCAGGCCGCAATTGATCCTGCCAGAAGCTGTCCGACATGACGCCGGGAAGCGGCACATCGGACGAACAAGCCCGATCACAATTATTGTGCCCTGCCGTAGATGTCTTCGAAACGGACGATGTCATCCTCGCCCAGATAGGAGCCGCATTGTACCTCGATCAGGGCCAGCTCCGCGTCGCCGACGTTGGTGAGGCGATGCTTGTTGCCGGCAGGGATATAGGTCGATTCATTGGCTTGCAGGGTGATCGTATCCTCGCCATTGACGACCTCGGCCTTGCCGGAGACAACGACCCAGTGTTCGCTGCGGTGGTGATGCATCTGCAGCGACAGCGAGGCGCCGGGCTTGACCTCGATGCGCTTGATCTTGAAGCCGGGCGCATCCTGCAGCACGGTGTAGGTACCCCAGGGGCGCGATACGGTGCGGTGGGTCTTGTGGGCTTCATGACCCGCCGCCTTGAGGCGGGTCACCACTTCCTTGACTTCCTGGCTGCGCGCCTTGTCGGCCACCAGCAGCGCATCCGGCGTGTCGATCACCAGCAGGTTGTCCAGGCCGATCACCGCGACCAGGCGGTCGGTGGTCTGGATGTGGGTGTTGCGGCTGTCGATGACGATGGTCTGGCAATTGTTGTTGGTGTTGCCCGCCTCGTCCGCCGGAATGGCTTCCGCCACGGCTTTCCAGGCACCGATGTCGCTCCAGTCGAAATCGCCGGGGATGACGGCGATGTTCTTCGCCTTTTCCATCACCGCATAGTCGATGGAAATGTTTTCCAGCGTGTTGAACGAGGCCGGAAGCTCCATCTTGTCGCCGACCGCCTTCGTGCTGTTCCATACGTTGCGGGCGGCTTCCAGCAGGGCCGGATTGTAGGTGGCGAAGGCATCCAGGATGGTGCTGGCCTTGAAGCAGAACATGCCGCTGTTCCAGACATAGTTGCCTTCGGCGAGGTAGCGCGCCGCGGTGACCGCATCCGGCTTTTCGACGAAGCGCTGCACCATCTGGGCATGCTCGCTGACCTTGTTGCCCATCTCGATGTAGCCGAAGCCGGTTTCGGGAGCCTTCGGCTTGATGCCGAACAGGACCAGGAAGCCGTCCTTGGCCAGGTTCTCGGCGTGCTGCACCGCCGTGTAGAACGACGGCGTATCCTTGATCAGGTGATCGGCCGGCAGCACCAGCATGCAGGCGTCGGGTTTCTGCTGCATGGCCCACATCGCGGCAAGCGCGATGGCTGGCGCGGTGTTGCGGCCGGTCGGCTCGAGCAGGTAGTGAGGCTTTACTTCCTGGTCATCGAGTTCGTCGTGCGACAGGAAATAGTAGTCGCGGTTGGTGACGATCAGCGGCGCGGTATTGCCCGACACCGCGAGCGCGCGCTCATGGGTTTGCGTCAGCAGGCTCTTGCCGTCGCCGATGCGCATGAAGGGCTTGGGATGCGCTTCGCGGGAAACAGGCCAGAGTCGGGTACCGGCACCGCCGGAAAGGATGATGGGAATCAGCATAATTTATCTCACTGTTTTGAATTCATTCAGGCTGGCGGCACCGCCTTGTGAGCGGCGCCTGTTCGGCATTGCCTTCGTCAATCGAGACATAGTTTCAACGCACTGTCCCAGGCAGGCAGTCCGCAGAATGTGCGGATCAGCTTGTCGCAGGACAGCACCGAATTCGCCGGCCGCCGTGCAGGCAGCGGGTAATCCTTCGTCGTTATGGGCAGAACCAGCGGTTTCGTGCTTGATGGCCTCTGTGCAACAATAGTCTGCGCGAAACCATGCCAGGTGGTTTGACCTTGCGCAGCAAGATGATAGAGGCCGGCCTTTTCGCGCCAGCGCGCCTCGTCAAGCCCCGCGCCGCCGGCCTCGGACTGTAGGGCCGCTACAACATGTGCGGTCGTGTCGGCGATGGTGCGGCACCAGGTCGGCGCGCCGTATTGATCCGCAACAATGCGCAATTCGTCCCGCTCGCCAGCCAGGCGCTGCACGGTCAGCAGAAAATTGTGCCCTCGCCTGCCGTACACCCAGCTGGTGCGGAAGATCAGGCATGGGATGCCGCTGGCTTCGATCGCCTGCTCGCCCGCGAGCTTGGTGCGGCCGTAGACATTGATCGGTCCGGTCGCATCGTCTTCCGTATAGGCGCCGGACTTGCTGCCGTCGAACACGTAATCGGTCGAGTAGTGGATCATCGCCGCGCCGACCTTGCGCGCTGCCTCGGCCATCACCGCCGGCGCCTCGCCATTGATGCGCATGGCCAGCTCGGGTTCGGACTCGGCCTTGTCCACTGCGGTATAGGCAGCAGGATTGACGATCAGCGCCGGGCGCAGCTCGAGTATCGTCTCGCGGACCTGGTCCAGGTCGGCCAGGTCCATCGCGGCGCGATCCAGGGCGATGACTTCGCCCAAGCCCTGCAGGCTGCGCTCCAGCTCGTAACCGACCTGGCCGGTCTTCCCCGTCAGCAGTATTTTCATGAATAGACCTCGGCATTCCTGAGCAGCTTGCCGCTGCGGTCCTTCTCCGACAGCACCGGCTCGAAGCCGATCGGCCACTCGATGCCAACTTCCGGATCGTTCCAGGCGATGCAGCGCTCGTGCTCCCTTGCCCAGTAATCGGTGGTCTTGTAGAGGAATTCGGCGGAATCGCTGGTCACCACGAAGCCGTGCGCGAAGCCGGGCGGCACCCACATCTGCAGCTTGTTGTCGGCGGAAAGCACCGCTCCCACCCATTTGCCGAAGGTGGGCGATCCCTTGCGGATGTCAACCGCCACATCGAAGACTTCGCCGGCGATGACGCGTACCAGCTTGCCCTGGGCTTGCTCGATCTGGTAATGCAGCCCGCGCAATACGCCTTTCGAAGACCGCGAATGGTTGTCCTGCACAAAATCCACTGCCCTGCCGCCGTTGACCAGCTCGGCGAATTCGCGCTGGTTGAAGCTTTCGAAGAAAAAGCCGCGCTCGTCTCCGAACACGTCGGGCTTGATGATCTTCACATCGGCAATGGTGGTTGCTGTCACCTGCATGATCAAAACACCTTGTCCCTGAGTATGTGCAGCAGATATTGGCCGTAGCCGTTCTTCATGAGCGGCTGCGCCAGCGTTTCCAGGTGCTCCGCCGTGATGTAGCCCATGCGGTAGGCAATCTCCTCGGGACATGCCACTTTCAGGCCCTGGCGCTTTTCCAGTGTCGCGATGAACTGCGCGGCGTCGAGCAGCGAATCGTGGGTGCCGGTGTCGAGCCAGGCCGTGCCGCGGCCCATGACCTCGACGGTGAGCTGGCCGCGGTCCAGGTAAGCCTGGTTGACGTCGGTGATTTCCAGTTCGCCGCGCGCGGAAGGCCGGATGCCGGCGGCAATGTCGCAGACCTGCTCGTCGTAGAAGTAGAGACCGGTGACCGCGTAATTGGATTTGGGCACCGCCGGCTTTTCGACGATGCTGGCCGCGCGGTTGTCGCTGTCGAACTCGACCACGCCGTAGCGCTCGGGATCGAGCACGTGATAGGCGAACACCGTGGCGCCGCTCGATGCGGAACAGGCGCTCTTCAGCTGGGCGGCGAAGTCGTGGCCGTAATAGATGTTGTCGCCCAGGATGAGCGCGGACTGCGCGCCGCCGATGAATTGGCGTCCGATGATGAAAGCCTGCGCCAGGCCTTCCGGCGCGGGCTGCTCGGCATAGCTCAGGCTGATGCCCCACTGGCTGCCGTCGCCCAGCAGCTCGGAAAAGCGCGAGCGGTCCACCGGCGTCGTGATGATGAGGATGTCGCGTATGCCGGCCAGCATCAGCGTGGTCAGCGGATAGTAGATCATCGGCTTGTCGTACACCGGAAGCAGCTGCTTGGAAATCGACATCGTCACCGGATATAGCCGGGTGCCGGAACCGCCTGCCAGAATGATGCCCTTGCGCGAAGTCGTCATGCGCGCCTCCCGGGAAGGGAAGGCCGGTCGCCGTAGTTCCTTTCGACCCACTGCAGGTAGGCGCCCGACTGGATGTCCTTCACCCAGTCCGGATGGTCGAGGTACCAGCGCACCGTCTTGCGGATGCCGGTCTCGAAGCTTTCCGCCGGACGCCAGCCGAGTTCGCGTTCGATCTTGCCTGCATCGATCGCGTAGCGGCGGTCATGGCCGGGCCGGTCCTGCACGAAACCAATCAGCTGCCGGTAGCTTGCCGCCGCCGGCGCCAGGCTGTCGAGGACGTCGCACAGGGCATGCACCACCTCGAGATTGGTCTTTTCATTGCAGCCGCCGATGTTGTATGTCTCCCCCGGCCTGCCGGCCTCCAGCACGCGCCGGAGCGCCGCGCAGTGGTCGCCCACATACAGCCAGTCGCGCACATTGCTGCCGTCGCCGTAGATGGGCAATGTCTTGCCGGCCAGCGCATTGGCGATCACCAGCGGGATCAGCTTTTCGGGAAACTGGCAAGGGCCGTAGTTGTTGGAACAGTTGCCGGTCAGCGTGGCCAGGCCATAGGTATGGTGATAGGCGCGGACCAGGTGGTCGGATGCCGCCTTGGAGGCCGAATAGGGACTGTTGGGCGCGTAAGGGGTGCTTTCCATGAATGGGGGATCGCCGGCATTCAGGGAGCCGTACACTTCGTCGGTGGACACGTGAAGGAACCGGAACGCCGGCTGCTCGCCGGCCGGCAGGCGCGACACGTAGGCGCGCGCGGCTTCCAGCAGGCTGAAGGTCCCGTTGACATTGGTCGTGATGAAGTCGCCCGGCGCATGAATCGAGCGGTCGACATGGCTCTCCGCGGCGAAATGCACGATCGCCCGCGGACGGTACCTGTCGAGCAGCGACGCCACCAGGGTGCCGTCGCAGATGTCGCCCTTGACGAAGGTGTGACGCGCATCGTCGCGAACCGAAGCCAGATTGCCGAGGTTGCCGGCATAGGTGAGCTTGTCCAGATTGACAATGGACTCGTCACTCGAAGCCATCCAGTCCAGAACGAAATTGGCGCCGATGAAGCCCGCCCCGCCTGTCACTAGAATCATGCAATGCCCCCCGCTTCGGAAATTTCCGATAAACCCATGATTTTACTAAAAAATTAATTACCCGATCGAAGGTTTTGTGCATTACAGCAGAAAAGCGTCCATACAGGCGTAATCGATTGTTACCCGTTTGTATAGGGTTTGTAGCCGGCAGGATCGGGAGCGATTTTCTATAATGCGTGGTTCGCCTTCCCGCAAGGCACGACTCGTTATCAAAGAAAACCATGCCCACTTACGCTATCGGCGACCTCCAAGGCTGCCGCGGCAAGCTTGCCGAACTGCTGGACAAGATCCGGCTTTCCTGCCCCGAACCCCGCCTCATCTTTGTCGGCGACCTCGTCAACCGGGGCCCGCAGTCGCTCGAGACTTTACGCGAAGTCAAGGCGCTCGGCGATACCACGAATGTGGTACTCGGCAATCATGATCTGCATCTGCTGGCGGTTGCACACGGCATCCGCCGCGCCCATCACTCCGACACGATCAACGACATCCTGGACGCGCCTGACCGCGACGAACTGCTCGACTGGCTGCGCCACCGGCCGCTGGCCATCTTCGAAGACAATCATCTGCTGGTGCACGCCGGCGTGCTGCCGCAATGGACCGCCCGGCAGACCATGGAACTGGCGGCTGAAGTCGAGGCCGTCCTGCAAGGCCCGAACTGGGTGGATTTCCTGCGCCAGATGTACGGAAATGCCCCGGCACGCTGGGACGATTCCCTGCAAGGCCCCGACCGCCTGCGCTGCATCGTCAATGCCCTGACCCGCCTGCGCTTCTGCACGGAAGACGGCACCATGGACCTTGCGACGTCGAAGGGAACGGAAATCGAAGTGCCCGGCTACATGCGCTGGTTCGACGTGCCCGGCCGCAAGACGGAGGATGTCACCGTGGTATTCGGACACTGGTCGACGCTGGGGCTCACCATGCTGCCCAATATCATCAGCCTCGACACCGGCTGCCTCTGGGGCGGCAAGCTGAGCGCCGTCTGTCTGCAAGACCGCAGCGTCCTGCAGGTTCAGTGCCCGCAATATCAGAAGCCGGGATCGATCTGACACGAGATCCGGGCATAGCCGTGCCTCTTTCACCGCACGGCGCAAGCGGTGCGGAATAGTGCTATGCCCGGCTGGCTTCGCGACCTTCCGCCATGCCCAGGGCTTCGGCAATTTCCCGGTGGGCCGCATCCGCAAGTTCACGCCTGTGGCTGTCGGCACGCGTCTCGATGGGCGCAAGCAGCTCCAGGTGCGCCACCATGCCGCCGGATTTGAGCACGCTGATCATGCTTTCGACGAAAGTCATCTCGCCGACGAAGTCGGCGGCCGCATGCAGCTTGCCCGACTTGTCGGCATAACGCACCGCGTAAGGCTGCACCGGCACCTCCGCCTCGACCGCGGCTTCAAAGAGATTGGCATGGAAAGGCAGCAGCGTGCCCTGCGCCGCCGTGGTTCCTTCGGGAAAGAAGGCCACTCGTTCTCCGGCGTGGAGACTCGCAACCAGACCCTGGTAGATGCGGCGCACATCCCGCAGCTTGCCGCGTGAAATAAAGATCGTTCCCGTCTTTTCGCACAGCCAGCCGATGAGCGGCCAGTCCCGGATATCCGATTTCGCGACGAACCGGCAAGGCTCGATCGAGTTGATCACGAAGATGTCGAGCCAGGAGACATGATTGGAAACGATCAATGCCCGCGCGGCCGGCTGCACGCCCGGACGGCTGGCGACGCGCACCTCGACGCCGGCGAGCGCCACCAGCTTGGCCGACCAGCGCTTGATGCGTTCCTGCCGCCCGGCATGGCCGAGCAGCGGAAAGACGAAGGCGCAGGTAGCCAGCCCCTGGAACAGGTGCAGCACCACGCGCAGGAGGCGGAACGCCGGCATGCGCGCTTCAGCGCTGGTAGGCGACGCAGCCGGCAACGACCGTTGCCTTCACCTGGCCCTGCATCTCATAGCCGAGGAAAGGCGTGTGCTTGCCCTGGCTGGCGAGCGCCTTGGCATCGACCTTCCACCGCGCTTCCGGATCAAAGACGCAGATATCGGCGCTGCTGCCCACCGCCAGTCCGCCGAAAGGCAGGCCGGCCACCCTGGCGGCATCGGAAGTGATCTTGGCGATCGCCCTGGACAGCTGGTTTTCAGCCTTGCCCAGCGATTCGTCGGCCCATTTCAGGGCCAGCGGCAGGAGCAGTTCGAGACCCGTCGCACCGGGCGAAGCTTCACCGAATGGCAGCAGCTTTTCATCGTCGTCGACCGGCGTATGGTCCGAGCAGATCGCATCGACGGTGCCGTCGAGCAGGCCCTGGCGGATCGCATCGCGGTCGCGCATGGCGCGCAGCGGCGGCGTCAGGCGGGCATTGGGATCGAAGAATCCGATGTCGATGTCGGTGAGATGCACATGGTGGGCACCCACGTCGCAGGTGACCGGCAGGCCTTCCTTCTTGGCGGCGCGCACCAGTTCCAGGCCGGCGGCGGACGACATGCGGCACAGATGCACGCGCGTGCCCGTCAGGCGCATCAATTCAAAAATGGTGTGCAGCGCAATGGTTTCGGCCATCACCGGCACGCCCGACAGGCCGAGGCGGGAAGCCACCGGGCCGCTGTGGGCGATGCCGCCGCGGCCGAGATGCGGATCCTGCGGCCGCAGCCAGACGGTGAAGTTGAAGGTTTTCGCATACTGCAGCGCGCGCAGCAGGACCGTCGTATCGACGATGGTTTCCTCCGCCTGGGAGAAGCCGATGCAGCCGGCTTCGGTCAGTTCGGCCATTTCGGTCAGGGCCTGTCCCTTGAGGCCGGCGGTGAGCGCGCCGAGCGGGTAGACATGCGCCTGGTTCAGGCTCTTGGCGCGGTACTTGAGCATTTCGACCAGGCCGGGCTCGTCGAGCACCGGGTCGGTGTCGGGCGGGCAGACCAGGCTGGTCACGCCGCCCTGCATCGCGGCCTGCATTTCCGATTCCAGCGTGGCCTTGTATTCATAGCCGGGCTCGCGCAGGCGGGCGCTCAGGTCCACCAGGCCAGGCGCCACCACGAGGCCGGCGGCGTCGATAGTCCGTTCCGCCTCGAAGCCTTCCGGCGCCTTGCCGAGCGCGGCGATCCTGCCGTCGGCGACATACACATCCATCTGCGCATCGATGCCGTTGGCCGGGTCGATCACGCGGCCATTCTTGATATGAAGTTTCATTGCTTAATTTCCCGCCAAAATGCTCATGACCGCCATGCGTACCGCAATTCCGAAGGTCACCTGCGGCAGGATCACCGCCTGCGCACCGTCGGCCACCGCGGAATCGATTTCCACGCCGCGGTTCATCGGTCCCGGATGCATGACGATCGCATCCGGCTTGGCGAGGGCCAGACGCTCGGGCGTCAGGCCGTAGCTCTTGAAGAATTCCTGCGCCGAAGGCAGCAGAGCTCCGGTCATGCGCTCGTTCTGCAGGCGCAGCATGATGATGACGTCGACGCCCTTGAGGCCCTCGTTCATGTCGGTGAATACGCGCACGCCCATCTGCTCCAGGCCGCCGGGCAGCAGCGTGCGCGGTCCGATGGCGCGCACTTCGGGCACGCCGAGCGTGGTCAGCGCATGGATGTCGGAACGGGCGACGCGGCTGTGCAGGATGTCGCCGACGATGGCCACCGTCAGGTTGCTGAAATCCTTCTTGTAATGCCGGATCGTGTACATGTCGAGCAGGCCCTGCGTCGGATGCGCATGGCGGCCGTCGCCGGCATTGACCACGTGGACGTGCGACTGGGCGGTGTCGATCAGGTGCTTGGCGATCAGGTAGGGTGCGCCGGACTGCGCATGGCGCACGACGAACATGTCGGCATGCATGGCCGCCAGGTTGTCGATGGTGTCGAGCAGCGACTCGCCCTTGCTGGTGCTGGAAGCGGAAATGTTGAGATTGATCACGTCGGCCGACAGGCGCTTGGACGCGATCTCGAAGGTAGTGCGGGTACGCGTGGAGTTCTCGAAGAACAGGTTGAACACGCTCTTGCCGCGCATCAGCGGCACCTTCTTCACTTCGCGGTCGCTGACGCTGACGAAGGACGATGCGGTATCGAGGATATGGTTGATGACCGCCTTCGGCAGGCCTTCGATGGTGAGCAGGTGCTGGAGCTCGCCGTTCTTGTTCAATTGCGGGTTATGCATGATCCACCGTGAGGGATAACCGGCCGTCGTCGGCGCGGCCTAATACGAGATGCTGTGCTGCGGGAAGCGCGATGTCGAGGCTGTGGGCAACGAAATCGGCGGCGATCGGGAGTTCCCTGCCGCCGCGGTCCACCAGCGCCGCCAGCATGATTTTCGCCGGACGCCCGTAATCGAAGAGTTCGTTGATCGCCGCCCGCGTTGTGCGGCCGGTGTACAGCACGTCGTCGACGAGGAGGATGGTGGCGCCTTCCACCTCGAACGGGATCTGGGTCGGCTTGACCTCGGCGTGCAGGCCTTTTTCGGCATAGTCGTCGCGGTAGAACGACACGTCGATGAAGCCAAGGCGCGCCTCCAGCTTCATTTCGGCGGCGAGCCGCTCGGCCAGCCAGGCGCCCCCGGAATAAATGCCCACGATGGCAACGTTCTCGGCCTGTTCCAGGCCAGCCTTGACGCTGCCGGACAATGTCCGGTACAGCGCTTCGGCATCGAATTCAGGATTCGGCATGTTCATTGAAGTATTGTTGCAGGATGATTGCGGCGGCTTCGGCATCGATCATCTCCCCCCGGCGCTGCGTCAGCACGGCGGAAGAATAGCGCTCGTCGACCAGGGAGGTGGCGACGCCGAAACGGCCATTGAGCTGATTGGCGAAACGGCGGCAGCGCACCGTCATTTCATGCTCGGCGCCGTCGGGATGGCTGGGCAGGCCGACCACGCAGCGGCCAGGCTGCCATTCATTGATCAGGGCGGCGATGTCGGCGAATTTCGCTTCATTGGTCAGGGAAGTGATGACAGTCAGCGGCTGGGCTTGCCTGAGCAGGGTATTGCCGACTGCCACGCCGATACGCTTGAGGCCGAAATCAAATGCCAGTACCGTTTCCACCGTCAGGCATGCCCCGCGTCGCCGGTGAGCATCATGGGGTCGATGCCGAGCAGTTTCATGGCTGCCGTGAAACGCAGTTCCGCCGGCACATCGAAGATGATGCGGGGTTCGGCGCGCACAGTCAGCCAGCCATTGCGCACGATTTCCTCTTCCAGCTGTCCCGCGCTCCAGCCTGCGCAGCCGAGCGTGACCAGGATGCGTTCCGGCCCCCTGCCTGAGGCTACCGCCTCCAGCACATCCTTGGAGGTGGTCAGGGCAACGGTTTCGTTGACTTTCATCATCGAGGAATACTCGCCGTGCGGCGAGTGCAGCACGAAACCGCGCTCCACCTGCACCGGGCCGCCGAACATCACCGGCTTCTTGTCGACCAGCATCCTTCCGGCGGACGGATCGGCGCCGAGATCGATGCGCTCCAGCAGCACATCCATCGTCATGTCGGTTGTCTTGTTGACAATGACGCCAAGCGCGCCGTCGGTATTGTGCTCGCAGATATACACGACGGTGCCGCCGAATACCGGATCGAGCATCGATGGCATGGCGATTAAGAAATGGTCTGCGAGAGTGAACTGGGCGGCGGGCGCCTCATCCGTCGATGCGGAATAGCCGGCCACTCCCCGGGCGCTGCCGGGAGTCAGAGAACTCGTGCGTGACTTGCTTGGTTTAACCATAATGGGCATTTTAACAGTTTTGACCTGCGATATTCCCGAAACGGGCCGCAAACATCTCCGGACCAGCTTCCGGCCAAAGGCAATTCATGCAAGCTTATGACAGATCTCTCGTCTGGTTCCGCCGCGACCTGCGCAACTTCGATCATGCGGCGCTTTACCATGCGCTCAGGCAAAGCCGGGCCGTCTACTGCGCCTTCCTTTTCGACAAGGCTATCCTGGATATGTTGCCGCGCGCCGACCGCCGGGTGGAATTCATTCTGAGCAGCGTCAAGGAACTTGCCGAGGCGCTGCGCGGCATGGGCGGCGACCTGATCGTGCTGCACGGCCATGCGGAAGAGGAAATTCCGCGGCTCGCCGCGAAACTGGCCGTCGATGCGGTCTTTGCGAATCACGACTATGAGCCGGCCGCCGTGCAGCGGGATGCGCGGATCGCCGACGCGCTCGGCAAGGACGGCACCGCTTTCCACGGCTTCAAGGATCAGACGATTTTCGAGAAGGATGAAGTCCTGTCGCTGGCGGGCAAGCCGTTTTCCGTCTTCACGCCCTACAAGAATGCATGGCTGAAAAAGCTGCATGCCCAAGACGACGACTTTTACCTGAAGGCCTATCCGATAGCGCCGCATGCATCCCGCCTGGCGCCCGCGCCCGCCAGCATCGCTACCCAGGTGCCGACGCTGGCCCAGCTTGGATTCGAGCCCACCAACCTGCTCCAGATCGGCATCCATCCCGGCATGTCCGGCGGCGAGCAGCTGTTCGAGGATTTCTACGACCGGCTTGGGCGCTACCATGAAGCCAGGGAATTTCCGGCGGTGAAAGGCTCGTCCTTCCTGTCGGCGCATCTGCGCTTCGGCACGGTGTCGATACGCGGTCTGGCGCGCCAGGCCGCTGAACTGATGCGCCGGCCGGAAGGCGGCCAGGGTGCGGCGACCTGGCTGTCCGAACTGATCTGGCGCGACTTCTACTTCATGGTGCTGCACCATCATCCGCGCGTGGCCGAGCGGGCGTTCAAGCCTGAATACGATGCGGTGCAGTGGGAAAGCGGCGACCATGCGGACGAACTGTTTGCCGCCTGGTGCGAAGGCCGCACCGGCTATCCGCTGGTGGACGCGGCGATGCGGCAGCTGAAGCTGACCGGCTACATGCACAACCGCCTGCGCATGGTGACCGCCTGCTTCCTGATCAAGGACTTGGGCATCGACTGGCGGCGGGGCGAAGCCTATTTTGCCCGGGAACTGACCGACTACGAAATGTCGTCGAACAACGGCGGCTGGCAATGGGCGGCGTCATCCGGCTGCGATGCCCAACCCTACTTTCGCATCTTCAATCCGGTGACGCAGTCGCGCAAGTTCGATGCGCAGGGAACGTTCATCCGCCATTACCTGCCGGAACTCGCGGCGCTGCCGGAAAAGCATATCCATGCGCCCTGGCTGGCGCCGGCCGGGGTGCTGCAGCAGGCCGGCATCGCCGTCGGACATCACTATCCGGCGCCGGTCGTGCAACATGACGAAGCTCGCCTGCGCACGCTGGCGCGCTATGCGGTGGTGAAGAAGGCGCGCGTTGCCTCGGAAGACCTCGATGAAGAAAGTGAAGTCGAAGACGAAAGCAGCGCACGCGACTGAAATAAAAAAGCCCGCATGAAATGACATGCGGGCTTTTCAGCGCCTTGCCGGCTGCCCGACAAATTTCAGGGCAATTTCAGGACGGCATCAACCCACCGCCGCGTCCTTGCCGACAAAACCGGCGATCAGTTCGAGCAGGCGCTCCTCCTGGTAAGGTTTTCCAAGATAGTCGTTGACGCCCAGTTCCAGCGCATAGTTGCGATGCTTCTCGGCGGTGCGCGACGTGATCATGATGATCGGAATGTGACGGGTCCGCTCGTCGCCGCGCACATTGCGCGTCAGGTCAAAGCCGTCCATGCGCGGCATCTCGATATCGACCAGCATCACGTCGGGCGTGATCGATTGCAGATGCTGCAGTGCGTCGACGCCGTCCTTGGCCAGCACCACCTGGTAGTTTTCCCGTGACAGCAGGCGCTGGGTCACGCGCCTCACCGTCAGCGAGTCGTCGACCACCATTACCACGGGCTGGCGGCGCAAGCCCTGCACCGGCCCGCTGTCGGGCGACGACGGCTGATCGGCTCGCATTTCGGCGACCGCTCCCAAGGCATCAGGCACGTCGGCCGGCGCCAGGCGCGGAGCGCGCAAGTTGTCCTGTGCCAGCCGCTGGGCCAGCGGAACAGGATTGAGAATCAGGACGATATCGCCGGAACCGAGCACCGTCGCACCGGCAATGCCGACCATTCGCGACAGTTGCGGGCCGATGTTCTTGACCACCACCTCGCGGTTACCGATCACTTCATCGACATGCACGGCCACGCGGTCGCTGCCGCTCTTGAGAATCAGCAGCGACGAATACTGCTGCGACACCGGCGAAGCCTGGGTATTGCCGAGCAGCGTGGAGAGGTAATGCAGCGCCACCCGCTGCCCCTGCCACACCACCGCGCCGTCGTTGTAGGCGGCCGCCAGGGCATTGGCCTTGAGCTGCTGCACCTGTTCGACCAGTACAGATGGCACCGCATACGTCATGCCGCCGGTCGACAGCAGCACGACCTGGGTGACGGCCAGCGTCAGCGGCAGGCGGATGGCGAACTGCGTGCCCTTGCCCGATTCGCTCCATGTCGATACACGGCCGCCGAGCGACGCCGCTTCCGAACGGACCACATCCATGCCGACACCGCGGCCGGCGAGTTCGGTGATTTCCTCGGCGGTGGAAAAGCCGGGATGGAAGATCAGGTCGCCGGCTTCCTCGTCCGTCAGCCGGGCATCGTCGGCAAGCAGGCCGATCTTGGCTGCCTTGTCACGGATGCGGGCGAGGTCGAGGCCCTGGCCGTCATCGGAGAACTGGATGACGACTTCATTGCCTTCCTGACGCACCTCGATGAGCAGTTCGCCGGTTTCCGGCTTGCCTGCGGCGCGGCGCGCTTCCCTCGCCTCCACGCCATGCACGATGGCATTGCGCAGCAGGTGTTCGAACGGGCCGGTCATTTTTTCCAGCACGCCGCGATCCATTTCGACCGCGCCGCCGCGGATGTCGAGATTGACGCGCTTGTCGATTTCCTTCGCGGTCTGACGCGTCACGCGGAACAGGCGCTCCGAGATGCTGGCGAACTGCACCATGCGCGCGCGCATCAGGTCCTGCTGCAATTCACGGGTCAGCCGGGCCTGCGCCGACAGATCGGCCACTGCGCTGTCGAGCGTGCGGCTCAGGTTCTGGTGGACTGAGCCGACGTCGTTGACGCTTTCGGCCATCATGCGGGTCAATTCCTGCAGGCGGGTGAAGCGGTCGAACTCCAGCGGATCGAATTCGCGGTCGGCCGAGTGGGCCATGCGCGAGGTGATCTGGGTTTCCGCCTGCATTTCGATTTCACGAAGCTGATCGCGCAGGCGGGCGACGTTGTCGGTCAGTTCGGACAGCGATTGCTGCAGGCTGCCGACTTCGTTTTCCAGCCTGGAACGGGAGATCGAGACTTCACCCGCCTGGTTGACGAGGCGATCGAGAATGTCGGCGCGAACTCGCACCAGCGGCGCTGCGGCTGCAGGCACGACCTGTCCTTGGTTCTGAGCCATGCCCTTGTGCGCCTTGTCCATCAGCGGATGCGTCGGCGACGGCATTTGGGACATATGAGGAACCAGCGGCGCAAGCGCCACGCCCTCGTCCGATGCAGTTACTGGCGGCTGCTGCGTTTCGGCGGCCGCTTCGGAAGAAACCGGCTCCGCTGCCGGGTGCTGTAACAGTTCAAACATCTGCAGCGCCTGGTCGTAACGGATCAGCAGATCTTCGATGGCCAGCAGTTCCGGCGTGCCGAGATGCATGATGTTCTCGATGCGGGTTTCCATGTCGTGCAGATGCTGGCCCAGATTCATTGCGCCCGCCATGCGTGCGCTGCCCTTGAGCGTATGCAGCAGTCGCAGCACCGACTGCGGCAATGCGATGTCTCCGGGCCGCTCCTGCCAGCCGCGCAGCGCCGTGCCCATCTGCGGGAACATGTCGCGCCCTTCTTCCAGGAACACAGGCAGCAGGTCGGCATCGAGTTCGTCGCGAAGCTGCGGGGTGAAGCTGCCGCCTGCACTTGCGTCTTCATCCGTCGCGGAGGCCGAGGATGCCTCGGCGGTCGACTCGGCCATGATTTCGTGTTCGGCATCGAGCGCGGCCGGCAAGTCTTGGGTCAGATCCGCCAGTTCAGGCAGCTCGGGCAGCTCTGTCAACTCCGCATCCGCCAGAATCGTCTCCGGGCTTGCGGCTGTCAGCTCGGCCATCTCGGACCGCAATTCCAGATCCTGCCGCAGGCTTTGCAGTAGACGCACATACTCAGGCTGATTGTCCGGCATGTCGCCAAGCGCGAATTTCTGCAGCATCAGCTTGAGGCGGTCGATGCTTTCCGACAGGACCGCAAACTCATGGGATTGCAGCTTCACCGGCTTGCGCATCAGGAATTGCAGGACCATTTCCAGCGCATGCGCAAGCTCATGCAGCGCGGTGAATCCGACGGTGGCCGAACTGCCGGCCAGCGAATGCGCGGCATGCACCGACTGCACGCTCACGGCGCGGTCGGGTTCATGGCTCCATTCGGCGATGTCCTGCGCCAGCACGCGCACCAGTTCGTCGGTTTCCGCGAGATAGATATTGTGCAGCGGCACGCTGATTTCCAGGTCGCCGATGCGCTTGACGTTATCGTTGTTCCGCGGCTGGGGCGGATGCACGGTGGGAAAACTGATGACTTCCGCTCCCGCCGCCAAAGGCGTGTCTTCCGCCAACTGCGGCGCCGGCGCGTCCGGCGGTTCGACAGAAGGCGCATCCGCAAGCATGTCCGCCGCTGCATCACCGCTTTCCTCTGCTGCCACCTCCGTTTGCGCTGCCGCCGGCGCATTCATGTCGCCGAACTGCGCCAGCAGTTCCGCATCGGACAGCTGCAGTTCCTCCGGCTCCTCGGGGATGGCAATCTGTTCGGATTCAAGGGTATTGGCGCTATCGGCGGCTGAAACTTCCGCTCCGAAATCAGGCAAGGCAGACGCAAGCTCGACTTCTTGCTGCAGCTCAAGCTGGGAGACATCCAAGTCGGCGTCCGCGAGGTCGTGCTCGCCCGGCAGCGGCACGAATTCCATCGCAGCAGTCCGCCCGGTCTCGAAGGTTTCTGCGCAATCGAGGGCAACTGCGGTTTCCGCAGGGCCCGGCATCTGTTCGGACGCCGGCGCCTGATCCGGCTGCTCAGCGTGATCGCCGAACGATTCCTGCTCTTCGGCCTGCGCTGCTGCCAAGGGTGCTTCGTCTGCCGTTACTGCCGTTTCCACTGCGTCTTCCTCTACCGCAGCTTCCCCCGTCTCTTCGTAGTGGAACTGTCCGCCGGATTTGATGCGCTCGGCGGCGGCCACGATCGCATCCGGCGTGCGGGCAGACCTGCCGTGCAATTTGAGGTCCCGAACCCAGGCGTCGAGCACTTCCGCCGCCTTGTCGAGAAGGCCGAACAGCTCAGGGTCGCCGCCGCGGGATTCCGCCAGACGCAGGTTCAGCACCTGCTCGATGCTCCAGGCCGCTTCGCCGAAGGCCGTCAGGCCGACCATGCGTCCGCTGCCCTTGAGCGTATGGAAAGACCGGCGCAAGGTCGTCAGGTGTTCCTGGTTGCTCGGCTGGTTGCGGGCTTCCGGCATGGTCTCGCGCACCGCGCCCAGGACCTCTTCGGCTTCCATCAGGAAGATTTCCAGCAGTTCGGCATCGATGGCCTCGTCCGTCGCCGGAGCAATGACGGGCGGCAGCGCTTCGCTTGCGGGCATCGCCGGCACGGTGGCGGTGATGATCTCGGCCAGCGCTTCGGTCGACTCCGCGAAATCCGGCCGCTTCAGCGCATCAATGCCGGCCTGGGCGCGGTCGTTGGCTTCCGGATTGTCGACCAGGGTGGCATCCATCCTGATCTTTTCAAGCGACTCCTTGAGCTGCGCCTGCAATGCCTGGTTGTCCGGCTCGGCGCTCAGCGACATGGCAATCTCGGCCGATTTCTGCTGGTGGAAGGCCAGCTCGTCTTCCACCGTCGATAGCGGCATTTCGCTCGTCGTGTCGCCGGTACCGGCGTCGAGGATCGGCGCATCCGCTGCAGCGTGCACAGCCTCGCTCTCCGCCTGCTCGGCGGTTTGCTTGCCGCCCTGCTCAATCAGGTTGGCGCGAAACAGGCCCTTTTCCTGGTCGAAAGTGAAGCGCTTTCCTGCATTGTCCGGCTGGTGCTGCAGTGTCTCGATGAAGAAACTGAGCGCGCCGATATTTTGGGCCACATGCTGGAATTCCTCGACATCGGCCGCATGCGTGCCGGCTTCGCCCGCCGGCTGAAAGCGCCGCACCGCCTCGCGCGTATGGCGGACCGCCTGCATGGCATCGTGCTGGTCGAGGACGGCCATCGCGCCCTCGATCTGATGCAGCATCTGGTCGAGCTGGGCAAGCTGAGCGAGGGCTTCATGCTGCGCGGGGTCGCGGAAAAACTCGTCCAGCATTTTCTCGACCTGGCGCAGATTGCCCTGCATTTCGCCTGCCAGCGCAGTCATGGTCTGCTGCTGCAGCGCCTGGCGCGACATGTCGTCCAGCCATGTGGCCGGCTGCACCGGCTGCTCGCCGGTGACCACGGCGAGCAGGCGCGCGGTCATGGCGTCGGCGCGCTCGGCGAAGTTGTCGGGCAGGTGTCCGATCTGGTTCAGCGAGTTTTCGACGAACAGGAGGCTGGTCGCCATTTCCAGGCCGAGCATCTCACCCGGCCTGGCGTGTGCCGCGTGGCGAGCAATGCCCTTGAGTTCGCGCAGCAGCTTCGACAGCGGCGCGGAATTGAGACGGGAGCCGGCATCGGCAAGCATGCGCATTTCATGCTCGAAGGTATCGGCCATGCCGGCATCGCCGCCGGCGATGCGGTTCCAGATGTTCTTTGCCTGGGACAGTCTTTCCCTGGCACCGGCCAGAATATCCGGGTCCACCTGTCCGTAGCGCTTCTTTTCATAATCGGCCGGCACAAGCCCGTCGAGCTGATAGGTTTCGCGAATCTGCCTGCCGCGCTCGGCGGGTTCCTTGATGCGGGCGATGAAAAACAGTGCATCGCGCAGCAGGCGTTCCGCGATGCTGGACGAACCCTGGCACAGGCGCCGGATCTGCAGGTTGATGCGCGCGAAGAGCTGCTTGACGTAGATTTCATTCGGAATCTGGTCGGCGGCAACCGCTTCCGCCAGCCCGTGCATGACCCACCAGAACGCCCGCGCCTGCGGATTTGCCTGCAGGTTTTCGATCTCCCCCACCACGTCGCGCATGACGGCGGCATTGGCCAGCTCGGCACTGCGGTCGCTGCTCTTTAGAAAAGGCAGCAGGGCCTTTTCGAAGCGCTGGCGCAGCCCGGTATAGTGAGCCGGCTGTACCTCGCCCGGGGGGGTGGCCGCGGGAAAGCTGGGACGAACGGCGAGATTGGGAAAGAACAGGTCCGCCGGGTGGATGCGTTCGGCGCCGCGCGCTTCCAGCAGAGTCCGGTAATAGGGAAACAGCCGCACCGGCTGATGCGGCAAGCCTGCCAGCAGTTCATCCAGATACTCGACCAGCGCCTGGTAGGCGTTGCCGATCACGCCGGCCAGTTCGGGGCTCATCGTCAGCTGGCCGCTGTCGGCGCGGTCGAGCAGGTCTTCCACGGTTTCGGTGATGATGGCGACGCCGTCCACATCGACGATCTGCAGCGCGCCGTGCGCCTGATGCAGATAGCTTTTGGCATGGCGCAACGCCGTGGTCTGCACGCCCGCCTCTTGCGCGGAAGCTTCACGCAGCGATTCCCTGGACCGGTTCAATGCTTCGCGGATCTCTCCCATGACCCACGATAGCGGGCCGGTGTCGAAGGTTTCCCTGGCTTCTTGCGGTGAGAGGGAGGAAAAGGTAGTCATGACTGCCTCGCGGGGTCAAAAAGCGGTGGGTCGCGCGGCTTCACCGCGATGCAACTTGAATGGGCGCGCTCGCAGCGAGCGCGCCGCACGACGATAACGCGATAACGATGTTTCCGTTTCAGGCATGAACGGCAATGCAGAAGTCGGTCGCCCGGGGACGTCAGGCGGACACACGGAATCGCGACACGGAGTTCTTGAGTTCCTCGGCCAGCTTGGACAGTTCGCGAATCGAGTCGGTGGTCTGCCTGGTGCCCTGCTGCGTCTGCTCGGTGACGTTCAGGATGTTCTGGATGCTCTGCGCCACGCCATTGGCCGATGTGGCCTGCTGCTCGGTGGCGGCGGAAATGCTCTGGATCAGGTCGGCGAGCCGGTTCGAGACGCTGCGGATCTCGGACAGCGCGGCGCCGGCGGCGTCGGACAGCTTGGCTCCCTCGACCACGCCCTGGGTGGATTTTTCCATCGCGGCCACGGCGTCGTGCGTATCGGTCTGAATCGTGCGCACCAGCGCGCCGATCTGCTTGGTCGCCTCGCCGGAACGTTCCGCCAGGCGCTGCACTTCTTCGGCAACCACCGAGAAGCCGCGTCCCGCCTCGCCGGCCGATGCGGCCTGGATCGCCGCATTGAGCGCCAGCACGTTGGTCTGTTCGGTAATGTCGGAGATCAGCTCGGTGATTTCCCCGATCTCCTGCGACGATTCGCCGAGACGCTTGATGCGCTTGGAGGTTTCCTGGATCTGTTCGCGGATCTCGTTCATACCCTTGATCGCATCTTCCACCGCGCGTGCGCCCTGCTCGGCTGCGGACACCGACTGGCGCGCAACCTCTGCCGACTCGGTCGCGGAACGCGAAACGTCGGTAATCTGCACCGCCATTTCCAGCACCGCCTGGCCGGTTTCCTGGATTTCGCGGGACTGCTTCTGCGACGCCTGCATCAGTTCGCTGGAAATCGTCTGCGCCTGGTTGGATGCGGCGGTAACCTGTTCGGCCGTCTTGGTAACGCGTCCTACCAGTCCGCGCAATTCCTCCACGGTGTAGTTCACCGAGTCGGCGATGGCGCCGGTGATGTCTTCGGACACGGTTGCCTGGATCGTGAGGTCGCCGTCGGCGACTTCCTGCAATTCGTTCATCAGGCGCAGAATCGCCGCCTGGTTCTGGTCGTTGGCTTGCTTGGCTTCCTCTTCCTGCCGGATCGCCTGCAGACGCTGCTCTTCCGCTTCCTGGCGGCGCTGGTCCGCTTCCTTGGTGCGGTTGCGGCTATCCTGCAGCAGCACCAGTGCAATGCCGAGCGCGGACAGCAGGGCCGTTACGGCGCTCACCGTCATCAGCCATGAAGACCAGTGCTGCGCATCCTCCTCTCCGCGGTAGGCATTCTGCAGGTTGGTAATGCGCTGCTTGAGGGTTTCGTTTTCGGCGAAGATCAGCTGTTCGGACTGTTTCGCGGCGATGAAGTTTTGCAGGTTGCCGAGGATCGCCGCCACCGATTCCTGGTACTCGGCGAAGACCTTCTTCAGCTCTTCCAGTTTTTCACGGGTGTCGGCATCCTTGGTTGCACCCAGACGCAGCACGTCGCTGCCGGCGAGGAAGCCGTCGGTGATGTCGCGGAAGGTGTTGGTGTCCTTGCCGAGCAGGAAGGCGGTCTCCGGATTCACGCCCTCGGAAGTCAGGAATTCATTGGCGCTGCGGCCCAGGCGCTGGGTCAGCATCACAAGCTGGCCGGCGGCGGAAATCTCGCGCGGCGTGGCGCCGCCCTGCGCCTTGAGGGTGGCGATCTGTTCCGTCAATTCGAGCAGCACCGGCGACAGGCTGTTCAGCTTCTGCAGCGTGGTGCCGAAACCGGTCAGCTCTTCCTTGAGCTTGAGGATGGTTTCGGCTGCCTTGTCCGAGCTTGCCCAGACCTTCTGTGTTTCCTTCAGCAGATATTCCATTTCCGCGCTTGGCGCGGAGACGTCGCGGCCCTGGTAGTCGCCGCCGTTCAGCAGCACGCTCAGGTCGCGATTGAATTCGCGGCGGCTCTCCTCGAGCTGCTTGAACGCCGCCAGATTGCCCTGAATCGCGTTGGGCGCGGCCTTGCCGACGCGCTGCGAATGCATCAGTGCGTCGCCGGCGATCTGCGTCTGCGTCGAGGTCAGCGAGGAATGATTCGAATTGATCCAGACGAAGCCGGCGCCCAGTACCAGAGAGGCGCCCAGCGTGCCGAGCAGCAGCCGCACCTGCTGCTGCAGGGGCAGGTTGCCGATGAACGGCAGGCGGATGTCACCGCCCTTCTGCAGCGCGTCTCCGATGAAGGTTGCATTCATGCTGCGCTCCGCAGCAGCGGCACGGACCTGAGCGTGCGGCTGCGCACCGCCCGGCGAATACGGCGCGGCATCGGGCATGGAAAAATCGGCCCCGGCGGGCGTGCTGTCTATCGTGAATGCAGCAACCGTGACGGCATCGTCGTTGGAGTCCTGCTTCTTCTCTTTCGACATGAACGGTACTTTGAACGCCATTGCGGGGTCTCCTCGAATTACGGAATGGGGTGAAAGGCGGGCATACGTTGTTGCGCAGGCCGCTTCAGACACCGATCTGCAGGAATTGCGGATCCTGCACGATTAAAGAAAGATTGAGTTCGTTCCAGACGTGGGAATCACGGTCCAGATAGCGCTGCGCTATCCAGGGACTGTCTGCGGAAGGTGCCTGCGGCTGCGCCTGTATTTCCATGTCGGCGACATTGCGCAGGCCCATCACGCGCGACACCAGGAGGCCGCAGTTGAACGACAGGGAAGGCGCGAATGCGATGACCCGGCTGTCCTTCTCCACCGGCGTGGCCGCCATGCCGCGAAAACGCGCCAGGTCGATCACGCTGACAAGGTTGCCCCGGACATTGATCAGGCCCAGGAACCAGTCCCTGGTGAGCGGAACCGGCGTCACCGCGCCGACGGAGACGATCTCGCCCGCCTCCTGCAGATTGAGCAGCCAGCGCGTTTCGCCGATCATCACGCCGAGCTTGCTGGCCTGGGTCTGCGCGCCGCTGCTGGCGGCCTGCATGCGCTCGACCAGCTGAGCCTGGAATTCGCGAAGGCGATTGCGGCGCGCGCCGCCGTCGCTCTCCTTCAGTGCGGCCCGGGGTCTGCTGTCCAGAGAAGACTCGCTCATGGCAGGCTCAGCCAAGCGCGGCGATCTTGGACAGAAGCTCCTGGGGATTCACAGGCTTGACGATATAGTCACGCGCGCCTTGCCTAAGTCCCCAGATGCGGTCGGTTTCCTGTCCCTTGCTGGTGCAGATGATGATCGGCACTTCCTGGGTTTCGGGATCGCGTGCGATGGAGCGGGTGATCTGGAAACCGTTCTGCCCGGGCATCACGACATCCATCAGGATCAGCTGCGGCTTGTCGGCCTTGACCTTGAGCAATGCCTCTTCGCCGCTCTCCGCGGTGGAAACCGAAAAACCATTCTTGATGAGAATGTCGGTCAGGAAGTAACGCTCGGTTGGAGAGTCGTCCACCACAAGAATTTTCTGTATGGGCATTCTTTTACCTTTGAAGCTGAAAAATTACCGCGCAAGCGCGGGCGCCGTGTGTTCGCGCACCGTCTTGAGCAGGCTGTCCTTGGTGAACGGCTTGGTGAGATAGGCATCGGAGCCGACCATCGCGCCACGCGCGCGGTCGAAGAGGCCGTCTTTCGACGACAGCATGATGACCGGGGTGGAATGAAAGCGGGAGCTTTTCTTGATCAGCGCGCAGGTCTGATAGCCGTCCAGCCGGGGCATCAGAATGTCGCAGAAGATGAGGGCCGGACGATGGTCGTTCATCTTTGCAAGCGCGTCGAAACCGTCGTCTGCAAGAACCACCTGATACCCGGCCTGTCCGAGAAAGATCTCTGCTGACCGACGAATGGTGCTGCTGTCGTCGATCACCATGATCTTGAGACTGCTGTTCTCCACGGATGTTGTCATGAGCTAATCTCGTTTGCCGTTCGCCGAAATAGAATCCAACTTTAACAAAAAGCAAGATGCTTTAGAACAATATTACCGTTGATTTTTTTGCAACGTGGTATTTATGCGAAAACGAAATCGACCATACCATTGCCATGGAGAATCATGACGAATTACTTCGTGGAAATTTGATATTGATTAAAGACAATATCAAATTGCTACCATTTCAAAATCTTCCTTGCGCGCGCCGCACTCCGGACAGGTCCAGTTCATCGGCACGTCGGCCCAGCGCGTGCCGGGAGCGATGCCTTCGTCGGGCAAGCCGGCTTCCTCGTCGTATACCCAGCCGCAGATCAGGCACATCCAGGTCTTGAATTCCTCGTTCGGTGTCGCGTTGCTCACAGTTGACTGCCCTTCAATCAAGTAAAATGCAAAGTCGCATATCTTAATCTACCCGCCGTGCAAAACCAAACTCCTCCCCTGATACTGACCTTCGGCGCAACCGATCCGGTGGGCGCATTCGGTATCCAGGCTGATCTCGCTTCGTTCGCGGCCATGGGGTGCCACGGTCTTTCCGTGGTCACGTCCATCCTGATCGGCGATACCGCGCGCATCGAGGATGTGCAGCCCATCGATGCCGACTGGGTCGCGGACCAGGCGCGCGTCATCCTGGAAGACATGCCGGTGGCCGCCTTCAAGGTCGGCGCCGTTTCCAGCATAGAAAACGTGTCGGTCATTGCCGAAGTCGTTTCCGACTACCCTGACGTTCCGCTGATTCTCGATCCGTTTCTGGCGGCCATGCCGGACCAGGGACAGGACAGCGAAGACATGCTGATCGCCATCCGCGAGCTGCTGATTCCCCAGACCACCCTGTTCCTCGCATCGGCCATGGAGCTGGGGCGCTTCGCCGAAAGCTGGCGCGAACCGGCTTCCGAGGACGTCATGCTGGCCGACGTCATGAAGGTCATCGAAATGGGCTGCGAATACCTGCTCATCACCGGCACGCCCGGCGACGTGCATGAAGTCAGCAATACGCTGTTCGACGAATCGGGAGCGGTGCGCCAGGATGCCTGGCAGCGCCTGCCCGGATCGTTCAGCGGCGCCGGCAGCGCCCTGTCGGCCACGATCGCCGCCCTGCTCGCCAACGGCGTCGACGTGCCCGAAGCGGTATTCGAAGCCCAGGAATTCACCTACGCCGCACTGTCGAATGCGCACCGTCTGGGCATGGGCAAGCTCACGCCCGACCGTTACTTCTGGGCACGCGAATCCGACGCCGACACCAAATCCTCCTAATCACCGTTGAACGTATGACTTCAAAGAACGACACCCTGTTTGCCCGTGCGCAGACGACCACGCCGGGCGGCGTCAATTCCCCGGTACGCGCCTTCCGCTCGGTCGGCGGCACGCCGCGCTTCATTACCCGCGCCGACGGCCCCTTCTTCTGGGACGCCGATGACAAGCGCTACATCGACTACATCGGCTCCTGGGGACCGGCCATCGTCGGGCATTCGCATCCGGACGTGATCCGGGCGGTGCAGGAAGCCGCCGCCCGCGGCCTGAGCTTCGGCGCGCCGACCGAAGGCGAGATCGTGATGGCGGAAGAGATCTGCCGCATTCTTCCGTCGGTGGAACAGGTGCGTCTGGTTTCGAGCGGCACCGAAGCGGCGATGAGCGCGCTGCGACTGGCGCGCGGCGCGACTGGCCGCGACAAGATCATCAAGTTCGAAGGCTGCTATCACGGCCATGCCGATTCCCTGCTGGTCAAGGCCGGCAGCGGCCTGCTCACCTTCGGCAACCCGACATCGGCGGGCGTACCCGAGGATTTCGCCAAGCATACGCTGGTGCTCGACTACAACGATGCGCAGCAGCTCGAGGAAGTGTTCGGCCGGATGGGTGACCAGATCGCCTGCGTCATCGTGGAGCCGGTCGCGGGCAACATGAACCTGGTGCGCGCCACGGAGGCATTCCTGCAAACCATGCGGCGCCTGTGCAGCCGGCACGGCGCGGTGCTGATCTTCGACGAAGTCATGTGCGGTTTCCGCGTCGGCCTGACCGGCGCGCAGGGCATGTACGGCATCACGCCCGACTTGACGGTGCTCGGCAAGGTGATCGGCGGCGGCCTGCCGGTGGCGGCGTTCGGCGGCCGCAAGGAACTGATGAATTTCCTCGCGCCGATGGGACCGGTGTACCAGGCCGGCACGCTGTCGGGAAATCCGGTAGCGGTCGCGGCAGGCATGGCCACCCTCAAGCTGATCCAGCAGCCGGGCTTCTACGAATCGCTGTCGGCGCAGACGGCGAAGCTGGCGCAGGGTCTGTCGGAGGCAGCCGCAGAAGCAGGAGTCGCCTTCTGCGCGGATGCGGTCGGCGGCATGTTCGGTCTCTACTTCGGCGAAAAGGTGCCTGCCAGCTTCAAGGAAATCATGGCGTGCGACAAGGAGAAGTTCAACCGCTTCTTCCATGCGATGCTGGATCTCGGCGTCTATCTTGCACCGTCGGCGTTTGAAGCCGGCTTCGTCTCGGCCGCGCATGACGACGCGGCGATCGGCGCCACCGTCGAGGCGGCGCGCGAGGCTTTCGGGAAAATCGCTCAAGCCTAACCCACAAGCTTGAAAGCCATGCCGGCGCTGAGGCGCCGGCATGGCACAACCTTCAACGGTAGCGGATCAGTTCAGCCAGCCGCGGCGGCGGAAATACCAGAACGGCGCAATCGCGCTGCCCAGCATCAGGGTCAGCGCAAACGGATACCCCATGCTCCAGTTCAGTTCCGGCAGGACGCGGAAGTTCATGCCGTAGATGCTGGCGATCAGGGTCGGCGGCAGGAAGGCGACGCTGGCCACTGAGAAGATCTTGATGATCTTGTTCTGGTTGATGTTGATGAAGCCGACGGTGGCATCCATCAGGAAGTTGATCTTGTCGAAGAGAAAGGCGGTATGGCCGTCCAGCGATTCGATGTCGCGCAGGATCTGGCGCGCTTCTTCGAACTGCTCGGTATTGAGCAGCCGTCCGCGCATCAGGAAGCTGACGGCGCGGCGCGTATCCATCATGTTGCGGCGGATGCGTCCGTTCAAGTCCTCTTCCTGCGCAATCGAGCTAAGGGCATCGGCGGCATTCTGGTCGGTCAGCTGCTTCTGCAGCACGCGCCGGCTGACTTCTTCGAGACTTTGATAGATGCCTTCCAGCGCATCCGCGGAATACTCGGCATCGGTGGCGTACAGGTCGAGCAGCACATCCTTGTAATCGCCGATCGAACCGGGGCGCGAACGCGCGCGCATGCGCACCAGCCGGAATACCGGCAGGTCGTCGTTATGCACTGAAAACAGCATGTTGCGCGCCAGGATAAAGGCCACGGTGACGACACGCGAAGGTCCGTCGTCTTCTTCCAGCAGGAAGTCGGTGCGCAGGTGCAGATCGCCGTTCTCGGCTTCGTAATAACGGGCCGAGGCTTCGATGTCCTTGACTTCGTCTTCACCGGGCAGCGTCACGCCGTAGATGCTCTTGACCCACGCGCGTTCTTCATCGTTGGGATCGGTCAGATCGACCCATACCGGCGCCGCCTTTTCCAGGTCGTTCCGGGATTCAATATTGACCTGGTTCAGGCGCCCGTTCTGCAAGACGAATACATTAATCATGTGCTCTCCCGGCTGCGGCCTCTGTCAGGCTACAGCCACCTGCGGGGATGACCGCAGGCTGATTGATTTTTCAGGGAACGCGGCCACGGGATTGGCCATGACGCGTCCGCCCACCAGCTTGTGTGGCGAGTAGACGCTGGAGATGCAAGGGCAGCGCTAACTCGCCGGTTGACCGCCATCCGACGGTCGACTATGTGTACTGGGACTACCCAAGACGGGTCTCCGGAAATGAAAACTCCGCAAGTGTACTGAGATAGGCGACGGCAGGCAAGCGAGTTGCGGGCAAGTCGAAGCAGGCTTTGCGATGGTTCATACCGGTCGCCGCGGCAGTGCTAGGGCAGCGCCGCCGCACCCATGCGCCGCAGGATCAGATCCGTGCGCCGCGCGAGGTAGGCGGAGTTGCGGTTCTTGTCGTAGAAGCGCGGGCGCGGCAGCATCACCGCCAGCCGCGCGGCCTGGTAAGCGTTCAGGCTGGCGGCCGGCACGCCGTAGTAATGCTGGGCTGCGGCTTCCGCGCCGAACACGCCGACGCCCCATTCGACGACGTTCAGGTAGATCTCGAAGATCCTTTCCTTGTCCATCAGGTTTTCAAGCATGTAGGTAATGATCACTTCCTGGGCCTTGCGCAGGTAGCTGCGCTCGCCGGACAGGAACAGGTTCTTGGCGAGCTGCTGGGTGATGGTGGAACCGCCGGCGATGACCTTGCCCTTCCTGGTGTTTCTTTCATAGGCCTTCTGCATCGCCTCCCAGTCCACACCTTCATGCTCGGAAAAATTCGAGTCCTCGGCGGCAATGATGGCCCGCTTCAGGTGGTTCGATATGCGGTCGTACGGCACCCACTTGTGCTTGAGCCTGGCATCCGGATTCTTTTCGCGCAGCACCGCAAGCTGCCGGTTCATGAAGCTGGTCGAACCGGGGTTGTGATCGATCCACCACCAGATCTGCACAAGAAAATACAGCTGCATCGCGAGCACGACGAGGATCGGCGTGACGATCAGCCACAGCAGCAGTTTGCGCAGGAATTTCATGGCGCTCAGAGCTTGGAGCGCAGGTCGGCGTATACCGTCCGGGTATCGGGACGCACGCCGCGCCAGACATGAAAGGATTCGGCGGCCTGCTCCACCAGCATGCCGAGTCCGTCTCGCGTCGCCGCGCCGTGCTGTTGCGCGAAAGCCATGAAGACTGTCGGCGCCGGCCCGTACATCATGTCATAGGCCAGGCAGCTTTCGCCGAACACGCATGCCGGCACCGGCGGCAGGTCGGCCGACAGGCTGGCCGACGTAGCATTGATGATCACATCGAAGCGGCTCTGCAGCGACGGAAAATCGCTGGCCGCGACAGCTCCCTTGCCGGAAAATTGCGCCGCCAGTTCCGCCGCTTTCGATTCGGTGCGGTTGGCGATTACCAGCTGCTCCGGCGACTCCGCCAGGATGGGCAGCACCACGCCGCGCGCGGCGCCGCCGGCGCCCAGCAGCAGGATGCGCTTGCCGCGCATCGCCACGCCGGCATTGACCACGATGTCGGTGACGAGACCGACGCCGTCGGTGTTGTCAGCGGCAATCCCGCCGCCTTCGAATTTCAGGGTATTGACCGCACCCGCGGCCTCGGCGCGCTCGCTCAATACGTCTGCCAGCGCAAAGGCCTCAAGCTTGAACGGCACGGTGACATTGGCGCCCTTGAAGCCCTGCTCTACCAGATTTCGCACAGTCGACGCGAAACCGTCGAGCGGCGCGAGCAGCCGTTCATAGCTCAGCGCCTGCGCCGTCTGTTTGGCGAAGGCCGCGTGGATATCCGGCGATTTGCTGTGCGCGACCGGATTGCCGATCACGCCGTAACGGTCTGCTGCGCTCAATGACTGCCTCCCTGCATTTCCGCTTCAAGCGCGTTTTCTCTTGTGAATTTGAAGCGGGTGGTCATGACCCACACGTCTTCCTTGTCGCTCGACCGCATGTTCTTGGCGAAGGCACCGAACGGCGCGGCGCGGCGCACGATGCGGCGGGCCGCGTCATCGAGCGCCGGATTGCCGGAAGACCGCTCGACGGCGATGCCCTCGTCCTTGTCGTTCACGTAGATGCTGCCGTCCTGGAAGATGGAAATCGACAGCGTCAGTTCGCCGTACATCTTCTTGCCGTCCTTCTGCGGGAAATTGACGGTGCCGACCTTTTCGATCTTCTCGCGCACGCTGTTGAAGTACATCGCGTAGCCGACTTCACGCGTGCTGGGCGAGATGAAGGTTTTTTTCGGACGCTTGTTCTCGTCTTCGATGCGCTTGGCGATTTCCGCCTCGCGCCGCAGGATTTCCTTGGCGTTTTCGGCAGCATCGGCGGCGTTCGGCTGGGGCTGGGCGACCTGAGGATGGGGCTGCTCCTTGCTCGGCGGCGACGTCACCTTGGACTTCTTGTTCATCTGGGTCAGCATGCGCTGCTGCTTCTCCAGTTCCTCGATGCGACGCTGCATGGTCTTCATGCCGTCGCCGTCTTCGCTGCGCCGCATGTCGGGCAGCGGCGACGTCGAGCGTCCGGCTTCGGCATTGCCGCCGCCGTCGAGGTTGGCCTGGGCGAGCGCCTCGGCCTTCAGCGGCGCGCGGTCGTGCTTGGCATTGACCAGGATGACTTCGAGGCCAGGGTCAGCCGGCTTGAACTTGAAGGCGTCGGGGGCCGCGAACCGCACCGCCAGCAGCGCCCCGTGCACCAGCACGGAAGCCGCGATGGCGATCGACAGGGTGCGGTTTTGTGGAAAAAGTAACTTCACGCAGCTAGGAAAAAGCGATTGCAGGAGCTTGGGATTTTACGATAAAGCCGGCCCCGCCCAACCGCTCTTTTTCACTCAGAAACAGACTCGGCGCCTGCTTCCGTCTCGCTTGTGGCAATTTCGCCCTCGATGGTTTCCGTACTTTCAACTTCCGGCACGGTGGCGCTTGTCAGTTCGATCAGGCGCGCCTCGATATGCAGGTCGACCTCATCCCAGCGGATCAGGTCCAGCTTGACCTGAGTGCCGCGCGCGGCCTGCGGCATGCCGGGCAGGCGGATGATGAGCGGAATGTCAACCAGCCTGAGAACCTCATCCTTGAGCACGACCGCGTCGACATGTTTGGCGTTCTCCTGCGACAGCCAGCGCAGGCACCAGAAGCGCTCCATGTTGTTCTGGAAGTCGGCATAGGCGCCGTAGGCGGCGTCGAAGGCAGACACGACGGCGAACAGGTCGGCGTCCTTGGGCTTGAAAGGCGCCGCCAGCGGCGCGGTCACGCCGTGTTCGATGCAGGCCAGGATCTGCCACTGGTTGACGAGGTCGGTATAGCGGCGCAGCGGCGAGGTGCTCCAGGCATACTGGTCGACGCCCAGTCCCTGGTGCGGCGCCGCATGGGTGACCATGCGCACCTGCATCTTGGCGGCCCATCCGCCGCCGGAGGCGCCCTGGCTGCGGTAGATGCCGGGCACGCCGTGGTCGTGCATCAGCTTGCCCCAGGTGCTGTTGGCGAAGATCATCAGTTCGGCCACGATCTTGTCGAGCGGCGCGCCGCGCTTGCGGCGCACGATGGACACGATATCGTCCTCGACATAGAAATTGAAGTCGACGCGGTTGTTCTGCTCCGGCTTGAGACCGAAACTCTCGCGCTTGACCATGCGGCCCTGCTCGAGCACCTGCGCCCATTGCCACAGCAGCGCGATATCGCTCTTGTGCGGATAGTCGCCGGCACCCGCAGCGAGATTCTCTTCGGTCACCAGCGCATCGAGGTCGTTGTGGCGCAGGTTGGCTGCAATCGGCACCGCCTCGGCACGCGTTTCGGTGGAGATGACCGACCAGTCGGCGGTATCGAGCGTGGCATACAGCGACAGTGCGGGACAGTTGCGGCCCTCGCCCAGCGTGAAGGCATCGACCAATTCATCGGGCAGCATCGTGATCTTGTCGCCGGGCATGTAGACGGTCGACATGCGCTGGCGGGCAATGGCATCGATGGCATCGCCGCGATGGATGCCCAGCCCCGGCGCAGCGATGTGAATGCCGACGCGGACCTTGCCGTCGCCCAGATCCGTCACCGACAGGGCATCGTCGATCTCGGTCGTGGTGACGTCATCGATGGAAAAGGCCTTGACCTCCGCCACCGGCAATGGCTGCGATACCTGCGGAATGGCGATGGACGGAAAGCCCGTGCCCTTGGGAAAATACTCCTGCAGGAAGCGCATCATGTGCAGCTGCTTTGCCGAGTCGAGGCCGCCGACGGCAAGCATCAGGCGCTGCGGCGTGGTCTGCAGTTCCGAGCAGGCGGCGTCCAGCGCCTTGTATTCGATGCCGTTCTTGTCGGGCTTGAACAGCAGCTGCATCACGATGGGCTTGAAGCTCTCCGGAAGGCGGCCGGCCTTCAGCTCTTCCACGTACTGCGCCTGGATCAGGGCTTGCTGCTTCTTCTTTTCGATGCCCGCCAGCGCCGCCTTCAGCGAATCCTCCGGCGCCGCCTTGTAGCGTCCCTTGCCCTTCTTGTAGAAATAGATGGGTGCGTTATGCAGGCGCAGCAGCAGGCCGGCCGCTTCATGCGGCTTGGGGTCGTGACCGAAATATTCGGTACCAAGTTCGGCGAATCCGAATTCCTCCTGGCCGGCGACTTCCCACAGGAAATCCAGATCGATTTCCTCGGCGATGGTCTTGGCATCGGCCAGCAGCTGCACGGGGTCGGGCGAGGAGAACTGCAGCAGCACATCGCGCGCCTTGACCTTGGTCCGCTTGCCGGATTGCATCTCGACCTGATAGGCCTCGCCTTGCTGGGAAAGAACCGCGCCGGCCTTGAAATCGCCGGACTCTTCAAAAAATAGATTCATGGATGGCTTCGCTTGTCAGCGTATGTCAGCGTTTTGATTCGTTGTGTCGCCCTGGCATCTGCCCTGGGACGGTTCGAGGTCGGCGATGGCGGGAAGAAAGACTTCGGTCACCAGCAGCACGCCTTTGTTTCTTTGATACAGGCATCGGCGCGCAAACAGCGGCGATGCAAATACTTGCCCTTCGAGTGCGCGGCTTGCGCGCCGGGTCAGCGGATGCTGCGCAGGCAGCCTTGCATAATGCAGCCTGCCGCGCACCACGCGCGGATCGCCGAACAGCGTGGTGCCGAGCGAGCGCTCGCCGAGAGTGCCGAAGCAAGGCCAGTCGGCCGCGCTCGCGTCCAGAGGCACGACGGTATGCGCGAAGACGACCGGCCGGCCGTCGCAGCGCAGCAGCACATCCCTCTCCTGCACCTGCAGCGGACGCGGCAAGCCCGCGAATGCATATTCATCCCGCAGGCACGGGCCGCGCGCCTGGCGCAGGCGCTGCACGCGAAACTGCCCGCGGTGCGACAGCTTTTGTGTCAGCGACATGTCGTCCACCAGCCAGCCGCGTATGGCCGGTTCCGGACGCACGGCATTGACATGCGCGCTCCAGCGCGCATGCGTCAGGGAACGTGCGGTCACTGCGACGACCCAGTCTCGATGCCGCAGAACTGCAAGACACGGTCGGCATATGCCTCGAATTCGGAAATGCCGTGATCGCTGCCGTTGATGACGATGTGCCGCGCTCCCGGATAATGCGCCACCATTTCCTGCCAGTCGAGCACTTCATCGCCAGTTGCGGCAATCAAAAAGTAGCGCTGCGGCAAGCTGATTCTTTCCACTGCCAGCGATTTCAGTTCATCAATATATGCATGCTTGAACTCGAAGCGCTCGTCCGAATGATAGGCGGTCGTGACGCCGACATATTTCTCCAGGTCGCGCGGCGGCTGCACGGCAGGATTGAGCAGCACCGCGCGGCAGCCTAGCGCTTCGGCGAGATGCGTAGCGTAGTAGCCGCCCAGCGACGAGCCGATCAGCGTGAGTTCTTCGGGCTTTGCGCCGCCGGCGATGCGGCGCGCCAGCGCGACGGCTTCGCGCGGCGATGCCGGCAGCTGCGGACATTCATACTCTGACGAACGGCCGAGCGCCTGCATCCTCTGCGCCAGAATACGCGCCTTGAACGACTGCGGCGACGAGCGGAAGCCGTGCAGGTAGAGAATCATTGCGCCAGTGCGTCCAGGATCTTCTGATGTACGCCGCCGAAGCCGCCGTTGCTCATCACCAGCACATGGTCGCCCGGGCGCGCAGCCTTCACGATCGCCTGCACCAGCACGCCGATATCGTCATAGGCGGACGCCTTCTGTCCGAGCGGAGCCAGCGCCTCGCCCAGGTTCCAGCCGAGCGCATCCTTGCCGGACTTTGCGCCGTAGCCGAACACAAGGTCGGCATCGCCGAGGCTGCCCGGCAGCGCTTCCTTCATGGTGCCGAGCTTCATCGTGTTCGAGCGCGGTTCCAGCACGGCGAGAATGCGGGACGAGCCGACTTTCCTGCGCAGGCCGGCGACGGTGGTTGCAATCGCCGTAGGATGATGGGCGAAGTCGTCATAGACCGTGATCTCGCGCACCGCGCCGCGCACTTCCATGCGGCGCTTGACGTTTTCGAACTTCGAGAGCGCTTCGATGGCAATCGCCGGCACGACGCCGACATGGCGCGCGGCGGCGATTGCAGCCAGCGCATTCATGCGGTTGTGCTCGCCGGTGAGCGACCAGTTGACGGTGCCCTGCAATTCATTATTGAACAGCACGTCGAAGCTGCCGTCCTCATGCTCCTTGAGCGACCAGCCCTGCCCCTCCTGATCAACGCCGACGCCGAACCATTCCTGCTCGCTCCAGCATCCGCGGGCCACGACGCGACGCAGCGACTCTTCTCGTCCGTTGACGATCAGTCGTCCCACGCCGGGCACGGTGCGGACCAGGTGATGGAACTGGGTTTCGATCGCGCCGAGATCGGGAAAGATGTCGGCATGGTCGTATTCCAGGTTGTTCAGGACCGCGGTCTTGGTGCGGTAGTGAACGAACTTGCTGCGCTTGTCGAAGAAGGCGGTGTCGTATTCATCGGCCTCGATCACGAAGAACGGCGACTCGCCGCCCTTGCCGGAAAGCCGTGCGGAAATGCCGAAGTTCATCGGCACGCCGCCGATCAGGAAGCCGGGGTCGTAGCCGGCATCTTCCAGTATCCACGCCAGCATCGAGGAGGTGGTCGTCTTGCCGTGCGTGCCCGCGACCGACAATACCCACTTGTTGCGCAGGATGTGCTCGCCTATCCACTGCGGGCCGGAAACATAGGCCAGGCCGCGGTTGAGGATTTCTTCCATCAGGGGATTGCCGCGCGAGACGACATTGCCGATCACAAACAGGTCGGGCTGGAGGCTGATCTGGCCGGGGTCGAAACCTTCAATCAGTTCGATGCCCTGCGCCTGCAGTTGCGTGCTCATCGGCGGATAGACATTGGCGTCGCAGCCGGTGACCTTGTGGCCGGCCTGTTTTGCCAGAACTGCAAGTCCGCCCATAAAGGTGCCGCAGATGCCGAGAACGTGGATATGCATTGTGCTGTTTCAAATGAAAAGGAAGTCTGACTGGATTGCCGGAAGAAAGGTCCAATCGCAAACGGTCAAATCGGCGGAAGCCGGCGAATCCGGAATTTTACCCGACCGGCGTCCCGCCGCGTTCACTCCCCTTACAGAGTATCATCAGCAAAATGAGTCAATTTAATAACAATCTCGACACGCTGCGCGCGGAAATCGCCGCCGCAGCCGCCCGCATGATCGCCGAAGACGGCGCCGACTATGCCACCGCCAAGCGCAAGGCGGCCAAGCAGCTTCTGGGCAACACCAAGGTGCGTGGTGAATACATGCCGGACAATGCCCAGATAGAAGACGAAGTGCGCGCCTACAATGAATTGTTCTTCGGCGACACCCAGCCGGCCCGCCTGCTGCACCTGCGCAAGCTGGCGTTGCGCCTGATGTCGGATCTGCAAGCCTTTTCGCCTTACCTCACCGGCGCCGTTCTCAACGGTACCGCAGGCGAGCATTCGGACATCCATCTGCAACTGTTCCCGGAAAGCGCCAAGGATGTGGAAATTTTCCTGATCAACAAGAACATGGACTTCGAGGTTTCCGAAACCGCCCACTTCAAGGGACGGGGCGAACCGGTGGAAACGGTCAGCTTCATGTGGCACAACGAAGGCGTGCATCTGGCTCTTTACGAGACCGATGATCTGCGCGGTGCGCTGAAATTGCCGTCCGACGGTAAAATGGCGCGCGCCAGCATCGAGGCGGTGCGTCAATTAATCGCGGAAAGCGAAGGGACATGAAAAAAACTTGGGGAATTTTCGCCGCAGTTGCCGTTATTTGCATCGGTTTGGGCGTTTTCATAGGACATAAGCAGACCTCTCCTCAGCAAGCCGACAATGCGGCCGTAGCGTCGCTGCTGTCGCAGTCGATGCCGGATGCGCACGGCAAGCCGCAGGAATTATCGCAATGGAAGAGCCGTCCGCTGGTCGTGAATTTCTGGGCGACCTGGTGCGCGCCGTGCGTCGAGGAAATGCCGGAACTGTCCGAACTCCAGACCGAGCTCGATGCCGGGAAAAAAGTCCAGATCATCGGCATTGGCATCGATTCACCATCGAACATCGCCGAATTCATCGGCAAATACAAGATTGCCTATCCCATCTATGTCGGGGGGCTCAGCGGCACGGAGCTGTCCAGGCAACTGGGGAACCAGGCCGGCGGCCTCCCGTTCACCGTGCTCATCGACGGCAACGGCAAGGTCCGCAAATCCTATCTCGGCCGGCTGAAAATGGACGAGTTGCGCAAGGATATCGCCAGCTTATAATCATGCCGCCAACTTTTTCTTGCCAATCAGCATTATTTGGCGGCAAAATGCGGCATCGTCGTCAAACGGAGTCTGATCTAGATGGCAAAAAAACTTCTTCTGGTCAATGGCCCGAACCTGAATCTGCTGGGCACACGTGAACCGGAGGTGTACGGATCGACGACGCTTGCCGATGTGGAGCATGCCGCCGCCGCCCAGGCTGCTGCTGCCGGCGCGGTCCTTGCCAGCTTTCAGAGCAATCATGAAGGCGCGCTGATCGACCGCATCCATGCCGCACGCAACGAAGGTGTCGATGCCATCATCATCAATCCCGCCGGCCTGACGCACACCAGCGTCGCGCTGCGCGATGCGCTTGCCGGCGTCGCCATTCCCTTTGTCGAAGTCCACATCTCCAATATCCACAAGCGCGAGGAATTCCGCCATCACTCCTTCCTGTCCGGGATCGCCGTGGGCGTCATTTGCGGCCTGGGCGTGGACGGTTATGGCGCTGCCATCGATTTCGCGCTCAAAAAGCTTTAAGTTTCCTTATCTCGCCACGAACCACTTATAATCGTGGCGGCTCCAATTGGTAAAAAAAATATTAATCTGAGGGATTTCTATATGGATCTACGAAAACTCAAGACGCTGATCGACCTCGTGGCCGAATCAGACATCGCCGAACTGGAAGTGACAGAAGGCGAAAGCAAAGTCCGTATCGTCAAATCCTCCGGAGCACCGCAAAGCCAGGTCGTGATGATGCAGCCGCAGTCCATGCCGCAGACCGTTTCGGTTCCCGCGCCTGCCGCCGCTCCGCTGGCCGCCAGCGCGCCGGTCGCTCCCGCCGCAGCAGCCGAGCCGGAAGGCCACGTGGTCAAGTCGCCGATGGTCGGCACTTTCTACCGCGCCTCCGCTCCCGGCAATCCTCCGTTCGTCGAAGTCGGCGCCACGGTCAAGGAAGGCGATACCCTGTGCATCATCGAAGCGATGAAGCTGCTCAATGAAATCGACGCCGACGCTTCCGGCGTCATCAAGCAAATTCTGGTGGAGAACGGCCAGCCGGTGGAATTCGGCCAGCCGCTGTTTGTGATCGGCTGAGCGTTCGGCAGCGGGCCTCCATGACGCCGTCATGGCGCCCGCCGCACCGCAAGACAGTCTCCGAACGCACACCAACGCATCACAACGCAATTCACCCCCACCATGTTCGAAAAAATTCTCATTGCCAATCGTGGTGAAATCGCGCTGCGCATTCAGCGCGCGTGCCGCGAAATGGGCATCAAGACCGTCGTCGTCCATTCCGAGGCCGACCGCGAAGCGAAATACGTCAAGCTCGCCGACGAATCGGTCTGCATCGGCCCGGCGCCCTCGGCGCAAAGCTACCTCAACATGCCGGCCATCATCAGCGCCGCGGAAGTCACCGATGCCGAGGCGATCCATCCCGGCTACGGTTTCCTCTCCGAGAATGCCGACTTCGCCGAGCGCGTGGAAAAATCCGGCTTCGTCTTCATCGGCCCGCGTCCGGAATCGATCCGCATGATGGGCGACAAGGTCTCGGCCAAGCAGGCCATGATCAAGGCCGGCGTGCCCTGCGTGCCCGGTTCCGACGGCGCCCTGCCGGAAGACCCGAAGGAAATCATCCGCATCGCCCGCAAGGTCGGCTATCCGGTCATCATCAAGGCGGCCGGCGGCGGCGGCGGACGCGGCATGCGCGTGGTCCATACCGAAGCCGCACTGCTCAATGCCGTCACCATGACCCGTACCGAAGCCGGCACCGCCTTCGGCAATCCCGAGGTCTACATGGAGAAATACCTGGAGAATCCGCGCCACGTGGAAATCCAGATCCTGGCCGACGAGTACAAGAATGCGATCTGGCTAGGCGAACGCGACTGTTCGATGCAACGCCGCCATCAAAAAGTGATCGAAGAAGCACCGGCGCCCGGCATTCCGCGCAAGCTGATCGAGCGCATCGGCGACCGCTGCGCGGAAGCCTGCCGCAAGATCGGTTACCGCGGCGCGGGCACCTTCGAGTTTCTTTACGAGAACGGCGAGTTCTATTTCATCGAAATGAACACCCGTATCCAGGTGGAGCATCCGGTCACCGAAATGATTACCGGCGTCGACCTGGTGCAGGAACAGATCCGCGTCGCCTGCGGCGAGAAGCTGCGCTTCCGCCAGCGCGACATCGAACTGTCCGGCCATGCGATCGAGTGCCGCATCAATGCGGAAGACCCGTTCAAGTTCACGCCTTCTCCAGGCAGGATCGTGGCATGGCATGCGCCGGGCGGCCCCGGCATCCGCGTCGATTCGCATGCCTATGCCGGCTATTTCGTGCCGCCGACCTACGACTCGATGGTCGGCAAGGTGATCGCCTACGGCGCCACGCGCGAGCAGGCCATCCGCCGCATGCAGATCGCGCTGTCGGAAATGGTGGTCGAGGGCATCCAGACCAACATCCCGCTGCACCGCGAGCTGATGGTCGATGCCCGCTTCTTCGAAGGCGGCACCAACATCCACTATCTTGAGCAGAAGCTGGCCGCCAAGCCGGATCTGCAAAAGGCAACCGCCAAGGGCGGCAAGTAACCCTGACAAGGCGCATCATGAGCTGGACTGAAATCGTCATCGAAGTGGCACGCGACCATGCGGAGGCGCTGTCCGACGCGCTGATGGAAGCCGGAGCGCTGTCGGTATCCGTGGAGGATGCCGACGAAGGCACCGATGCCGAACGTCCGCTTTTCGGCGAGCCGGGCATGGAGCCTACCGAAACGGCCTGGGATCACAGCCGCGTGGTTGCGCTGTCGGACCTGGATGCCGACCATGGTGCGATCGTCGCCGAAGCGGCCGCCGCCTGCGGCATCGAGCCGCCGAAGTTCGTGCTGCGCCCGGTGGCCGAGCAGGACTGGGTCAGGCTGACCCAGTCGCAGTTCGAGCCCATCCATATCGGCAAGAATATCTGGGTCGTGCCCAGCTGGCACGACGCTCCCGATCCGAATGGCCTGGTGCTCGAACTCGATCCCGGTCTCGCCTTCGGCACCGGCAGCCATCCGACAACCCGCCTGTGCATGGAGTGGCTGGAAAGCCATCCGCCGCAAGGCGCCACGGTGCTCGACTACGGCTGCGGTTCCGGCATTCTGGCGCTGGTGGCGAAGAAGCTGGGTGCGGACAAGGTGTATGGCGTCGACATCGATCCGCAGGCGATCGAGTCCGCGCGCTACAACAGCGAACGCAATCACTGCGAGATTGAGTACCACCTGCCCGAGGCCTTCGCCGGTGCGGAGCATCCGCAGACCTTCGACGTCGTCGTTGCCAACATTCTTTCCAGCCCGCTGAAACTGATGGCCCCCATGCTGTCGTCACGCGTGGCGCCTGGCGGCATGCTGGTGCTGTCCGGCATCCTGGAGCGCCAGGCCGATGAAGTCGCGGCGGCCTATGCGCCCTTCCTCTCCATGTCGGTCTGGGCGGAACGCGAGGGCTGGATAGCGCTCGTGGGCCGCGTGGCCAGCCGCTGACTGCAATGGCGCTTGCTACCCAATGTCCGCATTGCCATACGACATTCCGGGTCGCGCATGACCAACTGAAGCTGCGTGCCGGACTGGTACGCTGCGGCGCCTGCAAGCAGATTTTCAACGGCATCGAAAACCTGCTGCGGCCGGAAGAACTGCAGGCCGCCGGCAAGCCGCAAGGTGCCACCTCCGCAGTGCCGCCAAGTTCCACGCCTTTCTCCACGCCGCCCTCCCCGCCTGCCGATTCTCCTGTACCCGGACAAGCCTGGGGCGATACCTCGGCTTCGCCGGCGCCGGCGGAAACAGATGCCGATCCGGACGCAGGCGGCCAGTTTTCTCCTCCCGCAGCGGAACAGGCATCGGCGCCATCCAGCATCAGCAGCGATGCAGATGATCCACAGGGTCCCCCGGCACCCGCTGCTGCCGGCGCGCCGCAAGTGGACGGTGCAACCGGAACGGAAGACAAGCCCGACCCCCTGCTGCGCATGACGCTGATGGATATCGCGCACCTTCCGCTGCGCCCTTCCCGCGACGACACGGAAGCGCCGGATGCGAACGCCGCGCATGATCCGGTGGAACAGGCCATCGACGATCTGCAAGCCAAGCCGTGGAGAAGCAAACCGGTCGAATCGGATGCTGGCGATGCGCTCGACCAGGCCGATGCCGCCGATTACGAAGAGCCCGGCTTCGTCCGCGAGGCGCGGCGCAAGCAGCGCATCTCGCGCGGCCTGAATATATTCATGGTGCTGGCGTCGGCGCTCCTGCTGGGAATATTCCTGGCCCAGGCAGCTTACGTCTTCCGTGACAAGATCGCCGCCTACTTCCCGGGCGCCCAGCCTCTGCTCGCGGCGGCCTGCGAGCGCAGCGGATGCCAGGTAGGCCTGCCAGCACAGGTCGAGGCGGTTTCGATCGAGTCCAGCGAACTGCAGGCCCTGGCGCCCGACAGCGACAGCTTCAGCCTGTCGCTGCTCCTGAGGAACCGCGGCAATACCGCCCAGGCCTGGCCCAGTATCGAGCTGACGCTCAACGATGCTGCCGAAAAGCCCTTGCTGCGCCGCGTTTTCTCGCCGCGCGATTACCTGCCGACGGGCCAGGACCTGAACCAGGGCTTCCCCGCAAAATCCGAACAGGCGGTCAAGATTCATTTCAGCCTCACGCAGCTGAAAGCAGCCGGTTACCGCGTGTATGTGTTCTATCCCTGACCGCTTCGTCAGTTCCCATCCTTTTTACATCACCGAATAACATCACCATGACATCCCTCATCTGCGGTTCGCTGGCGTTCGATTCCATCATGCAGTTCGGCGGACGCTTTTCCGAAGCCCTCCTCGCCGACCAGCTGCACAAGATCAACGTGGCCTTTCTGGTGCCGGAGATGCGCCGCGAATTCGGCGGCTGCGCGGGCAACATCGGGTACAACCTGAAGCTGCTGGGCGGCGATCCCCTGATTATGGCGACGGTCGGCCAGGACAGCGCGCCGTATATCGAAAGGCTCGACCGGCTGCAGATTTCGCGCCGCTGCGTCCGTCTCGTCGACGATGCCTATACCGCGCAGGCCTTCATCACCACCGATGCCGACAACAACCAGATCACCGCCTTCCATCCGGGAGCGATGACCATGTCGCATCAGAACAAGGTGGCCGACGCCGGCAAGGTCAGCATCGCGATCGTCGCGCCGGATGGCCGCGACGGCATGCTGCAGCATGCGCAGGACTGCGCCGACCTGGATATTCCGTTCATTTTTGATCCGGGTCAGGGCTTGCCGATGTTTAACGGCCCGGAGCTGGAACGTTTCATTGAACTGGCCACTTATGTTGCAGTCAATGATTATGAAGCGGAACTGCTGACCGAGCGGACCGGCCTGTCGCTCGCGCAGATCGCGGAACGCGTATCGGCACTGATCGTGACGCGCGGCGAACAAGGCGCCGACATCTTCACCGGCGGCAGGCACGTCGAGATTCCCTGCGTGAAGGCCGACAGCGTGGTCGACCCGACCGGATGCGGCGATGCCTTCCGCGCCGGACTGCTGTACGGCCTGAGCCACGGCATGGATTGGGAAACCACCGGCCGTCTGGCAAGCCTCATGGGGGCGATCAAGATCGCGCACCAGGGCGGCCAGAATCATGCGCCGACGCGCGCCGACATCGAGGCCCGCTTCGAACAGGCATTCGGCTACCGTTTCCAACCGGCGTAACCAACTTTTTTGCAGGAGGAAGCATGTGCGTCAAGGGTCTGTCACGGACCGCGATACTGCTCTCGGCATTCACGCTGGCCTCCTGCACTTCCAATCCGCCGTCCCATCCCATCACCTCCTCGACCCAAGGGGTCACCGTCGTCCAGACGGGGCAGGTCACCGAAGTGAGGGACATCACCCGCCATGACGGCCGCAGCACGGGCCTCGGCTCCTTCGTCGGCAGCATTCTCGGCGGCATCGCGGGAAGCAACATAGGCAGCGGCACCGGCAGCGCCGTGGCAGGCATCGGCGGCGCGATCGCGGGCGGCATGGCCGGCCAGCACGCCGAACAATCGGGTTCAAGGACCACCGGCACGGAAGTCACGGTGCGCCTGGACAATGGAGAAGCCCGGACTTATGCCGTCGCACCGGAAGACAATTTCCGCGTCGGCGAGACGGTGCGCGTGTCCACCAATAATGGCGTGGTGCGCGTCACGCGCTGATTCGCTTCTTTTCACGGTTTGGAATGGGCCGGCAAGGCATACCTCATGCCGTGCCGACTGGCCTCTGGCTGCGGCGCCTTCAGCCGGATGCCGGAAGCATCATCACGCAGGCGCGGCACCGATGTGACTGCGCCTGTCTGCCTCACAGCAGGGAAGTAATCACCGCCCTTGCCACCATCATCGCAATCTGCAAAAGAATGAGGGCCACCAGGGGGCTCAGGTCGATATTGCCGACCAGCGGCACGACACGGCGCAGCGGACGCAGCAGCGGGTCGTTCAACGCACGGATGAAAGGCGCGAGCGGCGCATGCGGATTCACCCAGCTGAAGATGGCTTCGATGATGAGCAGGCCGATGAAGCCATAGAAGATCCATTCACAGAGGCGCAGCAGCGACAGCACCACGAGGAAATCCGGCGCGAGGCGGGATGCGATCGCAAGATCGATGGCGATCGAAAGCACGATGATCAGGACTGCACCGATCAGGCTGGCCCAGTCGTAGCCGCCCACGCCCGGCAGCAGGCGCCGCAGGGGTCGCACGAGCCAATCGGTCAGTTGAAAGATGAACTGCCCGAGGGAAGTCGGGGGTCTTACCCTTACTACCTGCATCCAAAAACGCAGCAACAGGACACCACCCAATACACTTGCAATGGTATCGACGATCAAGGTAAGTATGCTAGTCAGCACTATCTGGTCTCCACAAGAAAAAGCCCGTTGTGCGGCTAAGGGCCACGCAACGGGCATTTTGCCTGAAGTTAATCAGGCGCGTGAGCAAGCTCAGCGTTAGGGACGTGTGCCGGTCGGAAACGGCCAGGCCGCTGCCGGGTTCAACACAGTCTTTACTGCAGGCGCTGCAGCCGGTTTGGCGGCAGGCTTGGCAGCCGGCTTCTTGGCTGCTGCAGCTTTCTTGGGAGCGGCGGCTTTCTTGGGAGCTGCTGCCTTCTTCGCTGCCGGCTTCTTGGCTGCTGCGGCTTTCTTAGGAGCTGCTGCCTTCTTCGCTGCCGGCTTCTTGGCTGCTGCGGCTTTCTTAGGAGCTGCTGCTTTCTTCGCTGCCGGCTTCTTGGCTGCTGCGGCTTTCTTAGGAGCTGCTGCTTTCTTCGCTGCCGGCTTCTTGGCTGCTGCGGCTTTCTTCGGAGCTGCTGCTTTCTTCGCTACCGGCTTCTTGGCTGCTGCGGCTTTCTTCGGAGCTGCTGCCTTCTTCGCTACCGGCTTCTTGGCTGCTGCGGCTTTCTTCGGAGCTGCTGCTTTCTTCGCTACCGGCTTCTTGGCTGCTGCGGCTTTCTTCGGAGCTGCTGCTTTCTTCGCTACCGGCTTCTTGGCTGCTGCGGCTTTCTTCGGAGCTGCTGCCTTCTTCGCTGCTGCCGGCTTCTTGGCTGCTGCGGCTTTCTTCGGAGCTGCTGCCTTCTTCGCTGCTGCCGGCTTCTTCGCCGGGGCTGCCTTCTTAGCAGCCGCTTTCTTTGCTGTTGCCATTTGTTTCTCCTTCACGTGATGGAAAATTCAAACTTCGAGGTTGTAAACCCGCCTGTCCCATCGCGATGAGCCATGCGGATTATTCATCGGCACAAGCAAGCGTCTGCTTGCACTAATGAATTCGGCACCAGCTGAACTGCTGCATCACCTCAAACATGCAGCACTTCAGCCTCTTTCAGCTACGCCTCTCTTCTGCAAATCACTGCTGCGCGTCAGCAATGACGGAGGACTTCTTACCGCGCGCAATTGGCGCTGCGGTTGCCGTAGCCAAAAAAAACGCCGGCAACAATGCCGGCGAGGGAATACGCTTTCTGAAAAACCACCAGATTTTTCAGAGAAAAAGCCGCCTTGCCCGACAGCGTCGGGCTCAGCGGCGTTAACAGTGATGATCCTGTCGTTCGTCTACTGTCCATCAAATTTGGTGATAGTCCTTGGGTGATCGGTCAGCTTTTCTTGTTCCGCATCCGGTACCTTGTTGGCTGACCGCTTTATCTCCATCACCTCGCTCATAACGAGTCGAGATTTTTTATTCCCAGCTCAGTGCGCCACCGGTCTGGTATTCGATCACGCGAGTCTCGAAGAAGTTGCGCTCCTTCTTCAGGTCGATCATCTCGCTCATCCACGGGAAGGGATTCTCTTCCTGCGGGAACATCGGATCAAGACCGATCTGTTGTGCTCGACGATTTGCGATGAACCTCAGGTACCCTTTGAACATCGTCGCATTCAAACCAAGCACTCCACGCGGCATTGTATCCTCTGCGTAGCGATATTCCAACTCCACAGCGCGCAAAAACAACGATTTAATCTCTTCGCGGAATTCGGCAGTCCACAGATGCGGATTCTCGAGCTTGATTGTATTGATGAGATCGATCCCGAAGTTGCAGTGCATCGACTCATCGCGCAGGATGTATTGATACTGCTCAGCTGCACCCATCATCTTGTTCTGACGGCCGAGCGCGAGGATCTGCGTGAAGCCCACATAGAAGAACAGGCCTTCCATCAGGCAGGCGAACACGATCAGCGAACGCAGCAGCGTCTGATCCGCTTCGACGGTACCGGTCTTGAACTCCGGATTGGTCAGCACGTCGATGAACGGGATCAGGAATTCATCCTTGTCGCGGATCGACGGGACTTCGTGATACGCGTTGAAGATTTCGCCTTCGTCGAGACCGAGCGATTCCACGATGTACTGGTAGGCATGCGTGTGAATTGCTTCCTCGAATGCCTGGCGCAGCAGATACTGGCGGCACTCGGGCGCGGTGATGTGGCGGTAGGTGCCCAGCACGATGTTGTTGGCGGCGAGCGAGTCGGCCGTCACGAAAAAGCCGAGGTTGCGCTTGACGAGGCGGCGCTCGTCTTCGGTCAGGCCGTTCGGATTCTTCCACAGCTCGATGTCGCGCTGCATGTTGATTTCCTGCGGCATCCAGTGGTTGGCACAGCCGGCCAGATACTTGTCCCACGCCCATTTGTACTTGAAGGGGACGAGCTGGTTGACGTCGGTCTGGCCGTTGATGATGCGCTTGTCGGCGGCATTGACGCGGCGCGATGCATCCGCGGATTGAGCCGTGGGCTGCGACGGATTCAGTCCGGCGCTGGCGAACTGGGCGCCGAGGGATTGCGATGCCGACGGAGCGGCCGGCGCCAGCATCGGTTGCGGAGCCTGAGCGGGTTTGGCGGCTGGAGTTACTTCGTCATCCCAACTGAGCATGGTTGTTCTTCCTTACGAATATTGTAGTGGTACTAGCGTGATGTTCAAGCCGGCGCCGCAAACTTTGCGCGCCGGCTTCATGCCGAATATTACTGGCAGGCTTCGCACTCATCGAAGCCGGGGTCGCCCGGACGCAGCATGCACGCCGGTCCTGCGAGCTCCTCTTCGGCGACCGCTCCTGCCTGCACTGCCGGAGCTGCCGAAGCGGATGCCGCAGATGCCGCAGATGCCGCTGCCGCCATGCCGCTGCCGACGCCGGAAGTCACCGATACCGCGTTGAGCGCGCCGGCCTTGGTGGTCGACTTCTCGGCATGGGTGGCGCCGATGGTGCGCAGGTAGTAGGTGGTCTTCAGACCGCGCAGCCATGCCAGCTTGTAGGTCTCGTCCAGCTTCTTGCCCGATGCGCCGGCCATGTAGATGTTCAACGATTGCGCCTGATCAATCCATTTCTGGCGGCGCGATGCGGCTTCCACCAGCCACTTCGGCTCGACTTCGAACGCGGTCGCGTAGATCTCGCGCAGATCTTCCGGAATGCGGTCGATCTTGGCGAGGCTGCCGTCGAAGTACTTGAGATCGGCGACCATCACTTCATCCCACAGGCCGCGTGCCTTCAGGTCGCGCACCAGGTGTTCGTTGATCTCGGTAAATTCGCCCGACAGGTTCGACTTCACATACAGGTTCTGGTAGGTCGGCTCGATGCAGGCGGACACGTCGATGATGTTCGAGATGGTCGCCGTCGGCGCGATCGCCACGCAGTTCGAATTGCGCATGCCGAACTCCTTGATGCGGGCGCGCAGTGCCGTCCAGTCCATGGACTCCGTAGTATCGACCTCGAGATAGCCGCCGCGTTCCTCGGCCAGCAGGCGCAGGGAATCCTGGGGCAGGATGCCGCGATCCCACAGCGAGCCGCGATAGGAGCTGTAACGGCCGCGCTCTTCCGCCAGTTCGGTCGATGCCCAGTAGGCGTAGTAGCAGACGGCTTCCATCGAACGGTCGGCGAATTCCACCGCATCCATCGATGCATACGGGATACGCATCATGTGCAGGCAGTCCTGGAATCCCATGATGCCCATGCCGACCGGACGATGGCGCAGGTTGGAATCGCGCGCCTTCTTGACCGCGTAATAGTTGATGTCGATCACGTTGTCGAGCATGCGCATCGCGGTGCGGATGGTCTTCTCCAGCTTGGCATGGTCCAGCTTGCCGTCCTTCATGTGGGCAGGCAGGTTGACCGAGCCGAGGTTGCAGACCGCGATTTCGGAGTCGTTGGTGTTGAGCGTGATCTCCGTGCACAGGTTGGAGCTGTGGACGACGCCGACGTGCTGCTGCGGAGAACGGATATTGCAGGGATCCTTGAACGTGATCCACGGATGGCCGGTCTCGAACAGCATCGACAGCATCTTGCGCCACAGGTCGAGCGCCTGCACCTTCTTGAACAGCTTGAGCTCGCCGCGTGCAGCCTTCGCTTCGTAGCCGGTGTAGGCTTCCTCGAAGGCCTTGCCGTATTTCTCGTGCAAGTCGGGAACGTCGGAGGGCGAGAACAGCGTCCATTCGCCCTTCTCCATCACGCGCTTCATGAACAGGTCGGGAATCCAGTTCGCGGTATTCATGTCGTGGGTGCGGCGGCGGTCGTCGCCGGTGTTCTTGCGCAGGTCGAGGAATTCCTCGATGTCCATGTGCCAGGTTTCCAGGTAGGCACAGACGGCGCCCTTGCGCTTGCCGCCCTGGTTGACCGCGACGGCGGTGTCATTGACCACTTTCAGGAAGGGGACCACGCCCTGCGACTTGCCGTTGGTGCCCTTGATGTGGGCGCCGAGCGCGCGCACCGGCGTCCAGTCGTTGCCCAGGCCGCCGGCGAACTTGGCCAGCAATGCGTTTTCCTTGATCGCTTCATAGATGCCGTCGAGGTCGTCGGCGACGGTGGTCAGGTAGCAGGACGAGAGCTGCGAACGTTGTGTGCCGGAATTGAACAGCGTCGGCGTCGAGCTCATGAAGTCGAACGAGGACAGCAGGTTGTAGAACTCGATGGCGCGCGCTTCGCGGTTGATCTCGTTGAGCGCGAGACCCATCGCGACGCGCATGTAGAACGCCTGCGGCATTTCGATGCGGGTGCCTTCGATGTGCAGGAAGTAGCGGTCGTACAGGGTCTGCAGGCCGAGGTAGCCGAACTGCAGGTCGCGTTCCGGCTGCAGCGCCTCGGCCAGCTTGGCGAGATCGAACTGGGCCAGCTTGGTGTCGAGCAGTTCCGCCTCGATGCCCTTCTTGATGTATTTCGGGAAGTAGTCGAGGTAGTGCGCGGCGGCATCGGCCTGCGCGACTTCCTGGCCGAAGACTTCCTTGCGGATGGTGTGCATCAGCAGGCGAGCGGTGACCTTGCTGTAGGCCGGATCTTTTTCCATCAGCGCGCGGGCAGCCAGGATGGCGGACTTGTACAGCTCTTCGACAGGGACGCCGTCGTACAGATTCTTGACGGTTTCGGCCAGGATGGCTTCCGCATCGACGTGCTTTTCCAGGCCGACGCAGGCGGCGGTGATCAGGCTGCGCACTTCGCCGAGGTCGAGCAGGCGGCGCTGGCCGTCTTCGGTCACGTGCAGCTGCGGCGCATCGGACGGCTTGGCGGCTTGCTGCTGCGCGCGTTCTTCCATGCGCTTGGCGCGATACAGCACGTAGGCGCGGGCCACGTCATGTTCGCCGGAACGCATCAGCGCCAGTTCCACCTGGTCCTGCACGTCTTCGATATGGAAGGTCCCGCCTGCCGGCTGGCGGCGCACCAGCGCCGATACCACGCCGGCGGTGAGCTGCTCGACCAGCTCGCGCACGCGCGCCGATGCCGCGCCCTGTCCGCCGTTCACGGCGAGGAAAGCCTTGGTCATCGCAATGGAGATCTTCGACGGCTCGAAGCCAACCACCGCGCCATTGCGGCGGATGATCTTGTAGTCGCCGAGGTTGATGTTCATGTTGGCGGTGGAAGCCGAGGTAGGAGCATGAGGAGGGACCAGGCCGAATTCGGTGCCGGACTTTTGTGAAACTTCTTGCGTTGAGTGCATCTCGCCTCCAGACGTATCGCGACAGCTATGCAGCTGCGATGGTTATCAATTAGAACGCCCCTTGCAGGCAACGTTCGCGTGTCCGAAGCAAGCCGGTCCCAGCGGCGCGAGCGACGCCCTGCCCGGGGTCTGGCATCGTGCCGTTCGGCTTGCATTCGTATGGGAGAGCTGTTCGCTGCCCACCCGTCACTGCGTGTTTTACACTGAGGAACTACTTGAACAGCCCTTGTTGGGGAGTATCGGGGGTGACTACTAGATCTAGTGGTGCATGCCTCGATTGATACTAATTCTAGTGCCGGGTTTGGAGGTATGCAACCCTTTTTGTTTGATCCGCAATAAAAATAGACAAGCTTTGGACTTGACTTTTTGCACGATTCACGCAGGAAAGACGAGCGTTTTTAAGGAGGATGGTTCAGCCGTTTGCCCGACTGTTTGATGAATCAATGACTTGCGATAACCCTCCCAGTCGAAGAATGGACCGGGATCGGTCTTGCGGCCGGGCGCGATGTGTTCATGGCCCGCCACGGCGGCCAGCGGATAGCGCTGCATCAGCGCCGAGGTCAATGCCGAGAGCGCTTCATACTGCGCCGGCTCGAAGGGCTGGAAGTCGCTGCCTTCGAGCTCGATGCCGATCGAGAAGTCGTTGCACCGCTCGCGGCCGCAGAACGATGACAGCCCTGCATGCCACGCCCGGTCGTTGGCCGACACGAACTGCATGATGTGGCCGTCGCGGCGAATCAGGAAATGCGCAGAGACCTTCAGCGTCCGCAGCAGATCGAAATACGGATGCGCATCGCAGTCGAGGCGATTGCCGAACAGGTCGGCGATATAGGGGCCGCCGAACTGTTCGGGCGGCAGGCTGATGTTATGGATGACGAGCAGGTCGATGACGGTGTCCGGCTGGCGCGCGTCGAAATTCGGCGAAGGCTGGCGCTCGACATCGCTTGCCCAGCCGTCTTCGTTGATGAAGTAGCGTTTCATTGTTCTGAGTGGGAAATCGAGAGGCGTCGCATGCGGTATTGCATCTGGCGGCGGCTCAGCCCGAGCTTTTCCGCCGCCTGCAACGGGTCGAAGCCTACGCTTTGCAGCGTGCGCTCGATGATCTGGCGCTCGACCTTGTCCAGCTGATCGAGCAGGGAAGCCGGCTGCGGCACTTCAGCCGCAACGACTGCGGATGCGGAAGGCAAAGCAGGAGCTGCCTGAGCGGCCAATGGCGCCGCAGCGGGAGCAGGGTCAGAAGCAGGTGCCGTCACAGGCGCCGCCGGCCGGCCTGCGGGCTGGGGCGAATCGGGCACTCCCGAGGCGCCGCGCTTGAGTGCGAGGTCCGCCACTTCGATCACGCCGTCATTGGCAAACGCGATCGCGCGTTCGAGCACGTTCTCAAGTTCGCGCACGTTTCCAGGAAACGAATAGCCTCGCAGCGCATCCAATGCCGCCGGCGACAATACCGTCGGCGTGCCCGGACCGGAGAGGCGGGCAAGAATCGCGTCGGCGAGCAATGCGATGTCGTCTAGCCGTTCGCGCAGCGGCGGCAGGCGCAGTTCGATCACATTGAGCCGGTAGTAGAGATCCTGGCGGAACCTGCCCTGCTCGACGCACTCGGCCAGGTTCTGGTGCGTTGCGCTGACCAGGCGCACGTCGACCGGCTCCTCGGTGGTTGCGCCCACCTTGCGCACGCGCCGCTCCTGGATCGCGCGCAGCAGCTTGACCTGCATCGGCAGGGGCAGGTCGGCGACTTCGTCCAGCATCAGCGTGCCGCCATTGGCCGCCTGGAAGAAGCCTTCGCGATCGTCGTTGGCGCCGGTGAATGCACCCTTGCGGTAGCCGAAGAACTCGGCTTCCATCAGGGCTTCCGGAATCGCTCCGCAATTGACGGCGATGAAGGGCTTGTCCGCCCGTGCGCTGTGCGCATGGATGTCGCGCGCGGCCAGTTCCTTGCCGCTGCCCGACTCGCCGGTGATGGCGACCGGCGCCATGCTGCGCGCGAGCCTGACGATCTGCGCGCGCAGGTCCTGCATCACCGCGGACTGCCCCACCAGCGGCGATGCGACTCCGCCGGCCGGTGCCGCAGCCGCGCCGGCAGGGACATCGGCTTTGCGGATGCGCAAGGCCGACTGCACCATCAGCCGCAGCTGGTCGAGGGCCACCGGCTTGCTGAGATAGTCGAAGGCGCCCGCCTTCAGCGCCGATACCGCATTGTCGGTGCTGCCGTAGGCGGTGATGACCGCGATCGGCGTATTCCTGTATTGCGCGCTGACCTCGCGCACCAGTTCGATGCCCAATCCGTCCGGCAGGCGCATGTCAGTCAGGACCAGGCCGTACTCGTTTTGCATGAGCCGGCTGCGCGCGGCAGCCAGGCAATCGGCGCTGTCGACATCGAGGCCCATCTTGATCAGCGTGATCTCGAGCAATTCGCGCAGGTCGGCTTCATCATCGACTACCAGGATACGGGGTGCGGTCATGTCTATATATATAGTGGGGTGGCCGGAGCCTAGATGGCGAAGGTGATCACGAAGCGTCCGCTGGGCTCGCCCGCATCCTGTCCGCCGCCCGGCAGATCCGTGCGGTATTCGTAATCCAGCATTGCGCCGTTATTCAAGCACAATTCGCGCGCGACGTAGAGACCCAGGCCGGTGCCCTTGCTCGACGTGGTGTAGAAAGGCTCGAACAGATGCGCGCGGACCTCGGGCGTAATGGCTGGACCGTCATCCTGAATGTGAAGTTCCAGGCGGTTGGCCGTCGGTAACACCGCATGGATGGAAATGCTGCCCGGCCGGCCGCTGGCGTAGCGAAGCGCATTGGTGAGCAGGTTGACGACGATCTCGCGCAGATGAAGCGGGTCGAAGCGCACCTGCAGGTGTGCGGTGTCTTCCAGCCTGATCAGGCCCGGCGCCATCTTGTGCGTCGCGCCGAGTTCGCTCACGAGCTCGGACAGGAAAGGCGCGAGCCGCACGGGGTCGGTCTGCGCATGTGCCTTGCGCGACAGTTTCAGGATGTCTTCGATCAGGCGGTTCAGCCGCACCACGTTGTCGCTGACGATATTGAGCAGGCGCTTCTGGGTCGGGTCCAGCGCGTCTTCACCCAGCAGCGACGCCGCATGCGAAATCGCCGACAGCGGATTGCGCACTTCATGCGCGATGCTGGCCGTCAGGCGCCCCATGGACGCCAGTTTCAGCTGCTGCGCCTGGTTTTCTATTTCGCTGACGTCCTGCAGGAAGATGACGGTGCGGTCGTTGGTCAGGCCGACACCCTCGACCGTGGCGAAACGCAGCTTGAGATGCGAGGCGAGATCGCGGCGGCCATCGCGGGTATTGCCGCGCGTGTTGCCGCCCACGGGCTTGACGGTGACATAGATCGACGATGACCCGTCATGCGCCATGCGCAGGGAATCGCCCTTGCGCCATGCTGCGAACGCATCGGCGATCGGCCCCAGCGCGGGCAGGTCGGCCAGCTTGTAGCGAGGCCGGCCGTAGGCAACCGACATGCCCAGCATGCGTTCGGCCGCGGGATTGCCGGCGAATACCTCGGTGTCGTCGCCGACCACGAGAATGCCGTCGCCCATGTCGGCAATCACCAGCCGGTTGATGGCTTCCTGCAATTGCAGGTCCCTGCCGCGCTGCGCTGCCAGTGCCTCCTGCTTGATCAGCCGAGCCGCCAGACGGTTGATCAGGAAGATGGCGGCGAAGAAGGCCGCGCCATACAGTCCGGCTTGCGACGGCGAGACATCGGCCATCGAAGTGAACGTCTGGTAAACGCTCTCGCCCAGCAGCACCAGCGTAACGATGGAGACGAAAAACAGCGCTATTACCAGCGGCGCGAGAATGGCTGCGCCCGACAGCGGGAACAGATAGAGAATCGCAAGACCGCTGCGCGCGCCGCCGGCGAAGACGTAGAGCAATGAAATCGCCCCGATATCGATGACCAGCTGGGTCAGCAGCTGCAGCATGAAGCGCCGCTTCACATAAGCCGACATCAGGCCGAAACCGATCGCAAGCAGCAGGTACAGCAGGCAGGTTTGCCAGTCGGCAAACCGGTCGGACGCCTGTTCTCCCCTGATGGCGCTGATGCCGAAATAGACCAGCAGCACCACGGTGATGAGAATGCGCGTCATGCAGAAGGTCTGGAGCGTGCGCCAGAACGTATCGCGGCTTTCCAGCGGCAGGGCGGAAATCGGATGCATCGGATTATTGTCCGGCCGGCTTCCGGACCACGGCCGGGCCGAACCTACCGCCGCTCATGTTCAAGGCGGTGATCTTCGCTGCAGAAGGGAGCGCCGGTGGCGCCGATCACGGCTTCGGAATAAGGCAGATAGATGCCGCATCGGGTGCAGGCAATCATTACTTCCCCATCGCCGGGACCCGGCCGGCCGGCCGAGGGCGATGCCCGATCCGGACCAGACTTGCGGGATGCCTGCTGCTTTTTCCGCGAGAGGAAAATCCAGAACACGACCAGCGCCGCAACCAGCACCCAGATCAGCAGCTTCATGCCAGGCTCCGGTGAAGCACCACTTCCAGCACGAAACGGCTGCCGACATAGGCAAGCAGCAGCGTGGCGAAGCCGGTCAGCGTAAAGCGCAGCGCCGTCTTGCCGCGCCAGCCGCGCCAGAACCGGCCCGCCAGCAGCAGGCCGAACAGCGCCCAGGACAGCATGGTGAAGATGGTCTTGTGGTCCCAGCGGAAGGCGGTGCCGAACAGCTCTTCCGAGAAAAACACGCCCGACAATACCGTCAGCGTCAGCAGAGCGAAACCGAAGCTGATCAGGCGAAACAGCAGCCTTTCCATGGTCAGCAAGGCCGGCAGGCGCTCGATCGCCACCGCCAGCCAGCGGCCGCGCGCCTCTCCTGGCGGCGCATGCAGCTGCGACTCCTGCAGGGCCATCAGCACCGCATGAAACGCGGCAATCGTCAGCGAGCTGTAGGCCAGGATGGCGATGGCGACATGCCACGGAAACAGGGCGGAGCGTCCCTCCAGCGGTATCAGGCTGCCCGGGAAGACAACAGGAAGGACGACCGCCAGCGCAGCCGTCGGCAGCACCAGCACGCGCAAGCCGTCGAGCGAGAAATTGCGGTTTTCAAGCCAGTAGGCGGCAACCGAAATCCACAAGGTGGCCGACAGCACGATGGCAAAGCCGATCCGCAGCGTGCCCGGACTGAGCATGTCCGCCCACAATGCTCCGCCGTGCAGCGCCCAGCCGGTCGCGGTCGCCACGGAAATGGCCACGCGCTGCTTCGATGGCAGGGCGGCACCGGCCGCATAGAGCAGGGCTGCCAGTACGAAAAAATAGGTATGCATTATGCAGGGAGATATTGGCCGGGGCCGGATTCATTGGAGTTCCGGGTGAGTTTACTACACCGCGTGTGTCAGGTGCGGGCGGAAAGGCCGCCGGCGGCACGCTTGCAGGCTTTGCATCCTGGCATGCCGGCGTGACATCGGGCAGACCGTGCAGACCGTGCAGACCGTACGGGCCTTGCAGCGGGAGGAAAAAGCGGCATCGGGTAGAATGAATGTTTTCCGCTGCCCCTTCGGCGCGGCGCCCGTTCAACTGCAGAAAACCCGTCCTCCCATGCTCGACAATCTTACCCAACGGCTTGCCAAAGTCGTCAAAACGATGCGCGGTGAAGCGCGCCTGACCGAATCCAATACCGCGGAGATGCTGCGCGAGGTCCGCCTGGCGCTGCTCGAAGCCGACGTCGCGCTGCCCGCGGTGCGCGAATTCATTGCCCGCGTCAAGGAAAAGGCGATGGGCGAGGAAGTCATCGGCTCGCTGACGCCGGGCCAGGCGCTGGTGGGCGTGGTGCAGCGCGAGCTGGCCGCCATCATGGGCGGCGACCTCGGTCCCGAAGCGTCCCAGCTCAATTTTGCAACCCAGCCGCCGGCGATCATCCTGATGGCCGGCCTGCAGGGCGCCGGCAAGACCACCACCGTCGGCAAGCTTGCCAAATTTCTCAGGGAACAGAAGAAGAAAAAGGTCCTCACCGTTTCCGCCGACGTCTACCGCCCGGCCGCGATCGGCCAGCTGCAGACGGTGACCGGCCAGGTCGGCGCCGACTTCTTCCCGTCCCAGCCGACCGACAAGCCGGTCGACATCGCGCTCGCCGCGCTCGACTATGCGAAGAAGCATTATCACGACGTGCTGATCGTCGATACCGCCGGCCGCCTGGGTATCGACGAGGCGATGATGCAGGAAATCGCTGCCCTGCACGCTGCGCTCAAGCCAATCGAAACCCTGTTCGTCGTCGACGCCATGCTGGGCCAGGATGCCATCAATACCGCCAAGGCCTTCAATGACGCCCTGCCCCTGACCGGCGTCGTGCTGACCAAGCTCGACGGCGACGCCCGGGGCGGAGCGGCGCTGTCGGTGCGGCACATCACCGGCAAGCCGGTCAAATTCGCCGGCGTGGCCGAAAAGCTGGACGGTCTGGAGCCTTTCGATCCGAACCGCATGGCCAATCGCATCCTCGGCATGGGCGACATCCTGGCCCTGGTCGAGGAAGCCCGCAAGGGCGTCGATGTCGAAGCCGCGAAGGATCTGGCCGACAAGATCAAGGGCGGCGGCAAGTTCGACCTCAACGACTTCAAGTCGCAGCTCAGCCAGATGAAGAAGATGGGCGGACTGTCCGGCCTCATCGACAAGCTTCCCGCGCAATTCCAGCAGGCGGCAGGCAATGCCGACATGGACCAGGCGGAAAAGCAGGTGCGCCGCATGGAGGGCATCATCAATTCCATGACGCCGCAGGAACGCGCCAAGCCCGAACTGATCAAGGCATCGCGCAAGCGCCGCATCGCGGCGGGGGCCGGCGTGCAGGTCCAGGAAGTCAACCGCATGCTGTCGCAGTTCGAGCAGATGCAATCCATGATGAAGAAGCTCAAGGGCGGCGGCATGATGAAAATGATGCGCAGCATGAAGGGAATGATGCCCGGCGCGAGGTAATCGCCAGCGGCCTTCCTTGATTCGCGGCGGCCTTCTGAGCCGCCGCGGCCTTCCTTCCCTCCCGCGTTCTTCCCTGCTTTTCCTCGTTTCTTCCCCTCCTCTCGGCCTCCTCGGCTTCACCTGCCCTGCCCGTCATGCGATGGCTTTGTCGTCGCTTCCTCCTGCTTTCCGGCCCCTCGGGTTCATCGAATCGGATGCCTGTTTTCGGTCCGAACGGAGCGCATCCGAAGACCGTTTGAATTCATGCGTTTTCCCCTATGAAGAAAAGCCTTGACGCCCTCTGGAGAATTCATAACAAAACGATCAAAAAACACTTGCATACCACGTGAAACCGCACCACTATTAGCGTTGCGTGATATGACGCAATTTCCCACACACTTTGTGAAGGAGGCTTGAAGATGGCAACAGCCAAGAAACCCGCGGCCAAGACGGCCGCCAAGAAGCCCGCAGCGAAGAAGGCAGCGGCAAAACCCGCAGCAAAGAAAGCAGCTCCGGCAAAGAAGGCCGCGGCACCCGCCAAGAAGGCAGCCGCAAAACCGGCAGCAAAGAAGGCAGCAGCAAAGCCCGTAGCGAAGAAGGCAGCCGCTCCGGCGAAGAAGGCCGCAGCACCCGCCAAGAAAGCCGCTCCGGCAAAGAAGGCCGCGAAAGCGCCCCGCAAGCCCAACGCTGCATTCATGAAGCCCCTGACTCCGTCCGAAACGCTGGGCGCAGTGATCGGCGCCAATCCGCTGCCTCGCACTGAAGTCACCAAGAAGGTCTGGGACTACATCAAGAAGAACAAGCTGCAGGATGATGCGAACAAGCGCATGATCAATGCAGACGACAAGTTGAAAGCCGTGTTTGGCGGGAAGAAGCAAGTGTCGATGTTCGAAATGACCAAACTCATTTCCAGCCACCTGCAATAATTTGTCTTTCCGGAAGCCAAACAAAAACGCCCGCATCGCGCGGGCGTTTTTGTTTGTGGGGCGGGACGGCCTTTGTAGGGTGCATCAGGTACAGCGCTGCCAGGCCCACCTCATTGTTTGCCTATTGCTTGAATTCCCAGCGCTTCCATGCCGCCAGCACGGCATTGGGATACTCGGGCCTGCCCCGGCTGCCGTTATAGCGCCCGAGCGCCAGATACAGGTCGCCCTTCTCCATGTCCAGGTAGAGCCGCAGGATCGAACATCCATAGCGCAGGTTGGTCTGCATGTTGAACAGCTTCCTGCGGTCGCCGTCGCCGATGACGCGGGTCCAGAAGGGCATCACCTGCATGTAGCCGTGGGCACCCACATGCGAGACCGCGTACTTGCGGAAGCCGGATTCGACCTGGATCAGGCCGAGCACCATGGCCGGATCGAGCCCGGCCCGCTTGGCCTCGTACCAGGCGGTCTGCAGGAATTCCCGCCTGACCTGCATGTCGGGCAGGCGCTTCTTGAGCCGCTCGGACATTTCTCCCAGCCAGTGCAGATACTTGATGCGCTCCTCGATATCGGGAAATTCCGGCTTCGGCGGACGGGCATCGCTGATGGACCGAGCAAGGGCGAGGCGGACCGAATCGGCCAGCGCCTCCTCCTTCTGATTGCCGGCATGCGCGCAGAGACTTGCCGCCATGGCCGCGAGCGCGGCCAGACGGCGCAGGGACAGACACTTCACGCTGCGGCTCAGGAGGCGAGCTTGGCCTTGATGAAGTCGAGCATCTCGGCTACAGGAACCGGCGTTGCCGCAGCATCGCGCCGGCCCTGGTATTCGAGCTTGCCTTCCTTGAGGCCGCGGTCGCCGACGACGATGCGATGCGGCACGCCAATCAGTTCCCAGTCGGCAAACATGACGCCCGGGCGTTCGCCGCGGTCATCCACGATCACATCCGCTCCCGCGGCCAGCAGGCCTTCGTACAGCCTGTCGGTTTCGGCCTTGACGGCTTCGCTGCGGTCATAGCCCATCGGGCACAGGACGATCTCGAACGGCGCGATCGACGCCGGCCAGATGATGCCCTTGTCGTCGAAATTCTGTTCAATGGCGGCGCCCAGGATACGGGTGACGCCGATGCCGTAGCAGCCCATCTGCATCAGCTGCGGCTTGCCGGTCTCGTCGAGATAGGTAGCCTTCATGTCCTCGGAATAACGGGTGCCGAGCTGGAAAACATGGCCCACCTCGATGCCGCGCTGAATGGCGAGGCTGCCCTTGCCGTCGGGGGATGCATCGCCGGCGACCACGTTGCGCAGGTCGGCCACCACCGGTTCGGGCAGATCGCGGCCCCAGTTGACGCCGGTATAGTGGAAATCTTCCTCGTTGGCGCCGCAGACGAAATCGGCCATCTGCGCCACGGTGCGGTCGGCCACGACCTTCACCGGTTTCTTCGTGCCGATCGGGCCGAGATAGCCGGGCTTGGTGCCGAACCATTCCAGGATTTCGCCTTCGCTGGCGAAACGGTAGCCGGAAAGACCGGCCACCTTGGCCGCCTTGATCTCGTTCAATTCATGGTCGCCGCGCAACAGGAGCAGCCAGATTTCCTTTTCCGCATCTTCCTTCTCCACGGCGAGGACGATGGATTTGACGGTCTGCGCCAGCGGCAGGCCGAGCAGTTCGGCCACATGCTCGCACTTGGCCTTGCCCGGCGTGGGCGTCTTGGCCAGCGGCTGGGCTGCCGCGGGACGCTTGCCCGTGGGCGCCAGCGCCTCGGCCGCCTCGATATTGGCCGCGTAGTCGGATTCGGGGCAGTAGACCAGCGCGTCCTCGCCGGTATCGGCGATGACGTGGAATTCATGCGAACCCGAGCCGCCGATGGCGCCGTTGTCGGCAGCCACCGCCCGGAATTGCAGGCCGAAACGGTCGAAGATGCGCACGTAGGCGTCGTACATCGCCTGGTAGGAGTCTTGCATTCCTTCCACATCGCGGTCGAAGGAATAGGCATCCTTCATCGTGAATTCCCGGCCGCGCATGAGACCGAAGCGGGGACGGCGCTCGTCGCGGAACTTGGTCTGGATATGGTAGAAGTTGACGGGCAACTGGCGGTAAGACCGGATTTCGGTGCGAACCACATCGGTGATCACCTCTTCCGAGGTCGGCTGGATCGCGTAATCGCGGCCGTGGCGGTCCTTCACGCGCATCAGTTCGGGGCCCATCTTGTCCCAGCGGCCGGTCTCCTGCCACAGTTCCGCAGGCTGGACCACCGGCATCAGCAGTTCCACCGCGCCCGCACGGTTCATTTCCTCGCGCACGATGTTTTCCACCTTGCGGATCACGCGCAGGCCCATCGGCATGTAGGTATAGATGCCGGAACCGAGACGTTTGATCATCCCGGCGCGCATCATCAGTTTGTGGCTGATGATTTCGGCGTCGGAGGGAGCTTCTTTTAGAGTGGAAATAAAAAATCGTGATGCGCGCATGGCGGTGAATTCTTTTTAAAAAGAGAGGGTTATAATCGACTCAATTTTAAAGGATTAGCTGGCTGATGCATCCATTACCGACACATTTGATTCACGCATGCGCTTCCGTCCTGCCGAGGCAGGTACGCAGCGGCGCGGGGCATGCAAAATTTGTAACGATGAGGGTCATCTAGCCGCAGAAAGTTTTGAGGTGCAACATGCTGGACCGGGAAGGCTTCCGCCCGAACGTCGGCATTATCCTGCTTAATACCCATAACGAGGTGTGGTGGGGTAAAAGGGTGCGCGAACATTCGTGGCAATTTCCGCAAGGCGGCATCAAGTTCGGGGAGACTCCCGAGCAGGCGATGTACCGCGAACTGGAGGAAGAAGTTGGCCTGAAGGCCGAACATGTAAAAATCATCGGTCGCACGCGCGACTGGCTGCGCTATGAAGTCCCGGATCGCTTCATCAAGCGCGAGATCCGCGGACACTACAAGGGGCAGAAGCAGATCTGGTTCCTGCTGCGCATGGTCGGCCGCGACTGCGACATCAATCTCAGGGGCACCGACCATCCCGAGTTCGATGCGTGGCGCTGGCACGATTACTGGGTGCCGCTGGATGTGGTGATCGAGTTCAAGCGCGAGGTCTACCAGAAGGCGCTGCAGGAATTGTCGCGCTTTCTGAACAGGCCGCCCCATGGCCAGCGGCATGGCGGCGCGCGTTATCTGCGCCAGAACCATGGCAGCCGCAATGCGATCGACATGCAGCCCGCGGCCAAGCCGAAAACAGAATGAGATCAGGCAGGCCGTGCACACGGCCTGCACCGCATTCCAGAGAGGATATTCAATGACCGCAGGATGTTTCCGTGCGGCGGTGGCGGGAGGCCTGATGCTTCTTGCCGCCAGCGCACAAAGCCAGTCCCGATTCGAGGAAGAATTCGACGACAAGGACAAGCCCTGGCAGGAAATCGCCATTCAGCTGCCAGCCCCGCCGAAGCCCGAGAATCTGTTGCCGTTCTACTCCAACGAGAGCGGAACCCAGTCATTCGCCATCGATCCCGCTTCCGTTTCGCGCGGGACTGACAATGTCGTGCGCTATACGCTGGTATCCGTCAGCAATGGGGGAGCGCGCAACGTCAGTTATGAAGGCATCCGCTGCGAGAACTACGAACGCAAGCTCTATGCATTCGGGCAGGCCGACGGCACCTGGTCCCGCTCCCGGCGGGATCAGTGGGAAAGGATTTCCAACAATACGCTGCAGCGCCAGCATGCGGTACTGGCCAGGGATTATTTCTGCGAGCAGCTTACCGTAGCGGGAACGGCAGAGCAGATGGTGGCCAGAATCCGCGACAAGCGGCCGATGAGCTCGCAGCTCTACAAGTAGCGCCTGAAAAAGGAAAAGCCGGACAAGCCGCAGATCGGCTTGTCCGGCTTTTTTGCATGTTTACTCAGCCGGAGCCGGGAGCTGGTGTGCTCAGAGCAACACCATATTGTCCCGGTGAATCAGTTCCGGGTCTTCCATGAAGCCGAGTATGGACAGGATTTCCGTCGAAGGACGCCGCATGATCCGCCGCGCTTCCGAACTGGTGTAATTGCTCATGCCACGCGCGACTGCGCGTCCCTGTTCATCGATGCAGGTGATGACATCGCCGCGGCCGAAATCGCCGGCGACTTCAATGACGCCGATCGGCAGCAGCGACTTGCCCTCGCCCGTCAGTTTCTGCACGGCGCCGGCGTCGAGCACGACCCGGCCTGCGGTTTGCAGATGATCTGCCATCCACTGCTTGCGGGCTGTCAGCTGCGCCGTCTGCGCGACCAGCTGGGTGCCGATGGCCTCGCCTCCCGCCAGACGCGTCAGCACCTGGTCTTCCCTTCCCCAGGCAATGACGGTATGTGCTCCGGAGGTCGCGGCGCGCTTGGCGGCCAGGATCTTGGTCAGCATGCCGCCTCGCCCGATGCCGGTGCCGGCCCCGCCCGCCATCGCTTCAAGCGTCGGATCGCCGGCCTTGGCCTCGTGCACGAATTGCGCCGCGGGGTCCTTGCGCGGATCGGCGGTATAGAGTCCCTTCTGATCGGTCAGGATCACCAGCGCATCGCCTTCGATCAGGTTGGCGACCAGGGCGCCCAGCGTATCGTTGTCGCCGAACTTGATTTCATCGGTGACTACCGTGTCGTTCTCGTTGATGATGGGAATGACGCCCAGATGCAGGAGCGTGAACAGGGTCGAGCGCGCATTCAGATAGCGCTCCCTGTCGGCCAGGTCGGCATGGGTGAGCAGAACCTGGGCGGTGCGCAGCGCATGGTGCCGGAAACTGGTCTCGTAGATTTGCGCAAGACCCATCTGGCCGACCGCCGCACAGGCCTGCAGTTCATGAATGGAGGTCGGACGGCGATCGAAGCCGAGACGCTGCATGCCTTCGGCGATCGCGCCGGAACTGACCAGCACCACTTCCTTGCCAAGCGCGCGCAGCTGCGCAATCTGCTCCGCCCACTTCGCGATTGCAGCGGCGTCGAGCCCCTTGCCGTCATTGGTGACCAGCGAGGAGCCGACCTTGATGATGAGACGTTTGGCCTTCTGGATGACAGAATTCATAGGTAATGGAATCGGATACACGCGAAGAATACGCCAGAGGCCTCGCCGCAGAAGCGGCAGCCCCGGGAACCGGCGCCGCGACGCGCCGTATTCGCGCGTTCGGCCAGCCGGCCGGAAACATTATTCCATGACTTTGAAGCGCGGGTCATCCGGATCGATGGAGCTGATGGCCCTTGCCTGCTCGGCGATCTGGGTCTCCTCGGACCGGAACTCCTGCTGCCGCTGCTCCGCGAGGTATTCGTAGATGGCCATGATGAGGTCTTCGCAGCCTTCGCGCGTCAATGCCGATATCTCGAAAACAGGTCCCTTCCAGCCGAAACGCTTGATGAAGTCCTTGACCCGCTTCTTGCGCTCGTCTTCCGGCACCATGTCGAGCTTGTTCAGCACCAGCCAGCGCGGCTTGTCATGGAGCGATTCATCGTATTTCTTCAGCTCCTTGACGATCGCCTTGGCTTCCTTGACCGGATCCACCGTTTCCTCGAACGGAGCGAGATCGACGATATGCAGCAGCACGCGGGTACGCTGCAGATGACGCAGGAACTGGTGTCCCAGGCCCGCTCCTTCGGCCGCGCCTTCGATCAGCCCCGGGATGTCGGCGATGACGAAACTCTTTTCATGGCTGACGCGCACCACGCCGAGATTGGGATGGAGGGTGGTAAACGGATAATCCGCAATCTTCGGGCGCGCGTTGGAGACCGCCGTAATGAAAGTGGACTTGCCCGCATTCGGCATGCCGAGCAGGCCGACATCGGCCAGCACCTTCAATTCCAGCTTGAGTTCACGGCGTTCGCCTTCCTTGCCGTCGGTCTTCTGGCGCGGAGCGCGGTTGGTCGAGGACTTGAAATGGATATTGCCCCAGCCGCCTTCGCCGCCCTTGGCCAGCAGTACCGTCTGGCCGTGATCGGTCAGGTCGGCGATGATTTCGCCGGTGTTGTAATCGCTGACGAGCGTGCCGACCGGCATGCGCAGGGTCACGTCGTCGGCGCCCTTGCCGTAGCAGTCCGAACCGCGGCCGTTTTCCCCGTTCTTCGCCTTGTGCAGCTTGGAATACCGGTAATCCACCAGCGTATTGATGTTGCGGTCGGCCACCGCCCAGATGCTGCCGCCCTTGCCGCCGTCGCCGCCGTCGGGACCGCCGAAAGGACGGAATTTTTCGCGGCAAAACGACGCGACGCCGTTACCGCCGTCCCCAGCAATGACTTCAATTTTTGCTTCGTCGATAAATTTCATGATTTGCCGCCAAAAATTGCTGTAAAAACTAAAAAGGCCCTACCGCCGGCAGAGCCTTTTTGATGGAAGGCTTTCGCCTTGCTGCTGCTTCGTCTTGTCAGGCTTATGCCGGCTCGACGATGACAGTGTGACGCTGCTGAGCGCCCTTGGTGGTGAACTTCACCTTGCCGTCGATCAGCGCGAACAGGGTGTGATCCTTGCCCATGCCGACATTTTCACCAGCGTGCAGGCGTGTGCCGCGCTGACGAACGATGATGCCGCCGGCATTGATTGCCTGGCCGCCGTAGACCTTGACGCCCAGTCGTTTCGACTCGGAATCGCGGCCGTTGCGCGTGGTGCCGCCGCCTTTTTTGTGTGCCATTTCAGACTCCTTGGTATCCGGTTAGCTCGTCAACGATTAAGCGTTGATCGAGACGATTTGCAATTCGGTGTAGTTTTGACGATGGCCCTGGCGCTTCTGGTAGTGCTTGCGGCGGCGCATCTTGAAAATTTTCACCTTGTCGTGGCGACCGTGCGCCACTACCGTAGCCTGGACCTTGGCACCTTCAACCAGCGGCGCACCAAATTTGATGGTGTCACCAGCGCCCACTGCGAGCACTTGATCAAGGGTGATTTCGGAACCAATGTCTGCCGGTATCTGTTCTACTTTAAGTTTTTCGCCAGCTGCAACCTTATATTGCTTGCCGCCGGTTTTTATGACCGCGTACATGTGAAACCTCATCAGATAGGATAAAAGAACTTTTTCTCCCGCCGCGAAAACTTGCATATCCGCAATCGGGAAAACCCCTGATTATACATGGACTTAGGATGAGCGTCAAAATGCTTTGAGCTTCCGTTTGGCGATACTGCCGGTACTTGACGCTTCGAAAACTCCGGGAAGCAGTTCGCGGACAGCGATGCTTGTCATCGTATAATTCCGGAAATTCATGATTTCGCAGGTTTCATCTTGTCTGCTCCCTCCCAGCCATCGTTTCAACAAAGCGTCATCCAGCCGATTGCCTCCGACATGGAGGCCGTCAATACCGTTATCCGCCAGCAGCTGCATTCGACGGTTCCGCTGGTCAACCAGATTGCGGAATACATCATCAGCGCCGGCGGAAAACGCATCCGCCCCATGCTGGTGCTGCTGACCGCAAATGCATTCGGCTACCGCGGCACCCATCACCATGACCTCGCGGCCGTGGTGGAATTCATCCATACCGCCACGCTGCTGCATGACGATGTGGTGGATGAGTCCTCGATGCGCAGGGGCCGCGAAACCGCGAATGCGATGTTCGGGAATGCCGCATCGGTCCTGGTGGGCGACTTCGTGTACTCAAGGGCTTTCCAGATCATGGTGGCGGTGCAGAACATGCGCGTGATGCAGATTCTCGCGGACGCAACCAATGTGATCGCCGAAGGCGAAGTGCTCCAACTGCTCAACATGCACGATCCGGATGTGACCGAGGAACGTTACCTGCAGGTCATCCGCTCCAAGACCGCCAAGCTGTTCGAGGCCGCCGCCGAACTGGGCGCCCTGATTGCCGGCGCCTCCGAGACGGACATTGCCGCCGCCGCCGAATACGGGCGCTCGCTCGGCACCGCCTTTCAGCTGATCGACGATGTGCTGGACTACTCCGGCAATGCCGGCGACATCGGCAAGAACATCGGCGACGACCTGCGCGAAGGCAAGCCCACCCTGCCGCTGATCCATCTGATGCAGCACGGCACCGCGCAGCAGCGGGAACTGGTGCGCGCCTGCATCACGAACGGCGATGAACAGCATTTCGATGAAATTCTTTCCGCCATCACCACGTCCGGCGCGCTCGACTATACGAAGCGGGAAGCCGAGAAAGCGGCCGACCGTGCCGCGAATGCGATTGCTGCATTCGGAAATAGCCAATTCAAGGATTCTTTGCTACAATTGTGCGCTTTCGCAGTCGACCGAAATCACTAGCCGGTTTTAGCACGGCCGATTCGGCGAATTGCAAGCGGGGTGTAGCTTAGCCTGGTAGAGCGCTACGTTCGGGACGTAGAGGCCGGAGGTTCGAATCCTCTCACCCCGACCAATCTTGCATTGGCATGGAGTTCCAAAACTTCCACAGAAAACTTCCCGGCGATTACGGTTTTTCCGTATAGCCACCAGCCGGGATTCGTTTTCAAGCGGTCTTCATGCACACTTTCATCGGATGATCCGTTGGACTCAGTCCCCTTATGGGCCCAGCTACTGGGTCTCGCCTTCCTCTTATTTCTTTCCGGTTTTTTCTCCATATCCGAAACGGCAATGATGGCGCTGAGCCGCTTTCGCATGCGGCATCTGGCTTCGGCCGGCAGCAGGCGCGCCAAGCTTGTTCTGCACCTTCTCGAACAGACGGAGCGCCTGCTCGGCGTCATCCTGCTCGGCAATAACCTGATCAATTCGGCCGCGTCGGCACTGGCGGCGACATTTGCCATCTACTACTTCGGCGAAAGCAAGTATGCGCTGGCGCTGGCGTCGACCGCCGTGTCGTTCGCAATCATCATCTTTGCCGAGATCACGCCGAAGGTCATCGGGGCAGCCTATCCGGAACACATCGCCATGTTCGTCGCGCCGATTCTGCGCTTTCTGATGGTGGTGATGAATCCGCTGGTCTGGCTGACCAACCTGATCGTCAAGTTCCTGCTGCGCCTGATGCGCATTCCCGAGAAAAGTTCGGAGAGCTCGGTGTCGACGGAAGAGCTGCGCTCCATCGTGCTGGAAAGCGGCCATTTCATCCCGCAAAAGCACAAGAGCATTTTGCTGAACCTGTTTGCGCTGGAAGACCTGTCGGTCGAGGATGTGATGACGCCGCGCGCCCAGATCGAGGCGCTGAACCTGTCCATGCCGGTCGAAGACATCAGGCATCAGCTTGCCACCTGCTATCACAACAAGCTGCCGGTGTACGAAGGCGAAATCAACCGCATCGTCGGCATCCTGCATGTGCGCAAGGCCATCGCGCTGCTCGAGCAGGAAGCCGAACTGACATCGGAGCACTTCCGGCAGCTGCTGACGCCGCCCTACTTCATTCCCGAAGATACCGGCGTCTTTGCCCAGCTCCAGTACTTCCAGGAGAATCATGAAAGGCTGGGCCTCATCGTCGACGAATACGGCGAGGTGCAGGGCCTGGTGACGCTCGAAGACATCATTGAGGAAATGATCGGAGAGTTCACCACCTCGATGCCGGGCACGACGCGGGCGGACGCCTTCGCCTGGGACGAGAAAGGCGAATGCCTGGTCGAAGGCGTAACCACGCTGCGCGACCTCAACAAGCATCTCGGCCTGAATTTCCCTCTCGACGGGCCGAAAACGGTGAACGGCCTTCTTCTTGAAGAGCTGCGCGACATTCCGGAAGCCAGCGTCGGCCTCAAGATGAGCGGCTGCATCATTGAAATCATCCAGGTCCAGAACCAGGCGATCAAGGTCGTCAAGCTGATCAAGCCCTGAGCACGCTTCCCGCGCGCTCGGCATTTCCCGCAAGGCGGCAGTCCAGGGGAAGCGGATCGTTCCCAGGATGTGACAGATGGCGTGCACTATTGATATCAGTTTGTCACATTTACTTTACAAATCAGATGCCTATAGGCATCATCTAATGCAATTTGGACGACTCTGACCTCATCCCGGCTCACTTATCACCATGGCGGCGGTTCTCCCCAATCAGGCAGCAAATGCGGTGATGTCCGGCCTTGCGCGCGCGCTTGTGCAAGCCGGCAAGCTGACCTCGCAGCAGGCCGACACGCTCGGCAAGCAGGCTGCGGCTGAAAAGCTGCCCTTCATCGATGTCCTCCTGCAAAGCGGCAGCATCGATGCCCGCGCGCTCGCTGCATTCTGCTCCGAGACCTTCGGCTATCCGATGGCGGATTTCACCGCCTTCAATCTGAATCATCTGCCGCAGAACATCATCGACGCCAAGCTGGCGCAGAAACAGCGCGTCATCGCCCTTTCCAAGCGCGGAAACAAGGTGGCGGTCGCGATATCCGATCCGACCAACACCCATATCCTGGATCAGATCAAGTTCCAGACCGAACTGACGGTGGAACCCATCATCGTCGAACATCCGGTTCTGGTGCAGCTGATCGAAAAGCTGGGCAAGACCGCCGAGGAAAACCTCGACGAACTGATCGGCGACGACCTCGACATCGATCTCAGTGAAGTGGAGGCCGCCGCGCCGCCGTCGGGCGAAACGCTGAATGCAGATATCGACGATGCCCCGGTCGTCAGGTTCCTGCAGAAGGTGCTGATGGATGCGATCAACATGGGCGCATCGGACTTGCACTTCGAGCCGTTCGAGAAGTTCTACCGCATCCGCTTCCGGGTCGATGGGGTCCTGCGCGAGATTGCGCAGCCGCCGCTGGCGATCAAGGAAAAGCTGGCGTCGCGCATCAAGGTCATTTCCAAGCTGGACATCTCGGAAAAGCGCGTGCCCCAGGACGGGCGCATGAAGCTGGTGGTTTCCAAGAACAAGGCGATCGATTTCCGGGTCAGCACGCTGCCGACGCTGTTCGGCGAAAAGATCGTGATGCGTATCCTGGACCCGAGCCAGGCGCAGCTGGGCATCGATGCGCTGGGTTACGATCCGGACCAGAAGGAATTGCTGCTCAAGGCAATCGAACGCCCCTACGGCATGGTGCTGGTGACCGGCCCGACCGGCTCGGGCAAGACGGTCTCGCTCTACACCTGCCTGAACATCCTGAACAAGCCGGGCATCAACATTTCGACGGCGGAAGATCCCGCCGAAATCAATCTGCCCGGCGTCAACCAGGTCAATGTCAACGACCGCGCCGGCCTGACCTTCGCCGCTGCGCTCAAGGCCTTCCTGCGCCAGGATCCGGACATCATCATGGTGGGCGAGATCCGCGATCTCGAAACGGCCGACATCGCCATCAAGGCGGCGCAGACCGGCCACATGGTGTTTTCCACGCTGCACACCAACGATGCGCCGTCGACGCTGACGCGCCTGATGAACATGGGCGTGGCGCCGTTCAACATCGCGTCGTCGGTCATCATGATCACCGCGCAGCGGCTTGCGCGCCGCCTGTGCACCTGCAAACAGCCGGTGGTCATACCCGACGAGGCGCTGCTGGAAGCGGGCTTCAGGGAAGACGAGCTGGACGGCACCTGGACGCCCTACAAGCCGGTGGGCTGCGAGCGCTGCAGCGGCAGCGGCTACAAGGGCCGCGTCGGCATCTACCAGATCATGCCGATCTCCGAGGACATCGAGCGCATCATTCTCGCCCACGGCACGGCCATGGAAATCGAGGAGCAGTCGCGGCGCGACGGCGTGAAGACGCTGCGGGAATCCGGACTGGTCAAGGTCAAGCAGGGATTGACGAGCCTGGAAGAAGTGCTCGGCTGCACCAACGAATAGCAACAGGGAGAAAACGATGGCAATCACGGCCAGCAGAAGCGCCGGCGCCGCAGGCGTCAAGGAACAGGTCTATCTGTGGGAAGGCAAGGACAAGTCCGGCAAGATCGTCAAGGGCGAGCTGCGCGCCAACAGCGAAACCATCGTCAACGTGACGCTGCGCCGCCAGGGCATCCTCGTCACCAAGGTCAAGAAGAAGACTTTTTCCAGCGGCAAGAAGATCACCGACAAGGACATCACCCTGTTCACCCGCCAGCTGGCAACGATGATGAAGGCCGGCGTGCCGCTGCTGCAATCCTTCGACATCGTGGCCAAGGGCCATGCCAATCCTTCCGTCGCCAAGCTGATTCACGACATCCGCACCGACATCGAAACCGGCAGCAGCCTGAACCAGGCGTTCCGCAAGTTTCCCCTGTATTTCGACAGCCTGTTCTGCAACCTCGTCGCCGCCGGCGAGCAGGCCGGCATCCTGGAAGACCTGCTGACCCGCCTCGCGGTCTACAAGGAAAAGACCCAGGCCATCAAGGGCAAGATCAAGTCGGCACTGTTCTATCCGGTCTCCATTCTGGTGGTGGCCTTCGTCGTCACCTCGGTGATCATGATCTGGGTGGTGCCGGCGTTCAAGGATGTGTTCAAGAGCTTCGGCGCCGACCTTCCGGCGCCCACGCTGTTCGTGATGGCGATTTCGGATTTCTTCGTCGCCAACTGGTACATCATTTTCGGCGGGCTGTTTGCCGGCCTCTATCTGTTCTTCCAGTCGTGGAAGCGCTCGCCCCAGGTGCAGCGCGTGATGGACAAGGTGCTGCTGCAGGCGCCGATTTTCGGAGAAGTCATCCGCAAGGCGACCATCGCCCGCTGGACTCGCACGCTGGCCACCATGTTCGCCGCCGGCGTGCCCCTGGTGGAGTCGCTCGACTCGGTCGGTGGCGCCTCGGGCAACACCATCTATATCGATGCGACCAAGAAGATCCAGACCGAAGTCAGCACCGGCACCAGCCTGACCGCAGCAATGCAGAATTCGAACGTCTTCCCCAACATGGTGACGCAGATGGTGGCCATCGGCGAAGAGTCCGGCGCGCTCGACCAGATGCTCGGCAAGGTGGCCGATTTCTTCGAGGCGGAAGTCGATGAAGCCGTCGAATCGCTGTCGAGCCTGATGGAACCGCTCATCATGGCGATCCTCGGCGTGCTGATCGGCGGTCTCGTCATTGCGATGTACCTGCCCATCTTCAAGCTGGGAGCCGTGGTCTGATGTTCGATCCGTATCTGTTTGCACCGCCGGCCAGCGTCATTCCTACCGTATTCGCCGGCGTGCTCGGCCTCCTGATCGGCAGCTTCCTCAACGTGGTGATCCACCGCGTACCCAGGATGATGCAGCGGGAGTCCGACAACTACGTCGCCCATGAAAGCGGAAAGCCGCTGCCGCACACCGACCGCTACAACCTGATGGTGCCGCGCTCGGCCTGCCCGCATTGCGGCCATCGCATCACCGCGATGGAGAACATCCCGGTGTTGAGCTACCTCGTCCTGCGCGGCAAGTGCGCCGAATGCAAGGCGCCGATCTCGGCGCGTTATCCGGCCGTGGAGCTGCTGACGGGCGCACTGTCCGCGTTCCTCATCTGGCGCTTCGGCAGCGGCCTGGCGGGCCTGGCAACCCTGCTGTTCGCCTGGCTGCTGATCGCGATGACCTTCATCGATGCCGATACCCAGCTGCTTCCCGACGACCTCACCCTGCCGCTGCTGTGGTGCGGTTTGCTGGTCAACCTGAACGGTACCTTCGTGCCGCTGTCCGACGCCGTGATCGGCGCCGCTGCCGGCTATCTGGTGCTGTGGTCGGTCTACTGGCTGTTCAAGCTTGCCACCGGCAAGGAAGGCATGGGCTACGGCGATTTCAAGCTGCTGGCCGCACTCGGCGCCTGGCTCGGCTGGAAAATGCTTCCGGTTATCATCCTGCTGTCTTCGCTGGTCGGCGCGGCGGTCGGCATCGCGCTGATTGCATTTGCCAAGCACGGCCGCAACAATCCCATTCCCTTCGGTCCCTATCTCGCCGTCGCCGGCATGATTGCGCTGCTCTACGGCAAGCAGCTGACGCAAGCCTATCTCGGCTTCGCGGTTTAATGGCATGTAGAATCGCGGGCATGGAACTAGGCAAACGCAGATTCTCGATCGGCCTGACCGGCGGCATCGGCAGCGGCAAGACGACCGTGGCGAACATGTTCGCCGAGCGCGGCGCGGCATTGATCGACACCGACCTCATCGCCCATCAGCTGACCGCTCCCGGCGGCGGGGCCATCCCCGAGATCCATGCCCAGTTCGGCGCCGCCTTCCTGACCGCCGAAGGTGCGCTGGACCGCAGCCGCATGCGGCAATTCGTGTTCTCCGATCCCCAGGCCAAGTCGAGGCTGGAGGCAATTCTCCATCCGCTGATCCGCATCGAGACCGAACGCGCAGCGGACACGGCCCATGCGGCGCAAGCCGCCTACCTGATCTTCGTCGTTCCCCTGCTGGTGGAATCGTCCGGCTGGAAGGCGCGCGTCTCCCGCGTGCTGGTGGTCGACTGCTCCGAGGAAACCCAGGTGCGGCGAGTCATCAGCCGCAGCGGCTTGCCCGAACCGCAGGTTCGCGCCATCATGGCGGCACAGGCAACGCGCGCGCAGCGCCTAGCTGCAGCCGATGATGTCATCGACAACGACCGCGACACCGCTGCGCTTGAACCGCAGGTCGACAAGCTTCATCTCTTGTATAGCAGGCTGGCAAGGGAATAAGCGCGCCGGCAGCGCGGATGACCGCACGGGTCATGTTTCGTTACTCTTTTCGGCGTCCGGTCTATTTGTATTTTTTCATGGCTTCGTTCAGAATCACGTAATTATTTCCAGCCCACCTCTTGCCCAAAGGGAAGCCATTTTGATCACCTACGAATACCCTTTCAACGAGCGTATTCGCACACTGTTGCGGCTGGAAGACCTGTACGAGAAATTCGTTTTTTTCCTGCATCAGGAACATCCGCAGCATCACCATGTCGCACTGTCGACGATATTCGAGATGCTGGAAGTCGCCGGCCGCGCGGACCTCAAGTCCGATCTGCTGCAGGAACTGGAACGCCAGAAGCAGACGCTGCTCGGCTTCAAGGCCAATCCCAACGTGCTGTCCGAGCGCCTTGATGCAGTGCTTGCCGACATCGACCGCAGCAGCGCCGCGCTGATCTCCACCCAGGGCAAGACCGGGCAGAACGTCCGCGACAACGAATGGCTGATGAGCATCCGCGGGCGCACCATCATTCCGGGCGGCGCCTGCGAGTTCGATTTGCCGTCCTATTACGCCTGGCAGCATCGCAGCCCGCAGCAGCGCTACGACGACATCTCCAGCTGGTTTGCGCCGCTGGCGCCGCTGTTCGACGCGATCGGCCTGGTGCTGCGCCTGCTGCGCGAGTCCGGCAAGACGACGACCATGATCGCGCAGGCCGGCAGCTTCCAGCAGATGTTGCAAGGCAAGATCTACCAGATGCTGCGCCTGACCATCGATGAATCGCTGGGTGCGATTCCGGAGATGTCGGCCAACAAGTACATGCTGTGGGTGCGATTTACGCTGCAGGACGGCGACATGAAACCCAAGCCGTTCGAAAGCGACATTCCTTTTGAACTCACTCTTTGCAATTTTTGAGGTATGCGATGCCGACCGTAGTGGATTGCCCGACCTGCGGCAAAAAGGTCGAATGGACCGAAGCGAACAAGTATCGCCCGTTCTGCTCGGAGCGCTGCAAGCAGATTGACCTCGGCGCCTGGGCCGAGGAAAAATATTCGATTCCGGCGGTGAATCCCCCGAAGGATTTCGACGAAGACGGCACGCCGCGCTGATCGCCTATCGGCTCCGCTTCCGGCGTGCCGACTTCTAGTTTCCCGATGCCTTCGGGATGCCATATTTGCGCAGCTTGTTGGCGATCATCGAATGCGAAGTCTTCAGCCGCACCGCCAGCTTGCGGCTCGACGGATACTGCGGATAGAGCTTTTCCAGCAGGCTCCGCTCGAAATTCGCCACCGAGTTGTCCCAGTCTTCCGATGCCTGCGCCGCCTGCATTGCCCATCCCCGCTCCGTGCCGGCCGCCGGGCGCACTCCCCCTTCCGCGAGATCCAGATCGGTTTCGTCGAGCACGCGCTTGTCGGTCATCGTAATGGCGCGAAACATTACATTCTGCAATTGCCGCACGTTGCCGGGCCAGTGGTAGGAGACCAGGGCGGCGCAGGCCTGCGCACCCAGCCTGCAAACAGGCTTCTGCGCCTGGGCGGAAGCGCGCTCGATGAAATGGCGGGCCAGCGGCAGGATGTCATCCGGCCGTTCGCGCAGCGGCGGCACTTCGAGCTGCAGCACATTGAGCCGGTAATACAGGTCTTCGCGAAATGCGCCTTCGGCCACCATCTTGCGCAGGTTGCGGTGGGTGGCGCTGATGATGCGCACGTTGACCCTGATCTCGCGGTCGCTGCCGATGCGGCGGAATTTGCCGTCGTTCAGGAAGCGCAGCAGCTTGGCCTGCAGATAAAGCGACATCTCGCCGATCTCGTCGAGGAAGACGGTGCCGCCATCGGCCATTTCGATCAGTCCGGGCTTGCCGCCGCGCTGGGCGCCGGTGAAGGCGCCGGACATGTAGCCGAACAGTTCGCTCTCCGCCAGGCTCTCGGGCAGCGCCGCGCAGTTCAATGCCAGGAACGGCGCATTGGCGCGCTGGCTGGCGGCATGGCAAGCCTGGGCAACGAGCTCCTTGCCCGTGCCTGTCTCGCCGACGATCAGCAGGGGCGCATCGACGGTCGCCACCCGTGCGGCGCGGGCCTTGAGCGCCCGTATCGGCTCCGCATCGCCGATGAGGACATCGAAGCCGCCGCCGCCGTGCTGCAGCGCATGCAGCCGCCCGCCGAGGCGGCGCGGCGCATGCAGGGTGATGACGCCGCCGATGGTCTGGCCGAGCGCGGAGTCGAGCGCCTCGGATACCGGCGTCACTTCCAGCAGGAAGGGCTCGCCGTGCAGCCGGACTTCGCGCGCAGGCGCCAGGAAATTGCCGGCCAGGAGTTCTTCCTGCAGCGCCGCCTCGCCGAACAGCTCCTCCAGCGCCTTTCCTTCCAGTTCAGTCTCCTGCAGATGCGTGACCGAAGCCGCGGCGGCATTGGCGGCGACGACCCGCCCCGCCGCATCGACCGCCATCACCGGATCGGCCATCACGGTCATGAGCGTATCGAGATGCAGGCGCCGCCGCGCGCCGGGCAGCACGTCGACGACAACGACATTGAGTACGCCGGCAATGCCGAGAAAGTCCTGGCGCAGCGAGGGAAGCAGTTCGGAAGTCAGCTGCGGAATATCGATGAAGACATCGGAGGAATCGACCTCTACCGCCACCACGTTCATGTTGCGGCGGGCGAGCACGGCGAGGATCTCGTGGGCGATGCCGACGCGGTCGGCAAACTGGACATCTATCCGCATGGGTTCCGGTATGAGGTTGCGCAGGCGGTGCCTTTTACGGCACCTGCAATGTGACTGCCATCATAGGGCAAGTCCGGCGGATTCTCTATATCGGCTCGGTCTGGTAGCCGCGCGACGCCGACAGGCCGGCATGCCAGCCGGAGGCATGCGACATCGCTTTCAGGCGCGACAGGTCGAACGACTGCAGATGCTGCAGGACGAGCTGGTTGACGGCCATGGTGGCCTGCATCAGCAGCAGCTCGACGCCGGCATGGGCTGCGCCGTCCGCGTCACTGCGCTTTCTTGCCGATGGCGGCTCGGTCTTTGCCGCCGACACGGAAAGAAAGACGTCGGCCAGCGTGAATGATTCAGGTGCGCAGGGACAGCTCCAGGCATCCTTGCACTTGCCGTCGACGATGACCAGGCCGGATTCGCGCAGGGAGGCGAGCAGAGTCCGCACGGTACGCGGGGATTGCCCGCAGGCTTCGGCCAGCTGCCCCGCCGTCAATGCTCGCGGACTGGCCAGCACAAGGCGGGCGAGCAGTTCGATCGCCATGGAAAAACGTGTGTGCAACAACAAATCACCAAGGATGAATTCCTGCAGGACGGGTTCCATGGCGCGGGCGTTCATGCATGCGCCTCTTGCGGTGAGGAGATGGACGCGCCGGCGCTGCCGTAGCGGTTGAGGAAGAGGCCTTCGGTATCGATTTCCGGCCGTCTGCCCGAAACGAGATCCGCCACCAGGCGCCCCGATCCGCAGGCCATGGTCCAGCCCAGCGTGCCGTGGCCGGTATTGAGGAACAGGTTGCGGTAAGGCGTCGGACCTACCACCGGCGTGCCGTCGGGCGTCATCGGCCGCAGGCCGGACCAGAACTCGGCACGCGCCACGTCGCCGCCGAGCGGGAACAGGTCCACTACCGAATGTTCAAGAGTTTCGCGCCGCGAATTGTGAAGGCTGAGGTCATAGCCGGCGATCTCGGCCGTGCCGCCGACCCGGATGCGGTCGCCGAGGCGGGTGATCGCGACCTTGTAGGTTTCATCCATGATCGTGGATTCGGGCGCATGGGCGGCGTCATGAATCGGTACCGTGATTGAATAGCCCTTGATCGGATAGACGGGAATGCGGATGCCGATATCGCGCAGCAGCAGCGGAGAATAGCTGCCGAGCGCCACCACATAGCTGTCGGCCTTCAGGTCGCCCTGCGCGGTCCTGACGCCGGTGATCCGCCCGCCTTCCGCAATCAGCCGCTCGATCGACACGCCATAGCGGAAGTTCACGCCCGCCGCTTCGGCAAGTTCCGCAAGGCGCTGGGTGAACTTGAAGCAGTCGCCGGTTTCATCATTCGGCAGGCGCAGCGCGCCGACGAATTTCCCCTGCACATGGGCCAGCGCCGGCTCCACCCCGATGCAGCCGCGCGGGTCGAGCACTTCGTAGGGGACGCCATAGCGCTGCAGCACGGCGATGTCCTGTGCCGATGCGTCGAGCTGCTTCTGGGTGCGGAACAGCTGCAGGGTGCCCTGGGTGCGCTCGTCATAGCGGATGCCGGTTGCGGCGCGCAGGTCGATCAGGCAGTCGCGGCTGTACTCGGCCAGGCGCACCATGCGGCCCTTGTTGGTTTCGTAGCGGGCGGCGGTACAGTTGAGCAGCATCTGGAAAACCCAGCGCCACATGTCGCGGTCCAGCGAAGGGCGGATCACCAGCGGGCTGTGGCGCATCAGCAGCCACTTCAGGGCCTTGACCGGAATGCCGGGTGCCGCCCAGGGCGCGGAATAACCGGGAGAAACTTCTCCCGCATTGGCATAGCTGGTTTCCAGCGCGGCCGCCGGCTGGCGGTCGATGACGGTCACTTCATGTCCGGCATTCGCCAGGTAATGCGCCGTGGCGGTGCCGATCACGCCGCTGCCGAGTACGATGATTTTCACAATGCTTTCCCCAATCAGTGTTGGCGGCCGTGACGGAAACCGGCCGCGCCGTTGGAAAGCATTTCAGCAACATATGTGCCAAAGGAAAAACCCTTGCGGATTCAAGGACTTAGTCAAGAAACCCGGACAGCGGCGCGGATCAGCCGTACACGAATCGATACACCGCTGTTCTCTTGGCCATTTTTCTCTTTTGTTTCAATGGCTTGGACGCGCGTATACGTATGTGTACAGCGTATTGAAATGAATACAGCATGTGATGAGGTTGGAAGGATTCAGGCGTAACGCACCTTGTCCAGCCATTCGATGAGAGGAATGGTAGCGGGCAGCAGAGGCTCGACACCGAGCGTGCCCTGCCAGGCAAACGCCTGGCCTTCCAAGCTTTGCGGCTCGCCGGCCCATTCGCGGCTGATGTAGAAATGCAGACGGACATGGGCGTGCGGGTAGACATGCTCGACGCCGCACCAGGGCTCGGCCGAAACGATGTCGATACCCAGTTCCTCGACGAACTCGCGCTTGAGCGCATCGAGTATCGATTCGTCCGGCTCGACCTTGCCGCCCGGGAATTCCCAGTAACCGGCATAAGGCTTGCCGTCCGGACGCTGGCCGAGCAGAACGTCGCCGTTGGGTTTCATCAGGATGCCGACGGCGACGTCGATGGGTGAAGCGGACTTGGCGGTCATGAGAAAAACAGCTTAGCGTGCCGTCTTGCCTGCGTGGTCGCGGGCGAATTGAAACGCGACGCGGCCGGAGCGGGAACCGCGCTGCAGCGCCCAGCGCAGCGCGTCGGCGCGGGATTCCTCGACCTGCCGGTCATTGCAGCCGAAATGGCGCAGCCAGTGGGCGACGATATCGAGATAGTCGTCCTGCTTGAACGGGTAGAACGAGACCCACAGGCCGAAACGCTCGGACAGGGAAATCTTCTCTTCCACCGTTTCGCCGGGATGCAGGTCGCCGTCTTCGGTATGGGTATAGCCGGCGTTGTCAGACATGCGCTCGGGCAGCAGGTGGCGGCGGTTCGACGTCGCATAGATCAGCACGTTGTCCGACTGTGCGGCGATGCTGCCGTCGAGCGCCACCTTCAATGCCTTGTAGCCGCTCTCGCCTTCCTCGAAGGACAGGTCATCGCAAAAGATCACGAAGCGCTCGGGGCGGGACGCCACCAAGTCAACGATGTCGGGCAGGTCGCCGAGATCATCCTTGTCGACTTCGATCAGGCGCAGGCCGCGGTCGGCGAACTGGTTCAGGCAGGCCTTGATCAGCGAAGACTTGCCGGTGCCGCGCGCGCCCGTCAGCAGCACGTTGTTGGCCGGGCGGCCTTCGACGAACTGCCGGGTGTTCTGCTCGATCTGCTGCTTCTGCGCTTCGATGTTGTGCAGGTCGGACAGCGCGATGCGCGCCGGATGGGCCACTGGCTGCAGGTAGCCGCGCCCATTCTTGCCGCCCTGCTTGCGCCAGCGGAATGCGGTGCCCGCGTTCCAGTCGGGTGCCGGGGTGGCAGAGGGAAGATAGGTTTCTATGCGGGCGAGCAGCGCTTCTGCCCGCGCCAGGAACTGGTCGAGTTGCGTCATGGAGTCGATCGGTACGGTCAGGAACGGTAATCGGCGTTGATGCTGACATAGTCATGCGACAGGTCGCAGGTCCAGATGGTCGCCGCGGCACTGCCGCGCGCCAGCCTGACGCGGATCGTGATTTCGCTCTGCTTCATCACGCGCTGGCCGTCTTCTTCCTTGTAGTCGGGATTGCGGCCGCCATCCTTGGCGACCCAGACATCGTCCAGATAGAGGTTGATCTTGCTGACGTCGAGATCGCCGATGCCCGCATAGCCGATCGCCGCGAGAATGCGGCCGAGGTTGGGGTCGGAGGCGTAGAACGCCGTCTTGACCAGCGGCGAGTGACCGATCGAATAGGCGATCTGGCGGCACTCGTCGGTGCTGCTGCCCTCTTCCACCGTGATGGTCATGAACTTGGTCGCACCCTCGCCGTCGCGCACGATCATCTGTGCCAGTTCCTGCGAAATCGCCGTGACCGCGGCTGACAGCTCCGCATATTCGGCCGAGCCGGCATCGGTCACTTCGAGCTGGCCGGCGCCGGTGGCGATCAGCATGAAGGAGTCGTTGGTCGAGGTATCGCCGTCGATGGTAATGCAGTTGAAGGACTTGTCGGCAGCCTCCTTCACCATGCGCTCGAGCAGCGGCTGGGGCACCTTCGCATCCATCGCGAGATAGCCGAGCATGGTGGCCATGTTGGGCTTGATCATGCCTGCACCCTTGCTGATGCCGGTCATCGTGACGCTCTTGCCGGCGATGGTCACGGTGCGCGATGCCGCCTTCGGCTGCGTGTCGGTGGTCATGATGGACTCGGCCGCGTTGTACCAGTTGTCGGTCTTGAGATTGGCGATGGCCTGCGGCATGCCGGCCTTGATGCGGTCGACCGGCAGGGGTTCCAGGATCACGCCGGTGGAGAACGGCAGGATCTGCGACGCATCGCAGCCGAGCAGTTCCGCCAGCGCGGCGCAAGTGGCATTGGCATTGGCCAGGCCGGTCTCGCCGGTACCGGCGTTGGCATTGCCGGTGTTGATCAGCAGCGCGCGGATGGGCGCGGAGGACGATGCCAGTTTTTCGAGATGCGTTTTGCAGATCTGCACGGGTGCCGCGCAGAAACGGTTCTTGGTGAAGACGCCGGCAACGGTTGCCGTCGGCGCCAGACGCATCACCAGCAGGTCCTTGCGGTTGGCCTTGCGGACGCCGGCCTCGGCATGGCCGAGCTCGATGCCGGCGACGGGTTTCAGGTTGGCGGGAACGGGAAGCGGAAGATTGACGGCCATGGCAGCGTTGCTCGCGGGGCAATTGGACAAGAGCGTTATTGTAAACGCATCGGGCGCTTGATGCGCCGGTGCTGCAGCATCAGGCGCATGCGAGGCCGGCAATGAAAAAAGGGCAGGTTGCCCTGCCCTTTCATGCCTGCTTCATTCGCGCAGTGCAACTGCGACGATCAGCTCAGCTTGCCGTGGCACTGCTTGTACTTCTTGCCGCTGCCGCAGGGGCAGGGATCGTTGCGTCCGACCTTGGGCAGGTTCGCGGCTTCGGCCTGCCGCTGCGCCTCGTCGGCGGTCGCCACAGGCGCCATCAGCTCTTCCGGCGCCGCATTCGGATTGAAGTCGGCATGCTGGAAATGCATGTTTTCCACCTGCGAATGCGACAGCTGCTCCTCGACGGCATCGATTTCCTCGCGCGACTGGATGCGGACCGTCATCACGATGCGCACCACCTCGTTCTTGATCAGGTCCAGCATCTGGCCGAACAGTTCGAAGGCTTCACGCTTGTATTCCTGCTTCGGATTCTTCTGCGCATAGCCGCGCAGATGGATGCCCTGGCGCAGATGGTCCAGCGCCGCCAGGTGCTCGCGCCAGTGGGTATCGATACTCTGCAGCATGACGCTGCGCTCGAAGCCGCCGAAGGCTTCCTTGCCGATGACTTCGACCTTGGCGTTGTAGGCATCGTCGGCAGCCTTCAGCACGCGCTCCAGCAGGTCTTCATCGGTCAGGTTGGGTTCGGCTTCCAGCATCTTCGACAGCGGGACCTCGAGCTGCCACTCATTGGCCAGCAAGGTCTCAAGTCCCTTGATGTCCCACTGCTCTTCCATCGAGTCGGCCGGAACGTATTCGCGGAACAGGTCGCTGAACATGCCCTGGCGCAGCGCGGCGATCATCTCGGAGACTTCGTGCGCTTCCAGCAGCTCGTTGCGCTGCTGGTAGATCACCTTGCGCTGGTCGTTGGCGACGTCGTCGTATTCGAGCAGCTGCTTGCGGATATCGAAGTTGCGGGCTTCCACCTTGCGCTGCGCGGATTCGATCGAGCGGCTCACGATGCCGGCCTCGATCGGCTCGCCTTCGGGCATCTTGAGGCGGTCCATGATGGCGCGCACGCGGTCGCCGGCGAAGATGCGCAGCAGCGGATCGTCGAGCGACAGGTAGAAGCGGGAGGAGCCCGGGTCGCCCTGGCGTCCGGAACGGCCGCGCAGCTGGTTGTCGACGCGCCGCGATTCATGGCGCTCGGTACCAATGATATGCAGGCCGCCTGCGGACACGACATGATCGTGCAGCGACTGCCATTCATCGCGCAGGGTCTTCGCCTGCGCCGCCTTGTCGGCCTCGCTCAGGTTGGGATCGCTTTCGATGATCTGGATCTGTTTCTCGACATTGCCGCCCAGGACGATGTCGGTGCCGCGGCCCGCCATGTTGGTGGCGATGGTGATCATCTTCGGACGTCCGGCCTGGGCGACGATTTCCGCCTCGCGTGCATGCTGCTTTGCATTCAGCACGTTGTGCGGCAGCTGCGCCTTGGTCAGGATGCCCGACAGGAGTTCGGAGTTCTCGATCGATGTGGTGCCCACCAGCACCGGCTGGCCGCGCTCGTAGCAGTCCTGGATGTCTGCGAGCATCGCGTTGTACTTCTCCTGCGCGCTCTTGTACACCTGGTCCTGGCGGTCCTTGCGCTGGCTCGGACGGTTGGGCGGAATGACCACGGTCTCCAAGCCGTAGATTTCCTGGAATTCGTAGGCTTCGGTATCGGCGGTGCCGGTCATGCCGGCCAGCTTGCCGTACATGCGGAAGTAGTTCTGGAAGGTGATCGAGGCCAGCGTCTGGTTCTCGTTCTGGATCTTGACGCGTTCCTTGGCTTCGACCGCCTGGTGCAGGCCTTCCGACCAGCGGCGGCCGGTCATCAGGCGGCCGGTGAATTCGTCGACGATCACCACTTCGCCGTTCTGCACCACGTAATGCTGGTCCTTGTGGTACAGCGTGTGGGCGCGCAGCGCGGCGTACAGGTGATGGATCAGGGTGATGTTGGCCGGGTCGTACAGCGAGGCGCCTTCCGGCAGCAGGCCCATGCGGGTCAGGATCTGCTCGGCCTTCTCGTGGCCGGCCTCGGTCAGCAGCACCTGGTGGGCTTTCTCGTCCTTGGTATAGTCGCCGGGCACTTCGACCTTGCCCTTGCCGTCCGGCGTTTCTTCGCCGATCTGCAGCGTCAATTGCGGCGGCACGTCGTTCATCTTGACGTACAGGTCGGTATGGTCTTCGGCTTGGCCGGAAATGATCAGCGGCGTGCGCGCCTCGTCGATCAGGATGGAGTCGACTTCATCGACGATCGCAAAATTCAGGCTGCGCTGCACGCGGTCGTTCGTATCGTAGACCATGTTGTCGCGCAGATAATCGAAGCCGAACTCGTTGTTGGTGCCGTAGGTGATGTCGGAAGCGTAGGCGGCCTGCTTGACGTCATGCGCCATCTGCGACAGGTTGATGCCGGTGGTCAGGCCCAGCCAGCCGTACAGCCTGCCCATCCATTCGGCGTCGCGCTGGGCGAGGTAATCGTTGACGGTCACCACGTGCACGCCCTTGCCGGACAGCGCATTGAGATAGGCCGCCAGCGTCGCCATCAGGGTCTTGCCCTCGCCTGTTCCCATTTCGGCAATCTTGCCGTAGTGGAGCACCATGCCGCCGATCAGCTGCACGTCGAAGTGGCGCATCTTGAGCACGCGCTTGCTGGCCTCGCGGCAGACCGCGAAGGCCTCCGGCAGGATGTCGTCGAGGGAAGTGCCCTTGGCGATGCGTTCCTTGAACTCCGGCGTCTTCGCCTGAAGCTCCGCATCCGACAGCTTTTCCATGGCCGGCTCGAGCGCGTTGATCTCGCGGACGGTCTTTTGGTATTGCTTGACCAGTCGCTGGTTGCGACTGCCGAAAATCTGGGTCAGTAATGACATGCTTGAATTCTGATTAATGGCCCGCGAGTCTCGGGAGTGGCATAAGCTCGCAGTGTCCGAACCTTGGCTAAATTGCGGATTCTATCATGCAGCCCGCCAAGCTCAGCTTGATCCGGAATCAGACCCTTGCAGGCGGGCGCCGTCTGCTTGTTGCAGGGGAACATGGGGATTGATGGGCGGGAAACAATAGCCGCATCGACAATATCGCCGGCGGCATCAATTCCTGGCTGCCAGCGCAGCCAGCTTGGCCTGGTCCGCACCTGCGGCCAGGAATTTGTGCGGGTCCTGCTGCACGCCCTTGACCAGCACTTCGAAGTGCAGGTGCGCGCCGGTGGAGCGCCCGGTCGAGCCAATGTCGGCGACATGCTGGCCGCGATTGACGATGTCGCCGAGCTTCGCATGCAGGCGGGAGGCATGGGCATAGCGCGTGACCATGTCGTTGCCGTGGTCGATTTCGAGCATGTTGCCGAACTGGTGATGGTATTCCGCCGCGATCACGACGCCGCCGGCGGCTGCCACGATGGGCGTGCCCGGCATCGCTGCGAAGTCGATGCCTTCATGAAAGGTGCTGCGGCCGGTGAAAGGATCGAGGCGCCAGCCAAAGCCGGAAGCGTTGTAGCTGACATTGACCGGCTGGGTGGTAGGCAGCAGCTTGGACCGGATCTTCTGGCTCATGAGCGTGCTTTCCACCACGTTCATGTAGTCCGCCCGGTGTTCCACGTCCTTTGCGGTGGCTTCCAGCAGTTGCTGGAATTCATTCATGCTCAGGGGCTTGTCCTTGACGCCCGACGGTTCGGCCCCTCCCCGCCCCGGCAATTCCCTGAAGTTGAATTCCTGCGGCTTGACGCCGGCCAGTCCCTGCACCCGCTCGCCGAGCGCATCGAGGCGCATCAGCTGGGCCTGCATTTCCCCGAGCTTCGTGGCCATGGCCGTCAGGTTTTCCTTGACGTATCTGTCTTTTCTGTCGGTGTCGTCCTGGGTGGCGGAGACCAGTGCTTCCTTGACCAGGGGAATATCAAGTTCGGTGGCGTGGCGGAAGGTGAAGTAGTAGAAGAGCGAAGCCGATGCGATGACTGCGGTGATGAAAGCCAATGCGGCAAGCAGCAGATGCCAATGGGTAAGCGTGACAGACTTGGCGTTAAAACGCGGGTGCAACAGGATAATTTGCATTACGACTCCTGCGATTCGTCCATCATGGATGAGGTGTGATAAGGTTCCGGGCATGACTCGCCCGCCCTCATTTCTCAACTTTCAGCCAGCCACAAGAACAACGCGCGGTTCATCTAAACGAACCGCTCAAGGCGTAACCGATTATTTGCGCGCCGATGACAAGATGGCTGCGCTGTTGCCTGCAGTGAAACGGATGTCCGCTCTGCAACAGGATTGCAGGGCAATTCTTCCCGCGGTGTTTGACGTCTGTTCCGTGGTGCAGTTCGACGCCGGACAACTTGTTTTTTCGATACCGAACGCCGCGCTTGCGGCAAGGCTCAAGCAGCAGTTGCCGAAATTGCAAGAGGCCCTGCTGCAGCGGGGCTGGCAGGTTAGCGCAATAAGGTTAAAAGTGCAAGTCAGAAAGGCTGTCGAAAGGCCAAGGCCGGTCAAGCAGCTGAAGCTGCCTTCGCAGGCCCTGTCGGCGCTCGCCAATCTCAAGGAATCGCTGGAAGATTCCCCGCAGAACGAAGCGCTGAAGGCGGCGCTGGACGCGATGGTGAAGCGGCATCACGGCAATCGCTGAGCGCCGCATGGCGCCGCACAGGCAGGACGCGTCTGCGGTGCGTGACGACTTGATCAGTTTATAAAATCAGTTGAATGCCCATTCCTGCCGCGTCTGCTGCGCATAGGCAAGCGGTGCGCCTTCGACCGAGGAAAAGGTGACGATCTCGTAAGCATCGGGATGGGCCAGCAATTCGCGCAGCAGGAGATTGTTGAGCGTATGCCCGGATTTGTGGGCGGTATAGCTGGCCAGCAGCGGATGGCCAATCAGGTACAGGTCGCCGATGGCGTCGAGGATCTTGTGCCGCACGAATTCATTGTCATAGCGGAGACCGTCGGCGTTGAGGATGCGGTACTCATCCATCACGATCGCGTTTTCCAGCGAACCGCCGCGTGCCAGACCCATGCCGCGCAGGGTTTCCACGTCCTGCATGAAGCCGAAGGTGCGGGCGCGCGCGATTTCCTTGACATAGGATTCCGCCTCGAAATCGACTTCCGCATACTGGCCGGTGGCATCGACGGCGGGATGATTGAATTCGATGAAGAACTTCAGGCGGAAACCGTCGTATGGCTCGAGGCGCGCCCACTTTTCCTGCGCGCCCTTGCCTTCGCGGACTTCCACCGGCTTTTTTACCCGGATGAATTTCTTGGGAACGTTCTGTTCCTGCAGCCCCGCCTGCTGCAGCAGGAAGACGAATGAAGCGGCCGAGCCGTCCATGATGGGGATTTCTTCGGCGGTGACGTCGACATACAGGTTGTCGATGCCGAGTCCGGCGCAGGCCGACATCAGATGCTCTACCGTCGAAACCCTTGCCCCGTCGCGATCGAGCACCGAAGCCATGCGGGTATCGCCGACGCCGGTGGCGCTCGCGGGCAGGTCGACCGGAGGATTCAGGTCGACGCGGCGGAAGACGATGCCGGTATCCGGCGCCGCCGGGCGCAGGGTGAGCTCGACCTTGGTGCCGGAGTGCAGACCGACGCCGGTGGTCTTGACAAGTTGTTTGACGGTTCTTTGTGTGAGCATCGTGGAAGTATAGCAACTAACCCATGGGTCAGTTGTTAAGGGATGTAAGCCCTGTTGGACTTACACCACGATTAAGTACTTCCCGGCAAGAGCATTGGTGAAACGACAGGCAATGCCATGGCGCGGGTGCGCGCCATGCGGTTTGTGCAGTTTCCGGATGTCATTCCAGCCACTGCTGGGAACGCTGCACCGCGCGCCGCCATTGCGCCAGCCGCTCGGCCCGCTCGTCGGCCGGCATCACCGGTTCGAAGCGCTTTTCCGCCTGCCATTGCGAAGCGATTTCCTCCTGAGACTGCCAGTAGCCGACCGCGAGCCCGGCCAGATAGGCCGCGCCCAGGGAAGTGGTTTCGGTGACGGTGGGCCGCACCACCGGTACGCCGAGCACGTCGGCCTGGAACTGCATCAGCAGGTCGTTGCGCGCCGCGCCGCCGTCCACGCGCAGCTCGGTCAATTCGATCGCGGCGTCGCGCTGCATCGCTTCCAGCACATCCGCGCTCTGGTAGGCGATGCCGGCGAGCGTGGCCCGCGCGATATGCGCCTTGGTAGTGCCGCGGCTGATGCCGACGATGGTGCCGCGCGCATAGGCATCCCAGTACGGCGCGCCGAGGCCGGCGAACGCGGGCACGAAGAAGACGCCGCCAGTGTCGGGCACGCTCTGCGCAAGCGCCTCGACCTCGGCCGAGGTGTTGATGATGCCGAGGCCGTCGCGCAGCCACTGCACCGCCGCGCCGGCATTGAAGACGCTGCCTTCGAGCATGTAGTCCGACTGGCCGCCGATCGTCCAGCCGACCGTGGTCAGCAGGTTGTTGCGCGAGGCGATCGCCTGCTTGCCGGTATTGAGCAGCATGAAACAGCCGGTGCCGTAGGTGTTCTTCGCCATGCCGGGCCGGTGGCAGGCCTGCCCGAAGGTGGCGGCCTGCTGGTCGCCTGCGATGCCGGCAATCGGAATCGCCGCGCCGAACAGGTCCGGATTGCATTCGCGGACGATGCCGCTGCTCGGCACGACCTCGGGCAGCAGGCTGGCAGGCACGTCGAGCAGGGCCAGCAGTTCCTCGTCCCATTGCATGGTGTGGATGTTGAACAGCAGGGTGCGCGAAGCATTGCTGGTATCGGCCACATGCCGTCCGCACAGCTTATAGATCAGCCAGGAATCGACGGTGCCGAAGGCGAGTTCGCCGCGCTCGGCCCGCGCACGGGCGCCGGGCGTATTGTCGAGCAGCCATTTCAGCTTGGTGCCCGAGAAATAGGCATCCACCACCAGGCCTGTCTTCTGCTGGAAGATTTCACCCTTGCCCTGTTCGCGCAGCGCATCGCACAGGCCGGCGGTTCTATGGTCCTGCCAGACGATGGCATTGGCGACCGGCTCGCCGCTCCTGCGGTCCCACAGCACGACGGTCTCGCGCTGGTTGGTGATGCCGATGGCTGCGATGTCGGAGGCAGCGACGCCGCTCTCCTTCAACACCTGCTGCGCCACCGCCAGCTGGCTCTGCCAGATTTCGCCGGCATCGTGCTCCACCCAGCCGGAGTGCGGAAAGATCTGCCGAAATTCGCGCTGCGCGACGCCCCGCGGCACGCCCGCATGGTCGAACAGGATGGCGCGCGAGCTGGTGGTGCCCTGGTCGAGGGCAAGGATGTATTGAGTCACCGGTGACACTCCATGATGATGCCGATTGCGGAACGACGGACAAACCAGACAACGTAAGCGGCAGGCACGGCTTGCGCCGCACCTGCCATCTGCCTTCGCGCTTCAACTTCCAAAGCGCATGATATTACTTCACGCGGCCTTCCTTCCAGGCCTGCAGCAGCTTGTCATAGGCAATGGTTTCGCCCTTCGGCTTTTCGTTGGCCAGCTTCTTCCACGGCGCGCCGGTATCGGACAGGTACTTGTTCGGATCGCCCTTCGGATTGAGCTTGGGCGCGCAGTTCTTCATGCCCGCGCGTTCCAGGCGCGCCATCACCTGATCCATTTCCTCGGCCAGCGTATCCATCGCCGCCTGCGGCGTCTTCTCGCCGGTGACCGCGGTGGCGACATTCTTCCACCACAGCTGCGCCAGCTTCGGATAGTCGGGCACGTTGGTGCCGGTCGGCGTCCATGCCACGCGCGCCGGGCTGCGGTAGAACTCGATCAGGCCGCCGTACTTCGCCGCATTCTTGGTGAAGTATTCATGGCGGATGTCGGAGTCGCGCACGAAGGTCACGCCGACAATCGACTTCTTCAGCGACGTGGTCTTGGCATTGACGAACTGCGCATACAGCCAGGCGGCCGCCTTGCGGTCATCCGGCGTCGACTTGAAGAAGGTCCAGGAGCCGACGTCCTGGTAGCCGTTCTGCATGCCGTCCTTCCAGTAGGGGCCGTGCGGTCCGGGAGCCATGCGCCACTTCGGCGTGCCATCCTGGTTGATGACGGCGGCGGCCTTGGTCATCGGCGCGGTGAAGGCGGTGTACCAGAAGATCTGCTGCGCGATCTCGCCCTGCCCCGGCACCGGGCCGGCTTCGGAGAAGGTCATGCCGTTGGCCTGCGGCGGCGCGTATTTCTTCATCCAGTCGACATACTTGGTCAGCGCATACACGGCCGCCGGCGAATTGGTGGCGCCGCCGCGAGAAACCGAGGCGCCGACCGGCGTGCACTTGTCGTTGGCGACGCGGATGCCCCATTCGTCAACCGGCAGCCCGTTCGGGATGCCCTTGTCGGCGGTGCCGGCCATCGACAGCCAGGCATCGGTGAAGCGCCAGCCGAGCGACGGGTCCTTCTTGCCGTAGTCCATGTGGCCGTAGACCTTCTTGCCGTCGATTTCCTTGACGTCGTTGGTGAAGAAGTTGGCGATGTCTTCATAGGCCGACCAGTTGACCGGCACACCGAGATCGTAGCCGTACTTGGCCTTGAACTTGTCCTTCAGGTCCTGGCGCTCGAACCAGTCGGCGCGGAACCAGTAGAGGTTGGCGAATTGCTGGTCGGGCAGCTGGTAGAGCTTGCCGTCGGGCGCAGTGGTGAAGCTGGTGCCGATGAAATCCTTGAGGTCGAGGTTGGGGTTGGTGAATTCCTTGCCCTTGCCGTTCATGTAGTCCGACAGCGGTTCGATCGCGCCGTAGCGGTAATGGGTGCCGATCAAGTCGGAATCCGAAATCCAGCCGTCGTAGATGCTCTTGCCCGACTGCATCGAGGTCTGCAGCTTCTCGACGACGTCGCCTTCCTGGATCAGGTCGTGCCTGACGGTGATGCCGGTGATTTCGGTAAAGGCCTTGGCCAGGGTCTTGGATTCATAGACGTGGGTGTCGATGGTTTCCGACACCACGCTGATTTCCTTGACACCCTTGGCCTTGAGCTTGTCCGCGGCGGCGATGAACCACTTCATCTCTTCGAGCTGCTGCTGCTTGCTCAACGTGGACGGCTGGAATTCCTGGTCCACCCATTTCTGGGCAGCCTGCATGTCGGCCCAGGATGCGCCCGAAGCCAGCATGGCCGCCGCCGCAAATGCTGTCAGTTTGAGTTTCATATCTCCACCTTTTTATATCCTTCCCACAGAAGGGAGCGCGAGGCGGCGGAAAGGAATCCGCCCCGCGCCGGCAAGCCCATAACCTGGGTCAGCCCCAGCGCATCACAATCAACAACACGACAAATCCGATGACCGCGCCGACGGCCTGATGCAGGTCGGTCAGGCCGGCCCAGATCAGGTTGATGTAGGCGGCGGTCAGCAAGCCGATGAACAGGCGGTCGCCGCGGGTGGTGCTGATGGGCAGAAAGCCCTTGCGCTCCACCGTCGGCACGCGCATTTCCCAGACCGTCATGACGATCAGCATCAGCACGATCAGGCTGAAGAAGACGGCCACCGGCGGCGTCCAGGCCATCCAGGCCAGCATGTTTTCCATGTCACACCCTCCCCATGGCGAAGCCCTTGGCGATGTAGTGCCGGACGAACCAGATCACCAGCGCGCCGGGCACGATGGTCAGCACGCCGGCCGCGGCCAGCACGCCCCAGTCCATGCCGGCCGCCGACACGGTGCGCGTCATGGTCGCGGCGATCGGCTTGGCGTTGACCGAGGTCAGCGTGCGCGCCAGCAACAGCTCGACCCAGCTGAACATGAAGCAGAAGAACATCGTCACGCCGACGCCCGACTTGATCATCGGCAGGAAGATCCTGATGAAGAATTTCGGGAAGCTGTAGCCGTCGATGTAGGCGGTCTCGTCGATCTCCTTCGGAATGCCGGACATGAAGCCTTCCAGAATCCATACCGCCAGTGGCACGTTGAACACCATGTGCGCCAGCGCCACCGCCAGGTGGGTATCCATCAGGCCGACCGTCGAATACAGCTGGAAGAACGGCAGCAGGAATACCGCCGGCGGCGTCATGCGGTTGGTCAGCAGCCAGAAAAACAGGTGCTTGTCGCCGAGGAAGGTATAGCGCGAGAACGCATACGCCGCAGGCAGGGCCACCGCCACCGACAGCACCATGTTGATGGCCACGTAGATGATGGAATTGATATAGCCGTCATACCAGGACGGATCGGTGAAGATGGTCTTGAAGTTGTCGAAGGTCAGGTGGCTCGGCCACATCGTCAGCGCGCCAGTGATTTCCTCATTGGTCTTGAGCGACATGTTGAGCATCCAGTAGATCGGCAGCAGCGACAGCAGCAGGTAGACGATCAGGATCGGTGCGGTCAGGCGTTTGCTCATCATTTCTGGTCTCCCGTGCCGACGCGCTGCATCCAGTTGTAGAGCAGGAAGCAGAACAGCAGAATGATCAGGAAGTAGATCAGCGAGAAGGCCGCCGCCGGTCCGAGGTCGAACTGGCCGACCGCCTTCTGCGTCAGGTACTGCGACAGGAAGGTGGTGGCATTGCCGGGCCCGCCGCCGGTGAGCACGAAGGGTTCGGTGTAGATCATGAAACTGTCCATGAAGCGCAGCAGCACCGCGATCATCAGCACGTTGCGCAGCTTGGGCAGCTGAATGAAACGGAACACCGCCCAGCGCGAGGCGCCGTCGATGCGCGCCGCCTGGTAGTAGGCATCGGGAATGGCGCGCAGGCCGGCGTAGCACAGCAGCACCACCAGCGGCGTCCAGTGCCAGATATCCATCACCAGCACGGTGATCCAGGCATCGAGCGAATCGCCGGTGTAGTTGTAGTTCATGCCGAGGCTGTTGATGCCGTAGCCGAGCAGGCCGATGTCGCCGCGGCCGAAGATCTGCCAGATGGTGCCGACCACGTTCCAGGGAATCAGCAGCGGCAAGGCGATCAGCACCAGCGACAGCGATGCCTTCCAGCCTTGCGCCGGCATGCTCAATGCAATCAGGATGCCCAGCGGAATCTGGATTGCGAGCACCGACAGCGAGAACAGCATCTGCCGGTACAGCGCGCCGTGCAGTTCGCTGTCGCGCATCACCATCTTGAACCATTCGGTGCCGACGAACACATGCTGGGTCGGACTCAGGATGTCCTGCACCGAGTAGTTGACGATGGTCATCAGCGGCACGATGGCCGAGAAGGCGACGCAGAGGATCACCGGCAGGATCAGGAACCAGGCGCGATTGTTCTGGGTTTTCATGTCAGGCCACCCGCTTGTCGTTGACGTAGTACAGCGTTCTTTCCGGCGGCAGGCGCAGATGCACGGTATCGCCCGCCTTCGCATCGAGATGCCGCAGCTTGGCGGCGAGAACATGGTCGCCGAGCCGGAATTCGGCAAGGATGTGGGTGCCGAGATTGCGTACCGTCGCGGCTGTGGCGGCCACCGTGCCGGGCCTTGGCTGCGCTTCGCACTCGATGAATTCAGGCCGGATTCCGAGCTTGACCTCACCCTGGGCACCCTGCAGTCTGCCTGCAGCTTCCGGCGCCAGCGCGATGCTGGCGCCGTCGACATGGGCAACGCCGTCGCGCACCAGGCAGGGCAGCAGGTTCATGCCGGGATTGCCGATGAAGTAGCCGACGAAGGTATGCGCCGGCTGCTCGAACAATTCCTGGGCGCTGCCGGCCTGCACCACTTCGCCCTGGGTCATCACTACTACCTTGTCGGCGAAGGTCAGCGCTTCGACCTGGTCGTGGGTGACGTAGATCAGCGAGAGCTTGAGTTCCTGGTGGATTTCCTTGAGCTTGCGGCGCAGCAGCCACTTCAGGTGCGGATCGATCACGGTCAGCGGTTCGTCGAACAGCACGGCGGCCACGTCCGGGCGCACCAGGCCGCGGCCGAGCGAAATCTTCTGCTTCGCATCGACAGACAGGCCGCTGGCGCGATGCTTCAGGTCCGGCGCCAGTTCCAGCATCTCGGCCACCTGCTGCACGCGGCGGTTGATGTCGGCCGTCTTCCAGCCGCGGTTGCGCAGCGGGAAGGCGAGATTGTCGAACACCGTCATGGTGTCGTAGATGACGGGGAACTGGAACACCTGGGCGATGTTGCGGGCTTCCGGCGGCAGGTCGGTCACGTCCTTGCCGTCGAACAGCACCCGGCCGTGCGAGGGCCGCACCAGTCCGGAAATGATGTTGAGCAGCGTGGTCTTGCCGCAGCCGGACGGGCCGAGCAGCGCGTAGGCGCCGCCGTCGTCCCACTGCATGTTCATCGGATGCAATGCATAGTCTGCCGGCCCGGCGGGATTGGGCTTGTAGGCATGGGCCAGGTCCTTGAGTTCGATGCGGGCCATGCCTATGCTCCCGCCGAAACTTGCGACGGCGCGAACAGCAGCGTGCCGTCGGAAGCGAAGAGGAACAGCTCGCCCGGCCGGAAATGCATGCTGCAGCGCGAACCGAGTTCGAGGTCGTGCACGCCGGGCAGCTGCGCGACCAGCTTGATGTCGCCGCGATGCACATGGAGATAGGTTTCCGAACCGCTGATCTCGGACAGCTCGACCTGCGCATCGATGGCTGCATCGTCGGCATGGCGGGCCTGCAGGCGCAGGCTGTGCGCGCGTATGCCGGCCATGAGGTGAGGATGGCTTGCGGCCGCCTGCAGCTGCGCGGCGTTCAGCGGTATCGCCAGTTCGTTGCCGAGGCGCGCGCGGCCGTCGGCATCGATGCTGGCCGGAATCAGGTTGATCGGCGGATCGCTGAAGGTGCGCGCCGACTGGATGGAGTTGGGCGTGTTGAAGACGTCGACCGTCGGGCCGTTCTGCAGCAGCCGTCCCTCATGCAGGACGGCGACATGGCCGCCGAGCTGCAGCGCTTCCAGCGGCTCGGTGGTCGCATACACGACCGTGGTCCTGCCTTCGGAAAAGAGTTCGGTCAGTTCGCGCCGCAGTTCCTCGCGCAGCTTGTAATCGAGATTGACCAGCGGCTCGTCGAGCAGCAGCAGGCCCGCATCCTTGATCAGCGCGCGTGCCAGCGCGGTGCGCTGCTGCTGACCGCCGGACAGTTCCGCCGGCGAGCGCTGCAGGTAAGGCGTGATGTGCAGGCGCTCGGCCATGGCGGTCACGCGCTTCTTCACTTCGGCTTCCGGCACGCGCTTGATGCGCAGCGGCGAGGCGATGTTGTCGAAAACGGTGAACGAGGGATAGTTGATGAACTGCTGGTAGACCATGGCCAGGTCGCGTTCGCGCACCGGCACGCCGGTGACGTCGCGGCCGTCGGCCAGCACGCGTCCGCCGCTGGGCCGGTCGAGTCCCGCCATGAGCCGCATCAGCGATGTCTTGCCGGCGCGCGTGGTGCCCAGCAGCACGTTGATGGTGCCGGGTTCCAGCGCAAGCGACAGCGGATAGATGTGATCTTCCGCGCCCTGCTTCCTGCTCACGTTTTCCAATGCCAGATGCACGCTGTCTGTCTCCTCGGGTTCTTGTCGGTTGTTATCCTTGCTTGCGTAATCCGTCCCTCTGGTTCTTGCCTTTCCTTATGCCGCCACCCTCCTCGCCTGCATCCAGGCATCCAGCACGGCTTCTGTACCGGCCGGCACGTGCAGGCCGAGCTTGGAGCGCCGCCATAGGATGTCGCCGGCGGTCGTTGCCCATTCCTTGCGCATCAGGTAATTCACCTCGGCGGCGAACAGGCCGGGAGCGATTTCCTGCCCCATGTCGGCGATGCGGGTGCACCCGCTCAGCAATGCATGGATGCGCGTGCCGTAGGCGCGCACATAGCGCGTCACCAGCAGTGGCGGCAGCCATGCATATTCGCGCTGCACAGCATGCACGAAGCTGTCGAATTCGCTCACCGCGCGGTTGTTGGGCTCGGGTCCGAACAGGTCGCCGCCCGGCAGGCAGGCCTGTTCCGTCCATGCGCCGTTACGGACCGGCAAGCGGGAGGCCAGCATGTCGACCGCTTCCTCGGCCAGTTTGCGGAAGGTGGTGATCTTGCCGCCGAACACCGACAGCAGCGGCGCGCTGTCTCCTTCGCCATCCAGCTCGAGCCGGTAGTCTCGCGTCACGGCGGAAGCACTGGCGGCTTCGTCCTCGACCAGCGGGCGCACGCCGGAATAGCTCCAGACCACGTCGTCGGGCGTAATCTCCGTGCGGAAATAACGGCTGGCCAGTTCGCACAGGTAGCCGATCTCCTGCTGGTCGATCGCGACCTTGCCGGCGTCGCCCTGGTAATCGATGTCGGTGGTGCCGACCAGCGTGAACTCCTGTTCGTAGGGAATGGTGAACACGATGCGGCCGTCGGGATGCTGGAAGATGTAAGCGTAAGGATGATCGAACAGGCGGCGCACGACAATATGGCTGCCCTTGATCAGCCGCAGCGACTTGGCCGAAGGGCGCTGCGCGGCGCTCTGCAGGAAATGCGCGGTCCAGGGCCCGGCGGCGTTGACCAGGCTGCGCGCCCTGACATGGACGGCGGCTCCGTCCGGCCCGCGCAGCCGCGCGATCCAGTGCCCGCCCTCGCGCCTGGCCGATTCGCAGGCCATCCGGGTGAATACCCTGGCGCCCTTTTCGGCGGCATCGATTGCATTCAAGACCACCAGGCGGGCGTCGTCGACCCAGCCGTCGGAATAGACGAAGCCGCGCGTAAATTCGGGCTTGAGCGGCGCGCCCGCCGGATGGGTACGCAGGTCGATGCTCTCCGAGCCGGGCAGCAGTTCGCGCCGGGCGAGGCGGTCGTAGAGGAACAGCCCGGCGCGGATCATCCAGCCCGGCCGCTGGCCCTTGTCATGCGGCATCACGAAGCGCAGCGGCCACATGATGTGCGGCGCCGAGCGCAGCAGCACTTCGCGCTCGATCAGCGCCTTGCGCACGAGGTTGAATTCGTAGTGTTCCAGGTAGCGCAGGCCGCCATGGATGAGCTTGGTCGAGGCGGACGAGGTATGTGCGGCGAGATCGTCCTTTTCGCACAGGATGACACTCAGGCCGCGGCCGGCGGCATCGCGCGCGATGCCGGCGCCGTTGATGCCGCCGCCCACGACCAGCAGGTCGCATTCCAGGCTGTGCTGACTGTTTTCCATCCGTCTCGCCCCTGATATTTATTCCCGGTAAGATGACACCGACAAGATACGCCATTCGAACCAAAATCAACAGCTTTATTGTTTTTATTTGTTCGTTTCTGTTCGTTTTGGTATTTTAAGTAGGAAACCACTCAAGGTTGGAGAAAAGGAATGACTCTTAATCCACGTCAAAGGCGCTTGCTGGAAGCGGTACGGCGGCGCGTGACGATGTCGGTGGAGGAACTGGCGCAGGAACTGGACGTCACTCCGCAGACGGTGCGCCGCGACGTCAAGCAGATGGAGGAAGCCAAGCTGCTGGCGAGGTATCACGGCGGCGTCGGCCTGCCGTCGTCGGTGGAAAACATCGACTACAGCCAGCGCCAGGTCATGAACATCGACGCCAAGCGGCGCATTGCCGGCGAGGTGGCGAAACAGGTGCCGTCCGGCTGCTCGCTGCTGATCAATATCGGCACCACCACCGAGGAAGTGGCCCGGGCGCTGTCGCATCACCATGGCCTGCATGTGGTGACCAACAACCTGAACGTGGCGGCCATCCTCGCCGACAACACCGGCTGCGAAGTCATCATTGCCGGCGGCGTGGTGCGCGGGCGCGACCGCGGCATCGTCGGCGAAGCGACCATCGACTTCATCCGGCAGTTCAGGGTCGACATCGGCATCATCGGCATTTCCAGCATCGAGGCCGACGGCACGCTGCGCGACTTCGATGCGCGCGAAGTCAAGGTCGCGCAGACCATCATCGAGCAGTCGCGTGAAGTCTGGCTGGTGGCCGATCACGACAAGTTCGGACGGCAGGCGCTGGTGAGGATGGCGCATCTGTCGCAGGTGGATATGCTGTTCACCGATGCAAAACCGCCGGAAGCCCTGATGAAGGTGCTGAAGGAGGCGCAGGTGAAGGTAGTGGTGGCGCCCGCCGCCTGATTCCTTTACGGCCGTAAAAAAAGCAAAGGCCGGAGAGCATGCGCCCTCCGGCCTTTCAAATCACAGCTCGGCGGAAGCTCAGGCCAGCTGGCCCAGCAGGGTTTCCGCATTGGAGACTTCGAACTTGCCCGGCTGTTCCACGTTCAGCTGCTTGACCACGCCGTCCTCGACCAGCATCGAGTAGCGCTGCGAGCGCGTCCCCATGCCGAAGCGCGGCACATCGGCGACCAGGCCCATTGCCCGGCTGAACGATGCATCGCCGTCGGCCATCATGCGCACGATGCCGGTCGACTTCTGCTCGCGGCCCCAGGCGCCCATCACGAACGGGTCGTTGACCGAGATGCACCAGATTTCGTCCACGCCCTTGGCCTTGAGCTGTTCGGCATTGGCGACATAGCCCGGCACATGCTTGGCCGAGCAGGTCGGCGTGAACGCGCCCGGCAGGCCGAAGATCGCGATTTTCTTGCCCTTGGCCAGTTCGCCGACGTTGAAGGTGTTCGGGCCGAGCGAGCAGCCTTCCGATTCCACTTCGATGAATTCCGAGAGATTGCCTTCAGGCAGGCTGTCGCCGACTTTGATGGTCATGATGTGTCCTCTTGTAATGTGTCTTGTGTTGTATAGCGTCTGTGGTGTTGCCGGGGTATGACGCAAAGGCCTGCATCGATACGCCGATGCGGCAGCGCCAATGAAAACGCCGCGCCGCCCGTTTTCACGAGGAGCGCGGCGTACAGACCGCAGTATGCCCTGTTATTGCCGGTCCTGCATGAAGCCGGACCGGCGGGTTCGGGCGGAAGAGATCTTAGTCGGCTTGCTTGCGCAGGAAGGCCGGGATGTCGTAGGTTTCCATGCCGTTCTTTTCCAGTGCGCGCACGGTGTCGGAAGCCGACTCGCGGCGCCAGACGGCCGGCTTGCTCAGGCCCTGGAAGGAACCCGCGCCCTGTGCAGCGCCCTGGCCCATCAGGCCGCCCTGCATGATCGGCTCGTTGTGGGTGCCGGTACGCAGCACCGGTGTCTGCACCAGCTGCACGTTCTTGCGCGCGCGGCCCAGGCCGGTGGCGACCACGGTGACGCGGATGTTGTCGCCCATGGCGTCGTCGTAGGCGATACCCTGCGCGATCGACGCATCCGGAGCGGCGAAGGCGCGCACGGTGGCCATGACTTCCTTGATTTCCTTGCCCTTGAGGCTGCGGCTGGCGGTGACGTTGACCAGCACGCCGCGCGCGCCGGACAGGTCGATGCCGTCGAGCAGCGGCGATGCGACCGCCTGCTCGGCAGCGATGCGCGCACGGTCGACGCCGTTGGCAGTGGCGGTACCCATCATCGCCTTGCCCTGCTCGCCCATGATGGTCTTGACGTCGTTGAAGTCGACATTGATGTGGCCCGGCACGTTGATGATCTCGGCAATGCCGGCGACTGCGTTGTTGAGCACGTCGTCGGCATGCTGCAGCCATTCGATCATGCTGTCGTCTTCGTAGATCTCTTCCAGCTTCTCGTTGAGGATGACGATCAGCGAATCGACGTGCTGGGACAGCGCGTCCAGGCCTTCGTCGGCGATTTCCATGCACTTCGCGCCTTCATAGGAGAAGGGCTTGGAGACCACGGCGACGGTCAGCGCGCCGAGTTCCTTGGCGACTTCGGCCACGATCGGTGCGGCGCCGGTGCCGGTGCCGCCGCCCATGCCGGCGGCGATGAAGACCATGTGCGCGCCGCGCAGCGCGTCCACGATGCGGCTGCGGGATTCTTCCGCCAGCTGGCGGCCGACTTCCGGCTTCATGCCTGCGCCCAGGCCGCTTTCGCCGATCTGGATGACGTTGTGGGCCTTCGATTCCGCCAATGCCTGCGCATCGGTGTTGGCCGCGATGAATTCAACGCCGGACACGCCCTTGTTGATCATGTGCTGAACTGCGTTGCCGCCTGCGCCACCGACACCGACGACCTTGATCACCGTGCCCAGGTTTGCGTTATCGATCATATCGATTTCCATGATGACTCCCTTAGATGATGATGCAGTTTTCAGTCGATAATCACCACGCGGTGTGGCGACTAGCCACTGCAAACTGCAGTTGATGCCGAAAATAATAAACGTTAAAAATTACCCAAAAACCATTCTTTCATGCGCTGCCATACCGCCTTCACCGAACCGTCCTGGCTGGTGACGATGTGGCCGCGCAGGTACTGCTTCTTCGCTTCCAGCAACAAACCGAGCACGGTCGAATAGCGGGGGCTTCGCACCACGTCCGCCAGTTGACCGCTGTACTCGGGCACTCCAAGCCGCGCCGGCTTGAGGAAAATATCCTCTGCCAGTTCGACCATGCCCGGCATCATCGCCGAGCCGCCGGTCAGGACCAGGCCTGACGACAGAACTTCTTCGTAACCGGACTCGCGCACCACCTGGTGCACGAGGGCAAACAATTCTTCGACGCGCGGCTCGATCACGGCGGCCAGCGCCTGGCGCGACAGGCTGCGCGGACCGCGGTCGCCGAGGCCGGGCACTTCCAGCGTCTCGCCCGGATCGGCCAGCACCTGCTTGGCCACGCCGAAGCGCAGCTTGATTTCTTCGGCTTCGGCGGTCGGCGTGCGCAGCGCCATCGCGATGTCGTTGGTGATCTGGTCGCCGGCGATCGGGATCACGGCGGTGTGGCGGATCGCGCCTTCGGTGAAGATGGCCACGTCGGTGGTGCCGCCGCCGATGTCGATCAGCACCACGCCGAGCTCCTTCTCGTCGGGCGTGAGCACCGCGTCGGCGGATGCCATCGGCTGCAGGATCAGGTCGGAGACTTCCAGGCCGCAGCGGCGCACGCACTTGACGATGTTCTGCACCGCCGACACCGCGCCGGTGACGATATGCACCTTCACTTCGAGGCGGATGCCGCTCATGCCGATCGGCTCCCGCACGTCGTCCTGGCTGTCGACGATGAATTCCTGCGGCACCGTGTGCAGCAGCTGCTGGTCGGTCGGGATGTTGACCGCCTTCGCGGTTTCGATCACGCGCGCCACGTCGGTGGGCGTGACTTCCTTGTCCTTGATGGCGACCATGCCGCTGGAGTTGAAGCTGCGGATATGGCTGCCGGCAATGCCGGTGAAGACGTTCTTGATCTTGCAGTCAGCCATCAGCTCGGCCTCTTCCAGCGCACGCTGGATCGACTCGACCGTCGTCTCGATGTTGACCACTACCCCCTTCTTCAGTCCCTTGGACTCGTGCTGTCCGAGTCCGATGACCTCATGCCTCCCGTTAGGCATTACCTCGGCCACCACCGCCACCACTTTCGAGGTGCCGATGTCGAGGCCGACGATCAGGTTTTTTGCGTCTTTTGTCATGATTATCGCTTTGCTTTTTTGCTTTCCGGCGCGAACTTGATGCCAGGCGCTTTCAACGCCAATCCGTTCGGGTACCGCATATCCACACTTTCAATCTTGTCCTGCAGGCGGCTGACAAGCTGCGGATAAATCCCGATCAGCCGGTCGACCCGGTCCTTCAAGGTCGTCTTGCTCTGTTCGCGGCCGAATTCGACCGTCATGCCGTTGTTCAGCTTCACCGACCAGGCATAGCGGCTCGACAGCTGCACGCTCTCGGGCACCAGGCTGACCGGCTTGAACCATTCGGTCAGCTCGCGGTAGCGCGCCACGATTTCCTTCTCGCTGCCGTCCGGTCCGTCGAACTCCGGCAGCGCGCCATCCTCTTCGGCCTCGTCGAGGTTGGCGGTGAAGATGTCGCCCTTGACCGACACCAGCTTGCCGTCGTCGCCCCAGGTAGCCAGCGGCAGATGCTCCTCCACCTGCACGATCAGCTTGTTCGGCCATTCGCGGCGGATCGCCGCCTTGCGCACCCAGGGCACCGCTTCGAACGCCTGCCGCACATCGTCGAGGTCGGCGGTGAAGAAGTTGCCCTTGATGCGCGGCAGCGCGGTCGTGCGCACCGTGGAAGCATTAACGTGCCGCAGCGACGTTTCGCCGACACCTTCGACCTGAATTGTCTTGAGCGTAAACATCGGCCGATGCGCGACCCACCACAAACCCGTGCCGAGCAGGCTCAGCACCAGCAGCCCGAGCAGGGTGTTGGTGGTTGCGTTGAGCATTCGGACGTCGTGCCACATGGTTTCTGCTCTTTTCCTTACGCCGGTTTCCAGTCTTGCGACGGCTTCAGGTCGAGGTCCGCGGAACGCAGGATCTCGACGCACAAGTCTTCATAGCTCACGCCGGCGGCCTTGGCCGCCATGGGCACGAGAGAATGGCCGGTCATGCCCGGCGAAGTATTGATCTCCAGCAGGAAGGGTTCGTTGTCGGCGGCGCGCAGCATGAAGTCGACGCGCGCCCAGCCGGAACTGCCGACCGCATTGAAGGCGCGCACGGCCAGCGACTGGATGCGCTTGGTCAGTTCCTCGTCCAGCGGCGCCGGGCACAGGTACTGCGTGTCGTCGCTGAAGTACTTGTGCTCGTAATCGTAGTTGCCCTGCGGCGCGCGGATCTCGACGATGGGCAGCGCGCGCGCATTGCGGCCGGTGCCTAGCACCGGTACCGTCAGTTCGCGGCCGGTGATGAATTCCTCGGCCAGCACCACTTCGTCGTACTTCGCACACAGGTCGAAGCCGTCCTGCATGTCGGAATAGCCGATCACCTTGCTGATGCCGATGGTCGAACCTTCATGCGGCGCCTTCAGCATCAACGGCAGGCCGAGTTCGTCGGGCACCTTGCGCAGGTCTTCGCGCGTGGTCTCCTTGGCGTCGAGCACGGCGAAACGCGGCGTCGGCAGGCCGTGGCTGAGCCAGATGCGCTTGGTCATGATCTTGTCCATGCCGATTGAGGACGCCATCACGCCCGAGCCGGTATAAGGCAGGCCGAGCTGCTCCAGCACGCCCTGCAGCGTGCCGTCTTCACCGTAGCGGCCGTGCAGCGCGATGAACACGCGGTCGAACTTCTGCGCCGCCAGTTCGGCGATGCTGCGCTCCGCCGGATCAAAGCCGTGCGCGTCGATGCCCTTGCTGCGCAGCGCCGCGAGGACGCCCTTGCCGGACATCAGCGACACTTCCCGCTCTGCGGAGCGACCGCCGAACAGAACGCCGACTTTTCCAAAATCACTTGCCATTACCAACTCACTCAATAAAGTTTGTGCTGCCTGTCTTGCTGCCTGTCTTGCTGCCTGTTTCCCTGCCGCCTGCGCGGCAAGGGAATGCTTTTCCAACGACTTAAACCTGCGCCAGCTTGCCCGGCACGCCGCTGATCGAACCCGCGCCCATCGTGATCACCACGTCGCCGTCCCTGGCCATGTTCATGATGGTGCCGGGCATATCGGCGATGTCTTCCACGAAGATCGGCTCGACCTTGCCCACCACGCGCAGCGCATGCGCCAGCGCGCGGCCGTCGGCGGCGACGATGGGCTGTTCGCCCGCCGCATAGACTTCGCCCAGCACCAGCGCATCCGCGCTCGACAGTACCTTGACGAAGTCCTCGAACAGGTCGCGCGTGCGGGTGTAGCGGTGCGGCTGGAAAGCCAGCACCAGCCGGCGGCCCGGATAGGCGCCGCGCGCCGCCGCCAGCGTGGCCGCGGTTTCCACCGGGTGATGGCCGTAGTCGTCGACCAGCGTGAAGGAGCCGCCGTCGGGCAGCTTGACGTCGCCGTAGCGGGTGAAGCGGCGTCCGACGCCGTTGAATTCGCGCAGCGCCTTCTGGGTTGCGGTATCGGCCACGCCGAGTTCGCGTGCGATCGCGATCGCCGCGCAGGCGTTCTGCACGTTGTGCATGCCGGGCTGGTTCAGCTGCACCGCCAGCGGCGCGTAGCCTTCCTGCAGCACGGTAAATTCCATCTTGCCGTCGACCGCCTGCGCATCCACCGCGCGCACCTGCGCGTCCTGGTGGAAGCCGTAGGTCAGGATGGGCTTGGAGATGAAGGGCATGATCTCGCGCACGCTGGCGTCGTCGATGCACAGCATGGCCACGCCGTAGAACGGCAGGCGCTGGGTGAATTCGACGAAGGCCTGCTTGAGCTTGGCGAAGCTGTGGTCGTAGGTCTCCATGTGGTCGGCATCGATGTTGGTGATGACTTCGATGCACGGCGACAGGTTGAGGAAGGACGCATCCGACTCGTCGGCTTCGGCGACGATGAAGTCGCCCGCGCCCAGCTTGGCGTTGGCGCCTGCGCTATTCAGTCGGCCGCCGATGACGAAGGTCGGATCGAGCCCGCCTTCGGCCAGCACGCTGGCGACCAGGCTGGTGGTGGTGGTCTTGCCGTGGGTGCCAGCAATCGCGATGCCCTGCTTCAGGCGCATCAGTTCGGCCAGCATGACGGCGCGCGGCACGATGGGAATGTGCTTGGCGCGCGCGGCGATGACTTCCGGATTGTCGCCCTTGACCGCGGTCGAGGTGACGATGGCGTCGGCATTCTGTACGTTCTCGGCGGCGTGGCCCTGCGTCACCTTGGCGCCGAGTTCGGCCAGGCGCTTGGTGGCGGCATTGCTGCCGAGGTCGGAGCCGGACACGGTATAGCCGAGGTTGAGCAGCACTTCGGCGATGCCGCTCATGCCCGAACCGCCGATGCCGACGAAGTGAATGTTTTTGACTTTGTGCTTCATGCTTTGTTTGCCAATTCTTCCAGTACATTCGCGATGGCTTCATTGGCCTCGCGTCGTCCGATGCGGTAAGCGGCCTGCGCCATGGCAAGGCAGCGCTCGCGCGTCATCGATTGCAGTAGTTCCGCCATTTTCTGGGGCGTCATTTCGCCTTGCGGCAAATGGATGGCAGCCTGCTGTTTGGCCATCCACTGTGCGTTGTCGCGCTGGTGCGAGGTGGTCGAGGCGACCAGCGGCACCAGCACGCTGGGCACGCCGGCCGCGGTGAGTTCGGACACGGTGATCGCGCCGGCGCGGCAGATCACGAGGTCGGCTTCGGCATAGCGGCGCGGCATGTCGTCGATGAAGTCGACCACTTCCGCCTGCACCTGCGCATTGCCGTAGGCGGTGCGCAGCACATCGATATGCTGCTTGCCCGACTGATGCGTGACGGTCGGCCTGATGCCTTCCGGGATCATTGCCAGCGCGGCGGGCAGGCAATCGTTCAGCGCCTTGGCGCCGAGGCTGCCGCCGACCACCAGCAGCTTGAGCGGGCCGGTGCGCGCCGCATAGCGCTGCTCGGGCAGCGCCACGTCGATGATTTCCTGGCGCACCGGGTTGCCGGTGACCAGCGCCTTGGCGGCGGCGCTGCCGAAATCGGCCGGGAAGCCGAACAGCACTTTCTGAGCGGCCGGCGCCAGCGTCTTGTTCGACAGCAGCAGCGCGGCATCGGCATTGACCAGGGCCAGCGGCACGCCGCGCAGCCTGGCCATCATGCCGCCGGGAACCGTCACATAGCCGCCCATGCCGAGCACCACGCTCGGCTGGCGCCGGCCGATGATGCCGAAGCAGGAAGCGAAGCCGGCCGCCATCTTGAAGGCCCCGCGCAGGGTGTGCTTGAGGCCCTTGCCGCGCAGGCCGGCGAAGTCGATCGAATCCATCTCGATGCGGTGCCTGGGCACGAGGTCACGCTCCATGCCGTGCATGGTGCCGAGCCAGCTGACTTCCCAGCCGCGCGCGCGCATGGTCTGCGCAATCGCGAGGCCCGGGAAGATATGGCCGCCGGTGCCGGCCGCCATGATCATCAGGCGCTTGGGGTGCTTGGCTTGTGTCATATGCGCCCTCCCCGCATCAGCAGGCGGTTTTCATAATCGATGCGCAGCAGGATGGCGAGCCCGATGCAGTTGAGCACCACGCCGGAGCCGCCGTAGCTCATCAGCGGCAGCGTCAGGCCCTTGGTCGGCAGCAGGCCGAGGTTCACGCCCATGTTGATGAAGGTCTGCACGCCGATCCAGATGCCGATGCCCTTGGCGGCGAGGCCGGCGAAGGTCAGGTCCATCGCGATGGCCTGGCGGCCGATCTCGAAGGAGCGCTTGACGATCCAGTAGAACATGGCGATCACGACCGCCACGCCGACGAAGCCGAGTTCTTCCCCGATCACGGCCAGCAGGAAGTCGGTGTGCGCTTCCGGCAGGTAGTGCAGCTTTTCCACGCTGCCGCCGAGGCCTACGCCGAACAGTTCGCCGCGGCCGAATGCAATCAGCGAATGCGACAGCTGGTAAGCCTTGCCGAGCGCGTTTTCTTCTTCCCAGGGATTGAGATAGGCGAAGATGCGCTCGCGCCGCCACGGCGAGAGCACGATCACCATGGTGAAGATGCCGACCAGGGTCGCGCCGATGCCGCCGAACCAGATGCCGTTGATGCCGCCCAGGAAAAGGATGCCCATCGCGATGCAGACGATCACGCCGAATGCCCCGAGGTCGGGTTCGAGCAGCAGCAGCAGGCCGACGAAGCCGATCGCCACCGTCATCGGCAGGAAACCCTTGGTCAGCTTGTGCATGTACTGCTGCTTGCGCACCGTATAGTCGGCGGCATACAGCACCACGAACAGCTTCATCATTTCCGACGGCTGTAGGTTGAAGACCTTGAGCGACAGCCAGCGGCGCGCGCCGTTGACGCCCTTGCCGACGCCCGGAACCAGCACCAGCACCAGCAGCACGATGGTGGCGACGAAAAGGTAAGGCGCCAGCCGCTGCCAGGTGGCGATGCGCACGCGGAAAGCCAGCAGGCCCGCGACCAGCGCGATCGAAATGAAGCTGGCCTGGCGCACCAGGAAGTGGGTGTTCTTGTAATTCGCGTATTTCGGGGAATCCGGCAGCGCGATCGATGCCGAATACACCATCACCATGCCGAACAGCATCAGCAGGATCACGACCCAGACCAGCGGCTGGTCGTATTCCATCATCCGCGACCGCTGCACGACGCCGGGCATCGGCGCCTTTTCAGCGGGAGAGGAGAAGGACGGCAGCGCGAATTTCATGCAATCACCTCGCCGCGCGCAAGGCCGATCTCGCGGACCGTATCGATGAACACTTCAGCGCGGTGCGCGTAGTTGCGGAACATGTCGAGGCTGGCGCAGGCCGGCGACAGCAGCACCGCGTCGCCGCTGTGGGCCAGTTCGGTAGCCTTGTGCACCGCGTCTTCCAGCGTGGCGCAGTCGATGGCTTCGACGCCGGTGTCGGCGATGGCGGCGCGGATTGCGCCCGCATCCTTGCCGATCAGGACGACCGAACGCACGTACTTCGCGATCGGCTCGGCCAGCGGGGAAAAGTCCTGTCCCTTGCCGTCGCCGCCGGCGATCAGCACCAGGCGCTTGCCGTGGAGGTTGACCCCAAGGCCGATCAGGGCGGCGACCGTGGCGCCGACATTGGTGCCCTTGCTGTCGTCGTAGTAATCGATGCCGCCGAGGGTGGCGATCAGTTCGACCCGGTGCGGCTCGCCCTGGTATTCGCGCAGGCCGTGCAGCAGCGGCGCCAGCGGCAGGCCGATGGCGCGGCACAGGGCCAGTGCGGCCAGCGCATTGACTGCATTGTGCTGGCCGCGGATCTTGAGCGCGTCGGTCGGCATCAGGCGGTTGAGTATGACCGGCACTTCATAGCTGTCCTTCTTGCTGCGGCGGCGCTTCTCGCCCTCTTCCGAACCGATCGCGGTGGACAGCCACTGCATGCCGTTGTCGTCGACCAGGCCGAAGCAGTCGGGCTGGTCCGGCTCGTCGCTGCCGAAGCTGATATTGGTGGCCATCGGCGCGGCCATCTGCATGACGCGCGCATCGTCGCGGTTGAGCAGGCGGATGGTATGGGTGCTGCCGACGCCGAAGATGCGGGCCTTGTCGGCGGCATAGGCATCCATGTCGCCGTGCCAGTCGAGATGGTCCTGGGTGACGTTGAGCACCGTGGCCACATCGGCCTGCAGGCTGTAGGTGGTGTGCAGCTGGAAGCTGGAGAGTTCCAGCACCCAGGCTTGCGGCAGTTCATCCTTGTCGAGCGCCTCGCGCAGCACGTCGAGCGCGGCCGGGCTGATGTTGCCGGCGACCTGCGTGGTCAGGCCGGCGCGGCGGCACAAGAGGCCGGTCAGGCTGGTGACCGTGGTCTTGCCGTTGGTGCCGGTGATGGCGATGACTTTCGGCGCGTACTCGCGCTGTTCGCGCAGTGCGGCCAGCGCCTGGGCGAAGAGTTCGATTTCACCCCACAGCGGAATGGCCTTTTCCTGCGCGGCCGGGATGATTTCCGCCAGTTCGCGGTTCGGTGCCAGACCGGGGCTGACGGCGACGAAGTCGACGCCGTCGACCAGCGCCGCGTTGAACGGTCCGCTGACGAATTCTGCGTCCGGCACGGCCGAGCGCAGCGCCGGCAGGCGGTCCGGTTCGGCGCGCGTGTCGGCGATGCGCAGGGCGGCGCCGCAGCGCGCCAGCCACAATGCCATCGCCAGCCCGGATTCACCGAGCCCGAGCACGAGAACCTTCTTCCCCTGATAGTTCACGACGTTTTCCACGCAGCCTTCCATTACCGCAGTTTCAGAGTTGACAGACCGAACAGCACCAGCATCATCGTGATGATCCAGAAACGCACCACGACCTTGGTCTCTTTCCATCCCTTTTGTTCGAAGTGGTGATGCAGCGGCGCCATCAGCAAGATGCGGCGCCCGACACCGAACCGCTTCTTCGTATATTTGAAATAACCCACCTGCAGCATCACCGACAGCGTCTCCACCACGAAGATGCCGCCCATGATGAACAGCACGATCTCCTGGCGCACGATGACGGCGATGGTGCCGAGCGCGCCGCCGAGCGCCAGCGCGCCGACATCACCCATGAACACCTGGGCCGGATGGGCGTTGAACCACAGGAACGCCAATCCCGCTCCAGCCATTGCGCCACAGAAGATTAACAGCTCGGCGGCGCCGGGAATGTGAGGAATAAAGAGGTATTTCGAGTACATTGCGCTGCCTGTGAGGTAGGCAACGAGTCCGAGCGCCGATCCGACCATCACCGTCGGCATGATGGCGAGGCCGTCGAGGCCGTCGGTCAGGTTCACCGCATTGCTAGTGCCGACGATGACGAAGTAGGTCAGCGCGATGAAGCCCCAGACGCCGAGCGGATAGCTGATGGTCTTGAAGAAGGGGACGATCAGGTCGGCCTTGGGCGGCAGGTCGAGGTTGAAGCCGGACTGCACCCACTCCATGAACAGGTTCAGCACCTGGGTATTGGTCGGGGCCGACACCGAGAAGGCGAGGTAGATCGCGGCGGCGATACCGATCAGCGATTGCCAGAAGTACTTCTCCTTCGAGGACATGCCTTCCGGGTTCTTGTAGACCACCTTGCGGTAGTCGTCGACCCAGCCGATCGCGCCGTAACCGAGGGTCACCACCAGCACCACCCAGACGAAGCGGTTGCTGAAGTCGGACCAGAGGATGGTGGAGATCCCGATGGCGAGCAGGATCAGCGCGCCGCCCATGGTGGGCGTGCCGGTCTTGATCAGGTGCGTCTGCGGACCGTCGGTGCGCACCGCCTGGCCGACTTTCATGCGTGTGAGCATGCGGATCATGGCGGGACCGGCGATGAGACCGATCACCAGCGCCGTCAGCGTGGCAAACACGGCACGGAAGGTGATGAAGTTGAAGACCCGCAGCGTGTTTAAGTCTTGTTGAAAGTATTGCGCCAGCCAAAGCAGCATGTCAGTGGGTTCCCTGTCCTTGATCCATTTGATTGACGAGATGCTGGACCACGCGCTCCATCTTCATGAAACGCGAGCCCTTCACCAGCGTCGTCGACCCTGTGGAAACCAATGCCTCGGCCGCCTGGTTGATCGATGCGATATCGTCGAAATGCCTTGCACCCGCGCCGAACGCGGCGCTCGCATGCCTTGCCAGCTCGCCGAGCGTGAGCAGATGCTCGATGCCCTGCTCCCGCGCATAGTTGCCGATCTCGACATGGAACTGCGGGCCTTCGTCGCCCACTTCGCCCATGTCGCCCAGCACCAGCACGCGGGGCGCGTTCGTGCGCGACAGTACATCGATTGCCGCGCGCACCGAATCCGGATTGGCGTTGTACGTATCGTCGATCACCAGTGCGCCACTCTTCGCCGTCTTGCGCTGCAGCCGCCCGCTGACCGGGGCGAATGCCTCGAGGCCGCGCTTGATCGCATCCTCGGGCACGCCGATGGCAAGCGTGCAAGCCGTTGCAGCAAGTGCATTGCGGACGTTGTGCACGCCCGCTGCGGAAAGTGTCACCTGGAATTGTTTCCCACAGGCAGTAATGGACAGGTCACTGCCGAAATCGTTCACCTGAAATGTGCAGCTTACATCCGCTTGCACATTGCTCCCTTGACCGTCTTGCACGTCTTGGGCAAGGCCGAATGTCATTGTTTTACGCTGCCCGGCATAGGAGCGCCAGAGCGTGGTGTAAGTATCATCGGCGGGGAAGACTGCCACGCCGTCTTCCGGCAGGCCGAGGAGAACGGCGCCGTTCTCTTTTGCTACCGCTTCCACGCTTTCCATGAATTCCTGGTGCTCGCGCTGCGCATTGTTCACCAGCGCCACCGTAGGCTGGGCGATGCCGGTGATGGCCGCGATTTCGCCCGGATGGTTCATGCCGAGTTCCACCACGGCGGCCTTGCAGGCGGCGTCGAGACGGAAGACCGTCAACGGCACGCCGATCTCGTTGTTGAGATTGCCACGGGTGGCGAGGATATTGTCGGGACCGTAGGCGGCCGACAGGATGGAGGCGATCATTTCCTTGACCGTGGTCTTGCCGTTGCTGCCAGTGACGCCGATGACCGGCAGCGTGAACTGGCGGCGCCAGTATGCCCCGATCTCGCCGAGCGCGATGCGCGTATCCGGCACCACCAGCGCCGGCACGCTCAGGCCGTCCGGCACGCGCTCCACCACGACGGCGGCGACGCCTTGCGCCGCCACCTGATTCAAGAAATCGTGCGCGTCGAAACGCTCGCCGCGCAGTGCGACGAACAGGTTGCCCGCGCCTGCCTGGCGGCTGTCGGTCGACACGCCGTCGAATGCGGCATCGCCCGTGGCGGCGTTGACAACAACCGCCCCAGAAATCCATGGCTGCAGCGCAGCCAATGATGATTTCATTACATCATCCCCTTCATTGTTGCCCTTGCAGCCAATGCCAGCGCGGCATGGTCTGCATCCAAGAACGGCAATTTCTTGCCTTTGATTTCCTGATACGACTCGTGGCCCTTCCCTGCCAACAACACCACATCGTTCTTCGCCGCATGCCTGCCTGCCCACAGAATGGCGGCGGCGCGGTCTTCAATGACATGCAATGCTTCCTTCGCCAGCTTCGACTGGTCGATGCCGGCGACGATCTGCGCGAGAATGGCCGACGGCTCTTCGCTGCGCGGATTGTCGCTGGTGACGATGACGTGATCGGCCGCCTGCGCGACCGCGCCCATCTGCGGGCGCTTGCCCGGATCGCGGTCGCCGCCGCAGCCGAACACGCACCACAGCTGCCCTCCGCGCTGCTGTGCAACCTGGCGCAGGCTGGCCAGCGTCTTTTCCAGCGCATCGGGCGTGTGCGCATAATCGATCACCATCAGCGGCGCGTCCTGTCCGCCGAGCTGCTCCATGCGTCCCGGCACCGGCGTCAGCCCCTCGATCGCATCGACGGATGCCTTGAAGGCGATACTCTTGGCGCGCAGCACGCCGAAGATGCCGAGCACGTTGCTGACGTTGAACTGCCCGACCAGCTGGGTCTTGACCTGTGCGCTGCCGGCGTCGCTGTCCAGCCTGAAAGTGGTGGCGCCGTGCTGCATGCGGATGTCGTTCGCGGAGACGACCGCGATGCCCGGCAGGCTGCATCCAGCGACCGTGTAACCGGTGATGCCGACCGACGGCCTGCTGGTCTGCAGGTGCTTCACCAGCCGCAGGCCCATCTCGTCGTCGAGATTGATCACCGCGTGGCGCAGGTTCGGCCAGTCGAACAATGCCCGCTTGGCCGCTTCATAGGCCGCCATGTCGCCGTGGTAGTCGAGATGGTCGCGGGTGAAATTGGTGAATAGCGCGACATCGACATGCATGCCGTTCAGGCGGCCCTGGTCGATGCCGATCGACGAAGCCTCGATGGCGAGGGCGCGGGCGCCGCGGTCGCGCAGCTGCGCCAGCGCGCGCTGCAGGATCACCGCATCCGGCGTGGTGTAACCGGTGGCGTTGAAGCCGGCATGATTGCCGCGCTGATAGATGCCGACGCCGAGCGTGCCGATCACGGCCGTCGGCTGCCCCAGCCGCGACAGCGCCTTGCCCAGCCACTGGGTGCAGGATGTCTTGCCGTTGGTGCCGGTGACCGCCACCGTGAACAGGCCGGCATCCGGCTGCTCATAATAGGCATTGGCGATCGGTCCTGCCGTCTTCTTCAGCTGCGGCACGGCCAGATGGGCGACGCTCCAGGCGTCGTTCCAGTCGAAGCCTTCCGCTTCATAGACGACGGCGCGGGCGCCGTTGGCAATGGCCTGCTCGATGTACTTGCGGCCGTCCGAAGCGTCGCCGGGATAGGCAAAGAAGACATCGCCGGTGCGCACGCTGCGCGAGTCGGACGACAGCTGCGCCGCCGGCGCCTCGGCATGCAGCCAGGCGAGGATGTCGTTGATGTTGGAACCGGCGGAGCCGATGACGGGAGCGGCGACATTCATCACAGGCTCTCCTTTACGCTTTCCGCCGGGATGATGATGTCGGTCACCGACGAATCCGGTGCGACGTTCATCGCGCGCAGCGCATTGGCAACCACCGAGGAAAATACCGGCGCTGCCACCTGGCCGCCGTAGTGCTGGCCGTTGGACGGCTCGTCGACCATGACGGCGACAATGATGCGAGGGTTCGACACCGGCGCAAAACCGACGAAAGAAGCCACGTACTTGTTGCCGTACTGGCGGCCCACCAGCTTGTGCGCGGTGCCGGTCTTGCCTGCGACGCGGTAGCCCGGCACCTGGGCCTGAGGCGCAGTGCCGGTCGGGCCTGCCGCCAGTTCGAGCATGGCGCGCACGTCTCGTGCGGTCTTTTCGGAAATCACGCGCTGGCCGATCGGATGGTCGCCGGCCTTCTGGAAGGTGATCGGGATCATTTCGCCGTCGCGCGCGAAGATCATGTACGAATGCGCCATCTGGATCAGCGACGTCGAAATGCCGTGGCCGTAGCTCATCGTGGCCTGCTCGATCGGCTTCCATGACTTGTAGGGGCGCACGCGCCCGGCGACGGCGCCGGGGAAGCCCAGCTTGGGCTGCTGGCCGAAGCCGACGGCGGTGAACATTTCCCACATGGTCTGCGGCTGCATCTGCAGTGCGATCTTGGCGGTGCCGACGTTGGACGACTTTTCCAGCACCTGGGATACCGTCAGCATGCCGTGCGGATGGGCGTCGCCGATGGTGGCCTTGCCGATCGTGATGCGTCCCGGCGCGGTCTGGATGTTGGTGGTCGGCGTGACCAGCTTGTTTTCCAGGCCGAGCGCAATCGTGAAGGGCTTCATGATGGAGCCCGGCTCGAAGGTGTCGGTCAGCACGCGGTTGCGCAGCTGCGCGCCGGTCAGGCCGGAGCGGTCGTTCGGGTTGTAGGTCGGCAGGTTGGCCAGCGCCAGCACCTCGCCGGTCTTCACGTCGAGCACGACGATGCCGGCGGCCTTGGCCTTGTGCTTGTCCACCGCTTCCTTCAGGTGGGTGAAGGCGATGTGCTGGATCTTGCGGTCGACCGACAGCGGCAGGTCCTTGCCGTCGTGCGGCGGACGCGTGGACTGCAGGTCCTCGACCACGCGGCCGAGCCGGTCCTTGATGACCTTGCGGCTGCCCGTGGTGCCGGCCAGGTTCTTCTGGTAGGCCAGTTCCATGCCTTCCTGGCCGACGTCCTCGACGTTGGTGAAGCCGACGATATGCGCCATCACGTCGCCGTCGGGATAGTAGCGCTTGTATTCCTTGCGGGTCTCGATGCCGGCGATGCCGAGTTTCAGTATCTTGTCGACGGTTTCCTGTTCGACCTGGCGTTTCAGGTAGACGAAAGTGCGGTCGGAATCGAGCTTCTTGCGCAGGTCGGCTTCGCTCATGTCCAGCAGCCTGGCCAGCGAGCGCAGCTTCTCCGGCGGCGCCTCGGAGACGTCTTCCGGAATCGCCCAGACTGCCCGCACCGGCATCGACGAGGCGAGCACCTGACCGTTGCGGTCGATGATCTTGCCGCGCGTGGCCGGCAATTCCAGCGTGCGCGCGTAGCGGACGGCGCCCTGCTTCTGCAGGAATTCGGTCGACAGGCCCTGCAGCCAGAGCGCGCGGATGACCAGCGCGGCGAACGCGGCGAACAGGACAAACAGCACAACGCGCGAGCGCCAGACCGGAAGCTTGACGGCAAGCACGGGGCTTGCGCTGAATTGCACGCCCTTGCCGGCGGCAGTGCGGGAAGCGGTGCGCATTATTTCGCTCCCGGAATCAGGTATTGGGTACGGTTGGGCGTCACCGGGACCATCGCCAGGTTGCGGCGCGCGTTTTCCTCGATGCGCGCATGCTTGCCGAGCGTGGACTGGTCGAGCTGCAGCTGCGACCATTCGATTTCAAGCTGGCGCGCCGCGGACTGCGAGCGCTCCAGTTCGATGAAGAGACTGCGGTGCTTGTATTGCGCGTTCACCACGGACAGGGCGCAGGCGACCAGGGCAATGGTCAAAACGGTGTTGATGCGGCCGCTCACGGAGCGCTCCCGGATAATGCAAGCGGCGCCGAAGTGCGTCCGGCCACCCGCATGATGGCCGACCTGGCCCGCGGGTTGCCGGCGACTTCCGCGTCCGACGGTTTCATCTTTGCCAGCAGCTTCAGTTGCGGCTGCGGCAGGTCGGCCGCACGGATCGGCAGGCGACGGTCGGGCTGGGGCGCGTTGGCCTTGGAGGCCATGAAGCGCTTGACGATGCGATCTTCCAGTGAATGAAAGCTGATCACAGCCAATCTCCCGTCCGGAGCCAGTTTTTCCAGTGCGGCGTCGAGTCCTACTTCGAGTTCTTCAAGCTCTTGATTGATGTAAATCCGGATAGCCTGAAATGTGCGAGTGGCCGGGTCTTTACCCTTCTCGCGGGTCTTGACGGCGTGTGCCACGATCTCGGCAAGCTGTCGTGTGGTTGAAATTGGGGCGACTGCCCTGCGAGCAGCAATCGCCTTTGCAATCTGAAAAGCAAACCGTTCTTCCCCATAATCTCGTATCACCTTTCCTATCGTCTGTTCGGACTCGGTCGCGAGCCATTCCGCCGCCGACATCCCGCGCGTGGTATCCATGCGCATGTCGAGCGGCCCATCCAGCCGAAAACTGAATCCCCTCGCCGCCTCGTCCACCTGCGGCGAAGAGATTCCCAGGTCCATCAAAATGCCGTTCACCTGCCCGATGCCGCGTTCGGCCAGGGCCGCGCGCATCGTTGCGAAACTGTCGTGCACGATTTCAAACCGTGCGTCGGCAATCGCCTCTGCGGTCGCAATCGCCTGCGGATCCTTGTCGAAAGCGATCAATCGGCCTTGCGGGCCGAGACGCTCCAGGATCCGGCGGCTGTGACCGCCGCGGCCGAAGGTGCCATCGACATACACGCCATTGGCGCGTTCGCCGTCGATGTGCAGCGCATCCACCGCTTCTTCCAGCAGCACCGTTCGGTGCTGCAATTCGGGCACCGGTTTTTCAGTCATACGGCCCGTCAGAAGGAAAAATTACTCAATGCGTCCGGCATGCCGTTGGCGACGGCTTCCGCCTCGTTCTCGGCAAGCTTTTCCGCATCCCAGATCTCGAAATGGCTGCCCATGCCGAGCAGCATGACGTCACGCGTCAGGCCCACGGCACTTCGCAGTTCCGGCGCGATCAGAATGCGGCCGGCGGAATCCATTTCGACATCGGAGGCATTGCCCAGGAAAATACGCTGCCATGCGCGAGCGGACATCGGCCAGGCGGCGATCTGTTCGCGATGGACTTCCCAGACAGGACGGGGGAAAAAGAGCAGGCAGCCATGAGGGTGCTTGGTCAGCGTGACGCGGCCTTCGCACTGAAGCGACAAGGCGTCGCGATGCTTGGCGGGGATGGTCATCCGCCCTTTTGCATCGAGACTCAGTGCTGACGCGCCCTGAAACACCCTGATTCACCCTCGTGGTTGTCATTTTTAGTCATGTCTGTGAAACAAGTTTTCGGGGTTGGCAAACCACATTTCACCCACAAAACTACACTTTTTCACACTGTCGCCCACTTTAAAGGGAGCCCAATTTGCGGTCAAGTAATATAAGGAAACAAAAATGTGATTTTTTCTAATGAAGTCAATGACTTAGCGCGTTTCATTGAAGAAACGCATTGAATGAATGTCGAGGAAAATTAAGCACTTACGCGACTATCTGAAGGTATTGTCTCAGGAAGCTACACTTGTTTTTATTCTGCAGAGCAACACAATTGGCGCGATAAGTCCTTGCTGTTCCTCATTTTGATTTTCCGTACGGAAAATGCGGCTGGGGTGAAAACGCAACGCGCGGCTGTCGAGCGCAGCAATATTTGAAAGGCTGGCAAGTCCGGCTCATCCGGCGTTTTGCAGCTGGCCGGCATGCGGCAGACGTGGTTGAGAACCGATAAAAACCGGGGGTGATACGGGGGAGTTGCAAGGGAATTACGAAGGAAGGAAAGATGCTCAGTCGCTGCAGCGAGCAACCGGCCCGAAGCGGGGAGCCGGCAAAAGCGTGTTGGTCGTGAGATGAAGTATCGGAAGCGGGAAAGCAGTCCTGCCGCGCCTGGTGTTTCATTAGCGGCCGCTATTTGAAAGCACGGGCGGAGCTGAAATCCTCCACTATTCTCAGTGATTCATCCCACGGCCAACAGGCTCTTGATTGTCCTTGGAACCGGCGACGGGCTCTACTGTAGCGAAGCGCTCCGTCCTTGCGTTGAGGTCGCTCAAATTGCTTGTAATGACTACTGGAAATAAGTTGCTCCGGTAAAAACCGGCAGGGAAGGAGTAAATGAAGCAAGCCGATAGGCCGGATTCTGTTACGGCGCCCGGGTTTGACCCCGCACGCTATGACAGCCATTCCTCTAGGCCGTGAATTGCTCCACGGCTCAAGCTTTCTACCCGCACGCTCCGCGAGCAGCATCAATGCGTGCCTATTTGAAATTGCTCCAGGTGGAGGTTACCGCGTTTCACCGTAACTTAATACGCTCGTCTCTGTGGCCCTGTTCCGCGCCTCGCGGCGGACGGCCGTTAGCCGTCACCCTGCTCTGTGGAGTCCGGACCTTCCTCCCGCCATCTTGCGATGGCCAGCGGCTGTCTGGCTTGCTTCAGGCGGCATTGTAACGCAGGCGGCGCTGCCGCACGGGGTGTGCCTGCCGTATTCGAGAATCTTTTCCGAAAAAGCTTGTCCACCCTTCCTATGCAAGGCGCAGGCCCGGCATGCGTTCGTCCCTACTCAACCCGGCCCGACGGCCGCTTACTGGCATATGGCACTCGTTTCCATCTCAGAGGCTGCAAAACTTGTTCGAAGGAACCGTTCCACGATTTACCGCGATATCGAGCGCGGCAGGCTGAGCAAGACCGTTTCCCCGGACGGCGAAGCCCAGATCGACACCTCGGAATTGCTGCGTACCTATGGCCGGCTGCATCTTCCCGATGATGATGCCGACGACGGCCAGTCCCGCGACCAGCTGCGCATCGCCCTGCTGGAGGAGCGCAACCGCTCGCTGGAGCGGGCACTGGCGCTGGAAGCGGAACTGCGCAAGGTCAAGGACCAGGTCACCAATGAATTGCGGGCACGGATCGCCGACAAGGAAAGCGTCATCAAGGTACTGGAAAGCAAGGTGCTGTTTCTCGAATACGATCGACAGGTCGAATCGATGAAGCGCCAGCCGGAGGCTGAACCGCCGCAGGCGGCGGAACCACCGGTGGCGGAAAACGGACCTGCCCGGCCGGCGCAAGCCGAAGCGGTTCCGGCACCTACCCCTGCTCCGGCTCCCGTACCCGACCAGCCGCAGGCTGCGACGGAGGCGGCCGCCTCCCCGATGGTAACGGCTGCGCCGCCGGAGGAAATGAACGGCGCCAAGCAGGCTGAGCCGACTGAAGACAATCCCGGCATCGACCGCTCCCGGGTCAAGGTCTTCCATACCGACATGCCGCGCGACTTGGTGCCGCCGCATGTGCCCAAGATGGAAACCATGCCCCCGGCCGAGCCGCCGCAAGCCGCGCCGCCCAAGCAGCGCTGGTGGAAAATGCTGATCGATAAAAAGAAAAAGCCGCCCCTGCACAAGTAGGCGGCTCAAGAATCAGGTTCAAGGCGCGCTAGCCGCGCTCCAGTCCAAGCAGCTGCGCCAGCCGCTTCTTCCCTGCGGAATAGCATTCGCAGGAAGCGTCTTCCAGGCCCTTCCTGTTCAGGATCGTCAAATTGCCGCGGGTGTACTTGATCAGGCCGGCCTGCTGGAAGGCGCCCGCCACCAGGCTGACGCTGGGACGGTGCACGCCAAGCATGTCGGCCAGGAATTCCTGCGTCAGATGGAAATGCTCTCCCTTGACCCGGTCGTGGGTCAGCAGCACCCAGCGCGAAAATCGTTCCTCGATGGTATGCAGGCGATTGCAGGCGACCGACTGCGACACCTGGCTCAGGAAGACCTGGAGGAAGCGCTCGGCCAGGCGGCGCAGGGACGTATCGCCATGGATGGCTTCCTTGAAGTCGGCGGCCCGCATGCGCAGGCTGTTCCCGGCTACCTGGCAGATCGTCGTATCGATGGAGGTGTCGGCGCCGATCAGCAGTTCGATGCCGGAAAAGCCTTCATTGCCTATCGTTCCCACCTCGACCGCCGTACCGTTCTGCATGAAGGTCAGGACGGAAAACACGCTGTCGCAGGGGAAATACACATATTCGATCGGGACGTCCCGCTTGAACAGCACTTCCTTGAAGTCGGTATGCACCATCTGCAGCAATGGGGAAATACGCTGGAATTCGTCTTCGGAAAGCAGGGATAACAAGTGGTTACTGCTGGGACGGATGGGCGTAGGTAATGCGGGCATTGGCGATGTTCACGATAAGGGCGGGGAATGGCGCATCACAAGCTGCCCGGCCCATCAACAAAGGCCGTATCCATGTCTGCATGGCGGTGGGATGCCATGATTTGGAGGAAAAGACCGCTTCCTGTCGATAAGACATTGTTGGCCGCTTGGCTGCGATTCTTGTAGATGCCCGTTGTTCTAATGCGGCGGATTGTGACAGTTAGGCACCATTGCAGTCTGTTTGCTGGCTGACATATCATGGTGAAAACGAAACAGGCGGCCCTTGAAAGGGCCTACACGGCGGTTATATGTATGCCGGCCTACACTCTGCCGTTGCCGCCGGATAGCTGATCCCTGGCTTTTTTGCACATGTGTCACCCACCCTACTGAAACAGCGGCCGCAAGAGCGCATCATGCTTGTCATATTGTGCATTTTCTTTGCCCTTGATGATGAATACCTCGAAAGCCAAAGCAAGCATGCGGCCATGGATGTTCGGGCCTTTTGCCGTCTATGCGCGCAACCCGCATATTGCACGGCAGGTATATGAATCCGTCAGAGACATGGATGACGGTCTGGAGCCGTTTGGAACGGTGACTCTCGATTCGGGAGAAACGGTGGACTGGATCTACCTGGGCGCAACGCCGGTGCGCCTTTCGCATTAGCGCGGACCAGCCGCGACCGGTCAGGATAAAAAGATCTGCGCGCCGCTCTGTGCGGCACGGGGGTCTGTGGCCGCAAGAATGGCGCGCGCGATCCTGGCGGCGCCGGCGCTCGATGGCTCGATCGGATTGGCGTAGTCTTCCGGCCGCGTGCATACCAGCCGCAATTCAATGACCTTCAGCCTGTGCTCGGCGGCGGTGCGCAGTATCGCATCATTGAACAGGGCAATGGCTGCCGTCGTCACGGTCCGATAGTCCGCTTCGGGGAAATTGCCGTTGTAGACCGTGCAGACGGTCAGCGGCAGCTTGCGGGCAAGACAGGCGGAAATGACCTGCCGGTAAGAAGCTTCGAATTTGCTGACGGCTCCGGCCAGCACTGCCAGCCCTTCGGCGACCGTTGCGGCCCTCGCCTGCAGCAGGTGCTGCTGCATCAATGCATTGTTGCCGCCAACACTGAGTATGAGATGGGTAGCGTCCGCCGGCAGGCGGGCAAGCTGGTCGGGAATGCCTTCGGTGGTGGCGCCGTCGCGGGCCAGCAGCGTGGCCTTCCATTGCTGAGGGAGTATTTTGCGCAACTGGGCGATGACGTCGGGCTTGCCCCCGGTGTAGGCGCCGTTGTCGAAAATGGAATCGCCGAGCAGGACGAGATGCGGCGAGCCGCCTGCAATGCTTGCAGCTCCGGCGTCCCGCGATGCGGCGCTCACCGGCTCCGGCACGGCAAGCGCGGCGATCGAATATTGCAGGAAGCGACGACGGCCCTTTCCGTCATTCACGAGATCCCTTTCACTGCTCGAACCCGAGCAAAGGTAAGGCATGAACCGCCGGCGTGCTTGACTGCATTGGTTCCGGGTGCCGTGCTCAGTTCCGCCTCATCACGCCGGGTACGTGGATGGGCTTTTCGGCTGCAAGCGGAAAAGGCAGGTGCTCGAAAGCCGCCTCCAGTATCTGCAGCATGATCTCTGAGTTGGTTTCTATGTCCTCGGGACAGCTTCGGCGCGGAAGAATCCCTGCTTCAATTGCCTTCCTGACTGCTGCATCCAGCATTTCCTGAGTAATTTCCATAAATGACCTTGGTAAGCCTTGGACGAGAACAGCAAACCTATCACTCCGTCCTACTGAGGTCTGTCATGCCTCAGACATACAACGCAATCAGCGGGGAAGCCAGCCTTGGAAATAGCCCACAGGAAAAGAGAGGCTGAAAATGCCGGCGGAAGCGCATCCGCCGGCAGCAGGACGGGCATGGCCCGTCATCCCTGTAGAAGATCAGGAAAATTTCGTGAAGTCGGGACGGCGCTTCTCGAAAAAGGCGGTGAAGGCTTCCTTGGCTTCCGGCGCGCCGAGCATCTCGCCGAAATGCTTGTTCTCTTCCAGCATGCGCTGCTGCACGGCCTCGACCTGCGCGGTCTTCATCAGGCGCTTGGTGGTGCGCAGCGAAGAGGCCGGCAAGGCCGCCAGCTTCGCGGCCTGCGCCTGCGCGAAAGGCAGCAGGTCGGCCTGGGGCAGGACGCGGCTGATCAGGCCGATTTCCAGCGCTTCCTGGGCGGTGAAGGCTTCGCCTAACAGCAGCTTCTCGGCCGCCCGCTGATAGCCGACCATCTGCGGAAACAGCATGCTGGAAGCGAATTCCGGACAGAGGCCGAGCTGCGTGAAGGGCATGGAGAACTTCGCGGTTTCCGAGGCATACACCATGTCGCAATGCATGAGCATGGTGGTGCCGATACCGATTGCGGAACCGGAGACGGCGGCGATCACCGGCTTGGTCGCGGTGCTGAGATGGCGCATGAACTGCGCGACCGGGCGGTCGCCGGTCATGGCGGCCGAATGCTTGAGAAAGTCATCGAGGTCATTGCCGGCGGTGAAGATTTCCGGCTTGCCGACAATCAGGATGGCGCGCACCGCATGATCGTCTTCCGCGTCCTTCAATGCGTCGGCCATGCTCTGGTACATCGCCGACGTGATCGCATTCTTCTTGTCGGGACGGTTGAACTCGATGGTAAGAATGCCGTTGGCCTTGCTGGTCTGGATGTCCATGTCTTCTCCTTTTAAATCCATTGTTATGCAGCAGTGATCGCCCACGATTGTGCACGATCATGCCCGAGCGTGCGCCGCAACAAAAAACGCCGCATGGCTTGTGGCCGCGCGGCGCCGTGCAAGTGTCATAGGCTTGTAGGCCTGCCGGCGCAACCACGATTGCGTCCGGCGCCGTGCACGTCAAACCCGTTCGAAGATGCCGGCCGCACCCATGCCCGCGCCGACGCACATGGTGACCATGCCGTACTTCAGATTCTTGTTGCGCATCGCATGGATCGCAGTCGCTGCGCGGATCGCGCCGGTGGCGCCCAGCGGATGGCCGAGGGCGATCGCGCCGCCGTAGGGGTTGACCTTGGCCGGGTCGAGGCCGAGGTCCTGGATCACGGCCAGCGCCTGCGCGGCGAAGGCTTCATTCAACTCGATCCAGTCGAGCTGGTCCTGGGTAATGCCGGCGGCGCGGCAGGCGGCGGGAATCGCTTCCTTCGGACCGATGCCCATGATTTCCGGCGGCACGCCGCGCACCGCGAACGACGAGAACTTGGCCAGCGGCGTCAAGTTGAACTGCTTGAGAATCTTTTCCGACACCAGGATCAGCGCGCCGGCGCCGTCGGACGTCTGCGAGCTGTTGCCGGCAGTGACCGAACCCTTGGCGGCGAACACCGGCTTCAGCTTCGCCAGCGCTTCGATGCTGCTGTCGGCGCGCGCGCCTTCATCCTGGCTGACGGTACGGGTCTTGATGTCGATCTGGCCGGTTTCGAGGTTGGGGAATTTCTCGACGATCTCGACCGGCGTGATTTCATTGGCGCGCTCGCCCGGCTGCTGGGAAGCAATCGCCCGGCGATGCGATTCCAGCGCGAACTGGTCCTGCGCCTCGCGCGAGATCTTCCACTGCTGCGCGACCTTTTCCGCGGTCAGGCCCATGCCGTAGGCAAGGCCGATGTTCTCGTTCTTGAACACGCCCATGTTGATCGCCGGATGATGGCCCATCATCGGCACCATCGACATCGACTCGGCGCCGGCCGCGATCATGACATCGGCCTCGCCGACGCGGATGCGGTCTGCGGCCATCGCCACGGCGGTGATGCCGGAGGCGCAGTAGCGGTTGATGGTGACGCCGCCGACGGTGTTTGGCAGGCCGGCCAGGATCACGGCATTGCGCGCCATGTTCATGCCCTGCTCCGCTTCCGGGAACGAGCAGCCGACGATCGCGTCTTCGATGGTCTTGGGATCGAGATCGGGCACCTGCGCCAGCGCCGACTGCAGGACGCGCACCAGCAGGTCATCCGGGCGGACATTCTTGAACATGCCGCGCGGCGCCTTGCCGATCGGGGTGCGGGTCGCGGCGACTACGTAGGCTTCTTGCAATTGTTTGGTCATTTGAAATTCTCCTGGTTCATTCAGCCGTCGACGCGGCAGAGAGCCGTGCGATCGTGCCTTGCGCTATCGCGCACAACAGTTCCTTGCCTTCGTTGACGACATAAACATCGCAGCGGCAGGCCGCCTGCGATTTGCCCGCATGCACGGCGGCGGCGCGGGCGACGAGTTCCTGTCCGATGGCGGGACGCACGTAATTGATCTTGTATTCCGAAGTGACGACACCGGTGCCGAGCGCGGCGCCGCCGGCGAACGTGAGGGCGTTGTCGGCCAGGTAGCTGACCACGCCGCCGTGCACGAAGCCGTGCTGCTGCTTCAGCATGTCCTGGACGGGCAGGCGCAGCTCGGTGCCTTCGGCGTCGAAACGCGTGAGCACCGTGCCGACCATGCGGCTGAACGGCTGCGAGGCCAGTGCCTGTTGTCCGAGCTGCAGCATGTCCATGGTGTCGTCGCCTTTGCGGAATGTTTTAGTTACGCACCGGCTTGCCGGTCTGCATCATGCCCATGATGCGTTCCTGGGTCTTGGGATTGTTGAGCAGTTCCATGAAGGCCTTGCGCTCCAGATCCAGCAGCCATTGCTCGCTCACCAGGCTGCCCGGCTCGATGTCGCCGCCGCAGACGATTTCGGCGATCATCGCGCCCAGCTTGTAGTCGTGCGCCGAGATGAAGCCACCGTCGCGCATGTTGACCAGCTGGGCCATGATGGTGGCCATGCCGGTGCGTCCGGTAACCGGAACCAGCTTCGGCAGCTGCGGGCGATAGCCGGCGTCGAACATCGCGCGCGCCTCCACCTTGGCCACGTGCAGCAGCTCGTAGGGGTTGAACACGATCACGTCATTGGCCGACAGGTAGCCCATCTTCTTCGCCTCCAGCGCCGACTTAGACACGTTGGCGGTGGCCGCATTGGTGAAGTAGTTCTTCAGGAACTGCAGGATGTCGGTGCCCTTGGCGTCCGCCGCCGCGCGCACCGCCGCTTCCTTCAGGCCGCCGCCCGCCGGCACCAGGCCGACGCCGACTTCGACCAGGCCGATGTAGGATTCGATCGAGGCCACGCGCTTGGCCGCATGCATCATCAGCTCCGCGCCGCCGCCCAGCGCCAGGCCGGCGACCGCTGCCACCACCGGCACGTTCGCGTATTTCAGCGCCTGGTGTGCCTGCTGCAGCTTGGCGACTTCCGGCTCGATCGCCTTGACGCCGCCCGACATGAACACCGGCAGCATCGACTGCAGGTCGGCGCCGGCGGAGAAGGCGCCGCCGTCGGCCGCGTCTGCGCTCCAGATCACCAGGCCCTTGTAATTCTGCTCGGCCTCGGCAATCGCCTTGGCGAGGCCGTTGATCACGCCCTGGCCGATCACATGCATCTTGGTCTTGAGCGACAGGATCAGCACGTCGTCGTTCTGGTGCCAGATGCGCACCGACTCATCCTCGAACACCGTGGTGCCAGCCTTGCTGCCGTCCGGGGCATTCTCGCCGAGCACGGTGGCGCGGAAGGCCTGGCGCTGGTAGACCGGCAGGTCGGAGCGCGGCACGTAGGCGCTCTTCGCCGGCGACCAGGAGCCTTCCGGCCTGTGCACGCCGTCGCGGCCGTCGAACACCCACTGCGGCAGCGGCGCATTGCACAGCGCCTTGCCGGCATCGATGTCTTCCTTGATCCAGGTCGCGACCTGCTGCCAGCCGGCGGCCTGCCAGCCTTCGAACGGGCCGTTCTTCTGGCCGAAGCCCCAGCGCATCGCGAAGTCGACGTCGCGCGCATTGTCGGCGATCGATTCCAGGTGCACGGCGATGTAGTGGAAGGTGTCGCGGAAAATCGACCACAGGAACTGCGCCTGCGGATTGCTCGACTCGCGCAGCGTCTTCATCTTCTTGGCCGGATCCTTTTCCTTCAGGATGCGCACCACGATGTCGTCAGCCTTGCCGGTGGACGGCACGTAGTCGCCCTTCTCGCCGTCGAAGCGCAGGATGTCCTTGCCGACCTTCTTGAAGAAGCCGGCGCCGGTCTTCTGGCCGAGCGCGCCGGCGGCGATCAGCTTGGCCAGCAGTTCGGGCGTCTGGTAGACCGGATAGAAGGGATCATCCTTCAGGTTGTCCTGCATGGTCTTCATCACGTGGCCCATGGTGTCGAGGCCGACCACGTCCGCGGTGCGGAAGGTCGCCGACTTGGCGCGGCCGAGCTTGGTGCCGGTGAGGTCGTCGACCACGTCAACCGGCAGGCCGAACTTCTGCGCTTCATACATCGTGGCCATCATGCTGAAGATGCCGACGCGGTTGGCGATGAAGTTCGGCGTGTCCTTCGCGCGCACCACGCCCTTGCCGAGCGTGGTGGTGAGGAAGCCTTCGAGCTGGTCGAGGATTTCCGGACGGGTGGACACGGTCGGGATGAGTTCCACCAAGTGCATGTAGCGCGGCGGGTTGAAGAAGTGCACGCCGCAGAAGCGCGATTTGAGGTCGGCATCGAAGCCTTCGGACAGCGCGGTGATCGACAGGCCGGACGTGTTGGAGGCGAAGATGGTGTTGGCGCCGATGAAGGGCGCGACCTTCTTGTACAGGTCGTGCTTCCAGTCCATGCGTTCGGCGATGGCTTCGATGATCAGGTCGCAGCCCTTCAAGACTTCGAGATTGTCTTCGTAATTGGCGACCTGGATCAGCGAGGCATCGTCCTTGTTGCCGAGCGGCGCCGGGCTGAGCTTCTTCAGGTTTTCGATGGCGCGCAGCACGATGCCGTTCTTCGGGCCTTCCTTGGCCGGCAGGTCGAACAGCACGACGGGCACGTTGGCGTTCACGCAGTGGGCGGCGATCTGCGCACCCATCACGCCGGCGCCGAGGACGGCGACTTTCTTGACGATGAAGTTGGACATGGGATTCCTTTGAATCTTTGAATTCGTAGCGGAAGTTCCCTCCCCTTCAAGGGGAGGGTTAGGGTGGGGATGGGTTTAATGGCGCACTGGCTGCCGTTAAACCCCATCCCCCACCCAACCTCCCCCTTGAAGGGGGAGAAGCGAGACAGTGGTGATGTTGATGTCTTCTAGAAGATCATCTGCAAGAACGACTTAGAACAGCTCTTCGTCCATCGCCATCAGATTCGCCGCGCCCGAACGCGCCTGGCGGATCAGCATCGCCGTTTCCGGCTGCAGGCGGCCGAAGTAGAAGCGCGCGGTCGCGAGCTTGGCCTTGTAGAAGCTGTCGCCGGAATCCTGCTTCTCCAGTGCGATCTTCGCCATCTGCGCGAAGAAGTAGGAGAACACCAGATGGCCGGCCACGCGCAGGTAAGGCACGGCGGCGGCGCCCACTTCATCCTGGTTCTGGAAGGCCTTCATGCCGATTTCCATGGTCAGCTTGGTGACCTTCTCGCCGAGGTCGGCCAGCGGCGTGATAAATTCCGACATCGCTTCATCGGTGCCGTTCTCTTCGACAAAGGCCTGCACCTTGGCGCCGAACTTGCGCAGCTTGGCGCCGTTGTCCATCAGGATCTTGCGGCCCAGCAGGTCCAGCGACTGGATGGTGTTGGTGCCTTCATAGATCATGTTGATGCGGGCATCGCGCACGTACTGCTCCATGCCCCATTCGGAGATGTAGCCGTGGCCGCCGTAGACCTGCATCGCTTCCGAGGTGGCGATCCAGCCGTTGTCGGTCAGGAAGGCCTTGATGATCGGTGTCAGCAGCGCGACTTCGTCGGCGGCTTCCTTGCGCACTTCCTCGTCGGGATGGTTCAGTTCGCGGTCGATCTGCAGCGCGACATACGAGCAGAAGGCGCGGCCGCCTTCGGCATAGGCACGCGCGGTCAGCAGCATGCGGCGCACGTCGGGGTGCACGATGATCGGATCGGCTGCCTTTTCGGGAGCCTTGACGCCGGACAGGCTGCGCATCTGCAGGCGGTCCTTCGCATAGGTGACGGCGTTCTGGTAGGCGACTTCGGTCAGGCCGAGCGACTGCATGCCGACGCCCAAGCGGGCCGCGTTCATCATCACGAACATCGCGTTCAAGCCCTTGTTCGGCTCGCCGATCAGCCAGCCGCGCGCGCTGTCGAGATTCATCTGGCAGGTGGAATTGCCGTGGATGCCCATCTTCTCTTCGATAGCGCCGCAGAAGATAGGATTGCGCTCGCCCGGGTTGCCGTTCGCATCGGGAATGTACTTCGGCACCAGGAACAGCGAGATGCCTTTCGTGCCCGAGGGCGCATCCGGCAGGCGCGCCAGCACTAGGTGGATGATGTTGGCCGACATTTCATGCTCGCCGGCCGAGATGAAGATCTTGCCGCCGGTGATCTTGTAGGAGCCGTCGGCCTGCGGTTCGGCCTTGGTGCGCAGGAGGCCGAGGTCGGTGCCGCAATGCGGTTCGGTCAGGCACATGGTGCCGGTCCATTCGCCGGACACCAGCTTGGGCAGGTAGAGCGCCTTCAGCTCGGGCGTGCCGTGCGCATGCAGCGCTTCATAGGCGCCGTGCGACAGGCCGGGATACATGGTCCAGGCCTGGTTGGCCGAGTTCAGCATCTCGTAGAAGGAGTTGTTGACCACGATGGGCAGGCCCTGGCCACCGAACTCCGGGTCGCAGGACAGTGCCGGCCAGCCGGCCTCCACATACTGCTGATAGGCTTCCTTGAAACCCTTGGGCGTCTGCACGACGTGGGTTTCCTTGTCGAGGCGGCAGCCTTCGCGGTCGCCGGAATGGTTCAGGGGGAATACCACCTGGGAGCTGAACTTGCCGCCCTCTTCCAGCAGCTGGTTGATGATGTCCTTGTCGATTTCTGCATGCTTCGGCAGTTGCTTGAACTCATCTTCCACTTTCAGCAGCTCATGCAGCACGAACTGCATGTCGCGCAAGGGAGCGACGTATTGACCCATGGTGTTTTCTCCTGACGTCTGAACTAGGCTGTCTACTTGACAGCGGATTTGGGATTCGGTTTTGCAGGCGCATCCTCCCGGGATGCGGACTGCGGATTCTGGTAACTCCTGACCAGGCGTTCAAACCCGACTTCGGCACGGTTGACGCTGCCGGGCAACTTCAGGAAACGCGCATCGTGATGCAGGGCGAGAATCAGGCCGTACGTCTCGAAGACCAATTGGTCCGGATCGGTATCGGCCGACAGATGCCCCATCTCGATGGTTTGCACGACGCAGCGGCGCAAGGCGTTTTTCCATGCGCGCACCATGCCGGCCAACTCTTCGCGGATCGCACCGGGGCGGTCGTCGTATTCGACGGCGCCGCTGATGTAGATGCAGCCGGATGCGATCTCGACCGACACGCGCTTGACCCAGCGGGCGAACATCGCCTGCAGGCGGGGCAAGCCGCGCGGCTCTTTCATGCTGGGATAGAACACTTCCTGCTCGAAGTGGTGGTGATACAGCTTCACCACTTCGATCTGCAAATCCTCACGCGACCCGAAATGCGCGAACACGCCCGACTTGCTCATGTTCATCTTGTCGGCAAGCAAACCGATGGTCAACCCTTCCAGGCCGTCGCGGCTGGCCAGGTCGAGTGCCACATCGAGAATCGCGGCGCGGGTCAGCTCGCCCTTGCGCATCAGTTTGGTTGTCGAGTCAGTCATGTTGGTTGCCACAGTGGTGCCCTATCAAAAAATCAAAATTCAGCACGGCGTAGAAGGCGTTTAACCTGAAGCGAACGCTCGTACTATTATCTACCGTAGTATAAATGTCAAACAGGAACTTAGAGGGAGAATTCTAGTCGTGCGGTGCAGCATGATTCGCTGCGCAGGCCTTGCCCGGCCTGCTTCCCGCAAGGAAGAATCCGGATCAGAATTTGTCGATCAGGCGCCGGTCGCGCTTGGTCGGGCGCCCCTTGATCGACTCGCTAGGTTCATGGAAGAAACGCCGCTGCTCGGCTTTTTTCTCGCGTTCGGCAATACTCTTTTCGGTTTCTTCGTAAAGGGTCTGGGCAATGGCGGCGGAGCCGCGCTTGTCGGCGAGGTTCTTCACGACGACTTCCCATTCCGTCGAACCATTGTCGATTTCCAAGGTATCGCCGGGCTTGACGCCGCGCGCCGGCTTGATGCGTTCGCCGTTCAGGCGGACCTTGCCGCCGTCGACGGCGTCGGTAGCCATCGAGCGGGTTTTGAAAAAGCGGGCTGCCCACAGCCACTTATCGATGCGGACGGATTCGGACATCATCTATGTATATGCAGGTAACAAGCCTGCATTTTATAGCGTGAGCGTGCTTTTTCTATTTGCAGCGCAATATGAAATCTTCCTTGTGTCGCGGAAATGGCATGCGATACGGGGTCGGTGAAGCGCCGGATGTATGCCTGGCAATAGCAATCCGGCAAGGAAAAGCGGCCGGAAGGTGCTATTGCACCTGGCCGCTCGCCCGTTTACAGGATTCGATGAGCCTCCCGCCGAGCGCGGAAGACGCCGGGCCGATATCCAGGCTCAGCGGGATTTCCGCCCCATGACTGCCGCAGCCGGAGATACCGGAGGCGCTGCGGGTTTCGCCGCAGCCGAAGGCTTGAGCCGCGTGACGCCCAGCATTACCAGTCCGAGTCCCGCAAGCTGCAGCAGGGAGAGCGATTCGCCCAGCATTGCCCATGCGGCAAACACGGTAAGCACCGGGCCCATCGTGCCCACGGCCGCCGCCTGCGCCGCCCCCATGCTCCGGATGGCAAGCGCCAGCCAATAGATCGGCAAGGCGGTCGACAGCACCGCCATCAGCAGGGACCAACCGTAGATGTCGGCCGGCAGCCCGGGCAATGCCTGCGGATGTCCGAAAAGCAGGAAGTGGCCCAGCACCAGCACGCAGGAAGCGCTTCCCGCCAGGCCGGCAAGACGCATCGATCCCATGCGCTTGACCATGTCGCCGGTGCCCAGGTAGTAGAGCGCATAGGTGACGGCGCTGGCGAATACCCAGGCCGATCCCTTGAGCACATCGCTGCCCTGCCCTGCCTGGTGCAGGTCGTGGCTGAAGGCGATCGCCAGTCCGGCATAACACACCGCCATCGCCATCCAGGTGCGCGCCGACGGCGCCTTGCGCGTACGGCAGGCGTCGAGCAGCAGCACCATGGTCGGATAGAGATAGAGAATCAGGCGCTCCAGCCCGGCGCTGATGTAGGTCAGGCCATGAAAATCGAACAGGCTGGACAGGTAATAGCCGAGCAGCGCCAGCATCCAGATCCGCCCGGCATCGCCGAGCGACAGGGGCGGGTTGCTCGGGCTGCGGCTTTTCCAGACCAGCCAGAGGAACAGGGGCAAGGCGAATGCCATGCGCAGTGCGAGCAGCGTCAGCGGTTCGATGGCATGCGTCTGGTAAGCCAGCTTGACGAAAATGGCCTTAAGGGAAAAGCCAGCGGCGGCAAGAAAGGCGTACAGCCGGCCATCCCTGATCCAGGCCGGCGCGACGAATTGCAAAGTGCTGAGCATGATTGATCTGGTTGCGACGATTGCCCTTATTCTGAAGCGAAGCCAAGCCGGTTAGAATGCCTATTTCCTGTAGCAATCCTTCGCATACGGAGAAGGCATGCATTTCGACCTGACGGATCTGCGCCTGTTGATGGCCATTGCCGATACCGGCAGCCTGAGCCGGGCCGCGGCCGGATTCCCCATCGCCCTGTCGGCAGCCAGCAACCGCCTGCGCCTGCTGGAGCAGCGCATCGGCCTGCCGCTGTTTCTCCGCCATGCCGACGGCATGACGCCGACACCCGCCGGCAGGATCGCACTCGACCATGCGCGCCGCGTGGTGGGCGAATCGCAGCAGCTCGGCGAAGCGCTCAAGGCGCTGACTGGCCAGCGCCGCGTGAACGTGCGGATGGCGGCCAACACCGTTGCCAACAGCACTTTCCTGCCGACGGCGCTGGGGCCGTTCCTGAACGATTTTCCGGAAGTCGATCTGCAGATCGAGGAGAAGCCGAGCCGGCAGGTGCTGCAGGCCGTGCTTGCGGAAGAAGTCGATGTCGGCGTGCTGGACGGGAATATTTCGCTTACCGGCATCATGACGCTGCCCTTCCGCCATGACCGCCTGGTGCTGTTCGTGCCGGGCGATCATGCGCTGGCCGGACGCGGCCACTGCCTGCTGAGCGAAGCGCTCGGCTACCCGTTTGTCGGCATGCCGCGGGCGCGGGCCTTGCAGGCATTTGTGGAAGACTGGGCCACGCGGCTAGGCCGGCCGCTGACGGTGCGCGTGCGCACCCCCAGCTTCTTTGCGCTGGCCCAGCTGGTCGGACAGGGCTCAGGACTGACCGTATTGCCGGAAGCCGTAGCGCAGCGGTATCAGGCGGACGCGGCGACTGCGATCGTAGTGCTTGACGACCCCTGGGCCACGCGCGAGCTGCGGCTCGGCGTGCTCGACCTCGACCGGCTGTCGGCCCAGGCAAGGCAGCTGGTAAATTACCTGAGCGGCCCGGCGCCGCACTGATTGCACCAGGATAGCCGCGGCGATATCAATGCAGCGACGACGAGGGATTCATGTCGCTCACGTCGTCGATCAGCGCGCCGTCCGACACCGCCCTTCCGATCATCGCTTCCTCGTACCAGTGCTGCACCTGCATGAGATGCGCGCGCTCCTCGTCGAGCGCCACGCTGAAATCGCTGATCAGCGCCATGTGCTCCTGGTCCTCGGCCAGCGCGATCAGCAGCTCCCAGCCGGCGTTGTCGGTCATCTCGGCGACCAGCAGCGCGTGCAGCGATTGCGCAATCGTGGAATCGGGATCGTCGAGCACCTGCTTCAAGCCCTGCGATTCGATGCCGACCAGTTCGGCCGACGGCGTCGGCGCATCCGGCTCGCCGCCGATGCCGGCAATCGCGCCGGCCAGCATGTCGGCATGGCGCGCTTCGTCCTGCCGTATCTTCTGCAGGTCGGCCAGGGTCATGCTGGTGGAGCTGTCCTGCGAAGCCTCGAACTTGCCGATCAGCGCATCGTAGAACTGGATGCCGCCTCGTTCGAAGGCCAGCCGTTCGGCGAGCTTGTCGAGCAGCAGCTGCGACGGCTGTGACTGGGTGCCGGCGGCGGCGCGTGAAGTGCGGCGCCGGCTTCTTTCGGATGGCTGTTTCATGCTGTCCTCATCTGCGATCGCCCGCAACCGGCATTACATGATGACCTTGCGGTTGTCGCCCAGCGCATCGGTATTGCCGGTCATGATGCCCTTGGCCAGCCCGTACATGCGCTTGACCGCGCTGCCGGGCGCGACCCAGTATTCCGCTTCGGTGATGGCGACCTTCAGCAGCACCAGGTTGGGGTCGTCGAGCCCGTTGGGGAACCAGGGCTTGATCCATGGCGTCCATAGCGAGCGCATCTTTTCCTTGTCGCGTACCACTTCGGCGATGCCCGATACCGACAGGTAATCCTGCTTGTCGGGGCGCGCATAGCTCAGGTTGACCTGGCGGTGCTGAAGCGCCTCCTCGACCTTGGGCGAATCGAGCCCGGTGAAAAACCAGAGATTGCCGGCGGCATCCATCTGCATCGTCGACATCGGCCGGCTGCGCAGGGTGCCATCGTCTTCCTCGGTGGTCATCATCGCGAACTTGATTTCCTCTACCAGCTGCGCGACATCCTGCAGTTCCTCATGTGCCTGCTGTTGCACGTCCATAAGCTTCTCCTCTGCAAAAGCGCAAAATCGCAAAATCGTAATGATTCGAACAGTAGGAAGAACCCATGCAACGCGATTAAGTTCCTGCGCAGGCCAGGACGCTGGTATCGGCTAGGTGGAGGCAGGTTGAGGGGTCAGCATGTTGGCGTCCCGCACGATCATCCAGGCATCGTCGGCACCCTTGTGCAGTATCGTCAGGGTGGGGCCGGAGCGCCGCATCGACAGGCCGTTGCGGCGCGGCGTCATGGTCACGTTGAGCTGCGTCCAGCAGAAGGCGATCCTGCCGTGAATCTGCAACTCCCTGATCTCGCCCTGGGATTCGATGCGGTAATGTTGCATGCCTTCACGAAAGGCCTCGAGAAAGCTGTCCCTGCCGTGCATCGGCGCCTGCCCCGGCATGAGAAACACCACGTCTTCGGACATCAGCCTGGCCAGGCGGTCGGGATCGCCTTCCTCCGAAGCGGTCTGCCATTCGAAGAAAAGATTGCGGATGGACTGTTCGTCGGTCGGCATGACGGTCTCCTGTTCAGGAATGGGTAGCACTATCCATGCGGCCATGCGGCGAAAAGCAGTTCCGGCATCACCTCGCCTGCCTTGCCGCGCAGGATGTACTGGGCAATCACATCATGGCTGGTAGCTTCGGGATTGATCTGGATCACGGTGCGGCCACAGGAGCGGGCGTAACGCGGCAGGCTGGCGGCGGGTTCGACCAGGCTGGACGTGCCGATGCAGAAAAAGACGTCGGCCTCCTCAAGCACTTCGGAGGCGCGGCTCCATGCCGCCGACGGCAGGGATTCGCCGAACCAGACCACGCCCGGACGCAGCATGCCGCCGCAATGCCCGCAGCGCGGCGGGACTTCTTCGGATGCTTTCACGGCAGCACTCTCGGCCGGCCTGCCGCAGTCGAAACACCGGGTGTCGAGAATATTGCCGTGCAATTCGATGACGTCGCTGCTGCCTGCGCGCTGATGCAGGCCGTCGACGTTCTGGGTAATGACCGTGACCTTCGGCACCAGCCCTTCAAGCTGCGCTACCGCAAGATGGCCTGGATTGGGTTTGGCATCCCGCAGCAGTTCGCGCCGCCACGCATACCAGTTCCATACGGTGACGGGATCGCGCAGGAAAGCATCGGGAGTCGCCAGGTCTTCCGGCCGATACTTGGCCCACAGGCCGGTGTGCGCTTCGCGGAAAGTGGGAATGCCGCTTTCGGCGGACATGCCCGCGCCGGAAAAGACAGCGATATGGCGCGCGGCACGCAGCTTGTCGAGCAGGACGAAGTCGAAGAGCATGGCGAATGACTGGGCGGAAGACGGCCCAGTATACCTGCTATGCACCTGCCATGGCCGCGGTATGGCTGGGCTCAGGCTTCAGCCGCCGCCGTCCGGGCGCGCGGAGCCTCGTCCCCGGCACGCGTGCGCATGGCGAGCAGGATCACCGCGCACAGCACCATCGCGCCGCCCAGCAGCTGTCCGGCACTGACCGATTCGGACAGCAAGGCAACGCCCAGGCAAAGCGTGATCACCGGCTCCAGTGTGGAAATGATCGATGCCTGCGACGGCCCGACATGCCGGATGCCGACCAGGAAGGTCGTCACCGCGACCGCCGTCAGCGCAGCGATGGCGGCGATTGCCATCCAGGCCGCCGGCGTGGGCGGCAGCGCCGAGCCGTCGGCCAGCGCGAAGCCGCCGTTGCCCAGGCATGCCACCGACATGATCACCAGCGTACCCGCCAGCGGGTCGATGCCCTTGGTGATGCGGCCGCCGAGCAGGATATAGACCGCATAGATGGCAGCGGCGGCCAGGCCGAGGATGATACCCAGCGGCGTTCCCTGCAGGTCGCCGCCGAGCATGACCGCCATGCCGGTCACCGCTACGGCCAGCAGCGCCATCGTGCGGCGGTCGAGCTTCTCGCTGCCGATGGCGACCGCCAGCATGGTGACCAGCACCGGATAGGTATAGAGCAACAAGCCGACCAGGCCGCTGCTGGCATGGATCAGTGCGGTGAAATATGCCTGCGACTGGCCGGTGTAGAGCAGGCCCATCAGCACGAAGCCGGCCAGCGTGCGGCCGCGCGGCAAGGCGGCGCGCCGCAGCCTGACCAGCGGCGCGAGCAAGGCTACCGCGATGGCGAACCGCAGAGTCAGTAGCATGCTCGGGCTGACGCCGGCGTCATAGGCGGTCCTGGCGAACAGGGCCATGCTGCCGAAGCCGAGGGCGGACAGCAGGACGAGGGCGATGGCTGTATTGCGGGACATGGCAGGCATGCTTTCAGGGAAAAAGTTCAGGGCAAAAGGTTTTGGGGGTGGCACTATGGATCGATGAAGCAGTCTAGTAGCTTGCAGCTCATGCCACAAACCAATATTCTTGCTGGTCTGCCCCAATTATTTTGAGCCTTCATGCAATACCGACTCCCTCCCCTGCAGGCCGTGCGCGCCTTCGAGGCAGCCGCCCGCCACGGCGGCTTCCAGGCTGCAGGCGAGGAACTTCATGTTTCCGCCGGCGCCATTGCTCATCAGGTCAAGCAGCTCGAAACCTGGCTGGGCATCGCCCTGTTTCAGCGCCTGCCGCGCGGCGTGGTGCTGACCAGCGCCGGCCGGCAATATGCGCAGGCCCTACGCCCGCTGCTCAACGGATTGGCGGAAGTCTCGGAAGCGGCGCGGCGCCAGGGCGATGAACGGGTCGTCACCGTGACCTCCGTGCCCTCGCTGGTGTCGCGCTGGCTGCTGCCGCGGCTGGGCCGCCTGCGCGAGCGGCATCCCGAAATCGACTTGCGGCTGCTCGCCTCGCTGCATCCGGTCGATTTCCTGAGTGAAGGCGTGGATGTCGCGATCCGCCTGGGCACCGGCCCCTATCCCGGCCTCAAGGCCGACCTGCTGCTGGAAGAATGGTTTTCCGCGGTCTGCAGCCCGGCGTTCAAGGCCGCCGCAGGCGATATCAGGGAGCCGGCCGATCTGCTGCGCCATCCGCTGCTGCATGATGAACTGGAGCCGCGCATTCCGGACGAGATCCTGTGGCCGCGCTGGCTGCAGTATTTCGGCGTGCGCTATGCCGGCAGCAAGCGCCCCAGCTTTTCGCACACCTACCTGACGCTGGAAGCCGCCGCCAACGGCCAGGGCGTTGCCCTCGCGGCCGAGCCGTTCATCGAAGAGGATCTGCGCAGCGGCCGGCTGGTGCGCCTGCTGCCGCACAGGATGCGTGGGCCTTATCGATTCCATCTGCTGCGTCCGCTGGAAGCGGAAGCGCGGCCGGCGGTGAAGGCGTTTTGTGACTGGGTGATGGAGGAGGCGCGAAGTAGCGGGGTTGAAGGAGATACGCGGTAGCAGGTAAAGAATTGACGTTTTAGCAACAATTCTTCTAACATGCGTTTTCCTTTGCCGTGATGGGCCTAGTCTCTATTAATGGCTTTAACGCGAGACTGAAGGAGAGTTGATGTTTCAATGCAGCTTCGAGCGATTCTCACCAGCGCAAAACCGATCAGCATGCCTGGAACGAAATTGAAAGCCTATGGCCGGCTGGTGGTCAAATGAAGCCTCTTCAACGCATTGTCTTCCTATTGGTGATCCTCCTGTTTACCGGCCTGCTCGCGCGCTGGTGGCTTTCGACCGGCATGTCGGAGTCCATCTGGACCTGGATCAACGGCCTGATTGAAAGCGGCCAGAATCCCGGCCTTGCTTCCGATATTGAGCTATTGGTGACGCTTGTTTGTGAGCTGCTTGTTTCGACGATCGGCGTAATGCTCATTCGCCCGCTTGTATCCTGCATTCGCAAGAAGATATAGCCATCGAAATTCACCGATACCGATTTAAGCGTGCCCGAGCTGTATGTCAGATTTACTTGGGCGCGCCGACTATGCTTCAGCATCCGCAAATAATCTCGCTGTCTCCCTGCGAACCCTGAACTCCCGCCGTCGGATGCCCGTCACGCTTCCACCAGTCGAGGCCGCCGATCAACTCCTTGACCTTGAACCCTAGCCGCGTCATGTTCAGCGCGCCCTTGGTGGAGCCGTTGCAGCCGATGCCGTCGCAGTAGCTCACCACCAGTGCATCGCGGTCGAAACCGCGGGTGGTGTCTTCGGACATGGTCCGGTGCGGCAGGTTGATCGCGCCGGGAATGTGCTCGCGCGCATACAGTTCCGGCGCGCGGGTGTCGATGACGATGAGCCTCTCGTTGGCCCTGAGCGCCACGCTGAGGTCCCAGGAATCGATCTCGTAGGCGAGCTTGTCGAGGTAGTGCTGGAGTTGCGCTTGCATGGGTTTCCTTTCCTGTCCCTGGGGTTGAATCCATGCCATCATGCTACCTGCGATTGGTTTGCGGCAGCAGACCATTTTCTAGCTTAACAGCAGACCACTTCTTATGTCCTTGCCCTTATCCGGCCGCAAGCTGAGCGGCGTATTGCTGACACTGCTCGAGCAGAACCATGACAGGCAGCCGAGCCTGTCCGGCCGGCTTTACCGCGCGATCCGAACCGCCATCGTGGACGGCACCTTGCATGCCGGCGACCGCCTGCCTTCGACGCGGGCGCTGGCATCCGACCTCGGCGTCTCGCGCAGCACCGCCGAGGGCGCCTATGCCCAATTGGAAGAGGAAGGGTATCTCGAGCGCAGCACCGGCAGCGGCAGTTTCGTCAGCTGCGCCAGTACAGTGCGCAGTTCCCTGCGGCGTAAGTCCGCCCTGCCCCAGGCCGCCCCCGAGACGCTTCTGTCTTCACGCGGCCAGCGCATCGCCCGCATGGGCGGCTGTGTCGATGCGCTGGAGGTGCGCGCCTTTTCCGCCGGCATGCCGGCACTGGACTCCTTCCCCGCCGCCATCTGGCAGCGCCTGCTTGCACGGCACGCGCGGCATGCGCCGCAGCGCTGGATGATGTACGGCGACCGCCAAGGCCTGCCGCAATTGCGGGAAGTCATCGCGCAGTACCTCTCGCTGTCGCGCGGCGTCGATTGCGATGCCGGGCAAGTGCTGGTGCTCACCAGTTCGCAGCAGGCGCTGACGCTGATCGCCATGATGATGCTCGACGCCGGCGACCATATCTGGCTGGAAGACCCGGGCTACCGCGGGGCGCAGACCGCGTTCTCTGGGGCCGGCGCGGCCCTGGTTCCGGTTCCGGTGGATGGCGACGGCATGCGGATCGACGACGCCCTGCATGCGGCGCCGAAAGCGCGGCTGGCCTACGTGACGCCCTCGCACCAGTACCCGCTGGGCATGGCCCTGAGCCTGCCGCGGCGGCTGCAGCTGATCGAGTGGGCGCGGCGCGAACGGGCCTGGATCGTGGAAGACGATTACGACAGCGAATTTCACTACGACAGCCGGCCGATCGCTGCCATCCACGGCCTCGACCGACATCAGCGAGTGCTGTACGTCGGTACATTTTCCAAGGTGCTGTTTCCGGGAATACGGGTTGCTTACCTGGTGGTGCCTAAGCCGCTGGTGCAGGCCTTCGTCGACGGACGCAGCCAGATCGACGGCCATACTTCGCCGCTGACCCAGGCGGTGCTGGCCGACTTCATGCAGGACGGGCATTTCATGGCGCACGTCCGGCGCATGCGCGAACTGTACCGGGCGCGGCGCAACATCTTCCTGGAAGAACTCGAACGCCATCTCGGCGGCCGCCTGCTGCCCGGGGCTGCCGCGGGCGGCCTGCAGATGAGCTGCCTGCTGCCGGACCAGCGGCATGCCGACCGGCGCGTATCGGCGATCGCGGCCGACGCCGGCATCGACCTGCCCCTACTGTCGCGGCTGCATCTCGGCCCGCAGGCCCGCCAAGGCTTCGTGATGGGGTTCAGCGCGCTTGCACCCGGCGACATACGCGAAGCGATGAAGCGGCTGGCTGCAGCCTGGCCGCGCTGAGAGGCCTCATTCCGTATAGCGGCCGAGCGTGATGATGCGCAATATGCTCTTGTAGAGAAAATAGGCGGCGCCATACCATGCCCGCTGGTACCACGGGATGTTGGCGTAATCTTCGTAGCGTATCGTCACGCTCTCCTCCACCGCTTCCTCGATATGGCCGCGCAGCGTTCTCGCGAAGTCATGCTGGCGCACGACGACATTGGCTTCCTGGTTGACGAAGAGGCTGAGCCCGTCCCAGTTGCTGGAGCCGACCGTCGCCCATTCATCATCAATGACGGCGACCTTGCCGTGCAGCTGGGTCTTCCGGTACTCGACCACGCGCACGCCGCTCTTGAGCAGCTTGGGATAGAAGGAATGGGCGACCGCATCCTGGATGCGGAACTGGCCGACGCCGAGCAGCAATGTCACCTTGACGCCACGCCTGGCTGCGGCGGCGAGACCGTCGCGCAGCTTGCGTCCCGGCGCGAAATAGGGATTGGCCAGCCAGGCGCTGTGGCGCGCATTGCCCAGCGCCTTGAGATAAGTGCGCTGGATGGTGCGGCGGTTGCGCAGGTTGTCGCGCAGTACCAGCGCCGCCATCGCCGCATGGTCGACCGCCGCGGACGACTTGGTCTGCCGTTCGCGGAAGCGCTCCCAGCGGTAGCGCAGGTTCACCCCGCCCAGCAGCAGCCATTGCGACTGCACGTCGAAATGGATGGCTTCCACCAGCGGCCCGTGGATGCGCACCGCGAAGTCCCAGCGCGGCGCCGGCAGCGGCGTCTCGAAACCGTCGTCGGAAAGAAAGTCGTCGTTGATGTTGAGTCCGCCGAGAAACGCCACTTCGCAATCGACCACGCAGATCTTGCGATGGGTGCGCGCCACGCCGCGATGAAACCAGCTGTTGAAGATGCGGTGATGCACGCCGCCTTCGCGCAATACGTTGCGCAGCGCGACCGATTGCCGGTGGCCGGTGCCGAGCCAGTCGGTAATGACATTCACCCTGACGCCGCGCGCCGCCGCCGCCAGCAGCGCATCCTTGACCCGCACGCCGGTGGCGTCGAGCGTGAAGATATAGGTTTCCAGGTAGATTTCGGTGCGCGCATGATCGATCGCCGAGATCAGGGCGGGAAAGAATTCGATGCCGCGGTGCAGGAGCGCGACATGGTTATGGGCAAGGAATTCGATAGGACGCATGATGAGGACCGGGGCCGGCATCCGACAGCGGCAATGCGACAGATTCTACCGTGCCGGCCTTGCCGCCACTTATTTCAATGCGAGCGATGCGACGATGGGCGCATGGTCGGACAGCTTGGCCCACATCGGCCCGTGCAGGACTTGCGCGCTTTCAATCTGCAGGCCGCGCACATAGACTCTATCGAGCCGCAGCCAGGGCAGCGCCGCAGGAAAGGTGCGTGCCGGCTTGAGTTTCGGCCCGCGTCCGCTCAGGCTGCGCAGATAGACGCCGAAGCCGCGCGACGGCAGGTTTTCGTCGAATACCTCGGTGACGCCGAGGCTGCTGCGCAGCGTGGCGCTGAGCTGGTTGGTCCAGTCGTTGAAGTCGCCGGCGATGATCACCGGCGCATCCGGCGGGGAGGACGTGCCCACCGCCTCGATCAGCGCCTCGGTCTGGCGCTTGCGGCTGCGCGCAAACAGCCCGAGATGGATCACGTAGCAGTGCAGTTCGGTCTGCGGCAGTTGCACCACGCAATGCAGTATGCCGCGCGATTCGTAGGCATGGTCGGACACGTCCTGGTTGGTCGAGGACAGCACCGGAAAGCGGCTCAGCAGCGCATTGCCGTGGTGCCCATGATCGTAGACCGCATTCATGCCGTACACCGCCTGGTGCGATTCGCCGGCAAGAAAGTGGTGCTGCTCCTGCTCGGGCCACAGCGAGGCATGGCGTACCGCGAACTTGTCGTGCCGGCCCTGCACTTCCTGCAGGAACAGGATATCGGCTTCCATGGAGGACAGCGCCTGCTTGAGCGCATGCACGCGCGGCATGCTGCGCAGCGAACTGACGCCTTTGTGGATGTTGTAGGTGGCTATCCGGATTTTCATGCTTGCATTCTGTATGAAGGGCGGCGATCCATGGCCGCATGTGGCGCAAACTCCGCAATCGTCCGGCTGCTGCCGGACGCGGCAGCAAGCCTCAGGAAGTCCCGCGCCCCCGGCTGTAATTCGGCAGCTGCAGGATGGCTTCGGCGTTCGATGGGGAAAAGCACCTGTCCGCCGCCTCCCGGTAAGGCAGCCACATCTGGCTGGTATGCTCGCGCGGCGCCAGCACGACCGGAATGTCGCGCGGCACCAGCAGGCCGAACACATGCTCGGTATTGCGCGTCACGCCGGGCGCATAGCGATGCCGCCAGACCGGATAGATTTCGTAGACGTTGGAGAGTTGCCAATTGTTCAGATTGCTGATGGACACGCAGTTGGATTGGCGTTCCGCGTTCGAAGTTTCATCCACGATGCGAATGCCGGTTTCCTCGAAGACTTCACGGATCGCGGTCTGCTGCAGCGGCTCGTCTTCCGTGTCCTTGGAGCCGGTGACGGATTGCCAGTAGCCCGGCTTGTCGGCACGCTCGATCAGCAGGACGTCGAGTTCGGGGCTGTGGATGACGACCAGCACGGATACCGGGATTTTGTAGGGCTTGTGCATGCGTTGGCGTGGAATGCGCAGTTAGAGTGTTTTCGGCCTGACTGTACTGTCGATCCCGGGTGATTTGCCAGCGGTACTGCGTTGTGGTTCCTTGCCATGGCCCCGCCATGCCGCGTCACCACGCCTTGTTCCGCAAGCAAATCACCTCGGCCTCGCCTAGTCCAGTCAAGCCGAAAACACTCCAGGCGGTAGGGAAATGATACCCGAAGCAAATGCCGTGCATTTTCGCATCCTGCATTCCACGGTGTGGAGCTGGCGGCCGAAATAAAAAAGGCGCAGTTGCCTGCGCCTTTTCTTACGTCAACAAAGAGCCGAAAACATCAAGCCTTGACAGCCGGCTCCACGTTGCGCAGGCGGATATGCAGCTCGCGCAGCTGCTTCTCGTCGACTTCGGACGGCGCGTGGGTCAGCAGGCACTGTGCACGCTGAGTCTTCGGGAAAGCGATCACGTCGCGGATCGATTCGGCGCCGGTCATCATGGTGACGATGCGGTCGAGGCCGAATGCCAGGCCGCCGTGCGGTGGCGCGCCGTACTGCAGCGCATCGAGCAGGAAGCCGAACTTAAGCTGCGCTTCCTCGGCATCAATCTTGAGCGCGCGGAACACCTTGCTCTGCACGTCGGCGCGATGGATACGGACCGAACCGCCACCCAGTTCCCAGCCGTTGAGCACCATGTCATAGGCTTTTGCAAGCGCCTTGCCCGGATCGGTTTCCAGCAGGTCTTCATGACCGTCCTTGGGCGAGGTGAACGGATGGTGGGCGGCAACGTAGCGCTGGCCGTCTTCGTCGTACTCGAACATCGGGAAGTCGACGACCCACAGCGGCTTCCAGGTGTCCTCGAACAGGCCGCTCTTCTTGCCGAAATCGCTGTGGCCGATCTTCACGCGCAGGGCGCCGATCGCGTCGTTGACCACCTTAGCCTTGTCGGCGCCGAAGAAGATCAGGTCGCCGTCCTGGGCGCCGGTCTGCTCGATGATGGCATTGAGCGCGGCGTCGTGGATGTTCTTGACGATCGGCGACTGCAGACCATCGCGGCCCTTGGCCTTTTCATTGACCTTGATGTAGGCCAGGCCCTTGGCGCCGTAGATGGCGACGAACTGGGTGTAGGCATCGATCTCGGAACGCGGCATCGCGCCGCCGCCCGGAACGCGCAGGCCGACCACGCGGCCGCCTTCCATGTTGGCGGCGCCGGAGAAGACCTTGAAGTCAACGTCCTTCATCACTGCGGTAAGGTCGGTGAACTGCAGCTTGACGCGCATGTCCGGCTTGTCGGAGCCGTAGAGGCCCATCGCTTCCGCGTATTCCATCACCGGGAATGGGTTCGGCAGGTCGATGTCGAGCACGTTCTTGAACACGCCGCGAATCATGCCTTCGAACATGTCACGGATTTCCTGCTCGTTCATGAACGAGGTTTCGCAGTCGATCTGGGTGAATTCCGGCTGGCGGTCGGCGCGCAGGTCTTCGTCGCGGAAGCACTTGGTGATCTGGTAGTAGCGGTCGAAGTTGGCGACCATCAGCAGCTGCTTGAAGAGCTGCGGCGACTGCGGCAGCGCGAAGAAGTGGCCGGCGTTGACGCGCGACGGCACCAGGTAGTCGCGCGCGCCTTCCGGCGTGGACTTGGTCAGCATCGGCGTTTCGATGTCGATGAAGCCGTTGGCGTCGAGGAACTTGCGTACTTCCATCGTGACCTTGTAGCGCAGGCGCAGGTTGTTCTGCATTTGCGGGCGGCGCAGGTCGAGCACGCGGTGCGTCAGGCGGGTGGTCTCGGACAGGTTGTCGTCGTCGAGTTGGAACGGCGGCGTGACCGAGGCGTTCAGCACTTCCAGGTTGTGCGCCAGCACTTCGATCTTGCCGGACTTGAGGTTGGCGTTGGTGGTGCCTTCCGGACGGTTGCGCACCAGGCCGGTGATGCGCACGCAATACTCGTTGCGCACCGCTTCGGCGGTCTTGAATACGTCGGCGCGATCCGGATCGCAGACGACCTGCACCAGGCCTTCGCGGTCACGCAGGTCGATGAAGATCACGCCGCCGTGGTCGCGCCGGCGATGCACCCAGCCGCACAGGCTGACGGTTTGGCCGAGAAGCTCCTCGGTGACGAGGCCGCAATAATGGGTTCGCATAGACATGTTCAGTTTCCAGTTTCAGATTCTTTGGGATGATCCCGTTGCCGCCGTCATGGGCTGCCGGTCGGGACCCCGGGAAAAACGCTTGTATTCGGTATCAGATTTGCGGCGGAACCGCCTTCAGGTTCCTGGATGCGGCGACCACGTATTCGGGCGACACCACGCCCATCGAGACGATGTACTTCAGCGCTTCGTCGACGGTCATGTCCAGTTCGATGGCATCCGAACGCGGCATCATCAGGAAGAATCCCGAGGTCGGGTTCGGCGTCGTAGGCACATAGACGCTGATATAGTCGCCCACCAGATGGTTCCGCACATCGCCGCCGGGCGTGCCGGTGAGGAAGGCGATGGTCCAGGAACCCTGGCGCGGATACTGCACCAGCATCGCCTTGCGGAATGCATTGCCGGACGAGGAAAACAGCGTGTCCGAAACCTGCTTGACGCTCGAGTAGATCGAATTGACGACAGGAATGCGGGTCAGCAGCAATTCCCATGCGTACACCAGTTTCTTGCCGATGAAGTTACGGGTCAGCAAGCCGGTCAGGAAGATCACCACCAGCGTCAGTATCGTCCCCATGCCGGGAATATGGAAGCCGATCAGCTGCTTCGGCTGCCAGCGTTCCGGCAGCAGCAGGAGCGACTGGTCCATCGTGCTGATGATCAGGTTAAGCACCCACAGCGTGATTGCAAGCGGAACGAGAATCAGCAGGCCGGTGACAAAATATTTGCGCATGGTGGTGGTTGTCCGTGAGCGTCGCGGGCGTGTTCTTTCGTCAAGTGGCCGATGCGGCAGTGGAGCTCGACGAGCTTGCCGCCGTGCCGGAATCGGAACCGGAACCACCCGACGCAGGCTTGTTGGCTCCGGCAGCCGGAGCCGCGGTCGACGCAGTCGACGAAGCGGCCGGCGCCGACGTGCCGCCGCTGCCGCCGCTGCCATTGCGGAAATCGGTCACGTACCAGCCGGTGCCCTTGAGCTGGAAACCGGCCGCGGTCAGCTGCTTCTTGAAGGTGCTTTTGGCGCAGGACGGGCAGTCCGTCAATGGCGCGTCGGACACTTTTTGCAATACGTCTTTAGCGAAACCGCAGGATTCGCAGCGATAAGCATAAATTGGCATGGAAAAACCCCGCAAAAATCATCCAAAACCCTGAATTATAAAGGCTTTCGGCAGGACGTTGCGGACTGATTTACTTTGGGCATTTCGTCATTGACAGCCTGTCCATCAATGACGAAAGCCGCGGAACGGTCTGCGGCTTTCGTCATGAAGCTGATGGCGGCAACCCGGAGGCGGCCTGCCGGCCGCCTTTCCGTATGCCTTATTGAGGCACCGTTGCCTGGCGCTGCTGCGGCTGCGTCAGCAGCGAACCGGCCAGCATGCCGCCGAGGCTGAACAGGAAGCCGACCAGTTGCGGCGGCCAGTAGGCCTCTTCCCCGCCGAACAGCTCCATCAGCACCCAGGTGCTCAGACCGAGGACGATGGCGCCGAGCGCACCCTGGCGGGTGGCGCGCTTCCAGTAGAGGCCGAAGGCGAGCGGCACGAAGGCGGCCACCAGCGTGACCTTGTAGGCATTCTCGACCATCTTGAAGATGCTCGATTCGGTATTCATCGCGAAGGTCGTCACGACCGCGGTGAAGATCACCACCACGATGCGCATCGTCAGCAGGAATTGCTTGTCGGTCTGGCTCGGCAGCATGCCCTTCAGGATGTTTTCGGTGAAGGTAACCGAAGGCGCGAGCAGCGTGGCGCTGGCGCAGCTCTTGATGGCCGACAGCAGCGCGCCGAAGAACATTACCTGGGCAAACACCGGCACCTTGGTCATGATGAGCGTGGGCAGGATGAGCTGCGGATCGACGTCGATCAGGCCGGCCACCATCTTGGGATCGATCAGGGTTGCCGAGTAGGCAAGGAACATCGGAATGAAGGCGAAGCAGAAATACAGCACGCCGCCCAGCACCGAGGCATTGCCGGCGATCTTTTCATTCTTGGACGAGGCGACCCGCTGGAATACGTCCTGCTGCGGGATCGAACCCAGCATCATGGTGATCCAGGCGGCGAAGAACCAGAGGATTTCCCTGCCCGTCGGCTCCGGCCAGAGATCCAGCTTGCCGGCCTCGGCGGCATGCGCGATCACCGCGCCGGCGCCGCCGGCCATGCCGGACACTTCCCAGCCGATGTAGAGCATGCCGATCACAATGATGATCATCTGCAGGAAATCGGTGATCGCCACCGACCACATGCCGCCCATCAGGGTATAGATCAGCACGCTGGCGGCACCGATGACCATGCCGGCCTCCATCGAGATATAGCCGCCCGACACCACGCTGAAGACCAGGCCGAGGGCCTTGATCTGCGCCGCCACCCAGCCGAGATAGGACACCACGATGCACATCGTGATCAGCACTTCCACCGTGCGTCCGTACTTGTTGCGGAAGAAGTCGCCGATGGTCAGGAGATTCATCCGGTATAGCGGACGGGCAAAGAACAGGCCGACCAGGACCAGGCAGAGCGAGGAACCGAACGGATCGGAAATCACGCCGCGCAGGCCTTCCTTGACGAAGGTAGAGGAGATGCCAAGCACCGTCTCGGAGCCGAACCAGGTAGCGAACACGGTTGCGGTGACCACATACATGGGCAGCGACCTGCCGGCGACCGCGAAATCCTTGGAGTTCTTGACGCGGCGGGCGGCATAAATGCCGATGCCGACGGAAATTATCCAGTAGAGAACAACAAACCAGAGCAGAGTGTTCATCGGCGATCCTTGATCAAGAACGGTCGGCGGAAATTGGCGGAAATTGTTTGCCGGCATTATAGCGGCGCGTTCTCCGTGGTGAACAAAATCCTGGCGATGGCGTCGCCTATCGTCTACGTTTGCCTGCGTTCGCCGACGTTCACTTCCGCCGCCAGACCTGCCAGCGTTCCTTGCCGGCGAATACCGGCACGGAGTCGGAGACGGCGGCATCCTCGATGCGCTCGAAATGCGTTGCCAGAAGATGATGCAATTCTTCTTCCGATGCACCGAAAGGCGGCCCCTTCGGCGATTTGTCGAAATAGAAAAATCCAGCAAGAAGCGCGCCGGGCGCCAGCAGTTCCGACCAGCGCTGAACCACGGCGGGCCAGCGAGCGCGCGGCAATGCGCAGAGGAAGGCGCGCTCGTAGATCAGCTGCGGCGCGCGTGCCGGTGCGAAGGTGAAGAAATCGGCGGTCAGGATGCGGTCGGCCCATTTGCCGGCGGCAGCCTGCGCGGCGGCCACGGCGGCCTCGGAAAAATCGATGGCGGTGACGTCCCAGCCGGCTTCGGCCAGATGAACGACTTCATAACCGGTGCCGCAGCCCGGTATCAGGGTGGCGAGCGGCGCGGGCGAGCGCGCCACGAAATCCCGCAGGGCCCGGGGCACGCCGCCGAGGTCCCAGGGCGTGAACTGCTTCTCGAAACGCTCGGACCAGAATTCCGGCGCCATGGGATCGCGGCTGTCGAAGGTTGTCGCCATCATTTACCGATGTTACCAATGCAGAAAGTGATACCAGCGCATCAACAGCTGCGTAACCAGGATGCCGCCGGCCAGTCCGCCGCCGAAATATACCGCGAAGCCGAGCAGCAGGTTGGTGCGCCTCTGCTCGGCGATCAGCTGCCGCAGCAGCTCGGCATTTTCGCGCGGCTCTTCGGATTTGACAGTCAGTAGATGATGCGCCAGGCGCGGCAATTGCGGAATGACCTTGTTGTAATGCGGCGCCTCTTCCTTGAAGCGGGCCAGCATGCCGCGCCAGCCGATCTGCTCCTCCATCCAGCGCTCCAGGTAGGGCTTGGCGGTCTTCCAGAGATCGAGATCCGGATCGAGCTGGCGGCCGAGGCCCTCGATGTTGAGCAGGGTTTTCTGCAGCAGGACCAGCTGCGGCTGGACTTCGACGTTGAAGCGGCGCGAGGTCTGGAACAGGCGCAGCAGCACCTGGCCGAAGGAGATGTCGCGCAGCGGCCGGTCGAAGATCGGTTCGCAGCAGGCCCGCACCGCCGACTCCAGCTCATCGACCCGCGTTTCCTTGGGCGCCCAGCCGGATTCGATGTGGGCTTCGGCCACCCGCTTGTAGTCGCGGCGGAAGAAAGCGAGGAAATTCTGCGACAGGTAATCCTTGTCGAAATCGGTCAGCGTGCCGACGATGCCGAAGTCCAGCGCGATGTAGCGGCCGAAGGTTTCCGGCTCGATCGAGACCAGGATATTCCCCGGATGCATGTCGGCATGGAAGAAGCCGTCGCGAAATACCTGGGTGAAGAAGATTTCGACACCGTCGCGCGAGAGCTTTTTCATGTCCACGCCTTCGGCCACCAGTCTGTCGATCTGCGAGATCGGGATGCCGCGCATGCGCTCCATCACGATCACCGAGGTCGAGCAATAGTCCCAGAACATTTCCGGCACCAGCAGCAGGTCGGAACCGATGAAGTTACGGCGCAGCTGGCTGGCATTGGCCGCCTCGCGCATCAGGTCGAGCTCGTCGTGGAGATACTTGTCGAACTCGGCGACCACCTCGCGCGGCTTCAGGCGGCGGCCGTCGGCCCACAGCTTTTCCACCAGGCCGGCGGCGATCTGCATCAGCGCGATGTCTTCGTCGATGGAACGCTTCATGCCGGGGCGCAGCACCTTGACCGCGACCTGGGTGCCGTCCTTGAGGGTGGCGAAGTGCACCTGGGCGATCGATGCGGAAGCCACCGGCACCGGATCGAAACTGGCAAACAGCTGGTCGGGATGCTCGCCCAGCGCCTTGCGGATCTGGGCGATCGCCAGCTTCGAATCGAAGGGCGGCACTCTGTCCTGCAGCTTGGCAAGCTCGTCGACGATATCCGGCGGCATCAGGTCGCGCCGCGTCGACAGCACCTGCCCGAACTTGACGAAGATCGGCCCCAGTTCTTCCAGCGCCCGGCGCAGCCTGACGCCGCGCGGCGTGGAAATGTCGCGCCAGAACACGAGGGCATCGAGAAGTTTCGCAATGCGCGGGCTGGTCAGGCCGGACACGGCCATGTTGTCCAGGCCGTACTTGAGCGCCACACGGGTAATTTTTGCAAGCCGCAATACCTTGAAAAACATCAGCGGCTTCCCTTCAGTCGTTCAATGCGCTTGGCCAGGCGCTCGACGTCGTCGCGCAGCCGGTTCACTTCGGCGGAAAAGCCGGCCACCGCCTGCGGCCGGACCAGCATGGGATTTTCCTCGAGAAAGTATTCGGCGAGATTTTCGGCCAGCTTCTGCTGCGTCGCCCGCGCCGCATCGAACGCGGCCCTGACGCCGCCGGTCAGCCGCACCGCCGGCACATCGCCGATCAGCTTCGCCAGGTCTTCCTCGGCTTCCCAGCGCAGCGACTGGCTGAGCTGGGAAATGGTGTTGGCGAAGTCGGCATCGCCCTCGATCTGCACGTAGGAGAACGCCTGCTCGCGATTCCTCGCAATCAGCGGCAGGTCGGACAGCTTGGCGCGGATGGTGACGGCGGCCGCCTCGTCCTGTGCTGCCGCCTGCACCATGCCGTCGGCAGCGACCTTGAGGCGAATGGCGATGACGCCGGCGTCGAAGACGGCAACCTTGCCGGCGTGGCGCGCCAGCTTGTCGCGCGCCCATGGCTCGCGGACGAGGAGATGATTGATTGCAGCCGGGAGGGGCGAATGCAGTGGAGAAAGCATGGTCGAACGAATCATGGTCGCAAAAGAAAACCGCCCGTGACGATTCACGGGCGGTCCAAGTTTATCAGTTTGCCGGTATGCGCTCCGGCAATGCTTGCAAAGCTATGTCAGGAAACATCCGACAGCTGCTGGATGCCGGCCAGGACCCAGCCGCCCTGCCCCGAAACCGGCTTGCTGAGGTTCCATGCCTCGACGAAGGATTCCGCCGGCGCATTCTCCGCCTCGCGGATCATGCCGGAGAAACGCACCGTCGCCAGATAGTCGTCGCCGACCGGTTCGACCTTCAGCAGCTCCGCATTGAGCGACACCACATCGGTGTGGTTGGGCGAGGCGCCGCGCTCCTGCAGTTGCAGGCGCAGTTCGGCAAACATTTCCGGCGTGGTGAATTCGCGGATGTCATTGATGTCGGCACGGTCCCAGGCCGCCTGCAGGCGGATGAAATACGTCTTGGCATGGCGCAGGAAGCTGTCGGCGTCGAAGTCCGCCGGCACGCTGAATGCGCCGGCCGCCGCACCTGCTGCACCTGCCGCACCCGCTCCGGCTGCCGCCGGTTCGGCCTGGAAAGCCGAGGGCCGGATCTGCGGCTCGATGCGCGAACCGATTTCCGGCGTGCGCATCATTGGTTCCGACGAGCTGCCGGGGCTGTAGGCGGACGAATAGGCCGGCCGGCTCTGGTTGCCGTTCCTGCCGCGGATCATGCGGATGATGAACATGATGGCAAAGGCCAGCAGCGCGATCATCAGGATGGTCGCGATGGCGCTGGCGAAGGCGCCGCCGATGCCGAAGTGGGACAGCAAGGCACCAAGGCCGAGGCCGAGCAGCGCGCCACCGAGGATATTGCGCCACGGGCTGGCCGGCTTGGCCGGCACGCCTTGCGGAGCGGCCGCAGGAGAGGACGGACGGGCCTGGTTGGTCGCCTGGTTCGAATGGTTAGGCGTAGCCGCAGGCGTCTGGCGGCTGATGCCCTGCGACTGGCGGCCGAAAGAACTTCCTCCGCCGAGGCGCTTGGCTTCCGCGTCGGCGACGACCATGCTGGCCGAGCTGAGCGCGATCATCAATGCAAGCAGAAACTTCTTCATGGCACTCTCCTACGGTTGTCCTACAGTTTGATGCCGGTATGCAATGCAGCCACGCCGGCAGTCAGGTTGAAATACTCGACGCGTTCCAGCCCTGCCGTCTCCATCATCGCCTTCAGCGTTTCCTGGTCAGGATGCATGCGGATCGATTCGGCCAGATAGCGGTAGCTGTCGGCATCGTTGGCGATCCGCTTGCCCAGCCACGGCAGCACGGAGAAGGAATACAGGTCGTACGGCTTCTGCAGCGCTTCATTCACTTTAGAGAATTCCAGCACCAGCAGCTTGCCACCCGGCTTGAGCACACGGCGCATTTCGGCCAGCGCGGCGTCCTTGTGCGTCATGTTGCGCAGGCCGAAGGCGACGCTGACCCGGTCGAAATAATTGCTCGGGAACGGCAGTTTTTCCGCATCGCATAACAATGTGGGGGTGGTCATTCCCTTGTTCAACAGCCGGTCGCGTCCCACGCGCAGCATCGATTCATTGATGTCGGTGAGCCAGACTTCGCCGGTCGGTCCGGCCTGCCTGGCAAACGCCTTGGACAGGTCGCCAGTGCCGCCCGCGATGTCGAGCACCTTGAAGCCGGGGCGAACACCTGCCTGGGCGATGGTGAAGGCCTTCCATATCCGGTGCAGGCCGCCCGACATGAGGTCGTTCATCACGTCGTACTTTGCCGCGACGGAATGAAAGACTTCGGCGACTTTATGTACCTTCTCGTCTTCAGAAACGGTCTGATAACCGAAATGGGTGGTATTGGTCATGGCGTCAGGCTGATTGGTTCAGCGCGCATTATACAAGTGGAGACACGCGCCGCCGCCAAGCGTTCCATGGCGCGCACGCAAACGGGGCAAAGCAAGCGCAGGGAAAAAGGGAGCGGACAGGACCGGCAGCGCCGCTGCCGGGGGAAACCGGGCAAGTTTTAGTGATGATGGCCGCAGGCATGGCCGCCGGCTTCCGGCATCGGCGCGTCGCGGCCGCTTTCGCGGGTATGGCCGGCCGCTTCCAGCCGCTGCAGGTAGTCTTCCCAGAGTTCGGCCTGGTTGCTGCCCAGCCAGTACAGGTAATCCCAGGAAAAGAGGCCGGAATTGTGTCCGTCCGAAAAATGCGGTTTTACCGCATAGTTGCCCACGGGCTCCATGTCGGCGATCGTGACGTCCCGCTTGCCGGTCTGCAGCACTTCCTGTCCGGCGCCGTGGCCGCGCACTTCGGCGGAAGGCGAATAGACGCGCAGCAATTCGAAAGGCAGCGAAAACTCCTCGCCCGTGTCGAAAGCGATTTCCAGCACGCGGGATTTGCTGCGCACGGTCAGCGATGTCGGGGCGGGTGCAGCTGTCTTGGTATTGGCCATGGCTGGAATGATGAAGATGAAAAGCTGAATGCGGCTTTCGGGATCTGGGGGGATTGCGCTGCCTACAGCAGCGATTCCTCGAAGCGGTCCTGCAGCGCTTCCCGCAGCCGCGCCACCATCGCCTTGCGCTTGGCGAGTTCGCTGGAGTTCGGGGTACGCTTGACCTCGCCCCAGATCGGGTTGGGAAAATGCGCATCGTTCTCGTAGCGCGGAATCACATGCCAGTGCAGATGCGGCACGACATTGCCGAGGCTGGCCACATTGATCTTGTGCGGCTGCATGGTTTCGCGGATGGCTTCTTCCACCTGCCATACGGCGGCGATCAGGATCGCCCGCTCGGCAGTCGACAGGTCGGTCATCTCGGCGGCATGCGCATTCCAGATCACGCGGCAAAAGCCGGGATAGCGCTCGTCGTCGACCAGCACGATTCGATAATTGTCATCCCGGTAGATGACTTCGCCACCGGGATGCATGCACAGTTCACACGCTTCTTTGGCCATCTTTTTCCTGTCGACATGTTGAACAAGCCAGGCCGGGCCAGCGTTCAGGATGCGTGAACGCCGGCCCGGCTGCAACTCAAACGAGGACGCGTTCGATACCGCCGCTGTTTGCCCGCGCCACATACTCGGGCAGCCAGTTCTCGCCGAGCAGATGCTTCGCCATTTCCACGACGATATAGTCGGCGGTGGTGCCCGCATCTTCATTGTAGCGGTTCAGGCCCTGCAGGCAGGACGGGCAGGAAGTGAGAATCTTCACATCGCCGCCGAAACCGTCGCTGCGCACCTTGTCCACGCCCTTCTTCATTTCGACTTCCTTGCGGAAGCGGACCTGGGTCGAGATGTCGGGCCGGCTGACCGCGAAGGTACCGGATTCGCCGCAGCAGCGGTCGTTCTTCTCGACCTTGGCGCCGTCGCCGGTGGTAATGAGCGCGTTCACCGTCTTCAGCGGATCCTGCTGCTTCATCGGCGTGTGGCAGGGGTCATGGTACATGTAGCGGGTACCGTTCACGCCTTCGAGCTTCACATTCTTTTCGAGCAGATATTCATGGATGTCGATGATCCGGCAGCCGGGGAAGATCTTCTCGAATTCATAGCTCTGCAGCTGATCGTAGCAGGTGCCGCACGACACTACGACTGTCTTGATGTCGAGGTAGTTCAGCGTGTTGGCCATGCGGTGGAACAGCACGCGGTTGTCCGTCATCATCTTCTCGGCCTTGTCGTACTGGCCGGCGCCGCGCTGCGGATAGCCGCAGCAGAGGTAGCCCGGCGGCAGCACGGTCTGCACGCCGACATGCCAGAGCATCGCTTGCGTAGCAAGGCCGACCTGCGAGAACAGGCGCTCCGAGCCGCAGCCGGGGAAGTAGAACACCGCTTCGGTGTCGGCGGTGGTCTTCTTCGGATCGCGGATGATCGGCACGATCTTGTCGTCTTCGATGTCGAGCAGCGCACGCGCGGTCTTCTTCGGCAGGTTGCCCGGCATCTTCTTGTTGACGAAGTGAATCACCTGCTCCTTCACCGGCGGCTTGCCGTGGGTGGCGGGCGGCGCCTTGGTCTGCTTCTTCGCAAACTTCTTGAGCATGTCGTTGGCGATGCGCTGGGCCTTGTAGCCCAGGCCGGTCATCGCCGCGCGGGTCGCGTTGATGGTGGCCGGATCGGTTGCGTTCAGGAAGAACATCGCCGCCGCAGTGCCGGGATTGAAGGACTTCTTGTCCATCTTGCGCAGCAGGTTGCGCATGTTCATCGACACGTCGCCGAAATCGATGTCGACCGGGCAAGGCGTGACGCACTTGTGGCAGACGGTGCAGTGGTCGGCCACGTCCTCGAATTCTTCCCAGTGCTTGATCGACACGCCGCGGCGGGTCTGCTCTTCATACAGGAAGGCTTCGACCAGCAGCGAGGTCGCCAGGATCTTGTTGCGCGGCGAGTACAGCAGGTTGGCGCGCGGCACGTGGGTCGAGCAGACCGGCTTGCACTTGCCGCAGCGCAGGCAGTCCTTGACGCTGTTGGCGATGGCGCCGATGTCGCTCTGCTGCATGATCAGCGATTCGTGGCCCATCAGGCCGAAGGACGGCGTGTAGGCATTGCGCAGGTCGGCCGGCATGGCCGGATCGTTGAGCAGCTTGCCCTTGTTGAAGCGGCCTTCCGGATCGACGCGCAGCTTGTAGTCGCGGAAATCCTGGATTTCGTCCTCGGTCAGGAATTCCAGCTTGGTGATGCCGATACCGTGCTCGCCCGAGATCACGCCGTTGAGCGAACGCGCCAGCACCATGATGCGCTCGACGGCGGCATGCGCGTCCTGCAGCATCTCGTAATGGTCGGAGTTGACCGGGAGGTTGGTGTGAACGTTGCCGTCGCCCGCATGCATGTGCAAGGCCACGAACACGCGCCCGCGCAGCACGCGCTTGTGGATCGCGCTGCACTCGTCGAGGATGAGCTTGAACGCGCCGCCGTTGAAGATCTGGCGCAGTTGCGCTCGCACTTCGCCCTTCCATGACACGCGGATGGTGCGGTCCTGCACCACATGGAAAACCTTGGCATCGGGCTGGCGCTGCAGGCGCTCGTCGATCCAGGTCATCGACACGCCGCGCGCGGCCAGGTCGTCGTGCGCTTCGGCGAGCGGCTTGTCGAGGTTGGCAAGCAGGTAGCCCCAGCGCGCATCGGTATCGTCGATGAGCTGGCGCGCCTGCGCGACGCGGTCGCCGAGGAGTTCTTCCGGCGGAATGTCGTTGGCTTCCGCATCCTCGCTCTTGCCCAGCGGCAGGTGGCCGGAGGCGAAGAACTTGCCCAGCTGGTCGAGCAGCTGCAGCTTGTTGCGGATGGACAGTTCGATGTTGATGCGCTCGATGCCGTCGGTGTACTCGCCCATGCGGTCGAGCGGAATCACGACGTCTTCATTGATCTTGAACGCATTGGTGTGCTTGGCGATCGCCGCGGTGCGGGCGCGGTCCAGCCAGAATTTCTTGCGCGCTTCCGGGCTGACCGCGACGAAGCCTTCGCCGACGCGGGTATTGGCCATGCGGATCACTTCGGATGCGGCGCGGGCGACGGCTTCCTCGTCGTCGCCGACGATGTCGCCGAACAGCGCCATCTTCGGCAGCACGCCGCGCTTGGACTTGGTCGCGTAGCCGACCGCGCGCAGGTAGCGCTCGTCCAGGTGTTCGAGACCTGCGAGGATCGCCCCGCCCTTCTTCGCTTCCGCATCGAGGAAATCCTTGATCTCGACGATGGACGGAATCGCATCGCGCGCCTGTCCGAAGAATTCCAGGCAGACGGTGCGGGTGTGCTTGGGCATCTTGTGCAGGATCCAGCGCGCCGACGTGATCAGGCCGTCGCAGCCCTCCTTCTGCACGCCGGGCAGGCCGGCGAGGAATTTGTCGGTAACGTCCTTGCCGAGGCCTTCCTTGCGGAAGCGGCGGCCTTCGATTTCCAGATACTCGGTCTTGAACGGAGCGCCGGCCTTGGCGCCGCGCTCGGACGGCTTGGTCCATTCCAGCTTGAACTTCGCCACCGGCGCATCATGGATCTTGCCGAGGTTGTGGCCGATGCGGGTCACTTCCAGCCAGTCGCCGTTGGGGTCGACCATGCGCCAGCTGGCGAGGTTGTCGAGCGCGGTTCCCCACAGCACGGCCTTCTTGCCGCCGGCATTCATCGCCACGTTGCCGCCGATGCAGGAGGCTTCGGCGGACGTCGGATCGACCGCGAACACGAAGCCGGCCTTCTCGGCCGCATCGGAGACGCGCTTGGTCACCACGCCGGCGCCGGAATAGATGGTGGCGTACGGACGGTCGACTTCCGGCAGCATGGTCATCTCGACTTCGCCGAGCTGTTCCAGCTTTTCGGTGTTGATCACGGCCGACATCGGCGTCAGCGGAATGGCGCCGCCTGTATAGCCGGTGCCGCCGCCGCGCGGGATGATGGTCAGGCCGAGTTCGATGCAGGCCTTCACCAGGCCGGCCATCTCGTCTTCGCCATCGGGCGTGAGCACGACGAACGGATACTCGACGCGCCAGTCGGTCGCATCGGTCACATGCGAGACGCGCGACAGGCCGTCGAACTTGATGTTGTCCTTGGCGGTGTAGCGGCCCAGCACTCGGGTTGCGCGCTTGCGCAGGTCGTACATGCGGCGGAATTCCTCGCCGAACTCGGCCACCGCCTTGCGCGCGGCCTTGACCAGCAGTTCGACGTTGGCGCTGCGGTGGCGCGCATGGGCGTCGCCGGCGTCGGCCAGGTCGGTGGTCAGGCGGCGCTTCTCGACTTCGGAGAGGCGGTGGTTGAGCGCGTCGATCAGGTCCTGGCGGCGCTTGGGATTGGACAGCAGGTCGTCCTGCAGGTAGGGATTGCGGCGCACCACCCAGATGTCGCCGAGCACTTCGTACAGCATGCGCGCGGAGCGGCCGGTCTGGCGTTCGCCGCGCAACTGGTCGAGGACCAGCCAGGATTCTTCGCCGAGCAGGCGCTTGACGATCTCGCGATCGGAAAACGACGTGTAGTTGTAGGGAATCTCGCGCAGGCGGTCGGGCATGGCATCGCCGGGCGTATCGGAAAGCAGTGCTTGGATTTGAGCTGGGGCGTTCATCAAGAAGTGGTAGGACTGAACCCTTAAAGGCGCATTTTAGCGTAATGCCATGCAGCAGTCGGTAACAGCCTTACGATCCGTGCGCCTAAATCTCTGCCGGCATGGCCGATTTGTCATCAGGCCGATCAAAATTGGCAGGCGGGAAACATTTTTCAGAACAAATTGACAAGACTGCGCCAGAATCCGTCGGGAACATACAACAATGCAGCCGTCATGGTCACGTAGCGCAGGAATTTGCCGATCGCCATGTAGAACACCGACGGCCAGAATGGCAGCTTGAGCCAGCCGGCCAGCGCGCACAGCGGGTCGCCGATCGCCGGCAGCCAGGCCAGCAGCAAGGTCTTGGCGCCGTAGCGCTGCAGCCAGCCGAACCAGCGGCTTTCCCGCTCCTTGGCCAGCGCCATCTTGGCGCCGTAGCCCATCCAGTAATCGATCATGCCGCCGATGGTATTGCCGGCGGTGGCGACCAGGATGGCCGGCCAGAACAGCGCATGGTTGGCCTTGGTGACGGCGAAGACCGCAGGCTCGGAGCCGAGCGGCAGCAGCGTCGCCGACAAAATACTGATCAGGAATACCGAGGTCAGCCCGACATCGGGCACGGAGAGGACGTCCAGCAGCCAGCGTACGGCGGATTCAATCATCAAATGGTCAATCAAGGTCGGCCGATACCCGGTATGCGGCGCAATCCGGGTCCGGCAAGGGGCGTCCATTATAATTGCGGGTTCGCATGCCGCATTGGGGAAGGCATGCCGACGAGCCAAGCCTATGACTACCGACTATCTACAGAAAATCCTGACCGCCCGCGTCTACGATGTTGCCGTTGAATCGCCGCTGGAGTTTGCGCCCACGCTGTCCGAGCGCATGGACAACCAGATTTATCTCAAACGCGAGGATATTCAGAGCGTCTTCAGCTTCAAGCTGCGCGGCGCCTACAACAAGATGGCGCACCTGACGCCGGCACAGTTGAAGCGCGGCGTCATTTGCGCCTCGGCCGGCAATCATGCCCAGGGCGTGGCGCTGTCGGCGGCCAGGCTGGGCTGCCGCGCGGTGATTGTGATGCCGACGACCACGCCGCCGGTCAAGATCGAGGCGGTCAAGGCGCGCGGCGGCGAAGTCGTGCTGTTCGGCGATTCCTATACCGATGCCTACAACCATGCGCTCACGCTGGAAAAGAAGGAAAAGCTGACCTTCGTCCATCCCTTCGACGATCCCTACGTGATCGCCGGCCAGGGCACGATCGCCATGGAAATCCTGCGCCAGCATACCGGCCCCATCGATGCGATCTTCGTCGCCATCGGCGGTGGCGGGCTGATTTCCGGCGTGGCGTCCTACATCAAGGCGGTGCGTCCCGAGATCAAGATCATCGGCGTGCAGACCGTCGATTCCGACGCCATGGCGCGCAGCATCAAGGCCGGGCGCCGCGTTGCGCTGCCCGACGTCGGCCTGTTCTCCGACGGCACGGCGGTCAAGCTGGTGGGCGAGGAAACCTTCCGCATCGCCAGGAAGCTGGTCGACGACATCATCATCGTCGATACCGACGCCGTCTGCGCGGCGATCAAGGACGTGTTCCAGGATACCCGCAGCATTCTCGAACCCGCCGGCGCATTGGCGGTGGCCGGCGCCAAGGAATACATCGAGCGCGCGAAAACTACCAAGAAGCCGGTGCGCGGCCAGACGCTGGTGACCATCGCCTGCGGCGCCAACATGAATTTCGACCGCCTGCGCTTCGTCGCCGAGCGCGCCGAGGTCGGCGAGGCGCGCGAAGCGGTGTTCGCAGTCACCATCCCCGAGGAGCGCGGCAGCTTCAAGCGCTTCTGCGAGCAGGTCGGTCCGCGCAACGTGACCGAATTCACCTACCGCATCAGCGACGCCAAGGAAGCGCATGTCTTCGTCGGCATGACGATTTCCAGCCGCGACGAACCCGGCCGCATCACGAAGAACTTCGAGAAGCACGGCTTCAGGACGCTCGATCTCACGCACGACGAACTGGCCAAGCTGCACGTGCGCCACCTGGTCGGCGGCAAGAGCCCGCTCGCCAATGACGAGCTGCTGTACCGCTTCGAATTTCCCGAGCGGCCGGGCGCACTGATGCGCTTCCTCGACAGCATGGCGCCGAACTGGAACATCAGCCTCTTCCATTACCGCAACCAGGGCGGCGACGTGGGCCGCATTCTGGTCGGCATCCAGGTGCCGAAGAAGGAGATGAAGCTGTTCCGCCAGTTCCTCGCCGGCCTCGGCTACCGCTACTGGGACGAGAGCGAGAATCCGGCCTACAAGCTCTTCCTCTGATCCCATGCCGGCCGCCGGCCTGAACCGGCGGCCGGCGGCATGGTCGAAACGGCTTTTGCCTTTCGTCTTTCATTTGTCTCTCATTCCTCCGGCAGCCGCCAGCACTGTCAGTAACCACTTACACAAGCAGCTACGACAATTGCGGCGGCTGCCTTATCATCAGTTCTGCAGATCATGACCAGCCCGAATCAGCCCGAAGCGTCACCGCTCGGCAAACCCACCGCCTACCAGACCCAGTACGATCCCTCGCTGCTGTTTCCGATTGCCCGCCAGCAGAAGCGCGAGGAAATCGGCGTCACCGGCACCCTGCCCTTCTTCGGCGTCGACATCTGGAATGCCTATGAGCTGTCCTGGCTGAACATGCGCGGCAAGCCGCAGGTCGCGATTGCGACGTTCACGGTGCCGGCGGAGTCGCCCAACATCATCGAGTCGAAATCGCTGAAGCTCTATCTCAACTCCCTGAACCAGACGCGAATAGCGAGCCCGGAAGCGCTGGCCGACATGCTGCGCGCCGACCTGTCGGACGGTTTCGGCGCCTCGGTGTCAGTGAAGCTGACCCTGCCCGAAGACTTTTCCAAGCTCGGCATGGGCGAACTGGACGGACTGCTCCTCGACCGCCTCGACATCGAAGTCGCCGATTACCAGCCGAATGCCGCGCTGCTCAAGGCCAATACCGAGGAAGCCATCGTCGAGGAAACTTTCGTGTCGCATCTCCTCAAGTCGAACTGCCTGGTCACCGGCCAGCCTGACTGGGGCAGCGTGCAGATCCGCTATGTCGGGCCGCAGATCGACCAGGAAGGCCTGCTGCAGTACCTGATCGGCTTTCGCGAACACAATGAATTCCACGAGCAGTGCGTGGAGCGCATCTTCATGGACATCATGCGCCAGTGCCATCCGCAGAAACTCGCGGTCTATGCGCGCTACACCCGCCGCGGCGGGCTGGACATCAATCCCTGGCGCAGCAATTTCACCACGTCGCAGCGGCCATCCAACCTGCGCAACGGGCGGCAGTGAGGCACACCCGTAAGCCTGCTGCAAGCCGGCGTCGATAGGATGGGCGGCAAGCTAGGGCTGCAACGGCGCTGTGGCGGAAAAGGTACGTTTTTCCTTGAAAGAAACTATTCTTCGGTTTTGGGGTCAATTGCCTGAGTTCCTGAACAGAACGAACAGAATGCTGATGAAAGTTGAAACATGTGCTTCGGCATTCTGCTTACAGTCAAGAAGCAAACCGCCTTCCATCCTATGCTTTGGATTACGCAGAACGGAAACAGGCCTATAATGCGTCTCGACAGCTCATTTTGTGCATCGCACCATAAGTTTGCGTAACATGACCAACCTTGCAAAAATCCTGGCATTGAACAATGTCGTTCTTGATCTTGAGGTCTCAAGCAAGAAACGCGCATTCGAACAGGCAGGATTGATTTTCGAGAACAACTGCGGCATCGCCCGTTCGATGGTCTCGGACAATCTCTTCGCGCGCGAGCGCCTCGGCTCCACCGGCCTGGGACATGGCGTCGCGGTTCCCCACGGCAGAATCAAGGGCCTGAAAGCGCCGCTGGCGGCCTTCGTCAGGCTCAAGGATGCGATTCCCTTCGAGTCGCCGGACGGACAGCCCGTCAAGCTGCTGATCTTCCTGCTGATTCCGGATCACGTCACCCAGCAGCATCTCGAAATCCTGTCGGAAGTCGCGGAGATGTTCTCGGACGAGAATTTCCGCAACCAGCTGGCGGCAGACCCGGATGCGGCTTCGGTACATGCCCGCATCCTTGCATGGCAACCCAGCATCCACGCCTGATTTCCTGCCGCCGCCGCCTGCAATGCCCTCATCCACGCATCTGACCATCCAGCAGCTGTTCGACGACACCAGGGAGGCGCTGCAGCTCGGCTGGTTCGCCGGCTTTCCCGGCGGCGAACGCCGCATTTCCGGCGACGCCACTTCCGCGGCCGACCAGGTAGGCCATCTCAACCTGATCCACCCCGGCCGGCTGCAGGTGTTCGGACACCAGGAAATCCAGTACTACAACAAGCTGTCCCCGGCCTCGCGCAAGTATCAGACGGAAGAACTGGTAGCCGGCGAGCCGCCGGCCTTCATCATTGCCCAAGGCCTGGAAACCCCGCCCTACATCCTTGCCATCTGCGACGAAAAGAACATTCCGCTGTTCTCGACGCCGCTGCCGGCCGCGCAGGTCATCGATTACCTGCGCGTCTACCTGTCCAAGGAACTCGCCCAGCGCATCACCATGCACGGCGTTTTCATGGATGTGCTCGGCGTCGGCGTGCTGATCACCGGCGAATCCGGCCTCGGCAAGAGCGAGCTGGGGCTGGAACTGGTTTCCCGCAACCACGGCCTGGTGGCGGACGACGCCGTCGAATTCTCGCGCATCGCACCCAACATGATCGAGGGCCGCTGCCCGCCGCTGCTGCAGAACCTGCTCGAAGTACGCGGCCTCGGCCTGCTGGACATCAAGACCATCTTCGGCGAAACTGCAGTGCGCCGCAAAATGCGGCTCAAGCTGATCGTCCATCTGGTCCGGCGCAGCACGCTCGAGGAAAACTACGAGCGCCTGCCCCTGCACTCCCAGACCGAAGAAGTGCTCGGCCTGGCGATCCGCAAGGTCATCATCCCGGTCGAGGCCGGCCGCAACCTCGCGGTCCTGCTGGAAGCGGCGGTGCGCAACACCATCCTTCAACTGCGCGGAATCGATACCCTGAAGGAATTCATGGAGCGCCAGCAGAAGGCGATGGGCAACGATTAACCTGGAACGGCCGCGAAAGCTGCCGCAGCAGCCGGAATGCAACAGTCTTTTCCCGCTACAAGGTTTCAATTCAGCACATAAAATCCCCAAAGCGCGCTTGGGGTATGATTGATGCCATGCGCATTATCCTTATTACGGGCATTTCCGGCTCGGGTAAATCGGTCGGACTGAATGCTCTCGAAGATGCAGGCTATTTCTGCGTCGACAATCTGCCTCCCAAGCTGTTGCGTCACTTGGTTGAAACCCGCCAGGAAGAAGGCGGCGACAATCTTGCCGTGGCGGTCGATGCCCGCAGCGCCGCCTCCCTGGCCGGCCTGCCGGCCGACATCCGTGTGCTCAAAGAAGAGGGGCACGATGTCAAGGTCCTGTTTCTCACCGCAAAGACCGAGTCGCTGATCACCCGCTTCTCGGAAACCCGCCGCAGCCATCCGCTGTCGCACCGGGTGCCGCCCGAGGCCGGACACGAGCAGCCGACCCTGACCGAGTGCATCCTGCGCGAGCGGGAAATGATGTCGACCATCGAAGGCATCGGCCATGTGATCGACACCTCCGGCCTGTCGGCGAACAAGCTGCGGGCATGGATCAAGGATCTGGTCGAAACCGACCGCACGCCGCTGACCCTGCTCTTCGAGTCCTTCGCCTTCAAGTTCGGCGTACCGCTGGATGCCGACCTGGTCTTCGATGTGCGGGTCCTGCCCAATCCCTACTACGACACGGCGCTGCGCCCGTTCACCGGGCGCGACGAGCCCGTCATCGCCTTTCTCGATACCCAGGCCCATGTCGCCGAACTGCTGGCCGACATCCGCAACTTCGTCGAGAAGTGGCTGCCGGCGTTCAAGAATGACAACCGCAGCTACCTGACGGTCGCCATCGGCTGCACCGGCGGCCAGCATCGTTCGGTGTACATGGTCGAACAGCTGGCCAGGCACTTCCGTGCGACCGAGCGCGTCCTGCTGCGCCACCGCGAACTCAACTGAGCATTCACTCTCACCATGCCGCCCGATGACGAATGGATCCCGCTGTTCCCGCTGAAGACGGTGCTCTTCCCCGGCGGCGTGCTGCCGCTCAAGGTCTTCGAGACCCGCTACATCGACATGGTGCGTGATTGCATGAAACGCAACGCGCCGTTCGGCGTGGTGCTGATCAAGGCGGGACAGGAAGTCGGACAGGCGGCAGAGCCGGAAGACGTCGGCTGCCTCGCGGCCATCACCGACTGGGACATGGAAAACCTGGGCGTGATGATGCTGCGCACCGAAGGCGGAGAGCGCTTCCGCATTCTTGAAACCCGTGTGCGCGCCGACCAGCGGCTTGAAGCGCGCATCGGCATGCTGCCGGCCGATGCGTCGCCGCCTGTCAGCGACATGCATGTCGAATGCGCAACGGCGCTGAAGTCCGTCATCGAGGAAGTCGATCAACAGGGCCGCCAGGAAGAAGGCGGCAAGTTCATCAGCCCGTTCGCGCAGCCCATTCGCCTTGACAGCGCCGGATGGGTCGCCAACCGCTGGTGCGAGATCCTGCCCATTCCCCTGAAGGCGAAGCAGAAGCTGCTCGAGCTGGACGATGCGCAGACGCGCTTGTCAATCGTTCATCAATACCTGAAGCAGCACCAGATCCTCTGACCGCTGCGCGGGCATGCCTTAGAGCGGTTTGCAGGTCCGTGTAGGGATCGCGCAGCTCCGGGAACCGGTTGACTGCTAGGCACGGCGACGCGTCGTAGCGGGGCTACGGCAAGGAGGACTCGGCGTCCCCCCGTAACAACGCAGGCGACCGGTTCCCGGAGCTGCCCGAAGGGTTCGAACCAAAAGGGGCACATTGCGTCGTTGCGATGCTTGCGCAGGGGGCCACCCTGTGCGGCGCACCGCGCCTAGCACTGCACCCCTTTTGACCGGGGCGGCGATCCGCTCGAACGCGACCCTATACGGACCTGCAACCCGCTCTGGCAGCTGCCCGAGCGCTTCGCCTGTCCGCCGGTGTGCCATTTGCGAGAAGCGCATTTCACGCGCCCGCGCCGTTCTTTCTTTTCTTCCACTCGTTTGTTACTGCGCAAAATCGCGGACCGGCATTCATAGGATAAATGCACAGTCGCCTCGCCGTTCCATTATTCCCAAAGCCCGCAAGTCCCGAACCGACATTATCTTGAGCGCTAACCCTATGCTTCTGGATGACGCACGCGAAACCATGCGGACAGAATCCATCAACCGCCGCAAGAATATGCCGTCAGTGCGTATTCCGCAGATCTCGCCCATCAGCCTGATCTCGCTGCTGTACGCGCTCAGCCTTTACATCTTCTATCGTCAGGGCTTCATCAGCGGCGCCACCTTCATCGGCGTGGCCGCCATCGTGCTGGGTTTCGTCGTGCTGTTCTACGGGATTTTTCGATTCGGATTCAACCAGCGCTTCCGCGAACCCAGCCTGATGCTGCCGCAGCTGACGGCTTCGCTGCTCATCATGCTGGCGGCGGCCTATGTCGAGCGTGCCACCCAGATGGCGCTCGTTCCCTTCATGCTGATCGCCTTCTCCTTCGGGATCTTCCGCCTGTCGACTGCATCGCTGATCGGGCTGTCCCTTGCCTGCGTGAGTGCTTATCTGGCGATCATCGTGCTGCGCGGCCAGGCGGAAGGCTATGTCCAGGGGTTTCGCGCCGACCTGGTGCAGTGGTGCGTGCTGGCCCTGACCTTGCCAAGCATGATCCTGGTCGGGAAACAGATCCAGAACATGCGCCAGCTGCTGCGCGCGACCAAGTACCAGCTCGAACATTACGAGGAAAAATCCGCCCGCGACGAACTGACCGGCCTGTACAACCGCCGCCAGCTGCAGGCCGAACTGGCGCAGGCCAAGCTGCATGCCGACACTTCGGGAGCGCCGTTTTCGATTTGCCTGATCGACATCGACCACTTCAAGGAAATCAATGACAGGAACGGCCACCTGGTCGGCGACACCATCCTGAAGGACTTTTCGAGGACGGCGCGGGAAAGCATCCGCGACACCGACATCCTGGGCCGCTACGGCGGCGATGAATTCCTGCTGATCCTGCCCGATACCGGCATCAAGGGCGCGGTGATGCATGCCGAGCGCCTGCGCGTGTATGCGCATTTCCTGGATTTCCAGAAGATTCTGGTCCAGAAGAACATCTCGCTTTCGATCGGCGTGACCGAATATCGCAGCGGAGAAAAGATCACGGACATGATTTCACGCGCCGACTCGGCGCTGTATCAATCCAAGCAGATGGGCCGCAACCGGGTGGAGTGGATAGACAGTCAATAAACCGTCTATCCAACCGTACGCCTACACACTCCACTTCAGCCCTTCAGCAAGGCACTTCTCCAGTAGCCAAGTTCAGGACAGCAGGTCGGGCTCGCCGAAGATCGCCAGCAGGAGCTTCTTCACCGGCGCCGGCAACGGCGCATCGGCCAGACGGTCGACCGGATACCAGACCCGGTTGCCCTCTCCCGCGAATTCACTGCGGCTGTCCAGCCGTATGTGATACGGCCATACATGCAGCTTGTAATGCGTGAAGACATGGGTGAAAGGCTGCAGCCTGTCAAAGGACCGCGGCAATCCGTAATTCGCTGCCTCGGGCGCAAGCCGCTCTTCCCTGGCGGCCGCATCGGCGTCGTCGGGGCTGAGCACATCGATCTCGGGCAGCGACAGCAGGCCGCCCCATATGCCGCTGTCGGGACGCTGCTCAAGCAGAACATGCGTGCGGTCGGCAATGACCAGCATCGTCGTGCTCTTCTCCGGCACCGCCTTCTTCGGCCTTGGCGTCGGCAGCAGGTGCGTGCGTCCGGTCGCCCTCGCCACGCATTGCTCCGCCAGCGGACAGCGCTCGCAGGCCGGCCTGCCGCGCGTGCAAAGCGTCGCGCCCAGATCCATCAGGCCTTGCGTGTAGGATCCGACGTCCTGCTCCGGCAGCAGGGCGACGGCGCGCAGCCATAACTGGTCCTCGATCGGTTTCGATCCCGGAAAGCCTTCAATGCCGAATACCCGGCAGAACACGCGCTTGACGTTACCGTCCAAAATCGCGGCGCGCGTGCCGTAGGCGAAGGCGCTGATCGCCGCCGCCGTGGAGCGGCCGATGCCCGGCAGTTCGGCGAGCAAACCCGGATCGCTTGGAAACACGCCGCCGTATTCGGCAACGACGCGCTGCGCGCAGCGATGCAGATTGCGCGCGCGGGTGTAGTAGCCCAGCCCGCTCCAGTGCGCCATCACATCTTCGGATGGCGCTTCGGCGAGCGCCCGGACATCGGGAAAGCGCTCCAGGAAGCGCTGATAATAGGGAATCACCGCCGCCACCTGCGTCTGCTGGAGCATGATCTCCGACAGCCAGATGCGGTAGGCGTCGCGGGTATTCTGCCAGGGGAGTGAATGCCGTCCATGCTGCTTCTGCCAGCGGATGACCGCCTCGGAAAACGCCGGATCGGAATAATCGGCGGCATGGCTTGCGCCGCGGGAGCGAACCCGCTTCGCGCCGGACGTCGACGGGTCCGGCGCCTTGACAACCTGTTTCATCCTAAGCGGCAGCCTTCAATACCGAGAGGTCCGTGGTGATGGCATTCCTGAGCTCGGATTCCAGCAGCGAGAGCGTTTTCCTGCGGGAGTCGAGATCTGCCTGCAGCTGCTCCAGCGCTTCCACTTTTTCTTCCAGGCTTTCGGTCGCCATGTGAATCCGCTCGATCGACTGCCGGCGCTTCTTCAGCTGCGCCTTGTGCTCCCAGATCTGCGCCTCGAGCGGCGCCATCACGACTTTCAGCCAGGCTTCCACATCGCGGTTGGCCTGCAGGAAGCTCTGCTTGACGCGCGATGCGATCGAATCGAAGAACTTGGTCATCAGCACGACCTGCGGCGTCGTCAGGATGGCCGCGGTGCCGAACTGCTTGTGGTACACGCCTTCGATCAGCTCGATCTCCTTCAGGTACTTGTCCAGCGAGAACGGCATGGGCGCCGACAAGGCCAGACCATGTTCCGTTGAAAACTTGCGGTACATGATCGTCATCATTTCGGTGATTTCCTCGGTCTTGCGGCCGGAGGCGGCGATATTGCTGCGAATGCGGGCGAAGAAGTCCCTGACCGCCGCGCGCAGGCCGGTGGAAAACTTGCTCCTTTCCATGGCGTCGCGGGTCAGCGCGATATCTTCCTTCAGGATGTCCATGCCGAGACTGGTGAAGACTTCCGTGGACAGGCGGGTAAAGACGGCGCGCGTGCCCTGCAGTTTCAGGAGGCTGCTGTCGAAATCCTTCTTCTCCAGGTCGACACGCTTCATCATGTGTTCGATGATGGTCTGGTTCTTCCCGCGCAGGCTCTTGAGTTCGACCAGCTGTTCGACCACGTTGCGCGAACGCGATGCCAGCAGGGCCTGCTTGGCGGCGGTCATTTCATTCAGGTCGGCCAGCAGCTGTTCCCGCACGATCTCCTGCTTGCTGGGAATCAGCTCGGCGGACAGGGCCGATTCCAGCAGCGGCAGGCGGCTTTTCGCCAGCAGTGCCGGATCGCTGTTGACCTTGCCCACCAATCCCTTTTGCGCGGAAATCGGGAACACCTGGTCGGAAGTCAGGCCCAGCGTCTGCGCCACGGTGTCGACCTGGCGGGCGATCTGCTGCTCGACTTCACTCGCGCTGCGCAGTTCGTCCCACATGCTGTCGATCTTGTTCAGCACCACCATGCGCGCCGGACCGGAGCCGATATGGTCGCGCCAGACGTCGATATCGCTCCTGGTGACGCCGGTGTCGGCGGCCAGGATGAACAGCACCGCGTGCGCATTCGGAATCAGGTTCAGCGTCAGTTCGGGTTCGGTGCCGATGGCATTCAGTCCCGGGGTATCGATGATCACCAGGCCCTGCTTGAGCAGGGGATGCGGGAAATTGACGATGGCATGCCGCCACTGCGATATCTCGACCAAGCCGTTCTGGTCCACCGAGAGCGCGGCATCGGGATCGTCGTCCTGATACAGGCCGTAGCGCCTGGCATCGTCGATGCTGACGCGCTTGGTCAGGCTGACCTGCTTGAAGGCTTCGAGCATGCCTTCGGTCGAGGAAATGTCGAGCGGCAGCACGGTCCAGACATGGCTCTGCTCCTTGAAATCGCTGGTGGAGGCGGCTTCCGCCCGGGTTTCGATCGGCAGCAGGCGGATCGACGGCGGGAAAGTCTCGTCATACAGCAGTTCGGTCGGGCACATCGTCGTGCGCCCGGCCGACGACGGCAGGATGCGCTGGCCGTAATCGGCGAAGAAGATGGCGTTGATCAGTTCCGACTTGCCGCGGGAGAACTCGGCGACGAAGGCGATCGACAGCTTGTCGTCGGTCAGCCTGGCCTGCAGCCGCGCAAAGCGCTGGTCGCTCGCGGCATCGGCCAGATCCGATGCGCCGACGCAGGCGCGATAGCGTTCCAAGGATGCCAGCACGCCGTTGCGCCAGCCACTGTACTCTTGGAAGCGTTGTACCAGTTCACTCACAGTTTCCCCAATTCATCTGAGTTGTAGCCAAGAATCTAGCACCCGCCACTACTTTTGACAATTTGGGCAATAAAAAGTGGAGCGCTGGCCCTGTTTCAGTTGGCGAATATCCACACCGCAATTCCGGCAAGGCTGCCCGGTACGGTCGTAGACGAAGTAGGTTTGCTGAAAGTAACCGGGCTGACCATCCACCGCCATGAAGTCGCGCAGCGTGCTGCCGCCCTTTTCTATCGCAGCTGCCAGCGTCTCGCGGATGGCGATCGCCAGCTTTTCATAACGCGCCAGTCCTATCCTGTGCGCCGGCGTTTTGGGGTTGATGCCGGCCTTGAACAGGCTTTCGGATGCATAGATGTTGCCGACGCCGACCACGATGTCCCCTGCCAGCAACACCTGCTTGATCGGCGCGCTGCGCCTACGGGTCTCCCGATACAGCAGCAGCGCCGTGAAGGCATCCTCCAGCGGTTCCACGCCCAGGCTGCGCAGCAGGATATGGTCTTCCACCGCGCCGTCGTCATGCGCATGCCAGAGCACGGCGCCGAAACGGCGCGGATCGGTCATGCGCAGCAGTTGATCGCCGACAAGCAGGTCGAAATGATCATGCTTCTGCGGCGGCTCGCCGGCTTGCAAGATTCGCAAATGCCCCGACATTCCCAGATGGACGATCAGCGTTCCATGGTCGAACACGATCAGCAGGTATTTTCCGCGGCGGCCGGTCCTGAGAATTTGCCGGCCATGCAGCAATTGAGCGAGGTCGGCCGGAAACGGCCAGCGCAAGCCGGTATGCCGCAGCGTCACCCCGGTGACCGTGCGACCTTCCAGGTGCGGAGCGACGCCGCGCCGCGTGACCTCGACTTCAGGTAATTCAGGCATGGTTGGAAAGACTATTCTTTGTAGAAAGACAAATTTGATGGGGAACAAGCATGTTATGACTAGACTCAGTCACTAACCCAAGTCCATTCATAGTTGGGGGCGAGGTCGCCAAATGAAAGCACGCCGCCTCCGGTTCCACCCATCGGGCAAATACTGCAAGCTTCGGCGTAGAATTGGAATCTGCCTGATTAGCCGGGAATATCCCTTGAAAAACACTCTTCTCATTGTAACTCTGTCGATCGGACTATCGGCCTGCGCCACCGGCGGCATGAATGCGGCCTCGGCGCTCGCGCAGGCTCCAGCAGCCACCCGGACGGCAGATGCCGCAGCCGCCGAGGCCTCGGCGGCGCGCAAGCCGGCAGTCGCGGCACGCCGCACGGGCAGCAGCGCCGCGGAGCAGAACGAGGAAGAAGGCTTGCCGTCGGTGCAATTAACCGACGAGCTGCTCTACAAGCTGCTTGCATCGGAATTCGCCGTCCAGCGCGGCGAATGGCAGACCGCCTATGTCACCATGCTGGGCGCCGCCCAGCAGACGCGCGATCCCCGCCTGGCAAAGCGGGCCGCGGAAATCGCGCTCAGCGCCAAGCAGCCGGACGAGGCCATGAATGCCGTGCGGCTGTGGCGCAGCCTGGCGCCCAACTCCGACGAAGCGACTCAGTATTACCTGAGCTTCATCATCCTCGGCGACAACCTCGCCGAAGCCAAGCCGATTCTGGAACAGCGCCTGAAGGAAGCGCGTCCGCAGACGCGCGGACTGCTGGCCTTCCAGATGCAGCGGCTGCTGGCCCGCGCCAAGGACAAGGCAGCGGCGCTGGCTCTGCTCGACGAGGTCCTGGCTCCTTATCTCGACATGCCCGAGGCCCATCTGGCGCTCGCCCAGGGCGCCTTCGCCGCAGGCGACAGCCAGCGCGCCCGCAGGGAAGCGCAACTGGCGCTCAAGGCCAAGCCCGACTCGGAAATCGCTGCGCTGGCACTGGCTCAGGTGACGCCTGACAAGACAGAAGCAGGAAAGATTCTGCAGGACTTCATTGCAAAGAATCCGAAGACGCGGGAAGTGCGCCTGGCTTACGCTCGCATGCTGGTCGAGCAGAAGGAATATGCGAAGGCACGCGCCCAGTTCGAAGCGCTGCTGAAGGAGCAGCCCGATGACCTGACATCGCTCTACGCGCTCGGCGTGCTGGAAGTCCAGGCCAATGAACTCAAGGCCGCCGAGCAGCACCTGACGACCTACCTGAAGGTGCTGGCCGCCAACCCCGACGAGGAACGCGATTCGTCGCAGGCGCTGCTGCTGCTGGCGCAGATCGCGGAAGAGCGCAAGGACACCGAAGGCGTTCTCAAATGGCTGTCGCAGATCGAGCCGGGCGACGCGTATCTCAACGCCCAGCTCAAGCGCGCCCAGGTCATCGCCAAGCGCGACCTGCCCGGCGCGCGGCGCCTCTTGCATGAGATCAATGTCAGCGGTGAGCGCGAGCATGCCCAGGTACTGCTGGCCGAGGCGCAACTGCTGCGCGATGCGAATCAGGTGCCGGAAGCGATGCGCATATTGCAGGAAGCGCTCAAGCAATTCCCGGACAACACCGACCTGCTGTACGACTATGCAATGCTTGCGGAAAAGAGCAGCCAATGGGACGCGATGGAAACGTCGCTGCGCAAGATCATCCAGCTGGCGCCGGCGAACCATCACGCCTACAACGCCCTCGGCTATTCGCTGGCCGAGCGCAATCTCCGGCTCGAAGAGGCCTATACGCTGATCGACAAGGCGCTCAAGCTTGCACCGGATGATCCCTTCATCATGGATAGCATGGGCTGGGTGCAGTTCAGGCTGGGAAGGCTGAAGGAGGCGGAAGCCCTGCTGCGCCGCGCCTATGAAATCCGTCCGGATGTCGAGATTGCCGCCCATCTCGGCGAGGTTCTCTGGGTCAAGGGGCAGCGCGCCGATGCCGAGAAGCTCTGGCGCGATGCCCGCAAGAAGGATCCGCAGAACGACACGCTGAAGAACACACTGGCGCGGCTCAACGTAAATCTATGACATCGTTCCCGAACTGGCGGCGCACGCTGACCGCGGCGCTGCTGCCGCTGCTTGCCGCCTGCAGCAGCCTTCCTCCTTCGCCGTCATCGACGGCACCGCTTGCTACCCAGTCCGCCGAACGCCGCCTCGCCGAAAATATCGAACTGGGCGGCCGCCTGTCGGTGCGCTACCAGGGTCCGCAGAAGGAAGAGGCCGTGCACGGCAGCTTTACCTGGATGCAGACGCCTTCGCAGACCAGGATCACCCTGCTTTCTCCGCTGGGTCAGACCATCGCGCTCATCGACGTATCACCGCAGGGAGCCAGCCTCACCCAAGCCGGACAGCCCGCGCGGCATGCTCCCGATGTCGATGCCCTGACCGCACAAACGCTCGGATGGCCATTGCCGGTTTCCGGACTGCGCGAATGGCTGCAGGGCATTGCGCAAACAGCATCCGGACAGCGCTTTGTCGCCACGCCGCAGCAAAGCGAAGTTGTGACTACGGACGGCTGGCAGATACGCTATGCGAACTGGCAGCCGGACGATACTCCTCCTCCGCAAGCAAGACCCAAACGCATCGATCTCGTCCGCAATACGCAGCAGGCCGGGGACGTTTCCATCCGCATCGCAATCGACTCATGGCAAGAACACTGAACAACTGCCCGGCCCCCGCAAAACTCAATCTCTTTCTGCATGTGACCGGACGCCGCGCCGACGGCTACCATTTGCTGCAGACTGCCTTCCAGCTGCTCGACCGGGGCGACACGCTGCACTTTTCGGTGCGCGACGACGGCACGGTCCGGCGCACGACCGACGTGCCGGGCGTTGCCGAAGCCGACGATCTGATCGTGCGTGCCGCGCGCCTGCTGCAGGCGGCAACGGGAACGTCGCTTGGCGCCGACATCGGTATCGACAAGCTGCTGCCCATGGGCGGCGGCCTGGGCGGCGGCTCGTCCGATGCGGCGACGGCGCTGATTGCATTGAATCATTTATGGGAAACCGGGCTGGAGCGCCGGGCACTGATGCAGCTCGGCGTGCAGCTCGGCGCCGACGTGCCCTTCTTCATCTTCGGCACCAATGCGTTTGCCGAGGGCATCGGTGAGGAACTAACCCGGATTTCGACGCCCAAACTTTGGTACATTGTCATCGAACCCGGCATCGCCGCACCGACCGCAGCAATATTTTCCGATCCGGAATTGACAAGAGATACGAAAGCCGTCAGAATAACGGACTTTCCTGAAGCGACAAATCAATTCGGGAAAAACGACCTGCAAGTCGTGGCGACCAAGCTGTTTCCGCCGATTGACGAAGCGCTGCAATGGCTACGACAATATGGCGATGCAAGGATGACTGGTTCGGGTGCATGTGTGTTTTGCGCCTTTTCGGAAGAGCATGAAGCTGATGAAGTGCTTCACGTTTTTCGAAACACCGGACGTTCGAGCTGGAAAGCATGGAAAGCCCAGGCGATCGAGCATCACCCGCTCTCGTATTTGCTGGGTCAGCAGTAAGTCAAGGATTCGTTCGATGTTGCCAGCGTATCGGCAAGATTGAACAGACAGGTTGCGTAGGGGAGTCGCCAAGTTGGTCAAGGCACCGGATTTTGATTCCGGCATTCGAAGGTTCGAATCCTTCCTCCTCTGCCATTAAATACAGAAGAAACCAAAAGCCGCCAACGCAAGACGATACGTCAAAGCCTTGGCGGCTTTTCAAATTTTTAACCCTATCTCTCACCTAGGTGTTCCATGGCGCTTGAAAACCTGATGGTCTTTACCGGCAACGCAAACCCGGAGCTGGCCGCGGGAGTGGCCAAGCAGCTTGGCCTCCCGCTCGGCAAGGCGGTGGTCTCCAAGTTCTCCGATGGTGAAGTGATGGTGGAAATCAACGAGAACGTCCGCGGCAAGGATGTCTTCGTCCTGCAGTCGACCTGCGCCCCCACCAATGACAGCCTGATGGAAATCATGCTGATGGTCGATGCCCTCAAGCGCGCATCCGCAGGCCGCATCACCGCAGCCATCCCCTATTTCGGCTACGCCCGCCAGGATCGCCGTCCACGTTCCGCCCGCGTCGCCATCTCGGCCAAAGTCGTTGCCAACATGCTGCAGCAGGTCGGCGTCGAGCGCGTCCTGATCATGGACCTGCATGCAGACCAGATCCAGGGCTTCTTCGATATCCCGGTCGACAACATCTACGCATCGCCCATCCTGCTGTCCGACCTGGTGGCCAAGAATTACGATGACCTGCTGGTCGTGTCGCCGGACGTCGGCGGCGTGGTTCGCGCCCGCGCACTGGCGAAGCGCCTGAACTGCGATCTCGCCATCATCGACAAGCGCCGTCCCAAGGCCAATGTTTCCGAAGTGATGCATATCATCGGTGAAGTCGAAGGCCGCAACTGCGTCATCATGGACGACATGGTCGATACCGCGGGCACGCTGACCAAGGCAGCCGAAGTGCTGAAGGCACGCGGCGCCAAGAAAGTGGTGGCCTACTGTACCCACCCGGTGCTGTCGGGCCCGGCCATCGAGCGCATCGCCACTTCCCCGCTGGATGAGCTGGTCGTCACCGACACCATCCCGCTGACAGCCGCTGCCCGGGCATGCCCGAAGATCCGCCAGCTGACCGCTGCGGAACTGCTGGCCGAAACTTTCAAGCGCATCACCAAGGGCGACTCGGTCAGCTCGCTCTTCATCGACTAAGCATCAGAATTTCCCTGCGGCCCTTTCGGGTCGCAGGTTTTTTACGTCCCCTGGTCGCGGGGGGCGTCAACGCAGGGCAGCGCCCTGCCATTACTGGAGTATCAAAATGAAAGTTGTTGCATTCCCACGCAAAGAGCAGGGGTCCGGAGCGAGCCGCCGCCTGCGCAATGCTGGCCAGACACCGGGCATCATCTACGGTGGCACGGCTGCACCGGTCGCTATCGCTCTCGATCACAATGCGCTGTTCCACGCCCTGAAGAAAGAAGCTTTCCACTCGTCGATCCTCGACATGGAAATCGAAGGCAAGGTTGAGAAAGTCCTGCTGCGCGACTTCCAGATGCACGCATTCAAGCAGCTGGTCCTGCACGCCGACTTCCAGCGCGTCGACCAGAACCAGAAGATCCACGTCAAGGTGCCGCTGCACTTCGTGAACGCTGAAATTTCGCCGGCCGTCAAGCTGTCCAGCGCGGTGATCAGCCACGTGGTCAACGAACTGGACGTCAGCTGCCTGCCGGGCGATCTGCCCGAGTTCGTCGAAGTCGACCTGTCCAATGTCGAAGCCGGCGCATCCGTGCACCTGTCCGACATCAAGCTGCCCAACGGCGTTACCGCTGTGCTGCACGGCCAGGACAACCCGACCATCGCAACTGCAAGCATTCCTGCCGGCCAGGTTTCGGCTGACGACGCTGCTGCCGAAGGCGAAGCGAAGTAATCGGTTGTTACCGCATCAAGAGAACCCTGCCCTCGCGGCAGGGTTTTTTATTTGCGCCGCCTGAAATTGCATCGCTGGCAATCCAGGGCCGGCGGCCATTCCCGCAGATGTTGGACGATAGCCGCCGACTTCCCCGATAATCGCAATTTTTACTCCGCGCCAACATGCCGCCATGCGTCCTCCTGCGGCAGAAGCGCCTTCAAGCATGCCTATCCGCCTGATTGTGGGTCTCGGTAATCCGGGGCCCGACTATGAACAGACACGCCATAACGCCGGCTTCTGGCTGGTTGACCAGCTGGCCGGAAACCGGCTGGCGCGCGAATCGCGCTACAACGCCCTCGCCGCGAAAACCAGCATTGCGGGACAGGAAGTCTGGCTGCTCGAGCCGCAAACCTTCATGAACCGCTCCGGCCAGTCCGTCGGCGCGCTTGCGCGCTTCTACAAGATTCCTGCCGACGACATTCTCGTGGTGCACGACGAACTCGATCTCCCGCCGGGCTCGGCGAAGATCAAGAAGGGCGGCTCCTCCGGCGGGCACAACGGCCTCAAGGACATCACCGCTGCCCTCGGCACGCAGGATTACTGGCGCCTGCGCATCGGCATCGGCCATCCGCGCACCCTGAACCTGCAGCAGCCTGTGGTGGACTTCGTGCTGCACCGCCCGCGCAAGGAAGAGCAGCCGCTGATCGACGAAGCCATCGGCAAGAGCATCGACGTCATTCCCATGCTCTGCGAGGGCAAGTTCGAAGCAGCGATGATGAAGCTGCACTCGGCGAAATGAGTCCGCTTGCCATTCACGCCGGGGTAAAAGCCCTTGCGCATCTGCGTGAACATGGATTGCGCGCGCGGGACGTGGCGATTGTTCCGGGCGCTGCCGGCGGACCCAAGGGCCTGATCCTGCAAAAGCTCGATCAATGGCTGTTCGGCAGCTGGCTGCCTTCCGCGCCGCGCGAGCGCACCCTGATCGGCGCTTCCATCGGCGCCTGGCGCATGGCTGCCGCCTGCCATCCCGAGCCGGAGGCAGCCTTCGAGCGCCTGGGCGACCTCTACTGCGAGCAGACCTATCCCCACCGCCCTTCGGCAGCTTATGTGACGCAGACCTGCAACAACGTTCTCGGCGGCCTCATTTCCGGCGGCGAAAAGGCACTGACCTCTCATCCCCGGCATCGGCTGCAGATTATCGTCTCGCGCGGACGCGGGCTGCTGAAGACGCCGGGCCGCAAGCTCGGAGTCGGTGCCGGGTTCAGCCTTGCGGTGCTCGGCAATCTGACTTCCCGTTCGCAGCTCGCGCGCCATCTCGCCCGCGTGGTCATCGGCGACCAGCGCGACCCCGCCTTCTGGCTCAAGGCAAAATTCGATGCCTTCGACACCCAGTTCGCTCCCCTGACGCCGGACAACCTGCAAAGCGCACTGCTAGCCTCGGGCACGCTGCCGTTCACGATGGAGCCGGTGCGCGACATTCCGATGGCGCCCGCCGGCGCCTACTGGGACGGCGGCCTGATCGATTACCACTTGGCCCTGCCCTACTCCCGGATTGCGCACAATCCCGCTGGCGGCCTGGTGCTCTATCCGCATTTCAACAACTATCTCGTGCCCGGCTGGCTGGACAAGTCCCTGCCATGGCGGCGCGCGCACCGCGGACCCAATCGCGACTGGCTGGACAATGTCATCCTGATCTCGCCGTCGCAGTCGTTCCTGCAGACACTGCCCCTAGGGAAACTTCCCGACCGCAACGATTTCCGCTATCACGGCCTGAATCATGCTGCCCGCGTCCGCAACTGGAAGCTGGCCATCAGCGAAGGCGAACGCCTGCGTGACGCCCTGGCAAGCTTCATTGACAAGCCGGATCCGGCCTTGGTGCAGCCGATCTGACACGCGGCCCAATGCCTCCATGGCGGGCGACGGGCTACGGTAGAATACCGGGTTAATTTCCAATACTGAGCGAAGTACATACCATGAGTCTCAAATGCGGCATCGTCGGCCTGCCTAACGTCGGCAAATCCACCCTGTTCAACGCGCTGACCAAAGCAGGCATCGCTGCGGAAAATTATCCTTTCTGCACCATCGAGCCCAACGTCGGCATCGTCGAAGTGCCGGATCCGCGCCTCAAGCAGCTTGCGGAGATCGTCAAGCCCGAGCGCATCGTGCCGGCCGTGGTCGAGTTCGTCGACATCGCCGGCCTGGTCGCGGGCGCCTCCAAGGGCGAAGGCCTGGGTAACCAGTTCCTCGCCCATATCCGCGAGACCGATGCCATTGTCAATGTCGTGCGCTGCTTCGAAGATCCGAACGTCGTGCACGTTGCCGGCAAGGTCAGCCCGCTCGACGACATCGCCGTGATCCAGACCGAACTGGCGCTGGCCGACATGGGCACGGTCGAAAAGGCGGTGCAGCGGGAAACCAAGAAAGCCAAGTCGGGCGACAAGGATGCGATCAAGCTGGTCGCCCTGCTCGAGCGCATCCTGCCGCAGCTCAACGACGCCAAGCCGGTAAGGGCCATGGGCCTGGATGCAGAGGAAATGGCCTTGATCAAGCCGTTCTGCCTGATCACCGCCAAGCCGGCAATGTATGTCGCCAACGTCTCCGACACCGGCTTCACCAACAATCCCCTGCTCGACCAGCTGAGCGCGTATGCGAAGGAGCAGAACGCGCCCATCGTCGCCATCTGCGCCGCGATCGAGGCTGAAATCGCCGACTTGGAAGACGAGGACAAGGGTGCCTTCCTCGCCGACATGGGCATGGAAGAGCCGGGCCTGGACCGCCTGATCCGCGCCGGCTTCAAGCTGCTCGGCCTGCAGACCTACTTCACCGCCGGCGTCAAGGAAGTGCGCGCCTGGACCGTTCCCGTCGGCGCCACGGCACCGCAGGCGGCCGGCGTGATCCACACCGACTTCGAACGCGGCTTCATCCGCGCACAGACCATTGCCTTCGACGACTTCATCGCCTTCAAGGGCGAACAGGGCGCCAAGGAAGCGGGCAAGATGCGCGCCGAAGGAAAGGAATACATCGTCAAGGACGGCGACGTGCTGAATTTCCTGTTCAACGTCTGATTTTCAACGAGCCGTTCCGCAGGCTGGGCCTCAGTCTGCGGACCCCATGGCTGACATCTCGCTGCACGAACGCCTCCATCCCATGCCCATCCTCACCGAACTCAACCTGTATCCCGTCAAGTCCTGCGCCGGCATCTCGCTGCGCGAGGCCACGCTGACCGCCGCCGGCCTGATGAGCGAACACATCTATGATCGCGAATGGATGGTCGTCGATGCGCAGGGAAATTACATGACGCAGCGCGACTTCCCGCGCATGGCGCTGATCGCGCCGCGCATCAAGGCCGACACGCTGGAACTGCGCGCGCCCGGCATGCTGCGCCTGGAAGTGCCGCTCGGCCTGCCGGACCCGGAAGACGAAAAGACGCTTGCCGTCAGGATCTGGGATGAGGAGCTGAAAGCTTACGACTGCGACGAGGTGACCGCCACTTGGTTCTCGAAATTCCTCGGCGTGCCGTGCCGGCTGGTGCGCTTCCATGCCGAAGCCAAGCGCCTTGCCAACCCCAAATGGACCGAAGGCGTCGAAGCGCCCACCCTGTTCTCGGACGGCTATCCGATGCTGGTGATTTCACAGGCTTCGCTTGACGACCTGAACGGCAAGCTGCAGGCGCAGGGCCGCCCTGCGCTGCCGATGAACCGGTTCCGGCCCAACATCGTGATCGGCGGCGTCGAAGCCTTCGAAGAGGATTACGCCGCTTCGTTCAATATCGGCAATGCCGTTCTCAAGCCTGTGAAGCCCTGCCCGCGCTGCCCCATGCCTGCGATCGACCAGGCGACCGGCGAAGTCGGACCTGACCCGCTCGACATTCTGCAGACCTATCGCGTCAATCCCAAAGTCGACGGCGGAATTGCGTTCGGCATGAACACCATCCTGCTTCAGGGCGAAGGCCAGTTGTTGAAAGTCGGGCAAGACATTGAACTGACGCTGGCATTCTAAGCCACAACCATCCCGCTCAAAGCTGGCTCAAAGCCTTGTGAGCCGCGGTCCGGCACGGTACCATGCGGAAATATTCTGGCCGCACATGCCGTTCCACGTCCTACGCCCCAAGTCCTGAGAGTGAGCTTCGCCGATGATGCAAGATCTGGTGAATGAAAACCGGAGGCTGCGCGAGCAGCTGGCGCAGCTATTGGCGCAGGCGCAGCAGAACCAGGACATCCTGCAGCGGCACCAGGCCTTCGATCTGCAGTTCATCTCGGCCGACAGCTTTCGCGAGCTGCTGCATACGGTTTTCCATACCTTCGCCAAGTCCGCCGGGCTCGATGTGGTCACGCTGTCCCTGCTGGACCCGGACTACGATATCCGCCGCATCTTGGTCGACCTCAACATCCGCCTGACGGAACTGCCGCACCTGCTGTTCATGCAGGAGGAGTCCGAATTCGGCGAGCTGGCGGAGCGCCTCGCCAGGCCGGTGCTCGGCACCTATGCCGAACAGCTGCACGGCTGCCTGTATCCGGAGCCGATCACGCCGCCGGCGAGCGTGGCAGTGTTGCCGCTGATACGGCATGGCCGGCTGATCGGCAGCATGAATCTCGGCAGCGCCGACGGCTTGCGCTTCGCGCCCAACCTGAGCACGGAATTCATCCAGCACCTCGCCTCCATCGTGGCGATCTGCGTCGAGAACGTGATCAACACCGAGCGCCTCAAGCACATCGGCCTCACCGATCCGCTGACCGGCGTGAACAACCGCCGCTATATCGAACGGCGGCTGCTGGAGGAGATCGGCCGCTCGCGGCGCCAAGGGTATGCGCTGTCGTGCATGTACATCGACATCGACCACTTCAAGCAGATCAACGACCGCATCGGCCATCAGGCCGGCGACGAGGTGCTGCGCAGCGTGGCGGCGCGCATCAAGGCCGAGCTGCGCCTGAGCGATGCGCTGGGCCGGTTCGGGGGAGAGGAATTCATCGTGCTGCTGATCGATACCGAACAGCCGGACGCAATCAACGTGGCCGAGCGCATCAGGCTCGGCATCGCGGAACATCCGGTCGTGCTGATCAACGGCGACAAGCTCGATGTGACGGTATCGCTGGGCGTGGCCGCGCTGGAGTCGCCGGTGACCGAAGGCGCGGTGGAAGCCGTCTCGCAAAGGCTGGTGGCCCGCGCCGACGGGGCGCTTTACAAGGCAAAGCAGTCGGGCCGCAACCGGGTGGTTGCGGCCTAGCCGGCCTGCCGAACATACCAGGCCTAGTTTCCGCCGGCTTCGGCTTTGGCCGCCGCCTCGGCCTGCAGGCGTTCGTATTTCGCGTGCAGCTGCTCCGGTGTTTCCCGCCATGCGGGATTGAAGGGAATGCACTCCACCGGACAGATCTGCTGGCACTGGGGCACGTCAAAGTGACCGACGCACTCGGTGCACTTGTTCGGATCGATCTCGTAAATTTCCGGACCCATGTAAATCGCGTCGTTCGGGCACTCGGGCTCGCATACGTCGCAATTGATGCATTCGTCCGTAATCATTAATGCCATGGCAACCTCTATGGTCGCTGCGGGAGCGCAGGCGCTGCTGCACCGCGGCCTTCCGGCCTTCGGCGCCGTATCAGCCCTGCTTGCCGCCCGCAGCCATCTTGTCCTTCAGCCACTTCTCGACCGAAGGGAAAACGAATTTGGAGACATCGCCGCCCAGCGTCGCGATCTCGCGCACGATGGTGCCCGAGATGAACTGGTACTGGTCCGACGGCGTCAGGAACAGGGTTTCGACGTCCGGCAGCAGGTAGCGGTTCATGCCGGCCATCTGGAATTCATATTCGAAGTCGGACACCGCCCGCAGGCCGCGCACGATCACGCGCGCATCGTTGGCGCGCACGAAGTCCTTGAGCAGACCGGAGAAGCTTTCAACCTGCACGTTGGGATAATGGCCAAGCACTTCATTGGCGATCGACAGCCGCTCGTCGAGCGAAAAGAAGGGCCGCTTGTTCTTGCTGTCGGCGACGCCGACGACCAGCTTGTCGAACAGTCCCGATGCGCGCCGTACCAGATCTTCATGGCCGCGCGTGAGTGGATCGAACGTGCCCGGATAAACTGCTGTGACCATCTTGGCTCCCTGTCCAGTTACGAAACAAAATTGGAACGCGCATTATGCCTCAATTTCGGGCGCCCTATTGCGATGCAGCAAGTGGTAGAACACCATGCCCGCCTTGTCCGCCCTGACCGCCGACCAGCCCTGCAGCCATTCGGGCGTGTCTTCGCCGTCCAGCGGCGTTTCAGCTTCAGCATATACCAAGCCGCCATCGGCAAGTAGGCGGCTGCACAAAGGCAGTATTTTTACCAGCCAGTCCTGATGATACGGCGGGTCGAGGAAGATGAGCTGGAAGCGTTCGCCGCGCGCCGCCAGTGCCTGCGCGGCGGCCAAAGCGTCGCCGCGGCGCACGCGCACCTGTTCGGCCTTGAGCTTGGCAGCATTGGCCTCCAACTGCCTGACGGCAGCCGCATGCTCCTCGACCATCGTCACCGATGCCGCGCCGCGGCTGGCCGCCTCGAAACCGAGCGCGCCGGTGCCGGCGAACAGATCCAGGCAGTTGACCGAGCCCCATGCGCCGTCGAACAGGTGGGTCAGCCAGTTGAAGACGGTTTCGCGCACCCGGTCAGGTGTCGGCCGCAAGCCTTCGGCATCGAGCACCGGCAGCGGCGTGCGCTTCCACTGACCGCCGATGATGCGGACCTGGCGCGCCGGACCGGCGTGCCTCGGTGCAAGCCCGGCGCCGCCCCGCGTGCCTGTCCTGGCCTGCTTACTGGCCATTGCCGACCACCACGGTTGACATCTTGTCCAGCGCCAGCCTGCGGTTGAATGCAGCCTTGATGTCGGCGGCGGTCACCTTGGAGACGTTGGCGGTCCAGGCATCGAGATAGTTCAGCGGCAGGTTGTAGAAACCGATCGCGGCGACGTTGTCGAGAATCTTCTTGTTGTTGTCGATGCGCAGCGCGAAGCCGCCTGTCAGGTTGTCCTTCGCGGCCTTGAGCTCCTGCGGCGTGGGCCCGTCGCGCAGGAAGGCGGAGATGGTATCGCGCACTACGTTGAGCGCATTGCCGGCCTGATCCTTCTGCGTCTGCAAACCAGCCTGGAACGGGCCCGGCTGCGCCATCGGATTGAAGTAGCTGTAGACGCTGTAGGACAGGCCGCGCTTTTCCCGGACTTCGCGTGTCAGCCGCGACACGAATCCGCCGCCGCCCAGCGTGTAATTGCCGACCAGGAGCGGAAAGTAATCCGGGTCGCCTCGCGCGATCGCCGGCATGCCCAGCATGATGTGCGCCTGAGATGCGGGATGGGCGATGTTTTCACTGCGCGCCGGCGCCTGCTCCACCGGCGGCAGCGCAGGCAGCGGGGTGCCCTGCGGCAGGCGCACGGTCAGCTGACGGGCGATGGCATCGGCTTCGGCCCGGCTGATGTCGCCGATGATGGACACGATGGCCCGGTTCGCAACGTAATGCGTGTTGTGAAAGGCCACCAGGTCATCGCGTGTGATCGATTCCACCGACTGCACCGTCTGCTGCCGGCCATAGGGATGGCTCGGGTACATGAGGCGCCAGAATGCCTTGCTTCCGATCGCCTCGGGCTTGGTGTCCTCCTCCCGGATGGCGGCGATGACACGCGCCTTGTCACGCGCCAGCAGGTTTTCCGGAAAACTCGGATGCGCCAGGATGCGCGCCAGCAACTTGACGGCCGTATCGCGCTCGGGCTGGGACACCAGCGTGCGCAGCGAAGCGCCCGCGCGGTCGCTTCCTGCACCGCCGCCGCGCTGGGCTGCGGTATCGGCCAGGGTGTCGGAAATCTGCGCTTCGCTCATCGCCGGCTCGGCATTGGGCGCGTTGGCAGCGTTGGCAGCGTTGGAGGCATTGGCCGCATCGGCCGTGCCGGTCTCCCGCAGGCCGCGGGCAAGCATGGCATTGGTCAGTTCGGCCACGCCGGCCTTGTCCTGGGGGTCGCGCCGGGAACCGGCATCGAACTCCACGCTGAGGTCGAGCACGGGAATGGAATGGCTCTCGACGAACAGCACGCGGGCGCCGTTGTCCAGGGACCAGGATTGGATCTGGAGGGCGGCGTGCGCCGGCGCAGCACCCACGAACGCCAGGCTAAATGCTAGGAAAAATCGCTTCATCATGTTGGATTCCAGTATCAGTGACGCAAGCCTTTCGGCGGCGGAGCGGCTTTTTTCTCGGACAGCGGCAGGGGCACCAGCGTGGCGACCGTCAGCGCATCGTCGCCGAAGTACTTCTGGGCAACGGCCTGCACCTGTTCCGCGGTGACCGCCCTGAGCTTCTCGATGACGCGGTCGATGTTTTTGTGGGACAGGCCGCTCATTTCCATCACGCCGATTTCCATCGCCTGGCCGAAGATGGAATCGCGCTTGTAGATCTGGCCGGCGACCAGCTGCGCCTTCACGCGCTTCAATTCCTCTTCTGAAATGCCTTCCTTGGCGATGCGATCGACTTCGGCGCGCAGCAGCTTTTCCAATTGCTCCGTCGTGGTGCCGTTGGCCGGCGTGCCGTCGAGAAGGAAGGTGACCGGGCCGCGCGCAATGTTGGAGTAGCCTGCCCCGACCGAATTGGCCACCTTGTCGGTGCGCACCAGCTTGGCGTTCAGGCGGGCGTTGTCGTAGCCGTCGAGAATTGCGGCCAGCACGTCGAGCGCATGCGACTCATCGTCCTTCTCCACATCGCGCAGCGTCGGCACCTTGAACGCCAGCACGACATAAGGGTTTTCCGCCGGCGCCTTGACGACGACCCGGCGCATGCCCTTCTGCTCCGGCTCTTCCTGCGGCCGGGTGGTCGGCACCGCCTTGCGCGGGATCTTGCCGAAATGCTTTTTCGCCAGCGCCAGCACCTGCTTTGCATCGACGTCGCCGGTCACGACCATGACCGCATTGTTCGGTGCGTACCAGCGGTCGTACCAGTTCTTGGCATCCTGGACGGTCATGCTCTGCAGATCGGCCATCCAGCCGACGATGGGATGATGGTAGGGATGCGCCGTGAATGCCGTCGCATTCAGCGTCTCATAAACTTTCGGGATGGGCTGGTCGTCGGTGCGCCAGCGGCGCTCTTCCATGACCACCCGGATTTCCTTCGCAAATTCATCCTTGTCGAACACCAGGTTGGCCATGCGGTCGGCTTCCAGCGTCATCACGTTTTCCAGCTTGGATTTCTCGATCTGCTGGAAATACGCGGTGTAGTCCTTGCTGGTGAAGGCATTTTCGCGGCCGCCCAGCGCCGCCACGCGCTGGCTGAACTCGCCCGGCTTGAGCGTCCTGGTGCCCTTGAACATCATGTGCTCGAGGGCATGCGCCAGGCCGGTGGTGCCGTTCTGCTCATCCATCGATCCGGTCTTGTACCAGATCATGTGGGCCACCGTGGGAGCCCGGTGGTCTTCCTTGACGATGACTTTCATGCCGTTGTCGAGCATGAATTCCTGCGCAACCCTGGTCTCGGCGGCGGCAGGACCCTGTAAGCAGCAGAGAGCCAGCGCCGCCAGCATTGAGGCGATCCGAAATTTCATATTGTGTGCTCTGATAAAATACGGAATTGTTTGATGCAGCGACACGCATTCTGTTGCAATTGCGACGTCGTGCATGAGAAGTGGTTCCGATTGTATCTTCTTTCGGCGACGCGGCTGTCCGCATGCCGGCCGCCTTTCCTTCCCTGTGCCGATGTTTAGTTTCTTCAAGAAAAAATCGAAAGACAATCCTGCGCCTCAGGAAGCAGTGCCCCAGGACGAGGCAAAGGAGCAGACCGCGTCGTCGGACAGCACCGCTGCCGAGGCTCCTGTGCCGGATGCCGCCCCTGCGGAGCAAAAATCGTGGTTCGGCCTGTTCAAGCGCGACGCCGCGGCAATTGAACCGTCCGCGCCCGCCGTGACGGCCACGCCGGCGCCAGCCGCCGATCCGGTTCCGGCAGCGGCTGCGGCCGAAGCCTCCCTCGAAGAGGAAGAAGGCGAGGTTGTTCCGGCGCCCGCCGCGGCACCCGAGGAAAAGCAGTCGTGGATGCGGCGCCTGAAGGCCGGCCTGTCGAAAACCTCGACCAGCTTGACCACGCTGTTCGTCGGCGCCAGGATCGACGACGACCTGTACGAGGAGCTCGAATCCGCCCTGCTGGTATCCGACGCCGGCGTCGAAGCGACCCAGTACATCCTCGATACGCTGAAGAAAAAGGTTAAGAACGAGAAGCTGACCGATGCCGCGCAGGTCAAGGCCGCGCTGCGTACCCTGCTCATCGAGCTGCTGGCGCCGCTGCAAAAGCCGCTGGTGCTCGGCCGCCACCAGCCGCTGGTCATGATGATCGCCGGCGTCAACGGCGCCGGCAAGACCACCACCATCGGCAAGCTGGCCATGCACCTGCAGTCGCACGGCCAGTCGGTGCTGCTGGCGGCGGGGGACACCTTCCGGGCAGCGGCGCGCGAGCAGCTCGCCGTCTGGGGACAGCGCAACAATGTGTCGGTGATCGCGCAGGAATCCGGCGACCCGGCTGCGGTGGCCTTCGATGCCGTGCAGTCGGCGCGCGCCCGCGGCACCAAGGTCGTGATGATCGATACCGCCGGCCGCCTGCCGACCCAGCTGCACCTGATGGAGGAATTGAAAAAGGTGCGCCGTGTCATCGGCAAGGGCATGGAATCGGCGCCGCATGAAGTACTTCTTGTGATTGACGGCAATACCGGCCAGAACGCGCTGGCGCAGGTCAAGGCTTTCGATGATGCGCTCGGCCTGACCGGACTGGTGGTCACCAAGCTCGACGGCACGGCCAAGGGCGGTATCCTGGCCGCCATCGCGAAGACGCGCCCGGTGCCCGTGTATTTCATCGGCGTCGGAGAAAAGATCGAGGACCTGCAGCCCTTCAATGCGGAAGAGTTTGTCGACGCGCTGCTGACATGATCGATTTTCGCCAGGTATCCAAGCAATACGGCAGCAGCGGCAGCGGCAGCGGCCGCAGTAACAACAGCGGTGCCAGCGCCGCGCTGTCCGACGTCAGCCTTTCCATCGAGGCGGGGGAACTGGTTTATCTTGCCGGGCCGTCCGGCGCCGGCAAGTCCACCCTGCTGAAGATGATTGCGGCCATGGAGCGCCCCAGCTCGGGTACGGTGTCGGTCAACGGCCAGGACATCGGCCGGCTGGGCACCTCCGGCATTCCCTATCTGCGCCGCAAGCTTGGGCTGATGTTCCAGCCGGCCAACCTGCTCAACGACCGCAGCGTGCTTGCGAATGTCATGCTGCCGCTGCTGGTTACCGGAGCCAGCCGGCCCGATGCCGACAAGCGTGCGCGCGCCGCCCTCTCCAGGGTCGGACTGGAAGACAAGGCAGCCTCTGAACCTCTTGCCCTCTCGGGCGGCGAGCAGCAGCGGGTAGCGATCGCCCGCGCCATCGTCAACCGTCCGCAGATCATTCTTGCCGACGAACCGACCGCCAACCTCGACCGCGGCACCGCGGACAAGGTCATGGATGCGCTCAGGGCTTTCCACGAGGCCGGCGTCACCTGCGTGATTGCCACCCACGACGAATCCATCCTGCAGGGTGCGAGGCGCGTGATCCGCCTTGAAAAGGGACGCGTCGTGTCCGGACAGGCGGCCAGCCCGGCGCCGGGAGCCATGCCATGAGCTGGATCGCGCAGCATGCCGCCGCCCTGGGCGACGCCGTCCGCCATGTCGTGTCTTCGGCCGGCAGCTTCATCCTCAATGTACTGGTGGTGGCGATTGCCCTCGCCCTGCCCTTTGCCGGATTGACGGTACTGGAAAACATCCGGCCGGTATCCGAGCAGCTGGCGGTGGAGCCGGAAATCAGCATCTTCATGTCGATGGACACACCGCGCGAGCGCTCGTCAGCACTGGCCGGCCAGATCCGCAATGTCGTTCTGGCTTCCGAGAGCACGGGCAGGCTGGAATTCATTCCGAAGGAAAAGGCCCTGGTGCTGCTCAAGGACAAGACCGGTCTCTCCGATACGATCACGGCGCTGGGCGAAAACCCGCTGCCCGATGCCTACGTGCTGAAGCTGTCGGGCGTGCAGAATGCCGGCGATGCGGCGCGCGTGGAAATGCTTGCTTCCAAGCTCAAGGCGCTTCCCGGCGTCGAGTACGTGCAGATCGATTCCGCTTGGGTGAAGCGCCTGGCGGCGCTGATGCATGTGCTGCGCCTGGCATTGCTGTTTCTTGCCGTCACGCTGGGGGTGGTGGTGATTGCCGTCGTATTCAACACCATCCGCCTGCAAGTGATGACGCAGCGTGAAGAAATTGCCGTTGCCCGCATGTTCGGCGCCACCAATGGCTTCATCTGCCGCCCGTTCTATTACTCGGGGGCGCTGCTCGGCGTGCTGGCCGGCGCATTCGCCTTGGGCACGGTCGCACTGGCGCTCAACCCGCTGAACAACGCCATTACGGAATTCGCAAGACTATATGCCTCGGAATTCCGTCTCGTTCCGCTTGATGCAGGGACGCAGATCGGTCTGCTTGCACTGAGCGCCGGACTGGGGCTTGCCGGCGCCCTTCTTTGCGTGCGCCGCCACCTTGCCCGGCTTCCCTGAGCGGGTCTTCATGGCTTTGGCATCTTTTTTGCGTTTGGCTGCTTTTTTGTTTGATACCTCGCAACTTCCAAGCCGCGCTGTGGCCTAAAGTCTCCCTGACGGATTATTCCATTTCTGCAATAGAACGGTCCTATGAGGGTTGTTGAGAACCACGATTAGCACTCTTCATTTGGGAGTGCTAATATGTTGTTCGAACAGCGGGCCGTTCACCTTTGGGCGGACACCGCTTCAAGGAAGGAGAAACGATGAAAGCATCTGCACAGTCTGCACTGGTTCCGGTAAGCCATAACAACGCGCTGGCGTTGGGCTTTTCGGGAAACCTTGGCAACATCGAGGCTTACATCTCTGCAGTCAACCGCATTCCCATGCTCACGCCTGAGGAAGAAACACGCTATGCGCGCCAGTTTCGAGAGGAAAACAACCTCGGAGCCGCGCAAAAGCTCGTGCTGTCGCACCTGCGTCTGGTGGTGTCGATCGCACGCGGCTATCTGGGCTACGGCCTGCCGCATGCCGACCTGATCCAGGAAGGCAATATCGGCCTGATGAAGGCCGTCAAGCGTTTCGACCCGGACCAGGGCGTGCGTCTTGTTTCCTATGCGATGCACTGGATCAAGGCGGAAATGCATGAGTACATTCTGAAGAACTGGCGGCTGGTCAAGGTGGCAACGACGAAGGCGCAGCGCAAGCTGTTCTTCAACCTGCGCAGCCACAAAGAGGGGCTGGACGCGATGACGCCGGCACAGGTCGATGATCTGGCCAAGTCGTTGAACGTGAAGCGCGAGGAAGTGATTGAAATGGAAACCCGCATGTCGGGCCATGACATCGCTCTGGATGCGCCCAGCGATGACGAAGATGACAAGTTTGCGCCGATCGCCTATCTGTCGACCGACGCGAATGAGCCTACCCGCGCGCTGGAAGCCCAGCAGTACGACCGCCTGCAAACGGAAGGCCTGGAAACGGCATTGGGCAAGCTGGATCCGCGTTCCCGCCGCATCGTGGAAGCGCGCTGGCTTGCGAACGACGACGGTTCTGGCGCGACGCTGCATGAGCTGGCTGACGAATTCGGCGTATCGGCCGAGCGCATCCGCCAGATCGAAAGCGCGGCACTGAAGAAGATGAAGGGTACGCTCGCGGCATACGCCTGAAGCGGATCTCGATGCAGCCATGAAAAAGGCGCTCCTCGGAGCGCCTTTTTTGTTTAACGATGCTGTTTGCTGCTTGCGTTCATTACCTTCGTGGCATCGCCGCGGCCTCGTCATGCCCTTGCAGCGGCAACGGCACGACCAACTCTCATGACAGCAGCTGCTTCAGGTCGTGCACGATCGGTTCGGTACCCTGGCCGTGGCGGATGAAGAGCCTGATGCGGCCCTGCGGATCGAACACATAGCTGCCGGCGGTGTGGTCCACCGTATAGCTGCCTGGCTCCTTGCCCGGCACCTTCTGGTAGAAGACCTTGAAATCCTTGGCGACTTTTTCCGTGGCGGCCTTGTCGCCGACCAGACCGATGAAGCGCTTGTCGAAGGCGGGCACGTACTTGGAAAGCAGCTCGGGCGTATCGCGCTCCGGGTCCACCGTAATGAAGATGACCTGAACCTTGTCGGCCTGCGGTCCGAGCTGCTGCATCACGTTGGCCATTTCCGCCATGGTGGTCGGACAGACATCGGGACACTGGGTATAGCCGAAGAAGACGACGACTGCCTTCCCCCTGAAATCGGCCAGCGTGCGCGTCTTGCCGTTGAAGTCGGGCAGCGAGAAATCCTTGGCGTAATCCAGCCCGGTCACATCGGTATTCTTGAAGCTGGACTGCGCCGGGGACAGCAGCATCTGGCCGCCTTCGCTCTGCTTGTCGCAGGCGGAGAGCAGGAGGCCGGCTCCGGCGAGGATGAGCGCAGCGGCACGGCGCGGGAATCGGGATCGCATGATGTCAGAATTTCAGGTAATGATCGACCAGCAGCGCGACGAACAGAAGCGACAGGTAGATGATCGAATAGGCGAAGGTCTTGCGGGCGATCAGGTCGGTGTAGTGGCGATAGATCTGCCACGCATACCACAGGAAGATGGCGCCGAGCACAACGGCGCTCGCAAGGTAGATCAAGCCGCTCATCTGCACCGCGAACGGCAGCATGGTGGTCGCCACCAGCGCGATCGTGTACAGCCAGATATGGAACTGGGTGAATTTCAGGCCGTGGGTTACCGGCAGCATCGGCAGGCCGGACTTTGCGTAATCGTCACGGCGATACAGGGCCAGCGCCCAGAAATGCGGCGGCGTCCAGACGAAAATGATCAGGACGAGTATCCATGCCTGCATCGGCACGTCGTTGGCGACGGCTGCCCATCCCAGTGCGGGCGGCATGGCGCCGGACAGGCCGCCGATCACGATGTTCTGCGGCGTCGCCGGCTTGAGCAGCATGGTATAGATCACTGCGTAGCCGACGAAGGTGGCGAAGGTCAGCCACATCGTCAGGGGATTGACAAAATTGAAAAGAATCCACATGCCGGCGCCGCCGATCACGCCGGAAAACACCAGCGTCTGCCCTACCGTGATTTCGCCGCGTGCCATCGGTCGCCGCGCGGTGCGCGCCATGCGTGAATCGATTTCGCGCTCGACCAGGCAGTTCACCGCGAAGGCTGCGCCGGCCAGCAGCCAGATGCCGATCGTGGCGGCAACGACAATGCGCCAGTCCGGCAGGCCAGGCACGGCCAGAAACATTCCGATGACCGCGCAGAAGACGGCGAGCTGCGTAACGCGCGGCTTGGTCAAAGCCCAATACTGGGCCAGGCGGTTGGGTTGTACGGTCAGGGTAGTCACTTGAGTGTCATGCGGCCGAAAGTTGCGTTGCGCTGCGGCTCGCAGCGGCCTGCTCAGGTATGCGAGCCCGATAGTTTAACATGGTCAGCACAAGCACAAGGACGGCCGCGCCGCCATTGTGCACCACGGCCAACGCCAGCGGCCACTTCAGGAAAATCGTTGACATTCCTGTCAGGAATTGGAATGCCACAGCCATCAGCAGCCATTTCCCAAGCCTCTCGAACCCCTTGATGCGCAAGGCTTTATGTCCGGCCCAGGCGACGGCGGCAATCACCACGAAGGCGAAGTTGCGATGCACCCAGTGGATCGCCGTCAGCGCCGGGAACGGCAGGTAATCACCCTCGGCAGTCTTGCCCAGATGGCGCCAGAGCGTGAATCCATTGTCGAAATCCATGTCGGGCAACACCTTGCCATGGCACAGCGGAAAGTCGAGGCAGGCCAGCGCGGCATAGTTGGTGCTGACCCAGCCGCCGAGTGCAATCTGGACGAACAGCAACATGAGCGCCAGCGTCGCCGGAAGCTTCAGTCGGGCAGCGCCAGATGTCACGGCGGGATGTGCATTTTCGCGCTCCCCGAGCCACACCAGCAGCATGAGCAGGGAAAGGCCCAGCAGCAAGTGGATGGTGACGATGACCGGCTGCAATTTCAAGGTCACCGTCCAGGCGCCGAAGGCGCCCTGCAGGCAGACGAAGCCGAACAGGAAGGTCGGCAGCCAGGGCGAAAAGCGCGGATTGGAGCGGCGCGACTTGATCCATCCGCGCCAGGCGATCGCCATGATGGAAATGATCAGCACGCCGACCGCCATGGCGAGGTAGCGGTGGATCATTTCGATCCAGGCCTTGGCGACAGTCACGGGGCCGGTCGGCATGGCGGCTTCGGCGGCGCTGATATGCTCGTGCGCCTGCAGCGGATTGGCATGGCCGTAGCAGCCCGGCCAGTCGGGGCAGCCCAGTCCCGAATCGGTCAGGCGGGTGAAGGCGCCGAACATGATCAGGTCGAAGGTCAGGAAAACCGTGACCCAGACCAGTTTGCGGTATTTGTTGGCATCGCCGGATACCCAGACGATGGACAGCGGCAGCAGCGCCGCAAGCAGACCCATCAAGCCAAGTTGAATCAGCATGTGCCCGCCTAACCTATTCTGGAAGCCTTGAGCAGCTTGGCAAGATCCTTCTTGATCTTGTTCGGATCAGCATCCTTCGGAAAGCGCATCATCAGATTGCCCAGGGGGTCGATCATGTAGATGTGATCGGTGTAGGCGGATGCCTGATCGCTCGGCAGCCAGGACTTCACCGCCTGCGCGTCGGAGCGCAGCATGTGGGTGCCGTCGTATTCGCGCATCAGCACGGTGTCGAGCGGCTGCTTGTCGGTGATCAGCCAGACGCGCTCGATGCGGTCCATGTCCTTGCCCTGGGCGAGCCGCAGCTGCCGCATGTCATGCAGGCGCTTGCGACACGCTTCTTGGCACTCGCCGCCGTCCGCAATCATCATGATCCACTTGCCCTTGAACTGCTGGAGATTGGCCGGCGCGCCGTCGAGCGCGGCGGTGTTGAGCTGCGGCATCGGATAGGCGCGAGGATCGATCAGGGCGCCGTAATTGGTCCGGCCCTCGGGCTTGATCACGTAGTAGGTCAGGTAGGAAGCGATGAGCGGCGAGGCGCACACAGCCAGCACCGCGAACAGCTTCCAGCGGCCGGTATTTTTACGTTGACTTTTTTCCACGTCGAAATCCTGTGACGACAAAAAATAAAAGGGCGGTGGCTGCCAGCGCATACCACTGGAAGGCATAGCCGCGGTGCTTGTCCGCACCGGATGAGGGGCGCGGCCAGTCCCGGACCAGTCCGTCGGCCGCATCCGACGTCTGCTCGACGACAAACGGCTGCAGTGCAATGCCGGCCGCGCGGCCAATGTCGGCGATCTCGGCATTCTGCACGATCGCACCGGGTTTCAAGGGTTCTGCCGTGCCCAGCTGGAGTACATGACCGGTATTGGCACGCGCCGTCCCGATGATCTCGACCAGACCCGTCGGTGTCGCGATGGGCGGCAATTTGGCGCGGTCTGTCGCGTCTCTCTTGACCCATCCCCGCACTACCAGGATATGCATGTCGGACCCGTCGATTTTCAACGGCGAGAGGACATAAAAACCCGGAGATCCCTGGTAGGGCCGGTTTTCCAGGTAAATGGTCCAGTTGCCAACGAAGCTTCCCTTGGCGCTGACGCGGCGGTATTCCATTTCGCCGGCGTTTTTCGGCGCGCCGTCCAGAGCAAGGACCGCCGAATGGGAGCGCTCCTGAAGTTTGGCCTCGATGGCTTCCTTCTCATGAGCCCGGCGGGTTTGCCAGTTGCCAAGCATGAAACCGATCACCGCGACTGTCACGGCGGCAAGGAAAGGGATCCAGCGAAAACGGAAGGTCAATGGCATTACAATGTCTTTTTAACCGGACCGAAGAGAAGCCTGCTTCCAGACTCCGCAGCTTCGGTCATCCTATCCTGCACACCTTGATGAAAATCCTCGTCGCCATTGCCTTCCTGCTCATTCTGGCCAGCCTCGGTTCCGCACTGCTCTTCCTGATGAAAGACAAGGGCAAGAGCAATCGTACCGTGAAGGCGCTGGCGTTTCGGGTCGGCTTTTCCATCACGCTGTTCATCCTGATCCTGATTGCACACAGCCAGGGCTGGATACAGCCGACCGGCATTCGCTGAGCCCCTAAACAGCCCGGCAGGCAAGCAGTCCATCACTGTGCAGGTCACGCAGAAAAAAAGCCGCACCGTAGTGCGGCTTTTTTTCTGCTATGAATCCTTACAGCCAGTACACGACGACGTAGAGGCCGAGCCAGACGACGTCGACGAAGTGCCAGTACCATGCGGCGCCTTCGAAACCGAAATGGTTTTCCGGAGTGAAGTGGCCCTTCATGACGCGGTACAGCACGACAGCCAGCATGATGGCGCCCAGCGTCACGTGAAAGCCGTGGAAGCCTGTCAGCATGAAGAAGGTCGAACCGTAGATGCCGGAAGTGAGCTTCAGGTTCAGGTCGCTGTAGGCATGCATGTACTCATAGACCTGGAAGCCCATGAAGATGGCGCCGAGGATGATGGTGGCCAGCAGCCAGAACGCCGTCTTGCCACGCTCGCCTGCACGCAGGGCGTGGTGGGAAATGGTCAGGGTTACGCCGGAAGCCAGCAGCAGCGCGGTATTGATGGTCGGGATCGGGAACGGACCCATCTTGGTGAACGGATCGATCGTTCCTGCCGGCGTATTGCCCCACTGCGCGGAGAAATCCGGCCAGAGCAGCTTGTGGTCGATGTCGGCCAGCCAGGGCATCGTGACGCTGCGCGCATAGAACAGGGCGCCGAAGAAGCCGGCGAAGAACATGACTTCGGAGAAAATGAACCAGCTCATGCTCCAGCGGAAAGAGACGTCGATGCGGGAGCTGTAGAGACCGCTTTCCGATTCCGAAAAGGCTTCGCCGAACCACTTGAACAGCACGATCACCGTTGCAATGATGCCGATGATATTGGCGATCGGACCCCAGTTGTAGCCGTTCACCCATGCCGAGGCGCCTGCCATCGTCAGAAGCAGGGACGACCCTGCCAGAACCGGCCACTTGGACGGACCGGGCACGAAATAGTACGGTGCCTTGCCAGCGTGCTGAGAACTCATTTCCATCTCCCAATACAAATTTTAAGTAGTTACTTTGCCACGACGCTCTTCACGATGAGCAGGAGCGTCGCAACGAATATGATTGCTGCAATGATTCCGGCAATGATGACATGCACCGGATTCAACTGCTGCGCATCCTTCTCGTAGTCGCTTCTTTTCCTGACGCCGAAGAAGGACCACAGCACTGCCTTGACCGTCGCACCGAACGATGCCTTGCGCTGCGCCGGTTTGTTCATGTCATCCATGGCGGCGTGTCCTCAGCTGGACTTCTTGCCAGGTCCGCCGATTTCAAAGAATGTATATGACAAGGTTATCGTCTTTACATCCTTTGGCAAGGCCGGATCGACATAAAACACGACCGGCATCTGTTTTGCCTCGTTCGGCCCCAGCGTCTGCTGCTTGAAACAGAAGCACTCCATCTTCTTGAAATGGCTGGATGCCTGCTGCGGCGCATAGCTCGGAATCGCCTGTGCGTCGATGTTGCGCGACTGGGTGTTGACGACCTCATACACAACCTGCGCCATTTCACCCGGATGCACCTGCATGCTGGTCACCGTCGGCCGGAACCGCCACGGCCCTTGCACGTTGGCATCGAATTCAATCGTGATCGTGCGGGTCTTGTCGACCTGCGTATTCTTGATGTCGCCGACCATCGAGTCCTTCGGCGTCAGCAGGTTGATGCCGGTGATCTCGCAGATCTTCTTGTAGATCGGCACCAGCGCATAGCCGAATCCGAACATCATTACCGCCACCACGAGCAGCTTGCCAAGCATCTGCTTGTTCAGTTTGCTGTGCTGCCCGTTCATGTTCGGTTGTTGTTCCATATCAGGCAAACCAGATGCGCTTGATGAAAAAGCCGATGAAGAATGCTGCCGCGATCGAGGCAATAATCAGCGCGGTTTTCAGGTTATTGGGTTTTTTTGAATCCGGCATAGGTGCATGCGTGCCAATGTGCATCGGGGCAGGTGTTGAGCCCTGCCCCTCGGCCTTATGTTACTTGACGGTTGGCGGCACTTCGAAGGTGTGGAACGGCGCCGGGCTCGGCACGGTCCACTCAAGGCCTTCCGCACCATCCCAGGGCTTGGCTTCCGCCGGCTTGCCGCCCTTGATCGACGGGATCACCACGGCGAACAGGAAGTACACCTGCATCAGGCCGAAACCGAATGCGCCGATCGAAGCGATCATGTTGAAGTCGGTGAACTGCGCCGGGTAGTCGGCATAGCGGCGCGGCATGCCTGCCAGACCCAGGAAGTGCATCGGGAAGAAGGTAATGTTGAAGGTGATGATCGAGCCCCAGAAGTGGAACTTGCCGCGGCCTTCGTTGTACATGAAGCCTGTCCACTTCGGACCCCAGTAGTAGAAGCCTGCGAACAGCGCGAACAGCGAGCCGGCCACCAGCACGTAGTGGAAGTGCGCCACCACGTAATAGGTATCCTGCATCTGGATGTCGATCGGCGTAACCGCGAGGATCAGGCCGGTAAAGCCGCCCATCGTGAACACGAAGATGAAGCCGACGGCGAACAGCATCGGGGTCTCGAAGGTCATCGAGCCCTTCCACATGGTGGCGATCCAGTTGAACACCTTCACGCCGGTGGGCACCGAGATCAGCATGGTCGCGTACATGAAGAACAGCTGCGCGGTCACGGGCATGCCGGTGGTGAACATGTGGTGTGCCCAGACGATGAACGACAGGATCGCGATCGATGCGGTTGCATAGACCATCGATGCGTAGCCGAACAGCTGCTTGCGGGCGAAGGCCGGGATGATCTGCGACACGATGCCGAACGCCGGCAGAATCATGATGTAGACCTCGGGATGGCCGAAGAACCAGAAGATGTGCTGGTACATGACCGGGTCACCGCCGCCGGCAGCGTTGAAGAACGAGGTGCCGAAGTGGCGGTCGGTCAGCGTCATGGTGATCGCGCCGGCGAGAACCGGCATCACGGCGATCAGCAGGTAGGCGGTGATCAGCCAGGTCCAGCAGAACATCGGCATCTTCATCAATGTCATGCCGGGAGCGCGCATGTTGAGGATGGTGACGATGATGTTGATGGAACCCATGATCGACGATGCGCCCATGATGTGCATCGCGAAGATGCCCATGTCCATGCCGATGCCCATCTGGGTCGACAGCGGCGCATACAGCGTCCAGCCGGCAGCCGTCGCGCCGCCGGGCACGAGGAAGGACGCGGCCAGCAGGATCGCCGCCGGCGGCAGCAGCCAGAACGAGAAGTTGTTCATGCGGGCGAACGCCATGTCGGATGCGCCGATCTGCAGCGGGATCATCCAGTTGGCGAAGCCGACGAAGGCCGGCATGATCGCGCCGAACACCATGATCAGGCCGTGCATGGTGGTCAGCTGGTTGAAGAACTCCGGCTGAACCAGCTGCAGGCCGGGCTGGAACAGCTCGGCGCGGATGCCCAGGGCGAGTACGCCACCGGACAGCAGCATGATGAAGGAGAACCACAGGTACAGCGAACCGATGTCCTTGTGATTGGTTGCGAACAACCAGCGCTGCCAGCCGTGCGGATGGTCATGCGCGTGGTCGTGAGAGTGATCGTGGGCGTGATCGACTACGGTGGTGCTCATCTCAATCTCCTAATTCTCTTATTACTTGCGCGCAGCCAGCACTTCAGCCGGTTGAACAATATTTTCCTGTGCCTTGTTGGACCAGGAGTTGCGTGTATAGGTGATCACGGCAGCAATATCGGTGTCGTTCAATACGCCCTTCCAAGGCGGCATCGCTCCCTTGCCGTTCAGCAGGATGCCGATCTGCGGCCCCTTGGGACCGGTGACGACAGCGGAAGCGTCAAGCCCGGGGAATGCGCCCGGTACGCCCTTGCCATTGGCCTGATGGCAGGCCACGCAATTGGCTGCGTACACCTTTTCGCCGCGCTGCTTCAGCTCGTCGACGGTATAAGTCTTGTTCGGATCATCAGCCTGTGCAGCCATTTCCTTCTTCTTGCCGTCGACCCACTTCTTGTACTCCTCCTCGCTCACCACGTTGACGACGATGGGCATGAAGGCGTGTTCCTTGCCGCACAGCTCCACACACTGGCCGCGGTAGACGCCGGTCTTTTCCGCACGGAACCAGGTATCGCGGACGAAGCCGGGGATCGCATCCTGCTTGACGCCGAAGGCCGGGATGGTCCAGCCGTGGATGACGTCGTTGGCGGTGGTGACGATGCGGATTTTCTTGTTGACCGGAACGACGACGGGATTGTCGACTTCGATCAGGTAGTTGTCGTTCTTGACCTTGGTGGGATCGACGACCTGCTCGCGCGGCGTCGACAGGGCGGACAGGAAGGAGATGCCTTCGCCTTCGCCCTTGAGGTAATCGTAACCCCACTTCCACTGCATGCCGGTCGCCTTGATGGTGATGTCGGCGTTGGAAGTGTCTTTCATTGCCACCACGGTTTTCGTTGCAGGCAATGCCATGCCGATGACGATCAGGAAAGGAACGACGGTCCAGGCGATTTCGACTGCGGTGCTTTCGTGGAAAGTGGCGGGCTTGTGGCCGAGAGACTTGCGATGCTTGAGGATGGAATAAAACATGACGCCGAAGACGCCGATGAAAATCGCCAGGCAGATAACCAGCATCAGGTTATGCAGCGAGTAGATTTCTTCAGCGATCTTGGTGACCGGCTGCTGGAAATTCAACTGACGCACGGCAGGGCCGCCCTGACTATCCACCACCGCCCATGCTGGCATACCGGCCATCAGGAGCGACGCACCGAGCATCAGTGTTTGGAGGCGCTTCGCAAGTTTCATATTTTCCTCAAAAACCTAAAATTGGAATCCTGTAATTTTTCTTGACGCCAGCTCGCTTCGCAATTCCCGGGCGAGCTCCCGTCTTCTCCATTCCGTCAAAAACCGGCCGACTTCCACCTTGCAATCCCGCGTCTCCAGCGAAATCAGCGCATGTCGCGATTCGGGCGATGCAACGCGCGTACTGCGCGGATCCAGCCTGAATTGCCGAATGCGCTCCACTTGAATCAGTTCAACGAGGAGGCAGTCGTCTGCCAGTTCAATCCGTTCCCGGTCATTGGCATGGCGAGCATACAGGAAAAAGGCAGTTCCCACCGCCAACATTTCCAATATGGCAAAGCCGAGGATGTACCAGGCGCCGCGCAGCGCAAACACCGTCGCAATCAGCAGCGAAGTCATGCACAACGCTACATAAACTGCGACCAGCTGCCGCGGCGAGATCGAACAATTGCGCCTCAAAATCCATTCGCGCGACGCCATAAAAAATCCTGATTGCGGCTACGGACTAAGGGATACAATCACTACGCAAAACCACGGAAGTATAAGGCCAGACTTAGCTGCTTATCAAGCGGAAAAAATTGTCGCGTACCAGCCGCAACGGCCGCCCCGGCGCCGCTTTTGCGGGTGGATTCGGCTGTGGCGCATTGATGTTTTGATCACAGTCGGCCGCGCCTGGATCGGCATACGGATCGCGCGGCCGCATTTGCGCGCACTTACGGTTTGCGATGCGGATCGAAACGGATGATTGCCTCTCCGCTCGAAGTCTTGCGTGGAGCGGGACGGAAGGCATGGCCGTACACCACTTCGAAGGTGAGCGGTATTTTTCCCTCGGCGTTGCGCCGGCCCTCCAGAACCTCGAGCATCCTGGCGTGCGCGCTGCGGCCGAGCAGGCCGCGGCGGCGCGTCAGCAGCGGGTTGCCGCCCCAGGCGCGCACGTCGGCCAGCAGCTTCGCGCCGGAATCGTAGGTCACCGTGATCTTTTCCATGTCCATCACCGGCGTGGAAAAGCCGGCATTGACCAGCATATCTCCGAAATCATGCATGTCGACGAACGAGAACGCATGCGCGGCATCGTCGACTTCGGCAAAGGCATCGCGGACTTCGCGGAAGGTATCCGGGCCGAAGCAGGAAAACATGAGCAGGCCGTCGATGCGCAGGACGCGGCGCCATTCGGAAAAGACGAGGTCCGGCTGCGGATGCCAGTGCAGCGCAAGGTTGGACCAGATGAGATCGGCCGAGCCGGTCTGCAGCGCCAGGCGGGCGAAGTCGCCGCAGATCATGTGCACCGCATCGCCGGCGCCTCCCTTCCCCGGCAGCCATCTGGAAAAGAGACGCTGCATCGATGACATCACCTGCTCGCGATGCCTGCGCGCCTCATCAAGGAGAGCAGAAGAAGCATCGATGCCGATGATGCGCGATTGCGGATAGCGCGACTGCAGCCCGGCCAGATCGGCCCCCTCGCCGCAGCCCAGATCCAGGACGTCTTTCGGCTGCAGCTTGATCAGCAACAGGCGTTCATGCATGCGCTGGGCAATCTCCCTGCGCAGGAAATCCGATTCCCTGATGCGTGCCGGATCGGAAAAAAGACGGCGGACGGTCCGCAGGTCGATCGGACCGCTGGATGCGGAACTGTCGGAAGAATGTGCTGAAGCCAAGGAAAAATCCGGTCGGGCGATGAGATAATGCGGCCAGTTTACACGTTTGAACATTCGCCCGCTTCATGTTCTCCAGCCTGCGTCACTGGTCCCGCTCTGCCCTCGCCCGGCTGCCGGCATTGCTGCCGTCTTCCTGCGCGCTGTGCGGCGCATCGGCGTGCGACAGCCTTTGCGACGCCTGCAAGACTTGCTTTTTCGAGATTGCAACGCCGCGCTGCCGCTGCTGCGCGATGACGCTGCCCACGCCGGCAGGCGCGCATGAACGCTGCGGCCAATGCCTGCGGCAGCCGCCGTCGTTCGATGCGACTGTCGCTGCCTGCGATTACGCGGCGCCGCATGACCGCATGGCGCTCGGTCTGAAGTTCGGCGGGCAGCTGGCATTGGCCCCCGTCATGGCGGCGGTGATGCGTGACGCCATGCTGCGGCATGACAGGCTGATATTACCGGAACTGCTTGCGACAGTGCCCCTGGGGGTAGGCCGCCTCGCGGACCGCGGCTTCAACCAGGCGCTGGGAATTGCCCGGCCCTTGTCGCGCATGCTCGGCATCCCGCTGCACAGGCAACTGCTGCTGCGGCAGCGCGAAACCCGCGCCCAGTCGCTGCTGCACCCGGACGAGCGGCAGAAAAACGTGCGCGGTGCCTTTACGGTGGCTGCACCATCGATAGACCTGATTCGCGGCCGCCATGTCGGCATCGTCGATGACATCATGACCACCGGCGACACGCTGAATGAGGTCGCTGCGACGCTCAAGCGTTTCGGCGCCGCCCGGGTCACGAATTTCGTCTTCGCCCGCACGCCGCAACATTGATCAACAAGCAAGGAGGCCGTTTTGTTCCATGTGGTTCTGGTTGAGCCCGAGATTCCGCCCAATACCGGCAATGTGATCCGCCTGTGCGCCAACACCGGCGCGCAGCTGCATCTGGTGGAGCCGCTCGGTTTTCCGCTCGACGATGCGAAGATGCGGCGCGCCGGCCTCGACTATCATGATTACGCGACGATGAAAGTGCACGCGAGCTGGGAAGCCTTTCTCGCCGCGCAGTCGCCCGATCCGCAGCGCATGTTCGCGATGACGACGCACGGCTCCGCGCCGTTTGCGAACCTAGAGTTCCGCCCCGGCGACGTCTTCGTGTTCGGCTCCGAAACGCGCGGGCTGGCGCCGGAGCTGCGCAATTCCTTCCCGCCTGCGCAGCGCATCCGGCTGCCGATGCGGCCCGATAACCGCAGCCTCAACCTGTCCAACACGGTCGCCGTGGTCGTCTACGAAGCCTGGCGGCAGAATGGCTTCGCCGGCGGAAGCTGAGCCTGTTTATTTCTTATCACCAGGATTTTTCATGACCCTGCATCGCCTCTCATTCCTCACGTTCGCCGTTCTGCTGGCCGGCGTCTCGCATGCCCATGAATACACGGTAAAGCAATTGCAGATTGGGCATCCCTATGCGCGTCCGACCGTCGCGCATCAGCCCGGCGGAGCGGCCTATCTGAGCATTGAAAACAAGGGAAGCCAGGGCGACCGGCTCGTCGGCGTGACATCTCCCGTCGCGAAATCGGCGCAGATCCACACCATGTCGATGGAAGGCAATGTGATGAAGATGCGTGAGGTCGGCGAAATCGGCCTGCCGCCCGGCGCAAAGGTGGAAATGAAGCCGGGCAACGGCTATCACATCATGCTGATGGGACTGAACCAGCCCTTGAAGGCGGGCGAAAAGATTCCGCTGACGCTCAGCTTCGAAAAGGCGGGCAAGACCGAGGTGTCGGTCCTAGTGGAAGACGCGGGCAAGCAGCCGGGACAGCAGGCCACCCCCGTTCCCGCGCTTCACCAGCATTGAAGTCTGCAGCCGCGCCGCCCGGGCTGCGCGGCTTGCTCCGCGTTATACAAATCCCAGGGTGTAACATGCCCCGGGATTTGTATCAGGCGCCGTAGTGGCGGTAGACGGCATGCTTGCCGTCCTGCCTGATCAGGATGACATCGAAAGGATCCTTGCGGTCTCCTTCCATGCCGGGCGAGCCCATCGGCATGCGCGGCACCGCCAGCCCGTAGGCTTTAGGGCGTTCCGCGAGCAGGCGCTTGATGTCGGCCGCAGGCACATGTCCCTCCAGCGCATAACCGGCGACCACGCCGGTATGGCAGGAAGCCAGTTCATTCGGCACCTTGTACTTGCTGCGGTAGGGTGCCGTGTCCTCCACATCGGTCGCTTTCACCGTGAATCCGTTTTCGCGGAGGTGATCAACCCAGGCATGGCAGCATCCGCAGCTCGGCGTCTTGAATACCTGGATGGCGGGCGCCGCGGCGCGGGCGGCGGCAGGGACCAGCAGTGCTGCGAGCGCCGTCTTCAGCAGGGTTCTTCTTTCCATCATGTTCCTCTTCAATGTCCGGCGAGTGTGAACACCGCGCGCAGGCCGCCGGTGTGCACACCCCTGCAATTGTTGATCTGCGGGCTGGCCCAGGAAGCCAGCGGCGTATCGTCGACTCCATCGATGGCGCCGATCTGCTTCAGCACGGCAACGGCGGCGGGAAGAAGCGCCCGCGTATTGCCGTCGGCAATCTTGATGGCGATGCCGATGCCCATCGAGCGTATGCCGATCGCCTGCACCGCCTCGGCGCCGATCTTGGCCACCCAGTCGCCCGGCGCGGTTTGCATGAAGGCAAGATCGCTGCGGCCGCTGCCCGACACCAGTTCGGGATGGCCGGTCATGGCGTCGAACAGGTCGCCCATCACGCTGCCGTAGACCGGATCGCGGTCGCCCTGTGCCAGCCTGGAATAAGCCAGCGCCAGACGTGACAGCGGCAATGCGAAATTCGGCGCAGAACAGCCGTCGATTCCCATCGGCATGGCGTCCGGCGCGAGACCGGTTACCTCTGCGAGGCTTTGCCGCACCGACTGCTGCAGCGGATGCGCGGGCTCGACGTAATTGTCCAGCGGCTTGCCGTGCTGGATGCACCAGGCGAGAAATCCCGCATGCTTGCCGCTGCAATTGTTGTGCAGCTGGTTGAAGCTCGCTCCGGCATCGGGCGCCTTGTCATGCGTTGGGTAGTACAGCGGAACATGACAGCCGCAGCGCAGATGATGCTCGTCGCAGCCGGCCTTGCGCAGCATGCGTTCCACCGTCTCGGTATGCATGGCTTCGCCGGAATGGCTGGCGCACAGCAGCGCCAGTTCGCGGGATTCGAAGCCGAATTTCTCGTGGCCGCCGTCCTGCAGGAAGGGAAGCGCCTGGAATGGCTTGATGGTCGAACGGGTGAAGGTCAGGAAGTCGGGATCGCCGGCGTGATACAGCAATTCGCCGCGCGCATTGACGACCGCCACGGCGCCATGGTGAATCGATTCCGTGTGTCCGCCGCGCGTCGCTTCAACCAATGGGACAAAGGAAGCGTCTGTCATTGCAGTCCCCTTCAGGCTTTCCGCACCTTCGCCAGCAGCTTGGTGGTGGAGCGGTCGTGTTCGAAATCGATGGCCACCGCGCGTCCGCCATAGGCAGCCACGGCGCGGCCTTCGGGAATGGCGTTCATGTCATAGTCGCCGCCCTTGACGTAGATGTCCGGACGCCCTTCCTGCACCACTTCGAGCGCGGTGTCTTCATCGAAGGGCACGACCATGCTGACCGATTCCAGCGCCGCCAGAATGGCCATGCGGTCCTCGCAGGCATTGACCGGCCGGTCGTCGCCCTTGCCGAGGCGCCTGACCGAGGCATCGGTGTTGACGGCGACGACCAGCGACGCGCCGAGCGCCCTCGCCTGCGCGAGATAGGTGACATGGCCGCGGTGCAGGATGTCGAAGACGCCGTTGGTCAGCACCACGGGCTTGGGCAGACGGGCGATGCGCCCGGCGAGTTCGTCGCGGCGGCAGAGTTTCTTTTCGAATTCAGGCATGGAGCAAAGGAAAAAGAAACGAAAAAAGAAAAAGGGCCGCAGGAAATTCCCTGCGGCCCTCGAGTGTAACGCGATTGCGTCCTGCGGTCTTGATGCGTCCGGCGCCGGCGCTCAGGCGGCCGGCTTCAGCTGCCCCGGTTGCAGGCGCGCGGTGACTTCCTTGCGGTAGCGGTTCAGGTCCTGCACCGACTCGAAGGTACGTTCGAACAGCAGCGACATGTTGTGCAGGATGCGGTCGACCACCTTCTTTTCCCACTCGCCGTCGAACTTGATCTGGCCGTCGAGCCAGCGTTCCAGCCAGTTCGGATCCGGCAGGCGGCTCTGCACGGTGTCATTCGGGAACAGCGACTGGTTGACGTGCAGGTTGGTCGGGTGCAGCGGCTTTTCGGTGCGGCGCGCGGAGGCCATCAGTACGCCGATCTTGGCAAATGCGGCACGTGCCGAATCGCCCACTTCGCCCAGCGCCTTCTTCATGTAGCGCAGGTAAGCGCCGCCATGGCGGGCTTCGTCCTGGCTGATGATCTTGTAGATGGCCTTGATGACCGGCTCGGTATGCCAATCGGAGGCGCAGCGGTACCAGTGATTCAGGCGGATCTCGCCGCAGAAGTGCAGCATCAGCGTTTCGAGCGGAGGCGCGGGATCGAATTCGAAACGCACGTTATGCAGTTCCTCTTCGGTCGGAACCAGTTCGGGACGGAAACGGCGCAGATATTCCATCAGTACCAGCGAATGCTTCTGCTCTTCAAAGAACCAGACGGACATGAACGCGGAGAAATCACTGTCGCCGCGATTGTCGCGCAAAAACATTTCGGTCGCGGGCAATGCGGACCATTCGGTGATCGCATTCATCCTGATGGTCTGGGCTTGCTCGTCCGACAATTTCGATGCATCAAACTGGTCCCACGGAATGTCTTTTTCCATGTTCCAGCGGACTTGTTCGAGCGATTTGAAGAGTTCTGGGTACAGCATCACGCACCTTCGAGATTAGTTAACCAATTGATTTTACCAAAGAAAAGCGTGGAAACCCCTTTCCGGACATGTTTGACACGATGCTTGGAATAAGGAGCTGCAAGTGAGTTGCGCAGGTTGAACACCATGGCATTCATATCGGATCTGCAGAAGTTTCCGACCTGGCTTGAACCATGACAACTGCCAGCGAAATGTTTCTCCCTGATAAGGCAAGTTCATTTCACGGCATCGGCATTATGACAACGGCAACGAGTTCGAGTGCCGGAGATCATGCACATTAACGACCGCCGCGGCGGCTGCTCAATGCGGATCGTGCGGATTGCGGCGGCGATACCATTCACCGAGCTGCGCTGCGACGTCGGAAAGGTCGAGCACGACAATGCCGGGCGGCGGACGGCGGGCCAGCACCGCACAGCCGCCGCCTATCCAGATTTCGGTATCCGGCTTCAAGCCGGCGCGCAGATCGCGCAGGCCTTCGAGCGCCTGGTTGCCGTTCATTGCGGAAGAAAACGAGAGTGCAACGATGTCGGCATGCTGCGTTTCGGCGGCCCTGGAAATTTCGATGATCGGCGTCTGCACGCCGAGCGAGATGCAGCTTGCGCCTTCCAGCGCGAAGATGGCTTCCGCCATCAGCAGGCCGAGTCCGTGCTGCTCCTGGGGAAAAGTGGTCAGCAGGACGCGCGGCCGTCCGGCGCCGCCGTGCGGTCTCGGAACGGCGGCAATCGCATTGCGCAGCACGATCTGCACCGACTCGGTATAGAGGTGCTCTTCAAAGACGGCAAGGCTGCCGTTGGCCCAATGCCTGCCCACGATATGGTTGAGCGGCGCAATGATGTTGACCACGCATCCGAACAGCCCGAGCCGCAGCAGGTCCTGCGAAAGCATTCGGCGAAATTCCTCGAAGCGGTGCGTCTTGCACAGATCGAGATAATGCTGCAGTTCTTCCCTTTCACCGTCTTCGATACGCAGCGGCAACGCGGTGCGGGCGATGCCTTGCGCAAGCGCCTGCAATTCCTCGATATTGCGATCGACAATCTTTCCCGGCCGATGCCCGATGTCGATCAGCCGCTTGAGCAATTGCAGCTTGCGCACGTCTTCCAGCGCATAGATGCGCTCGCCGAAAGCATCCCGTCCGGGCTGCGGGAATCCGTAGCGCCGTTCCCAGATGCGCAGCGTATCTTTGGACAAGCCGGTCTCGCGCTCGACCGAGCCGATGCTGAGCGGAGCGGCCGGAGTAGCGTCAGAGGTCATTGGAAGACATGAAATGGATTAGGGTTCTGGACACGATGCAACGCGGAATGCTCAATATGTCAACATTGTATGCGAAGCCTTCTGTCATGGACAATGGATTGACAAAAGCTTCTCGCACCAATACCCGTTCACATCAAATCTCCTGCCGGCATTACCGATGCCACATTGATCACAACGACAAGTAAAACCGCCAGCGTTTCCGATGTTGAAGTTTTTTCAATGCAACTATTTTCTGCCCGGTGCTGTCCATGCATGTCGGAATGTTCAAGAATACTGCCGCTCTTATTGCCCGTTGCAAGGGAGCCATGTCAAGCAGCTGGACAGGGAGGCCGGGAACGCATGCTTTTTCAATTCTTCAATCGCATCAAATGGCATGCAAGCTTGAGCATGCTGACTTTTTCGACTCAGGTGAGCGCAGCCGCGATGGGACCGAAACCGGACCAGGACATCCTCGGCCAGTTGCCGGACCTGCAGGGCGGCATGCATGCGCCCGGCTATTTCGGCCTCGCGCGCGACCGCGCAATGATCGGCTACAACGGCCAGCAGGAAAAATGGGACGCCAAGCTCGAGCAGTACACGGTGGCTCCGGCCCTGACCCTGGATTACGGCCGTGCCCTGTCGAAGCAGTTCGGCGTGGGTGGCACCCTTACCCACCGGGAACAGCAATCGGAAGTGGTCGTCAACGGCATCTTCGCGCCCAAGAAAAACGTGCGATTCCGTATCGCCGGGTCGCAGCTGCATAGCGCCACGGACGGCAGCTCGGGCATTGCGGCGGTACAGCAGCAAGGCTACCTGCTGGGCGCGAAGAAATACTGGGACCATTACGAATACCTGTCCGACCTCGGTATTTCCGCGTACAAGGTCGAGGCCAATGCGGCCGCCTCGTCGGCGGTATCGACGCTCACCGACCCGGATACGCTGGATGCGGGCATGGCCGGCATCCAGCTGCCGGCATCCGGGCGCACCGACGGCTACCAGCTCAGTCTCAACCTGCGCCCCTCGCCCGTCTCCAGGCTCGAACTCAAGCATGACTTGAACCAGGCCAGCTATTTCGGCGATGCGGCCGCCATGCGCAGCGAATCTCAATCGTCGAACCGCGTCCGCTATTCCCATTTCTTCGACGACTGCCTTCAGCTGCATGGCGGCTATGCCAGCACGAGCAGCTCAGAGCGCTTCGACCTGACCCTGACGCGCGACCGATGGAATCTGCAGGTCGTCCGCGAACAGAACGACGGCGCCGGCAGCACCGCCATGCGCATCGGCTACAGCGTGCCGCTGGGGCAGCGGCCGAACACCAGGCGCCAGTGCGGTTCGGTCGGCGCGCCGCGCTTCGATTCCATTGTCAATGCCACCATGAAAAGACCGGCCCAGCTGCCGGCGGAGCCGATGGCCATCGGCACCATCCGTTAAACACCCTGGAAACACCATGGAAAACGGGGCATTTTCCAGGCAACTCCGTATGACTCCATACGTTGGTGCGGCATGATTCAGGAAAAGCGCCGGTTCAGACGGAAAATAGATGCTTGGAAGATACGGCTCGGGATATCATGAACCGGGTCCGCCATGGCAGCGTGCGCCATTCGCACGTTGAGCAGTTGACTGGCGGCTTGCCGAAGCGACATGGGGTCCGCCGGCTCAACCTGGCCTGAATACATACACACCATGGAATCACGGTACGAGCCCTGGCTCGTCATGCTTTCGATCGCCATTGCCGTCTTTGCTTCCTTCGTCGCCTTCAACCTGACCGGCCGCGTTGCGGCGGCAAGAAGCCGGCGGGCCGCGGCCTGCTGGCTGGCGGGCAGCGCGCTGTCCATGGGCACGGGCATCTGGGCAATGCATTTCATCGGCATGCTCGCGCTCAAGCTGGCCATCCCGGTGTTCTACGACCTCGGCCCGACGGTGCTGTCCCTCCTGATCGCCATCGGCGTCAGCGCTTATTCGCTGCATATCCTGAACCTTCCCTCCGGCAGGAAGCCGCAGCTGCTTGTTGCCGGCGCCGTGATGGCCGGCGGCATCGTCGCCATGCATTATGTCGGCATGTCGGCGCTGGCATTGAATCCGGCCGTCACCTACGACTCCTGGCTGGTGTTCACCTCCATCCTGATTGCAGCCGCCGCCTCCACCGGCGCGCTGTCGATCAACCGGCGCGTACGCGGCGCACGAGCAGCCTCCGGCCTGCCGCTGCGGCTGCTGGGCGCGCTGGTCATGGGACTGTCGATCGCGGGAATGCATTACACCGGCATGGCGGCTGCGCATATTCCCGCCGGCGCCGTCTGCATCACCGAAAACGGCGTGCTGAACGCCTGGTGGCTGGCCTGGGCCGTGGGCGGCATCGCTTTCCTGCTGCTGGCGACGAGCTTTCATCTTTCCGTCGTCGATTCCTACCTCGCCGCGCGTTCCGGCCAGCATACGCTGGAATTGGAGAAGGTGAACAACGACCTCGAACGCAAGGCCGCGGAACTCATGCATGCCAACAGCCAGCTGCGCCAGGAGATCCAGGAGCGCATCCGTTCGGAAGAGAAAGTGGCCTATCTCGCCTACCATGACACACTGACCTCGCTGCCGAACCGGCGCATGCTCAGCAGCCATCTGCTGCGAGCCATGAACCAGGCGCAGCGGCACGGCAGGATGCTGGCCCTGCTGCTCATCGACCTCGACCGCTTCAAGACGGTCAACGACACGATGGGCCATGAAGCCGGCGACCAGCTGCTGCAGGAAGTCGCCACCCGCATCCGGCACTGCCTGCGCGAAAGCGACATCATTGCGCGCCTGGGCGGAGACGAATTCGTCGTGCTGCTGGAAGACGTCGATGCGCCGGCGACGGTGGCCGTGGTCGCGGAAAAGATATTGGCGGTGGCGCGCTGGCCGTTCGTCATCGGCGAACAGGAGTTCTATGTCACCGCCAGCATCGGCGTCAGCCTGTTTCCGCGCGACGGCCACAATGAGCAGTCGCTGCTGCGCTGCGCGGACGTGGCCATGTACAAGGCAAAGGACGACGGCAAGAATGCCTTCCGCTTCTACTGCAACGAGCTCAACGAGCATGTGATCGAGAAGCTGACGCTGGAAACCTATCTGCGCACCGCCATCGAGCGCCGCGAGATTTCGATGCATTACCAGCCCAAGGTCGGACTGCCAGGCGGCCGCATCGTCGGCGTCGAGGCCCTGATGCGCTGGACGCATCCCAAGCTGGGCACGGTGCCTCCCACCCGCTTCATTCCGCTGGCCGAGGAAACCCGCCTCATCCACCAGCTCGGACGCTGGGCGATCGAGGAATCCTGCCGGCAGGCCGTCGCCTGGCGCGAACAGGGCTTCGGGGACCTGAACGTGGCGGTGAACCTGTCGGTGTCGCAGTTCAGCGACGAGGGATTGCACCGCGATATCGCCGCAATCCTGATCGAGACCGGCATGGACCCGACGCGGCTGGAGCTGGAAATCACGGAAAGCATGTTCATGGACCGCTTCGAGGAAAGCCTGAAGACGATAGTGCGGCTCAAGGAAGCGGGCGTGCGCATTGCGGTCGATGATTTCGGCACCGGCTTTTCTTCGCTGTCGACGCTCAAGAACCTGCCGATCGACACGCTCAAGATCGACGGCGCCTTCGTGCGCGGACTTCCCTCCGATACCAAGGACGCCGGCATCACGCGTGCGATCGTCGCCATGGCCAAGACGCTGAACGTGACGGTGGTGGCCGAAGCGGTGGAAACCGAGGCGCAGCGCGACTTCCTGCAGGCCGCCTCATGCGATCAGGTGCAGGGTTACTACTACAGCAAGCCGGTGCCGGCGGCGCAGCTGTCGGCCATGCTGGCCGCTGCACCGGCACCCGTGCCGGCATCGCTTGCCTGAAGCCGCCCCGGGCAGCGAAGACTCGGGCGTCATGCAATTTCGAAATCCTCGCGGAAGCGGCGCACCGCCTCGTTGACCATGCCTTCGGTGCTACCGCATTGCGCACGCTTGTCGCGCAGGTAGCTGGCGTCGCTGCCCGCCTGTGCGGCTTGCCGTATGTGCGCCAGCGCAGCTTCGCCGCCCAGCGCCGCAGCGAAGGGCTGGATGCGCTCCAGGGTGGAGAGAATGTCTTCACGCAGCGTTTTCGCTTCATGCGTCTGCGGATGGACGATGGTGCCGTCCAAGCCGAAGCGGCAGGCTTGGAAGCGGTTGTAGTTGTACACCAGGTAATCCTCCTCGCGCGGCGCGGGCTCCATGCCCTCGAGCAGATAGCAGCACAGCGCCTGCAGGTAGCAGGCTAGCCCGGCGGCGCGCTCCACCGTCAGCGGCGTGTCGCACACCCGCAGTTCGATGGTGCCGTATTCCGGCTTGGGGCGGATGTCCCAGTAGAAGTCCTTCATGCTCTTGACGATGCCGGTGTGTTCCATCTTGGCGAAATACTCGTTCTGGAATTCTTCCCAGGTGAGCAGGAAAGGCGCGCGGCCGCTCAGCGGAAAGGCGAACACCGAGTTCAGGCGCGCGGAATTGAACAGGGTATCCCTGCCTTGTACATAGGGTGACGATGCCGAGAGCGCGATGAAGTGCGGCACGTAGCGGTTGAGGCTGTGCAGCAGGCGCAGCGCGACGTCGCCGGAACTGCAGCCGACGTGCACGTGCTGGCCGAAGATGGTGAACTGCTTGGCCAGGTAGCCGTACAGGGTCGAGACTTCCTGGAAGCGCGGCTTGGAAAATATCTTGCGCTCCGACCAGTTTTGGAAGGGATGCGTGCCGCCGCCGCAGACGCCGACATTGAGCATGTCGCCGGCGCGCACCAGGGTATCGCGGATCTCGCGCAGCTGCGCCAGCAGCTCCGCATGGTTGGTATGCACGTCGGTCGAGATCTCGATCATGCTCTCCGTGATTTCGGGCACCACGTTGCCGGGAAACTTGCGGCGCGACAGCAGCGCGAGCATGTCGGGGCTGGCATCGACCAGGTCGAAGTCGCTCAGGCTGACCAGCTGCAGTTCGAGTTCGACGCCCAGCGTCAGGGGTTTGGACTCGCCAAAGGGTTCGAGCGGCATGTCATTTCTCCTCGGATTCGGAAGTTTCACCGGCAAACTTCAATGCCAGCTGCGTCAGCACCGGACCGAAGATTGCAAGCAGAAGCGTGGCGGTCGCCAGCGGCGCGAGCTGGTCCATCAGGTCGATGCCCATGGAACGCGTCTGTACCAGCAGGCCGATGACCAGTACCGACATCGGCGACATCGCAACGCCGGTCAGCAGCCCCTTGCGCCAGGTGGTGCCGCTGAAGCGGGCGAACAGCGTGGCGCCGGCCAGCTTGGAAAGGAAACGCGCGCCCAGCAGGGCCAGCGCGATGTCGGCGCCGGCCACGATGCGCGGCCAGGCGAGGCTGGCGCCGATGAAGACGAACAGCAGCACCGTCAGCAGGTCGCCGAGCGCGCCGAAATTGCGCTGCGCCGGACTGAGCGCTTCGCGGCGGTGGCGCACCATCAGGCCGAAGCTGAGCGTGGCCAGGATGGGCGAGATCTTGAAGGCCTGGGCCAGCGCGGCCAGCAGGATCACCGCAATCGAAAACGCCAGGGTCGCGTCCTGCGCGAGAATGCCGATCTTGCGCAGCAGCACCGGCACCGCATAGCCGAAGGCGATGCCCAGCGCGCCCGAGGCGACGAGAACCAGCAGGCTGTTGGAGACGGCGCCCCACAGGCTGCCGGAATGCTGGAAGGACCAGAGGCCGACGATGAGGTTGAAGATGAACACCGCGAAGAAGCAGTTGAGCGCCGCCAGGTGCAGCACCCGCTCGGTCACCTGCCCCGAACTGCGCTGCTCGTTCACGACGCGCAGCACTTCCGCCGGCGAGGTCGATACCGCCAGCGCCGCGATCAGCAGACCCGGCAGGCCGGTAATGCCGAAGGAACCCGCCACCAGATACACCAGCACGAAGGTGGCGACCGATTCCGCCAGGCCGCTGACGGCCAGCCACCAGTTCAGCCTGAGCCAGCGCAGGTTGATGCGGTAGGCGAACTCGAAGAGGATCAGGCCGAAGGCCATGTTGGCGATCAGCGTGATTTCGCCTTCGCTGGGCCGCGGCAGCATGCCGGTCTGGGCATAGGAGAGCAGCACGCCGGTCAGGCTGTAGATGCTGATGCGGGGCAGATTCGTCGAGCGGTGCACGATTTCGCCCAGTAACCAGGCAATTGCCACGGCAAGCGGCCAGACGAAACCGGTACTGATAGGTAGGAATTCTGTCATCTTTTTCCTGGCTGGTTGGCAAGGCGGCATGGCATGCCGGCTCGCTGCATGGCGCACGTGTGCCCGTTGCAACCCTGGATCACGAGATCCTTGGACCGCGGAGGCGGCCGGGTGTGCGCGGGTTGAGCGCTTTGGCCACCCGGGTGCCGGGCCCCGCGCATCCTCGCATGCGGTCGATAACCGGATATCGAGTTGCGGCAGGTTTCTTACGCCATGTGTTGAGGGGATCGTCCTGCCTGCCGCGGGGCCGCGCCAAGGCACGGCATTGATCGCGAATCGAAATACGGCGGAATGCAGAACGCGCCTATGTACGTATGCACGATATGCACGTGCTCTGAAATTGAAAATTGAACAATCGCCCTCCGGCTTGGCCGGAACAGCGCGCCCGCGTTCGGGGCGGACCTGCTTTTGCGCCTGCCTGAACGGCGGGCGCCGTTGCCGCTGCGTTCACAAGCAGCGCCATGTTGCATGACTATGCTTAGGGGAAACTTAAGCCGGAAGAAAGATTGATGCTGTACCGGAAAACATCGGAGCAATGATTGCAGCACCATTTTCAAATTCCTGAAAATGATGCAGAATCTGCCTGCTGTTAAAAAAATCCATTCTCAGGAGTTGAGGAGAGAGACATGAAAGCCCGCTTCCACAAGAAGCGGGCTTTTGCATTGCGGCGCCGCTTCCTGTCCTGCATGGCATGTTTGCCGGCCACAAAAAAATGGCTCGGCGGTCCAGGGACCTGCCGAGCCAAAAGGGAACCTTCAATGCCACCTGCTGAGTGGCAGTACGGCTTCATCATGCCCGAATTAGCTTAGGGGAAGCTTAAACTAGACGGTCTCCGCCACCGGTTCAGGCTTGCTCACGATATCGTGCAGCGGCAGATCCACTTCCACCTTCAGGCCCCCGAGCGCCGAACGGCCGAGTTCCACGCTGCCCTGGTGCCGGTCGACAATCGCCTTGACGATGGCCAGGCCCAGGCCGCTGCCGCCGGCGCTGGTGCCGGGCACACGATAGAAGCGATCAAACACCCGTGTCCTGTTCTCTTCCGAAATGCCCGGCCCGGAATCCTCGACCGTCAGGCGAGCCTTGCCCTCCGCACTCGCAATGGCGACGGCGACGCTGCCGTCGGCGGGCGTATAGCGCACCGCATTGTCGAGCAGGTTGCGCGTCATCATGCGCAGGGCCTCGGCATCGCCTTCCACGGCGGTGCGCACCGCGGCTTCCAGCCGGATTTCGACGTTCTTGGAGGCGGCCAGCGGCGCGACGTCGGCGGCGGCATACTCGATGCAGGCCTGCAGGTCCACCACGGTATCGCTGGCGGGCACCGACATCGGATCCTGCCGCGCCAGCACGAGCAGCTGTTCCACCAGCCGCGACGCACGGTCCACCCCGCCCTGCAGCCGGGCAACCGCCTGGGCGCGCGCCATGTCGTCCTTGGCCCGGGTCAGGGTCTGCAGCTGCAGCTTGAGCGCGGTCAGCGGCGAACGCAGTTCATGGGCCGCGTCGGCCACGAAATTGCGCTGCGACTGCAGGGCGCTGCCCATGCGCGTCAGCAGCAGGTTGAGTTCGGCCACCAGCAGCGACACTTCCTGCGGCACGCCCGCGTCCGACACCGGTGCAGTGGAATCGGCATTGCGGTGCGACAGGTCATGGCCGATGCGGTTGAGCGGACTGAGTGCGGACGTCACCACCCACCAGGCTGCGGCGAACAGCATCAGCGACACCGGGATGATGGGCCACAGCGAATGCATGGCCAGCGAAATGGCGCGGTCGCGCCGGGTATCCATCTTCTGCGCAACCTGGATGCGCTTGGACTGGTTCTCGATGGCAAACACCCGCCAGTCGCCGTTGTTCAGCGACACCGTGGAAAAGCCGAGCGCGCCCTGCTGCGGCAGGAACAGGTAGGGCCGGCGCTGGAAGACGCGCACGCCGTCGTCGCCCCAGACCTGGATGACGAAATCGAAATTCGTGCTCGGCTTGGACGAGGTGTACCACTCGGTATCGTCGAACGCAGTGTCCTTCAGCGCGAAGGCCATCTGCTTCATGTGATAGTCGAAGAGCTTGTTGGCTTCCTGCATCGCTTCGCGCAGCGACACCGTGAACTGCAGTGCGGCCGAGCCGAGGATGGCCACGCCGAGCAGCAGGATCAGCCGGACGCGCAGGGAACGCATCATGATTTGCCCACCATGTAACCGAGACCGCGCACCGTGATCACGAACTGCGGGCCGAGCTTCTTGCGCAGGCCGTGCACATAGACTTCGATGGCATTGCTCTCGACATCGCCCGACCATCCGTACAGCCGCTCTTCAAGCTGGCTGCGCGACAGGATGGCGCCGGGACGTGCGATCAGCGCATCCAGGATCGCCCATTCGCGCGATGACAGAATGACCTGGCTGCCGTCGACCATGACTTGCCGGGTTTCGATATTGATTTCAATGTTGCCGTTGCGGTAAGTGCTTTCCGTCATGCCGCGCGAACGCCGGACCAGCGCATGCAGGCGGGCGATCAATTCCTCGACATCGAAGGGCTTGACGAGATAATCGTCGGCCCCGGTCTTCAGGCCCAGCACGCGCTCGGGCACCGAATCGCGCGCGGTGACGATCAGCACCGGGGTGCTGTTGGTGCGGGCGCGCAGGCTGCGCAGCACTTCCATGCCGTCCTTTCCCGGCAGTCCGAGGTCGAGCAGCATCGCGTCGTAGGTATGGGTCGCGAGCGCCATGTCGGCCGCTTCGCCGTCCCTGACCCAGTCAACGGAAATGTCCTCGCCCTCGAGCGCAATCTGTATGTTTTCGCCGATCATTGCATCGTCTTCAACTAGCAGAATCTTCATGTCGTAACGGGCTTGCCGTTCTAGTGCGGGAAAGACTCGATTCTAGAACCATTTATGACCGGCCGCCCTTTTGCGTGCGACGTCTGGGCAAGATGACAATGCCTTGGGCATCAGGGATCGCATGGCACCGAAAACTTGCAGCCTCGGCGGAGAAGGGAAAACGACGGAAAAAACTGAAACGGCCTGCACATGACTGGCATGCGCAGGCCGTTGACGGCGCAACGACGGATAGCGGATCAGCGGCGGCCGAAACGGCCGAAGCGGTCACGCCGCTCCAGTTCGATACGCTGCACCCGGCTGCCGCGCGCCACCGTCGTGGTTTGCTGGCCGGTCTTGACGACCGGCGAGACGGCACTGCGAGAGGAAGCTGCGCTGACATTGGCAATGGTGAGATGGGTGGTCATATATCCCTCAGTGAAGTGTCGATCCGGTTGAATGCCAGTGATGCATGCGCGGCATCTTGCATTCGGTACGGAAAGAGTGTGGCATGCGAAGCTTAAGCGAGTCTTAGAGTATCTCCGCCTTGCGCACATTCTTTTCACATTCCTTACCAACGTTGAGAAATATTCAACGCATGAAGCGCTTCTTGAAAGCAAACATTGCACTCTGGAAAAATTGTTCGAATGCGGGCGGCCGGTGATGTGATCAGCGTATGGCCACCATGGAAAACGTTTCCAGTATGCACATCGGCGTGATGCGCCAAAGCCGTCGCGGTGCCGCCAGCGGAATGACGCCGCGCACGATGACTCCGTAGTTTAGGGAATCCTCGTGGGGAAAGTAGTCTTCATGAATCGAGATGATTTCCTCGAAACCCTTTCGATGGTAATACCGCAGCTGCGGATCGAGCGGCTCGTCGCCATGAAAGCGCCGGCGCGAATGCACGTATTGCCAGACCTGCAGCTGCGGATCTTTTTCGCGCGCCTTCCTGAAGCCGGGAATCGGTGACCCGAGATAGATGTCGCGCCATCCCGCCTTCAGCGCACGGGGATAGAAGAAGCGGAAAATTTGCGCTACGGCCCTCGCGTCCAGGCTGCTGAGGCTGATCCCGAACAGCGATCGGCCCGCTTCCGATGCGCCGTGGCATAGGCGCACATCGGCGGAGATATCCCAGCGCGTCGGCGCGGTGAAGGCATGCGGACTGACCGGACGCATGAACAGCGATGCGAGCGCCCTGCCCGAACTCGCGCAAAAACTGCCGATGCAGAGCTGCGGATAGGTTTCGATACGCTGCAGCAGCGCGTCGGCGTCGGCCGCCTGATGTGCTTCCCATTTCGCTCGTTCCAGTATCAGCAGCTCGGGAATATCGTCCGCTCGCAGGTAGCGTGAAATGATCTTCATGATCCGGTCCCGTCGTGCGACGCATCAGGGAAGGGGTGCGGCAGCATCACCTGCCTCCGGAGCGGACGGCTTTGATGCGCCGCGCCCATGCGCCAGCTGATCCACCATGCCGGTCAGGTAGCCCTGCGCGATCACGGCGTGAAGGCGATAGTAATCGTCCTTCCGAAGCGCCTCGTGCAGTGACTCGAGATGATGAAAAGGTACCGAAGGATAAAGATGATGCTCGGTGTGGAAGTTGATGCCATGCGGGCAAAAGAACAGGCGTTCCACCCGGTTGCCCAGCATGGTTCTCGCGCCGGCAATGCCCTCCGACGGCATGCCGAAATGCTCGCTCACATCGCGCACATACAGTATGCCCACCAGGAAGGTGGTCAGCGGAACGATCCAGTACAGCAACACCGTCCACCACAGATCGAAATAGGCAACGAGCGCAAGAACGAAGATCGCATGGGCGATGCGGAAGCGGCGGACCGCAGGCGGCAGGTCGACGGCCATGCCGGCATCGACGGCGTAGTGCTTCAATTCCTTGAGCGTGTACCAGCCCAGCGCATGCTTGGCCATTTCCGCATAGGTCTGCGTCCTTGACTTTGGAAACTGGTAACGCGAGACCGTCAGCGCGGAAGCCCAGTTGGTATCCGCCTCGGTCTTGACATGCCGGTGATGCGGCATGTGATTGCGCCGGAAGCCGTGCACCGTCAGGAAGAACGGCAGCGCGGCCAGCGCATCGCCTAGCATGTCGTTCAGCCATGCCCGCTTGCGGCTGAACTGATGATGCGCGTATTCATGCATCAGTATCAGCAAGGCATGCTGGCGTCCCGCGATCAGCAGGATGCACAAGGCGCTGACCGCCGCATGTTCGGCATGGGTTGCCGTCATCATCAATGCCGCGATCAGCAGCCATTCCGCCAGTGTTTGCAGCAGCAGGCGCAGCGGCGCTCTTGTCGACAGCCTCTGCAGCAGATCCCGGTCGAGGCGGATCTGCGCGCGCGCTTGCAGCAGTGAGGACGATTCCATGTTGCGGCCCATTTCACTTTGAAAAAATCATGCGGGTTTGACATCGAAGCCCGCATGCTAAAGGCGGATTGTTTCAAGCTGATGAAATTTCAAAGCGCTATGGAACCGCAATGCATTTGGGTCCACTTATGCATTTAACCCCGTCCGGCGAGCGTGTCATGTTAAGAGCGATCACATCCAGCCTTGGTATTGGCAATATTCCCCGTACTGCAAGTCACCAGGAACGCAACGCGCCGCGGCTGCAAGACACTGATACGGTCGCACCGGCCGCTTCCGCATCTGCGCCGGAATCGCCGGCAGCCGCAGCTTCATCCACGCCGAGAATGGCGGGGATGCGAAACCGCGCGCGGCAAATCTTGAATACGAAGTTTTTACCGCACGAGCCGGCGCTGAGGTACGGGCCGGACAACGACTCCGCTTGGCCGCAGGTCGCTGAGGCAATCTGCAATGACTGGCTTAGAAACGACAGCGATCGGAAGAAATGCCTGACGTCTCAGGAAAGTTTCATTGACACTTCACGCATGATGGCCCTGCTTTACGAATACAAGCACCGCGCGAACTTGGCCCAAGGAAGTGAAGAACTTCTGCTCTCCGGGATCAAGAAGCCCCGCTGGTTTCGACGGGTCCGTGAACCACATCTGCTGCGCGCGGCTTACCACAAGGAAATCATCCTGGCATTTCTCCGCGCCGTGGGGGAAGAAGACCCCGAGGCCGTGCTGAAAAGTTTCAAAAGAACCGGCACGGGTGCTCTTCACCGCCAGCATGTCGTTGCGGGTTCAACGCTGACCAATGCACTGGGAGCTGCACAACTCATAGTTCCGGATCCCATTGCCAAGCTGGTGCTATCCGCGGTGCGCACTGTCAGCCTGCTCCTGACCTCCATCGCCGTTGCGGCTTCCGGAGAACGCCGTTTGCATAATGCGGGGACCGAAGATGTGTTCCCTCTCGGGCGCGCCGATGCGGCACCTGCTGCCAGGCACGCACCGAATGTCCTGCAGGCCTCATGGTCTGCGGCGACCAAATTGGGCGGCCTCGACAAGGACGTGCAGGAACTTACGGCATTGCTCACGGAATTGACGCAGCCCGCAACTGAGCCTCGTCGGGAAAACAGCGATAGCGCAGCCGCGGCACAGCAATCAACTCAGCGGCTCGACAGGCTGCTCCTGCTCTCTGCCAAGATATCCCACAGGCTGCATATCATGGAGAAATACCGGAATGCCTCGGAAAACGCCAAGGTGGAATGGCAGGGCAACAAGTACAACCTCATGACCGGAGGGATCGGCACGCTGAGCACGCTGACCGCCTCCGGCGTTTCGATATTGGCCCCGGTGATGATTACCGGCGTGGCCGCCGGCGCAGGACTGGCCGGCGCCACCCTGGCGGCGGTGCTCGCCTACGTCGCCTACCAGCTCAGCGACGGCCCCGAAAAAGACGGGGAAGCGAAGGCCAAGCGTGCAATCATTGCCTTGGCAAAGCTGTCAGCCGTCATCGATCCGGGCGCGAGAGAAGAGACCTTGCAGCAGGTACAGGCCTACGAAACCTATCTGCAGGCGCTGAACAAAAAGGACGTTGACAACGAAAGTGAGGAAGTTAAATTGCTCAATCGCCTGCGGGGCATTGCGCACGCTGCACTTGCGGCGTCAAAGGACGCTGCAGAAGATACGCAATCAAGCACTCCTGCCGCTCCGACCGACGCCGGCGCTTCAGAACCGGTTTTGCCTGACGCGATCAACTGGCATCGTTATCGCGAATATCATCAAGCCAAAAAGCAAATTGAAAACGATCCGGAAAATCAGGTACAGCAGGCTGAAGCACTGGTCGAACTGAACAGGCAATTCTTTGACGCACACGCATCGGCGCTGGCCAACAAACCCCTGATCGATGGATGGAAGAAGCCGCTGCCGATCAGGATGAATGCCGCCGGTCGCATCGCTGCGGGACAGACCGCATCGTCAATGAAACAATGCATAGAACTGCATCGTTCGTTGATGCAGGATGCTCCGCGCCAGTCATCGGAAGCGGGACGGCTAACATTCTCAACGCCGCAATCCATTCATCGCCTGATGGAAAACCGGCATGTAAAGCAGCGAACCCGGCAGGACGTAAAATTGAAATCGGCTCAAGACGATTTGAAGCGGCATTTGAAAGACATGGTGTATTTCGCGCTGGCGCAGCATCTGCTGAAAGACGCCGCAAATGCCAAGCAGCCAGGCCAGGAACCGAATCAGCAACCTCCGCAATTGGCCCTGGCCAAGGCCGCGCTCGCCAGGGTCAACGACAGCAGCATGCACATGCTGTTCTGCGGCGACGGCATGCAGCAGGTCAAGGCCATGCTGGCGTCGAAGACGCAGATGGGCGATGTCGAGCGCTATACCTGGCTCAACACCGGCGCCAATGCAGCCACCACGCTCGTTGCCACGGGTGTACAGGTCGCCGACCTGCAGATTACCGCCGACAAGGCGGACGGCAGATATAGCGGCCCCCTATACAATGATTACAAGCTCGTGAATCACATGCAGGCCGGCGCCACACCCTCCGCGCCGCTCAGCACGGGGGACCGGACCGCGATCCAGCAGAGGGAGATCGATCCGCTGCGGGCATTGATCACCCCGAAAGACGGCTCGCTTGACGAAGAGCCCGCATTGACAATGATTCTGCCGGTCTTCAATACGACGGAAGTAAACAACGAGACTGAAGGCGAGAAGACCGGATTCGAGACGCAACTCGATGAGCAGGTCGCTCGCATCGTCAATGCAATGGCAGGCAGGACGTTCATTCCCCAAACACTGCACCTGCAATTCGGCGTGCACGCCGAGGCCGGTCCTTCAAGCACCGCGGCTCCGCCCCCGGAAATGGCCATCGACATCAGCCTGGGCAATTCAAAAGCCCTTCATGACATGTATTTCGCTCACGCGAAGAAAAAGGACAAGGCCCGATATGTCGCAGGCGTGGTCGGGCTTGGCGCCAGGCAGAGCGCTGCTGTGATTGCAGGTCTCCCGATGCAGGCAGGCGCTCAACCGTTCCTGAGGCGGTCGCGCGGCACGAGACTGGAGGCCAAGAAAGACTTACGGAAGGCGAAGACCTTGCTGCAGGAAGGTGGAACCGGAAATCAGGCGCCCGCTTCCGGCGCTCCCGAATCGCATGCGACACCGCCTGCCGCTTCGGCGGATCGACAAGGACAGCATCCTTCTCCTCCTGCGATCGATGGCCCATCGTCTCCTTTAGACTTTGACGCATTGCTGAATACCACCAACATGAGGGAGCTATACGAGGGACTGGGATTGTCTTATGAATAGGACGATACCGGACTTTCAAGCCAAGCCGTGCCAATGATGGGAGAATGCACAGTTCGCCTGCACCGGCACCACCCTGCACATTGCCGGCCCGCGAGAACCGCCTCCGAACCTGTCATGACAACGAACCGCTTTCATGCCGCATCACGCAGGCCATGAAGGCCCAACCAGACTGATCGATTCTTGAATTCTTCATCCTCTCTTCCACCGAAACAGGAACGCCACTTCCTGCTGGTGCTGTCCGCCATCCAGTTCACGCATATCCTGGACTTCATGATCATGATGCCGCTCGGACCGCAGCTGATCCGGGTGCTGCAGATCGATACCCATCAGTTCGGCCTGCTGCTGTCGTCGTATACCTTCACCGCGGCGGCTTCGGGCCTGCTGGCGGCGGCCTATGTCGATCGCTTCGACCGCCGCACGCTGATGCTGAGCCTGTACGGGCTGTTCATCCTCGCCACGCTGTGCTGCGGGCTGGCGCCGAATTTCACTTTCCTCCTGGTGGCGCGTGCGCTGGCCGGCGCCTTCGGCGGCATTCTCGGCGCGATGGTGCAGACCATGGTGGCGGACGTGATTCCCTTCGAGCGGCGCGGCCAGGCGATGGGAACGGTGATGGCGGCCTTTTCGCTGTCCACCGTGGCCGGTGTGCCGCTGGGGCTGTTTCTTGCATCGCACATGGGCGGTCTGGGATGGCGCGCGCCCTTCTTCTTCATCGTGCTGCTGTCCGGCGCCGTATTCATCGCAGCGCACCGCTGGCTGCCTTCGCTGACCTCGCATCTGCAGCGGGGGCCGCAGGGCAATGTGTTCCGCCAGATCCATGCGGTGGCGAAGGAACCCAACCATCAGCGCGCCTACCTGTTCATGTCGCTGCTGATGTTCGGCGGCTTCACCGTGGTGCCCTATATCGCGCTGTACTACACCGCCAACCTCGGGCTGCAGGACAACTTCATCGCGCTGGTCTACCTGTGCGGCGGCGCGGCGACCTTCTTCACGTCGCGGCTGATCGGCCGGCTCGCCGACCGGCACGGCAAGCAGCGCGTGTTCCGCATCATTGCGGTGGCTGCCTTCGTACCCATCCTGGTGACCACCCATCTGGTGCCGGTGCCGTGGTGGCTGGTGCTGATGAATTCGACCGTGTTCTTCATCCTGGTGCCGGGCCGCTTCATTCCCGGCATGGCGATGATCACCGCGGCATCGGCGCCGCAGGTGCGCGGCACCTTCATGAGCCTGGGTTCGTCGGTGCAGATGATGTCGTCGGGACTGGCGTCGCTGGTGGCCGGCCTGATCATTTCGCGCAATCCGGCGGGACAGATCGAGCATTTCAACCTGGTCGGCTATCTTGCGGTGGCCTGCGGCATTGCCAGCCTCCTGGTGGTGCGGCGGCTGAGCGTTGCGCAGCCGTCCGCTGTTGCGGTGCAGGCGAGCTGAGGCTGGTTCGCACTCCGTGTGAAGTGCGAACCGGCGCCGGCCTACTTCGGCGCCTTGGGCTTGCGCGGCGCCGATGCCGGCTTGGCTGAACCGGCTTCCTTGCTGTCAGCCTCGGCCTTGGGCTTGGATGAGGCCTTGGCGCCGGTCTTCGGTGCGCTTTCCGCAGGTTTGGGCGCCTCGGTCATCGCAGTGCTGACGGCTTGCTTGAACTGGTCCTGCAGCATGTTCCACCAGGCCGCCGCATTCACCAGCGGCGCCGTCAGGTTGGCAGCATCGCTCTGGTCCTTGCTGGTCGGCTCGGGCGCGCCATGCGTCTTTGCGCCGCCCGTCGATGCCTCGGCGCCGTTGCCCGCGTGACCTGTGCCATTGGCGCTGCCGTTGCCGCTTCCATTGCCGGAAAAGGCCGGCGAAGCCGCCCTGCCGTTGCCCTGGTCATGGCCGGAAGTTGCCGCACCGGCCTTCGCCGCCGGCTGCATCGACGCGGTGAAGCTTTCGCTCATCGTCTGCAAGGTGGAGATCGTGGCCGCCTGCACTTCCAGCGCCTGTATCGTGCCGCGCAGCATGTTCATGTTGAGCGTCAGCCAGTTCTCCACCGCTTTCAGGTCGGCAATCTTCTTGTTGATTTCCTCGACCGACAGGGTTGGCATCACCATGCCGGGAATGCCCATGCCGGGCATTTTCATGCCGGTTGCATTCATGCTGGGCATGTTCATGCCGGGAATGCCCATGCTGCCCCACAGGGTCTTGACGAAGTCCAGGGAGTCGGTCATCGCCGACATGCCCGGGAAATTCGGCGTGTCTGGTTTGCTCATGAAAACCTCCGCTTGTTAAAACTGCCTGATCGACGACTGCATCGATGATTGGTCAAAACAACAATGCAACACCACCAGAGTATGCACCCGACCGCCGGGCCTGTCATGTGCGGCCACGCAAACCCGGCTCAGGTTCATGCCAGCCTGGCAATGCATGGGAGCAACGCAGTGTCAGGCGTGCGGGTGAATGGTCCGGAGGTTGATACACTAGCGGCATGGCGATTTTTCTTTCGACGGATGTGAACGATGCACAGGAGGTGAAGCGGCGGCAGCGCAGGCGGCGTGCGGCGGCGCTGGTCTGCGCATCGGTTCTGGTGCACCTGTGCGCATTCCGCTGGGCCGAAGGCCGGCTGGAGATGCCGGCATGGCGCAGCCCGCCGGAACCGGCGGTGACCACGGTGTCGCTGGTATCCGCGCCGCCGGCGATACCTGCCGCAGTGCCGCCGAAACCGGCTGCGTTGCCGAAGAAACCCAGGCCGGCGCCAAAAAAGCCGGTGCAAAGGGAGCAGGCCGCCGCGCCGAAACCCGAGACTCCGGCCGTCCTTCCTCCTGCGGGAATGGAGGCGCCGGGCACCAGCACCGAAACGCCGGCGCTTCTCGTGCCCGACAGTTTTGCCTCGGCAGCGGGCACCGATGCCACTACCGATACCAGCACCGATACCAATGCCGGCAATCCTGCCGCAGCCGGACAGGCCGACGATATGCCGCCTGCCGCACAGTCCGCACAGTCCCCACAGTCCCCACAGTCCGCGCCGGATGCGCCAGCGCCCTACAAGGTCGACCCGCCGCCGTCCGCCCGGCTCGACTACGATGTCGAAGCCCTGGTCAAGGGACAGAAATGGCATGGCAGCGGCACCTTCCGCTGGGAAGCCGGCCCCGACGGCTACAGCGTCAGCGGCGAAGCCGGCACCTCGCTGCTGCTGGTCAAGATCACGGTACTGAACTTCCGCAGCGAAGGCAGGATCAACCAGTACGGCATCGCGCCGGTGCTGTACAGCGAAAAGCCGCGCAACAAGTCGCTCACGCATACCCACTTTCAGGCTGACAGCGGCAGGATCAGTTTTTCCGCGTCCGAGAAAAGCTATCCCTACCAGGGAGGCGCGCAGGACCGCGCCAGCGTCATGTGGCAGATTGCCGGCATCGGCAGGGCCGAACCCGAGCGCTTCGCGCCCGGCACGGAATTCGAAGTCTTCGTTGCCGGCGCGCGCGATGCCGAACCCTGGCGCATTCGCGTGCTCGGCCTGGAAGAAATAACGACCTCCGAGGGCAAGGCGGTTGCATGGCACCTGGTGCGTGCGCCGCGCGCGAAGAGTTACGATCAAACCGTCGAGTTCTGGCTGGCGCCGCAGCAGGAATGGTATCCGCTGCGCATCCGCTATAGCTCGCCCAGCGGCGACATGCTCGACATGACGCTCGCCGGCATTCAACGCTGACACAATCAACCGATGATGATTTCTTTCCTGAGCAAGTCTTCCGCCGCACTGCTGCTCTGCGCCGCTTTCTCCATCCAGGCAGTCCACGCCCAAGGCGTGCCGGCCGCCAGGCAGAAAATCAGCCCGCCGCCCAATGCGGAGCTGAGCTATGCGATCAAGGCCAAGCAGAAAGGCATACCGGTCGAAGGCGATGCGATCGTGCGCTGGCAATCCGGCGCGGGCCGCTTCGCCACCAGCAATGAGGCGCGCGCGGCGCTGATCGGCAAGATCCTCGATACGCGCAGCGAAGGCGGCATCGATGCCTTCGGCCTTGCGCCCGACGCCTTCACGGAAAAGCGCCTGCGCCGCGAGCCGACCACCACCAGCTTCGACCGCGCCGGCAAGACCATCCGCTTCAGCGCAGCGGATCAGGCCCAGCCGCTCAAGGGCGGCGAACAGGACCGCAACAGCGTGATCTGGCAGATGATCTCCATTGCCCGCGCCGCACCCGGCAAGTTCAAGCCCGGCGCCTCGTGGAACGTGTCGGTGGCGGGGCAGCGCGATGTCGACGCATGGACCTTCAAGGTGGTCAAGCAGGAAAAGATCTCCACGCCGCTCGGCGAACTCAATACCGTGCATCTGCAGAGAGCGCCCGAGAACGACAAGGACCAGCGCCTCGACATCTGGCTGGCGCCTTCGCTGGAGTGGTATCCGGCGCGCCTGCGCTACAGCGAGGACAACGGCGACTATATCGAGCAGACGCTGCAGAAGGTCAGCCGCCAGTAAGCGGACTCGGTGCGGACCATATGAAGACGCATATGTCCGCACTGCGCTGATCGGCTATCCTGCTGACCCGCGGGCCTGCGGGCTCGCTCCCGGCAATCAACATTTCGGATTCATTCACTTCATGACACCAAACAACGGCGCACTCGTCCTGTTCAGCGGCGGACAGGATTCCACCACCTGCCTCGCCTGGGCTCTGTCGCGCTATGCCCGCGTGGAAACCATCGGCTTCGACTACGGCCAGCGCCATGCGGTGGAACTGCAGGTGCGGCCGACGCTGCTGCAGAAGACGCGCGGCCTGTCGGCCGACTGGAATGCCCGCCTCGGCGAAGACCACATGATCGACCTGTCGCTGATTTCCGCCATCTCCGATACGGCGCTCACCAGCGACGTCGCCATCGCCATGCAGGACAACGGCCTGCCGAACACCTTCGTCCCCGGCCGCAACCTGCTGTTCCTGACGGTGGCCGCGACGGTGGCCTACCGGCGCGGTCTCGACGTGCTGGTGGGCGGCATGTGCGAAACGGACTTCTCCGGCTATCCCGACTGCCGCGACGACACCATCAAGGCGCTGCAGGTCGCGCTCAACCTCGGCATGGCCACGCGGCTCAAACTTGAGACGCCGCTGATGTGGATCGACAAGGCGGCAACCTGGAAGCTGGCGCATGATCTCGGCGGCCAGCCGCTGGTGGATTTGATCCGCCAGGATACGCATACCTGCTACCTCGGCGAACGCGGCGCCCTGCACGACTGGGGCTACGGCTGCGGCGCCTGCCCTGCCTGCGAACTGCGCGCCCGCGGCTACCGGGAGTACGTGGCGGCGGCCTGATTCAGGCGCCCGAGCAGGGACAAGGCATTCGGCACCGCAGCGCCGCTTGCCGTATTGTCGAAGATGCACCAGACCTTGCGGCCGGCTCCGGCATCGCCGCGCATGCGCTGGGCCAGCTCATCGAGATAGCTTTCCGGATAGGACGAGTGATACATCTCGGGCGAGCCGTGCAGCCGCAGGTACACCACGCCGGATTCGGCGGCAATGTTATCCAGCGGCATGACGGCCGGATCGGCCACCACATAACCCACATTGCGGCCATGCAGCAGGTCGGCCGCCGCTGGCGTGAACCAGGTCGGATGGCGCGGTTCGCAGACGATGTCGACATCGATCAGCCGCTTCACGCTCTGGAAGAACTGGCGCGCGACCTGCGGATCGAAGCGCAGGCTGGGCGGCAGCTGCACCAGCAGGCAGCCCAGCTTGTGTTCCAGGTGCCTGACCTCGCCGATGAAGCGTTCCAGCAGTTCGCCCGCATCCTTCAACCGCGCTTCATGCGTGATGGCTTTCGGCACCTTCGCGGAGAAGCGGAAATCCTCGGGCACGCTGTCGCGCCAGCGCGCATAGGTCACGGGCCGGTGCGGCCGGTAGAAGGAGGTGTTGATTTCCACCGCGGGCATCACCTGCGCATAGCGCTCCAGATGGCTGCCTTCCTCCGGAAACTGGGCGGCGACCGCGCTCGACAGGCTCCAGCCGGCGCAACCTACCATGAACGAAGATGTCGATTGGTTTTGCATGGGCATTCCCGGCCGAGTTGCGTGACACGGCTCTCCTTGCCTGTTTGACCACGTTTGATCGCATTGTGCAGTGCGAATTGATCCGCGTCAGAAGCGTAGGCAGAATGGAGACGCATGCCCATGCGCCGGCGACGATGCGGACAGGAACCTGATTCTTCCGTTCTACCGGGTTTCCGGCATGTGCCTGCTCCAGCGGCCGGCATGTTTGCGCGGCCGTCCCGGGATTCAACAGCTTCGTCCATTCCATGAAATTCGACAGGGAGCCATGAATGACAGCACCGCGCGAAGAAATCCGGCAACGCCTGCTCTTCATCGACCGCACCATCTTTCATGCGGTACGCGCCTGCGGCTCGGACGCCAGCGTACCGTCCGAACTGAAGGACTGCGTCAAGCGCATGTGCCAGTGCTCAAGCCAGGCGCAGCAGGCCTGGCGCTCGTTCGACGAGCACGGCATGCGCGAGACGGTCGATGACCTCGCGCGCATCAGCGACGAAGCACAGACCAGGCTGCATCCTTACGACGGCATGAACTACGAATTGAAGAGCGCCGTCATCCTCACCCACATCGAACTGTCCGCCCTGCAGTATCAGCTGGCCTGAGCGTTACGAGCAGTTTCATTGCCTTGTCGGTTTTGACATATATCGTCACAACTATGTAACAAGGCGTAAATGCCGTCGTGAAAGGCGTTGCCGCTGCTTACATTCAATCTGTAAGCCGTAGCAGATATCGGAGGAAACAATGCAATTCATCCTGGCATGCATGGCCGTTGGCACGGTATTCGGGGCTGGACTTGCGATTGCAACCGAAGCCAATCAACCGCCTGCAACGGAGCAGGCCAAGCCCTTGCGTTACCTGGCCAAATTCGATGAGCGGTTCAAGGCCGCGGACAAGGATGGAGACGGGGCGCTAAGCCGGAAGGAAGCGGAAAATGCGCACATGGACCGTGTCCTGACGCATTTCCAGAAGCTGGACCTGAACGGCGACGGCAAGCTGACGCGCGAAGAAGTCCGTGCATTGCTGCGCAGCCGGCTGTCGAGCTAATACCAATCCCAAGGTATAACGTGCCGGATGAGAACGATGAATTTTTTTCGTCTGGCAAGGCGTGGGAGGAATCCATAGCGGGGCTATGGATGACGAGCACAACGCGGCCAGGCGGAAAAAGACGCGATCTCATGGCATGTTATGCCTTGGGATTGGTATAACACCCTTCAAGACATGACGCCGCAGCGCAGCGGCTGCGGCAGACAAGCATCGGGCAAACCGAAACTACGCGTCCTGGCGGCGGTTCGGCGCGATATTGGTTTCGCCAGGCAGCAGCGTATCGGCGGCCAGGTCGGGCTGGCTCCCGAGCTTCTCGTAGAGCGGCGAAAAGTCCGGTGCCGTCGCATCGAACAGCTGCTGGAAATCGCGGATCACGAAATACGTTTCCTGATACGAATCGATCTTGTACAGCGTGCGCATGACGCGCTCGACGTCGAACGGAATGCGGCGCGGCGCCGGATCGGTCAGGCAGTGCTCCACTTCCCCTCCCGACGACAGGATGCCGGCGCCGTAAGCGCGCAATCCCTGCTCGGTCTGGATCAGGCCGAATTCCACCGTGTACCAGTACAGCCGCGCCAGATGCGTGAGGCCGTCGAGCTTGAGCGCCTTCAGGCCGCCCTTGCCGTACTGCTGCATGTAGTCGGCGAAGGTCGGGTTGAACAGCAGCGGCACATGCCCGAAGAAATCATGGAACACGTCGGGCTCGACGATGTAGTCGAATTCATGCGGCTCGCGCAGCCAGACGGTCACCGGAAAGCGCCGGTTGGCAAGATGCTCGAAGAAGGTCAGTTCCGGCACCAGTCCGGGCACCGCGACCAGTTCCCAGCCGGTGGCCTTGCGCAGCGCTTCGGTGGTCTGGTCGAAGCGCGGAATGCCGTCGGCCGCATCCATTTTCGCCAGGCTTTCGATGAATACGTCGCAGGCGCGGCCGGGCATCAGCCTGGCCTGGCGCTGGTAGAGGCGGCGCCACAGGTCATGCTGCTCCGGCGTATAGGCATTCCAGTCCTGCTGGACGACGTAGTTGGCGTCGCAGCGGCTGTAGTCGCCGCGCAGTGCGCCGTTGTCGGATTTCTCTTCGAGGGTCTTGAAAAAGTCGGCCTGATCGACGGTGGTGTTCATGGCGAGTCTCCTTGGTCCAATGCCACGCGATGTGCAATGCGAATAGGATCAGTATAGTCAAGGAGCACAGGCATAAAATTGCGAAATCTGCTCAGCCTTTTCCCAATTGAGCAATAATATTGCGCATTCAAACCCGCCCGAGACATTCCATGCCGAAGATCAACCTCGACAAGACCGACCGGAAAATCCTGTCCATCCTGCAGTCCGATGGCCGGCTGACCAACCAGGAAGTCGCCGAGCGCGTCAATCTGTCGCCGTCGCCCTGCCTGCGCCGCATCAAGAATCTGGAAGAGTCGGGCGTCATCCGTCAGTATGTCGCCCTGCTCGATGCCGACAAGATCGGCCTCGGGCTGCTGGCTTACGTAAATGTAAGGCTGGAAAAGCACAGCGATCTGCCGGCGACGGGCGGACGTTCGCCGCTGGCCGATTTTTCCGCATCGGTGGCCAACTGGCCGGAAGTGGTGGCCTGCTATGCGATGACCGGCGATCTCGATTACCTGCTGCGGGTCCATGTCGAGGACATGGAGCATTTTTCCCGCTTCATGATGGAAACCCTGCTCAGGCATCCCGCGGTGACGGATGTGAAGTCGAGCTTCGCGCTGCAGAAGATCAAGGAAACGACCGCGCTGCCGCTGGTCTGATGTAGATACAGCAGCGGCGGCTTATTTGTTTTTCCAGCTGGGCAGCTTGCGCAGCCATTTGAGCGCGGCCTTGGTGTTGGCCTTGACGCCGTAATCGAAGTAGGCGAACTGCTCTTCCACCGCCTCGGCCAGCATGGTGACGGGACTGGCCGGCTCGAGCTTGAGATAGGCATCGGCCTCGCCGTATTCGCGGTGAATCTTCATGCCGGCCTTGGCGGCGATATGGATCATGGTCTGATTGGACGACAGGCAATGCATGTACAGCGTGTCGACATCTTCATTGCGGCAGTGGATGGCGGCCCGCTCGAACAGCCGCGAGCCGATGCCCCTGCCGCGCGCATTGGAAGCCACCGAGACGCCGAATTCGGCAATGCGCTCCTTGAGCGTGGCATTGGTCAGCGTCGGCGAGGCTTCGCGCGGCGAAAACGCGAGATGGCCGACGCCGAGCAGATGCAGGTTGTCGTCGTAGACGCCGAACACGGCGTCGCGCGAGAAATCCAGGCGCTGCACATAGCGGGTGATCAGTTCATCGGGCAGCACGGTGCCGAAGCGCAACAGGCGGTCGCTCTCGTCGAGCGCAAGGAAATGCATCAGCAGCCGGCGCCGGTCGCGTTCGGACAGCTCCTTGACCCTGACGGAGGAACGTTGTGTGCCGGCAGAGGCGGTAATCGTGTCGGGCATCAGGCTTTCCAGTTCGGATGAATTCATGGCAACTCCTGCATGATTTTGTGCGACGCACAAAATCCATTTTAGGCGATACGTCAAATGCGGGTTGCGGACGTCATTGAATATACGGACGCATTGAGCGGTCTCAATAGTGGAAAACCGCAGAACGCGGCATCCGTGGCGTAAAGCCCACATGCGCTGTGGCCGGTGCAGACAGGAAACGAGGCAGGGGGCCGGCTGCCTCGTGTTTCGCTTCAGAAACCCGGAAGCATCGGCCTTGCGCTCTGCCACTGCGGCGCCGAAGCCCCCAGCATTTCCCGCGCGAACTGCTCGGCCGGCACCGGCTTGCTGAGGTAATAACCCTGCATCAGGTCGCAGGAGCGCTCCTGCAGGAAAGCCAGCTGGGAAGCGGTCTCCACGCCTTCGGCCACCACTTCCAGCCGCAGGCTGTGCGCCAGCGCGATGATGCCGGTGACGATGGAAGCGTCGTCGGCGTCGTGCGGCACATCGCGCACAAAGGAACGGTCGATCTTGATGATGTCCACCGGGAAGCGCTTCAGGTAGGACAGCGAGGAATAGCCGGTGCCGAAGTCGTCGATGGACAGCCGCACGCCGAGGCCGCGCAGGCGATGCAGGGCTTCCAGCGTGTCCTGGGCATTTTCCATCAGCGTGCTTTCGGTGATTTCCAGCTCCAGCATGCTCGGGTCCACGCCCGTATCATTGAGCGCCTGCTCGATGCTGGAAGCGAAATCCTTTTTCAGAAGCTGCTTGACCGACAGGTTGACCGCCATGCGGATCGGCGGCAGCCCCGCATCGCGCCATGCCCGCAGCTGGCGGCAGGCGGTGCGCAGCACCCATTCGCCAAGCGGATTGATCAGGCCGGTCTCTTCGGCCAAAGGGATGAATTCGGCGGGCGAGACCATGCCTCGCGTCGGATGGCGCCAGCGCACCAGCGCCTCGGCGCCGACGATGCTGCCGCTCTCGACGCGGGCCTGAGGCTGGTAATACACCTCGAGTTCGTCGCGGTCGAGCGCGCGGCGCAGATCATTTTCCATGCGCACATGCTCGGAGATCGAATGCTCCATCGAGGCTTCGAAGAACTGGAAACCGCTGCCGGTCTTCTTGGCGCGGTACATCGCGGTGTCGGCATGCTTGAGCAGCGTGCCGACATCGGTCGCGTCGTGCGGATACATGGAAATGCCGACGCTGGTGGAGACGAAGATGTCGTGGCCGTCGATCTGGAACGGCGTCGACAGCGCCCGGCAGATGTTCTGCGCGGCGGTCACGGCGGCGTTGGGTCCGATCACTTCGGCCAGCACCACGGTGAATTCGTCGCCGCCCAGGCGGGCCACGCAGTCGGCATTGCGCACGCTGCGGCGCAGGCGCTGGGCCACCGCGATCAGCAGGCGGTCGCCGACGTCGTGGCCGAGCGAATCGTTGACGTTCTTGAAGCGGTCGAGATCGAGGAATAGCACCGCCACCGCCTCGCCGGCCACGCGCGCCTGCTCGATGCGCCGGCCAAGCTGGTCCATGAACAGCGCGCGGTTGGGCAGGCCGGTCAGCAAGTCGTTGTAAGCGAGGTGGCGGATGCGTTTCTCCGCCTGGTTGGCTTCGATGATGCGGCGCACGCGCTGCGACAGCACGGCAAAATGGATCGGCTTGGGAATGTAGTCGCTGGCACCGGCGGCGAACGCGCGCTCGACGGAATTGTTGTCTTCCAGCGCGGTGATCATCAGCACCGGTATCGCATTGCCGTTGGGCAGTTCGCGCACCCGGGCGCAGGCGGTGAAGCCGTCCATCACCGGCATGACCGCGTCCATCAGGATCACGTCGGGCTGGATGCGCTTGAGCATCTGCAGCGCCTGCGCGCCGTCGGCCGCTTCCTCGATGCGGAAGCCGTCGCGCTGCAGGGTATGGCGCAGCGAGCTGCGCGTGCTGCGGTCGTCGTCGACCACCAGCACCAGCGGCAGGTCTTCGGCTTCGCGCGCAATGTTGCGCTCCTTGAGCATGCCTTCCACGCCGAGCACCGCCGACACGGCATCGAAGGCCTTGCGCAGGCGAGACACCAGCGGCCTGACCGCGTCGAGCCGCTTGTCGATGGCGAGTTCCTCGGCTTCCTTGGCCAGCTGCGCCAGCGCCATGGCGCCGAGATTGCCGCTGCTGCCCTTGATCGAATGGGCCATGGCGCGCGCGATGTCGGCGTTGCCGTCGCGGACCGCCTGCTCCAGCCGGTCGAGGTAGCCCGGCGTGTCTTCCAGGAAGGGATTGACGGTCTGCTGCAGGGCCGGACCGAGGATCTCGCGCAGCTTCTCGAAGACTTCGTCGTTGATCGGGCTGCCGTCGCTGTCGCTGGTTTCCACTTCGGGCAGCATGGCGCGGCCGCTCGGCTCGAGGCGGGCCAGCCAGCGTTCCAGCTTCTGCCGCAGCTCGGCCAGCGTGATCGGCTTGGCCAGGTAATCGTCCATGCCGGCGGCCAGGCATTTGTCGGCGTCGCCCGGCTGGGTATTGGCGGTCATCGCGATGATCGGCGTGCGCAGGCCCAGCGTCTCCTCGAAGTTGCGGATATGCGCGGTGGCTTCGTAACCGTCCATCTCCGGCATGCTGCAATCCATCAGGATCAGGTCGAAGCGGCCGGTGCGCGCCGCTTCCACGGCTTCGCGCCCGTTGGCGGCGAACTGGCATTCGCAGCCGTTCATCGACAGCATGCCGCCGGCCACCATCTGGTTGGTGCGGTTATCCTCGGCCACCAGCACCCGGTAATCCTTCTTCGCCGCAGCGGGCGCAGGCAGGCTCTGCGCCGGCGCGGCGGCGGAGACGGCGGGCGCTTCCGGCAGCAGGCGCTGCACCGCGTCCATCAGCCTTTCCAGGCGCAGGGGCTTGCCGAGATACAAGTCGGCGCCGAGCGCGGTGTTGCCCATGGGCGTGGCATAGCGGTCGAGCACCAGCATGCGCGGCACCACCGCGCCGATGTCGAGGCGCAGGCGGCGCACCAGGTCGGCGCCGCGGTCGTCGGTGACATCCACGTCCATCACCACCAGGCTGTATGCTGCGCGCGCCTGCTCGGCGCGCGCGATTTCGGCGAGGGCTTCGGGCCCGTTCGTCACCGTGTGGCAGCGCATGCCGGCCGCCTCCAGGCTCTGGGTAATGAAGCTGCGCACGATCAGGCTGGAATCGACCACCAGCACGCGCAGGCCCTGCAGGTTGTGATGCTCGCGTGCGGGCGGCTGGGCCGCAGCGGCGGCGCAGCGCACGGTGAACCAGAAAGTGCTGCCCTTGCCGATTTCGCTGGCGACGCCGATCTCGCCGTGCATCAGATCCACCAGCTGGCGGCAGATGGCCAGTCCCAATCCCGTGCCGCCGTATTTGCGGGTGGTCGATCGGTCCGCCTGGGCGAAGGATTCGAAGACATGCTTGACCGCATCGACGTTCATGCCGATGCCAGTGTCGACCACCTCGAAGCGCAGGCCGAACCGCCCCTCGCGGTCGGGCGCGGGAGCAATGCGGATGGCGACTTCGCCGTGGTCGGTGAACTTGACGGCATTGCCGATGAGGTTGAGCAGCACCTGGCGCAGGCGCAGCGAATCGCCGCGCACCCGCTCCGGCACGCCGGGCGCCATCAGGTAGCCGATCTCCAGCCCCTTCTGCTGCGCCTGCTTGGCCAGCAGCTCGATGACCTCCTCGACCACCTTGCGCAGGTCGAAGTCGATTTCCTCCAGCTCCAGCTTGCCGGCTTCCATCTTGGAGAAGTCGAGGATGTCGTTGATCAGTTCGACCAGCGAGCGCGCCGAGTTCCAGGCGATGTCCACGCATTCCTGCTGGCGCTTGGTCAGGCGCATTTCCTTGAGCATGTCGAGCATGCCGACCACGCCGTTGAGCGGCGTGCGCACTTCATGGCTGACGGTGGCGGCGAACTGCGTCTTGCCGAGCGCGGTGCGCACCGCTTCGTCGCGCGACTGCTTGAGTTCGGCTTCGCGCTCCTCTAGCACATCCATCATCTTGTTGAAGGCATGCGCCATGTCGACGATGTCGCGCGGTCCCGCGGGCACGGCGCGCATGCCGGACTCGCCCGCCTCGGCGCGGCCCATCAGCTTCGACAGGGCGTTGAGCGGCTTGATCAGGTGGCGTGCCAGCAGGCGCATGACGCCGAGCAGGACGGCGGCGAAGGACAGCGTGATGGCGAGATTGCCGACCAGCAGCGAAGCGACCAGCCGGTTATGCGTGCCCTTGCCGACCACCACATGCACATGGCCCAGCAGCTGCGGTTCGCGTTCCTGCAGTTCGAAGGGCGAGCTGTCGGACTGGCCGCCGTAGACGGGTGCGCTGAAATGCCATTCGCCGCTGGCGTCTCCGCCGGGTACGGCACGTGCGGAAGGCGCCTTCGTACCGTGACCTCCCTCTTCCGCAGCGGCTGCAGCGGGCATGACATGAGGAGCACCCGGCTTGCTCTGCGCATGCAGCGAAGCCCCAGTGGCATCGGTGATTTCCACGCGCAGCACGTCCGGAAAGGCCAGCGTGGCGGCGATGCCTTCGCGCACATTTTCCGGCGAGCGGTACAGCAGCGCGAGTATGCTCTGGCGCGCGAGATTGTCGGCGATGCGTTGCCCCTGCTCGACCATGTAGTCCTCCATGCGCCGGCTGGCTTCCCAGGAGTTCATCAGGGAGGAAAACAGGGCCAGCCCCAGGATGGCGGCGCTGACGATGACGGTCAGCTGGCGGCGAAAGCCTGTGCGGCTGAGATAGTTACGAAGCATGGGCAGCAGGAAAAACAGGAGTGGGCGCAACGCCGCGCCGTTGCCGCAGCATGCCGGGTTGCCGGAAGCGGAGCGCGGTTGCGCCGCCGGTCATTTGTCTGGACATATCGGATCTCCGCTCCATCAAGGTTCGGGAAAAATCGCATCGTATGTGCGCTGCTGCTGGTAACTGATCGTCAGGCCGAGGTGGCCGGCGGTACGCACATTGACTGCAATATGCACGTCGCGCAGCGGCAGCACGCCTTTCCTGCGCTGCTCGCCCGACAGGTAGGCGAGCGCCGACCAGGCCAGCGTGCGCCCGAGTTCGAGGTTGTTGGGATAGAGCGCGAACAGCGCACCCTTCTTCACATGCAGGAAGCTGCTGGAAAAGACGGCGATGTTGCGGCTCCAGGATTCCTTGAGCACCAGCGGCAGGATGGTGGTTTCATCCACCGTGGTGGCGTCCTGCGGCAGCCAGATGGCGTCGCGCTTGCTGTCGCTGGCGGCGAAGGCGCTCTCGTACAGGCGCGCCGCGCTGCCGAGGTCGCGCGCCTCGTATGCGACCAGTTCGAGGCCCTGGGCGCGCGCCGCCTCGCGCGCCAGGCGGATCAGCCATTCGTTGCTCTGCGGGTTGTAGACGACGATGACGCGCCTGACGCCGGGCATCAGGTTTCTCAGGCGAGAAAACAGCAGCGACGGGTCGGGCGTGAGGCTGATGGCGGTCATCGCGCGGTTGTCGGCTTCCGGCACGGCCAGCACGCCGCCGGCGACCAGCGGAATGTCGCGGTCGAGCGCGGAGGCGGCCTTGAGCCCCTGGCGGCCGAGCGCGATGACGACCTTGGCGCCGTTGCGCTTGAGCTGCGCATTCAGCTCGGCGGGGTCGGTATTGGCGGCGACCGGATAGGTGCGCATGGCCGACTTGGCATTGTCCTCGATGCCGTCGATGATAGTGGCGAAGATGCTGTGATAAGGCTCGCCCAGGTTCGGATACACCACAGCAACCGAGCCGGGAGCCTGGGGCTCCATCCGCCTTTGCTCGCCGGCCTCCGCCGTTGCGCCGCCCGGGGCGGCTGCTGCGGGCTGCCAGGAAACGACGGCCGCAAGCAGGCCCAGCGCCGCGCAGCATGCGCGCGCGGCAAAGCCTGCCTTGCGTCTGAACGTCTTCCCGGTCATTGTCATAGTCGTCTTGCTACTCAGGGTCTTGCTTGCCTGCGGACAGGACAGCATAGCCGATAAAACATGCATTCCAGCAACAGCCTTCGGTTTTTCAGGGCTGCTGATGCCAGCCGGCCGTCCTTCCGTGGTCAATTTCATGAAACCGCCTCAAGCTGCCTGGCCGCTCAGCCGGCCTGGACCGCCGGCGCGGCCGCCAGGAAGTCCTGCAGGCGATGCAGCACGGCGTCGACCGACTGCAGCAGCGTTGTCTGGCCGGTATCGATGCGCAATTCGGGCTGCAGCGGCTCCTCGTAGGGCGCGCTGATGCCGGTGAATTCCGCGATCGCGCCCGAACGCACCTTGCGGTACAGGCCTTTCGGGTCGCGCTGCTCGCACACCGCAAGCGGCGTGCACAGATGCGTTTCGATGAAGCGTTCCGCGCCGATGATCTGCCTGGCCATGTCGCGGTCCTGGCGGTACGGTGAAATGAAGGAGGTAATCACGATCAGCCCGGCTTCATTGAACAGCTTCGCCACTTCGGCGATGCGGCGGATATTCTCGCTGCGGTCCCGTGGCGAAAAGCCGAGATCGCGGTTCAGGCCGTGGCGGACGTTGTCGCCGTCCATGACATAGGCGGCGTGGCCTGCAGCCACCAGGCGGCGCTCCAGTTCGAAGGCGATGCTGGACTTGCCGGACCCGGACAGGCCGGTCAGCCAGACGGTCGCGGGCAGCTGACCGAGCAGCCGGGCGCGCTGCGCCGCATCGACCTTGCCCTGCTGCCAGGCGACATGGGACGACACCGGCTGTGCTGCAGGCTGCGGCGGCTGCGGCGACTCCGGATGTGCCGGCGCCGGCCGGCGCATGATCGTGACCTTGTTCATTTTCCCTCGTACGCAATGTCGTAGCGTTGGCGCACGAACATCATGCGGCGGTCGACCTCGGCGGCGCTGGTGCCGAAATCCTCGAGCGCGTAGCGATGTCCGCCATGCAGCTGGTCCCTGTCGCTGTCGGCTAGCCACTGCGCCATGGCCTGCTCCACTTCGGGCGTGAATTCGACGCCGCCGAAGGCATAGACGCGCTGCATGACCGAGCGCCAGTCGCGGTTGACTTCTTCGTAATGCACGTCGATCTGCTGGCCGGCGGGAATGTGCTCGCGCTGCGCGATGCCGCGCTGTGCCGACTGTTCGCAGAAGTCCATCCAGATGTCGCGCGTGGAAGCCCGGCACGGCAGGTCGGTATGCTGGGAAGCGAAATACCACATCAGCGACATGACCGAGCCCACGGTCTTGATCGGATCGCGGTGGGTGAACACCAGGCGGGCGTCGGGAAAGACCTTCTGCAGCGTGCCGAGATCGAGCATGTGCTGCGGATTCTTCAGCACCCAGCGGTCACCCTGTCCGGGCTGCTGTGCTTTCCCCTGCTCCTGCTCGCGCGACCAGGCAATCAGCTTGAGCAGCTTGGCGGTATAGCGGTAGACCTCGGTCTTGTCGTAGTCGAGGAACCAGCGGTAATAGCCCGGGATGTTGAACATGCCCAGCACCGAAAAGCCGCAGAAGGAATGGTTCATCAGCAGCATGTCCTCTTCCGGCCAGTCGGCATCCATCGGATGGGCGACATAGCCGCCGGCATACACCTGGCGGCCGAGCGCCAGGAAATTCTTCACTTCCTCGTAGCGCGCCTGCCGGCCCATGCTAGGCTGGCCGGGGCGCGGCGCCGGATTGAAACCTTCCCAGGTGGAGAGATGCTGCAGGCGGAGATCGGTTGCCATCATCCTCTGCAGGCGCGTGGTGCCGGAGCGGTGCGGGCCGACGATGACGATGGGCGCTTCGATCTCGCGCTCCAGGATTTCCGGATGCGCCTCGAAGCAGGCATTGGCCCACAGCCGGTTCTTGAGGGAACGGATGGTGCGCATGCGGGCGTTGAAGCGGCCGAAGGGATTGAGCTGAGCCTCGGTCTCCAGCGAATGCAGCAAGGCCCGCAGCGGCGGCAGGAAGCTTTCGTCGCCGAAACGTTCGAGGCCGGTTTCGGCGCGCGCGGCGGCAATCAGCGACGCTTCGGAGAGGTCGATTTTCTTCATGCCGAAGACGTTCCAGGCGCGCGTGCGGCGGTTGAACTGGCGGACGAAAGGCGGCTGATAGTCGGTACTGGGTTTGGTATCCATGATTTTTCCCGGGCGGCAGGCTGGATTGCAGCGGCCACTCTGGCTATGCGCACGGGCGGGGCGTGGGGCCGTGCGCGGTTGATGCGTTGATGTTTCGTTTCGTGCAGCGCCAGGCTGTCACATGCTGTACACCGCCTGCAGGTAAATGGCACGCGGGGCGAGCGGCAAGTCGTTCGGAATCAGGCCGGGAGCGGGGCTGGGCTCGCGGACGTCCGCATTGAACAGGTTGCGCACGGTGGCGCCGAATTCCCATCTGCCGCTGCCGCGCAGGCTGCGCAGCGTGAGGTCGACGGTCTTGTAGTCGGCCACCGGAGGACGGTTGTCGCCGGCGGCGCGCTTGCGGTCGGCGACCCAGTTGAGCTGGGTGCCGGCCATCCAGCCGGCGGCGAAGCGCCAGTCGGCGCGCGCATACAGATGATGGTGCGGCGCATAGCCGGCATCGCGGCCGGTCGATTCGTCGATCGAGCGCTGGTAGGAATAATTGCCCGACAGGCGCAGCGTGCGGGTTGCATCCCACACCGCCTCGAGTTCCATGCCGTGGCCGTGCTGGCCACCGGTATTGCTGAAGGTCGAGCCCGGCGCCGGCGCCGGATTGGGCACCGCGCGGATGATATCGTCCATCGTATAGCTGAACACGCTCAGGTTGAGCTGGAGATCGCGCCGGGCCTGCCAGGCGAATGCGGCTTCAAGCGTGCTGATGGTTTCCGGACTCAGGTTCGGATTGCCTCGCTGGACCGGGTTGTTGATGCCGTACTGCTCCGAGAACGAAGGCGCGCGGAACGCGCGGCCGTACAGCAGCTTGGCGGTGACGTCGAGGGCGGCGTCCCAGACCAGCGCCAGGCGCGGATTGGTGGTGCCGCCGAAATCGGAATAGCGGTCGTGGCGCACGCCGGCGGTCAGCGCCCAGTCGGGTGCGAACTGCCATTCGTCCTGCAGGTAGACATAATCGACCTTGCGCCGCTGCGGCAGCATGAACGGCTGGATCAGCGAATAGTCGGCCACCGCGCCGGCCGGAATGGGCACGCCGGCGGCGTCGAACATGTAATTCTTGTAGGTTGCCGTTTCGTACAGGTTCAGGTCGTCATGGCCGACGCCGGCACGGATGCTGTGGCCGGCAAAACCCGAATAGGTCGCGAAGGCGGACAGCCGCAGCTGCCTTTCCGAGGTATCGGGATGGCCGATCATCCCGTCGGGGAACAGCCCGGTCGGAAAGCGCGTGCCCGGCGGCCAGAGCCGCAGGTCGACCGGAATGCGCTGGCGGTATTCGAAATAGCTGGCGGTGGCGCCCGCTCCCCAGCCCGGCGCCAGCTGGGTATCGGTCCAGGACAGGTCGGTATTGAAGCGTTCGCTCTTTTCCTTGCCGACCGGGTCGAGCGCCGAGGAAATGCCGGCGCCGGTGCCGAGGTCGTCGCGCAGCTTGTAGCCGACATTCAGGCGCCATTTCCGGTAGCCCAGGCCGAGGTTGGCGTCGACCGCGTCGTAGCCGACGTTGACCGGGCCCGGCGCCAGGCTGGCCGAGGTGCGGGCCGTGCGGTCGCGCGCGGTCTGGGCGTCGGCTTCGATGATGCGCCGCTGGCCGTCGGTCGTGCCGGTGCGCAGATAGGCGGCGATGTCGAGCTCGCCGGCCTTGCTGCCGTGCTGTATCCAGGCGCTGCGGGTATGGAAGGAGCCGGCGCGCACGCCGACATGGGTGCCGGCGATGTCGGCCGCGTTCTTGGTGATGATGTTGATGACGCCGGAATAGGCGTCGGCGCCGTAGAGCGCCGATCCGGGACCGCGGATGATTTCGATGCGGGCGATGTTCTCGACCGGATAACCGCCCCAGATGTTGCCCTTGTTGCCCTGGAAGAGCGTGGTCATCGGCACGCCGTTCTGCAGCATCAGCGTCTGCGGATTCTGGCCGCTGTAGATGCCGCGGATCAGGTAGAGCGAGCTGTAGGTGTTGGGGGCGTTGCTGACATGGATGCCCGGCACGGTTTCCAGCACCTCGTCGAGATCGCTCGCGCCCATGGCCGCGATGTCCTCGGCGGTGATGACGGTGGCGACCGCAGGCGCGCGGCGCAGCTGCTGCTTGCTGCCGGTGGCGATGCTGATGGTGGACTTGTCGCCGTAGACCATGGCGAGCTCGTCCTCTTCGCCGTGAAGATCGGCGGAGCGGGCAGCGGGAGCGTGGGCGAGCAGGAGCGTGGCAAGCGTCAGAGGAAGCGCATACAGGGTTTTCAAGGAGTTCCTCCGGCCTGTTATTGTGCAGAGCGGTAACAGTCTAGTGCAACGCTTTGTAACAGTCCATTCCTCCAGGGAAATATTCAGTACCGCGTCAGATGCCCGCGACAGCCTGATCATTTTCGCCATGGCCGTTTTCCAGCTCCCGTATAGGCAATACCGTTGCAGGGTGTCGGAAACAGCGTTCCTTCCGGCTTCTGCGCCGCCTCCACCAGGCAGGGCGGCATGCCGGCGAAAAACAGGGGCACCCTGAAAATCTGGAATTCGCGCACGGACAGGCCCATGTCGGCGCCCAGCGAGGCCGTCATCGCCGCATAGTTCATGCGCAGCGCCGGCTTGCCCAGGTCCATCAGGATGGCCTCGACTTCCTGCGCCATCCTGAAATACGGTCCGTCCGCCAGCCCGAGCGAGCGCGCCAGGCCGGACAGCCATGGCAGGCGCTCGTCATGGGCCTCGATCGGCCGGCCGTAGCCGTACAGGTGGCGTCCGGAGGCAAGCTCGGCGCTGACGAAGTCGCGCAGCGGCTGGCCGCCGTCGACCGCCTTGCGCGCACGGTAGAAGAAGTTGATTGCCCGCAGGCCGGGCCCGCCGCCGTAGATGCGCGCTTCCGATACCGCCAGCGCGGCGGCGAGGCCGAGCACCGGCGAACTGCGCACGTTGCCGGCCAGCGCCGCGATCCGGTTGTTCCAGAGACGGGTATCGGGATAGCTGGTATTGACCCAGATGCCATGCAGCAGCTTCAACTGCTGCGGCGTGAAGCGGCGTCCGGTGATGCCGTAGACATACAGGTCCATCCAGTCGGCATCGTGGAATTCCTGGTGCAGGTCGTGGCCGCGGAACACCGCATGGCTGCCCGGCCAGCAGGCGCCGACGCGGGTGCGCAGGATGCCGGCTTCGGCGGCGAGCAGTCCGGGGCCTTTCATGGGGCGGTCATTCATGGTGTTGGCTTTCCTGGTGGCTTTCCTGCTGGCTTTCCTGTTTGCTGCCGGCGGCCGGGCCGTCCTGCAGCTCGACCGCATAGAACGGAAATTCTGTGTACTTCTTGCGCTGCTGTTCGAGCGCATGCATGGCCGCGCCGGGCAGGCGCAGCAGCAGGAACAGCATCTCGCCCTCTTCCGGTGCAAGGCCGAGATCGCTGAAGGCGGCGGCGGCCACGCCGGTCTGCTCGAGCGGCATGCCGGCGGCATCCTCGAGCGCTTCGCGATGCGCCGCCAGCCAGTTCAGGCGGGGCGCAGCCCCGATGCGGGCCAGCGCCTCCAGCAGCTGCCGGGTCGACGTGGCGCAGGCCGGCGCATGCGGCTCGAAGCCGGGCGGACGTTCGCGCGCCGGCCAGACTTCGATCGCGGCGCCGCCGTCATCCTGCCGCGCATGCCGCAGGTGCTTGCGCCAGGCTTCGATGTCGGTGCCGCAGGCGGCCCATGCGAGCATTGCGTCGTGCACGTCGCGCGCGCCGTGGTAGCGTCCGGCGCCGACGGCGAGCGCAGCCATCAGGGAAGCCGCCGCATTGGAGCCGGCAATGCCGCCGCACATCGCGGCATGCACCGAAGGATCGCGCGGACCGGGGTTGGCCAGCGCCACGGCGAGCGCTTCAAGCAGGTCAAGAGCACTTGGCTCGGGCAGTTCGGGGCGCAGCAGGAGGAACAGCATTTCGACCCAGCGTGCATTGCCGACCATCTCGCCGAACACATCATAGCCGCGGCAGTAGGCGGCGCGGGTGGCGAAGCGGTTGTCGGGTTCCGGCTCCTCGTTCCAGATTTCGGTATGGATCTGCGGCAAGGGTTTGTCGCTCATTGCGTCTCTTTCATGATTGAGCGGTTTACACCGCGGTGCCCAGCACGCGCATGCGCAGGCTCATCGGCGGCACTTCTTCGGCATCGATGCGCACGTCGAGCAGCGTCGGACCGCGGCGTTCGCAGATGGCGTCGATGTCGAGTTCGGCGAGATCCTGCAGGCGCTCGATCGTAAAGGCCTGGGCGCCGAGCGCGCGAGCAAGCGCGGCGAAGTCGGTCGGCGGCAGCTGATGCGCAATGCGTTCCGCGCCGGCCAGCCGCTGTCCGTGCTTGACCATGCCCAGCGCCGCATCGTTGAGCACGACGAAAACCACGCTCAGTTCTTCGGCCACGGCCGCCGAGATCTCCTGGCCGTTCATCAGCATGCTGCCGTCGCCGGTGATGCAAACGACCGGCACATCCGGATTGCCGAGCGCGGTGCCGACCGCACCGCCGATGGCCCAGCCCATCGGGGCAAAGTCCATGGTCACGCGCAGCCAGCCGCCCTTGCCGGCGAGAGGTGCGGAAGGTATGGATGATGCGGCAGCGCCGGGCGACAGGTAATGGATGGCCCAGGCGAAGCTGTTGCCTGAATCGGCCAGATAGCGGGTATGTGCGGGAAACAGCCGGCCGAGTTCATGCATCAGCTGCTGCGGCTTGACCGGACCGCCGTGATTGCCTTCATGCAGGGACAGCGGCGCCATGCGGGGCTGCTGAGACTGAGGCTGCTGAAGCTGCGGCCTTGCGCCGTCGGATGCGGCGAGACCGATCACCGAGCCGGTCTCGAGCTGCACCGGCACGGCAGCAGCGCCCATGCGTTCTGCCAGCCGGGCCGCGGTGGCGGCGATATGGCCGCGCACGTGCAGCCTGGCCATCGGCGTGCGCACCAGGTGCTCCTCGCATTCATCGACATGGACCAGGCGGTGGTTGAGCAGCGCATCGCTCCAGCCGCCGCTGGTCCATTCATTCATGTTGCAGCCGAAGGCCACGATGAGGTCGACCGACTTGTCGCGCAGCGCCATCTCCGCCGACGCATGACCGGCGAAACCGAACACGCCCCGGTACAGCGGATGACGCGGATCGATCAGGCCCTTGGCATCGGGCGCGACGATGAAAGCGGCGTTCCTGTGCACGGCGATGTCGAGAATCGCCCCGACCGCTTCGCCGCAGGAGCCGCCGATCAGCAGCAGCGGATTCTTCGCCTGCTGCAGCTGACCGCACAGCGAATCGATTGCCTGCTCGTCGATCAGGGAAGCCGGCCTGAGCATGGCGTTGATGTCGCAGGCCACGCCGGATCTCGGCAAGGGGCTCTTCATGATGTCGAGCGGGATGCTCAGGTGGACAGGGCCCTTCGGCGTGCGGGTGGCATGCGCCAGCGCGGCGACCAGCTTGTTCTCGACCTGCTCGGGGTGGGTGACCAGCGTGTTGTAGCGGGTGCAGTGGCTGAACATGGCGACGATGTCGATGCCGGTGCAGCTCGATTCCTGCAATGCGCGCCGGCCGAAATTGGGTAGCGCCGGCTGTCCGGTCAGCACCAGCATGGGAATGCCGTTGTCGTAGGCGCAGGCGACGCCGGTGATCATATTGGTCGCGCCTGGGCCCGAAGTGCCGCAGCAGACGCCGAGCTTGCCGGTCTCGCGCGCGTAGCCGTCGGCCATGAAGGCGGCGCCGGCCTCGTGCCGCGCCAGTACCGGCCGCGGGCCGCCGCGCTTGCTGCTGCGCGCGAGTGCGTTGTAGAACGGTTCGATGGCGCCGCCCGGTACGCCGAATACATAGTCGACGCCAAGCTGTGCCAGATAGGCAACGATCAGGTCGGCGGTATCGTGAATTTGTCCTTCCGTTGAAATCCGCCAGTCGGCTGCTCCCGAGACCAGCGGAGTGGTAATGCGCATGTTGAATTTATCCCTGAATGATGATCGGCTGCCGAGTCCTTGTTGAATGCCCGACTGCATGCCACGGTGACGAGTCGGCAGAGCATGCGCTTGGCGCGGGTATCCTACAGCAAGGCTCATATGTTTCATGTCCTTAACACCGAGGTAATACGCCGCCATTTCCCGCTGCTGCGCGATGCCTTTATCAACCCGTCAACAGGTGAATGCGGAACATGCAGCGGATCGCTGGAAACGCCCTACCGAAAGTCACAAAGGGGGTTGGATGCGGAGCGCCTGAAAGCGTTCCATCAGGAATCTTTTTTCCCGGGAATTTTTTGTGGACGATGACCGGCGGGCAATGCACTTGCCTTGCGGCCGGACGCGATGACTTATGGATGTTACGGCCGCACCAGACTGCCGACTGCTGCCACGCGGGCCGCATGGATGGCTTCGGGAATGCGCTGCGGCTGTCCTGCGCAACTCTTGGCGACGTCGCCGGCGTTCACCGACTGCGCGGCGCGCAATACCGATTCGAGGTAGGCCGCCTCTGGAAAGGGCGTATCGTGAAAGCCCGTGCGTCCGCGGTGGTCGCATTCAGAAGCCCGCACCATGTCGAGAAAGCGCTGGGGCTTGCGGAAGGCATCGCAGCGTTCCAAGAGGCTCACCAGCGTATTGGCCCGCATCTCGAGCGCGCGCATGACGTTGCCGTGCTCGCGCGCGGCCATCACCGCGAGGTCGCGGCAGTCGTTCGGAATCTTCAGCCGCTTGCAGACCTGCTCCACCAGCGCCACACCCTTGCCTTCATGACCGTAATGCTTCGGCCACTCCTCGGGCGGCGTTGCGCCCTTGCCGAGGTCGTGCAGCAGCGCCGCGCAGCGGATCGGCAAGTCGAAACCCTGTGCCGCGGCATAATCGATCACCATCATTACATGCACGCCGGTATCGATTTCGGGATGATGCTTTTCCGGCTGCGGCACGCCCCACAGCACGTCGAGTTCCGGGATGATGCGCGCCAGCGCGCCGCAGGCCCGCAGCACCTCGAACATGCGGGAGGGCCGCGCCTCCATCAGGCCGCGCGACAGTTCCTGCCACACCCGCTCCGGCACCAGCGCATCCACCTCGCCGGCCTCGACCATGTCCTGCATCAGGCGGTTGGTTTCCGGCGCCACCGTGAAGTCCTGGAAGCGCGCGGCAAAACGGGCCACGCGCAGGATGCGCACCGGGTCTTCCGCAAACGCCTGCGAAACATGGCGGAACACCCGCGCCTGCAAATCCTTCCGTCCGCCGAAGGGATCGATGATGACGCCGTCTTCGCCTTGCGCCATCGCATTGACGGTCAGGTCGCGCCGCACCAGGTCCTGCTCCAGCGTGACGTCGGCAGCCGCATGGAAGACGAAACCCTTGTAGCCTGGCGCGGTCTTGCGCTCGGTGCGGGCCAGCGCATATTCCTCGTGCGTCTTCGGATGCAGGAATACCGGGAAGTCCTTGCCGACCGGCGTGAAGCCCTTGGCAATCATCTCCTCGGGCGTTGCGCCGACGACCACATGGTCATGGTCCTGCACTGGAAGGCCGAGCAAGGCATCACGTACCGCACCGCCGACCACATACGTCTTCATCGTCGCTCCATCAATCCGGATAACTGTCGTATTTCTCGAGACGGTCCGCCTCGGCCACGGCTTCGCGCATCCATTGGGCAACCGCGGGATGCGCAACGACGCGGTCCATGTAGGCCTGCAGCGCCGGCGGCAGCCAGACGCCGTAGGTGCGGAAGCGCATCACCACCGGTGCATAGAAGGCATCGGCGATCGAGAAGTCGCCGAACAGGAACTGGTGCGGACCGGAACGGGCCAGGCAGTCTTCCCAGATTTCGCAGATGCGGGCGATGTCCGATTGCGTGCCGGGCGTGCGGCCCTTGCCCGGAAAGCTGGCGCGGATGTTCATCCACATCGACGAACGCAGGTCGCCAAAGCCGGAATGCATTTCGGCGCATACCGAGCGGGCAATGGCGCGGGCATCGGCATCGTGCGGCCACAGGCCCTTGTCGGGGAACTGCTCGGCGAGGTATTCGCAGATCGCCAGCGAATCCCAGACCTTGGTTTCGCCGCAGATCAGGACGGGCACGCGGCCGGCCGTCGAATGCTCGGCAATGCGCGACGAGGTATCGGGGCGGCCGAGGGAAATGCGCACTTCCTCGAAGGGAATGCCGAACGCGGTCATCGCCACCCAGGGGCGCATCGACCAGGAAGAATAATTCTTGTTGCCGATGACCAGTTTCAAGCCCGCCCTGCCTGCGGCATCGAGGGTTTGCTCAAGGGTTGGATCGAGTTCTGTGCTTTGCATACGTCTTGTCCCAATTTTAACGAAGCTGCCATGCGAAAATGCCGCGCTGCGGCGGGTCGCTGCAGCACGGCATCCGAGGATAATGCTTTTGCGCCGGTTTGGAAACCGGCGCGCAACCAGAGGACCTCTTGAGACCTCAGGGCAGTTCGCTGGGCGCGAATCCCTTGGGCGCCACGGTGCCGAGGCGCGCCTTCAGCGACTGCGGCTTGCCTTCGAACAGCGCCGCATAATATGTCGCATTCGACAACACTTTCTTGACGTAATCGCGCGTCTCGTTGAACGGGATGGATTCGGCGAAGACCGCGCCTTCCACCTGGCGCTGCAGCGTCGAGCGCCATGCGCGCGGACGGCCGGGGCCGGCATTGTAGGCGGCCGTCGCCATCGCCTGCGAACCTTCCAGGTCGTTGAGCACCATGTTCAGGTAATTGGTGCCGAGCGTGATGTTGGTCTGGATGTCATTGACCTGGCTCTGGGTGAAGCCTTCCATGCCGATCTTGCGGGCGACATATTGCGCGGTGGCCGGCATCAGCTGCATGAGGCCGGAAGCGCCGACATGGGAACGCGCATTCTGGATGAAGCGCGATTCCTGGCGGATCAGGCCGTAGACCCAGGCCATGTCGAGGCCGAGGCGTTCGGTCGATGCATGCATCTCGTTGCGGTGAGGCGACGGGAAGCGCTGGGTGAAATCGAATTCGGCCTTGGTGCGGTCGGACGTGTTGACCATGCGGTCGAGCACGTTCTTCTGCCGCGCGAATTCGGCCGCCGCCAGATGCTGGCGGTCGTTCATCCTGCGCAGTTCCCAGTTCCATTCACGGTAGCCTTCGAAACGCATGTTCAGGTCGAAGAACTTGAGCGCGCGCTGGAAGCCGGCATTGCTCGCCATCGGTGCCAGTTCCTCCGCGGTCACGGCTTGCGCGCGCGGCGGAATGGTGATCTTGCTGCCGAGTTCTTCCAGCGCCAGCTGGCCGTAGAAATGGTTCTGGTCGGCGATGGATTCGAACAGCTTCCGCGCTTCTTCGGTCTTGCCTTCGGCGCGGTAGGCGCGGGCGAGCCAGTAAACCCAGGGACCGTCGTTGGCCAGCGTCGCCGGCATGGCCTCGATGGCGGTCTTCACCTGTTTCCATTCGCCGGCGCGCAGCGCCGCGCGGGCCTTCCACTGATGGCTTTCCAGCGACAGCGCCGCGCCCGGCGTGCGGTGCCAGTACACCGCCGCCTCGGGCAGCAGCTTGAGCGAAGCCGGCAGCGCAATCTGCGCCCAGGCCTGAGCACGCTCGCGTTCGCTCAGGCGATTGGCATTCGCCACGAGCGCATCCACTGCGCGATCGGGATTGTTCTTGGCGCTGCGTCCCAGCGCAAGGATGAAGATTTCACGCGCGGCGCGGTTGCCGCCGGGGCCTTTCGCAAGCACCGCATCCGGCTTGTCGAGCGCCTGCGTCAGCATGGTCTCGCTGGCATCGGTCAGCAGCGCGAGCCGGCGGATGGTGCCGGGAAAACCGGACTCGGCGATCAGCCGGATCTGCGCCCAGACATCGTCCTGCGTGAACTGGCCGGCTTCGACCAGCGTCGTCACCAGGGCCGGGCAGGCTTCGCCGTAATTCTGCGGGCCGACCAGCACGGTGCGCGCTTCCTCGGCGACGTTCTGGCCCTTGAGGGCCCTGGACATCAGCGCATAGCATTTGAGCTGGGTATCGTCGTTGAGCACGAACAGCGGATACTGCTCGTCGAACAGCGTCCAGTTGCGGGTGCGGCCGAGTTCGAGCAGCCAGTCGTTGCGCAGGCGGTCGGCGATGGCCTGGCCGTCGTAGCGTGTCAGGTAGCTGCGGATTTCCTGATCGGAAGCGGTAGCGATGCGGGGACGCAGACGGTAATAGTCGACATAGGACGGCAGCGGAAAATTGCCGAGCTTGGCGGCGAGCTCTTCGATGCGTGCCAGATCGCCGCTGCGCGAAGCGTCGCGCAAGGCAATGAACACATCGTCATCGGAAGCAAACGCAGGCGCGGCGCGCTGCGGTGCAGGCGCAGGCTTCTTTGCAAGAGCCGCCTGAGGCAGCAGCACGACCGAGGCTGTGGCGATGGCAACGCCCGCCATCCATTTCATAGAAGACATCAAAAACCGCTTTCAAAAAATACGTATCCGATCCGCGCATGAGTGCGCGGCAACCGGAGCCAGGGGGGAGCGCGCAAGGCATGCTCTAGAATAGCATGCGCAATCACGACCAATCGACCACGCCATGCCGAATGCCATTTCAACCAAATCCGAACTTCGGCAGGCATTGCTTGCCAACAGACAAGCAATGCCTGCCGAAGTTCGGCGCGAAATGGACAGTCGCATCGGAGAACGTCTGAAAGCCTGGTGCGTTGACCATCCTTTCCGGGTATTGGGCGTGTACTGGCCGATACGCGGCGAGCCGGACTTGCGAAACGTATATGAAAAACTTTCCGCAGACGGCATGAAGCTGGCCTTGCCTGTGGTGACGCGCAAGGATGCGCCGCTGCGCTTCATTGCATGGGCGCCGGGCGATGCGATGCAAAAGGATCAATACGGCATCGGCATTCCCGCGAGCGACATCGAAGTCCGTCCCGATGCGGTGCTGGTGCCTTGCGTGGGATTCAATGAACAGCGCTTCCGGCTGGGATATGGCGGGGGGTTCTATGACCGCACGCTGGCGCAGTTGCCGCGCCCCGTTACGGTGGGTGTTGCGTATGCGTCGTCGCTGACTGCATTCGAAGCGGATGCATTCGACATTGCGCTGGATCGGGTGATCACCGAATCCATGGAGTTTTGACTTCATGGCGGCTGCCTGAGCTCATAGCAGCCGCCATGTCATGTCTTTATGGCCTTTAATGCATTAACGATTCGACAGGTCGAGCCGCTTCCACAGTGCCGTGGTCGTGGCCGCCTGGTTGAGCGAATAGAAATGCATGCCGGGCACGCCGCCCTCCAGCAGCCTTTCGCACAGGCCGGTCACGACATCGAGACCGAAGGCCTTGATCGATTCCGTATCGTCGCCGTAACTGGCCAGCTTCAGGCGGATCCAGCGCGGAATCTCGGCGCCGCACATGTCCGAGAAGCGCATCAGCTGCGAGTAATTCGTGATCGGCATGATGCCGGCGACGATGGGCACGTCGACCCCTGCCTTGCGCGCTTCATCGACGAAGCGGAAATAGGCATCGGCATTGTAGAAATACTGGGTGATGGCCGCATTGGCCCCCGCCTTCACCTTGCGGGCAAAGCTCTGGATGTCGTCCTGCGGCGACTTCGCCTGCGGATGCATTTCCGGATAGGCCGCGACTTCGATATGGAACCAGTCGCCGGTCTCGGCGCGGATGAACTCCACCAGTTCGTTGGCATAACGGAATTCTCCGGCGCCGCCATAGCCGCTCGGCATATCACCGCGCAATGCCACCAGGCGGCGGATGCCGTTGGCCTTGTACTCGCCGAGAATGGCGCGCAGGTTCTCGCGCGAACTGCCGATGCAGGACAGGTGCGGCGCTGCTTCATGGCCTTCGCGCTGGATCTCGATCACGGTTTCGAGCGTGCCCTTCTGGGTCGATCCGCCGGCGCCGAAGGTCACCGAAAAATACTTGGGCCGCAGCTCGGCCAGCTTGGCGCGCGCGGCGCGCAGTTTCTCCGCGCCTTCCGGCGTCTTCGGCGGGAAAAACTCGATGCTGAAATTCTTTTGTGTCATTTTTTAAGCAGTAAGGCGGAGAGTGCCCACGAGATCAGGCTGTACAGCAGCGCTCCCGCAATCGCCGACCAGAAGCCGGCGACATAGAAGCCGCTGACGAAGTTGGCGACGATCCAGAACATCACGCCGTTGACGACGAAGATGAACAGGCCGAGCGTCAGTATCGTGACGGGCAGCGTCAGCAGCACCAGGATGGGCTTGATCAGCACATTGACCAGGCCGAGCACCAGCGCCGCGATCAGCGCAACCACGAAATTCTCGACGTAGACCGTCTTCATCAGATAGGGCACGATGAACAACGCCGCGGCGTTGATCAGCCAGGTAAGCAGCAAACGCATGTCGACCTCCTCTTGCCGGCAATGCAGGGAACGCGGCGGAGCGGCGGCTCTGCCCTCAGGCAAAAAGGCGCCGGACTCGTTTCTTAGTAACGGTAGTGATCCGGCTTGTACGGGCCGGTCTTCTTCACGCCGATATAGCTGGCCTGCTCTTCCGTCAGCTCGGTCAGCTGCGCATTGAGCTTCTTGAGCTGCAGGCGCGCGACCTTTTCATCCAGGTGCTTGGGCAGCGTGTAGACGCCGACCGGGTAAGCCGAAGTATTGGTGAACAGCTCGATCTGGGCGATGGTCTGGTTGGCGAACGAGGAGCTCATCACGTAGGACGGATGGCCTGTGCCGCAGCCGAGATTGACGAGGCGGCCTTCGGCCAGCAGGATGATGCGCTTGCCGTCGGGGAAGATCACATGGTCGACCTGCGGCTTGATGTTTTCCCAGGTGTACTGCTTCAGCGCCGCGACTTCGATCTCGTTGTCGAAGTGGCCGATGTTGCAGACGATCGCCTGGTCCTTCATCTTCTTCATGTGCGCATGCGTGATCACATGGTAGTTGCCGGTGGCGGTGACGAAGATATCGCCGTGCTCGGCGGCGTAATCCATGGTGACGACGCGGTAGCCTTCCATTGCAGCCTGCAGCGCGCAGATCGGATCGATCTCGGTGACCCAGACCTGCGCCGACAGCGCGCGCAATGCCTGCGCCGAACCCTTGCCCACGTCGCCGTAGCCGCAGACGACGGCGATCTTGCCGGCGACCATCACGTCGGTCGCGCGCTTGATGCCGTCGACCAGCGATTCGCGGCAGCCATACAGGTTGTCGAACTTGGACTTGGTGACGGAATCGTTGACGTTGATCGCCGGGAAAGCCAGCTTGCCTTCCTTGTGCATCTGGTACAGGCGGTGCACGCCGGTGGTGGTTTCTTCGGTCACGCCCTTGATCTTGGCGAGGCGGGTCGAATACCAGGTCGGATCGGTCGACAGTTTCTTCTTGATGGAATTGAACAGGCAGACGGCCTCTTCGGAATCCGGGTTGGCCAGCACGCCGATGTCCTTCTCGGCGCGGGTGCCGAGGTGCAGCAGCAGGGTGGCGTCGCCGCCGTCGTCGAGGATCATGTTGGAAAACTCGCCGCTCGGCCATTCGAAGATGCGGTGGGTGAAGTCCCAGTACTCATCCAGGTTCTCGCCCTTGAAGGCGAAGACCGGCGTGCCGTTGGCGGCGATGGCCGCGGCTGCGTGATCCTGGGTCGAGTAGATGTTGCAGGATGCCCAGCGAACGCGCGCGCCCAGCGCTTCCAGCGTCTGGATCAGCACCGCGGTCTGGATGGTCATGTGCAGAGAGCCGGTGATCAGCGCGCCCTTGAGCGGCTGGGATGCGGCGAATTCCTCGCGGATGGCCATCAGGCCCGGCATTTCGGTTTCGGCGATCTTGATTTCCTTGCGGCCCCAATCGGCCAGGCTGAGATCGGCAACGAAATAATCCTGCTGGGAATTTGTGTTCGAGATAACGGCGCTCATCACGCCCTCCTTTCCTGTTGAAGATAGAAAAAAGTAACGTGAGCGCCGTTGCGAAAAAGATATCCAAGCCTGACACGATGCCGGAGGCACCATGCTGCAACGCTCCTTGGAGCCGGGATTATACCTCAGCAGCCGGCGCATGAGCCTCGGCGGACGAAGGAAAACACTCTGATTTTTTAATGCTCGACGAGCGCCTTGTGCGAACCCTGCTGGCCTTTGGCAACAGTGCCGGTGCCGGCCCCAGCCTTCTGCGACGGCACGCTGCGTCCTATCCATGCCAGCATGTCGGTCCAGATGCGGCGCGCCTCGTCCGGCTTGGGCATGGCCAGCGCATTGGGCAGTTCGATGGTGATGACCGGCACGTTCTTGTGCATGCCGCCGTAGTTGCCCAGCGAACCGGGATACACGCCGACGCGGTTGAAATAGAGGCGCCCGAAGCTGCGCGGGGCCTTGGCGGGGCCGTCGAGATCAAGCACGCCGAACGGCGCGTGCACGGAAATGATGACATCCGGGCGGAAGCGTTCCATTTCCTCGTCGAGCCAGCGCGTTTCCGGTTCAGACAGCGGCGACTGGCCGGGAAAGCGGCGCGGATCGCTGCCGGTGGTTTTCATCCAGTAATGCCTGGCATCCTTTTCCCAGCCCGGCGTCGGGAAATTGCGGTTGAGATCGACGCCGTTGGCATTGACCCGCTGCGGCTTGGCCGCCAGCAGTCCGTCGGGATTCATGAGCGGCACCACATGCCAGTGCATCGCCTGCGCCTCCGGCATGGACAGCCACTTCATCCACTGGAAGACAATGGCGGAAGCCGTCAGCTCGTCGCCGTGGATGCCGCCTAGGAGCAGCACGCGCTTGGCTTCGGCAGGCCTGGTTTTCGCCGGAACGGTGCGCATGAGAATGGGAACGCCCTTGCGCGACGCAGCCCCGGTGGGCTGCAGCGCACTTGCCCCGCAATCAGCAACGCTGACGCCGGGCAGGCGCGGGGTGACTTTCTCGCACCAGTCCTGCCTGGCGGCAGGGGACAAGGTCTTGTGGCCAGGCTCGGTCCTGGCATGCGCCGGCAGGCATGCCGCGGCGGCGCCAAGCAAGGCCAGCGCAACGGCCGCCTGCATGCATTGCAGGACAGGCAAGCGGACACGGCTCTGCTGCATGAAGAGCGATGCCCTTGCGCCTTAGAGTCCGGCTGCCGCGCGCAGGGCCGCTGCCTTGTCGGTGCGCTCCCAGGAGAATTCCGGCTCTTCGCGGCCGAAGTGGCCGTAGGCAGCGGTCTTGGCATAGATCGGGCGCAGCAGGTCGAGCATCTGCACGATGCCCTTCGGGCGCAGGTCGAACAGCTCCTGCACCAGCTGGGCCAGCTGTTCGTCGCTGATCTTGCCGGTGCCGAAGGTGGTCACCATCACCGAGGTCGGCTTGGCGATGCCGATCGCATAGGACACCTGGATCTGGCAGCGCTTGGCCAGGCCGGCGGCCACGATGTTCTTCGCCACGTAGCGGCCGGCATAGGCGGCCGAGCGGTCGACCTTGGACGGATCCTTGCCGGAGAAGGCGCCGCCGCCGTGCGGAGCCGCGCCGCCGTAAGTGTCGACGATGATCTTGCGGCCGGTCAGGCCGCAGTCGCCCTGCGGACCGCCGATAACGAAGCGGCCGGTCGGGTTGATCAGGTAGCGGGTATTCTTCAGCCACTCCTGCGGCACGACCGGCTTGATGATTTCCTCGATCGCGGCTTCCTCGATCGCCTTGTGCTCCATCTCGGGCGCATGCTGGGTCGACAGCACGATGGTGTCGATGGCCACCGGCACGCCGTCCACGTAGCGCAGCGTGACCTGGGACTTGGCGTCCGGGCGCAGCCACGGCAGGCGGCCGTCCTTGCGCAGCTGCGACTGGCGCTCGACGATGCGGTGGGAGTAATAGATCGCGGCGGGCATCAGCTCCGGCGTTTCGTCGCAGGCATAGCCGAACATCAGGCCCTGGTCGCCGGCGCCCTGGTCGAGGTCGATGCCGGTGCCTTCGTCGACGCCCTGGGCGATGTCGGGCGACTGCTTGTCGTAGCAGACCATGACCGCGCAGCTCTTGTGGTCGATGCCGAAGTCGGCATTGTCGTAGCCGATGCGCTTAATGGTCTCGCGTGCCACGCTGATGTAATCGACATTGGCGTGCGTGGTGATTTCGCCGGCGAGCACGACGAGACCGGTGTTGCACAGCGTTTCCGCTGCGACACGCGCTTTCGGATCCTGGGCCAGGATCGCATCGAGAATGGAATCGGAGATCTGGTCGGCGACCTTGTCCGGGTGGCCCTCGGAAACCGATTCCGAGGTAAAGAGATATTCGTTTGCCATCGCAGGCTCCCTATGTAGTAATTGCATTCGACCATGTCGCGGCCAAACCATTGAGCCTGCGACGCTTTAGCGAAATTTTTAGGCCGCCTCGCAAGTTGTCTATTAACTCGGCGGCGCTGACTGACATCAGAATTGTTCCCAAAAGAAAACAATCGGCACATTTGGCACGGAATGAACAGTACAGCGTTGTGATATTTTACGCGTCTGGAAAAAAATCACAAATTTTCTCGCGCCACATTTAATGCTTGTCACCCTCTTCCGCCTGCTTTCCAGGCTGCCGCTGCCCGTTCTGCATGCCATCGGCGCAGCGATCGGCTGGCTGGTGTACCTGGTTTCCCCTTCCTATCGCCGCAGATTGAAAAGCAACATCGAGACGGCCGGTTTCGGCTCGCACCTGTCGGCGGCGGTGTGTGAAGCCGGGAAGAATATATTCGAGCTGCCCTTCATCTGGTGCGCGCCCCAGGAAAAAGTCGTCGCCAGCACGCGCATCGAGAATTGGGAACTGGTGCAGGCGGCGTTCGATGCCGGCAAGGGCGTCGTGTTCCTGACCCCGCATCTCGGCTGCTTCGAAATCACTGCGCAAATTGTTGCAACCAAGACACCTCTGACGGTGCTGTATCGTCCGCCGAAGAAGGAAGCGCTCAAGCCGCTGATCGAGGGCGCGCGGGCGCGCGGCGACCTGCGCCTGGCGCCGGCCAACCTGTCGGGCGTGCGCATGCTGCTCAAGGCGCTGCGGCAGTGCCAGCCGGTCGGCGTGCTGCCCGACCAGGTGCCGCAGAACGGCGAAGGCGTGTGGGCCCGCTTCTTCGGACGGCCCGCCTATACCATGACGCTGCCCGGCAAGCTGCACCAGATGTCCGGCGCGCCCATCATCCTGACCTATGCGGAGCGCCTGCCGCGCGGCGCCGGCTTCGTGATGCGCTTCGTGCCCTTCGACCAGACGCTCGGCGAGACGCCCGAACAGCATGCGCGCGCAATCAACGCCGCGATGGAGCAACTGATTGCGCGCTGTCCTTCCCAATATTTCTGGAGCTACAACCGGTACAAGGTACCGCCCGGCGTTCCAGCGCCCGACCTGCAGGAAACCGCTTGATGAAACTTTTGCTTGGATTGATGTGGCTGCTGCACTGGCTGCCGCTGCCCGTGCTCGGCCGCCTCGGAGAAGCGGTCGGCAGCCTGCTGTTTTTGATCATGAAGCCGCGCCGGGACATCACCCTGACCAATCTGCGTCTCTGCATGCCGCAGCTGTCGGAGGCGGAAAGACGGTCGATCGCGCGCCGGCATTTCCAGAACTATGCGCGCAGCGTGCTGGAACGCGCGCTGCTGTGGTGGGCGCCGCGCCAGCGCCTGGAGCGCCTGATCGTGGTCGAACCGTCCATGCCGGTGGCCGAAATGACATCGGGCCCGACCATCCTGCTCTGCCCGCACTTCGTCTGCCTCGACGTGGCCGGACTCTCCGTGATGATGGAAGGCCCGACCGCCTGCTCGATCTATACGCGGCAGCAGAATGAAGTGTTCGACCAGGCCCTGCGCAAGGGCCGCACCCGCTTCAATGCCGACATCAAGCTGTTTTCCCGCGGCGAAGGCGTCAAGCCCATCATCCGCGCGCTGCGCCAGGGCATGCCCTTTTTCATGCTGCCGGACATGGATTTCGGCGAAAAGGATGCGGAATTCGTGCCCTTCTTCGGCATTCCCGCCGCCACCCTGACCGCCCCTGCGCGCATCGCGGCGGCGACCGGCGCGAAGGTGATTCCGGTGATCGCCACCTACCTGCCGAACTACCAAGGCTGGAAAGTCAAGTTCTACCCGGCCTGGGAAAACTATCCCGGCGGCGACATGGTCGAGGCGACGCGGCGCATGAATGCCTTCATCGAAGAGCGCATCCTGGAAGCGCCGTCGGAATACTTCTGGGCGCACAAGCGCTTCAAGACCCGGCCGCCGGGCGTGCCTAGCGTGTATGCCAAGGGCAGTCCGGACGAGATGCCGCTGGAATCATGAACATGTGAACGCATGAACGCCTGTCTATAATCGAAGCCATGAAACTCAAATTCACCAAAATGCACGGCGCCGGCAACGACTTCGTCGTGATCGATGCCATCAGCCAGCAGATCGACTTCAGCCCCGAGCAATGGAAGGCGCTGGCCGACCGCCGCTTCGGCGTCGGCGCGGACCAGATGCTGGTGGTCGAAAGAACGCAGTCGCCCGGCGTGGACTTCCGTTACCGGATCTACAACGCCGACGGCGGCGAAGTGGAACAGTGCGGCAATGGCGCGCGCGCCTTCGTCCGCTTCGTCACCGAAAAGGGATTGACGGAAAAGCAGGCGATCAGGGTGGAAACCATGTCGGGCATCATCGAGCCGACGCTGGAAGCCGACGGCGGCATCACGGTCGACATGGGCGCGCCCATCCTCGAACCGGAACGCGTGCCCTTCGATGCGAACGGCCTGCAGGGCAGGCAGATGCACCAGGACCTGATGTGGCCGCTGGATGTCGACGGCGAGACCCGCTGGATTTCGGTCGCGTCGATGGGCAACCCGCACGCGGTGCAGGTGGTCGAGGATGTCGAAACGGCGCCGGTGCACCTGGAGGGCCCGGTGATCGAACGCCACGCCCGCTTTCCGAAACGCGTCAATGCCGGCTTCATGCAGATTCTCGACCGCCATTCAGTCAAGCTGCGCGTCTTCGAACGCGGCGCCGGCGAAACCCTGGCCTGCGGCACCGGCGCCTGCGCGGCCGTCGTCTCGGGCATCCGGCGCGGCCTGCTCGACTCGCCGGTCAAGGTGGCGACCCGCGGCGGCGACCTGTCGATCGCCTGGCAGGGCGAAGGCAAGCCGGTGATGATGACCGGCCCGGCCGTCACCGTATTCGAAGGCGAAATAGAAATCTGACATGGCCGGCCGCCGGAGCACTGGATCGCCGCCTGCCGGCGGTGCATTTTCCGGCGGGTTGTCGGGTAAAATCACGGCTCGATCTTTGGCCGGCATGCAGCTGTTGCAACCATACCCGGCTGTTGAATGCTGCGACCATCACAGAATTTCCCTCCTATGACTTACGAACTGGATTCCAACGCCGTCGCCAATTTCCTGTCCGACAATCCGCATTTCTTCGAAGAGCACAGTGAGCTTCTGTCCCGCGTCAAGCTCACCAGTCCGCTGGCCGGCCGCGCGGTATCGCTGCAGGAGCGCCAGATGGAAGTGCTGCGCGAAAAGATCAAGGTGCATGAACTGCGCCTGTCGGAATTGCTGCGCATCGCCGAGGAAAACGACGCCATCACGCAGAAATTCCTGCAATGGACCCGCTCGCTGCTGCTGGCGCGCAACGACGTCGACATGCCGCATACCCTGGTGACCGGCCTGCAGAGCATCTTCTCGGTGCCGCAGGCGACGCTGCGCATCTGGGGCGTAGCCGAGGAATATGCCCACACCTGGTTCGCGGCCGAGGTGTCGGAAGACGCCAAGATTTTCTGCAACGGCCTGACCGCGCCCTATTGCGGCGCCAACCAGGACTTCGAGGCGGCTTCCTGGCTGGAAGACCCTGCTTCGGTGCAGTCGATCGCCATGCTGCCGCTGCGCGTCGGCGGCGCGCCGGAAGCCTTCGGCCTGCTGGTGCTCGGCTCGGCCGATCCGCAGCGCTTCACCGCCGAGATGGCGACCGACTACCTGTCCAAGATCGGTGAAATCGGCAGCGCCGCGATGGCCTGCCTGCTCGACTGACAACTTACGCCACGAACGACCACGGACCGTGAATTCCGAGACCAACCGGGCTCGCCTCGCCGCCTATCTCGATCACCTGGAAAAGCAGCGCAAGCTGGCGCTGCATACCGTGACCAGCTACCGGCATGACCTGCTGGTGCTGGCCGAGATGGTCGACAAGCTGCCCGGCGCGCCGCCGATGCTGGAAGTCGGGCATTTCCATATTCGCAAGTTCGCTTCCCAGCTGCATGCCCAGGGGCTGAACCCGCGCACCATTGCGCGCAAGCTCTCCGCATGGCGCGGCTTCTTCGAATGGCTGTCGGACCAGGAGCCGCTGCCGGCCAATCCGGTCGACGGCGTCAAGGCGCCCAAGCGCAGCAAGCCGCTGCCCAAAGCCCTGTCGGCCGACGACGCGATCCGCGTGGTGGCCGAGAGCACGCCGGGGCGGGATGCGCAAGCGCCCGGCCAGCTGTGCAACCGCGCGATGTTCGAACTGCTGTATTCCAGCGGCCTGCGGGTCTCGGAACTGACTTCCCTCGATCTGCGCTATGTGCGCGAAGGCGATTACCAGTCCGCCGGCTGGATCGACTTCGCCGAAGCCGAAGTCAACGTGACCGGCAAGGGCAGCAAGCAGCGCAAGGTGCCCATCGGCAAGCCGGCGCTGGAAGCCTTGCGCGCCTGGGTCGCCGTTCGCGAAACCCTCGTGAAGCTGGACCCGCATCCGCTGTTCCTGACCGAGCGCGGCAAGCGGGTGACGCCGAGCATCGTGCATGCGCGGCTGAAGAAGCATGCGCAGGCGCTCGGCATTCCGGCCAATGTCCATCCGCATGTGCTGCGCCATTCATTTGCCTCGCATGTGCTGCAATCGTCCGGCGACCTGCGGGCCGTGCAGGAAATGCTGGGCCATGCCTCGATCGCCGCCACCCAGGTCTATACTTCGCTCGATTTCCAGCGCCTTGCCGCGGTCTATGATGCAGCCCATCCCCGCGCCAGGAAAAAGACCGAATCGGAGGGCTGATCCGCCCTCGTCGCCGGCGCTGCCCTCGTTTTTTGTTTTTGTTTAACGGGATGCGGCGCCAACGCCACCTCTTTGAACCGAGTTACCCATGCTGACCATCACTCTCAAGCCCGGCAAGGAAAAAAGCCTGCTGCGCCGCCATCCCTGGATCTTCCCGACCGCCATCGACCGCATCGAGGGCAGGCCCGACGAGAAGAACAAGCCCGGCGCCACCGCCGTGGTGCAGTCGGCCTCCGGCCAGTTCCTGGCGCGCGCCGCCTACAGTCCGAAATCGCAGATCCGCGCACGAGTCTGGACCTTCAGTGAAAGCGAGCCGGTCGACCATGCGATGATCAAGCGCCGCGTGAAGAAGGCGCTCGCCCACCGCATGAACATGGTCAAGGACACGGATGCGATCCGCCTCATCTTCGGCGAGGCCGACGGCTTTCCGGGCCTGGTCGTGGACTGGTATGCCGGCAAGCAGGGCCATCTGGTCTGCCAGTTCCAGTCGGCCGGCGTGGAAGCCTGGAAGGTGCCGATCGTGCAGGCGCTGATCGCCGAGACCGGCTGCCCCAACGTCTACGAGCGCTCCGACGCCTCGGTGCGCGAACGCGAAGGCATGCCGCTCGTCACCGGCACGCTGGCCGGCGCGGAGCCGGGCGACGAAACCCTGGTGACCGAAAACGGTGTGCGCTATGCGGTCGACATCAAGACCGGGCACAAGACCGGCTTCTATGTCGACCAGCGCGACAACCGCCGCCTCGTGATGGAGCACGCGGCCGAACGCGAAGTGCTCAACTGCTTCTGCTACACCGGCGGCTTTTCGCTGGCGGCGCTCAAGGGCGGCGCGGCCGGCGTGACCTCGATCGACTCGTCCGGCGAAGCGCTGGCCATCGGCCGGCGCAACGTGGAGTTGAACGGCTTCGACGCCGGCCGCGCCGAATGGCAGGATGCCGACGTCTTCAAGGCCCTGCGCGCCCTCCGCGAGCAGAACCGCAGCTTCGACCTGATCGTGCTCGATCCGCCGAAATTCGCCTCCTCGCCCGACCATGTGGACCGCGCCGCGCGCGCCTACAAGGACATCAACCTGCTCGGCTTCCAGCTGCTGCGCGAAGGCGGCCTGCTGTTCACCTATTCCTGCTCGGGAGCGATCAGCGCCGATCTGTTCCAGAAAATCGTCGCCGGCGCCGCCAATGACGCGAAGGTGGATGCGCGCATCCTGAAGCGGCTGTCGGCCGGCGTCGACCATCCGATGACCACCAGCTTCCCGGAAGGGGAATATCTGAAGGGCTTGCTGCTGCAGAAGGCTTAGCGGCGTGCAGCGCGGCGCCATGCCGGCATGGCATGGCGTGGCGCCCCGTTTTTCGGCAAGTTTTGCAACTGGATTGCAAACTGCGTCATAATTTCCCTTTTCCGGCACCGGTGCCGATCCCGGCTCCGGCAATGCGCATGCCCAGGCATGCCGTTCCAACCAGACTTGTTTTGCAGTATGGCAAAGAGCATGAAAGCGAAAATTCCTGCCGGCCCGCCCGCCGACACTGCCGCAAAGGCCGAGTCGCAGCTGCGCCAGGCTTCGGTACGCATCACCGCGGCGCGTGTCAATGTCCTGGCGGCACTCCTGGATGCGCCGCGCGCCTTCTCGCACCAGGACATGCAGGATGCATTTACCGACATGGACAGGGTGACGCTGTACCGCGCGCTCGACTGCCTGATCGAGGCCGGCCTGGCGCACAAGATCGCCGGCGACGACCGCGTATTCCGCTACAGCGCCGGCACCGAACATGCCGCCTCGCTCGATCCCGAGGTCAAGCACCATCAGCATGGCCACTTCAAATGCACCCGCTGCGCCAAGGTGTTCTGCCTTGACAGCATCGGCGAGGCCGGCCTGCTGCGCGACGCGCTCGAGGAAAGCCTGGGCAAGGGCTTCCAGAGCCATGATATCGAATTCACCATCAAGGGCTGGTGCGCCGACTGCGCCCAATGACGCAAGAAAGAGAACTGACGATGAAACTGATTCCCGCCACGATACTCACCGGCTTTCTCGGCGCCGGCAAGACCACCCTGCTCAACCGCATCCTGCGCGAGCCGCACGGCCTCAAGATTGCCGTCATCGAGAATGAATTCGGCGAAGAGAACATCGACAATGAAATCCTGGTGCAGGAACGCCGCGAGCAGATCGTCGAAATGAGCAACGGCTGCATCTGCTGCACCGTGCGCGGCGACCTCATCGTGGCGCTCGGCACGCTGGCGCAGAAGCGCGACGCCGGCGAGCTCGACTTCGACCATGTCGTCATCGAAACCACCGGGCTGGCCAATCCCGGACCGGTGGCGCAGACCTTCTTCATGGACGATGAAGTGGCCGGGCATTACCTGCTCGACGCGGTCGTCACCGTGGTCGATGCGCGCCATGCGATGGCCCAGCTCGACGAACACGAGGAAGCGCAGCGCCAGGTGGGCTTCGCCGACAAGCTGCTGCTGTCGAAGACCGACCTCGTCGATGAGGACGCGGTGGCGGCGCTCGGCGCGCGCCTGAAGCGCATCAATCCGCGGGCGCCGATATCGAAGACGGATTTCGGCAAGGTGCCGATCTCGGAAGTGCTCGACCTGCGCGGCTTCAACCTCAACGACAAGCTGGAAATCGATCCGGACTTCCTGTCCGAGGAAGAGCATGGGCACGACCATGCCCACCACGATCACGATCATGACTGCGGCGAACACTGCGGGCACGGCCATGCGCATCACGACCATCATCATGCGCATCACTCCGACGATATCGCGGCCTTCGTGTTCCGCAGCGACCGGCCGTTCAACACCGCCCGCCTGGATGAATTCCTCGGCGGCGTGGTCCAAGTGTACGGGCCGCGCATGCTGCGCTACAAGGGCGTACTGTGGATGGAGGATGCGGACCGCAAGGTACTGTTCCAGGGCGTGCACCAGATGATGGGCACCGATATCGGCGCGAAATGGGCCGAAGACGAAGTGCGCGGCAGCAAGATGGTCTTCATCGGGAAAAACCTGCCGAAGGAATCCATCATCCAGGGACTGGAACAGTGTTTGGGTTAAACTGTTGTCGTTTTTGATTTTTCTTCATGCAATGGAGATGGTGGTTTGGCAAGATGGCAAGCACGTCGTATACCGCTTGATGAAGCCTGAAATGCCGCAAGAGCAGGCAAGAGATGATTTCAGGCCGGGGAGCTGACGGTCGGGCGGTTCATTCAGCGAGGGCAACATGAACGCAACGGTCACCAAGTCCGCCTCCAGGCGCGGCGTCAAAAGCGCCGGCAACACCGCAGCGCTGGCCCGAACGGCCGCCGCCAAGGCCGCAAGTCCGGCCCAGCCCCGGAAAAAGACTGCGTCCGGCACCGTGTCTGATTCCGCTGCCGCGCCCAAATCTGCCGCCACGGCAACAAAATCGATTGCCAAACCTACCCAAAGCACGGTAAAAAGCAACTTAAAGCCCGCCGCGAAGACAGCGGGCGTGATGAATGCCAAGGGGACGATTTCGAAAGCGGCAGCGCCAAGCAAGGCGCATGGAAAGTCCGTGACCGACGCGCCCCCGAAAGCGAGCAAGGCAGCAGCAACGGATTTGAAACGGTCGTCCAGTACTTCCGCTTCAAAGGTCGGTTCCAAAGAGACGTCCAGCCCTTCCATGAGCGGTAACAATGCAAGGGACGGATTAATGGATACAATGGAAAAACCCGTAGTTTCGAAAGTAAGCGAAGTGGCTACCAAAACAACTAAACCCACCCCGGCCGTCCAGGATGGCACCCTGTTGACCGAAGAGCAGATCCTTCAGATGAACGAGAAGGACTACATGAACGAGGCGCAGCTGGCCTTCTTCAAGGCGCGCTTGCAGCAGCTGGAGCGCGATCTGCTGAAAAACGCAGGCGAAACCACCGAACATCTGCGCGAAACTGTGCTGGTACCCGATCCCGCCGACCGCGCGACCATCGAGGAAGAGCACGCGCTCGAACTGCGCACCCGCGACCGCGAGCGCAAGCTGCTCAAGAAAGTGCAGCAGGCCATCGCCAGCATCGACGCCGGCGACTACGGCTGGTGCGAGGAGACCGGCGAGCCGATCGGCATTCCGCGTCTGCTGGCCCGACCGACCGCGACACTGTCGCTCGAAGCGCAGCAGCGCCGCGAGCTGAAACAGAAGCTTTACGGCGACTGATTGCGAAGGGCCGCAACCTTCGGCCCCGCTTCCACCCCTACCGCAAGCGTACGATGCCCCGGCTCGTACGCTTGTTTGCTTTGCGGGATGCAGATGCATTGCAAATCGCACAGGGAAACCTGACTGATCTGCCATATAATGCAACTCTGTTGCAACTCAATGCCATGTCATTGACTATTGACTGCGTGCGCATGATCCTGCGCCGCACAGACGCGATTCTCCGACCATAGACATCATGCCCTTCCGCCCTAGCCGCCGCAGAACATGCAGCGCCGCCGCCTTCCTGCTGGCGGTGGCGCTGCTGTTTGCGCAATGGTCGGGCCTGGTCCACCGGGTGGAGCATGCCCGTCTTCTGAATGAAGTCGCACACGGGACGGCTTCATTCTCCGAGTCCTCCTCCAAGCTTCATCATTCCTGCCTTGCGTTTGATGCCGCCGCCATGGCGGACAGCATTCACGCACCTCCTTTTGACGCCCTTCCCGCGACCGCCGCGCAGGTGCCGGCATTGTCGGCTGCATTCCGCTCCTGGGATGCGCCGCCGGTCTGCCATTTCTCCTCGCGCGCGCCGCCCATGGCCTGAACGGAACTGCCCCGGCACCGTGGCGGCAACGCCGCCTCGCGAAGCCGCCGAGGGCACCCATGCCGCTCGTGCCGCATCCGCCTGATGTGCGGGCGCGGCCCACTCACGCATTCCATTTTTAAAGACCATGGCCATTCAACGCACACTGATGGCAAGCGCCGTATTGTCGGCGCTCGCCTCCCCCATTCTCTGCGCCGCCCAGAACGCCGAACCCGTTCTGCCGGCGGTCACCGTGACCGCAGCGCCTTTCAACAACGATGAAAATGCGCAGATCCTCGCGCCCGCCAAGGTATTGACCGGCAGCGAGCTGCGCAACAAGCTCGGCTCCTCGCTGGGCGAAACACTGTCGCAGGAACTCGGCGTCTCCGCCTCCGGTTTCGGTGCCGGCGCATCGCGTCCCATCATCCGCGGGCTGGAAGGCCCTCGCGTGAAGATCCTGCAGAACGGCATGGCCGTCTCCGACCTGTCCACCCTGTCCAATGACCATGCGGTCGCCGTGGATGCCGCCACCGCGCGCCAGATCGAAATCCTGCGCGGTCCCGCCGCGCTGCTGTACGGCTCCGGCGCCATCGGCGGACTGGTCAACGTGGTCAACGACCGCATTCCCGTCGAACTGCTGCCGAGGCCGTCCGGCGAAGCCGAACTGCGTTTCGGCTCGGCGGACAGGGAGCGGATGTTTTCCTTTTCGGGGGACGGCGCGGCCGGCAGCATCGGCCTGCATCTCGACGGCAGTGCGCGCAACACCGACGACTACCGCATTCCCGGTTTCGCCGTCTCCGGCGACCCCGCTTCGGCGTCCGGCCGCCTGCCTTCGTCCTTCACCCGCGCGCGCAGCCTCGGCTTCGGCCTCTCGCATGTCGCCGACTGGGGCTACATCGGCGCATCGGTCGATACCCGTGATGACCGTTACGGCATTCCGACCGGCGAGCGCTCCTTCATCGATCTGTCGCAGACGCGCGGCGATATCGCCGCCCACATCAAAAATCCCTTCGCGGGCATCGAGTCGGCCACCGTCAAGCTGAGCAGCAGCGATTACAGGCACACGGAAAAGGAAGAAGACGGCACGCCCGCTACCGACTTCGCCAACCGTTCCCACGAGACGCGCTGGGAACTCGTGCACCGCCCTATCGCCGGCTGGCGCGGCACCTTCGGCCTACAAAGCGAACACGGCAAGCTGTCCGCCCTGTCGGCCGATACCGGGCGCCCCGACACGATACCCGTCACCAAGTCCTCCTCGTTCGCCGCCTTCCTGGTCGAGGAGCGAGATTTCGGACCGCTGCGCGCGAGCGCCGGCCTGCGCACCGAAACCGTGAAGCGCCGTCCGGAAGACGAGGCATTCGGCGACAGGCGCTTCAGGCTCAATTCCTATTCGCTTGGCGGTCTGTGGAGTTTCGGCCAAGGCTATGGCGCCGGCCTGACCTACACCTTCGCCCAGCGCGCACCGGCCGCCGAAGAGCTGTATTCGAACGGTCCTCATGAATCGACGGCCACCTTCGATATCGGCGACCCGAGCCTCGGCAAGGAAAAGTCGCGCAACCTCGAACTGACGCTGCAGAAGACCGAAGGCCTGGTGCAGTGGAAAGCCAACCTGTTCGAAAACCGCATCCGCAACTACATCTTCGGCAGCATCGGCGGCGGCACCGTCGATGACGACGGCGCGGCGGATCCGGCGGGCGAACTGAGGCAGCGCTTCTGGACGCAGGGCAATGCGACGATCCGCGGCGCGGAAGCGGAGATCAGCTACAACCAGCGCGGCAGCGGCCTGTCGCTGCGGGCCTTTGCGGATACGTCGCGCGGCAAGCTGGACGGCGAAGGCAATCTGCCGCTGCAGCCGGCGACGCGCTTCAGCGCCGAAGCCGGCTACCGGCAGGCAGCCTGGCGCGGCGGCGTGTCACTGCTGCGGGCGCTGCGGCAGGACCGGCTGGCGGCGTTCGAATCCACGGCGACGCCCTCCTACACCCTGGTCAACGCCGACCTGTCCTATACGGTGCGCGGCGGCGGCGTGCAGTGGACCTGGTTCGCGCTCGTGCGCAACCTGCTCGACAAGGAGATCCGCTATTCCACTTCGATCCTGAAGGACGTCGCGCCGCAGCCGGGCCGCAACCTGATTGTCGGCGTGCGCAGCCGTTTCTGACGCGAGCAGGCGGCGAGCGCTGCAACCGCGAAGCGGCAAAAATGTGACAAAAAGTCATCACTTGCCGCTTCCCCGTGACAACTCGGCTTGGGGATGTGTTACCTTTACACACTTGTAATTTTCCTCCAGCCGCCCCGACGGTCCAACTGTGCGGGCAATGGAAGAGTTGAAAGCGCCATTTTCCAGCCAGGGACAACGTGGGTATTTTTTCGCTTTTCGGGAAGAAGGACCGCCAGCCGGCCAAGCCGGCTGACAGGGATGCTTCCCGCACAAAGCGCCCGCCGGCATCTTCTTCCTCATCCTCCTCATCGTCTTCCGCCGCTTCCCGCAGCACGGGCAAGGGCGCGACGGCGAAACGCGATGCGAACACCGCGATCCAGACCGCATTGAAGATCGATGCGATCGAATCGGAAATGTCCATCGAGTACGTCAACCTGCCCCTGAAGCAGCGCTCCCGTTCGAAATCCCCTCCTCCCGATGCCGCGCCGGCCAAGCCCCAAGGCGAGCCTCCCGCAGCGAAAAAGCCGCAGCTGCAGGAGAAACCGTCCGCGCAGGCGGCAGCGGCGACACTGCAGCCGCTCGGACCGGAAGCGGGAAGCACCACGGAATTCCTGCTCGACGGCCAGACTGCCATCAGCAAGATCGCCGCCCCCTCCTCCGAGGTGGCCGCCGTGGTCGAGGAAGCGGCCATCATGTATGCCAACGGCCAGGCGGCGCTCACGACCCAGATGCTGCAGGCGGCCATCGCCTCCGACGAGTTCGGCGAATTGCCGCAGACGGCCTGGCTGATGCTGCTGGACCTGCACCAGATGGGCGGCAGGCAGGCCGAGTTCGAGGAACTCGCGATCGAGTATGCGAGCCGGTTCGAAACCTCGCCGCCCGCCTGGACGTCCAGACAGCCGCGCAGCAAGCCGCAGATACAGGCGCCCGCGTCGGTCACGCCGGCGGTGCCCTTCTCCGGCAAGCTCGACGTCGGCTGCGAGAAGCAGGTGGAACGCATCCGCAACCTGGCGGAGCATCACCGTACCCTGCGCCTGGAATTTGCGAAAGTTACCGAGGTCGATCCCGCCGGCTGCCGGCTGCTGCTTGCTGCCCTGCGCAAGCTGCAGAAGAGCGGCCATGAACTCGTCCTTGTCGGCGCATCGGAACTGGCCGAACGGATTCGCGCCATCATCGAAGTCGGGCGCCGCGACGACACCGAGGATTGCTGGCTGCTGCTGCTCGAAGTGCTGCAGCTGCTGAACCGTGAAACCGAATTCGAGGAACTGAGCATCGACTACTGCGTGACGTTCGAGGTATCGCCGCCAGCCTTCGCCGCACCCCCGATGAGCATCGTGACGGCACCGGCCGAAACGCCGGCGCCGGTGCGCTCCGAAACATCCGAAGCGCCGGAACATTTCATGATGCCGGCCGTCGTCTCCGGCCAGGTCGACGAACTCATACTCGCGATCGCAGCCTATTCCGACGAGCACGATCCCGCCGTCATCGACTGTTCATGCCTCGAACGCATGGATTTCAATGCCGCAAGCCGCTTCCTTACCGGCCTCAGCCCTTTCTGCGGCAGCGGCAAGGTCGTCGAATTCCATCACGTCAATCATCTGGTCAGCGTACTGCTGATGGTAATCGGCCTGAACGAAATCATCCGCATCATTCCCCGCAAAAACTGATTCACACTTCCGCCCAGCACAGACTGCATATCCTCCCCCAGGGTTTACACTTGTATTCTGATGTCCTGCCCTCATCTGCGGACAATTATCAGCATCCGAGGCATTCTCCATGGAACAATTTCACGGCACCACCATCCTTTCCGTACGCCGCGGCAGCACCGTCGCGCTCGGCGGAGACGGTCAGGTAACGCTCGGCAATGTCGTCATGAAAGGCACCGCACGCAAGGTGCGCAAGCTCTACCAGGGCAAGGTACTGGCCGGATTTGCCGGCGGCACCGCCGATGCCTTCACGCTGATCGAGCGCTTCGAAGCCAAGCTGGAAAAGCACCAGGGCAACCTGATGCGCGCCTCGGTCGAACTTGCCAAGGACTGGCGCACCGACCGCATCCTGCGCCGCCTGGAGGCGATGCTGCTGGTGGCGGACCGCGAAGCGACCCTGATCATCACCGGCAACGGCGATGTGCTGGAACCCGAAGCCGGCGTCGGCGCCATCGGTTCCGGCGGCGTCTATGCGCAGTCGGCCGCCAAGGCGCTGCAGGAAAACACCGACCTGCCGCCCGCGGAGATCGTCAAGAAGGCGCTCACCATCGCCGGCGAACTCTGCATCTATACCAATCTGTCGCACACCATCGAAACCCTGGATTAACGCGTCCGCCGCGTCACGCACACCATCATGAACATGACACCTCAAGAGATCGTTTCCGAACTCGACAAACACGTGGTCGGCCAGGCGCGCGCCAAGCGCGCGGTCGCGATTGCATTGCGCAACCGCTGGCGGCGCCAGCAGGTCGCCGATCCGCTGCGGCATGAAATCACGCCGAAGAACATCCTGATGATCGGGCCCACCGGCGTCGGCAAGACCGAGATCGCGCGCCGCCTGGCCAAGCTGGCCGACGCGCCCTTCATCAAGATCGAAGCCACAAAGTTCACTGAAGTGGGCTATGTGGGCCGCGATGTCGACACCATCATCCGCGACCTGATCGACATCGGCATCAAGCAGACCCGCGAATCGGAAATGCGCAAGGTGCGCTCGCATGCGCAGGATGCCGCGGAAGACCGCATTCTCGACATCCTGCTGCCGCCGGCACGCGACTTCGGCTTCAGTTCCACGCCCAACGCGCCAGCCGAAGGCGACGGCAGCAATGCCACCCGCCAGACCTTCCGCAAGCGCCTGCGCGAAGGCGCGCTCGACGACCGCGAAGTCGAAATCGAAGTGGCCGAGGCGCCGGCGCACATGGAAATCATGGCTCCGCCCGGCATGGAGGAAATGACCGAGCAGATCAAGTCGATGTTTTCCGGCCTCGGCGGCGGGCGCAAGAAAAAGCGCAAGGTCAAGATCCGCGAGGCGATGAAGCTCCTGCTCGACGAAGAAGCCGCGAAGCTGGTCAATGAAGACGAGCTGAAGCAGAAGGCGATTGCCAATGTCGAACAGAACGGCATCGTGTTTCTCGACGAGATCGACAAGATCGCGACCCGCTCCGAAGTCGGCGGCGCCGACGTATCGCGCGCCGGCGTGCAGCGCGACCTGCTGCCGCTGGTCGAGGGCACCACGGTCAACACCAAGTACGGCATGATCCGCACCGATCACATCCTGTTCATCGCCTCGGGCGCGTTCCACCTGGCCAAGCCTTCGGACCTCATTCCGGAACTGCAGGGCCGCTTCCCGATCCGCGTCGAACTGGAGTCGCTGGCCATTGCCGATTTCGAACGCATCCTGACCAGCACGGATGCCTGCCTGACCCGGCAGTACGAAGCCCTGCTCAACACCGAAGACGTGAAGCTGGACTTCACCGGCGACGGCATCAAGCGGCTGGCGGAGATTGCCTTCTCGGTCAATGAGAAGACGGAAAACATTGGCGCGCGCCGCCTGTACACCGTGATGGAAAAGCTGCTCGAAGAGATTTCCTATTCGGCCAGCGAGTCCACCGGCAAGACGGTGACGGTCGATGCCGCCTATGTCGATGAAAAGCTCGGCGCGCTGGCGATCAACGAAGACTTGTCGCGCTACGTGCTGTAAAAACTGTCTCAAGAACCATCCCGGCCCTTTGCATGACCTGAATTCCCCTGCTCATGTAAAGGACCCGGCGCATGGAATGATACTCAGGACACTGCAATGGCAAACAAGGCGCTCGCGAAACGGCAGAAGATGACGATTCGCGTCGAACCCTCGCAACAGCCTCTGAAGGCCCGCAATGCCGTCGTGGCCGGAGCCAAGCGCAAGGCGCTCGCCGGCACCGGCGCCAAGCATGGGGGCGGGCTCAGCCTGCATGCCCGCCTGTTCGGCAAGCTTGCAGGATCTTCCGAAGAAGAGAAGTAAGAAGCGAGAACCTGATCCGGCCCGATTGCTGCACGGGACCGGTATTCATACTGAAGCCGCAGCGTCCGGCCCTACCGGCTTTGCAGCGGCGGCGAACCGGGCACCGTAGATCTGCCGCTGGAGCCGATCGAGCCCGGTGTGGCAGGCTGCGGCGTGGGAGTCAATGCGCCCGCCGGCGGTGCGGCCGGGGCAGCACCTGTGTTGCCGGCTTGCGGCGCCGGATTGACGACCACGGTCGGCGGCGCATTGGTCACCGGCGCCTGCGGTGTTGCTGCCGGTGCAGCAGGTGCGGTTGTCGCAGCCGGCGGCGCTGCGGCAGGCTGCGGCGCGGCGAATGCCGGCTGCTGAGGCGCCTGCTGTTGTGCGGCAGGCGTTGCCTGCTGCTGGTTCGGTGCGGCAGGTGCCGGACGGGTAGCCATGCCGCGTCCTGCGGGCGTGGGAGGCGTGGGCTGGTTTCCCGGACGCGGCGCTGCGGTCGATGTAATGCCGGCGTCCCTGCCGGTTTCCGGCAGCTCCACCCGCTTGGTCGCGCCGTTTTCCAGCAGGACCACATACCCGGGATGCACTTCCTTGATCGTGACGCCGGGCACCACTTCACTGTCGACCCGAATGGCCTGCGGCGGCTTGCCGTCGGCGCTGATGATGGCCACGCTGTCGCGGGCATTTCCGGAAAAGATCACGCCGCGCAGCTGATAGTTGCTGGCAACCGCAGCCGGCGCGGTGCGTCCGCCGAACAGCGCCGTGGCGCCTTCCGGCCGCACTTCCGGCGCTGCGGCGCGCGGCGGCGCTGCCACCGGCCGCAGCGGCGGTTTGAACATCTGCATGCCCCAGTATGCGATCGATGCGCACAGCAGGATGAACAGCACAAAACTGATGGCGAGCGGCAAGCGCTTCATCTCATTCCTTTTCTCGTTCTAATTATCATTTTCGGCACCTCCCGGCGTTCCTGTCGCGGCACTGGTGTCAGCGCACCAGCTGGTTGATCTCGATGATCGGCATGAGCACGGCCAGCACGATCAGCAGCACCACCACGCCCATCACCAGGATCAGCGCGGGTTCCAGCAGGCCGGCAATGGTCAGCGCACGCCGCTCCAGGTCCTGCTCCTGCGCATTGGAAGCGCGCTCCAGCATGGCGGGCAGTTCGCCGGTGACTTCACCGGCGCGGATCATGTGGATCAGCATCGGCGGAAAATGCTTGTGCGCAGACAGTGCACGCGCCAGGCCTACGCCTTCGCGCACGCTGGTGGTTGCTTCCTCGACCTGCTCGCGCATGGCCACGTTGGACAAGGTATCGCGGCTGGTCTGCAGCGCGCGCAGGATAGGCACGCCGGAACCGGTGGTGATGGCCAGCGTGCTGGCGAAACGCGCGGTGTTGAGGCTGCGCTCGAACTTGCCATAGAGCGGCGCCGTGAGCAGCCAGCTGTGCCAGCGGTACTTCACCGCGGGGTTCTTCAGCGCATTGCGCCACACCAGGTAGGCGCCGACCAGCACCAGCGCGACGATCCAGCCGTAGCTGCGCACGAAGTCGGAAATGGCGAGCATGATGACGGTCAGCAGCGGCAGCTTCTGCTTGGTGTTGGCGAACACCGAGACGATCTGCGGCACGACATAGGCCAGCAGGAAGATCACGATCGCGAACGCGACCACGGTGACGATGGCCGGATAGGTGAAGGCCAGCCTCACCTTCTGCACCAGTGCATTGCGGCGCTCGATGTAGTCGGCCAGCCGCGACAGCACGCGCGACAGCTGGCCGATCTGTTCACCCGAGGCCACCAGCGCGCGGTAGATGTCGGCGAAGTCGCGCGGATGCTTGGACAGCGCATCCGACAGCGAGGAACCGCCCATCACTTCGGCGCGGATCGAAGCCACCAGGTCGCGCACGTAGGTGCGCTCGGCCTGTTCCAGCAAGGCGGTGAAGGCCTGCTCCAGCGGCAGGCTGGCCTCCAGCAAACTGGCCAGCTGGCGCGTGAACAGCGCCAGCTCGGTGGTCGACAGCTTGTCGCCGAAGGCGCGGCTGCGGGCCTGGCCGAGTTCGTCGACCTGAGCCGCGATGGCATCGACCACGATGGGCACCAGCCCCTGCGCGCGCAGGTCCGAGCGCGCCGCGCGGGCGCTGTCGGCATTGACGACGCCCTTGCGGGTGGCACCCGCGGCATCGACGGCTTCGTAACGAAATGCGGGCATGGCCTCAGTCCTTGGTCACGCGCAGCAGTTCCGCTTGCGTGGTGGTGCCGTCGGCCAGCCAGCGTTCGCCGTCCTCGCGCATGGTCTTCATGCCGTCGCGCTGGGCGGTGGCACGGATTTCGGCTTCCGGCGCCTGGTCATGGATCTGCTTGCGGATCTGGTCGGTGGTGGTCAGCAATTCGTAGACGCCGACGCGGCCCTGATAGCCGGTCTGGCCGCATTTGTCGCAGCCGACCGCATGCCATTCCTGGCCGTCGTACTGGCGGCACACCGGACACAGCTTGCGTACCAGGCGCTGGGCGACCACGCCGAGCAGCGAGGACGACAGCAGGAAGGGTTCGATGCCCATGTCGAGCAGACGGGTCACGGCCGAGGCCGAATCGTTGGTGTGCAGGGTCGCCAGCACCAGGTGGCCAGTCAATGACGCCTGCACCGCGATCTGCGCGGTTTCCAGGTCGCGGATCTCGCCGATCATGATGATGTCCGGATCCTGGCGCAGGATGGCGCGCAAGGCCTTGGCGAAGGTCATGTCGATGCGGGCATTGACCTGGGTCTGACCGACGCCGGGGAGTTCGTATTCGATCGGATCTTCCACCGTCAGGATGTTGGTGGCCGGCGCGTTCAGCCTGGTCAGCGCCGCATACAGCGTGGTGGTCTTACCGGAACCGGTCGGACCGGTGACCAGCACGATGCCGTGCGGCTGGCTGATCAGGTGGTCGAACTGCTGCATGACGTCCGGGCTCATGCCGAGATGGCTCAAGTCCATGCGGCCGCCTTCCTTGTCGAGCAGACGCAGCACCGCGCGTTCGCCGTGGCCGGTGGGCAGCGTGGAAACGCGGACATCGACCGGCTTGCCGCCGACGCGCAGCGTGATGCGGCCGTCCTGCGGCAGGCGCTTCTCGGCGATGTCGAGCTGGGCCATGATCTTGATGCGGGAAATCAGCGACGCGTGGATCGCCTTCTTCGGCCGCACGATGTCGCGCAGCGCGCCATCGACGCGGAAGCGCACCACCGAGATCTGTTCAAAGGGCTCGATGTGGATATCCGACGCCTCTTCGCGCAGCGCCTGCGTGAGCAGCGCATTGATCATGCGGATGACCGGCGCGTCGTCGGCCGATTCCAGCAAGTCCTCGATGGCCGGCATGTCGAGCATCAGCTTGGCGAGGTCGAGATCGGATTCGACTTCGTCGACCACCTGCGCGGCATCGTTGCCGGAGCCGGCATAGGCCTTGGCAATGGCCGCTTCGAGGTCTTCCCGCGGCAGCGACTTCAGCTTGACGCGGCCGAAACGGCGGCTGACTTCGGCGATTGCCGAGGGCACGGTGGCATCCGATACCCAAACTTCGACGGCATTGCCGGCGGCCTCGCTGCGGCGCGCGAGCAGCGCATGGTCGCGGGCAAAGGCGTACGGGAGAAGACGGGCATCGGTGAGAACTGTACTCATTACTGCATTCCTACTGTCTATTGTCTGTTGGTTGCGGGGGCGCCCTGCTGCTGGCTGGTCCCCGGCACCGGAGAAGGTGTCGGCACCGGTCCCTGCGACGGCGCAGGCATCGGCTCGGGCGGAGCGGGCGGCGCACGGTTGGGCGACAGGGGCGGCGGGTTGTCGACGGTGCCGGCGGGAGTTTCCGCACGGGGGTCGATATTGACCAGACCGCCGCCTACCGCGCGGCCGTTCTGCAGCGGCGGCACGACCGGGGTGTTGACGTCGCGCAGCAGCAGAGGATGGGTTGACTGTGCATTGCCCTGGACGTTCCGTATGTAGTCGTAGCGGTCCGCTGCAAGGTTGATGCTTTGATCATTGGTGCGCAGGACCGTCGGCTTCAGGAAGACCATCAGGTTGGTCTTGCGGCCCGAGCGGTTGCGGTACTTGAACAGGTTGCCGACGACCGGCAGGTTGCCCAGTCCGGGCACCTGCTCGACGCCGTCGGTGACGCGGTCCTCGATCAGGCCGCCGAGCACGATGATCTGACCGTCATCGACCAGCACGTTGGTTTCGATCGAGCGCTTGTTGGTGATGATGTCGGACGCATTGCTGGTCGGCTGGATGTTCGACGTCTCCTGGTAGATCGCCATCTTGACCGTGCCGCCTTCGGAGACCTGCGGCCGCACGCGCAGCGACAGGCCCACGTCCTTGCGTTCGATGGTCTGGAAGGGGTTGACGCCGGCAGCGCCGCCGGAGGCCGCCGTGGTGAACTGGCCGGTCACGAAAGGCACGTTCTGGCCGACGATGATGCGGGCTTCCTCGTTGTCGAGCGTGATCAGGTTGGGCATCGACAGGATGTTGGCATTGCCTTCGGATTCCAGCGCCCGGGCCAGCACGCCCAAGGTCAGCGAACCGCCGATCTGGCGGAAGATGCCGAGGTTCAAACCGTTGCCCGGAGGCAGCGGCGTGCCGTTGGTTACTTGCGAGATGGCCTGGCTGATCAGGTTGGTGCCGGAGCCTTGGGTGGTAAACCCTGTCGCTCCGCCGACCCGGTAGCTGCTGCTGGCGTCGCCCGACAGGCCGGCCCACTGGATGCCGAGTTCGGCGGCGCGGTCGGCGCTGACTTCGACGATCAGGGTTTCCACATAGATCTGCGCGCGGCGCGCATCGAGCTGGTCGATCACCGCGCGCAGGTTGCGGTAGACCGCTTCGCTGGCGGTAATGATGAGGGCGTTGGTTGCCGGATCGGCCTGGATGAAGCCGCCTGCGCCGCCTGTCGGCAAGGGGTTGGTCGACTGCGAGTTCTGGTTCAGCGCGCCCTGGCCGAGCTGGGTCTGGGAGCCGGGCGAAACCTGCTGCGGCTGCTGCTGAAGCTGCTGCGGCTGCTGCTGGCTGCCGAGGTTGGCCTGGGCATTCGGGTCGGAGGCGACCACCGCCCGCAGCGTCTGCGCCAGCCGCACGGCATCGGCATTGCGCAGGTAGACCACATGCACGTTGCCGGGCTGCGAAGTCTGCTGGTCGAGCTTGGCGATCAGCGACTTGGCCAGGTTGGCGCGCGCCACCGACGGCGCGCGCACGATCAGCGAATTGGTGCGGGTATCGGCCAGCACGGAGACCCGGCCGGCGTCGCCGCCGGCGGCCGGACCGCTCTGTTCGAGCAGGCGGTTGACCATCACCGCCACGTCGGTGGCGACCGCATTGCGCACCGGGACCACGTCGAGGTCGCCCACGGCCGGCGAATCCAGCGCGGCAATGATGCGCGAGAGGCGCTTGAGGTTGTCGGCATAGTCGGTGATGACGATGCTGTTGTTGCCGGGATTGACGTTGATGGTGTTGTTGGGCGAAATCAGCGGACGCAGCACCTGGACCAGGTTGGCGGCCGACTCATAGTTGAGACGGAAAATCTGCGTGGCGATCTGGTCGCCGCGCACGTCGCCGGTGGACTGGATGGGGCCGGCCTGCAGCTTGGCGTCGGCTTCCGGCACCACCTTGGTGACGCCGTCGCTCCTGACCATCGCGAAGCCCTGCAGCCGCAGCGAGGAAGCCAGCATCTGCAGCGCCTGCTGCTTGCTCACCGGCTTTTCCGACACCAGGTTGATGGTGCCCTTGACGCGCGGATCGATGATGAAGGTGGTACGCGTGTAGTGCCCGATGGCCTTGACCACCGATTCGATGTCGGCGCCGACGAAATTGAGCGTCGCCTGGTTGGAATTCGGGTCCTGCGCATTGACGTTCGGCATGCCTGCCATGGCACACAGCAACAATGCGGCAGCGCTGATGCGGCGCCACGGTGCAGTCAGGCCTGCCGCGGTCTTCCCGGACGTTTTCTGGAATGTTTCTGCTGATCGATTTTTTTTCATTTGAACTCTAGCGCGATAACATCTTTGCCGTTTTCTCGTCGGCGTTGTCCCAGCAAATTCAAGAGATTTGCCAGCCTTTCTTCCTGCCCTTCTTCTGCTTCGGCCTTGCCGGAAAACCGCAGTCTCCCGTTGGCCAGCGAACCTGTGCCGCTCAGCAGCAGCGGACCACTTTTGCTTGTCAGGGCCAGCTGTGCCTGCTGGCCGCGCCAATCCATTATCAGTTGGTAAGCTCCCAGCGGTTTGATCGGTGACAGACGCGAGGCGATGTCGTCCATCTGCAGCGTCGTCGTGCCGCTGACTTCGACGGCATTGCCTTTGCGCGCCAGCTGCAGCGGCGTCCAGCTCAGCAGCATGCGGCCGGCGGGCTGGATGGTGTTGAGCGGTGCGCCCAGCCCGGCCAGTCGCTCGGCCGGCAGGTGCATGCCTCCCGGCGATACCTGCCACTGGTTCCAGCTGCCGGTAATGCGCACCGGCTGGGTCAGCGCTTCCTTGTTCTCCAATGCAATATCCACCTGGCCCAGCAGCACCAGCGGCGACAGTCGCCAGGAGAACCGCCCCGGCAGCAGCGGCGTCACCGGATCGGAGCGGCTGGGCGCGCCGCCGACGAAACCGGAGCCGTTCCACAGCGTGCCCTGGGCGTCGCCCAGCGTCAGCCGGCCGTTGGTCTGCCTTTCCAGCAGCAAGCTCATCCAAGACGCCGGACAAAACACGATGACCGTCAGCGCCATGCTGACGATCGCCGCCAGTAACCATATCACGAGGCGTCGCACTTTTATTGTTTCTCCCCTGCTTTGCTCATTGCGCCTTTCGTTGCGTTTTTCATTGCTTCCTTACGGGACCCTCATTGAATCCGCATTGAGCCCTCATTGGGCCTTTTGCTGGCGCAGCGACAGCGTCGCATTCACCGTATCGGGTTGCGCCTGCGCTTCCACCACCGCATCGACCACGCCGACGCTGTAAGTGCGCTGCAGCTCCGTCAGCCATTCCACGGTGCTGGCGAAGGATACGCCGGCGAGCTGCACGCGCGCCAGTTCGCCGGTTACGCTCAGGCTCTGCGCCTTCAAGCCCTTTTCCGACAGCGAGGCTTCAAGGCGCTCGCGCGTGATCGGCGGCGGAGGCGGCGTATTGGCGTTGGCGCGGGCCGCGACGCCGCTGCTCGAGGCTTCCCTGGCCAGCGCCTGCACCTCGGCCGACTGCTGGCGCAGCGTCGGCAGCTTGCGCTCCAATGCCTGGCGGCCGCTGAGCGCCGGATCGATGAGCAGCGCATACAGCAGGCCGAGCACGACCACGGCGGCGGCGATGGCCAGCATGTTGCGCTCGCGCTTGTTGCGCGCGCCCCAGAATGTCGAAAAGGATTGTTTCATGCCGCCCGCGCGGCTGGTGGCTGCATTCATTTTCCGCTCCTGATCTGCCATACGCCGCTGCCGGACTGCGTTGCCGACAGGTTGCGCGACGACAGCGCGCTGTTGAGCTGGTCGGCCGGCACGTTGGCATCGGGCTTGAATTTCACGGTCAGGCTGCGATCGCGGTACTCGAGTCCGGCGATGGCATTGCCGCCCTGCCCGAGTCCGCTCCAGGCTTCGCCGAAGCCGGCGGCAAGCCCGACGAAATCGTCAGGCGCGATCTGGCCGGCCTGCCGCTGTCCGCCCGAGAGCTTCTGCCGCAGCTGCACCAGCGGATCGATGACGACGGTCTCCTTCGGGAAGGCGGCCTTGTAAGTCTGCACCATGCCGGCCTGCAAGACTTCGGCTTCACGCTTCATGCGCAGCCAGTCGACGTTCAGGCCGACCAGATTGATTGTCAGCAGCAGCAGCGCCAGCGCAACCGGCCAGCGCCAGCGCGACCAGTCGAACTTCGGCCCGGCGGCGGCGCCCAGTCCGCTCATCAGGTCGAGCGGCGCCTTGGCGGCAGCGCCGATCCAGCGCGGCCAGTTGTCGGCATGCAGCGTGATGCGCTCGCTCAGCGCCGGCGCGATGCGCAGCGAATCCTGGTAATCGCGCACCCTTGCCTGCGGCACATGGAGCACGATGGGCGCCTGCGGCACCACCATGGCCAGCGACTGCATCACTTCAAATGCGGCCGATTCGGGCTGGTCGGGCACGATCGACAGGCCCAATCCCTCCTGCTCGGACAGGCGGACCGCCACATCAATGTCGCCGCCGTGTTCGGCAACGGCGGCACTGACCGCATCGGCCTGCACCGGCAGGCACAGCTGCGCCGGCACGGCCGCCACGCTGCGCGCGCCCAAGGTGGTCAGCGTGCGCGCCAGCAATTCCAGCCAGGAGCGCTGCACGACGGCAACCGTGCGCGTTTCATTGCGTGTGCCGTCGGCGACTACTACGCATTCGGCGGGATCGCTCATCAGCTGGTCTTCCACCAGATTCGGAAGTGCGGCCTTCAGGCGCCCCGGCGACAGCGGCGGCACCTTCACCCGCAGCAGCGTGACATCGCCCGGCGCCAGCAGCAGCACCACGCGCTGTGCCTTGCGTACCAGCTCGCTCATGTCGGGCAAGGCCGCCATGCCCTCGCGTTCCAGCGCGCCGCTATTGGTCGCCGACGCATATTCGCAATACAACGGCATGCCCGGCTGCAGGTTTTCCGCAAAGGCATGCGACGGCAGGCGTATGTAAAGGGTGCTCAATGTTGTGCTCTTTCTTTTTAGAATTCGCGGATCCAGATGACTTGGGACCGGCTTTGTGAACCAAGCTCTCTTTTTATCAATGCCTGCATCTGCATGCCGGCACGATTAAGACGTACCTTGCCGTTGATCAAGAAATAGCCCGTTGCGACATTAGCAGCAGAGCCAATCGTTCTCTGTCCCAGAATGCCCGTCAAGGCAGGATCATTGATGCTGCGAAACGATGCATTTCTACGCGCCATGACGATTGCCCTGGCATCCGAGATGGAAAGTGTATCAATGACTGCATAAATGACTTCTTCCGAGGCAGTATTGATATTAATTGGAGTGGCATCTTCTAGCACAATCAAATAAGGCCTCAACTTTTCCAGGATCTCGGGCGTGAAACCCGGTACCGCCAGCAGATCATCGACATGTACCAGACTCAATGTCCGCTGCGCTGCCGTCGAAGCGACTTGAGCGCCGGGATTGGTTTGGGTGCCTCCTGCGGGATTGGTGCCGGTTGAGCCGCCTCCCGCATTCGGACTGGTGGTACTGGTCCCGCCGCCTGCTCCGAGAGTTGAACTGTCGATCGTGTTGCCTGCTGCCTGTGCCGACAGCAGATAATTGGCTGTCGCCTGTGCCAGCGACGCATTGAGCTGCAGAGCGCTGAGCAGGCGTCCGAATGCTTTTACCTTGGCTTCATTAGGCCGATTGTTGATACAGCATATGCCTGCAAGATTGAAGCGCCCTTGTGCATCTTCAATTGCGCCTGACAACACCGCATCCGGGACATCGGAGCCTGAACGCCCGTTTTCCACATAGTCGTCGAGCCGCGTCTCGGCTAGCGGCACCGCCCAGGGCTCATCCAGACCATCGGAATTCGGCGTGCGATCCGCCATCAGGATCAGCCTTGCATAATCAATCGCGCCACGCAGAATCCACTGCTTCTGCATTTGAAGCCGCTGGTTCTCGATCGAGCGCACCTGCACCTGCTGCTGCCAGAACAGGCTGGCGACAATGGTGATCGCCAGCGTGGTCAGCAGCAGCGCGGTGACCACGGCGACGCCGCGCTGACGGGAAAGCGTGCGCATCTTCATACGACCCCCAGCAGGAAAATCTTGATCAACCCGGCGGGACGGTCGCGCAACTGCAGCGTCACTTCGAGGCCTGTCGGTTCGGTAGCGACCAGCGCGGCTTGCGGCAGCCCCTGTGGCGTCGTGCGCGCCGGTGTCCCCGACATCGATGCCGCATTCTCGACCGCCGCGCGCCACCCCTGATTGTCGAGAATAAAGATGCGCACCGGCATGGCCAGGACATCCGTCGTAAGCTGGACGACTGCCGAATTGTCGGTGTCGGCGAGCATCGCCCGCCACGCCACATCGAGTTCCTGAAGGTTACGCGTGGCCAGCGACTCGCGCCGGGTCAGCAAGCCGTCGCGAATACGATAAGCCACGACCTGCACACGGGTCGGCTGGTTCTCCGCATAAACGCTTCGCACCAGCGTTATCCGTCCCGCCTGTGCGGACAGCACCGATCGGTTTCCAATGGTCTTCTTGACCGCGATATTGTCGAGGTCGCTCTGCATCTGCGCGAAGGCCAGCTGCATGCCGCGCGTATGGTCCAGGTCGGCGTTGAGCGATACACGAGCGCGCACGATGCTGTCGAGGCCGCGCCAGCCGAGTACGGCGACGATGGCCAGCACCATGACGGCGACCAGCAGTTCGATCAGGGTGAAACCGCGCTGCGCCTTCATCGCGCCCTCTGCGGGTCGGGCACGATCTGCGCCAGCTTGATCAGGCGGCGCTGGGTATCGCCGCCGTCGTACACGCTGACTTCGACGCGCCGGAAGAACGGATTCGGCGTGGTCAGCACATCTTCCTCGCAGATCAGCCGCAGGTCGCCCTGCGGGCATTCGAAGCTGCGCTTGCCGATGGCCGGATATTCGCGCCCGAGGCGGATCTGCGCCAGGCGGTTTTCGGCCGACCAGGTTGCCATCATGGCCGAGCGCAGGCCGCTGCTGTTCTGCGTGAGGCCGCCGACGGCGCGCAGGCTGGCGCCGAGCGCGGTGCCGACGATGACCAGGGCGACCAGCACCTCGAGCAGAGTGAAGCCTCGTGAATTTGATGAAAGACGGTGGCTGCGCATGATCATTCCACCGTGAAGTGGCCGACGCCGTCGGCACGTATTGCCACGCTGGATTCGCCTATCGCCAGCGTCAGCAGGAAAGGCTTGTCGACCGGCTCGCGGCCGAACACGATGCGCAGCGGACCGTTGTCGGCCGACAGCTGGGGCACGATCGACAAGCCGATTGGTGCGCGGCTGTATTCGCGCTCGCGCAGCAGGTCGTCCTGTCCCAGCGGCTGCCACTGGTTTTCCTCGCGGATGAGGAAGCGGTAACGGGTGTTGTCGGCTTCGAAGGCGATCGGCCTGTTGCGCACGATGGCTTCGTCGCGCGCCAGCTGCAGCAGCAGTGCAATGCGCTGGGCCTCGTTCTGCAGCGCCTGCCGCTCGCCGGGCATGGCATTGAAGGCCACCACGCCCATCAGCAGCGCAGCAATGACCAATACCACCAGCAATTCAAGCAGGGTGAAGCCGCGCGCCGCGGTCGGGCGGACGCGCTGGATCAAGGTCGGCGAAGAATGAATCAGAGATCCCACGAACCCACGTCTGCGTCATTGCCGGACCCGCCGGCCTGGCCGTCGGCGCCGAAGGAAAAGACGTCGATCTCGCCCTTCACGCCGGGAGACAGGTATTGATAGGCATTGCCCCACGGATCCTTGGGCAGCTTGTCGATATAGCCGCCGCTCTTCCAGCCGTTGGCGGCCGGGCCGCTGGTCGGCTTGCTGATCAGGGCCTGCAATCCTTGTTCGGTCGATGGATAGCGCTGGTTGTCGAGCTTGTAGAGCTTGAGGGCGGACATCAGGGTGGCGATGTCCTGACGCGCCGCGGTAATGCGCGCATCATCCGCGCGGCCCATCAGCTTGGGCACCACGAGTGCGGCCAGAATGCCCATGATGACCACGACCACCATGATTTCGATCAGGGTAAAGCCGCGGCTGAATGCGCGCGGCAGGGTACGACGCGAAGCGAAGGAATGGTTGTTTTGCATAAAGTAGATCTAATTGAAGGACTAACAAACCACTAGTATATGACGGAAGCATGCCACTTCCCGATGACCTCCCGATTACCGTCATGCATCAGCAGCGCGCTTGCTTATATGAAATATTGCACGCAATTAAGTTGATGATGCCGGTAGATTATGCGGCCAATTGCCGGCGAGAACTTCGACAAGGTAAAAAAACATTGTCCATTGTCATGCCGGCCCGGGGCGGCAGGCTGCACTCGTATACCGAAGCATAGGACAGCACAGAGCAACATAGAAGGCGGCACATTGCCTGTGTCGCGTGCTCTCTGACTTGAGTTTTCTCAATTAGTTTGCATCAGGGGCATATTGATACAAAAAAACTCGAAGAGCGATTCCCTGAAGAAATTCGCTCCTCGAGCCGTTCAAGCTGCAATGCTCAAGGGCAATTGCCGATGATGTAAAAGCCGGGCGCCGTCTGTGCCAGCGTGGTGGTATAGAAGGTATTGTTCAAACCCATGTTCTGGTTCGAGCCGTTGGCAAGCGCATAACCTCCGCTGTTATGGGCACGCCCGGCCTGCACGTGCGCATAGTTGCTGGACGTGGTCGCGGTGCAGACGAACGAGGACTTGGTGGTTGCGCTCACCGGCGCCGACAGCGCGCTTTCGCGGCCCGAGCTGGTGGCCGACACCGCATACGAATACGTGGTGCTGGCCGCCAAGCCGTTGTCGGTATAGCTGGTGGCCGCAGTCGGGCTGGCGGTGACCTTGGTGCCGTTGCGGTAGACGTTGTAGCCTGCAGCACCGCTGGATGCGCCCCAGGCCAGCGTAACCGAGCTCGAGGTGGTGCCGTTGACCGTGAGGCCCGCCGGCGTCGCCAGCGGCGGCGGATTGCCGGTGGTGCTGGCGGATACCGGTGCCGAGTCCGGTCCGGCGGCTCCGCTCGACGTCACCGCCCTGACCGTATAGGTATAGCTGGTGCCCGGCAGCAGCCCGGAATCGGTATAAGCCGTGCCGGTCACCATGCTGGCATTGACCTTGGTGCCCATGCGGTAGACGTTGTAGCCTGCGGCGCCGGAGACCGCGTTCCACTGCAAAGAAATGGAGCTGTCGGTGGCGCCGGTCGACACCAGGCCGGCGGGCGCGGGCAGCGGCACGAAGCCGCTCGATACCTTGTCGACCATGCCCTTGATGGCGACCATCTGGCGGCCACTCTTCTTGGCATAGTTGGGATCGTCATATCCCCACCAGTCCCAGCAGCCGTTGGGATTGCCGACACTGCTCGGCGCGGTCTGCGGATAGAGCACGATGATGTTGTTGGTGTCGGCCCATTTGTTGTATCCGGTGTTGCGGTAGTAGCGGTCCTGGATCTTGGTCGTGTCCTGCTGGCAGCCGTGGAGCGCCACATGCACCCGGCACACCTGATTGGCCGCGCAGCTTGCCGGAACATAGGCCCAGCCGGTATTGGCCATGCCATGGGAAGTCGGGCTGGCGATGAAGTCGCCCTGGTTGTATTCGATGAAGCTGCCGCCCAGCGTGCCGGTGTTCTTCGGATTGAGCGAACCGTAGATCCATTTCAAAATTTCGCCGGCGAGATCGAAGTTGCAATTGTTGATGTAGGGACTGCCCTTGACGCTGCAGCCGCTGCCGAAGTAATCGGTCACCATCGCATGTTCGGAAGCGACATTGTTCTTGTAGAACAGGTTGGCGCTGTTGACGTAGTTGGCATAGTAGGCCCTCGCTTCGTTCATCACCAGCTGCCTGACCGTGCTGTCGATGGTGCCGGAATAGAGATAGACCTTCGAGTTGGCGAGGTTGCCGGTGGGGTCGATCACGCCCTGTCCGGCCCAGCTGTTGGTGGTGGAAATGAGGGTGGACGTGGCCGGCTTGCTGGTGCTGGTCGCGGCCATGCAGGGGCCGGTGGCCGTGCTCAGGCTGCCCTGCGCGCAGTAGAACGGGCCGCCGGCGACGATGCCGGCCCCGGCCTTGAAGGTGGCCGAATAGGCGACATGCAGCTGCGCGGCCATGAAACCGCCCGAGGACAGGCCCGAGACCGAGCTCTGGCTGAGGTCGACGTTGTAGGCGGGAAGCGTGATTGCGGAATGGGCAGCCGCTGCGGCCGTGAAGCCGACTGCTGCCAGAATGTTGCGCGCGCCATGGGATAGGCGGCGGCCATGCGGGATGGAACCGACCATGCGTGTCTCCTGATTGTTTTATTCGTTTCAATCGAATCCGCACGTCTGGCCCCGTGCGTCCGCAGAACGCTTTTTTACCGCAGAGGTTCTGCTGGTGGAGCAAGCTTAGTGAGAAACCGCGAAAACGCAACGGGACCTAGTAGTTCTACCATATTGATGCATGCCAAGGCTTTCCGGCATGCATGTGTTCGGCGATGTGCGCCGGACGGTTCATGAAGGAACAAACCTCATGCCGATGCAGTCTTGATAACATCGAAACCCGTGCTGCATAAGGAGAAACCCATGTCACTGCCCCATGCCACTCCCGGCGAGCTGATCGATATCCGCCCGCTTGGCGACCAGTTGATCGACTCCGCATCGATAGCGCTGGTGCGGACGGATGATTTTGAAGTGATGCGGCTGGTACTGCCCAAGGGGAAGTCGATCCCCGCGCATCAGATCGAGGGGGAGCTGACCTTGCAGTGCCTCGAGGGCAGCGTGGAAGTGGAGGCGCTTGGAGAGCGCAGGACCTTGCGGGCAGGGCAGATGCTTTATCTGCAGGGGAATACCGCTTATGCGCTGGCGGCGGGGGAGAATGCTTCGGTGTTGATGACGATGTTGCGGAAGGGGGAGGATAGCAAGGGGAATGGGAAGTGAGGTTTTGAGTAAGTAGTGCAGATAGCTATCCTGCACAAAAAGATTTACGTTCGCGACTAATTTGAACCTTGGTTTCTTCGCGGAGGCTTGCCGGGGGTGGCCCGGCGGCCACTTACTTTTCTTGTCTCGCCAAGAAAAGTAAGCAAAAGAAGGGGGCCGCCGAGGTGCGACGCCCCTATCGGCGCCCCTGCGGGGTTCCCAAAAGTGAAGGCTGCAAAGCGGGAAGCGCAGAAACTCGCCTCCGGCTCAGACAACTGCGCTTCTTTATCCGCTTTATGCCGGACACTTTTGGCGTCGATAGAGGGGGGAGCTAACAGCCTCCATGCGCAAGCTTGGTCCTAGTTAGCCACCGGCGGTCGACTCCCCTCTCCCGCAAGCGGGAGAGGGGCTGGGGGTGAGGGCGCTCGCAAGAGAGACAACAGTCCCAACACACAAAAACCATCGCTGAACAGGCAAGCAAGGCAGCAGACCAAGCCAGTACAAAGAGTCTGTGGATAACCCCTTTTAACGACGCCAAAAGAGCGTCGTGTCGCGCGAATACAGAAGCTAGGACCGTCCAAGCCCCAGCCGAATTCCCGCCCTTCCCGCTCAAGCTCGTTATACCGCCGCCTACGCCGCCTCATCGCGCGGATCGCGCGCCAGCAGCCTGTGCACCATCTCCTTCGGCGAATCACCATCGAACAAGACCGCCGCCACCGCCTGCGTGATCGGCATGTCGACGCCGTATTCGGCAGCCAATTGACGCACTGCCTGGGCGCAGCGCACGCCTTCGGCGACATGCCCGAGCTCCGCGACGATGGTGTCCAGGCTCTTGCCTTCGGCCAGGCCGAGGCCGACCTTGCGGTTGCGGGAAAGGTCGCCGGTGCAGGTCAGGATCAGGTCGCCGACGCCGGCCAGGCCCATGAAGGTTTCCGGACGCCCGCCGAGGGCAATGCCCAGGCGGCTGATCTCGGCCAGGCCACGCGTGATCAGCGCAGCGCGCGCATTCAGCCCGAGGCCGAGACCGTCGATGACGCCGGTGGCGATCGCGAGGATGTTCTTGACCGCGCCGCCGACTTCCACGCCGGCCAGGTCATCGGTGGAATACACGCGGATCGAGCGGCCGTGCACGGCCTGGACCACGGTGTCGCGCAGTGCCGCCGTGTGCGAGGCGATGGTCAGCGCGCAGGGCATGCCGTGCGCGACTTCCTGCGCGAACGACGGCCCTGACAGGGCGCCGTGCGGCACGTCGCTGCCGAGCACCTCACGCACCACCTGATGCGGCAGCAGCCGCGTACTTTCCTCGAAGCCCTTGCACAGCCAGACCAGGTTGGGAATGGCTCGTCCCTGCTGCCGTTCAAGCTGAAGCTGATGCGCCAGCGGACGCAAGCCGGAGACGGAAGAGGCGACTACCAGCAGGCTGTCCTGCGCTGCGGCGACATGGCCGACGGCACGCGGGAAATCGGCGCTGATGTCGAGCGCCGCCGGCAGCTGGAAGCCCGGCAGGTAGGCGCGGTTTTCCCGTGCTGCCGCGGCTTGCCGCATCGCCGCCTCGTCGCGGCCCCACAGCAGCACGCGGTGACGGTCGGCGAGTGCGATGGCCAGCGCGGTACCCCAGGCTCCCGCGCCAAGTATGGTGATATTCATCTTGTTGTTGTGCTCGAAGAAACGCAGGCCGGCGTGCCGTCCGGGATCAGCTGCCCCAGACTTCGCCTGCCTTGACGAAGCCGCTCTGGCCGTCGCGGTGGCGCACCTTCAGCCATCCGGCCGGGGCCGTTTCCAGCAGCTCCAGCAGCACGCCCTTGTCGGTCGTGAAGCTGACCGGTGCGGTATCGGCAGCGCTTTCCCGTATGCGGGTGCCGCCGGTCTTGACCACGACATTGCGCCTGACGACAAGCATCTTGGCCTCGACCCATGACAGGTCGCCGCCCGCGTCGCGCACCTTGACCCAGTCGCCGTAGGTCAGCACCACCTCGACCGGCATGCCGCGCGGCGCGACGAACATCTTGCGCCCTTTCAGCGACGGCGCATCATAGAAAATGGCCGGCGCGGGGCCGATGGATTTGTATTCGATGGCTTGAGCAGCGCCTGTCGCACACAGCAAGGCGGCGCACGACAGGAAGAGACGCGCAGATTTCATCATGACCTCCCTGGTCTATCCATGATCTCGTTACCGGCAGGCGCGCCGCTTCGCTATTGCAGCGGCGCGCCTGCCCCATTCCGTTCGCCTTACTGCGGGCGCGCAGCAGTGCCGTCGGGCATGACAAGGCCGGAACCCTGCGGCTGCTGTTGCTGCTGTTCCGCCAGGGCCTGCAGGCGCTGCTGGTAGAAGGCCTCGAAATTGATTTCGGCCAGGTGCACAGGAGGGAAGCCGGCGCGGGTGATCATGTCGGCGATATTGGCGCGCAGGTAGGGATAGATGATGTTCGGGCAGCCGATGCCGAGCAGCGGGTCGAGCTGTTCCGGCGGGATGTTGGCGGCTTCGAAAATGCCGGCCTGCTTGCCTTCGACCAGGAAAGCGACCTTGTCCTTGATCTTGGCGGTGACGGTGATGGTGACGGTCGACTCGAAGATGGTTTCCGCGAGCGCCTCGGCGCCGACGTCGACGGCGACTTCAATGCTCGGGGCTTCCTGTTCCAGGAAAATGGCCGGGGAATTCGGCTGCTCCAGCGACAGGTCCTTCAGGTAAACACGCTGGATCTGGAATACGGGCTGTTGGTTTTGGTCGGACATGGGCTGCTTTCGTTAGGTAGGAAGAGTAGGAAGAAAAAGGACGGCGAACCTGCCGTCCTTATCCTGTGACTTGCTTGATATTCAAATGCGGCTGAACGCTGCGGATGATGCCGTATCAGGCAGCAGCAAGCAACTGGTCGAGCTTGCCTGCGTGCTCGAGCGCGCTCAGGTCGTCGAAGCCGCCGACATGGGTGTCGCCGATGTAGATCTGCGGCACGGTGCGCCGCCCGGTCTTCTGCATCATCTCGGCGCGGCGCTCGGGTTCGAGATCGACGCGGATCTTTTCGATGTTGGAAACGCCCTTCTTCTTCAGCAGGTTCTCCGCCATCACGCAAAACGGGCAGACGCCGGTGCTGTACATCAAGACAGGTGCATGCTGGTTCGCTTGTTCGGTCATAGTCATTGCTCCATCACTTGGCAATCGGCAGGCCTTGCGCCTGCCAGGCCGCAACGCCGCCGTCGAGGCTGACGGCTTCGTTGAAGCCGGCCTTCTTGAGCTGCGCGGCCGCCTTGGCCGACTGCACGCCCGACTGGCAGACAGCAATTACGGGCTTGGTCTTGGCCTTGTCGAGCTCGCTTACGCGGTTCGACAGTTCCTTGAGCGGGATGTTCTTGGCATCACGCAAGTGCCCGGCGGCAAACGCGGCCGGATCGCGCACATCAACGACCACCGCATTGCCCTGGTTGATCATCTGGGTCGCCTGCAAGGTCGTTACTTTGCTGCCGCGGCGCTGCAGGTTTGGCCATAACAGGGCGCCTCCGGAAATCAGGGCGATGCCGATCAGCCAAATGTTGTCAATCAGAAATTTCACGCTACTCCTGGGTTCAATGGTTTTAAGCAATCCCAACATTATAAAATAGAAGCCGAATTAGGATTTCAAAACTCGGCAGCACACTCTCTCACTTCTTTATCAAATTCAACATGTACAAAATCGTATTGATGCGCCACGGCGAATCCACCTGGAACCTGGAAAACCGCTTCACCGGCTGGACCGACGTGGACCTCACCGAAAAAGGAATCAATGAAGCGCGCCAGGCCGGCAAGATCCTCAAGGAAGCCGGCTTCACGTTCGACCTTGCCTATACTTCGGTGCTCAAGCGCGCCATCCGCACCCTGTGGCTGACCCTCGACGAAATGGACCTGATGTGGCTGCCGGTCGAGCACGACTGGCGCCTGAACGAGCGCCACTACGGCGCGCTGCAGGGCCTGAACAAGGCGGAGACCGCGGCCAAGTACGGCGACGAGCAGGTGCTGGTATGGCGCCGCAGCTACGACACGCCGCCCAATCCGCTGGAGCCGAACGATCCCCGCACGTCCTACGACGACCCTCGCTACGCAGGCCTGTCGAAGGAACAGATTCCGCTCACCGAATGCCTGAAGGACACGGTCGCGCGCGTGATGCCGGCCTGGGATGAATCGATCGCGCCGGCCATCCGCTCGGGCAAGAAAATCATCATTTCCGCCCACGGCAACAGCCTGCGCGCGCTGATCAAAAGCCTGGACGGCATCAGCGACGAAGACATCGTCGGCCTCAACATCCCCAACGGCCAGCCGCTGGTGTATGAACTCGACGCCGACCTCAAGCCGATCAAGAGCTACTACCTGGGTGACGCCGCTGCCATCGAGGCGGCGATGAAAGCCGTCGCCAGCCAGGGCAAGTCCAAGTAATCCAAGCAAACCAGCAATCCACCCTGCGCGCATGCCCGATTCGGCATGCGCGCAGGGCGCGTTTCAATCGCACCGCATCACTAAAAGCCGAGGAAGTCAGATTGTTCACGCAGCACCGCAGACCTCGCCGTCGTTTTCTTCCCGTGATCGGATTCGCCATTGCCCTGGGCAGCCTGAGCATGCCGGGGGCCACGCCGGCGCATGCCGAAAAGCTCACCGAGCGCGCCAGGCAGAAGCGCGCCGCCGAGGAAGAGCGCGCCGAACTGCAAAAGAAGCTCAGCACGCTCAAGCGCGACATTACCCAGACCGAGGCTGCCAAGGGGCACGCCGCCGACGCCCTGTCGCAGACCGAAGCGGCGATTTCCGAGGCCAACCGCGCCCTGTACGGCCTGGATGCCGACCAGCGCGCCACCGAAGCCAAGCTGGCCAAGCTCACCGAGGAACACAACCGGCTGACCAGGCTGATCGACAGCCAGCAGAAGCGCCTGGCCCGCCTGCTGCGCGACCAGTATGTCGCGGGCAACGAGGACCGCATCAAGCTGCTGCTCTCGGGCGACAATCCGAACCGCATCAACCGCGAACTGCAGTACATGGGCTACGTCTCGCAGGCGCAGGCGCGTCTGATCGATTCGCTGCGCGCGAACCTGGCTGCGGTCGAAGCCAACAAGACCGCGACCCAGGAAGCCCGGCAGGAACTGGAAAAGATCGCGGCCGAGCAGCGCGAACAGAAGCTGGTGCTCGAAAAGGAAAAGACAAGGCGCGCCGCGCTGCTGACCCAGCTTTCCGGCAAGCTTGCCGTGCAGCGCAAGGAAGCCGGCAATATCGAGCGGGACGAGCAGCGCCTCGGCGGCCTGGTCGACAAGCTGGCGAAGTTGATCGAGGAACAACGCAAGGCGGAAGCCGCCGCGCTGGAAAAGCGCCGCCAGGAGCATAAAGAGCGGCAGGAGCGGCTGGCCAGGGAACAGCTGGCTCGGGCCAAGGCGAAAAAGGAGGCCGAGGCGAACGCAAAGGTGAGCTCCGTCAAAACCCCGAAACCCAATCCTGATGCAATTGATGACGACGAACCGCCATCGAAATTGTTGGGGCGAAATGAACTCACGCCCGAGCCCACCGTCCAAGACGGTGGCGCGTCGCGTGCTTTCAGCGGACTGCGCGGGCAGCTGAGGCTGCCGGTAAAAGGGGATCTCATTGCAAAATTCGGCAGCAAGCGGAACGACGGACCAAGCTGGAAAGGCTTGTTCATCCGCGCGCCCGAAGGCGCCGAAATCAAGGCAGTTGCCGGAGGCCAAGTGGTGTTTGCGGAGTGGCTCCGCGGATTCGGCAACCTCGTCATCATCGATCACGGCGGCCAGTACATGACAGTCTACGGCAACAATCATGCCGTGCTGAAACATGCCGGCGATATCGTCAAAACCGGCGACACCATCGCCAGCGCCGGCAACAGCGGCGGCAACGAACAATCGGGTTTATACTTTGAAATGCGGCATCAGGGCCGCGCCATCGATCCCTCCGGGTGGATTACTTTTAGGTGACACATGAGCAGCAAACTGAAGAACTTTGGCCTTATCGGATTAGGCGTGGTAGCTGGCATCGCAGGTTCGATGCAATTCGAGGCAAGCGCACAGAAGAGCGGCGCCCCGCTGCCGCTCGAGGAACTGCGCCAGCTATCCGAGGTGTTCGGGCTGATCAAGACCGATTATGTCGAGGCGGTCGAAGACAAGAAGCTGCTTACCGAGGCGATATCAGGCATGGTCGCTTCCCTCGACCCGCATTCCGCCTATCTGGACAAGAAGGCATTCAAGGAATTGCGTGAAGGCACGCAGGGCAAGTTCGTCGGCCTCGGCATCGAGGTCGGCATGGAAGACGGCTACGTCAAGGTCATTTCCCCGATCGAGGACTCGCCGGCATTCAAGGCCGGCCTGAAAGCGGGCGACCTCATTACCCGTCTCGATTCGACCCCGGTCAAGGGACTGACACTCGACGAAGCGGTCAAGCGCATGCGCGGCGAGCCCAACACCAAAATTACGCTGACCATCGCCCGCAAGGATGAAGACCGCCCGGTCATCGTTACCATCGTGCGCCAGGAAATCCGCGTGCAGAGCGTCAAGTCCAAAGTGGTCGAGCCCGGATATGCCTGGCTGCGCGTTGCGCAGTTCCAGGAGCCGACCGTGGACGACATGGTCAAGAGGATCAATGCCATCTATGCGCAGGAGCCGAACCTGAAAGGCCTGGTGCTGGACCTGCGCAACGATCCGGGCGGCGTGCTGCCGGGCGCGATCGGCGTGTCGGCCGCCTTCCTGCCGAAGGATGTGCCTATCGTCTCGACCAACGGCCAGCTGCCGGATTCCAAGCAGACCTATTACGCGCGCCGCGATGCCTACACCTCGTCGCGTATCTCGACCGGCGACCCGCTGGCCAAGCTGCCCGATGCGATCAAGAAGGTGCCGATGGTAGTGCTGGTCAATACCGGCTCCGCTTCCGCATCTGAAATCGTCGCCGGCGCGCTGCAGGACTACAAGCGCGCCACCATCATGGGCACGCAAACCTTCGGCAAGGGCTCGGTGCAGACCATCCGCCAGCTGTCGGCCGATACCGCCGTCAAGCTGACGACAGCGCGCTACTACACGCCGAACGGCCGCGCGATCCAGGCCAAGGGCATCGTCCCCGACCTGCTGGTCGATGAAACCGCGGACGGCGACGGCCTGAACGGCCTGCGCCTGCGTGAAGCCGACCTGACCAAGCATCTGTCGAACGACAAGGAAAAGGACGAGGCCGCCCGCAAGCTTGACGAGCTTGAGGAAGAACAGCGTCTTGCAGCACTTGAAAAGAAGCGCAAGCCCCTGGAATTCGGCGGCAAGGAAGACTTCCAGCTGGCCCAGGCGCTCAACCACCTGAAGGGACTGCCGGTGCAGCTGTCCAAGGCACCGAAGGTGGAAAGCAAGAAGGAAAACACCATCAACGATGAGAAGAAGAATGGCAACGGAAACGGCGCCGGAAACGGTGACAAGAAATAAGCCGTCTTCACGGTAACAATCCGCACAAGGCCGCAGCAATGCGGCCTTTTCTTTTGCGCGGCCTTTCCATCCCTGCACGCTATCTCGCGCATGATGGCTATCGGTCCGCACCCCCGCTGCGCCGGGTTAAAAATGCTAAGCTACGGCGACTGTTATCTGCCTACGCCTCTTGCACCCCATGAACGACAACCAGCTGCTCCGCTATTCCCGCCATATCCTGCTCGATGAGATTGGCATCGAGGGCCAGGAAAGACTGCTCGCGGGTCATGCGCTGATCATCGGCGCGGGCGGACTGGGATCGCCGGCGGCGTTCTATCTCGCCTCGGCCGGCATCGGGAAGATCACGCTGGTGGACAACGACACGGTCGACCTGACCAACCTGCAGCGCCAGATCCTGCACACCACCGAACGGGTCGGCCTGCCGAAAGTGGAATCGGGCCGGCAGACGCTGGCGCAGATCAATCCGGAAGTGGAAGTGATCGCGCTGGCCGAGCGCATCGAGGGCGCGCGCCTTGCCGAACTGGTCAGCCGGGCCAGCGTGGTGCTCGACTGCAGCGACAACTTCGCCACCCGCCACGCGGTCAACCGCGCCTGCGTCGAACATCGCGTGCCGCTGGTGTCGGGCGCGGCGATCCGCTTCGACGGCCAGATTTCGGTATTCGACACGCGCCGCGACGATGCGCCCTGCTATGCCTGCCTGTTCCCGCCCGACCAGCAATTCGAGGAAGTGCTGTGCTCGACCATGGGCGTATTCGCGCCGCTGGTTGGCATCATCGGTGCGATGCAGGCGGCGGAGGCATTGAAGCTGGTTGCGGGCATCGGGGAATCGCTTGCAGGACGGCTGCTGCTGCTCGATGCGCGCAGCATGGAATGGAACAGCATACGGGTGGGGCGCGGCGCGTCATGCTCCGTATGCGGCAGGAACCATGCTGTCAATTCGGCTGACGCCAACGCGGCGGCCGGAGCGTCATCAAAGTCAAATCAGCGTTAGCGCATTGCGCAAATCCGCAACCAGATCATCCGCATGTTCGACCCCGACCGATAGCCGCAGCAGTCCGGGATCGATGTTTCGCGCGAGGCGCTGGACTTCTGGCAGTGATCCATGACTCATGGTCCATGGCTGAGCGATGAGGCTCTCCACCGCGCCCAGGCTTTCGGCCAGCGCAAAAATTTTCAGGCCGGACAAGAAGCGCAGGACGCCTGCTTCATCCGTATCGAGGCGCAGCGAGATCATGCCGCCGAAACCTTGAGGAAACTGGCGCTTGGCCAACTCGTGCTGCGGATGGGATTCCAGGCCCGGATAGATCACTTCACGCACGCCTGCCTGCGACGCGAGCCAGGCCGCGATCTGCTGTGCATTCCTGCAGTGCTGCTGCATGCGCAACGGCAAGGTACGCAATCCCCGCACGACGAGGAAACTGGAAAACGGATCCAGCACGCCGCCCACTGCATTCTGCAAATAGCCGAGTCTCTCTGCCAGTTCGGGCGTACGAACGATCGCCGCTCCGCCGACGACATCGGAATGCCCGTTCAGGTATTTGGTCAGGGAGTGCACAACCACATCAAAGCCGTATCGTATCGGCTGCAGCAGATACGGCGTTGCGAAGGTGGCATCCGCGACAGTCATTGCGCCTGCCTTCCGGGCGGCATTCACTATGGCCTCCAGATCCACGATCTGCAGCAGCGGATTGGTGGGCACTTCGATCCAGACCAGTTTGGTAGCGGGCGTGATCGCCTCGCATATCGCAGCCGTATCGCCGGCCGGCACATAGCGGATCTTCAATCCGGCGGAACGCGTCCGCACGCGCTCGAGCAAGCGCCAGGAACCGCCATACAGATCATCGACCGCGACGATTTCATCGCCGGCATTCAGCAGCTCGAGTACGGTGGAGATGGCCGCCAGGCCCGATGCAAACGCGAACGCTGCGGCCCCGCCTTCCAGTTCGGCAAGGGCTCGCTCCAGTGTCTGGCGGGTCGGATTTCCACTGCGCGCATATTCGAATCCGCCATGCTTGCCCGGCGCCTGCTGCGCGAAGGTGGAGGAGAGATAAATGGGCGGCATGACCGCGCCGGTTGCGTCCGGCGTATAACCGGCGTGGACAGTCAAGGTATCGGGATGAGTCATGGGAACTCCTTTTCAGAGGGTGGAGGCGGAACGGACAATCCGGCAAGGAATGTCAGGCGGAAGCCTGCAGCCGCCGCTCCATGCGGCGCTGAAGCGCTTCGAAAGCGAGGCTGATGAGCCAATAGATCACCGCGGCCGTCATGTAGAGCGGCAACGGGCGGAAGGTAACGGCAATCATTTCCTTGGTCGTCAGCATCAGTTCCGCGACAGTGATGACCGATACCAGCGACGTATCCTTGATCAGGCTGAGCAGGGTATTGCTGATGGCCGGCACCGCGCTGCGCAGGGCTTGCGGAATGACGATATAGCGCAGCGTCTGGGCATAACCCAGCCCAAGGCTGTAGCTCGCAGCCCACTGGTCGCGACGGACAGCCAGCACGGCGCCGCGAATGCTTTCCGACAGATACGCGCCTGCGTTCAGGCTCAATGCAAGAATGCCTGCACCGATCGGCGAGAATTCGATGCCTATGCCCGGCAAGCCGTAATAGATCACGAAGATCTGCACCAGCAGCGGCGTACCGCGCATCAGGCTTACATAGGCAGCCGCCAGTCCGCGCACGATCTTCCACTCGGTGATGCGGGCAATGGCAAGCGCGAATCCGAGCGCCAGGCCCAAGAACATTGATGCCAGCGCGAACAGCAGGGTTTGGCCCAAGCCGCGCAACATGACGGGAAGCGCAAGGCGCAGCAACTCTAAAACATCCATTTGATCATCAATCAGGTATTGCGAAGAGACTGGCTGAGAAGAATGCAAGCCGAATGCAAGCGCATGCGAAGAACGTCATACGCATGTGTGCCAATCAGTCTCTGGAAAAGATTTTGCAGAAAGACTTTGCGAAAAAGACCAAGCGCCCATCTACCACCTTCAAGGGTAGATGGGCGGGCAGCAGGTCATCGTTGAAAAGGGCTGCGTACCGCTATGTGTTCAGCGGCCTGCGCCATGCAAGACACAGGCGTGCCGGCCGCTTGCACAAGAGCCGTCGCTGTCGGCCACCCTCAGTTCAGCTGCCTAGTGGCTGATCGGAGCCTTGCTGACATCCCGGCCGAACCATTTCACGGAAATCTTGCTGAAGCTTCCGTCGGCCAGGGCTTCCGCCAGCGCCTTGTTGATGGCAGCCTTGAATTGCGGATTGCCCTTCTTGAACGGTATCGCCATCTTTTCAGTCTCGCCCACGACGGCGCCGGCCTTGAGCGGCAGGCTGGATGTCTTCAGCAGGTACGACACCATGAGGCTGTCGTTGACCGCTGCGTCGATGCGGCCTGATGCAAGGTCTTGCAGGTATTCCGGTGCGCCCGGATAGCTCTTGACCTCTACGCCGGAGATTGCCTTGACCTTCTGCTCGAAGTTGGTCCCCTGTCCGACGCCGACCTTCTTCCCTTTCAGGTCTTCCAGGCTCTTGAACGTGGATGGCTGGTTCCGGTGCACGATGAGCTGAGGGTTGGAGATGGTGTAGGGCTCGGAGAAGTCGAAAACCTCCTGCCGCTGCGGCGTCACGCCCACCTGATTGACGATGACATCGTATTTGCCGGCACTCAGGCCAGCCAGTATGCCGCTCCATTCGGCCGTGATGAATTCGGGCTTGAGTCCGAGCTTGGAAGCAATGAGTTTGGCGACATCGACATCGAAACCGCTCAGCTCATTGGTCGCGGCGTCTTTGAAATTGAATGGAGGGAAGGTGCCTTCAAGAGCAATTTTCAGCGTGCCGCGCGCTTTTGCGGTTTCCAGCAAATCCGCTGCGGACGCTTGCATTGCGGCTGCCGTAAAACCAATGGCGAACAAGCACTTCATCACCCCACTACGCATACGATTTAACAAAGCTACCCCCTATGAAGAAATTTTTATTTATAAAAACTACATTCTAGGGAAAGCAATCGATACATGACAACAAATTTATTTGCATATCGACATGCCCTTTCCGGCGAATTCGATGCTTGACCACCAAGCTCATTTAATGACGAAAACCGATTGTGCTTATGCAAAAACCTTCTGGAACCGCCTCATTTGCAGTGCCACACAAGCCATTCGGATCCGGACGTTACACGCGCCTGCTTCCAGAAAATTCTTTAACGCTTATCGAGCATTCAATAATGAAATTAGGAACTTCCACTCTTTGGTTATCAACCATCACCAGTCTGGCCAAGCGCAGCACGCGAGAGCAAGAGCCCGCAGACGACGGCCATGCTTCGTTCAGTCCAGGCTTAACGCCCCCTTCTCCACAGTTACCACGCCAGAAAAAACGTCCCGACAAAAGTGCCAAGTCGGGCAAGAATTTAAGCCGCTTCTTCATGCGACACAAATCGAGTTCTCGTTCTGCAAGTTCCCCTGTCGCGGTACAGGCCAGAGAGACAGCATCCTCCCCCGCTTCAACATCCTCGACCAGAGCCGATGAATTTGTACTACCAGAAATACTTGATTTCGGTGAACCTTTGCCGACAAATTGGGATGAATTGACTAACATGCGCCCGATGACGGGCAGTGCAGAAGAACATCGCGTTGAAAGAGATTACGCTCCGCTTGCTGCATCCCGGGTACCACCGCAATCAATCTCCAACGAAGGGCCGCAGCAAGACGGAGAAGCCTCTCTTCACGGCATATCCGTCGAAAAAAAGAAAACCGCCGATTCTTCATTGAAGCCGCTGTCCGTTCGAGACAAAGGAGCTAGCGAAACAACTGCATCCCGTCCCTTCCCTCTCGATTCCGGAACACCGCCGGCTGAGCAAGGCGCAGTCATCACTGCAGACGGAATGTATGACCGTACCCAACTCCACGGATTCGTCGACCGGTTCACCGATGCTTGCACCGCCGTACTTGACTCGATTGATGGCGACAACAAACAAACGCAGAAACAGCGGCAAGACCTGTTCAGCCAGCTTGAAGCCATCAAGGCAATTCCTCCGGATGAAGCCGAAGGCAATGTCATTACGCCGAACCTGGCGATCAGGGACCATATCGCCGCCGCCGCCGACATGGCCTACACTTTGGCTGGAAAAAGTATGCTGGGGACAGGACAGCACCCTGATGCAAATGCACGCCGGTTTTATGCCGCCATGGCTTCGAACCTGGTTCAGCTCAAGCGCACTGCCTTGTCTGCCGCTGCGCCATCGCTGGCAAAAAACTGGGCTGCACGGGAACTGGCGAGAATGGAGAACAGCGTTCCGACCATCGATTACATGTCGCGCAGCATGCTCGCGGACGATGCGGGCCTGGGCATCAGCCACGATTTCGGCCCTGCCGGCGTGGGTGCTGGTGCAAGCCGCAACAAAACCTTCTGGTTCGATGACGACCGGGATGCCAACTACTGGAACGGCTATGGCGGCAGCCTATCCGCTACCGGGCCGGGGAGCTGGCTCATGGGGCTGCAAGCCTCGATCAGTGCCGAAGCAGGCAGTGTGTACTTCGAAACCGACTCGATGGAAGAGATACTGAGGCTGGTACTGAACCACGATGCCAATCACCCGGCAAACCGCCTGTTGATGCAGTCCGCCGCACCGCGCATGCGTGAAGCGATCACACGGCTCAGGAGCTCACGGCAAACTCTTGAGCGTGCATTACTCGGCCGCATCCATACCGAAGAATCCGACAAGCCTCACTATCTAAGCGATAACAAGATCAGCAAGGGGGTTAACCAAACGCTGTTGCATCTCCATGCAGAGGCTCTTGATGGTTTGAGTCGCTCCTCGCAACCGTCGAATGCCAATGAAGTGTCCGGTACGCAGCAGCCGGGCGTTTTCTCGGAGCTTGTCAAACAGGCCTTTCCATCTCCGTCCGAGCGCATTGCCAGGAACGAGGGCTTTCCGGATTTCCTGGGTGCGACCATTCCAGATTCCGACCCACTTGGTTACGGCAAGGCCCCATACCGGAACTATCGGATTGCGGCAACGGCGGGAATGAGCAAGTTCCATGGCATTGCAACGGGTGCAAGCACAGGCGCCGGGGGCGCGGTCACTCTCAGTGCCAATACTGCCCAATTCCATCTGCGGAATGTGGAGCCCTCCAACAGGCTCCTCGATCCGGATTATCACGCCGATATGGCGCTTACCTTCAAGCTCGTCAACCAGATCAATGCCAAGCGAGGAAATAGTCCTCGCATGCATCTCTACCGGAAAGTGAATGAGCAGTTCGGTGTGCCATCCGAAGACAAGTTGAGCTTGTCGAACACTGATCAGCATTATTACGGTCCGGATGCCGATATTCCCGACTGCTTTCGCACAGCCATTGCGGGACCGCAAAACGTGGAAGGGGCAAAGCAAAGAATCAACGCTCTTGAAAAATATTGCGCCGGACTGCATCAGACTTACATCGACTTCATGAACTCCGCCGCGCACATCGCGGCAAAACCCGACCACTTCACTTACAAGACGGTACTTCCCAAACTCACCCAGCTTAGGCAAGAGGCATTTAATGACATCAACAGCACTGTCTGGGGTGCTGTTGATGGAACGCCAGGCTATCCGCCCGGAATGCAGGCGGCATTGAAAAACCCTGACGCATTCATTGCTGCGAGCCACGATGCCATCGGTCTCGCGCTCGGCCTCGCCGGCATTTATCTGGCAATTGCCAAGCGCAGGATGACACAGCTAGACACTGGGCTGGAACCTCCGCAACGAAATGATTGTGCACGAGCGATCCATGATGCAGATACCGCTTACATGAAGATGAAAATGGCGCTCAACCAGACAGGCCTGCCAATGAAGAGAGAGAGCGTATTCCTGCTTGACAATACCCTTGAAGATCGCGGTACCTCGCAGCGGCATAATGTCATTGCCCAGGTATCCGGAAGCGGCGGCTTGTCGCTTAACATCTTCGAGTCTGCAGCGGAGCAAGCCGGCGGAAGCATGGAAGGGTACAGCATCAGCAATGCGGCCGGCACGGTGACGGGCGCAATACGCTTGCGGCTCCAGCATGCGGACTCGCAGATCAATCCCAGCCGGCAAGGGCAATTCATCGAATTCAAGATTACCTTGACGGCCGGCGCTCCGGTTATTGGGGAAGCGCTGGTCACTGCGTTGATGACGGGACTGAAGAGGATATATTCCAAATCATCCAAGGCGGATGATTGGGCGCGGCAGCAGGCTTCGCTTGTCGAACAATTGCAGGGAACGGTATGGAATGTTTCTGCCGGCGCCGGAGTGACCGGACGGCTGAGAAGGTTTCCCAATGCCGCCGTATCGGATTTTCGTCTGCAGTTCATGCAGGTGCATGATCAGAAGTCAGGCGGAGCTTCCATCGGCATTCCATTGCCTCATCCAGGCGGCGTTACCTCGCTTGGCCTGAACCGGCAGCACACCTTGCAGAATGTCGTAACGGAATACATGGGGGCGGATATCAGCTATCTGATGCTGCAACACAAGAAACTTGAGCGTGTGATGAAACGCGCGGCCTCTATCGCAGCGGAGCATGGCGCCGATGAAAACGAAGTGCTCAGAGCAATTTTTACAGGGAGTGCCGACTCCGGCAAGCCATGGCATGAAGCTATTTTAGTGAACCATGGTGGCACCTGGGTCGCGGAGAGTTACTTCGGGATCGGCAGCATGATACCGAGACTGATTGACGATTACCTTGACTACCTTCACTCAGAAACACCGGCTGGACAAACGGAGCAAAGCGGAAACAACCCGGATAACTCTCGCTTCGAGAACGAGTTCCACCGCTACTATGACAGCAGCTCGCAAGAAGAACCCTTCCGCCGAGTGGCCGAGATCGCGCGCGAGGCGAAGCATCATGCGCCGGGCTCGACATTCCATGCAAGAAGCGGGACCGGAGAACGCGCCGATCCGTTCATGGTGCCGCCCAGCCTGCGGACGCCTGTCGCTGCACCGCATTTCCCGTCTGGACAGGATTGGAATCAAGTGAAAGACACAATCACCGGTTGGGATACGCTGCAAAAGCGCATCGATTACTACTGCAGCGACCAAGGCCGGCCGGTTCTCGACTGGTTCATCCGGATCGTCGAAAATACGCGGGCAATCCACAACCTGTCACGGCATCGCGCCACCAAGACCGAGTACGGATTCGAAACGCGGATCAGGAATCTGGGCAACGATCGCCGCGTGCTCACGAAGAGAGACCGGCCTGCATCCTCCGCCGGGGTCGATGACGGTAGCGGTAGTCAAACTGCCTGACATGCGATTCAATCCATGCCGGTGGCGCTCATTGGTACTCAATCGAGCATCAGCAGCGCCCGCATCGAACAGCCGTTCAAGGCCTGGCTCAGACTCGATGCGGAAAAGCTGATGACGGCCTGCCGCAACGCACCGTCCGCATTGTCGTCATCGACTTCGTCATCGTCGTCCGCCGCCACATGCATCTGGCGTGCGGCAATCCCGCGGTAATGCCGGTACAGATCGAAATGACGCCCTTCGATGCGGCTGATGCGGTTCATCATCGCGGCATCCTCGGGCGTGAAGTCCTGCGCTTCTCCAACGTCGACTGATGTGTGCGACAGCGCGCCAGAAGCGGTACGTGACTGGCGGCTGTCGCGCGCTTCTCCGGTCACCGCATCACCGCAGCCGAACAGCGGAATCGCAACCAGTACCATCGTCACCAGATCGGCAAGGCGTCTTGAGCTAAGCATGAATGTTCATCTCCCTTGCCGTGATTATTTTGTTTTTCAGGCAAGGTCTCTTTGGCTTGTGTCAACCGGCCGACATGGCCTGACTTCGGCTTGTGCAAGCTCAATAAAAAACGACGACCGGACGTGCCGACGCCATGCAAGGGCCGATGCTACAATCGACCGGCCTTCCCAACGTTGCCTTGCCTCCATGTCCCCACCCGACCTTGCCAAGCTGGTATTCCTGTCCGCGATCTGGGGCGGCTCCTTCATCTTCCTGCGCATCGCCGTGCCCGAAACCGGTCCGATGCTGACAGCCGCATTGCGTACCGGCCTGGCGGGAGCGGCGCTGCTGGCATTCGCCTATGCCACCGGCGTGCGCATGGACTGGCGCCGCAACTTCAAGCCCTTTGCCATCGTCGGGCTGTTCGCCGGCGTCATTCCGTTTTCCTGCTTCTCCTTCGCCGCATTGCATCTGCCGGCCGCGCACTCGGCGGTGCTCAACGCCACCGCGCCGCTGTTCGGCGCCGTGTTTTCCGTGATCTGGCTGGAAGAGGCGCTGACGCTGCGCAAGCTGGCCGGACTACTGCTCGGCATCGTGGGCGTGGGCATCCTGGTGGGCATCGGCACGGTGGCGATGCGCGCATCCACGCTGCTGGCGATCGCCGCCTGCCTGGCCGCGGCCGCGTCGTATGCGATGTCGAGCATCATCGTGCAGAAGACCGGCAAGCCGGGCGGCATCCACCCGATCGCGATGGCGACCGGCTCGCTGGCGCTGGGCGGCATGATCATGCTGCCGGCCCTGCCCTTCTCGCTGCCGCCGGCCATGCCTTCCGGCCTGGCGCTGGCCTGCATCGCGGCGATGTCATTGCTGTCGTCGGGCCTGGCGCAGGCGATCTTCATTCCGCTCATCGTCAAAGTCGGACCGACACGGGCGATGTGCGTGTCCTTCCTGATCCCGCTGTTCAGCATGCTGTGGGCTTTCATCTTCCTCGGCGAATCGGTAGGCTGGTCGACCCTGGTCGGCGGCATCGTGGTGCTGCTGGCAATGGGCCTGGTGCTGACGTCGTCGCACGCCAAATCCCTGCCGCGCAAATCATGACGGCGCGCCCGGGCCTTGCCGAACGCAGCCCCCTGCTCGCGGCGCTGGGCATCTCGCTGGGGGCGGCCATCTCGCTCGGCCTGTCGCGCTTTTCCTATGCCTTGCTGCTGCCGCCGATGCGGGACGATCTCGACTGGTCGTACCTGCTGGCCGGCGCGATGAACACCGCCAACGCCTTCGGCTATTTCCTCGGCGCGCTGGTGACGCCGGCGCTGATGCGCCGCTTCGGCGCGCAGGCTGCCCTCATCGGCGGCGCCGTGCTGACCGCGCTGTTCATGCTGATGTCGGGCTTCGTCGTCGAAGCCTCGCTGCTGCTGGTGCAGCGGGTGCTGGCCGGCGTGGCGAGCGCCTTCATCTTCATTTCCGGCGGCGTGCTGGCGGCGCGGCTCGGCGCGCTGCATCCGAAACGCGCCGGGTTCCTGATCGGGCTGTATTACGGCGGCACCGGCTTCGGCATCGTGTTCGCCGCGCTGCTGGTGCCTGCGGCGATCGGTGCGGCAGCGGCACAAGCCCGCGCGCATGCTTGGCAATGGGCGTGGCTGGCGCTGGGCGCGCTATGCCTGCTGATGACGCTGGCGATGAGCCTGCCGGCACGCAGCATCGACGGCGCGCCGGCGGCGGCCGGCAGCCAGGGCGGCTTCAGCGTCCGCAAATTCGCCTTCGGGCTGGCCGGCTATTTCATGTTCGGCGTCGGCTATATCGGCTACATGACCTTCGTTATTGCCTTGCTGCGTGAACAGGGCATGCAGCAGACCGCCATTACGGTGTTCTATGCCTGCCTCGGCCTGGCGGTGGTGGCCTCGTCGCGCATCTGGGCCGGCATGCTGGACCGTTTCAAGGGCGGACAGCCGCTCGCCATCCTCAACGCACTGCTGGCGGCGGCTACCCTGCTGCCGGTGCTCTCGCATGCGCCCGCGGCGGTGTTTGCATCCGGCATCCTGTTCGGCGCGGTCTTCCTGTCGGTGGTGGCATCGACCACCGCGCTGGTGCGGCACAACCTGCCGCCGCCATCCTGGTCGTCGGGCATCAGCGGCTTCACCACCGTGTTTGCCTTCGGACAGATCGTCGGCCCCACCATCGTCGGCTGGATCTCCGATGCCGCCGGCGGACTGGAGCGCGGCCTGATGTTTTCCGCCGGCGCGCTGGTGCTGGGCGCATTGCTGGCGTCGCGCCAGCGGGCATTGGCGGCATAGCGCCGGCAATCAAGGCCATCGCTGCGGTGTCCGAATCCGGCCAGCGCGACGGATCGCTTTGGCCTATGCTGTGCACCTGTTCAAACGGAGTTGCCATGCGTAGTGCCGATCTCACCCGCCTTCTGATTCTCGCCGCCATCTGGGGCGCTTCCTTTCTTTTCATGCGCATCGTCGCGCCGGTGCTGGGCGCGTTCTGGACGGCGGAAACGCGGGTGGCACTGGCCGGCATCGCGATGCTGGCCTACATGCTGCTGACGCACCAGGGCATGAATTTCGGCAGGCACTGGAAACAGTACCTGATGCTCGGCATCCTCAATTCCGCGCTGCCCTTCTCGCTGTTTTCCTTCGCCGCGATGACGCTGCCTGCCGGCTACTCTGCGATCGTCAATGCCACCAGTCCGCTGTGGGGCGCGCTGGTCGGGGCGCTGGTGCTCGGCGAGCGCATGAACGCGCGCAAGCTGGCAGGTCTGGTGATTGGGGTGGCGGGCGTTGCCTTCCTGGTGCGGCTGGGGCCGGTGGCCTTCACGCCGCAAGTCTTGCTGGCCGCGCTGGCCTGCGTCGGCGCTGCAGTGTGCTACGGCATCGCCGGCGCCTATTCCAAGAAAAAGTCGGCGGGCATCGCGCCGCCGCAGATGGCCACCGGTTCACAGCTGGGCGCTGCGCTGGTGCTGCTGCCCTTTGCGGGCGCCTCGTCGGTGCCCGGAACGGTCACGCCCTTCGTCGTGGTGATAGCGGCGCTGCTGGCCCTGCTGTGCAGCGCGGTGGCCTACTTCATCTATTTCCGGCTGATTGCCGATCTCGGCCCGACCAAGGCATTGACGGTGACCTTCCTGATCCCGCTGTTCGCGCTGGCCTGGGGAGCGATCTTTCTCGGCGAAGCGATCAATGCAAATACCCTGATCGGCTGCGCGCTGGTAGTGCTGGCCACCTGGCTGGTGGTGTTCCAGCCCGCGCCCAAGCCTTCGTCGGCATCAGTGCCGGACGAGGTCGGCAGCTAGCGCGCCGCGCAGCGCATTGCAGACGATCACTTCCTGCGCGCGTTCCAGGTCGCGCAGGCTGATGGCTCGTTCGTCTGCCTGCAATTCCTCGATCAGCACGCTTCGCATCACGCCGGGCAGCAGGCCGCAGGACAGCGGCGGCGTCAGCCAGCGGCCGTCGAGCCTGACGAAGACATTGCTGCGCCCGCCTTCGGTGAGTTCGCCCTTTTCATTGAAGAACAGCATGTCGAATGCGCCCTGCGCTTCGGCGGCCTGCCATGCGGCATCATAGGCGGTGCGGCATGTCGTCTTGTGGCGCAGGAAGAGATCGGTCGAGCGTGTCGGCTGCGGTGCGAGCAGGATGTTGACTCTGTCCGGCAGCGGCGCGAGCGCCCCGCTGCGGATCTCCCACGTTCCGTCCTGCGCCAGCGCGAGGCGCAGCCTGTGGCTGCCCTCCGGCAGACCGGCGCAGGCCTGCTCGAGCGCTGCGCGGATGCCCTGCTCGTTCCAGCCGAAACCGAAATAAGCGGCTGACGCCTGCAGGCGATGCAAATGCCGGTCGAGATGCCGTATGCCCGCCTCCCGGCCGGCATGCATGGTTTCAAACAGCGAGAACGCATTCGGCAGCCCCGTCAGGAAGCGTGCCTTGAGCCTGCATTCCTGGTATTCGTCGGCAGCAACGCTGTCATGCACGATGCCGGCGCCGACGCCCATTTCCCCGCTGCGCATGCCGTCGTCGCGTTCGGGCTGCAGCACCAGCGTGCGAATGGGGACCGACAGGCAGAAGTCGCCCATGTCCTGATCCGGCGCACAGGTGTCGAACCAGCCGATCGCGCCGGTGTACAGGCCGCGTGGCTCGGCTTCGAGTTCTCGGATGATCTGCATGGTGCGCCGCTTCGGCGCGCCGGTGATCGAACCGCAGGGATAGATGGCGTCGAACACCTCCATCAGCCGCGTGCCGGGCCGCAGTTCGGCCTGCACGGTGGAAGTCATCTGCAGCACGCTGCGGTAGCGCTCGACCTGGAACAGCGCCGGCACCCGCACGCTGCCGACCCGGGCGATGCGCGCCAGGTCGTTGCGCAGCAGGTCGACGATCATCAGGTTTTCGGCGCGGTTCTTTTCGTCTGCGGCAAGCGCCTCGGCGCGCTGCGCATCGCGTTGAACATCGTCGCTCGCCGGCGCCGTGCCCTTCATCGGGCGCGCGGTGAGCAGGCCGCGTTCATGCCGCACGAAGAGTTCGGGCGACAGCGACAGCACGCTCGATCCGTCGGGCAATCCGATTAGTGCACCATAGGGCACGGGCTGGCGGGCGCGCAGCCTGCGGTAAAGCGCAACCGGCGAACCGTAGGCATCGAAACGGATGCGGTAGGTGTAATTGATCTGGTAGGTGTCGCCCGCTTCGATATAGGCATGGATGCGCGCGATCGCCTCGCCGAAAGCCTGCTCGTCGATGCCGTGCCGTGCGCCGGCAATGCCGGCCGGCGATGCGTCATCCTTTTGCGCCAGCCACTGCTCGACCTGCTCGCCGGTCAGCAGCTCGCAGCGCGAGAACAGCAACACCTGCGCCGGCTTGCCGGCGCCTTCACGCCCCTCGATGCCCTGCATGGCTGCACCAAGTTCGTAGCTGAACAACCCCACCGCATGCAGGCCTTGCCGCAGCGCCTGCTGCAGGCTCTCCAGCATGGCAGGCAAGTGCGCGGCGTTTTCGCAAATCAGGGTTTCCGCATGCCCGGTGTAGAGGCGCGAACGGGCTTCGCCTGCGGCCGCGCTGCTGTCGTCGAGCAGCGCATAGCAATCGGAAAGACCGGATGAAGGCAAGGCGGGAAGGGAGTCGGAAGCCAAGGAAATCTCTGTTGCAGTGCAGGGCAAGGCGCTATTGTACGGCCGCCTTACCCGCTCGCCGGCGCATCAGCTGCCGCGCTTGGACAGATAGATGCCGAACAGCAGCAAGGCGCCGCCCAGCATCTGCACCGGCCCTATCGTCTCCTGGAAGATCAGCCATGCGGCCACGGCGGCGGTCAGCGGCTGGATCAGCAGGCTCACCGACGACAGCGACGCCGGCAGATGCGCCAGCGCATAGGCAATCACGGTCTGACCGCCGATCTGCGCCACCACCGCCAGCGCCAGCAGCGGCAGCCAGCCCGACAGCTGCGCCGGGAAGAAGCCGCCCGGCGACATCAGCGCAAACGGCAGCAGGGCCAGCCCGGTGATGGTGGTGCTCCAGGCCATCAGGCGCGCGGTGGAATACTGGCTGCGCGCATCCTTGACCACCAGCTGATAGGCCGCGTAGAAAATCGCGCTGGCCAGGCCCAGCCCGTCGCCGATCAGTTTCAGGTCGCCCTGCGCCGGGCCGTTGCCCGCCGCATTCGGCCCCACCAGCATGACCGCGCCCACCAGCGCGAACACCATGCCGACCACGAAGACGCGGGCAAAGCGCACCTTGTAGGCGAGCCACATCCACAGGGCGATGAAGATGGGTGCGAAGTTCGACAGCAGCGTCGCATTGGCCACCGTCGTGTAATGCAGCGACAGATGCCACAGGCCCATGTCGGCGGCGAAGTAGATCCCGGCCAGCACCAGCGAGGCGGCAAAGCCGGTGCGCTTGCCGGCGGCCACATCCTGCCTGCGCACGGCGAATGCCCATGCCCACAGGATGGGCGCGGCCAGCGCCATGCGCCAGAAGGCGGACGCGATCGGGTTGACGTCGGACAGCCGCATGAAAATGCCGGCGAAGCCGATGGCCATGCCGCCCAGGAGCAGCGAAGCGAAGGCGAGTGCAGGGAATTTGTTGGAAGGCGTCATGGGTTGTTGTCTGTGAGAGGCAGCCGCATGGCGGCGGGCGTTCCCGAGTATAGGAGGCTCGCAGTGTAATGAGATTCGGATTTTGCTGCAGGGGTCCGAATGACGTATGTGCGGAGGGGGCTGGGAGGGGGTGGGGCGGAAGGAAATTTGGTCAGGGCCGGTAAAAGTATGGAAGTGTTTGATGGCGACACACCACAATTCGTCAAGGCATTGGGGTTCCCTCCCCTTCAAGGGGAGGGTTAGGGTGGGGATGGGTTAAGCTCACGCAGATACACCCATCCCCATCCCAAGCTTCCACCTCGCGGCTTGCAAGCCACTCCGACTTCGCAGGCGCAACACATGCGTTGCGAAACCCCTGCTACGTCCCTTTGAAGGGGAAGGAGCATTCTTTAAGCATTAAGCGGCTCAGGGCTCTCGCGGCCGAACTCTGAGCCCCTCAAACCAGCAACACCGCAAGCTGCCCCTGCAGATTATCCGTCGGAACCTGCTTGAACCCGCTCTTGGCAAACCGGTGCCAGCGCCCCACCACCATGCAGGCGATCAGGTTGGCCCGGTTGGCCGCGTCCAGGTCGCTGGTCTCCCCCTGGGTCGCCGCCAGTTTCAGCGACTGCCGCAGCGCCAGCTCCACCCTTTCGATGAACTGATTCATGCGCAGCTGCAGGCGCTCGTCTTCATTGACCAGCGCATCGCCGATCAGCACGCGGGTCATGCCGGGATTGCGCTCGGCGAAATTGAGCAGCATGCCGGTGATGGCCTGGGCCTGCGACAGGCCGTTTTCCTGCTGTTCGCTGATCTGGTTGATCAGGCCGAACACCGAGGTTTCGATGAACTCGATGAGGCCCTCGAACATCTGCGCCTTGCTGGCGAAGTGCCGGTAGAGCGCGGCCTCCGATACCTCCAGCCTGGCCGCCAGCGCGGCAGTCGTGATCTTTTCCCCCTTCGGCTGCTCCAGCATCTGCGCGAGTGTCTGGAGAATCTGAAGCTTGCGTTCGCCCGGTTTTGTCGTAGCCATAGGTCTCTTCGTTGTCGTTAGTGGCGCAATCGGTGCAGCATCTCGGGAAGCTGTGTGACGGACTTCACCTTCGCATCCACGAAGGCCGGCCGCCGGCTCAATCGGGCCGGGCGGCGCATGCCGGCCAGCTGCTGGTGATTCGGGCTCGCCGCCAGGTACTGCGTGACCCAGGCGGTGCGCATGCCGAGCGCCTTGGCCGCCTTCAGGTTGTCCGCGGTGTCCTCCACCAGCACGCAGCGGCTGGCGGCAATGCGTTCTTTAGCGAGCAGCTTGCGCAGCATCTGCTTCGACGGCTTGGGCCGCAGCTGGCGGTGCACATGCATGGCCTCGATCGGAATATGCTTGGCGAAATGCCGGTGCAGACCGAGATGGCGCATCACCTCGTGCGAATAGCGGCGCGGCGCATTGGTTAGCAGGATCTTGCGCCCGGGCAGGCGCCTGAGCAGGCGCCCCAGACCGCGCTCGGCGCGGATCATCGCCGACAAATCGTCGAACAGGTGGGCTTCATGCAGGAAGTCGTCCATGTGCACCCCGTGGTGCCGGATCATGCCGAGCAGCGTCGCGCCATAGCGCTTCCAGTAGGCGATGCGCGCGGCATTGACCGTCTCCGGATCGGCCGGCATCTCATCCTGTCCAAGCACCTTGGCCATGTAGGCATTCATGTTCGCGTTGATTGCCGGAAAAATCGCATGTGACGCGTTGTGCAGCGTGTTATCGAGATCGAAGAGCCAGACCGGATTGCGCATGATGAATACATTCTTGAAACTGCCCGGAAAATTGCAAAATTGACCATGGGCGATTGTCGGATGGCCGATGCGCTCCCGCTGCCTGTCGAAATTACATTGGAGCAATAATGCAACAGGGAAGCAATCTGCACAAGTTTTCAGCTGTATTTCCTACAACATTGCAGTGTATTTCAGCCGGAAATTTGCGGAGGCGGTAGCGCGGCAGCTGCAAGGGAAGCCGGAAAGCACGCTGCCCGCGGCATCGGCAGGCGATGTCGCGGGCAGCGTCGGTGACGGCGCCGGTCCTAGCCGGCGCTGCAGCTCGGATCAGTGAGAGCGGATCATGGTGCCGAACGCCTGTTCGGTCAGCACTTCCAGCAGCAGCGAATGCTCGATGCGGCCGTCGATGATGTGCACGGTATTGACGCCGGACTTGGCGGCGTCGAGCGCCGAGGAGATCTTCGGCAGCATGCCGCCGGAAATGGTGCCGTCGGCGAACATTTCATCGATCTCGCGGGCCGACAGGTCGGTCAACAGCTTGCCCTGCTTGTCCTGCACGCCGGCGATGTTGGTCATCATGATCAGCTTTTCAGCCTTCAGGATTTCGGCGATCTTGCCGGCCACCAGGTCGGCATTAATGTTGTAGGCCTGGCCATCCTCGCCGAAACCGATCGGGGAAATGATGGGAATGAAGGCGTCGTCCTGCAGCGCCTTGACCACCGCCGGATTGATCGCGTCGATCTCGCCGACGAAGCCGATGTCCAGGAACTGGCCCGGATTCTCGCGGTCCGGCAGCTTCATCTTGCGGGCGCGGATCAGGCCGCCGTCCTTGCCGGTCAGGCCGACCGCCTGGCCGCCGTAGTGGTTGATCAGCATGACGATGTCCTGCTGCACTTCGCCGCCCAGCACCCACTCCACCACTTCCATGGTTTCCTCGTCGGTGATGCGCATGCCCTGCACGAAGGTACCCTGCTTGCCGATCTTCTTCAGCGCATTGTCGATCTGCGGTCCGCCGCCGTGCACGACGACGGGGTTCATGCCGACCAGCTTGAGCAGGATGACGTCGCGCGCGAAGCCGTGCTTCAAGCGCTCCTCGGTCATCGCATTGCCGCCGTACTTGACGACGATGGTCTTGCCGTGGAACTTGCGGATATAGGGCAGCGCCTCGGCCAGGATTTCCGCTTTGATCTGCGGGGCAACCGCACTCAGGTCGGCGGCGGGAGCGAGTTGATCGGTCATGGTCAGTCCTGAAAACAATTTTTCGCGATTTTACAGGAAACGTTTCGAATTCTTCGTTGATTTACTGGTTTTAAAATGGCGCTTTGCCCACGCATGTTTCGCGTGTTTGACCAAATGACAAGCCGGCCTTTATGAGCATTCCCCCGAACAGTGAATTGGAAGCCCTGCGCCCCGCCCTGGTGCGCTTTGCGGTGTTGCAGCTGCGGAATGACGCTGCGGCGGAAGACGTCGTCCAGGAAACATTGATGGCGGTGCTGGAGAAGCCAAATAGCTTCGCCGGCCAGTCCAGCCTGCGCACTTATGTCACCGGGATTCTCAAGCACAAGATTCTCGACGCGATGCGCTCGAACCGGCGCGAAGTGCAGTTCGATGGGGCCGTCGACGGCTTCGACGGGAATGACCGCCAGTCCGACGCCGACTTCATCGATGCGCTGTTCCGCCCCGACGGCCACGTCGTCGACATGCCGCGCCGCTGGGGCGATCCCGATGCCGCACTGGAACAGAAGGATTTCTTTCGCACGCTGGAGGTCTGCCTGGAGAAGCTGCCGCCGAAGACGGCGCGCATCTTCATGATGCGCGAATGGCTGGAGATGGACACTGCGGACATCTGCATGGAACTGCAGATCAGTTCCTCCAATGCCTGGGTCATGCTGTACCGGGCGCGCCTGCAGCTGCGGGAATGCCTGGACCTGAACTGGTTCGGCCGGAAAAACTGAGGAAGAGATGACCATGTCGATCAAGCCGACTTGCAAGGAAGTTCACCGCCTGGCATCCGAAGGACTGGACCGGGAACTGTCCATGGTCGAGCGCGCGCGCATGCAGGTGCACCTGCTGACCTGCCAGGCCTGCCGCAATTTCACCGAGCAGACGCAATTGCTGCACAAGGCCATGCAGAGGCTGTCGGGACGGGGCGGTGAAGATCAAGACAAGGACGGACCGCAATGAGCACCTGCTCCTCCTGCGGCGCCAGCTTCGAATGCGGCATGGCGGACGGCCCGGCGGACGTGCCGTGCTGGTGCACGCAGCTGCCGACGCTGCCGCCGGAAGCCTATGTGCGCAATGCCGGCGGCGGGAGCGCCGGCTGTTTCTGTCCCGACTGCCTGCGGGCGCTGATCAGCCGCAGCCTGGAACGGCCTGCGGCCGGCGATTCGTAGCCGCAGCAGCCGCGACAGCCACGCGCGTCATGCGCCTTCGCAATTGCGCATTTCCTGCCGGGCGTAAGCGGCCTTGATCTTCTGCACCGCCTTGCTGCTGTCTTCGTCGAGGTCGCGCAGGCGGAATGCCACCAGGTGCGAGCTGACGCTGCGCTGGCCGATGCGCGCGCTGCGCACGCCTTTCTGGTTCAGGTTGGCAAGATGCGCGCGCGCCGCCTCCTCCATCTTGAATACGCCGAGCGATATGCCCCAGCGCAGCGGCGAATTGTCCTGGATGATGAAGAAATCGTCGATGCCGAGGCGGCGCAGCTCGCCAGCCTTCTTCTCGGCGGACTCCTTGTCGGCCTGCGGCGGAATGTAGACCATGTGCGATGCGACTTCCTGCACCGGGCGCTGCGTGACGCGCCGGCCCAGCGCCAGCGGCGCAAGCTGCGCGCTGAAACGCTTCGCTTCTTCCGCATTGAAGTTGCCGATATCAGCGCAGGCCAGCACGGCGGGTTTGGCGACGGACTTGCCGGCATCGCTCACTGCACTGACGGACTGAACCGTAGCCGAAGCCGGCACGGCGCTGACCGGCGCCGGTTCGGCTGCCGGCGGAGCGGCGGGCGTGGCGGGCGTGGCGGGTGCTGCAGGAGCTGCAGGAGCTGCAGGTGTCGTGGGAGCCGGGGCGGCGGGCGCGGCTGGAGCTGCCGCCGGTTTCGGGGCCGCAGGCGTTGATGCCGGCGCTGCCGGGGCTGCCGGTGCGGCGGGTTCGCTCCGGGTCTGGGCCGCATCGCCTGCCGGCGGCTTCTCCAGCTTCAGCTTGTCGGCGTTGAGCTGGTTCTTGACGCGCGCCGGTTCGCGCCCGCTCGGGAACAGCGTCTCGAAATAGCCCTGCTGGTAGGCCAGCAAAGCACCGTTGGCCAGCAGCAGGATAAAGAAGAAGAATTTCAGCATGATGTTTTCATCGCGACGTGATGCAGGCCGATCAGCACGAGATTATCCACGCGCAGGGGCGCAAAGCCCAGATGCGGCGCAATCAGCGGCGCCGCGCCGCCGGACAGAACACATTGCACTTCGCCGTGGTGCTGCCGGTGCGCGCGCATCGCACGCTCGACGGCGCCGGCCTGCGCCGCCAGGCAGCCGCTGATGATGGCCGCGTCGGTATGGTCGGCGAAGGTCTCGGTGATGTTCATCGTTTCCGCCACCTGGGGCAGCTGCGCGGTATTGCGGGCCAGCGACGCGGCCATCAGTCCCAGGCCCGGCAGGATCATGCCGCCCTGGAAGATGCCGTCGGGCGTCACCGCGTCGATCGTGGTCGCGGTGCCGCAGGTGGCCACGATGAGCGCCTTGCCGGGATAGAGCGCATGCGCGCCGATGACGGATGCGAAGCGGTCGCAGCCGAGCTGCGCAGGGTTGCGGTAATGGTTGCGCACGCCCGCCAGGCTGGCGCAGGAGGCGAACCATTCCAGCGGCACCGGCTGCAGGCCGAGCACGCGCACGAGCACCTGCTCCAGCCTGTCGCGCATGCCTTCTCCGGCGACATTGGAAATCAGCACATGCGCAATCTTGTGTCCGCGCCAGGTCTCGCTCAGCGTGGCGAGCTGCGCATGGTCAACCATGCCCGATGCCGTCCACTGTCCAAGCGCCGAAGCGCCGCGCAGGCTGCTCGGCACCAGCGCCCATTTCACTCGGGTATTGCCCGCATCGATCAGCAGCAGCATTTCATGCCTCCTTCGGCCTCAGCGACACATCGCCCGCCATCACGGCAACCTGACCCGCCGCGGTATCGATCAGAAAGCGCCCGCTCGCATCGATGCCGCGTCCGATGCCCTCGTGCAGCACCTTGCCGTGGTCGAGGATGACCACGGCCTGGCCCGCATGCGCGTGCAAGGCGTTCCAGCGCCCGGTAAAGGCGCCGAGCCCTTCGTGTTCGAACTGCACCAGCGCTTCGGCCAGGCTGCTAAGCAGGGTCGCCATCAGCATGTTCTGGTCGAGGTCGGCCAGCCACGGGATGCCGGCCGCAGCCCGCCCGATCTCGGCCGCCATGCGCTCGTCGACGGCGATATTGAGACCGATGCCGATCACTGCCCAGCTCGCATCGTGCGGCACGCTGCCGGCGCCGGCCGATTCAATCAGGATGCCGGCCAGCTTGCGGCCCTGGACCAGAACGTCGTTCGGCCATTTCAGTCTTGCATCGATGCTGAACATGGCCAGCGCCTCGGCCAGGGCAACGCCCACCGCCAGCGGCAGACCGACCAGCGCATGCACCGGCAGATGAAATTTCCATGCCAGCGAAAAGGTCAGCGACTTGCCTTCCGCGGAAAGCCAGCTGCGCCCCGCCCTGCCGCGGCCGGCGGTCTGGCGCTTCGCCTGCAGCAGCACGGGACCGCTGAGGGTTGGCAGCGCCGCCAGCAGGTCGGCATTGGTGGAGCCGGTTTCATCGACGACGCGCACCGTGACCTGCTGGGCAGCAGGCCGGCAGAGCGCGGCAATCCGTTCGGGGGAAAGAGTGTCAGTCATGCTGACATTGTAATGGCATGCCTGAGCGGCGTTGATGCTGATTGGCAACAGCTGGTTTGCAAAACCATCGCAGGCGTCCGAGTCCAGCCTGCGTCGAAAGCAGATGCATGAAAATCGTCAGCAATTACGGAAGAGATGCTTCATATCCTTACAATTCCCATTAACAAAAAGGAAACAACGCTGAATTTATTGTTACCATTGCAACCCGCGGATAGATCGAGGGATGCAAATGTCAGTCAAGGAATCAGTGAAGCAAGCGCTCTACTCAGCTTATACCGGAGCGATGCGCCTCGTATCAACGGAAGCTGCAACGGTGGCCAATGCTAACGAAGCGTGCTTCAAGGATTTCCAGCTGATCGAGATTCCGGAGGTCATGCGCACGCGAATGAATGCGCCTGCCGGTGCGGCTCTGATGCAGCGCTGGTTCAATAGCCCGGCATTTACCATATCTGAAGCAATGATCCATGGCCGTGTCGATTTCCGGGCGATTTCAAGGCAAAACATTGATACCGCAGCTGTGAAAATGTCCTGGGTGGCCGGCTTTGCACGCACGCAGCGAGCACTTGCGATGATGGAAGCACATCACGCTGCCACGCCTGCTGCGGCACGGGAACTCAAGCGGGTACTGATGCGAGCCGGCGCATTGACCAACAAGCGCATGGCTCTTGGTACGTCGCCCGATGTCATTGATCTTCACGAGACAGCCCATCTGAATTTCATGACCGTCGAGCTTGCCGATTCAACCGATCCGCTTGACTGCGCACTTGGGTCATTCAGTCTGCATATGGCGGCAAGCGGCTCGGTCCAGCCCGTCGCAAGAACATCGGCTGGCGCGACACATGAAGTTGAGATTACCGCCCTCCATTTCTATGTGCGAGACAATTATGAATTTTCCGGGGAAGATGAACCTCTCGGCCATTGGGGACGGGATGGCGCAAGCAGAATGCCGAGTTCCGGGAAGGTATTTGTCGAGAATAAAAGTTTCAGGGAGTGGCGTACTCGTCATGGTCGCGGCGGTGATTTCGCACTCTTTTCGGATGTCATGTCCAAGCGGCTCGTCCGTCCGTTGAAGATCACGATTCAGGAAGACGTTATGCGCCGGATACTCAGCCTGATCACCCTGCTGCCTGTTAGCGCCCTGACCGTGTTCTTCTTCATCGGCTATGCAAACGTCACGGATACCATCAGCATGAAAATGGGGGCCTCCGCCATTTACCAAGTCGCCTTCTGGTTGGCCTGCAGCGGAATGGTGCTGCTTTTTACAGGCGTTGCCTTTCGCTTCTTCGCTGCCCGCTGGATCACCATTGCCTCACTGCTGTCATGCGCCGGATTCATCGTCTTTTCGCTGGCGACCTACCCGGCAAACAACGATGCGCACGACGGTCCGGCATGGTCCCGTTCCGTAGATGAGCTTTATGCATTGCTGGCTGTCACCTCATTGCTGCTCCTGCTTGCCGTCTTCGAACCGCGTATTCGGACATTTGTCAGGCAAAGAATGGAACGCGCCTGAAACCAAGTGTTTGTTGTGATGTTCACTGGAACCCGCCATGTGGAATGGTTCGGAACTAGCAGGCGAATATGCGCCCCTTTTCCATTTCTCCCTTAAACTAACGGGATGTCCGAACAGCAAGCCCCCGCACTGAATTTCACCGGCGAACGCCCTTCGCGCCTGGCCGCCATCGGCCAGTGGCAGGTGCACGCGCTGGTGGCCAACGATGCGCTGGCCGGGCTGAGCAGGCAGCTGCGCAAGGCCGCCCGGGATGCCGACATGCAGTGGGATCTGTCGGGCATCGAGGCGCTCGACCATTTCGGCGCGCAGATCCTGTGGAATGCCTGGGGCAAGCGACGGCCGCGCCATCTCATCCTGGCGCCCCAGCATGAAGACACCTTCGAACGCATCGAACAGGCCGGCATGCTGGTGCTGCCCGCGAAATCCAGGCCGCACTGGTTTTCCCCTGCGACCCTGCTGCGCATCCAGCGCAATCTCGCCGGCCATCTGTTTTCCTTCGTGATCCTGATCGGCCAGCTGGTGCTCGACTTTGGCCGCTTTGCGCGCCGGCCGCTGCGCGGACCGTGGAAGGAAATCTCTTCCAACATCTATCACATCGGCTATCAGGCGCTGGGCATCACCGCGCTGGTGGGATTTCTGATCGGCGTGGTGCTGTCCTTCCTGTCGGCCCAGCAGTTGCACACCTTCGGCGGCGACATCTATCTGGTCAACATTCTGGGCATGAGCGTGATCCGCGAACTCGGTCCGCTGCTGGCGGCCATTCTCGTCGCCGGCCGCTCGGGGTCGGCGATCACCGCGCAGCTCGGCGTGATGCGCGTGACCGAGGAGCTGGACGCGATGCTGGTCATGGGCATGTCGCACGGCTTCCGGCTGATCATGCCCAAGGTGCTGGCGCTGTCGATTTCAATGCCGCTGCTGGTGGTCTGGACCGATGCAGTGGCGCTCGCCGGCGGCATGGTGGCGGCCAAGCTGGAGCTCGGACTGTCGGCCAGCTACTTCCTGCAGGCCCTGCCGGACGCGGTGCCGCTGGCCAATTACTGGATCGGCATCGGCAAGGGGGTTGTCTTCGGCGCGCTGATCGCGCTGATGGCCTGCCACTTCGGCCTGCGCATCAAGCCCAATACGGAAAGCCTGGGACAGGGCACCACGCTGTCGGTAGTGTCATCGATCACGGTGGTGATCCTTGCCGACGCGGTATTCGCCATTCTGTTCAAGGGCGTGGGGTTCTACTGATGGCCGCGCCCGTCATCCAGATCCAGAACCTGTGGACGAAGTTCGGCCAGGTCGTCGTTCACCAGGACCTGAACCTCGAGGTGCAGGCCGGCGAGATCGTGTCGCTGGTCGGCGGGTCCGGCTCGGGCAAGACCACGCTGCTGCGGCAGATGCTGGGCCTGGAACATCCGGCGCAGGGCTGCGTCAGGGTGCTCGGCGAGGACATCAACGGCTGCGGCAGCGTGCGGCGCCAGCAGCTGCGCAACCGCTGGGGCATGCTGTTCCAGCATGGCGCCCTGTTCTCGGCCCTGTCCGCGCTCGACAACGTGGCGCAGCCGATGCGCGAGCTGCGCGGATTGCCGGAAGACCTGATCCGCGACGCGGCCCTGCTGAAGCTGGCGATGGTCGGCCTGACGCCGAAGGACGCGGTCAAGATGCCGGCCGACCTGTCCGGCGGCATGATCAAGCGGGTCGCGCTGGCCCGTGCGCTGGCGCTGGAGCCGGAGCTGCTGTTCCTCGACGAGCCGACCGCCGGGCTCGATCCGGACCGGTCGGAAAGCTTCGTGTCGCTGATCCGCGGCCTGCACCAGCAGATGCGCCTGACGGTGGTGATGGTCACCCATGATCTCGATACGCTGTTCGCGCTGTCGAGCAAGATCGCGGTGCTGGCGGAAAAACGGGTGATCGCGATGGGCGCGCCCGAGGAAGTGATCGCCCTGCCGCATCCTTTCATCAAGCAGTTCTTCCTCGGCGAGCGCGGCCAGCGCGCGCTGGAAGTCTTGCGTGACAAGCATTAGGAAACATTATGGAAAACAAGTCGCATGCATTGATGGCAGGCCTCTTCACGCTGCTGCTGCTGGCAGGCGCCATCTTCGCCGGCATCTGGTTCAAGCAGGACCGCGTGCAGTGGGTGCCGTACCAGATCGCCACCAAGCAGTCGATCCCCGGCCTCAATCCCCAAGCCGCGGTGCGCTATCGCGGGCTGGACGTGGGCAAGGTCGACGGCATTGCCTTCGATCCGCAGGTGGTCGGCCAGATCCTGGTCAACATCAGCGTGCAGCCGGATGCGCCGATCACCGAATCGACCTTCGCCACGCTCGGCTACCAGGGAGTGACCGGCATCGCCTACGTGCAGCTCGACGATGACGGCAGCCGTCCGGTGCGCCTGCCCAGCAGTCCGCAAAAGATCGCCCGCATCGAGATGCGGCCCAGCCTGTTCGACCAGCTGCAGACGCGCGGCCTGGCGATCCTGCAGCAGACTGAGGAAGTGGCCAAGCGCATCAACGGCATACTCACGCCCGAGAACCAGAAAGCCATCATCGACGCGGCCAACAACGTGAGCCGGGCCGCCGTGGCGCTGGAAACCATTCCTGACAAGATACAGCCGACGCTGGACCGCCTGCCCGCCATTACGGCGCAGGCGCAGCAGACGCTGGGTACCGTCAGCAAGCTGTCGGCCGATGCCGGCGCGCTCACCCGCAGCCTCAACGGGCTGGTCACCGGACTGCAGGCGCCCAACGGTCCGATCACCCGCTTTTCCAGCAGCATGGAGCAGCTCGGCGCGGTGGCCGGCAAAATCGAGTTCGAAACCCTGCCGCTGATCAACGATGCGCGTACTTCGCTGCGCACGCTCAACCGCACGCTGGACAACCTGAACGAGCGCCCGCAGAGCGTGCTGTTCGGATCGTCCGTCCTCGCGCCCGGGCCGGGAGAAAGCGGATTCACCGCGCCGCGAACGCCCGTGCAGGCGCAATAGGGAAATGAGGAAAGCAATGACAACACCGCGAACCCGAAGAAGACATCTCCGCCTTGCCGCCGGCATCGCCGCGCTGGCCATGATCTCCGCCTGCTCGGTCGTCAGCCGTCCCGACGCAGCCGTGCTCTACGACCTCGGCCCGCTGCGCACGCAGACGCCGCAATCTTCACAATCGCCGCAGTCACTGCCGCTGCCGCCGCTCAGCATCGTCGACATCCAGGTGCCCGGCTGGCTCGACAGCTCGCTGATCTTCTACCGTCTCAGCTACGCGAATGAACAGCAGCCGCGGCCCTATGCGCAGGCGCGCTGGAGCATGCCGCCCGGCCAGCTGCTGCAGCAGCACCTGAAGTCACGCATCGCCCAGGCCGGCGGCGCGGTGCTGACGCCGTCGTCGGCTGCGCCCAATGTGCCGGTGCTGCGCATCGAAGCCGACGATTTCACGCAACTCTTTGCCAGCCCGGCGCAAAGCATCGGGCAGGTCAGCCTGCGCGCCTCGGTTTTCAGGGAGCGCACGCTGGTCGCGCAGCGCAGCTTCGTGCGCCAGGCACCCGCGCCCACGGCGGATGCAGCCGGCGGCGTGCGCGCGCTGGCCGATGCCGGCGATGCCGCGCTCTGCGACATGATCGCGTGGCTGGCTTCCCTCAACCTCAAATAATCTGCTTGCCGGGCCGGTTGCCGCTGGCCAGAATACGAGACCACGCCTCTCGAAGGATGCGTGATACCGAACACCGGATTGCTATGTTGCCAAACGAGGAACACCCGGCGGCCGACGCTGCCTCCGCTTCACTGTCCGCCAGCGCGTCGACCTTCGCCCGCGCCGGCCTGCTGATGTACACCTTCCTGATCGTGTACGCCAGCCTCTATCCGCTCTCCAACTGGCAGAACAAGGGCCTGCCGCTGTTCGGCTTTCTGTTCATGCCGATGCCGCACTACTGGACCGGCTTCGACGTCATCACCAACATCATCGGCTACCTGCCGTTCGGCGCGCTGGTCGTATTCGCGCTGCATCCCCACCTCAAGGGCGCCTCGGCGGCGATTGTCGCCATCTTCAGCGGCATGCTGCTGTCCGGCTCGATGGAAGCAATCCAGACGCTGCTGCCCAACCGTGTGTCGTCCAACCTGGATTTCCTGACCAATATCACCGGCACCGGACTGGGCGCGGTGACCGGCGTGCTGCTCAGCCCCTACTTCCTCGAACAAAACCGGATGCTGAGGGTGATCCGCCGCTCCTGGGTGATCCCCGATGCGGGACGCGGACTGATCGTCATCGGCCTGTGGCCGCTTGCGCAGATTTACCCGCAGGGCTACCTGTTCGGCCATGGGCAGTTCCTGCCCATCCTGTCGGACTGGCTTTCCGACTGGCTGGAGCAGCCGGTGGACCTGCTGGCGCTGATCAGCACCCACATCCACCTGACGGTGCAGCAATTCTGGCTGGCGGAAACGCTCATCACCGCCTGCGGCATGACCACTGCGCTCCTGATGCTGTCCTGCATGCTGCGCAAGCAGGCGCCGCGGGCGGTGCTGCTGATCCTGCTGGCCCTCGGTGCGGCCGCGGTGAAGCTGCTGGCCAATGCGCTGCTGTTCACGCCGGCCAATGCGCTGGCCTGGCTGACGCCGGGGGCCGAAGGCGGGATCCTGATCGGTGCGATGATGGTCGGCGGCCTGGCCTTCGCACCGCCCGCGGCGCAGCGCCGGCTGGCCATCTTCAGCCTGCTGGTGAGCCTGGCTGCGATCAACATGGTGCCGGCCAACCCGTATTTCGTCGCAACGCTGCAGACCTGGGTCCAGGGACGCTTTCTCAACTTCAACGGCGCTGCGCATTTTCTTTCGGTCGTGTGGCCGCTGTTCGCGCTGTGGTTCCTGCTGCATCCGATGCATGGCCTGAAGAGGTAGGCATCGCGGTGTATGATTGCCGCTTCAACCTGTATCGACGAGAGTGTCATGTCCGACAAGCCGTATTACGAGCACCACGTGTTTTTCTGCCTGAACAAGCGCGACGAAGGCCGCCCCTGCTGCGCCGACCGCGGTGCGCAGAGCGCGCAGGAACATGCGAAGAAGCGCATCAAGCAGCTCGGCCTGAGCGGCCAAGGCAAGGTGCGCATCAACAAGGCGGGCTGCCTGGACCGCTGCGAGGAAGGCCCGGTCCTGGTGGTCTATCCCGAAGGTACCTGGTACACCTATGTCGACAATGAAGACATCGATGAAATCATCGATACCCATCTGGTCGGCGGCAAGGTGGTGGATCGCCTGAAGATCTGAGGATAGTAGGCCGCCATCCCCGTCGCGCATCGACGAGATGCCTGTCAGCAATCCATCGCAAACACTACCGTTTCATCCCCCGCAGCGGCGGGACGCACATCAGACTCATGAACGCACAAACTCAACGCTTCTCCATCACGGGCGGCGCCGGCTCGATCGAATGCGCGCTGGACCTGCCTGAAACCGCGCCCCGCGGCCTGGCGCTCGTCGCCCATCCGCATCCGCTCTACGGCGGCACCATGGACAACAAGGTGGCGCAGACCCTGGCCCGCGCCTTCGTGGCCATCGGCTATGCGACCGTGCGCATGAATTTCCGCGGCGTGGGCAAATCCGAAGGCGTGCATGATGCCGGCCGCGGCGAAACCGACGACATGGCCTTGCTGCTGGAGCACATGAAGCAGCAGTATCCCGACCTGCCGGTCGCGCTGGGCGGTTTTTCCTTCGGCACCTTCGTGCAGTCGCAGCTGCAGCAGCGCCTGATCGCGCAGGGTGCGCCGGCCGAGCGCCTGGTGCTGGTGGGCAGCGCCGCCGGCAAATGGGCGATGCCGGAGATCCCTGCCAATACCATTCTCATCCACGGCGAGCATGACGAAACCATTCCGCTGTCGGACGTGCTGGACTGGGCGCGTCCGCAGGATGTGCCGGTCATCGTGATTCCCGGCGCCGATCATTTTTTTCATCGCAAGTTGCAACATATAAAAAATTTCGTAGTCGAAATGTGGCATCGCTGATTGCCGACGAGAAACAAGAAACAGCCTCCTTGCGGGCTGGCCGGGTTTCGGGGTTCGCGCATTCCGCGAGGCTATAATTCGCACCTCGTTTCTTGTCGTCACCCGCCGCCCGGACGCGGCTTTCTCACCTTGCCACCGATGAAAAAACTCCTAGCAGCCCTTGCTGCCACCGTCTTTTCCTGGTCTGCGGCTTTTGCTCAGGCCCTTCCTCCGCCCACCGTCGCCGCCAAGTCCTGGCTCCTGCTCGACGCCACCAGCGGCCAGGTTCTCGCCTCTCAAGATGCGACAACCCGCATCGAGCCGGCATCGCTGACCAAGATCATGACCGCCTACCTGGCCTTCTCGGCCATCAAGGAAAAGCGCCTCGATCCGGAACAGCTGATCAACGTGTCGGTGCGCGCATGGAAGGTCGATGCCGGCAGCTCGAAGATGTTCATCGATCCTGCCACGCCGGTGAAGGTCAACGACCTGCTCTACGGCCTGATCGTGCAGTCCGGCAATGATGCCGCCGTCGCCCTGGCGGAAGCGGTCTCCGGCTCCGAAGACGCCTTCGTGACGCTGATGAACCGCGAAGCCGAGCGCATGGGCCTGAAGAACACCCGCTTCGCCAATCCGCACGGCCTGCCCAGCCCGGACAACTATTCGACCGCGCAGGACCTGTCGACGCTGGCCGCGCGCATCATTGCCGACCATCCCGACTACTACAAGATCTATTCGATCAGGGAATTCACCTACAACAAGATCAAGCAGCCCAACCGCAACCGCCTGCTGTGGCTCGACCCGACCGTCGACGGCATGAAGACCGGCCACACTTCCGGCGCCGGCTACTGCCTGATCTCCACCGCCAAGCGTCCGAACGGCAACGGCGACCGCCGCCTGATCTCGGTCATCCTCGGCACCGTGTCCGACCAGGTGCGCGCCCAGGAAAGCCTGAAGCTCCTGAACTGGGGCTTCCAGAACTTCGATACCGTCAAGCTGTATGGCAAGGGCCAGCCGGTGGCGACGCCGGAAGTCTGGAAAGGCACGCAGAACCAGGTCAAGATCGGCTTCAACCATGATGTCTACGTGACCGTGCCCAAGGGCGTGGCCGACAAGATGAAGCCGGTGCTCGAGCGCAAGGACCCGCTGGTGGCGCCGGTTGCACAGCACAGCAGGGTCGGGACGCTGAAGATGATGGTCGACGGCAAGCCGCTGACCGAATTGCCGGTGACCGCGCTGGAACAGGTGAACGAAGCCGGCATCTTTGGCCGCGCCTGGGATTCGGTACGGCTGATGATGAAGTAAGCGCCAGCCCTGTACGCCATTACGCTGCAAGGGCGGGGGGGATCACCCGCCCTTTTTCTTTTTCCTTCCCTTCAGGCACACACGGACAAGCTCCACGCCGGGTTACACTCCTCAGGTCCGTCATCAACCACAGACCAGGAGTGTCCATGCCCGCCTACATCATCGGCCACATCGCCATCAAGAACCCGGAACAGTGGGACGCCTACCGCACACGGGTTGGCGCGACCATCACCGCCTGGGGCGGCGAGCTGGTGTTCCGGGGAAAGAAGATCGAGGTGTTCAACGGCGAGCATCCGCAGACCGATACCGTGGTAGCGCGCTTCCCCGACCGGGCGTCGGTGCTGGGCTGGCATGCCTCCCCCGAATACCAGGCGCTGATTCCGCTGCGTGACGCCGGGGCCGACGTGACCCTGATCAGTTACGAGGCATCGGCGTAAAATACCGGCTTTGCCGACCTCTCCAAGGTCGTGCCGCCCATTGTCCGCTTTCCTCTTTCAGCAGGGAAAGCCGCCGCAGCCGGAAACTCATCATGTCCCAGCCCACACAGCCCAAGCCGCCCGCAGAAAGCCTCATCGAATATCCCAGCGACTTCCCGATCAAGATCATGGGCGTCATGCAGGACGCCTTCGCGCAGACCATGGTCGACGTCGTGGTGCGCCACGACCCGACCTTCCACGCCGGGAAGATGGAAATGCGCCCCTCGTCCAAGGGCACCTATCTCGCGCTGACCGTCACCGTGCGTGCCACCAGCCGCGAACAGCTCGACAACCTGTACCGCGAGCTGTCCTCGCATCCGATGGTCAAGGTCGTGCTGTAAACCCATAGATCCGGCCCGAAAATATGGTGAGCCGGATCCCCTCACCCCGACCCTCTTTCAGAGGGAGAGGGTGAGATTAGCGGCCCGAAGAACAAACCATTTTTCGGGCCGAATCAATAAGGCGGCTTCAGCCGCCCGCTTTCGCCACTTCCTCCAGCAGCCACTGGCGGAATGCCTGCACCTGCGGCTTGCGCAGCGATTCCTCGGGACAGACGAGGTAATACGACAGCGAGCATTTCGCCGCCACATCGAACAGCCGCACCACCTCGCCGGATGCGATATCGGTCATTGCCACCGCATGGCGCGCCAGGGCGATGCCGTGCCCTTCGGCGGCGGCCCGCACCAGCATCGAGGAATCCTGGAACACCAGCCCTCCGGTCGGCTCGAGCAGATCGAGTCCGGCCGCGCGGAACCACGGCGTCCACGGCTCGCCCTCGCAGCGCAGCAGCGGATGCTTCACCATTTCCCTCGGCGTTTTCGGCAGATTGCCGCCGTTGAAGCGCGGGCTGACAACAGGATAGTAGTAATCGTCCAGCAGCTTCTCCACCACCAGCCCCGGATAATGGCCGCCGCCGAAGCGGATGCCGATGTCGACCGACTCGCGCACGAAGTCGGTCAGGTGTCCGCTCGACTGCAGCATGACTTCCAGTTCCGGATAGCGCTCGATGAAGCGCCCGAGGCGGGGCGACAGCCAGCGCGCCGCAAACGACGGCAGGGCGGTGACCGTCAGGCGCTTCTGCTTGCCTTCCGTCCTGAGCTGCGCCGCCGCCGCCGCGATATCGCCGAGCGCGCGGCGCAGCGTCTCCGCAAAGCGTTCGCCCTCAGGGGTGATTGCAATGCGCTTGCCGTGCCGCATGAACAGCGCCACGCCCAATTCCTCTTCCAGCGCACGTATCTGGTGGCTGATCGCGCCGTGCGTGACATGGATCTCTTCGGCGGCGCGCGAGAAGTTCTGGTGGCGCGCTGCAGCCTCGAAGGCACGCAGCGCGGCGAGATTGGGAAGACGCCTGAGATCTGCCATCTTTGTGAATTTATCTAACAAAGAAAGCCAAAATATATCGTTTAGACAAGCCAGGGGCAAGTACTAGAATGACTTCACGCGGTTGGGAACAGCCTGTCAATGCAAGCCTGCAAAGGCACCTTTCCGCACTTTCAGGAGTGTACTGCCATGAGAGGACTATTCACAAACCAGCTGCTGTCCATCGAACCCGGCCAGACCGTTTCCGGCACTGCGCCGCGTGCCCAGACCCTGCGCGTGACACGCGGCAACGTCTGGCTGACCGTGGAAGGCATCAAGCATGATTACTGGCTCGCCGCCGGCGACAGCTTCACCGCGATTCCTGGCAAACTGATCGTCATCGAAGCAGACAGCGCAAGCAGCATCGATACCCGCCGTGCCGGCGCGCGCCAGGCCGTGGCGAATGCCGGTGCATGGATCGTGGGCCTGGCACAGCGCGTGTTCGGCCATGCCACGGTCAGCCTCAAGCGTGATCGCCGCTGCAACAGCCCCTGCTGATAACTGATAAACCCGGCCCGAAAAATGAACCACTTTTCGGGCCGAATCAATAAAGGAAAAGCCATGCTAGCTGCGGTGTACCGCCGGACCGGTCCGGCCAGGGAAGTCCTGACGATCGAAGACATTGCCACGCCGGAGCCCGGCCCCGGCGAAGTCAGGGTGAAGCTGCAGTTCTCCGGCGTCAATCCTTCCGACGTGAAGACGCGGGCCGGACTGCGCACCAAAACCTTGGCCTTCGAACGCATCATTCCGCACAGCGACGGCGCCGGCGTGATCGATGCGGTCGGAGCGGGCGTGGACGCATCGCGCATCGGCGAGCCGGTCTGGACCTGGAATGCGGCCTGGGGCCGCCCCGACGGCACCGCCGCGCAATTCATCTGCCTGCCTTCGGAACAGGCGGTGCGCCTGCCGGACGGCGTCAAAGGCGATGTCGGCGCCTGCATGGGCATACCGGCGCTGACCGCGCTGCATGCGGTCGGGATGGATGGCGGCGTGGCCGGCAAGCGGGTGCTGGTGGCCGGCGGCGCGGGCGCGGTCGGCAACTACGCGGTCCAGATGGCCCGGCTTGCCGGCGCCGCGCAGGTGATCGCCACGGTGAGCAATGACGAGAAGGCCGCGCTCGCCTTGGCGGCAGGCGCAGACGCCGCCGTCAACTACAAGACCGGAGATGCCGCCGCACAGGTACGGCAGCTGACCGGAGGCAAGAACATCGACCGTATCATCGAAGTCGACATCGGCGCCAACATGGCGCTCGATACCGAACTGATCGCGCCCGAGGGCGACATCATCGGCTACGGCAGCGGCAAGCCCGAGATCGCGGTGCCGTTCTTTCCGATGATCGTCAAGAATGTGCGGCTGCGCTTCTTCATCGCTTACAACCTGACTGCCGCCGACCGCAGGCGCGCGGTGGACGGCCTCACCCGCCTGCTGGAGCAGGGAAAACTCAAACACAACATCGCTGCCAGCCTGCCGCTGGAGCGCATCGCCGAAGCGCATGAACTGGTCGAAAGCGGCAAGGTGACGGGCAACGTGGTGCTCGCCATCGATTGATAGATATTCCATTCCGATACCGAATGGTGAGACACATGAAATGCCAGCTCGCACAGGTCAACATCGCCCGCGCCCTTGCGCCGATCGGCCATCCGGTGATGGCGGGCTTCGCGGCACGGCTCGACGCCGTCAATGCGCTCGCCGAAAGCAGCCCCGGCTTCGTCTGGCGGCTCAAGACCGAGGCCGGCAATGCAACCTCGATCAGCGCCTATGACGACGAGCTCATCCTGGTGAATCTGTCGGTCTGGGAATCGGTCGAGCATCTGAAGCAGTTCGTCTACCGCAGCGCCCATGCGGAAGTCATGAAGTCGCGCAGGCAGTGGTTCGAGCGCATGCGGGAGTCGCATGCCGCGCTGTGGTGGGTCGCGCCCGGCCATGTTCCGACCGTGGCCGAGGCAAAGGAACGCCTGGCCTACCTGCGGCTGTACGGCGAGACCGAATTCGCGTTCTCCTTCGCCAGGGTCATTCACCCGCCGGGCGCGGTGCAGACGATAGAACAGCTGAAACAAGCAGAACAAACCGAGCAGACAACCATCATTTCAGGGACCGCAGCATGAAAGTCATCCGCAGCAGGGAATTCACCGCCGAACGCGCCTGGGGGGCGCTCGACATCGCCAACATGGGCGGCGTCACCACACGCCTGCACTGGACCGACCAGCCTTACAAATGGCATGTCAACGACGGCGAGGAAGTGTTCGCGATATTGGATGGCACGGTCGAGATGCGCTACCGCGAACAGGGCGTCGAGAAATCCGCCGTGCTGCAGACCGGCGACGTGTTCTTCGCCGGCATCGGCTGCGAGCATGTCGCCCATCCGCGCGGCGCGGCGCGCATCCTGGTGATCGAGAAGGAAGGGAGCATCTGATGGAGATCGCGGTGCAGATCGTCAATGCCTTCGTCGACGGCGAGCGCGGCGGCAATCCCGCCGGCGTGGTGCTCGATGCGGAACGCTTCAGCCGTGAACAGAAGCAGGCCATCGCCGCCCGCGTCGGCCTGTCCGAGACGGCCTTCGTGTCGCCGTCGCAGGCAGCCGACTTCAAGCTGGAGTTTTTCACGCCCTCGCGCCAGATCGCGCACTGCGGCCATGCCACCATTGCCACCTTCGGCTATCTGCAGCAGCTGCGCCGGGTCGCTCGCGCCGACACTTCGAAGGAAACCATCGACGGCACGCGCGCGATACGCCTGCATGACGGCATGGCGTTCATGGAACAGCTCGCGCCGCGCCATACCGAACTGGGCGAGGCCACGCCCGGTATCGATACCGAACGGGTGCTGGTGTCGCTGGGGCTGAGCCGCGACGATTTGATCGCGGGCCAGGCGCCGGCCGTGGTCCACACCGGCAATGCCTTCCTGATCGTGCCGCTGAAAAACGAAGCGGCCCTGCTGCGCGCGCAGCCGCGGATGGACATGATCGAAACCATCAGCGAACAGCTCGACCTGATCGGCTATTACCTGTTTTCCACAGAGACGAGACGGGCCGGGCGTCACGCCGGCACGCGCATGTTCGCGCCGCGCTACGGCATCGCCGAGGAAGCGGCGACCGGCATGGCGGCCGGTCCCCTCGCCTGCTTTCTGCATGACAGGCTGAAGATCGATGCCGACACCCTGCTGATCGAACAGGGCTACCTGATGCCGCAAGCCTCGCCAAGCGTGATCACAGTGAAGCTGAACAAGGCAGACGGCCGCATTGCCGGCTTGATGGCAGGCGGGCGCGCAGCGGTGATGGAAAACCGCGTCGTGCAGATTTGATCAGGGCTTGCGGGCGCGCAGGATGAGCAGCGCGATCACGCCGGCGACCAATCCCCAGAATGCCGAACCGACACCGGCCAGCGTGACGCCCGAGGCGGTGACAAGGAAGGTGACCAGCGCCGGCTCCCTTTCCTGCTCGTTGGCCAGTGCCGACGCCAGGCCGTTGCCGATGGTGCCGAACAGGGCGAGGCCGGCGATGGCCAGCACCAGTTCCTTGGGAAAGGCGGCGAACACCGCGCCGACCGTGGCGCCGAAAATGCCGACCAGCAGATAGAACACGCCAGCCGCCACCGCCGCGACATAGCGGCGCTTCGGATCTTCATGCGCCTCGCGTCCCATGCAGATGGCGGCGGTGATCGCGGCCAGGTTCAATGCGAAGCCGCCGAAAGGCGCGAGCACCAGGTTGGCGACGCCGGTCCAGCCCACCACCGGCGAGATCGGCACCGCATAGCCGGAAGCGCGGATCACGGCCACGCCGGGCACGTTCTGCGAGGCCATGGTCACCACGAACAGAGGCAGCGCCACGCCAACGACGGCGGCGACGGAAAAGCTGGGCGTGATCCATTTCGGCTGAGCGAATTCGAAACGGATGCCATCGAGATGCAGCAGGCCGCCGGCCGCGGCGATGGCAATGCCGATCGCCAGCGTCACAATCACCGCATAGCGCGGAAACAGCCTGCGGCCGATCAGATAGGTCAGGAACATGGCGCAGGCCATGCCGAACTGCGTCTTCATCGCGATGAAGGTATCCATGCCGAAGCGCAGCAGCACGCCGGCCAGCATGCCGGATGCGATCGACACGGGGATGCGGCTGATCATGCGCTCGAAGAAGCCGGAGAAACCGCATAGGGTGATCATCGCCGCCGAGAGCAGGAAGGCGCCGGTGGCTTCGTCGAGCGGAACGCCGGACGCGCCGGTGATCAGCATGGCCGCGCCGGGTGTCGACCAGGCGATCACCACCGGCATCCGGTAACGCAGCGACAGCAGGATGCAGGTCAGCCCCATGCCCAGCCCGAGCGCCCACATCCAGGAAGCGATTTCAGCCGGCCCCGCGCCGAGCGCACTGGCGCCCTGGAAGACGATGACGGCGGAACTGGTGAAGCCGACCAGCACGGTGACGAAGCCGGCGGCGAGGGCGGAGAGGGAGAAATCCTTGAAGAATGACATGGGGCGGGACGGGTGCTGTGAGCAAGCCGGCATTGTTGCATGGATGCCGGGGTGGTGCAGGTGGGAGGAGATTGCCAGGGTGGTGGCAGTTTTAAGTAACTCCCCTCTCCCGCAGGCGGGGCGGAGGCAGGGTTTCGCAAACCACCGGTTTGCGCTGCCGTAGCCGATTCGGCTTGCAAGCCGAATCGTGGGGCGCGGAGCGGGGGCCGGGGGTGAGGGCGATGGTCAAGACCGCAGGAGCCCTTGCTACGCCCCTCATCCCCAACCCTTCTCCCGCCTGCGGGAGAAGGGAGTCCGTCGGAGCGCGGTCACATTGACCGGCATAGCATTCAAGTTATCAGGACAAGATGGTGCGAAAGAGCGCTAACTCACCTCACCGCAAACATCACGCACCAGCTCCCTCCTCACCTCCCCCGCCGTCATCCCAAGCGCAAACAAGTGCTGCAGCTTCGCAAACACCGCCTCATAACTCATGTCGCGCGCACCGACCACGCCGGCGGCCGTCATGCCCGCGCCCGCCGCATAGGTACCGATATGAACCTCCCCATGCAGGCACTGGCTGCGCGCAACCAGCACCGTGCCCTCGGCACTGGCACGCGCGAGCATCTGCAGCAATGCCGGGTCGCGGTCGGGCGCATTGCCGGAGCCGTAACACTCCAGGATGACTGCCTGCGGCTTGAGCGCCAGCATCGCCTCGACCGCGCGCAGCGGCAGGCCGGGCACGAAGCGCAGCGGCAGGACCAGCGCCTCGGCGTAATCAGGCAGCTGGAAATTTTCCCGCTCCGGCTTCGGCAGCAGGGCAGATGCATTCAGGCGCGGCTCGATGCCGATTTCAGCCAGGTGCGGATAGTTGGGCGTGTCGAAGGCTTCCATGCGCGAGGCGCTGACCTTGGTGGCGCGGTTGCCGCGCAGCAGGCGGCCGGCGAAGCAGATGGCCACTTCGCTGATCGCCTCGCTGGCGGCCAGCTGCAATGCGGTGATCACGTTCTGCGCCGCATCCGAGCGCGGCGCGCCCAGCGGTATTTGGGAGCCGGTGACGATCACCGGCTTGCGCAGGCCTTGCAGCATGAATGACAGCGCTGATGCCGTGTAGGCCATGGTGTCGGTGCCGTGCAGCACGACAAAACCGTCATGGTCATGATAGCGGGCGGCGATGTCGCGCCCTATCCTTTGCCAGTCTAGAGGCGTCGCATTGGTGCTGTCGATCGGATCGTCATAGGCATGGAGCGTATGGCGCGGCAGCAGCTCGCCATGGCTTCCGAGCAGGCGCGAAAGAACGGCTGCGAAATCCGGCATGGGCGCATAGCCTTGCGGCGTCATTGCCATGCCCACCGTGCCGCCGGTGTAGATCACGCCGATATGTTTTCTGCTCATGATGTCTGAAGAGGAAAGATGCGGATGATACTCAGGCCAAGCCGCCGGCCGCATTGCCGCCGATGGCCAGATGCGCCAGCCGGCGCGCGACCAGGGCGGTGACGTCGATGATCTGCTTGCCGGCGACATCGAGGCCGCCGAGCGGAATCAGCGGCAGTTCGGTGCAGGCCAGGAGCACCGCCGGCGCCTGGAGTTCGGACAGCAGGGCCTGGAACTGCGGACGCAGCTGCGGCGCCGCGCCGCCATGGGTCTTCACGTCATAGATCAGCTGGTGCAGGCGTTCCGCGCTTCGGCCGCGCGGAAGCTCGACTTCCACGTGCTGCGCAAGCTTGCGGTAATGCGACCATTCGCCGAACTCGATCACCGGGCGCGCGCCCAGGAGGGCGACCCTGGAAATGCCGTTCAGCTCAAGGAAATCCGCGACCACATCGGCAAAGGAAATGAACTTGGCCGGCAAGCCGAGCGCGTCCAGCCGGTCTTGATAGACATTGAGCGTATTGCAGGCGATCGCGTAATAATCGACGCGAGGAACGATGGCCATTGCAGACTCGCGCAGGCAGTTCCAGACCTGCTCGTCATTGCGGTCCAGTTCCATCGACAGGCCGAGCTCGGGCTCGGAATGCACGATCACTGCAGGCGCGTCGAGGTCGCCGCGAAACGCCGCTCCCTGCAGTTCCCGGCTGGCCTGGAGCAGCTTGCTCCACAGGTCGATGCCGGCTTCCGGACCCGATCCGGTGATGATGCCTATTCTTTTGCGAGGGGATGCGGAGTGCATGGCGGATTCTTTCATGCCGAATGCGAATGGGAGGGAAATACGGCAAGGCGATCATAATTATGCGGCGCCCTGCGAATGAAGCAGGAGAAATTGCGGCCGGCGCAATGCCGGCCGCATGGGGAACGACGGCTGGCTTACTTGACGACTGCCAGCTGTTCGCGCTTGCCGCCCTTGTAGGTGTAGAGCGTCAGCGTGCCGTTCTTGATGTCGCCCTTGCTGTCGAAGGCGATGTTGCCTGTGACGCCCTTGTAGTTGATCTTGTGCAGTTCGGGCAGGTACTTCGCCGGATCGGCGGAGTTGGCCTTCTTCATCGCTTCGACCATCACCATCACGGCGTCATAGACGTACGGTGCATAGATCTGCACGTCGGCATTGAACTTCTTCTTGAACGCCGCGCGGAACTCGTCCATGCCTTTCTTCTGCGCTTCTTCCACGCCGCCTGCCTCTGCGCAGACCACCTGGTTTTCGCCGACGGCGTCGCCCGCCAGGTTCGCCAGCGCTTCGGTACAGATACCGTCGCCGCCCATGAACTTGGCATTGATGCCCAGTGCCTTCATCTGGCGCAGCATCGGACCGGCGACCGCATCCATGCCGCCGAAGAAGACGACTTCAGGATTCTTGGCCTTGATGGCGGTCAGAATGGCGTTGAAATCGGTGGCCTTGTCGTTGGTGTACTGCTGCGCCACGATCTGCACGCCCTTGCTCTTGGCGCCCTTGATGAACTCTTCCGCCACACCCTGGCCGTAAGCGGTGCGGTCGTCGACCACGGCCACTTTCTTGGCGTTGAGCTTTTCAGCGGCGTAGCGGCCCAGCGTGCCGCCGAGCTGGCCGTCATTGGCCACCACGCGGAAGGCCGACTTGAAGCCCTGCTGGGTGTACTTGGGGTTGGTTGCCGACGGCGAGATCTGCGGGATGCCGGCGTCGTGATAGATCTTCGAAGCCGGGATGGTGGTGCCGGAGTTCAGGTGGCCGATGACGCCGTTGACCTTGGCGTCGACCAGTTTT
>NZ_JACYXF010000020.1 GCF_015352985.1 Noviherbaspirillum malthae | reverse complement strand
CGACAACGTGTCGATCACTGTGAAGCTGATCAACCCGATCGCGATGGAAGAAGGTCTGCGCTTCGCGATCCGCGAAGGCGGCCGTACCGTCGGTGCCGGCGTCGTTGCCAAGATCATCGAGTAATATACGGGCTGCCGGATTTATCTCCGCTCTTTGACGAAAATTGCCGCGGGCAACACTCGCCCGCGGTTCGCTCTTTTTAAGGAATTACCATGCAAAACCAGAAAATCCGCATCCGCCTGAAGGCATTCGATTACCGTCTGATCGATCAGTCCGCACTGGAAATCGTCGACACCGCAAAGCGCACCGGCGCCGTCGTCAAGGGCCCGGTTCCCCTGCCGACACGCATCCAGCGTTTTGACATCCTGCGCTCGCCGCACGTCAACAAGACATCGCGTGACCAGTTCGAAATCCGCACGCATCAGCGCCTGATGGATATCGTCGATCCGACGGACAAGACGGTTGACGCCCTGATGAAACTCGACCTGCCTGCCGGCGTCGACGTTGAAATCAAACTGCAGTAAAAGCGTTATTCGTGCATAAACCCGACATACCACAATTTTTCAAGTTGTGGGTTGTGAGTTGAAAAAACGCGGGTTATAATGCTCGGCTTCGGTGTCGGCCCGGAACCTCCGTGCCGACACGTTTTTGTTGTACAAACATCAGCCCCGCCCAATCGCAGGCGGGAATGGAGAAAACAATGAGCCTAGGCCTTGTTGGTCGCAAGGTTGGTATGATGCGCATCTTCACTGATGACGGGGATACAATTCCGGTCACAGTGCTCGACGTATCCAACAACCGCGTGACACAAATCAAAACTGCTGAAACAGATGGTTATACCGCTGTTCAGGTCACATATGGTCAGCGCCGTGCATCGCGTGTCAATAAAGCCGCTGCCGGTCACCTCGCGAAAGCAGGTGTTGAAGCTGGTACCGTCCTCAAAGAATTCCGTATCGATGCTGAAAAAGCTGCCGAACTGAAGGCCGGCGACGTGATCGCTGTCAGTCTGTTCGAGGCCGGCCAGAAAGTGGACGTGCAAGGCGTGTCGATCGGTAAGGGCTATGCCGGTACGATCAAGCGCTACAACTTCGGTTCGGGTCGCGCAACTCACGGTAACTCCCGTTCGCACAACGTTCCGGGTTCGATCGGTATGGCGCAGGATCCGGGTCGCGTTTTCCCGGGTAAGCGCATGACAGGCCACCTCGGTGATGTCACCACTACTGTGCAAAACCTCGAAATCGCCCGCATCGACGCAGAGCGTCAGCTGCTGCTGGTCAAGGGTGCCGTTCCGGGTGCGAAAAACGGTCAAGTGATCGTTCTTCCCGCAGTCAAAGTCAAAGCAAAGAAGGGAGCGTAATCGATGGAACTCAAGCTCCTGAATGACCAGGGTCAGGCTGCATCGAACGTTGCAGCGCCGGACACCATCTTCGGTCGTGACTACAACGAAGCGCTGATTCATCAGATCGTCGTCGCTTACCAGGCCAACGCACGCAGCGGCAACCGCAAGCAAAAAGACCGTGAAGAAGTCAGCCACACCACCAAGAAGCCTTGGCGTCAAAAAGGTACGGGCCGTGCTCGTGCCGGTATGTCGTCGTCGCCGCTGTGGCGTGGTGGTGGTCGCATTTTCCCGAACACTCCGGACGAGAACTTCTCGCACAAGGTCAACAAGAAGATGTATCGCGCAGGCGTCTGCTCGATCCTCTCCCAGCTGGCCCGTGAAGATCGTCTGTCCGTGATCGAGAACCTGTCGGTCGATGCGCCCAAGACCAAGCTGCTCGCGCAAAAACTGAAAGGCATGGGCCTCGAGTCCGTGCTCGTCATTACTGACAACCTCGACGAAAACCTGCTGCTCGCTTCGCGCAACCTGCCGAACGTGCTGGTCGTCGAGCCGCGTCATGCCGATCCCGTTTCGCTGGTGTTCTACAAGAAAGTCCTGATCACCAAGCCGGCATTGGCAAAGATTGAGGAGATGCTGGCATGAACGCGACTGTGAAGCATAGTGAAGAGCGTTTGATGAAGGTGCTGCTGGCTCCGGTGATTTCGGAGAAGGCAACCTTCGTCGCAGAGAAAAATGAGCAAGTCGTTTTCCGCGTAATGCCGGACGCAACCAAGCTGGAAATCAAAGCCGCTGTCGAGTTGCTGTTCAAGGTGCAAGTGGAGTCTGTCCAGGTGCTGAACCGCCAGGGCAAGCAAAAGCGCGCAGGCCGTTTCACCGGTCGCCGCAACCACGTGCGTCAAGCTTACGTCAGCCTGAAGCCAGGCCAGGAAATCAACTTCACCGAGGAGGCTAAATAATGGCACTCGTGAAAATGAAACCGACGTCGGCCGGTCGCCGCGGCATGGTCAAGGTCGTCAATCCCGACCTGTACAAAGGCCGTCCGTTCGCCGCCCTCGTTGAAAAGAAGTCCAAGACTGCAGGTCGTAACAACAACGGCCACATCACCACGCGTCATATCGGTGGCGGTCACAAGCATCATTACCGCGTCGTCGATTTCCGTCGCAACAAGGACGGCATTCCGGCAAAGGTCGAGCGTATCGAATACGACCCGAACCGTAGCGCGCATATCGCACTGCTGTGCTATGCGGACGGCGAGCGTCAGTACATCATCGCTCCCAAAGGCGTTGCAGTCGGCGATCAGCTGATGAACGGCGCAGAAGCTCCGATCAAGTCGGGCAACTGCCTCCCGATCCGCAACATCCCGGTCGGCACCACGATGCATTGCGTCGAAATGCTGCCTGGCAAAGGTGCTCAGATGGCACGTACCGCAGGTGCAGGCGTCGTCCTGATGGCCCGCGAAGGCACTTACGCGCAGGTCCGCCTGCGTTCCGGCGAAGTCCGTCGCGTGCACATCGAGTGCCGCGCAACCGTCGGTGAAGTCGGCAACGGCGAGCACAACCTTCGCAAGATCGGTAAAGCCGGTGCAATGCGTTGGCGCGGTGTCCGTCCGACAGTGCGCGGTGTCGTGATGAACCCGATCGATCACCCGCACGGTGGTGGTGAGGGCCGCACTGCAGCAGGTCGCCACCCGGTATCGCCATGGGGCCAGCAGACCAAGGGCAAGAAGACGCGTCGCAACAAGCGTACGACTTCAATGATCGTCTCGCGCCGTGGCAAGAAATAAGGGGTAACACATGACACGTTCATTGAAAAAAGGGCCGTTCTGTGACGCCCACCTGATCAAGAAGGTCGAAACCGCACAAGCAACGAAGGACAAGAAGCCAATCAAGACTTGGTCTCGTCGTTCGACAATCATGCCGGATTTCATTGGCCTGACGATCGCTGTTCACAACGGCAAACAGCATGTGCCGGTCTATGTTTCCGAAAACATGGTCGGTCACAAGCTCGGCGAATTCGCGCTGACCCGTACTTTCAAGGGTCACGCCGCCGATAAAAAGGCTAAGAAATAAGGTGCGATGATGGAAACTAAAGCTATCCTCCGCGGTGCACGCCTGTCGGAACAGAAAGGCCGCCTCGTTGCCGACCTGATCCGCGGCAAGAAAGTCGACCAGGCGTTGAATATCCTGGCATTCAGCCCGAAAAAAGGCGCAGTCCTCATCAAGCAGGTGCTCGAGTCCGCAATCGCGAACGCTGAACACAACGATGGTGCTGACATCGACGAGCTGAAGGTCAAGACGATCTACGTCGAAAAGGGTGCGGTCCTCAAGCGCTTCATCGCGCGTGCCAAAGGCCGTGGCGATCGCATCTCTAAGCAAACCTGTCACATCTACGTGACTGTCGGTAACTAAGGAGTCACGATGGGACAGAAAATCCACCCAACCGGCTTCCGTCTGTCGGTAACGCGTAACTGGGGCTCCCGCTGGTATGCAGGCAATGGCAACTTTGCCTCCATGCTGAATGAAGACCTCGACGTTCGCGCCTACCTGAAGAAGAAGCTGAAGAACGCATCCGTTGGTCGCATCGTCATCGAGCGCCCTGCGAAAAATGCACGCATCACCATTTTCAGCTCCCGTCCGGGCGTTGTCATTGGCAAGAAAGGCGAGGACATCGAAGTTCTGAAGTCCGACCTGACCAAGCTGATGGGTGTGCCGGTACACGTCAACATCGAAGAAATCCGCAAGCCGGAAGTTGACGCGCAGCTGATCGCCGATTCGATCGCTCAGCAGCTCGAAAAGCGCATCATGTTCCGTCGCGCAATGAAGCGCGCGATGCAAAACGCGATGCGTCTCGGCGCCCAGGGCATCAAGATCATGTCCTCGGGCCGTCTGAACGGTATCGAGATCGCACGACGCGAATGGTATCGCGAAGGCCGCGTGCCTTTGCATACACTGCGCGCTGACATCGACTACGGCTTCGGCGAAGCAGAGACCACCTACGGCATCATCGGTATCAAGGTCTGGGTCTACAAGGGCGACCGCCTCGCTAGCGGCGAAGCTCCGACAATCGAGACACCGGCTGAAGACGACAAGAAGCGTCGTGGTCCTCGTCGTGACGATGGCAAGCCGGGCGGCCGTCCGCGTCCGCGCAACGACGGAGCCCCTGGCTCCAAACCGGCTGGCAGCCGTGTTCGTGCCCCTAAAAAGGCCGACGGTGCCGCACCGGCTGAGAAAGCAGGAGAATAATCATGCTGCAACCAGCACGCAGAAAATATCGTAAAGAACAGAAAGGCCGCAACAAGGGCATTTCCCACGAGCGCGGCACAGCCGTCTCGTTCGGTGAATTCGGCCTGAAGGCGGTCGGTCGTGGCCGTATCACGGCACGTCAGATTGAAGCGGCGCGTCGTGCAATGACACGTCACATCAAGCGTGGCGGCCGGATCTGGATCCGCATTTTCCCTGACAAGCCGATTTCTCAAAAGCCTGCTGAAGTGCGTATGGGTAACGGTAAGGGTAACCCGGAGTACTACGTGGCTGAAATCCAGCCGGGTAAAGTGCTGTACGAGATGGACGGTGTCGACGAAGCACTGGCTCGCGAGGCATTCCGCCTTGCAGCAGCCAAGCTGCCGCTGTTGACAACCTTTGTGGTCCGTCAAGTCGGCCAATAAGAGGAGTGAAACATGAAAGCATCTGAACTCCGCGGCAAGGACGAAGCAGCGCTCCAGAAAGAGCTCAACGAGTTGCTCAAGGCGCAATTCGGTCTGCGCATGCAAATTGCTACGCAGCAGCTGAACAACACCGCGCAACTCAAGAAGGTGCGTCGCGACATCGCACGCGTCAAAACCGTCATGAATCAGAAGGACGCAAAATAATGAACGATCAAGCAAAACAGTCGCTCAAGCGCACCCTGGTTGGCAAAGTCGTATCCGACAAGATGGATAAGACCGTGACGGTCCTGGTCGAGCGCCGGGTCAAGCACCCGCTGTACGGCAAGATCGTCGTGCGTTCCAACAAGTATCACGCACACGACGAAAGCAATCAGGCAAAGGAAGGCGACACTGTAGAAATCCAGGAAGGTCGCCCGATCTCCAAGACGAAGGCATGGTCTGTCACCCGTGTGGTGCAGGTTGCACAAATCGTCTAATACAGCCGTAATTAGTAGTTGCTAGCCCGGCGTTATGGTGTCATAATGCCGGGCTTGGTTATCGCAAAAGCTCCAAACGCGAAAGCCAGTTGCAGTACCCTGCAGTTCGAAAAATTCGCGCAGCTGCCAAGCTGTGCTGCAGTAGTTTTTGTAACCGTCCACCTAATCGGCGCGGCTTAGCAAAGTCGGCTGACAGGACCAAGACTGACCGCAAAGCCGCGTAGGGCGGAAAAGCGGATTAAGTTGGGAAAGAAAATACTATGATTCAAACTGAAAGCCGGCTCGAAGTAGCCGACAACACGGGTGCGCGTGAAGTCCTGTGCATTAAGGTGCTGGGTGGTTCCAAGCGCCGTTATGCCAGCATCGGCGACATCATCAAAGTCACGGTCAAATCCGCTGCGCCGCGCGGCCGTGTGAAAAAGGGCGAAATCTATAACGCCGTGGTGGTTCGTACAGCCAAGGGCGTGCGCCGCCAGGATGGTTCTCTGGTGAAGTTCGATGGCAACGCTGCTGTGTTGCTGAATGCCAAGCTTGAGCCGATCGGCACACGCATCTTCGGGCCTGTTACGCGTGAACTGCGTACCGAGCGCTTCATGAAGATCGTGTCGCTCGCGCCTGAAGTTCTGTAAGGAGTCGTTATGAGCAAGATTCGTAAAAACGACGAAGTGATTGTCCTGACCGGTAAGGACAAGGGCAAGCGCGGTGTGGTCAAGCAGCGTGTTGATGCCGACTATATCGTCGTCGAGGGTGTGAACGTCGCGAAGAAGGCGACCAAACCGAACCCGATGACCGGTGCAACAGGTGGCATCGTCGACAAGCTGATGCCGATTCATGTTTCCAATGTTGCGTTGTTCAACGCAGCAACTGGCAAGGCAGATCGTGTGGGCTACAAAGTCGTGGACGGGAAGAAAGTCCGTGTCTACAAGTCCAATGGCGAAGTCGTTAAGGTGTAAGACATCATGGCCCGTCTCCAAGAATTTTATAAAGAAAAAGTCATTGCTGACCTGACTAGCAAGTTCGGTTACAAGTCGGTAATGGAAGTCCCGCGCCTGACGAAAATCACGCTTAACATGGGTTTGTCGGAAGCGGTCGCAGACAAGAAGGTGATCGAGCATGCTGTCGGTGATCTGACGAAGATCGCAGGTCAGAAGCCTGTCGTAACCAAGGCTCGCAAGGCTATCGCCGGATTCAAGATCCGCGAAGGTTATCCGATCGGTTGCATGGTCACTCTGCGCGGTGCGCGCATGTACGAATTCCTGGATCGCCTAATCACCGTCGCGCTGCCGCGCGTTCGTGACTTCCGTGGCGTGTCCGGTCGTGCATTCGACGGTCGTGGCAACTACAACATCGGTGTGAAAGAGCAGATCATTTTCCCCGAGATCGAGTACGACAAGATCGACGCGCTGCGTGGTATGAACATCAGCATCACGACGACTGCGAAAACCGACGACGAAGCGAAAGCGCTCCTCGCCGCATTTAAATTCCCGTTCAGAAACTGAGGATGCCATGGCAAAACTGGCACTGATTAACCGTGAACAAAAGCGTGCAGACCTGGTAAAGAAATACGCAGGCAAGCGCGCCGAGTTGAAGGCAATCATCGACGACCAAACAAAATCGGAAGAAGAGCGTTACGAAGCTCGCCTGAAACTGCAGGCGCTGCCGCGAAATGCAAACCCGACCCGTCAGCGCAATCGCTGCGCAATGACAGGCCGTCCGCGCGGGACTTTCCGCAAATTCGGTTTGGCACGTACAAAAATCCGTGAAATCGCCATGCGCGGCGAGATTCCGGGTGTGACTAAAGCTAGCTGGTAATAGGAGAACAAGCAATGAGTATGAGCGATCCTATCGCCGATATGCTGACCCGTATCCGGAACGCACAAGGCGTTCAAAAGACTACGGTCGCAATGCCGTCGTCTAAAGTCAAAGTGGCGATTGCAAACGTCCTCAAGGACGAAGGCTACATCGAAGACTACGCGGTATCCGAGGCAGAAGGCAAATCGGAACTGAAGATCGGCCTGAAGTACTACGCCGGCCGTCCTGTAATCGAACGCCTCGAGCGCGTCTCGCGTCCCGGCCTGCGTATCTACAAGGGCAAGGATGATATCCCGAGCGTGATGAACGGCCTGGGTGTGGCAATCGTCTCCACACCGAAAGGTGTGATGACAGACCGCAAAGCACGCGCAACCGGTGTCGGTGGCGAAGTGATTTGCTACGTGGCCTAAGGAGTGCAAGATGTCCCGTGTAGGTAAAATGCCCATTGCACTTCCTGCTGGATTGGAAGTGACAATTGCCGCTGACAGGATCACTGTCAAAGGCGCCCTGGGTACTCTCTCCATGCCGCTGAATGGCCTGGTGAAAGTCACTAACGAAAACAACACGCTGCTGTTTGCGCCGGCTGATGAAAGCCGCGAAGCGAATGCGATGTCCGGAACGCTGCGTGCGCTCGTGAACAATATGGTTCTCGGCGTGACGAAAGGCTTTGAAAAGAAGCTCTCCCTCGTTGGCGTGGGATACCGTGCGCAAGCGCAAGGCGACAAGCTGAACCTGTCGCTTGGCTTCTCGCACCCGGTCGTGCACCAGATGCCTGCTGGCGTGAAGTGCGAGACCCCGTCGCAGACCGAGATCGTGATCAAGGGTGTCGACAAGCAGAAGGTCGGTCAGACCGCTGCTGAAGTGCGTGCGTACCGCAGTCCCGAGCCGTATAAAGGCAAGGGCGTCCGCTATGTGGACGAAGTGGTTACGCTCAAAGAAACCAAGAAGAAGTAAGGGGCTTGACGATGGACAAGAAACAATCACGTCTGCGCCGCGCTCGCCAAACTCGCGCGAAGATCGCAGAGTTGAAGGTAAACCGCCTGGCTGTGCATCGCACCAACCTGCATATCTACGCAAACATCATCGGACCGGACGCAAAAGTATTGGCATCCGCATCGACACTGGAGGCAGAAGTACGCCAGGAACTCGCAGGCAAATCCGGCAAGGGTGGCAATGCCGCAGCGGCTGCTCTCGTCGGCAAGCGCGTAGCGGAGAAGGCACTGAAGGCTGGAATCGCCGAAGTCGCTTTCGACCGTTCCGGTTTCCGCTATCACGGCCGCGTTAAAGCAGTTGCAGAAGCAGCCCGCGAAGCCGGTCTGAAGTTCTAAGGAAGAATCGTCATGGCAAAAATGCAAGCAAAGACGCCCCAGGGCGAAGAGCGCGACGACGGCATGCGCGAAAAGATGATTGCGGTCAACCGCGTGACCAAGGTGGTCAAGGGTGGCCGTATCATGGGTTTCGCAGCACTGGCAGTGGTCGGCGACGGCGATGGCCGCATCGGCATGGGCAAGGGTAAATCGAAGGAAGTCCCCGTCGCCGTGCAGAAGGCAATGGAAGAAGCACGTCGCAAGATGATCAAGGTCACTCTGAAGAACGGCACGCTGCAGCACACCGTAACAGGCAAGCACGGTGCATCTTCGGTGATGATTTCGCCGGCGAAGGACGGTACCGGCGTTATCGCTGGTGGCCCGATGCGCGCGATCTTCGAAGTCATGGGCGTTACCAACGTTGTGGCGAAGTCGAACGGTTCGACTAATCCTTACAACATGGTTCGTGCGACCATCGACGGTTTGTCGAAGATGAATACTCCTTCCGAAATTGCTGCCAAGCGTGGCAAGTCGGTCGAAGAGATCCTTGGTTGAGGTGAATCGAATGGCGAACACAATCAAAGTCAAGCTGGTGAAGGGCCTGATCGGCACACGCCAGGACCACCGTGCAACCGTTCGTGGGCTTGGCCTGCGTCGTGTCAATTCCGTCTCGGAACTGCAGGACACACCGGCCATCCGCGGCATGATCAACAAAGTGGCGTATCTCGTGAAAGTTGTGTCGTAAGCCGCGTGCTTGCGAACGGAGCAAATCATGGAATTGAACAACATTCAACCTGCGGACGGCGCCAAGCACGCTAAGCGTCGCGTCGGTCGCGGTATCGGTTCCGGCCTGGGCAAGACTGCAGGCCGTGGCCACAAAGGTCAGAAATCCCGTTCTGGCGGCTTCCACAAAGTCGGCTTCGAAGGCGGTCAGATGCCGCTGCAGCGCCGTCTGCCCAAGCGCGGTTTCAAGTCGCTGGCAGCGCCTTACAAGGCAGAAGTACGACTCGGCGATCTGGAGAACCTTCCTGTCGCGGAAATCGACCTGCTGGCGGTGAAGCAGGCTGGCTTGGTATCCGAACTGGCTCGTGTCGTCCGCGTTATCAAGGCTGGCGAGTTGACGAAGAAAGTAACGATCAAGGGCTTGATCGCGACCAAGGGCGCTAAGGCTGCCATTGAAGCGGCAGGTGGTTCGGTTGCGTAAGCAACCGATTTGTCCGGAGCAATAATTGGCGACGACACCCCAACTCGCTAAGAGCGCTGCAAGCGGATTTCCATGGGGCCGCCTGTGGTTTCTGCTGGCAGCCTTGGTAGTCTATCGAATCGGAGCGCACATTCCCGTACCGGGAATCGATCCGTCACAACTGGCTGAACTGTTCAGGCAAAACCAGGGTGGTATCCTGGGTATGTTCAACATGTTCTCCGGCGGTGCACTTTCTCGCTTTACCATCTTTGCATTGGGTATCATGCCGTACATTTCGGCATCGATCATCATGCAGCTGATGTCCATCGTCTCGCCTCAACTCGAGGCGCTGAAGAAGGAAGGCGAAGCGGGAAGGCGGAAGATCACCCAGTACACTCGTTACGGCACTCTGGTGTTGGCGGCGTTCCAGGCATTCGGCATTGCCGTGGCATTGGAAGCGCAAGCGGGGCTGGTCATCGACCCGGGCCTGGCTTTCCGGCTGACGACTGCAATCACGCTTGTGACCGGTACGATGTTCCTGATGTGGCTTGGTGAGCAGATTACCGAGCGCGGACTTGGGAACGGTATCTCGATCATCATCTTTGCGGGCATTGCTGCTGGCTTACCTAGCGCGATCGGTGGCCTGTTCGAGTTGGTGCGTACGGGTTCGATGAGTGCACTGTCGGCAATTCTGATTTGCGTGATCGTGGCGGCGGTAACTTACCTGGTCGTGTTCATCGAACGGGGACAGCGCAAGATCCTCGTCAACTATGCGAAGCGGCAAGTCGGGAACAAGATCTACGGCGGACAGAGCAGTCATCTGCCGTTGAAGCTGAACATGGCGGGCGTAATCCCTCCGATCTTCGCTTCGTCGATCATTCTGTTTCCGGCAACGATCACCAGCTGGTTCACGTCGGGTGAAACGAACAATGCATTCGTTCGGTTCCTGAAAGACTTGGCGGCCTCGCTGGCGCCGGGCGAACCGATTCATGCCTTGCTTTACGCAGTAGCGATCGTTTTCTTCTGCTTCTTTTATACCGCCCTGGTATTCAATAGCAAGGAAACGGCTGACAATCTGAAGAAAAGCGGAGCATTCGTTCCTGGTATTCGTCCTGGTGAGCAGACGGCCCGGTATATCGACAAGATCCTGATGCGTCTGACTCTTGTTGGTGCGGTGTATATCACCTTGGTCTGCTTGCTGCCGGAGTTTCTGATCGCGCGGTGGAAAGTACCATTCTATTTCGGTGGCACTTCACTACTGATCATCGTAGTCGTAACGATGGACTTCATGGCGCAAGTTCAGAATTATGTGATGTCGCAGCAGTATGAATCGCTTCTTCGCAAGGCGAATTTCAAGGGTGGCATCCCGACACGATAGTGACGCGATAGGCGACCCAGAAAACGAGCGAAGCGAATGGCAAAAGACGACGTCATCCAGATGCAGGGGGAAATTCTTGAGAATCTTCCCAATGCAACTTTTAGAGTCAAGTTGGAAAACGGGCACGTGGTTCTCGGACATATTTCCGGAAAAATGCGTATGAATTACATCCGCATCCTTCCTGGTGATAAGGTCACAGTCGAACTGACACCCTACGATTTGAGCCGGGCACGAATCGTGTTCCGTACCAAGTAAAGTAACTAGAACTGTAAGAAAGAGGGCAAAAATGAAAGTGCTCGCATCAGTGAAGCGGATCTGCCGCAACTGCAAGATCATCAAGCGCAAGGGCGTTGTTCGTGTAATCTGCACAGAACCGCGTCACAAACAGCGCCAAGGTTAATTAACGTTATTGATCGAGGAATAACGAATGGCACGTATTGCAGGGGTCAACATCCCCAACCACCAACACACCGTTATCGGCTTGACTGCGATTTATGGCATTGGCCGTCCCCGCGCTGAAGATATCTGCGCCAAGACGGGTGTTCCGACCACGAAGAAGGTCAAGGATCTGGACGATAACGAGCTGGAAAAGCTGCGCGACGAAATCGGCAAGTTTGTCGTTGAGGGTGACCTGCGTCGTGAAGTTTCGATGAGCATCAAGCGTCTGATGGACTTGGGTTGCTACCGCGGCCTGCGTCATCGCAAGGGCTTGCCCGTACGCGGTCAGCGTACACGCACCAATGCGCGTACACGCAAAGGCCCGCGCAAGGCAGCACAGTCGCTGAAGAAATAATCCAGCGCCGTTTGACCCGAAGTCGGATTCAAGGAAATTACCATGGCAAAAGCCCAGAATAACGCCGCAGCAGCCCGCGCGCGGAAGAAAGTTAAAAAGAACGTTGCAGAAGGCATCGCGCACATCCACGCATCCTTCAACAACACCATCATCACGATCACCGACCGTCAAGGCAATGCGTTGTCCTGGGCGACATCCGGCGGTGCCGGCTTCAAAGGCTCCCGCAAGTCGACACCGTTTGCAGCCCAGGTTGCAGCGGAAGCAGCTGGCAAGGTTGCCGTCGAATTCGGCGTCAAGAACCTTGAAGTTCGCATCAAGGGTCCTGGTCCTGGTCGTGAATCCGCAGTTCGCGCTCTGAACAACCTGGGTATCAAGATCACCCAGATCCAGGACGTGACACCGGTTCCGCACAACGGCTGCCGTCCGCCGAAGCGCCGTCGTATCTAAGATCGGATAGACGCGTTACAATAGCAGGTTGCAGTATTCAGTTTTAGCCCGCCAGAAAGTTTGGCGGGTTTTGTTCTTAAGACCACTGTCTGGCATCCGCTGAGGCGCGACCAGACTAGCGCCTACCGGAAACTCCATGTTTCTGGTTGGGGCGTCATTAACAAAAGGAAATTAACGTGGCACGTTATATCGGACCCAAAGCCAAACTCTCCCGCCGTGAAGGCACCGACCTGTTCCTGAAGAGCTCGCGCCGCTCTCTGGATTCCAAGTGCAAACTGGACTCCAAGCCCGGCCAGCACGGCCGTACTTCCGGTGCTCGTACCTCGGACTATGGCAACCAGCTGCGTGAAAAGCAGAAGGTCAAGCGCATGTACGGCATTCTTGAGCGCCAGTTCCGCCGTTATTTTGCCGAGGCTGACCGCCGCAAGGGCAACACCGGTGAAAACCTGCTGAAGCTGCTCGAATCCCGTCTGGACAACGTTGCATACCGCATGGGCTTCGGCTCCACACGCGCTGAAGCACGCCAGCTGGTCAGCCACAAGGCATTTACCGTCAATGGCGAAGTGGTCAACATCGCTTCGTACCAGGTCAAGGCAGGCGACGTCGTTGCAGTGCGCGAGAAGGCGAAGAAACAGGCGCGCATCATCGAAGCGCTGTCTCTGGCCGAGCAGGGCGGCATGCCGTCGTGGGTTTCCGTCGACGCGAAGAAGATGGAAGGTACATTCAAGTCGATGCCGGATCGTTCCGAAATCGCCAACGATGTCAACGAATCCCTGATCGTCGAATTGTATTCCCGTTAATAGCAGTTCCCTACGCCCGCCTCGCTGAGAAGCGAGGCGGGTTTCTTTGTAATGCCATCAGCCTTATCGGTGTAACGAGCCGAGGGTATTGAAAAGGACATTTCATGCAAAACAGTCTGTTGAAACCCCGCATTATTGAAGTTGAGGCACTTGGTGCCGGCCATGCCAAAGTCGTCATGGAGCCGTTCGAGCGTGGCTACGGCCATACGCTCGGCAACGCGCTGCGCCGCGTGCTGCTGTCGTCGATGGTTGGCTATGCACCTACCGAAGTGACCATCGCCGGTGTGGTCCACGAATACTCCTCGCTGGATGGCGTTCAGGAAGACGTGGTCGACATGCTGCTCAACTTGAAGGGCGTGGTGTTCAAATTGCACAATCGCGACGAAGTCACGCTGACCCTGAAAAAGGATGGCGAAGGCGCGGTTTACGCTTCGGACATCGATCTGCCGCATGACGTCGAGCTGATCAATCCGGAACACGTGATCGCCCACCTGACCGCGGGCGGCAAGCTGGACATGCAGATCAAGGTTGAAAAAGGCCGCGGCTATGTGCCCGGCAACGTGCGCCGCCTGTCCGAAGATGCGAACAAGACGATCGGCCGCATCATCCTCGATGCATCGTTCTCCCCGGTCCGTCGCGTTTCCTATGCCGTCGAATCCGCTCGTGTTGAACAGCGTACCGACCTCGACAAGCTGGTCATGAACATCGAGACCAACGGCGTCATCTCTCCGGAAGAAGCAATTCGCCAGTCGGCCCGCGTGCTGGTTGACCAGCTCAACGTGTTCGCTGCCCTGGAAGGTACGGAAGCCGCTGCAGAAGCACCGTCGCGCGCTCCGTCGGTCGATCCGATCCTGCTGCGTCCTGTCGACGACCTGGAACTCACAGTGCGTTCCGCAAACTGCCTGAAAGCCGAAAACATCTACTACATCGGCGATCTGATCCAGCGCAGCGAAAACGAACTGCTCAAGACGCCGAACCTGGGCCGCAAGTCGCTCAACGAGATCAAGGAAGTTCTTGCATCGCGCGGTTTGACGCTCGGCATGAAACTCGAAAACTGGCCGCCGGCAGGTCTCGAGAAGTAATTCGGTAGTACCGGCGACGAATCCGGGAAGGAGCGGTTATAATCCGGCTCGTTCCCGTTTCGGGAAATGCCAAGTCATTGCAACAATAACCATTACCGGCCCGCGAACGATTCATCGATCGATAGAAGAGCTGGACTTAAACTCAACTGAAAGGAAATATCATGCGTCACCGTCACGGTCTCCGCAAACTTAACCGTACATCGTCCCACCGTCTGGCAATGCTCCGCAACATGACCGTTTCCCTGCTGCGTCATGAAGCAATCAAGACCACGCTGCCCAAGGCAAAAGAACTGCGCCGCGTCGTCGAGCCTATCCTCACGCTGGGCAAGACAGATAATCTGTCGAACAAGCGTCTGGCCTTCTCCCGCCTGCGCGATCGCGAAATCGTCGTCAAGCTCTTCGCTGAACTGGGTCCTCGCTATGCAAACCGCAATGGCGGCTACCTGCGCATTCTGAAGATGGGTTTCCGTCAGGGCGACAATGCGCCGATGGCCTTCGTTGAACTGGTCGACCGTCCCGAAATCAGCGACGAAACTGAAGTTCAAACTGCAGAATAATCGCAGCCCTGCAAGGGCAGCGGAAGAAAAAAGCCAGGCATCACTGCCTGGCTTTTTGTCTTTAGGCGGCTTTTTATGCCGCCCGGACGTTTGTGGCAAGATATGCGCTTTACCAGCCACCGCCAAACCCTGCGCTGCATGTCCGACTCCGATGTCCTTTCCGTTTCCAATCTCCGCAAATCCTATGGCAAGGGCTCGGCACGGGCGCTCGTCGTCGACGGCGTATCCTTCTCGCTGCGGCGCGGCGAGTGCTACGGGCTTCTGGGGCCAAACGGCGCCGGCAAGACCACGACTCTACGCCTCTGCCTCGGGCTGACCGAGCCGGACAGCGGCGAAATCCGCCTGGTCGGATATCCGGTGCCGCGGCAGGCGCGCGCGGCAAGGGTAAAGGTCGGCGTCGTGCCTCAGGGCGACAACCTCGATCCGGACTTTACGGTCGAGGAAAACCTCATGGTGTTCGGCCGCTACTTCGGCCTGGCGGAGGGCATCATCAAGTCCCGCATTCCGAAGCTGCTTGAGTTTGCGAACCTGACCGCGAAGAGAAATGCCAACATCGGCGAGCTTTCCGGCGGCATGAAGCGCCGTCTGACGCTGGTACGCGCCCTGGTGAACGATCCGGATCTCATCTTCATGGATGAGCCGACCACCGGCCTCGATCCTCAGGCCCGCCACATGATATGGGACCGCCTGAAGTCGCTGCTGAACGAAGGCAAGACCATCGTGCTCACGACGCATTTCATGGACGAGGCGGAGCGCCTCTGCGATCGCCTGTCGGTCATCGATCACGGCAAGCTGATCGCGGAAGGAGCGCCGCGCGAACTCATCGCTCAGCATATCGAGGCGGAAGTGGTGGAGGTCTATGGCGACAATGCGGTGGCCTGGGGACGCTCCGATGGCGTGCGGCATGCAGGGCGGATGGAAATCAGCGGAGAGACTGTATTCTGCTATACCAACAGTGCGCAAAGCCTGCTGGCGAGCCTGCACGGCGCCAGCGGCATCCGCTATCTGCATCGCCCGGCCAATCTTGAAGACTTGTTCCTCAAGCTGACCGGACGCGAAATGAGGGATTGACGACATGCGTTTTGCTCTCTTTGCGCTGCCGGCTTGTTCGCTGCGCTTCATTCCGATCTGGCGACGCAATCTCCTCGTCTGGAAGAAGCTCGCGCTGGCCAGCGTACTCGGCAATATCGCGGATCCCCTGATTACGCTGATCGCGTTCGGCTACGGATTGGGCAGCTTGTTGAAGACAATCGACGGCATACCCTACATTCACTTCCTGGCATCCGGCTCGATCTGCATGTCGGTCATGATGGCCGCCTCCTTTGAAACCCTCTATTCGGCTTTTTCCCGCATGCATGTGCAAAAGACCTGGGAAGCCTTGCTCAATGCGCCCATGGCGCTGGATGATGTGGTGCTCGCGGAAATGCTGTGGGCGGCAACCAAGGCGCTGTTTGCGGGCGTGGCGATTCTCGGCGTTATTTTTCTTCTGGGAATCGGCCTGCATGTCAATGTCATATTCGTGCTGCCCCTGCTGTTCCTGATCGGAATCACCTTCGCTTCCATCGGCCTGATTATCAACGCCATGGCAAAGGGGTATGATTTCTTTACCTACTATTTCACGCTCGTGCTGACGCCGATGGTCTTTCTTTCCGGCGTGTACTATCCGGTAGCGCAGCTGCCGCCGTGGCTGCAAGGATTTGCCCAGTTGTTGCCGCTGGGAGCCGCGGTCAATCTGATCAGGCCGCTGATTCTCGGCCAATGGCCGGCCCATGCCGTTGCCGACATCGCCGTGCTGCTGGCGTACAGCTTTGCCGGCTTTTATGTCGCCACGGTGCTGACACGCCGGCGTCTTCTGAAATAATGTCCGGATCGCGATGATGCATACCTCCGACCAGCCACATCCGCTATTGATCATGTCCAACGTGCCGGACCGGGACACGGCCGGGCGCATTGCGCGTGAACTGGTGGACATCCGTGCAGCCGCATGCGTGAATATCCTGCCTGCGGTGCATTCCGTCTACCGCTGGGAAGGCAAGATCGAGGAAGCCGCCGAAATGACGCTGGTAGTGAAATCGACGGCCGACCGCTATGATGAAGTCGAGAACGTGATAAAGCGGCTCCATCCCTACGATGTGCCTGAAATCATCGCGCTGCCGATTACGCACGGCCTGCCTGCGTATCTGCAATGGCTTGCCGCCGAAACAAGGAAGAATGTGGATGTTTAATGCTTTGTATGCCAGCGCCGCGCCCCGCGCAGCGGTGCGATTGTTGCTCACTGCGGTGGCATGGATCGCCATGCTGTTTCCATGCATGGCGAATGCGGAGGATGATTTTCTGCCGCCGGAAAAGGCGTTCAAGTTCGCGGCGCGGATGATCGATGCCAACACGGCGGAAGTGACTTTCACGATTGCGGACGGCTATTACATGTACCGCGAGCGCTTTGCCTTCAGCGCGGCAGGCGCACAGCTCGGTACGCCGGTCATCCCGCAGGGAAAGATCAAATTCGACGAGACCTTTCAAAAGGATGTCGAAACCTATCGCAAGTCGGTTGCCATTACGCTTCCCGTGAACGCGGCATCCGATTTCAGCCTCAAGGTCACGTCGCAGGGCTGCGCCGACCAGGGACTGTGCTATGCGCCGATGGAATCGGTCGCTGCGCTGTCGCCCAGCGGAGGAGGGCTGATGTCGGCGATACGCGGTACCCAGCAATCGACTGCAGCCTCAAATGCCACGAGTGCTGCCGGTACATCAGTCCTCCCGGCAATGCAGGCTGACAGTGAAAACGGCCGCATCGAAGCCGCGCTGCAAAGCGGCAGCCTGCTCGGCATACTGCCCCTGTTCCTTCTGCTCGGACTCGGTCTTTCCTTCACGCCCTGCGTGCTGCCGATGGTGCCCATCCTCTCGTCGATCATCATCGGCAGCACGCAGGGCGGGAAGGTCAGCCGAAGCCGCGGTCTTGCGCTGTCGGCTGCGTATTCGCTCGGCATGGCGCTGATCTATACCGCGATGGGCATCGCCGCCGGTCTCGCCGGCGAAGGCCTGGCTGCGGCGCTGCAGAACCCCTGGGTGCTCGGCGCGTTCGCTCTGCTGATTGCGGTTCTCTCGCTGTCGATGTTCGACGTCTACCAATTGCAAGTGCCTGCAGCACTCCAGCAGCGCCTCACGGCCGCATCTGGTAAGCAAGTGTCCGGCAAGTTCCTCGGCGTCTTCAGCATGGGCGCGATCTCCGCGCTCATCGTCGGTCCCTGCGTCGCCGCGCCGCTGGCAGGTGCACTGCTCTACATCAGCCAGACCCGCAATGTCGTGATAGGCGGCAGCGCCCTGTTCGCCATGGCCGTCGGCATGAGCGTGCCACTGCTCCTGGTCGGGCTTTCCGCCGGCGCCCTGCTGCCGCGCGCCGGCGCGTGGATGCGCTCGGTCAAGCTGTTCTTCGGCATCCTCATGCTCGCCATGGCGCTCTGGATCGTGGCTCCGGTCACCCCCGGCTGGGTGCCGATGCTCGGCTGGGCCATGCTCGGCATCGGATACGGCATCTATCTGCTGCATGCCGTCAAGGGCAGCTGGCGCGCGAAGCTGTTTGCGCTTGTCTTTGCGGGACTCGGGCTGGTGCAGCTGGTCGGGGTTGCGACCGGCGGGCGCGACGTGCTGGCGCCGCTCGCCCATTTACGCGGCGAGGTTCCGCACACCAAGTTTGTCCGGGTGACATCGCTGGCCGCACTGGACGCGGAAATCGCGAAGGCCGGCGGCAAGACCGTGATGCTCGACTTCTATGCCGACTGGTGCGTCTCCTGCAAGGAAATGGAAAAGCTGACCTTCTCCGATCCGCGCATCAAGGCAAGATTTGCGGAAATGGTCCTCCTGCAGGTGGATGTCACCGCGAATAACGAGGATGACAAGCAGCTGCTCAAGCGCTTCAACCTGTTCGGCCCGCCCGGCATCATTTTCTTCGACAGGCAGGGCAGGGAAATTTCCGGCGGGCGCGTGATCGGCTATCAGAATGCGGACAAGTTCCTGGGCACGCTTGAGCGTGCCGGCAGCCTCTGAGCGCCAGCGTATTCCTCTTCAGTACTTATCAGCTTTGGTTATAAGAAACTGACAACTTAGTTCTTGAGCCAGCGGTCACAACGCACTATAGTTAAGCGTTCAGCAACTTACTGGGAGAGTGAAATGACATTAAGGCTTGGCGATACCGCACCGGATTTCGAACAGGATTCGTCCATCGGCAAGATCAAGTTCCATGAATGGGCAGGTGATTCCTGGGTTGTGCTGTTTTCCCATCCCGCTGATTTCACTCCGGTCTGCACCACTGAACTCGGCCTGACCGCCAAGCTGAAACCGGAATTCGACAAGCGCAACGTCAAGGCGATCGCCCTGTCCGTCGATCCGGCCGACAAGCACGTTCAGTGGATCAAGGACATCGAAGATACGCAGAAAACCGTGGTCGGCTTTCCCATCATCGCCGATGCGGACAAGACCGTTTCGCAGCTCTACGACATGATTCACCCGAACCAGTCGGAAAGCGCGACGGTGCGCTCGCTGTTCGTGATCGATCCGAAGAAGAAGGTCCGACTGATCATCACCTACCCGATGAGCACCGGCCGCAACTTCGATGAAGTGCTGCGCGTCATCGACGCCCTGCAGCTGACCGATGGCTACACGGTAGCCACGCCGGGCAACTGGAAAGACGGCGACGACGTCATCATCCCGCTGACCATCCAGGACGAGGAAGTGATCAAGCAGAAGTATCCGAAAGGATATACGGCTGCGCGGCCTTACCTGCGCGTGACGCCGCAGCCGAACAAGTAATACCAATCCCAAATCATTCCATGCCATGAGATCGCGTCTTTTTCCACCTGGCCGCGTTGCGCTCGTCATCCATAGCCCCGCTATGGACTCCTCCCGCGCCTTGCCAGTCGAAAAAATCCATCGATCTCATTCGGCATGTCATGACTTGGGATTGGTATAAGCCAGTCTGCAATCGGCGTGTGCCGAAAATAAAAAGCGCTCCACGGAGCGCTTTTTTGTTGCCATGGAATACAAAGGGCCTTTACACATCAACGATGCTCATCCGCAGCCTGATCTTCGAGATAGCGCTTGCGGCGAAAGAACAGCAGCAGTCCCACAACAATCACCCCCATCAATGCAATCGTGATCCAGAAGCCGAAGGCATCCTTGAGCAGGGGCATGTCGACAAAGTTCATGCCGAAAATGCCGGTGATCAATGTCAGCGGCATGAACAGGGCGGTAATGACCGTTAGGGTCCGCATGATCTCGCTCGTACGGTGCGCCATTGCCGAGAAATGAATCTGCACTGCGGACTCGATGGTCGCTTCCATGCGCTGGGCATGGATCAGCACGCGGGTGATGTGTTCCATCACATCGTTGATCCTGACCAGCAGCAGATCCATGCCGCGGTTGGGAACGTCCGCATCCTGCGTGTCGACCACATAGTCCCGCAGCTCCTGCAGCGCGTCTCGCTGTCCTTCGCACAGATGATCGAGCTTGCGCAGTTCGACACGCGCGTCGAGCAGCGCCATCCAGTCATTGAAGCGGCTGCGCGGATTGAGCAAGGCACGCTGCCAGCGGTCGATCTGCCCGCTGAGCGGCTGGCGCAGCGCGAGATACTGATCCACCATGACATTGAGCAGGCGCAGCATCAGCTCCGCCGGCGAAGACGGCAGGCGCGAGACATGGCCGTTGCTGCCGCCGTTGCCATTACCGTTGCCGTTGCCGCGCGCCCGCTGCTCCAGCAGGCGCGCGCGTACCGATTCAATGGTCCGGCTTTGCGACGCATGCACGGTAATCAGCGCTCTGTCCATCAGCATGAACGTGACAGGGCGGGTCGCCAGCTTGGTCAATGCCGGAGGAATCTTTCGCTTCTGGGCCTCGGGGCCGGATTCGCTGTCCGCTTCGCTGCCGCCATCCAGCGCCAGTTTGCGGAAAACGACCATCGCGTACTCCTGGGTCGAGTCGAAATAGGAGGGATGGCCGAGATTGACCGCATCGGTCAGGTGCAGATCGTAGATGTGCACATTCGTCATGCGCTCGATCGCATTGCGCCAGGCCTGCGTGTCGGCGCCGACTTCCTCATGCGTTGCGTCGATCCACAGGAAGCCGTCCGCCGGCATCGGACAGGGCGAACCGGAAAGCTGGGTAATACAGGAAGGAGTGATGTGAAAGATGTCCATGCACAATCAGCAAATGTTGACCGTTTGACCGCTTGGTCCTTGACTGCCAAGGCCGGGCGCAGCTTGGGATGCTGCCGCCAACAGGATAGCAATGATGCGGACAGGCAAAGGCCGCATCAGCGTTGGAAAAAATCGGGTTGTCGAGAGATGGCGGCTGCCTGCATTGCAGATTGCCTCGCAAGGAGGCGGTAATGCAGGAAAGCCGGCAGGCAGATCAGCCGATCCGTCAGATCTGACGAAGATGGCGGGCAATATCCCGTGCGAAGTAAGTCAGGACGCCATCGGCACCCGCCCGCTTGAATGCCAGCATGGATTCCATCATCGCCTTGTCATGGTCGAGCCAGCCGTTCTGCGCCGCCGCCTTGATCATCGCGTATTCGCCGCTGACCTGATAGGCAAACGTCGGCACCTTGAACTCATCCTTGACCCGGCGCACGATGTCCAGATAAGGCATGCCCGGCTTGACCATCACCATGTCCGCACCTTCCTCGAGGTCGAGGGCGACTTCGCGCAGCGCTTCATCGCTGTTTGCCGGGTCCATCTGGTAGGTCGCCTTGCTGCCTTTGCCGAGATTGGCGGCCGAGCCGACCGCGTCGCGGAACGGGCCATAGAAGGCCGACGCATACTTGGCGGAATACGCCATGATGCGTGTATGGATGTGCTGCGCCGATTCAAGCGCATTGCGGATGGCGCCGATGCGGCCGTCCATCATGTCGGAAGGGGCCACGATGTCGACGCCGGCATCCGCCTGGACCAGCGCCTGCCTGACGAGGAGCGATGTGGTTTCGTCATTGAGCACATAGCCATCGGCGTTCAATACGCCGTCTTGGCCATGGCTGGTGTAAGGGTCGAGCGCCACGTCGGTCAGGATGCCGAGTTCGGGAAAGCGCTGCTTGAGTTCACGCACGGCGCGCGGCACCAGGCCTTCGGGATTGACGGCTTCGATGCCGTCCGGCGTCTTGATGGACGGATTGATGACGGGAAAAAGCGCGAGTACCGGAATGCCGAGTTCGACGCAGTCTTCCGCAACGGCGAGCAGCCGGTCAACCGAAAGCCGCTCGACGCCGGGCATGGACGCCACTTTTTCAGCAACGTTCTTGCCTTCCTGAATGAAGACCGGATAGATCAGGTCGGAGGGTGTGACGTGATGTTCGCGCATCAGCGCCCGGGAGAAAGCATCCTTGCGCATGCGGCGCATGCGGACGGCGGGGAAACGGGATTGGGAGAAAGAATGGGGCATAGGTAAAAGGTGCTTGAAAAAGGTTCGGGGGATAATCGGAATGCGACGGATGAGCAAACTTTATACGATTCGATGAAACTTTTCCGGGATGGTCCCCTCATAGCAGTAGGTGTTCATTCACCTCCCGCTTCTCCTCCCTGAGCGGGGCCTATCGTGGCATTAGCGATAAGGCGTTACTGCCCTGGAGATCTTCCCCTTTCTCCAGGGTTTTTTTTGCCCGTCAGGTTTTGCCTGGCGGATTCAGTTCCCGCCGTCTTCAAGACTCTCGCCGGCATCCGCATTTCCCCCATCGTCATCCTGCATGTCATGCAAGCCCAGCAGGTCCTGGATTTTTGCATCCGCTTCGTCCAGTCCAATGCGTTTCAATGCGGAAAACATCTGTACGGTAAAGGGGAAAGGCTGTCCCTGTTCATCGACATAACTGTTCAGCACCGTACGTGCGAGGCGCAGTGAATTGGCCGATTCGTTGCGGTTCAGCTTGTCCGCCTTGGTCAGCAGGCAGTGCACCGGCTTCCCGGTCGGGGCAAACCATTCCAGCATCTGCACGTCGAGATCGGTGAACGGCCGGCGTGAATCCATAATGAGCACCAGCGCGGCGAGCTGCTCGCGCCTCTGGACATAATCGCCCAGCAGGGCTTGCCAGTGCAGCTTGGCATCGCCCGATACCTCGGCATAACCATAACCCGGCAGGTCGACCAGCAGGGCGCGTATTTCCTCTACCTTGGTCGGATCCTTGCGGTGCTGCGCCACATGAGCGCCGCCGATCGAAAAATAGTTGATATGCTGCGTGCGGCCAGGCGTTTTGGAAGCGAAAGCCAGCTTTTTCTGGTTGCAGAGGATGTTGATGGCGGTGGATTTGCCGGCATTCGAGCGGCCGGCAAAAGCGATTTCCGGAACTTGCGTCTTTGGCAAATCGCGAAGATGGTTCACCGTGGTGAAGAAACGGGCTTGCCAAAGTAGGGACATAGGGAGACTGAAAAGCGTGAAAGGCAGCGGAGAAAATGCAGCCAGGGAAGTAAAAACGGCAAAAACCTATTGTACAATAAGAGGTTATGTGTGTTGCGCCGCCAAAGCGCCACCGCAAAGGTATTTTGCGCTGCAACTCCAGCGTGCCGCCGCCGCACCGTTTTCCTGATGCCGGCGCGTCGCGCAAGCGGGTGCAATCGCCGCCACTGGCCAGAATTTTAATATCAAGTCTCAGGGTGTTTGAATGAACCGTGCGTTTTTACCGTTTGTGAAGTCCTTGTTCGTCGCAATGTTGGCAGTCTCTTCGGTGGCGTATGCAGCGGAAGAGAATAAGGCGCCCAAGGCTGACCCTGCCAAGGGAGAGGCAATCTACACTCAGGGCGATGCGTCCCGCAACATCACCGCCTGCCTGGCCTGCCATGGTCCCGCCGGCAACTCCACCATCGCGCAGAATCCCAAGCTTGCGGCTCAGCATCCGGAGTATCTCGCCAAGCAGCTGGCCGACTTCAAGACGCCGCAGCGGAACAACCCCATCATGACGCCGATTTCGAAGGCGCTGAGTGATGACGACATGAAAAATGTCGCGGCCTATCTGGACAAGCAGCAGCACAAGCCGGGTGCAGCCCGCAACAAGGATACGGTCGAAGCCGGCAAGAAGATCTACCGCGCCGGCATCGCCGAAAAGAATGTTCCTGCCTGCGCAGCCTGCCATGGTCCGAGCGGTGCCGGCATTCCGGCGCAGTTTGCACGACTGGGCGGACAGCATCAGGAGTACACTGCGGCTCAGCTGACCAATTTCCGCAGCGGTGCGCGCAAAAACAGTGCGCAAATGACGACTATTGCAAAACGCATGTCCGATGATGAAATCCAGGCAGTGGCAGACTATATCGCCGGCCTGAAGTAATCAGAAAACAGCGAAGCAAGAGAACAAGAAATGGAGGGGGTGGCGAATGCCGCCCCCTTTTCTTTTGTTTGTTTTGATGCCCCCAATATCCATGAGCACTACCACTTCCGGGTTGCAACTGAAAACCGAACGCCGCTGGCTCGCCGACGCAGTCGAGCTGGTTTCGTCCATGCGCTTCGCGATCAGCCTGCTGACCCTGATTGCGATTGCCTCGATCATCGGCACCGTGCTCAAGCAGAACGAGCCCATGCCGAACTATGTCAACCAGTTCGGTCCGTTCTGGTTCGAGGTCTTCAACAAGCTGGGCTTGTACACCGTCTACTCGACCTGGTGGTTCCTGCTCATCATGGGATTCCTGGTACTGTCGACCAGCCTGTGCATCATCCGCAACGCGCCGAAGATGTTCAAGGACATGCGCAGCTGGCGCGAGAACGTGCGGGAGCAGTCGCTGCGCAACTTTCATCACCGGGCCGAATGGAGCAGCGCATTCCCGATCGCCAACTTTGCGCAGCAGCTTGCGCAGCGCATTGCCGACGGCGGTTACAAGGTGAAAGTGGTGGGCAAGGAAGGCGGCGTGCTGATCGCCGCCAAACAGGGAGCCGCCAACAAATGGGGCTACATCTTTGCGCATAGCGCGATTGTCATCATCTGTATCGGCGGCCTGCTGGATTCGGACCTGGCGATCCGCTTCCAGCAGTGGTTCGGCGGCAAGACGCCGTTCGGCGGCGGCGGCATCATCGCCGACATTCCCGCCCAGCATCGCCTCGGCACGGGAAATCCTTCGTTCCGCGGCAACACCTTCATTCCCGAAGGCGGCACCAGCAATACCGCGATTCTTCCGCAGCAGAGCGGCGTCCTGGTACAGGAATTGCCATTCTCGATTCAGCTGAAGCGATTCATCATCGAGCATTACTCGACCGGCATGCCCAAGCTGTTCGCCAGCGAGGTCGTGGTGCGCGATGCGGAAACCGGCAAGACCTTCGAATCGACGATCAAGGTCAACGAGCCCTTGATCTACAAGGGCATCGCCATCTACCAGTCCAGTTTCGACGACGGCGGCAGCCGGCTCAAGCTGACCGGCCACTCGATGCGCGGTCCGTCTCATCAACACTTCGGAGTGACCGGGGAAGTGGGCAATTCCACGCCGCTGGGCAGCGACCAGGGCTCCGAGTACACCATCGAGTGGAGCGGTTTCCGTCCCTTCAACGTGGAAAACATGGCGCAGCGCGGCCAGGATGTGCGTGCGGTCGACCAGAGCAAGAGCTTCAATGAAAAATTCTCGGCCGGTCTCGACAAGCAGCTCGGTTCGGCGGCGAAGAATCCCAATAACAAGGATCTGAAGAATGTCGGCCCGAGCGTACAGTACAAGCTGCGCGACAAGACCGGACAGGCCAGGGAATTCCACAACTACATGCAGCCGGTCGAGGTCGACGGCACCTATGTGTTTCTGGCCGGCATGCGGGAAACGCCGAGCGAGCCTTTCCGCTACCTGCGCATTCCCGCCGACGACAACGATACTGTGGAGGAGTGGATGCGGCTGCGCGCGGCAGTCTTCAACGCCGAGCTGCGCCAGCAGGCTGCGAAGCGCTATGCGCAGAATGCGATGCCGGAGCAGAAGGAAAATGCAGCCAGCCTGCGCGAGCAGCTCGAGCGCTCGGCGCTGCGCGGACTGGAAATCTTCGCCGGCGACGGAAAGGAGAGCGGCTACCTGGCTGTCACCCGCTTCCTTGAAAGGGTGCCTGCCGAGGAACAGGAAAAAGCCGCAGAAATTTTCATGAAAATTCTGAACGGCAGCATGTGGGAACTATGGCAAGCTGCGCGTGTGAAGGACGGTCTCAAGGAAGCCGCAGCGGACGAGAAGCATGGGCGTTTCCTGCAGCTGGCGACCAATGCCATTTCCGATGCGTCTTTCTATGCGGCACCGGTCTACCTGCAGCTCAACGAGTTCGAGGAAGTCAAGGCGTCGGTGCTGCAGGTCACCCGGTCGCCCGGAAAAAATATCGTTTATTTCGGATGCCTCCTTCTCACGCTCGGTGTATTTGCTATGTTCTATATAAGGGAGCGGCGCCTGTGGGTGTGGCTGAAGCCGGACGAGGCAGGCGGCACCCATGCGCTGATGGCGCTGAGCGCGCAGCGCAAGACACTGGATTTCGAAAAGGAATTCGAGACGCTCAAGACGCAGCTTGCACAGACGAATTGAGCTAGCATCGAAACAAGCGACACAAGAGAGACAAGGCATGCGAAGCGGACGCTTCCTCTGCATTACCGCCGGCATGCAGTTTGATTGCGTGCTGTCATGATGGCGTCCGGCATGACCAGCACTACGGAGAGAGCAATGGATCTGACACAAACACAAATCTACACGCCGCCGCCAGGCTACTTCCGGCGGCTAAGCATCGTCGACTGGGGCTATGCCGCACTGCTGCTGGCCGGCGCGCTGTTCGCATTCAATCGCTTTGCCGGTTACATGGATGTGTACGAGAAAGCGATCCTGCTGCTCTCGGCGCCCGTCTTCACATGGCTTGGCTGGCAATGGAAACAGGTTCGCTGGCTGATGGCGGTCCTGGCCGTCCTCTCGCTGTTCGCGATTTCCCTGTACGGTGGATCGCTCGAAGCGGCCAACGGCAAGTTCTTCCTGAAATACGCGCTCTCGAGCCAGTCCGCAATCCTGTGGATGAGCACGCTGTTCTTCCTGTCCACCCTGTTCTACTGGGGCGGCCTGCTGGCCCGCGCGGATTTCGGCGGCGCGGTGGGCAGCAAGCTGTGCTGGGCGGCGGTGGTTCTCGGCTTTACCGGCATGCTGGTGCGCTGGTACGAGTCTTACCTCATCGGTGCCGACATCGGCCACATTCCGATTTCCAACCTCTATGAAGTCTTCGTCCTGTTCTGCCTGATCACGGCCTTGTTCTACCTGTATTACGAGGAGCATTATGCGACCAGGCAGCTCGGCGCATTCGTCCTTCTGGTCATCTCGGCGGCGGTCGGTTTCCTGCTGTGGTACACCATCAGCCGCGAGGCGTCGGAAATCCAGCCGCTCGTTCCCGCGCTCCAGAGCTGGTGGATGAAAATCCACGTCCCGGCCAACTTCATCGGCTACGGCACGTTTGCGCTGGCGGCGATGGTGGCGGTGGCCTATCTGCTCAAGACGAAAGGCATCTTTGCCGACCGGCTCCCGGCGCTCGAAGTGCTGGACGACGTCATGTACAAGGCGATTGCCGTCGGCTTTGCTTTCTTCACGATCGCGACCATCCTCGGCGCCCTGTGGGCGGCCGAAGCCTGGGGCGGCTACTGGTCATGGGATCCTAAGGAAACCTGGGCGCTGATCGTCTGGCTCAACTATGCGGCATGGCTGCACATGCGCCTGATGAAGGGCCTGCGCGGACAGGTCGCGGCATGGTGGTCATTGGTGGGCCTTCTGATTACCACCTTCGCCTTCCTCGGCGTCAACATGTTCCTGTCCGGGCTGCATTCCTACGGAGCGCTGTAAGAAAAAAGCGATGCTTCCAGGAAGCCAGTGAAATTGTTGTAAGGTTCTGTTTGTCTCAGTAGACAAAGACAGCATCAAGACCAACAATTTCATTCCTACGGAGCAATCATGTTGATCAAACGCAGTCCGAACGGCATCGATATTCCATTCGGCTCCGAAATCACGCCGCGTTCGGTGTTCGAATCGCGGCGCAGCTTCATCAAGCAGCTTGCCGTCGGTAGCATCGCCGGCGGCGCCCTCGCCGAAATGGCCATGCGCAAAGCGTTTGCCCAGGCTCCCGGCGCGCAGAAACTGGCTGCCAAACCCAATCCGGCTTTCGTCATCATGGACAAGCCGACGTCCTACAAGGACGCGACGACCTACAACAATTTCTACGAATTCGGCACCGACAAGTCCGACCCGGCATCGAATGCCGGCACGCTGAAAACACGCCCCTGGACCGTCGCCATCGAAGGCGAGGTCAAGAAGCCGATGACGGTCGACCTGGACGGCCTGCTCAAGCTGGCGCCGCTGGAGGAGAGGATCTACCGGCTGCGCTGCGTCGAAGGCTGGTCGATGGTGATTCCCTGGGTTGGCTATTCCCTGTCGGAACTCATCAAGAAGGTCGAGCCGACCGGCAATGCGAAATACGTGGAATTCATCACGCTGGCCGACAAGAAGCAGATGCCCGGCCTGCGCAGCCCGGTACTGGAATGGCCGTATGTCGAAGGTCTGCGGCTGGACGAGGCGAACCATCCTCTGACGCTGCTGACGCTGGGCATGTACGGCGAAGTGCTGCCCAACCAGAACGGCGCACCGGTACGCATCGTGGTGCCCTGGAAGTACGGCTTCAAGTCAGCCAAGTCGATCGTCAAGATCCGCTTTACCAAGGACCAGCCGAAGACCGCCTGGAATCTCTCCGCGCCGCAGGAGTACGGCTTTTATTCCAACGTCAATCCCGACGTCGACCATCCGCGCTGGTCACAGGGAAGCGAGCGCCGCATCGGCGAAGACGGCTTCCTGTCCCGCAAGCGCAAGACCCTGATGTTCAACGGTTACAGCGACGTTGCTTCCCTCTACACGGGCATGGATCTCAAGAAGTTCTACTGAGAGGCATGACATGCGCATGCCGACGCGCATGCGCATTCCCGACTTGCAAGCCCCATCCGAACGCGGCGGCGATTCTCCCGCCGCAAGGAGACTTTGGCCATGTTCAATCCCGATTCCCGGCAGATCACGCTCATCAAGCGCATCGTATTCCTTGCATCGCTACTGCCCCTTGCGCGCCTGGTGGCCTATGGTTTCACCGACCGCCTCGGCGCCAATCCGATCGAGTTCATCACCCGCAGCACCGGCGACTGGACGCTGTATTTCCTGTGCCTGACGCTGGCCGTCACGCCGCTGCGCCGCATCAGCAACTGGAACTGGCTGATCAAGCTGCGGCGCATGCTCGGCCTGTTCGCCTTCTTCTACGCCGTCCTTCATTTCACCACCTTCCTGTGGTTCGATCATTTCTTCGAGATCGATGAAATGCTCAAGGATGTGGTGAAACGGCCGTTCATCCTGGTCGGCTTCATTGCCTTCGTGCTGCTGATTCCGCTCGCGGCGACCAGCACCAATGGCATGATCCGCAGGCTCGGCGGCAAGCGCTGGCAATGGCTGCACCGCCTGATCTACCTGATCGGCCCGCTCGGCATTTTGCATTACTGGTGGATGAAGGCAGGGAAGAACGATTTCGAGCAGCCCATCCTGTTCGGCGCCATCATGGGCGTGCTGCTGCTGACACGGGTGTACTGGAACGTGCTCAAGCCCAGAATGCAAAAGCGCCGGACTAAGCCGGCGCCGATTTGACTGCTCATTGTGACTGCTGTCTGCCTGATGCTTACGGCAGCACGGATTCAAGCGTGAACAGCTCGCTCGCGGCTTCGCGCTTGCGGATCAGGTGCAGCTTGTCGCCGTCGACCATTACTTCGGCGGCGCGGCCGCGGGTATTGTAATTGGATGACATCGTCATGCCATAGGCGCCGGCCGACATGATCGCCAGCAGGTCGCCCTGCTCGATGGCCAGGTCGCGCTCGCGCGCCAGCCAGTCGCCGGATTCGCAGACCGGACCCACCACGTCATAGGTCCTGGCGGCGGCGGCGCGCTGGGTCACCGCCTGCACGCCATGCCATGCCTCGTACATCGCGGGGCGCATCAAATCGTTCATCGCCGCATTGACGATGGCGAAATTCTTCGCTTCGCCGTGCTTCAGGTATTCCACCTGCGTCAGCAGCACGCCGGCATTGCCGACGATGGAGCGGCCCGGTTCGAACAGCACCTGGATGGGCGCGCCCTGGTAGCGGCGCTGGCGCCACTGATCGACCTTGCGGAAGAGGCGGGTCAGGTAATCGCCGACAGCCACCGGCTGGTCATTGTTGTAGTTGATGCCGATGCCGCCGCCGATGTCGAGGTGATGCACATGGATGCCTTCCTCGCTCATCCGGTCGACCAGCTCGGTCAGCCGGTCGAAGGCTTCCAGCAGCGGGGCGTCGTCCAGCAGCTGCGAGCCGATATGGCAGTCGATGCCGACCACGCGGATATGCGGCAGGCTGGCCGCCTTGCGGTAAGTCTCCAGCGCCTCGTCATAGGCGATGCCGAACTTGTTTTCCTTCAGTCCCGTCGAAATGTAGGGATGGGTCTTGGCATCGACGTTCGGATTGACGCGCAGGGAGACCGGCGCCTGTTTGCCTGCTTCGCCGGCGACGTCGTTGAGACGCTGCAGCTCCGCGGCGGATTCCACGTTGAAGCACAGGATGTCGTGCGACAGTGCCAGCCGCATTTCCTCATGCGTCTTGCCCACGCCGGAGAAGATGACCTTGCGCGGATCGCCGCCGGCGGCGATCACGCGCAGCAGTTCGCCGCCGGACACGATGTCGAAGCCGGAACCCATGCGGCTGAGCAGATTCAGTACCGCCAGGTTGGAATTCGACTTCACCGAGTAGCAGACAAGCGCTGTCGATTCGTCGCGGCCGTTGGCCTTGCAGGCTTGCGAATAGGCCGAGAAATTTTCGACCAGCGCAGCCTTGGAATACACGTAGGTCGGGCTGCCGAACTGTTCTGCGATGGCGGTCAGCGGGGTGTTTTCGGCGTGCAGCACGCCGTTCTTGTAGGCAAAGTGGGACATGGCGGATACGGCTTACTGGGATGTGGAGGGCATGACCGGGACGGTCTGCGGCGGCGGCGGAACAGGCACGGGCTGTGCCGGTTTGCCGGGCAGATACAGCGGCCCTTTCTGACCGCAGGCGGCCACAACGCTGGCCAGCGCGGCGATCAGGATGAAATGGGAGGCGGACTTCACGATTAGAATCACGATTTGGGAAAATTCATTGGAGTGTAGCATGACAGAAACCGAATTCCTGGCATTGGCCGAACGGACGCTGGCGCGTATCGAGACCGCATTCGAAAACGCCGTGAACGACACCGATCTCGACATCGAATGCAGCCGCAGCGGCAATGTGCTCGAGATCGAGTTCGTCGACAATGGATCGAAGGTGATCGTCAACAGCCAGGCAGCAATGCATGAAATCTGGGTGGCGGCGAGATCCGGCGGCTTCCACTACCGTTATGAAGACGGCAAGTGGATCAATACGCGCGACAAGACGGAATTGTTCGAGGCCTTGTCCGCCATTGCCAGCGATCAGAGCGGCCTGCCGCTGCAGCTGGGCTGAACACCGAGCTGAGCGCAGCCAGGCGCATGGCGCCTTCAGAGAATGCGTGAGACCGTGCACGGCAACGCAAATGAAAAAGCCGAAGCGCAATGCTTCGGCTTTTTTGCAGCTGAACCCGAAACGGGCCTGGTTTGATAAACCGGTTCCGAATCGGTCAGAACAGTTCGTTCTTCACTTCATCCTTGGGTTTTTCCTCTTCATCCGCCGGCTTGTCGCTCAGGCCGAGGCTGCGCACGCCCATCCCGGGCGGATTCTCCGCATAGTAGTAGTCGTTGGCCACCTGGATCACGCCCTCCGGCATTGCCTTTTCTTCCACCGGCGCATCCTTGAGCGCCTTCTGCATGTAGCTGATCCAGATCGGCAGCGCCAGGCCGCCGCCGGTTTCCTTGTTGCCGAGGTTTTTCGGCTGGTCGAAACCGATCCAGGCCACGCCGACGAGCTTGGTCTGATAGCCGGCGAACCAGGCATCGAAGGAATCGTTGGTGGTGCCGGTCTTGCCGGCGATGTCCGGCCGCTTCAGGGTCAGTGCGCGCGTGGCGGTGCCGGACTTGACGACATCCTTGAGCATGCTGTCCATCAGGAAGGCATTGCGCTCGTCGATCACCCGGTTCGCCTCGTCGCCCGCACGCTCGGGATTGACCTGCGACAGGATGCGTCCGCTGCTGTCGGTGATGCGCGAGATGATGTAGGGGCTGACCCTGTACCCGCCGTTGGCGAATACCGCATAGGCGCCCGCCATCTGCAGGGGCGTCACCGCGCCCGCGCCCAGCGCCAGCGTCAGGTAGGGCGGGTTCTTCTCGGCTTCGAAACCGAAACGGGTTGCATACTCCTGGCCGTACTTCGCGCCGATCTTGTGAAGGATGCGGATCGAAATCATGTTCTTCGATTTCGTCAGGCCCTTGCGCATGGTCATCGGGCCTTCATACTTGCCGTCGTAGTTCTTCGGCTCCCAGGCCTGCCCGCCGGTCTGGCCGGCGTCGAACACGATGGGCGCGTCGTTGATCATCGTAGCCGGCGACAGGCCTTTCTCCAGCGATGCCGAATAGATGAAGGGCTTGAACGACGAACCCGGCTGGCGCCATGCCTGCGTCACGTGATTGAACTTGTTGCGGTTGAAGTCGAAGCCGCCGATCAGGGCGCGGATGGCGCCGTCCTCGGTATTGGCCGCGACGAAGGCGGACTCGACCTCCGGCATCTGGGTGATGCTCCACACCTTGTTTTCCTGGGTCACCCGGATGATGGCGCCGCGCTTGACGCGCTTGTTGGGCGGCGCCTTGTCGCTCAGCAGGTGGGTGGCAAAGCTCAGTCCCGGCCCTGTGATTTCGATTTCCTCGCCGGAGGAGAGCATGGCCTTGACCAGCTTCGGCGACGCTTCCAGCACGGCTGCGGCGACGATGTCGTCGCTGTCCGGATGCTCCGCGAGCTCGACTTCGATCGCGTCCTCCGCCTCGTCCTTGGCGGCGGGAATTTCCATGTAGCCCTCCGGCCCGCGGTAGCCATGCCGCTTTTCATAATCCATCACGCCGCGGCGCAGGGCCAGATAGGCGGCATCCTGGTCGGCCTTGGTGATGGTGGTGTAGACGTTCAGGCCGCGGGTATAGGTCTCTTCCTTGAACTGCTCGTACACCAGCTGGCGGGTCATTTCGGCCACGTATTCGGCGTGGATGCCGAACTCGCTGCTGGAGGTCTTTACTTTCAGGACCTGGTCCTTGGCGGTTTCGTAATCGTCCTGCGAGATATAGCCGAGCTGCAGCATGCGCTGCAGAATGTACTGCTGGCGGATGCGGGCGCGCTTCGGATTGGCGACGGGGTTGTAGGCCGAGGGTGCCTTCGGCAGGCCGGCCAGCATGGCGGCTTCGGCCACCGTGATGTCGGACAGCTTCTTGCCGTAATAGATTTGCGCAGCCGCGGAGAAGCCGTAGGCGCGCTGACCCAGATAGATCTGGTTCATGTAGATCTCGAGGATCTGGTCCTTGGTCAGGTTCTGCTCGATCTTCCACGCCAGCAGCACTTCATAGAGCTTGCGCTTGAAGGTCTGCTCGCTCGACAGGAAGAAGTTGCGGGCCACCTGCTGCGTGATGGTCGAGGCGCCCTGGCGGGAATTGCTGGTCAGGTTGTGCAGCGCTGCGCGTGCGATGCCGACGTAGTCGACGCCGCCATGATCGAAGAAGCGGTCGTCCTCGATGGCCAGCACCGCCTTCTTCATGATGTCCGGCACGTCGTTGATGCGCACCAGCGAGCGGCGCTCCTCGCCGAATTCGCCGATCAGCACATTGTCGGCCGAGAAGATGCGCAGCGGGATCTTCGGACGGTAATCCGTGATCGCCTCCAGCGAGGGCAGATTCGGATACGCCATCGACAATGCGAAGCCGAGAATCAGTACACCGACCACCAACAGGCCGAGCATGCCTGCGAACAGCTTGAGCGTCAGGCGGAGAAGGAAAGAGTTGTTGCCCTTGGGCGGCACGTTGGAGGGGCTGCCTGCGGCATTTGGTCGGGACATGCGAAAAAAGAGACAAAAGTGGACCGTCTGATTATAGCCGTGGGCAACCGGAACGGATATTAGTAAAATTTCAACTGTTTGTTTCAGGAAATGTTATCCTGAGTGCCCGTGGAGTGGGCAAATGGCAACGGAAAAGAGTGTTACTCCATGGAAATTACTTTACACCTCGCAATCCTTATTGCTAGGATTTAATGTAAGGTTGGATGTTTATCACCTAAATACTGGTTTTTAAACGTTTTTTTCAAAAGCTTACATCGCGTTTCGCTGCTTCGACACCCAAGTAAGTGGTGCGTTCACGCAATAAACCACATTTTCGGGGAGAAGGACCCTTGGCCATTGATCTCGGAATCTTGCTCGGCAACAAAAATCCACCGCTCGTCGGACTGGATATTAGTACTTCGGGCGTAAAGCTTGTCGAATTGTCGGATGCGGGCAAGAATGAGTACCGCCTCGAGCGTTTCGCCAGCGAACCGCTGCCGCGCGGCGCCGTCGTCGACGGCAATATCGAAAACCTGGATCAGGTATCCGAAGCCGTGCGCCGGGTCTGGAAAAAGAGCGGCACGCGCGCCAGGCATGTTGCGCTCGGCATGCCGCCGGCCGCCGTCATCACCAAGAAGATCATCCTGCCTGCGGGCCTGTCCGAAGACGAGCTGGAGGTGCAGGTCGAAAGCGAAGCCAACCAGTACATTCCCTTTGCGCTCGAGGAAGTCAGCCTCGACTTCGACGTGATCGGTCCGGCGCAGAACGCGCCGGAGGATGTGGATGTCCTGATCGCCGCCACCCGCAAGGAAAAGGTGGAAGACCGCGTCGCGGTCGCGGAAGCCGCCGGCCTGAAGCCGCTCGTCATGGATATCGAGTCCTATGCGGCGAGGGCGGCGCTTGACCGCGTTACCGCACAGTTACCCAAGGGCGGCCAGGGGCAGATCGTCGCGCTGTTCCAGCTCGGCGCGCAGGTGACCCATGTGTCGGTGCTGCAGGACGGACAGGCCATCTATGAACGGGAGCAGCCTTTCGGCGGCAACCAGCTCACCCAGGATATCGTGCGCGCCTACGGATTGTCGTTCGATGAAGCCGAATCGAAAAAGCGCGCGGGCGACCTGCCCGAGGGCTACGAGCGCGAACTCCTTCAGCCCTTCATGGAAAACGCCGCGCTGGAAATCACCCGCGCCATCCAGTTCTTCTTCACTTCCACGCCTTATACCCATATCGACCAGATCTTCCTCGCCGGCGGATGCGCGATCATTCCCGGGCTGGTCGAACTGGTCGCCGAACGCACCAAGATTTCAAGCTCCGTCGTCAGCCCGTTCAAGGGCATGCAGCTTGCAGGCAACGTCCGCGAAAAACAGCTGCGGGCCGAAGCGCCTTCCTATCTGGTGGCTTGCGGACTCGCGATGCGGAGATTCGACTGATGATCAAGATCAACCTGCTTCCTCACCGCGAGGAAAAGCGCAAGCAGCGCAAGGCGGCCTTTCTGCGCATGCTTGCGCTTTCGGCCGTCATGGGCGGCGCCCTGGTGGTGGCCGCGGGCGGCATCATCGCCGCGCAAATCTCCGAACAGAACCAGCGCAACGATTTCATCAAGGCTGAAAACGCCAAGCTTGACAACCAGATCAAGGAAATCAAGACGCTCAAGGAAGAGATCGAAGCCCTCAAGGCCCGCCAGCAGGCGGTCGAGGATCTCCAGAGCGACCGCAACCAGCCCGTCTACCTGATGGACGAACTCGCCAGGCAGGTGCCGGAAGGGATCTACCTGCGCTCCTTCAAGGAGGAAAACCAGCGCGTGGTGCTGATGGGATATGCGCAGTCCAACGAACGCGTCTCCGAATTGCTGCGCAACCTCGGCAACAATTCGCCCTGGCTGGAGCGCCCCGACCTGATCGAGATCCGCCTGGCCAGCCTCGGCCAGGGCAAGGACGCGAAGAAAGTGTACGACTTCACCGTCAATGTCGGCATCAAGCGCCCCCGCGACAAGGATGCCGCAGGTGGCGCCGGCGGTACGGCGGGCGGCGCAGCCGGCAGCGCGGCTGCGGCGGACGCTGCAGCGGCAAAGAAGTCCTGACGGGATAGAGCGATGACAGATCTGAAAAAACTTGCAGAATCGGTCGCGGCGCAGTTCCGCGGCCTCAACGGCAGGCACCCGGGACAGTGGCCGCTGATTCCCCGGCTCATGTGCGGTCTCGGCGCCATCGTTGCCGTCGCCTTCCTTGGCTGGTTCCTCTACCTCAGCGGGCAGATCGACGAGCTGACCCAGGGCGAGGAGGAGGAGGTGCGCCTGCGCGAGCAATACACCATCAAGATACGGCAGGCGGTCAATCTCGAGGCCCTGCGCAAGCAGAAGGAGCAGGTCGGCGAGTATGTCGCCACGCTGGAAAAGCAGCTGCCGAGCAAGGCCGAGATGGATGCGCTGCTTTCCGACATCAACCAGGCGGGCCTGGGACGAGGGCTGCAGTTCGAACTCTTCAAGCCGGGGCAGGTGCTGGTCAAGGATTATTACGCGGAGCTTCCCATCGATATCAAGGTAGTGGGCAATTACCATGACGTCGGCGCCTTCACCAGCGATATCGCCAACCTGCCGCGCATCGTCACGCTCAACAAGATGGGCCTGGTCGCCGGCAAGGACGGCTCGCTGACGCTGGAGGCGGTTGCCAAGACCTTCCGCTATCTCGACAAGGAAGAAATCGATGCGCAGCGCAAGGCCGCCGCGGAGAAGAAGGCGAAGGGAGCGAAGAAATGACATTGAACCGCTGTCTTGCCAGGGGCGTTTCCCTCCTGCCGCTGTCCATGCTGGCCGTGCTGGCCGGCTGCGGCGACGGCGGCGTGCACGAAGTCAGGGCATGGATGGACGAGGCGCGCAGGCAGGCGCCGGTCTCCGTGCAGAAGATCGCCGCCCCGAAGACCTTCGCGCCTTTCGTCTACGCGGCGAAGAATGAAGTCGATCCCTACAGCCCGGCGAAGCTGTCGGCGGCGCTGGCGAAGCTGCAGGCCAACGCCAACAGCGCGATCAAGCCCGATCTCGACCGGCGCAGGGACCCGCTGGAGAACCATCCCCTCGACACCATCACCATGGTCGGCACGCTGCAGAAGCCGGGCCTCACCTATGCGTTGCTCCAGGTGGACAAGGCGGTCTTTCAGGTGAAGGTCGGCAATTACATCGGCCAGAACCACGGGATGATCACCAGGATCGGCGAGACGGAAGTGGAACTGAAGGAAATCGTGCGCGACGCGGCCGGCGAGTGGACCGAGCGCAAAGCCAAGCTAGAGTTGCAGGAGAACCAGAAATGAAGCCAGTGCAAAACCATCGCGACGGGCTTGGAACCATCGCGCGAAAGTCGATGCGGCAGTGTGCGGTGCTGCTTCTTGCCCTGCAGGCCGGCCTGGCCTTTGCGCAGGAAAACGCCATCGAATCGATCAATGCCAATCAGCAGGGGTCGAACATCATCGTCAAGGTGACGATGAAGAACCCGGTCACCAAGCCGCCGATCGGATTCTCCATCACCAGCCCGGCACGCATCGCGCTCGACTTCGCAGGCACGGCCAACGGCACCGGCAAGTCGGTGCAGGATATCGGCATGGGCGACGTCAGGAACGTCAATCTGGTACAGGCCGGCGAGCGTTCGCGGCTGGTGTTCAATCTGCTGCGCCCGCTCAATTACGCGACGGCGGTCGACGGCAAGACGGTCGTCGTGACCATCGACAGCTCGGGGGGCCTCGCCACGCCGGTCTCCGCATCCGGGCTGCCGGTCCAGCGTCCCGCGCCAGCCGCCGCCGGCAAGCAGACCATCAAGGATGTCGACTTCCGCCGCGGCGCCAACGGCGAAGGCCGCATCGTGGTCGATCTTCCGCCCAGCCAGGTCGGCGTCGACGTGCGCCAGCAGGGGCAATCCATCGTCATCGACTTCCAGAAGGCCAGCCTGCCCGACGTGCTGCGCCGCCGCCTCGATGTCGCCGACTTCGGCACGCCGGTACAGACCATCACCACCACGCCGCAGGGCGAGAACGTGCGCATGGTCATCGAACCCAAGGGGCTGTGGGAACATAGCGCCTACCAGAGCGACACCCAGCTCGTGGTGGAGGTCAAGCCGATCAAGGAAGATCCGAACAAGCTGGTCCAGGGCACGCAGGGCTATCGCGGCGAGCGCCTGTCGCTCAACTTCCAGAATGTGGAAGTGCGCGCCGTGCTGCAGGTGATCGCCGATTTCACCGGCCTCAACATCATCACCAGCGACACCGTCAGCGGCAACCTGACCCTGCGCTTGAAGGATGTGCCCTGGGACCAGGCGCTCGACATCGTGATGCAGGCCAAGGGCCTCGACATGCGCAAGAACGGCACCGTGCTGTGGATCGCACCGAAGGACGAACTGCTGACCAAGGAAAAGCTCGAACTCGAACAGAGGGCGCAGATCGCCGAGCTTGAGCCTTTGAAAACCGAAACCTTCCAGCTGAACTACCAGAAGGCCGAAGCCTTCAAGCAGGTGTTCGGCATCGACAGCGCCGGCGGCAGCGGCGACAGCAAGAACCGCATCCTGTCCAAGCGCGGCAGTGCAGTGATCGATCCCCGCACCAACCAGCTGTTCGTGACCGACATCGCCTCCAAGCTCGAGGAAGTCCGCAAGCTGGTGCAGAAGACCGACATCGCCTCCAAGCAGGTCCTGATCGAAGCACGGATCGTCGAAGCCGACGACAAGTTCAGCCGCAACCTCGGCGCCAAGCTCGGCTTTTCCGATCTGCGCAACATCCGCGGAGGCGACGTCGGCTACGGCGTGGGCGGCAGCGGGCGCGCGGCTCTCACCGGCACCTACCAGGGCGTAGGCGAGCAGACCGGCCAGGCGGTGATTACCGATCAAAGCTATGTTCCGAACACCCAGTTCGTGAACCTGCCTGCGGCGGGTATCAACGGTGTCAATCCGGGCAGCCTGGCGATCAGCCTGTTCTCGGCATCCGCCAACCGCTTCCTGAACCTCGAACTGTCGGCCCTCGAAGCCGACGGCAAGGGCAAGATCATTTCCAGCCCGCGCGTCGTAACCGCCGATCAGCTCAAGGCCTTGATCGAGCAGGGAACGGAACTGCCGTATCAGGTCGCCACCTCGAGCGGCGCCACCTCGATCGCGTTCCGCAAAGCCAATCTCAAGCTGGAAGTCACGCCGCAGATCACGCCCGACGGCAACATCATCCTTGACGTGGACGTCAACAAGGACAGCGTCGGCGTCGAGACCCGTGCCGGCTTTGCCATCGACACCAAGCATGTCAAGACGCAGGTGCTGGTCGAAAACGGCGGCACGGTGGTACTGGGCGGCATCTTCCAGCAGGTCGAGCGCACCAGCGATTCGAAGGTGCCGCTGTTCGGCGACATTCCGGTAGTGGGCTACCTGTTCAAGAGCACGGCGCGCACCAACGACAAGACGGAACTGCTCATCTTCATCACGCCGAAGATTGTCGCTGAACGCATCTCGGCACGCTAAGTGCCATGAATGTCGATGTCCGTGATGACTAGAATAATCTTCTTCCTGAAAGCACAACGGTTTCCGCAGCCAGCCAGACTAATGCTACAGTGACCGTTGCGCCGGATTCGGTCGGATACGATAACCGTATTCTGGCAGGTGGTGCGGGCAGTACACGACATGCGGTTACCGTTACGCTGACACGTAGCGCGGGTAACGGCATCCGGAAAGGAGATGGCGTGGACCTGACCGCATGGACACCTCGACAAGTGCCGTCCCACCTGCGTGTAAAATTTACTTAAATGGGTTCGTAGAGGTGTAAACAGTTCTGGCGTTTGTCTTCAGCGGGCGAACGCCCATCATTATGTCGGGAAACATTTTTCTAATCGGCCTCATGGGCGCAGGCAAGACGACCGTCGGCCGCGCCCTTGCCAGGCGACTGAACAAGCGGTTCATCGATTCCGATCATGAGATAGAGGCGCGCACAGGCGCCTCTATTCCTTTGATTTTCGAAATCGAAGGCGAGGCGAGCTTTCGCCATCGCGAATCGGAAGTCATCCGCGAACTGACCGGTCTGCAGGATATCGTGCTTGCCACCGGCGGCGGCGCCATCCTGAAACCGGAAAACCGCGAATACCTGAAGACCCGCGGCACGGTGATCTACCTGCGCGCCAGCGTCCACAGCATCCTCCAGCGCACCAGCCACGACAAGAACCGTCCGCTGCTGCAGACCGCCGACCCGCGCGGCCGCATTGAGCAGCTGGCCCGCGAACGCGAACCGTATTACCTCGAGCTGGCGCATCACGTGGTGGAAACCGGCCGACCTAACGTACAATCCCTTGTACAAACGATCATTACTCAGCTGGGTCTTGAAGCCAGTCCGGGCGACACTGCCGGCCAGAGCGAGGTCAAGCCTAACCAACCGACATAAGATTCTTGCCATGACGCAGCACAGCATGCCGATCACCCTCCAGGTCGATCTGGGCGAACGCAGCTATCCGATCTCGATCGGACAATCCCTTCTCGACGACGCCGATCTGGTCAGCCGCCACGTGCGCGGCAAGCGCGTGGTCATCGTCACCAATACCGTCGTCGGCCCGCTCTATCTGGAGCGCCTGGCCGGCCAGCTCGCCGGTGCGGGCAAGCAGGTCACGACCGTCGTCCTGCCCGATGGCGAGGAAGAAAAGAACTGGGCCAGCCTGATGAAGGTGTTCGACGTGCTGCTGGCCGAGAAATGCGACCGCAAGACCACCCTGATCGCCTTGGGCGGCGGCGTGATCGGCGACCTGACCGGCTTTGCCGCCGCATCCTACATGCGCGGCGTGCCCTTCATCCAGATTCCCACAACCCTGCTGTCCCAGGTCGATTCGTCCGTCGGCGGCAAGACCGGAATCAATCATCCCCTTGGCAAGAACATGATTGGCGCCTTCTACCAGCCGCAGGCGGTGATCGCGGATACCGGCACGCTCGATACGCTGCCGCCGCGCGAACTGTCTGCCGGCCTGGCGGAAGTCATCAAGCATGGCGCCATCATCGATCCGCCTTTCTTCGACTGGATCGAGGCGAACATCGCCAGGCTGGTGGCGAAAGATCCCGAGGCGCTGGCCCATGCGATCCGGCGTTCCTGCGAAATCAAGGCCGACGTCGTCCGTCAGGATGAGCGGGAGGGGGGGCTGCGTGCGATCCTGAATTTCGGTCATACCTTCGGCCACGCGATCGAATCCGGCCTCGGCTACGGCGAATGGCTGCATGGCGAGGCGGTCGGCTGCGGCATGGTGATGGCCGCCGATTTGTCGCATCGCCTCGGCTTCATCGATGCCGGCACGCGCGAGCGCATCGAAGCGCTGGTGAAGGCGGCCGGCCTGCCTGTCGAGGCGCCCGACCTCGGTGAAGACCGCTGGCTGGAGCTGATGGAAGTCGACAAGAAAAACGAAGGCGGCCAGATCAAGTTCATCCTGCTCAAGCCGCTGGGCACCTCGGTCATCATGCCGGTACCCCAGGAAGCCCTGCTGGCCACATTGAAAGCCTGCGTCAGACGATGAATTACGAAGCCCACCTCGCTCCCTATGCCGCGCGCTCCGAGGCATCGCGAGGTCGGCGCTTCCCCGAAGCGGCACCGCCGTCGCGCACCGAATTCCAGCGCGACCGCGACCGCATCATCCATTCGACGGCGTTTCGCCGCCTGGAATACAAGACCCAGGTCTTCGTCAACCATGAAGGCGACCTGTTCCGCACCCGCCTGACCCACAGCATCGAAGTGGCGCAGATCGCCCGCTCGATCGCCCGCAATCTCCGCCTGAACGAAGACCTGGTGGAAGCCATCTCGCTTGCGCATGACCTCGGGCATACGCCATTCGGCCACGCCGGCCAGGATGCCCTGAACGACTGCATGAAGGCGTTCGGCGGCTTCGAGCACAATCTGCAGAGCCTGCGCGTGGTCGACGACCTGGAAGAGCACTACGGCGCCTTCAACGGCCTGAACCTGATGTTCGAAACCCGCGAAGGCATACTCAAGCACTGCTCGCTGCCGAATGCAGCCAAGCTTGGGGATGTCGGCGCGCGTTTCATCGAAAAGAAGCAGCCGACGCTGGAGGCCCAGCTGGCCAACCTGGCGGATGAAATCGCCTACAACAACCATGACATCGACGACGGCCTGCGCTCCGGCCTGCTGACCACCGCGCAGCTCGATGAAGTGGACCTCTATGCGCGCCATCGCAGGGAGGTAGAACTTGCCTATCCCGGCATCACCGGCAGGCGGGCCATCCACGAAACCATACGGCGCATGATCAATGCCCTCATCGTCGACCTCATCGATACCTCGCAGGAGCGCATCGCCCAGACAGGAGTCGAGTCGGCCGAGGACGTGCGCAATGCCGCGCCGCTGATCCGCTTTTCGGCTGCGATGGAAAACGAGGCTGTCCTGCTCAAGCGTTTCCTGCGCCACAATCTGTACCAGCACTATCAGGTCAACCGGATGACCAGCAAGGCGCGCCGCATCGTGCGCGACCTGTTCGACGCCTTCATGCAGGAGCCGCGCCTGCTGCCGCCGGATTACCAGGTGCAGCGCGGGCAGGGTGATGCCGGTCAGGACGAGGTCCGGCATGTGCAGGCACGCAAGGTGTCGGACTATATCGCCGGCATGACGGATCGCTATGCGATGCGCGAGCACCGCCGGCTGTTCACGGTCGACGAGATTTAATCCAGCTCGCGCAGCGGATGCGCATGCGCCGGCCAGGCCGGCGCGAAGAAGCGCTCCACCATTGCGGCATCCACTTCATCGAGCGAAGCGGGCTGCCATTTCGGCGCATTGTCCTTGTCGATGACGACCGAACGTATTCCTTCCAGCACCTCGCCGTTCTCGAAGCTGCGCCGGACCATCGTGCGCTCCATGCGCAGGCAGTCCGCCACGCCCAGCGCAGCACCCCGCCGCAACTGTTCCAGCGTCACGCACATCATCAGCGGCGAGCGCTTCTGCATGACGGCCAAGGTCTTCTGCGCAAACGCATCATCGTCATTGGCGAGCAATGCGGCGATGGCATGCACCGACTCCGCCGCGAAGTGCCGGGCAATCTTGCCGCGCTGCGCGGCAAGCAGGCTTGCTTCCGGATCGGCCTCGGCCCGGAACTGCGCGCCGAATTCCAGGACGGCTGCGCGCAGATCCGTGGCGCGGCTCGATGCCAGCATGTCGAACAGGGCGTTCAATGCAGTAGACGGGATGAACACGTCCGCCAGTCCGGCGAGCAATGCGTCGGCCGCGCCGATGACTTCTCCCGTCACGCCAAGATAGGTGCCGATCTGGTCCGGGCAGCGCGACAGGAAATAGCTGCCGCCGACATCCGGAAAAAGCCCGATATTCACTTCCGGCATCGCCATCTTGGTCCGCTCGGTGACGATGCGCATGCGGTTGCTTTCGCCGCCCTGTGCGATGCCCATGCCGCCGCCCATCACGATGCCGTCCATGAGGGCGATATAGGGCTTGGAATAGGTATGGATCAGATGGTTGAGCGCATATTCTTCGGTGAAGAAGTCCTCGAGCAGGGCGCTGCCTGCCTGCGGCGTGCTGTGTCCGGCCTCATAAAAGAAGCGGATGTCGCCGCCGGCGCAGAATGCGCGTTCGCTGCTGCTGCGGATCAGCACCGCGCGCACCGAATCATCGTTGCGCCATGCAAGCAGCGACTGCGTGATGGCGCGCACCATGTCGAGCGAGAGCGAGTTCAATGCCTTGGGGCGGTCCAGCGTGATCATGCCGATGCCGTTGGAAAGAGCGGTTTGGACGAAGTCTGTCATGGGATGGAGTGATTGGCTGTCGGGGGCCGACGATGAAAGGAAGAATAAAAGAACGAGCTTATTGTATCGGCGATGGATGAGGGCCGCAGTCGCCGGCCCGACAGTCCGTGTTCCGGCTGAAGATTCGACTGAAGACAGGAGCAGCGGACATGCATTTGGAAATGCATGTCATCCGGCCAGCAAAAAGGGCGCCTCGGCGCCCTTGATCGTTTGAGAGTGGCTTGCCGTCTTGGCGGCAAGGGAACCTGGGTTCCTTATTCAGCCGGCTGCGGTTCCGGCATGCGTTTGATGGCGTCGCACTGGTAGTCTTGCAGCTTGGCCTTGTACTTGAGTACCTGGCGGTCCAGCTTGTCCATCAGCGTGTCGATCGCCGCGTAGACGTCCTGTGCAAAACTCTCGACATGAATGACGTTTCCCCTTAAGCGCAGATTGACTTCGGCGCGTTGCCGCTTGTCTTTTTCAGAGGGCTTTTCAACCCCAAGGATGACTGCAATATCAATGACATGATCGAAATGCCGAATAATCCTGTCCAGTTTGTTCTCCACGTATTCGCGGATGGCAGGCGTCAGATCGAGGTGATGTCCACTGATTATGAGATTCATACAGCGCTCCTATGATTGGCGTCGCTGGAGGTTCGCAACGTGCCCGCGGCGGTCACGCCGGAACACAGCAACATCGGTACTACGTTGACAACTATAGAGATTTGCGCAGATTGACGGGAGGAATTTTCAAGGCTTCACGGTACTTGGCAACAGTGCGCCGCGCGACCACCATGCCCTGTTCTCCCAGCATGTCCGCAATTTTGCTATCTGAGAATGGATTCTTGGGGTCTTCTGCTCCTATCAACTGTTTGATGAGGGCCCGTATTGCGGTGGAGGAGGCTTCGCCTCCCGCTTCCGTTGCAACATGGCTGCCGAAGAAGTACTTCAACTCGAACATTCCATGCGGGGTAAGCATGTATTTTTGAGTTGTTACCCGAGAGATAGTGCTCTCGTGTAAACCCAGTGTATCAGCAATTTCACGCAAGACAAGGGGGCGCATGGCGACCGCGCCGTGGGAGAAGAAATTGCGCTGGCGGTCGACGATGGCCTGGGCCACGCGCAGGATCGTGTCGAAACGCTGGCGCATGTTCTTGATCAGCCATTTGGCTTCCTGCAGCTGCGAGGAGAGTGATCCCTCACCCTTGCTCTGCTTGAGGATGTTCGCGTACAGCGCATTGACGCGAAGGCGCGGCATGACCTCGTGATTGAGCATCACCTGCCAGCCGTTCTTGGTCTTCTTGACGATCACGTCGGGCACCACGTAGTCCGACGCGTCGGACGCATACAGCGCGCCCGGATGCGGATTGCAGCTCTTGATCACATGCTGGGCCTCGCGCAGGTCTTCCTCGTCGCAGTCGAGCGCCTTCTTCAGCTTGTTGAAGTCGCGCTGCGCGAACAGCGGCAGATACTGTTCGACGATTTCGAGCGAGCGTCGCCGCGTGACCAGCGGCACCTTAGGCATGCGGCGGATCTGGATCGACAGGCATTCGGAGGCATTGCGCGCGCCGACGCCGGCCGGCTCGAAGCTCTGCAGCAGCTTGAGCGCCACGTTGAGTTCGTCGATGTCGATTTCCAGTTCTTCCGGAAGCCGCGCATGGATCTCTTCCAGCGGTTCCTCGAGATAACCGTTGTCGTTCAATGCATCGATGAGGATTTCCACCAGCGCGCGGTCGCGCGGTTCCCTGACGGTGACGCGCATCTGTTCCAGCAGATGTTCGCGCAGCGTGGTTTCATGGGCCTCGAGCTGCGGGCGCGCATCGTCGTCTTCCGGCGCCTTCGAAGTGCGGGCAACATCGTCGAAGCTCCATTCGCTGTCCGCTGCCGGAGCGTCGCCGCCGCCTTCGCCATTGTCGCCGCCTTCGAAACCGCCTTCGGATTCTTCGCGAGAAGACGACGATGCCTCGCCTGCCGGCGCGTCGTTGCTGCCGCTTGCACCCGGGGCGCTGATGGCGCCGTCGGCAAGCAGCCGCACGGAATGATCGAGCGGATCGTCCACGCGTTCAAGCATGGGGTTTTCCGAAAGGATCTGTTCCAGCTCCTGATGCAGCTCGAGCGTTGACAGTTGCAGCAATCGGATCGACTGCTGCAACTGCGGTGTCAGCGCGAGGTGTTGCGATACGCGAAGTTGGAGAGTCTGTTTCATACCTGTCTGCTTCTTCCCTACATCCGGAAGTGTTCGCCCAAATACACGCGCCGCACCGACTCATTGGCAATGATGTCATCCGGGCGGCCGCTTGCCAGTACCGAGCCTTGATTGATGATATAGGCACGGTCGCAAATGCCAAGTGTTTCCCGCACGTTGTGGTCGGTGATCAACACGCCGATGCCACGTTCCTTCAGAAAGCGCACGATGCGCTGGATTTCGATGACGGCGATCGGATCGACCCCCGCAAACGGTTCGTCCAGCAGCACGAAGCGCGGATTGGTTGCCAGCGCGCGCGCGATTTCCACGCGCCGCCTTTCGCCGCCCGACAGCGACAGCGCCTGGTTCTCGCGCAGGCGCTCGATCTGCAGTTCGGCCAGCAGCTTGTTGAGCCGCTTGTCGATGGCTTCCTTGCCCAGCGGCTTGTTATCCTCGCGCTGCAGTTCCAGCACCGCGCGGATGTTGTCTTCCACCGTCAGCTTGCGGAACACCGAGGCTTCCTGCGGCAGGTAGGACAGCCCCAGTGTCGCGCGCCGATGGATGGGCAGGCGCGAGATTGCCGCGCCGTCGAGGTCGATCTCTCCCGCATCCGAGGGCACCAGGCCGACGATCATGTAGAACGATGTCGTCTTGCCGGCGCCGTTCGGACCGAGCAGCCCGACCACTTCGCCGCTTTCCACCTGCAGCGACACGTCGTGCACCACCTGCCGGGCGCCATAGCTTTTCTGCAAGCCGCGAACGACCAATGTGCTTGCCATGCTATTTGCCCTTCGTATCCGTGCGCGGCTGTATCACCGCCTTGATCCGGCCGCCGCCCGGCTTCGTTTCACCGCTCGACGTGTTGTTGACGGTGAAGAATTCCGCACGGCTGTCGTAGGAGATGAATTCGCCTTCCACTTCGTCCATGACCTTGTTTCCTTCGAGGCGGCGCATCTTCGCCCGCACAAACAGCTTCACGATTTCCGTCTTGCCGTTGTATTCGATGCGCTCGGCCTGTCCTTCCATCCACTGATCCGGTCCGCTGTCGCGCTTCTGGCGGAATGTCGCCAGTCCGCCCGGCGCCGCCTGCAGCGTTGCATACTGATAACCGGCCGGGTCCTGCGTGACGGTCAGCTTGTACGCCTTCATGATCAGCGTGCCCCGGGTCAGGATCACATTGCCGGTGAAGACGTTGATCTGCTTGACGTCGTCATAGGCCATCTGGTCGGCTTCGACATTCGTCGGCTTGTCGGAATCCGCCTTCTCCGCATGAACGCCGCCGGCGGCGGACATACCCAGCATCAGCAGCAACCACAAAAATCGTTTCATCGGCGATCCCGGAACAGTAGCATCAAGTTATATCGAATCAGCGTTGCGGAGCTTGATACGTGCCATGAACATTGTTCGACAGCTGCAGCTCGCGCGTCGCATTGTTGGCAACCATGCCGGTGCCTGTCAGCACGGATTGCCCGACGGAGATTTTCACCGGCTTGTCGGTCTTGACGACGTCGTCGTCCGGCAGCACCAGCATGTATTCGGAGCGCACGTGCATGGCCTGGGCATTGGCGGTGGCGGGGCGGTCCAGCTGCACGTTCTCGTACAGGTGGATCTGGCTGTTGTCGTTGTTGACGGTGCCGCGTTCGGCGCGCACCACCATAGGCCCGCGGCCGCTTTCCTTGCCCACGCTGTTGATGACGGGAAGCACGATATCGTAGGAGTCGTCCTGCGGGTTGTGCGTCATCTTCGCTCCCGAAAAATGGTACTGCGCCTTGCCGGTCTTGCCGATCTTCACGTAGCTGAAATTTTCCACGTAAAAATCCGGTTCCTTGCGCTCGGGGGGAGGCATCGCCTCGTCGCCGGCCCTGCGCAGAACTTCGAACAGCCAGAAGCTGCCGAGCGCCAGCGCAATCAGGGGCGCGATGATCGCCACCAGGCGAAAGCGGAACATGCCCGGCCCAGCCTTCATGCCAGATACGGCGCCATGGCCGCCGCATAATTGCCCTGCGCGCGCAGGATGAAGTCGCACAGCTCGCGCGCGGCGCCGCGTCCGCCGTGCGCCTGCGTCACATAATGGACGCGCGACTGCACTTCGGGATGGCCGTTCGGTACGCTGGCGGCAAAACCCACGCGCAGCAGGATGGGCAGATCGATCACGTCGTCGCCGACGAAACCGCAGGCGTCCGCCGCAATGCCGGTCTGTGCCAGCAGCTGTTCAAACGCGGTGCGCTTGTCGTGCACGCCCTGAAAAAGATGCTGAATGCCGAGATCGCCGGCGCGCCGCGCCACCAGCGCCGACTTGCGCGCGCTGATGATGGCGGTCGCCACGCCGGAGGCCTGCAGCAGCTTGATGCCGTGGCCGTCGAGCACGTTGAAGGTCTTGATCAGCTCGCCGTCGGCGCCGTAGTGCAGGCTGCCGTCGGTCAGGACGCCGTCGACATCGAAGATCATCAGGCGGACCCTGGAGGCCCTGGATGCGGCTTGCTGGTCCATCAGATCACCTTGGCGCGTGTCAGGTCATGGATATGCAGCGCGCCGACCAGCACGCCGTCGGTATTGGCCACGAGCAACTGGTTGATGCGGTGCTGTTCCATCAGCTCCACCGCCTCGACCGCCAGCTGGTCGGGGTTGATGGTGCGCGGATTGGCATGCATGACGTCGGCCATCTTCAGCTTGCTCAGGTCCTGGCCGGCTTCGATCAGGCGGCGCAGGTCGCCGTCGGTGAAGATGCCGATCGCCTGGCGGCGGTCGTCGACGATGGCCGTCATGGCCATGCCCTTCTTCGTGATTTCCAGCAGGGCGGAGGGCAGAGGCACGTCGGCCTTCACCGCGGGCACCGCGTCGCCGCTGCGCATGACGTCGCGCACGTGGGTCAGCAGGCGCCGTCCCAGCGCGCCGCCCGGATGGGAGCGGGCGAAGTCTTCCTCGCGGAAGCCGCGCGCGTCCAGCAGCGCGACCGCGAGCGCGTCGCCCAGCGCCAGTGTCGCCGTCGTGCTGGCGGTCGGGGCCAGGTTGAGCGGGCAGGCCTCCTTGTCGACATGCGCGTTGAGGTGGACGTCGGCCAGCTGCGCCAGGCGGGACTGCGGATTGCCGGTGATGGCGATCAGCTTGGCGCCCATGCGCTTGATGATGGGAATGATGGATATGAATTCGGCCGCTTCGCCGGAATACGAGATGGCGATGACCGCGTCGTTTTCGGTGATCATGCCGAGATCGCCGTGCAGCGCCTCGGCCGCATGGACGAACAGCGCCGGCGTGCCGGTCGAGGCCAGGGTGGCCGCGATCTTGCGGGCGATATGGCCCGACTTGCCGATCCCGGACACGACGACGCGCCCGGTGCAGTTCAGCAGCAGGCCGACCGCGTTGATGAAGCTGTCCTCGTTCGGATGGACGAGTCGCTCTTTCAGTACCAGCAGGGCATCGGCTTCGATCTGCAGCGTTTCGCAAGCCAGTGCAAGGGCACGCTGGGCAGTCTCTGCATCAAAAGCTTTCGGCAGGGTTTTTGCATCGGTTACACTCATGCCGGAAGTATAAACGAATTAGCCAAGCAAAAAATCTGCCAGTTCAAACAAAAAATTTTGTCTTGAGCCGGCTCAAGCCGTCTTCTTGCGGGTCAAGATTTTTTCTGCTTGCCTATGCTGAACGTTTCGCAACGCCTGCTGTCCCGTACGGCTGCCGCATCGTCACCGATGCAGGCACTTCCGGCGGACGGTCGGCGTCTTCTAATCAAAACGATAACAAAGAATGCATTCGGCTCTTGAACTCACACTGATCCTGCTGAGCACGGCGGTGCTCGGCGTAGTCGTCTTCCGCATGCTTCATCTGCCGCCCATGCTCGGGTACTTGCTGGTCGGCATTCTCATCGGCCCGCACGGCCTCGGTCTGGCCAGCGAAAACGTGACCACGCATACGCTGGCCGAGTTCGGCGTGGTGTTCCTGATGTTTTCCATCGGCCTCGAATTCTCCCTGCCCAAACTCTCGGCGATGCGCCGCACCGTGTTCGGCCTCGGCATGGCCCAGGTGCTGCTGACCATAGGCGCGACCATGCTGTTCGGCTGGATCGTGGCCCGCCTTCTCCCGCAGGTCATTGACATCAGCTGGCGCGCCGCCTTCGCGCTGGGCGGCGCGCTGGCCATGTCGTCGACGGCGATCGTATCCAAGATGCTGACCGAGCGGCTGGAGCTGGAAAGCGAGCATGGCAGGCAGATCTTCGGAATTCTGCTGTTCCAGGATCTTGCGGTGGTGCCGCTTCTCATCATGGTGCCCGCGCTGGCCAGGAATACCGACGATCTCATGGCGACGCTGCTGCTGGCCGGATTGAAGGCCGGCATCGTGCTGGTGCTGCTGCTGGTCATCGGCCAGCAGCTCATGCGCGGCTGGTTCCGCATCGTGGTCAAGCGGCGCTCGCAGGAGCTGTTCATGCTGAATCTGCTGCTGATCACGCTGGGCGCGGCATGGATCACCGAAAAGGCGGGTCTGTCGCTGGCGCTGGGCGCCTTCGTCGCCGGCATGCTGATCTCGGAAACCGAATACAAGCACCAGGTGGAGGAAGACATCAAGCCCTTCCGCGACGTTCTGCTCGGGCTGTTCTTCATCACCATCGGCATGCTGCTCAACGTGCGCCTGGTGCTGGAAAACTGGTGGCTGGTGCTGCTGCTGCTGACGGCGCCGGTGCTGTTGAAATTCGCGCTCATCGCCGCGCTGGCCAAACTCACCGGCGCGTCCACCGGCGTGGCGCTGCGCACCGGGCTGGGTCTGGCGCAGGCGGGCGAATTCGGCTTCGTGCTGCTCAACCAGGCCGGCGGCCTGCAGCTGATGGATCCGCTCATCATCCAGCTGATCCTGGCCTCGATGGTGCTGTCCATGCTGGCCGCGCCCTTCATCATCGACAAGTCGGATGCAATCGTCATGAAGCTGTCCGCCAACGAATGGATGATGCAGTCGCTGGCGCTGACGCAGATCGCCAGCCGCACGATGACGGTGCAGAAGCATGTGCTGATCGCCGGTTTCGGCCGCAGCGGCCAGAGCCTGGCCAGGCTGCTGGAAGAGGAGGGCATCGCCTACCATGCGCTCGATCTCGATCCCGACCGCGTGCGCGAAGCCCAGGCGGCCGGCGCGAACGTGTCGTATGGCGATGCCGCGCGCAGGGAAAGCCTGGTCGCCGCCGGCGTCCATCGTGCGGCCGCATTGGTGATTACCTTCGCCAGCACGCCGTCGGCACTGAAGGTCTTGCATTTCGCGCATGATCTTGCGCCGGCACTGCCGGTCATCGTGCGCAGCCATGACGACAGCGAACTTGAGAAGCTGCGCGAGGCGGGCGCGGCCGAAGTCGTGCCGGAAGCGATCGAAGGCAGCCTCATGCTGGCTTCGCATGCGCTGGTGATGCTTGGCGTTCCGCTGCGCCGCGTGGTGCATCGGGTGCAGGCGGCGCGCGACGAGCGCTACGCGTCGCTGCGCGGCTACTTCCATGGCGCAGGCGATGCTCCCGACGACGCCGAGCACCTGCATGTGCGCCTGCATTCCGTCAATCTCGGCGAAGGCGCCAATGCGGTCGGCAAGGCGCTCTCCGCGCTCAGGCTCGCCGAACTCGGTGCCGAAGTGACCATCGTGCGGCGCGGAAAGAGCCGCATCGACGTGACGCCGGAGACCGTGCTGCAGGGCGGCGACATCGTGGTGCTGCGCGGCACGACCGACGGCGTCGCCAGGGCCGAGGACCGCTTGCTGCGCTAAGCCGGAATCGCTTGAGATAGCGTTTCGTCATCTGCCGCCGCTCGTTCAGCAGGCATGCCGGAATGATCGGCGGCCTTGAAATTTCCCCGGAAAAACGCGGCCGCGCAGATCTGGCTACAATGCCCAACGGTATTGGCGTCATCGAAAGTTTTTCATGCAAGTGCTTGAGCGCATTCTCGGCATCATCCTGCCGGTCTTTTTCATCATCGCAGTCGGTTACGGCTACGCCCGCCTGCGCGGCGAACGGGTCAGGAACGACATGCTGTCGGTGAACCGCGTCAGCATGGACGTGCTCTGCCCGCTGCTGATCTTCAGCGCGCTGGCGGCCAAGGATTTCGATCTGGCGCGCAGCGGCACGCTGATACTCGCCGGCGTCATCATCTCGCTCGGATCGGGCCTGATCGCCTGGCCGGTGGCGCGCCTGTTCGGTTATGACGCACGTACCTTCGTGCCGCCGATGATGTACAACAACTGCGGCAACATGGGCTTGCCGCTCGCCGCGCTGGCCTTCGGCAGCGCCGGACTGGCCGCGGCCGTGGCCCTGTTCATGGCCTGCAACCTGATCTACTTCTCGGTGGGCATCAAGATCATCGAAAGCGGCCGCAACCAGCGCACGCCGTTCTGGAAATTCCTGGTCAGCCCGATGATGCTGGCCATGGCCATCGGCATGGTGTTCGCGATCTTCCACATTTCCCTGCCCGCGCCGCTGATGACGGCGTTGAAGATGCTGGGCGATGCCTGCATTCCCATCATGCTGTTTGCGCTCGGCGTGCGCATGCTGGACGTGAATTTCAAGAGCTGGCACATCGGACTGGTGGGCGCAATTGTTTGTCCGGTGGGCGGGCTGATCGTTGCGTGGCTGCTTGACCAGGTCATGCCGATGAACGACATGCAGCGCGGGCAGATGTATCTGTTTGCCGCATTGCCGCCCGCCGTTTTCTGCTTCATGGTGGCGGAACAGTACAAGCAGGAGCCTGACAAGGTGGCTTCGATCGTGCTGCTGGGGAATCTGGCTGCGCTGGCTTTCGTGCCGGTGGGGTTGTGGATGGGGATGCCGGGCCGGTAAATTTGCGGGAAAGGCCTTGACTGCTACTTTAGTTTGAAGTTGGTAAGGGTAGTGTCGAGCTCTGTGCCTGTGCAAAGTGCTTTTGTTCGGAGAAAGCTTGAAGGTTGGTTTCTTCGTTGAGGCTTGCCGGGACTGGCCCCGGCGGGCCACCTACTTCTTTGTGTCGACAAAGAAGTAGGCAAGAAAACGACCCCGATACCGACGCCCCTTCGGGGTTCCCAAAAGAGCGCGGCGCCAGGCGGGAAGCGCGGAAACTCGCCTTCGGCTCAGACAGTCCGCGCTTCTTTATCCGCCCGGCGCTGCGCTCTTTTGGCGTCGTCAGAAGGGGCGAGTTTTTACCCCATCCCCACCCTAGCCCTCCACCTCGCCGCTTGCAAGCGGCTCCGACTACGCAGGCGCAACGCATGCGTTGCGAAACCCCTGCTACGTCCCCTTGAAGGGGAGGGGACTGTAGTGCGCTGAACGAGCGAAGACTACGAGTTCAAACGCCGTAGTTGTCGTACCGTCAAAACAATGGAAGCGACATGCACAACCCTCGATTCCCTCCCCTTCAAGGGCGGCCGGCGAGGTGGAGGGCTAGGGTGGGGATGGGGTAAAACCCCTTGTGCGCAGCCGAAAAAGCAGCGGGTGGCGCGGAAAAGAAGCGAAGCTTGTCTGAGCCGAAGGCGAGTTTGCTTCGCTTCCCGCGACACCCGCTGCTTTTTTCGGGAACCCCGCAGGGGCTGCGTACCGGGGACGTTTTCTTGCCTACTTCTTTGTCGACACAAAGAAGTAGGTGGCCCGCCGGGGCCAGTCCCGGCAAAGCAAGCCTCTACGGAGAAAACAATGTTCAAGCTTTCTCCGAACATCAGTCCTTGGCAACAGGTACAGAGCCCCGTTCTATCTAGCCTTCTTCAAGACGCAAAACTATTGCGTCGCCAACACGTCGAACCCGTCGCCAGGCAGCGCCGCGTCATCAATGGACGTGACGACCACATCGCTGACCTGCGCCGACACGGGCCCGCACTGCGACCACGCAACCATCTGCTCAACCGCCTCGGGCGTGCCGCGCACGGCGGCTTCCACCGAGCCATCCATGCGGTTGCGCACCCATCCCGACAGCCGCAGCGCCCGAGCCTGATGGGCAAACGAAGCCCGGTAGCCCACGCCCTGAACCTTGCCGCTGATGCGAAGATGTCTGGCCGTCATTTCTTCTTCAGCATCGGAGCGAGGTACTTGCCGGTGTGGCTGGCGGGATTCTTCGCCACATCCTCCGGCGTGCCGCTGGCGATGATCTGCCCGCCGCCGGCACCGCCCTCGGGGCCGAGGTCGACGATCCAGTCCGCCGTCTTGATCACGTCGAGGTTGTGCTCGATGATCACGACGGTGTTGCCCTGGTCGCGCAGGCGGTGGATCACCTTCAGCAGCAGGTCGATATCGTGGAAGTGCAGGCCGGTGGTCGGCTCGTCCAGGATATACAGCGTGCGGCCGGTGTCGCGCTTGGACAGTTCCAGCGACAGCTTCACCCGCTGCGCTTCGCCGCCCGACAGCGTGGTCGCGCTCTGGCCGAGGCGGATGTAGCCGAGGCCGACGTCGAGCAGGGTCTGCAGCTTGCGCGCCACGACGGGAACGGGCTTGAAGAACTCGTGCGCTTCCTCGACCGTCATCTCCAGCACTTCATGGATGCTCTTGCCCTTGTAATGCACTTCCAGGGTTTCGCGGTTGTAGCGCTTGCCGTGGCAGACGTCGCAAGGGACATACACGTCGGGCAGGAAGTGCATCTCGACCTTGAGCACGCCGTCGCCCTGGCAGGATTCGCAGCGGCCGCCCTTGACGTTGAACGAGAAGCGTCCGGCCGAATAGCCGCGTTCCTTGGCGGTCGGCACGGTCGAGAACAGGTCGCGGATCGGCGTGAACAGACCGGTGTAGGTCGCCGGGTTGGAGCGCGGCGTGCGGCCGATCGGCGCCTGGTCGACGGCGATCACCTTGTCGAAATGCTCGAGGCCGGAGATCGACTCGTAAGGCGCCGGCTCCGCCTGCGAACCGTACAGATGGCGCGAGGCGGCGTGATACAGCGTGTCGTTGATCAGCGTCGACTTGCCCGAACCGGACACGCCGGTGATGCAGGTCAGCAGGCCGACCGGCAGCTCCAGGGTGACGTCCTTGAGGTTGTTGCCGGTGGCGCCGGCGATCACTAGCTGGCGCTCCGGATCGGCCGGCGTGCGCTTCTTCGGCACGTGGATCGCCAGCGTGCCGTTGAGGTATTTCGCGGTCAGCGACTTCTTGTTCTTCAGGATGTCGGGCAGGGGGCCGCGGGCGATGACTTCGCCGCCATGCACGCCGGCGCCGATGCCCATGTCGACCACGTAGTCGGCGCAGCGGATTGCGTCTTCGTCGTGCTCGACCACCAGCACGCTGTTGCCGATGTCGCGCAGGTGCTGCAGCGTCGCGATCAGGCGGTCGTTGTCGCGCTGGTGCAGGCCGATCGAGGGTTCGTCCAGCACGTACATCACGCCGGTCAGGCCGGAGCCGATCTGCGACGCCAGGCGGATGCGCTGCGCCTCGCCGCCCGACAGCGTGTCGGCGCTGCGTTCCAGCGACAGGTAGTCGAGGCCGACGTTGTTCAGGAATTTCAGGCGCGAGACGATTTCCTTGATGATGCGGTCGGCGATCTCCTTCTTGGCGCCGGTCAGCTTCAGCTTCTCGAAGAATTCCAGGGTTTCGCGCAGCGGCGTCGATGCCACTTCGTAGATCGCGCGCTCCTGCCTGCCGTTGCCGACCTTGACATTGCGCGCCTCGATGCGCAGGCGGGCGCCTTCGCACGCGGGGCAAGCCTTCTGGTTGATGAACTTGGCCAGCTCTTCCTTGACCGCGATGGAATCGGTTTCGCGGTAGCGGCGCTGCAGGTTGTTCACCACGCCTTCGAAGGTATGCTCGCGCACCACCGAGCGGCCGCGCTCGTTCACATAGGTGAACGGCACGGTCTGGCGGCCGGAGCCGTACAGCACCACCTGCTGGGCGTTGGCCGGCAGCTTTTCGAAGGGCGTGTCGACGTCGAAGCTGTAATGCTCGGCCAGGCTGGAGAGCATCTGGAAATAGAACTGGTTGCGGCGGTCCCAGCCTTTCACCGCGCCGCTGGCCAGCGACAGGTTGGGGAAGGCGACGATGCGCTTGGGGTCGAAGAACTCGATGTGGCCGAGGCCGTCGCACTCCGGGCAGGCGCCCATCGGGTTGTTGAACGAGAACAGGCGCGGCTCCAGTTCCTGCAGCGAGTAGCCGCAGACCACGCAGGCGAACTTGTTCGAGTACAGGTGCTCCTTGCCGGTATCCATCTCGAGCGCAATCGCGCGTCCCTCGGCCAGCCGCAGGGCGGTCTCGAAGCTTTCCGCCAAGCGCTGCTTGATGTCGGCCTTGACCTTGACGCGGTCGATCACGACATCGATGGTGTGCTTCTCGGTTTTCTTCAGCTTGGGCAGGTCGTCGACTTCATAGATCTTGGCGGCATGCGTGCCGCTCTGGATGCGGAAGCGCACGAAGCCCTGCGCCTGCATCTGCTCGAACAGGTCGACATGCTCGCCCTTGCGGTTGGCCACCACCGGCGCGAGGATCATCAGCTTGGTGTCTTCCGGCATGGCCAGCACGGCGTCCACCATCTGCGACACCGATTGCGCCGCCAGCGGGTTTTCCGGATGGGTGGGGCAGTAGGGCGTGCCGACCCGCGCATACAGCAGGCGCAGGTAATCGTGGATCTCGGTCACGGTGCCGACGGTCGAGCGGGGGTTGTGCGAGGTGGCCTTCTGCTCGATCGAGATCGCCGGCGACAGGCCCTCGATCATGTCCACGTCCGGCTTTTCCATCAATTGCAGGAACTGGCGCGCATAGGCCGACAGCGATTCGACATAGCGGCGCTGGCCTTCGGCATACAAAGTGTCGAAGGCCAGTGAGGATTTTCCGGAACCGGACAGGCCGGTGATGACGATGAGCTTGTTGCGGGGTAGTTCGAGATTGATGTTTTTCAGATTGTGCGTACGGGCACCGCGAATTCTTATTTCTTCCATGAACTGCTTTCAGTTAGGGCTTGTTCCTGACAATTTGTCGATATGCAACAACGTGATGATGCAATGGTGAAACAAAAGCAAAGAAGCACTGCTGCCCGGCAGGAGGCAACGAAAGCGTCGAGGGGATGTCGTTTTGCGGATGCGGCGCATGCGCGCCCATGCATTTTCCGGGCATGGCAACTTCATCAGTCAGCAAGACGGTCGCGGCCGGCGGCTGCCGATGACTAAACCTCAACGACCCTTGTCCTGTCGGGCTTTATACGGGTCAACCTGCTACTATAGCGGGTTTTAAAGTCCGTCGTATCTTCTGGATTCCAGCCCGTGAGCACTGTGTCAGCTACCTCTCCCGCCGACGACATCAGCACCCGCATGAGCCCCACCGAAATTCGTGCCAGCCTGTCATTGGCATCGATTTTCGCGCTGCGCATGCTGGGCATGTTTCTCATCCTTCCCGTGTTTGCCGTGCACGCGAAATCAATGCCGGGCGGGGACAATGCCACGCTGGTCGGCATCGCGATGGGCATCTACGGATTGACGCAATCCTTCGGACAGATTCCATATGGGGTCGCTTCCGACAAATACGGCCGCAAGCGCATAATAATTATCGGGCTTGTCCTTTTTGCCATCGGCTCCTTTATCGCCGCGGCGGCCGACACCCTGTTCTGGGTCACCGTCGGCCGCGCCATCCAGGGCGCCGGCGCCATCTCCGCTGCCGTCACCGCCTTCATCGCCGACACCACGCGCGAAGAGCACAGGACCAAGGCCATGGCCATGGTCGGCGGCTCCATCGGCCTAACGTTCGCGCTGTCGCTGATCGCCGCGCCGGTGATGTACAACCTGATCGGCATGGGCGGCCTGTTCGCGCTGACCGGCATCCTGTCCATCCTCGCCATCCTGGTGGTGCTGTACGTGGTGCCGGAAGCGCCGCCGATGATCGCAACCCGGCGCGTGCCGTTTTCCGAAATCCTGGCCGACAGGGAACTGATGCGCCTGAACTACGGCGTGTTCGCGCTGCACATGACCCAGATGGCGATGTTCGTGGTGGTCCCGGCGGCGCTGGTCGACTATGCCGGCCTGCCTCTGGCCGCGCACTGGAAGGTCTACCTGCCGGTGGTGCTGCTGTCTTTTGCCCTGATGCTGCCGCCGGTGTTCGCCGGCGAGCGCCGCGGCCGGATGAAGCATGTCTTCCTGGGCGCCATCGCGCTGATGCTGCTGGTGCAGCTCGGGCTGTGGCTGTTCATGTCGCATGGCGGCGCCCACTGGATGCTGCTGGTCGGATTGTTGTTGGCGTTTTTCGTATCTTTCAATATTCTTGAGGCTTGCCAGCCGTCCCTGGTGTCGCGCATCGCACCGCCGGCGGCCAAAGGGTCGGCGCTGGGCGTCTACAACACCCTGCAGGCGCTCGGACTGTTCTGCGGCGGCGCGCTCGGCGGTTGGCTGAAGCAGCATGTCGGCGCATCGTCGGTGTTCGCCGTGGGGGCGGGGCTCACTGTTGTCTGGCTTATAATTGCCGCCAGCATGAGGAACCTGCCGCGCCGCGGCAGCGCGGCCCCCGCACAGGCTGCGGAAGCCGCCTGAGTCGGGCGGGCGGCGCTATCGCATTGCATATCGATCTTTACGATCATTATTGAGTCAGTCAGCTTGAGGAGAAATTTATGGCATCGGTCAACAAGGTCATCATCGTCGGCAACCTGGGGCGCGATCCGGAAACGCGCTACATGCCGAACGGCGATGCAGTCACCAACGTCGCGGTCGCGACCACCGAAAGCTGGAAAGACAAGAACAGCGGAGAAAAGAAGGAATTGACCGAATGGCATCGGATCACCTTCTACCGCAAACTCGCCGAAATCGCCGGTCAGTACCTGAAGAAGGGTTCGCAAGTCTACGTCGAGGGCCGCCTGCAGACCCGCAAGTGGACCGACAAGGAAGGCGTCGAGCGCTACACCACCGAAATCATCGCCGATACCATGCAGATGCTGGGCAGCCGCCAGGGCATGGGCGGCGGCGCACCGTCGATGGACGATGATTACGGCAGCAGCGCCCCGGCGCCGCGCCAGAGCAGCCCGAGCATGGGCGGCGGCGGAGGTGCAGGCGGTGCTTCCCGCGGTGCCAGCCGTCCTGCGCCGAATTTCAGCGACATGGACGACGATATTCCGTTCTGAGACCCTGCTGCAGATCGCCGGATCGGCAGCAAGGTCCGGAAAATTCGAAAAGCCCCGTCATGGGGCTTTTTTTATGCAAAATCATGAACTTGCCACACATTGTGTAACGTTCACTGGAAGTTTTTTGGTGTCGTTGAAATTTCTTGCCTACAATTTGTTAAGATGCTGCAACATGTGGCCTGAACAGGGCTCAATCTTCCTCGACTACGAAGACGTCGACCGAAAGCTTCTTATAAAGACCAGCGTTTAACCATGTTTTCCATGCGCCGCGACCGGACCGAACTTGCTGCACAGGTACAGCTTGAGAGCCTCATGGAGGCGGCTGGCGATGCGGTGTTCCGGCTCGATGCCAAGGGCGTGATTCTTTATGCAAGCCGGCGCGCGGGCGAGCTGATGTCGCCGGGGGAAAGCCTGGCCGGACAGCGCCTGGAAGATTTCGTGATGCCGGCCGACCGGCCCGTCGTCGGCATGGTGATTTCGCAGGTGTTCGGCACCGGCCAGCCGGGCAAGGTTAATGTCCGCCTCAAGACCCTGTCGGCCTCGCTGTGGGTCGAGCTGCAAGTGACCGCTTACGCCGGCGCCGACGGCGACCCGGAACTGCTGGCGGTGGGCCGCGACATCTCCAGCCAGCAGGCCACCGAGGAAAGGCTGCGCCACATGGCCACCCATGATGCGCTGACCGGCCTGCCCAACCGTTCCCTGCTGTCCGACCGCATCCGCATGGCGATTGCCCAGTCGCGCCGCACCGGGCGCGGGTTTGCCGTCCTGGCGCTGGACCTGGACGGTTTCAAGAAGGTCAATGACGCCCTCGGCCATCCGGTCGGCGACGCCCTGCTGAGAGTGGCGGCGACGCGCCTGGCCGATACCTTGCGCGACGTCGATACGCTCGCGCGCGTCGGCGGCGACGAATTCGTGGCGGTGCTGCCCGGCGCCATCTCCGAGCCGGAAATCCAGATCATCGCCCGCCGCATGATCTCCACCATGCAGCTGCCTTTCGAAATCCAGGGACATGCCCTGTATGTCGGCACCTCGATCGGCGTGGCGGTGTTCCCCGAGCACGGCGACAGCGAAGTCAAGCTGCTCGCGCATGCCGATACCGCGATGTACCGCGCCAAGGAAACCGGCAAGGCGCGCTGCGTGATCTACAACCACGAGAAATTCACCCAGCCGGAACACGACGTCTCGATGGAGGCGGCGATGTTCCAGGCGGTGCGCGACGGCGAATTCCTGCTGCATTACCAGCCCATCGTCGATGCCCGCAGCCGCCAGATCATGGGCTTCGAAGCGCTCATGCGCTGGGCTCGGCCGGGGCAGGGCATGGTGTCGCCGGCGCAGTTCATTCCCATGGCCGAGAGCAACGGCCTGATCAACCTGCTCGGCGCCTGGGCGCTGAAGTCGGCCTGCGTGCAGATCAAGCGTTTCGAGGAAATCGCCGGCCGGCCGCTGTATGTCTCGGTCAACGTCAGCCCGCGCCAGTTCCGAAACGACCAGTTCCTCGACATCATGGACGAGGCCATGGCCCTGTCCGGGCTCGACGGCCAGCAGCTGCTGCTGGAGATCACCGAAGGCATCCTGATGTCCGACCCCGAGCATGCGGAAGCGCTTCTGACCGCGATGACCGCGCGCAATGTCAGGATCGCCATCGATGACTTCGGCACCGGCTATTCCTCGCTCGCCTACCTGAAGCGCTTCCCGATCGCCACGCTGAAGATCGACCGCGCCTTCATCAAGGACGTGCCGACCTCGGTCAAGGATGTGGCCATCTGCAACGTGGTGCTGAGCCTGGCCAGCCATCTCAATCTGAGCACGGTCGCGGAAGGCGTGGAAAACGAAGAGCAGCTGGAATTCCTCGCCGCCCACGGCTGCGGCCTGATCCAGGGCTTTCATACCGGCCGCCCGCTGCTGCCGGGCGATATCGTCACGCTGCTCAAGTCGCAGCAGCCGCCGTCCCGCCCGGCCAGCCCGAGGCAAGCCGAAGCGCCGGCCGCCGTCATGCAATAGCGAGACCGACTCCATGAATGCACCCTTGCACCAAGAGCCGGTCAACGCCGACAAGACCATGGAGCTGCTGTGGTCGCGCGTGCGCCAGCGCGGCGACCTGCCCGGTTTTTCCAAGGTCGTGAGCGCCATCCTCGGCGCCATGCGCGGCGACGACGATCGTGAATTCAACATGACGCGCACCGTCCTGCAGGACCCGGCGCTGACGCAGAAAGTCCTGCGGCTTGCCAACAGCGCCATGTATTCCGTCTTCGGCCAGGGCATCAATACCGTGTCCAAGGCGGTGATGGTGCTGGGGACCGAAGCCATCGGGCATCTCGCCCTCGGCCTGAAGCTGGTGGACGGCCTGTCGGCCGCGTCGTCGGAGTCGGCCAATGCCCGCGCGGAAATGCAGAAGGCGGTGCTCGCCGGCCATATCGCGCGCCAGCTCGCCTCATCGGCCAGCTCGCGCGACGCCGAAGAGGCGGTGGTGTGCTCCATGCTGCATTCGCTGGGCCGCATGATGGTGAGCTTTTACCTCTCCGACCGCTGGCAGCTGGTGCTTGAGCATTGCGCGCGCACCGGCGCCGGCGAGGATGCCGGCGCACAGGCGATCCTGGGCCTGAATCTGGACGAAGTCGGCCGGCGCGCCGCCCGGCATTGGGGATTGCCTGCGGCGGTCGTCGAAACCATGCATGACATGCCGGCGAGGAAGCCGGAGGAGCCGCTCGATCACAAGGACTGGCTGATCGCCATGTCGACCGTCTCGACGCGCTGCTCCGGCCTGCTTGCCTCCAATGATGACAATGCGGACATCGAGATCCAGCTTGCGGCGCTGGCCGCCGACTATGCCGACATGCTCGGCATCGATCCTTCGCAGATGCTGTCGGCGTTCGACGCCGCGCAGCGCAAGGCGGTGACCGAGGATGCGGTCGTCATTCGCCAGCGCCGGCGCACCGATCTGGAAGCCAAACCCGAGCCCGAACCCGAGCCGGTGAAACTGGGCAAGCCCGCCGACGCGGCCGCGCTGCTGACGCGCGGCGTGGCGGATCTGCGCGGCGCGCTGCCGACGGCCAGCAGCGGCCAGCTGCTGACCATGGCGCTGGAGACGGTCCATCAGGGACTGGGTTTCAGCCGGACCATTGCCTTTTTGCGCGACCGCGAGAAATCGCGCTATGCGGTGAACATCTATTTCGGCGAGGGGCTGCAGGATCTGCTTGCGCAGCTCATGTTCAGCGACGCCTACCAGCCCGACGTGTTCCATGCCGCGTTGGCCAACGACAAGATGATCTTCGTCGAAAACGCCCAGAATTCCGCCTTCGCCAGCAAGCTGCCGCGCTGGTGGCGCGACGCCTTGCCGACGGTGCGCAGCTTCACCGTGCTGCCCCTGACCCTGAACCGTCAGCCGGTCGGCTTCATCTACGGCGATTGGGACATGGACAGGCCGCCGGCGAAGATCGAGCAGGCCGAGGTGGTGCCGCTGAACGAGCTGCGCACGCTGATCGTCCGCGGCCTCGAACGGCGCCGTGCCGCCGAACCGGCATGGACCCGCAATATCCTGTAAGTGCATCGAGCGCTTCGCTGCATCGTCTTCCTGAGAAGTATCAATGCATGCCAAACGCATGCGCGCCAAGCTATTGCAACTTGATCCACTCCGCCCGCGCAAGCGGACAGGTATGACTGGCTCCCTATCCCGGCAACCCCAACTTTCCGCCAATTCCGCCATTACCGTACTTCTCAACGCCCGCGCCGGCGATACCAACGCGGCGGCTTTCCGCAAGGAAGTCACGGACGCGCTTGCTGAGGCTGGCGCATCGTTCCGCGTCATGGAAATGACGCCGGGCAACGACTTCCTCGCCGCGGCTCGGCAAGCCGTGCTGGATGCGAAAGACCATGACGGCATCGTCGCCGCCGCCGGCGGCGACGGCACCATCAACACGGTCGCGGCGCTGTGCTGCGAGCACGATGTCAAGATGGGCATCATTCCCGCAGGCACCTTCAATTATTTCGCCCGCGACCTGTCCATACCCACGGATGCAGCCGAAGCCGCGCGCAACCTGGTTGAGGGCAGGATCGAACGCGTCTCGGTCGGCTATATCAATGACCGCATCTTCCTGAACAACGCAAGCTTCGGCCTTTACAGCAAGCTGATCCGGCACCGGGAGGAAGTGAAATCCAGGTTTGGCCGCTTCCGCATCGTTGCGGTGCTGGCGGCGCTGGTTTCGCTGTTTCGCGGACAAAAGCCTTTCAGCATCGCAATGCATGTCGGAAAGGAAAAGCTGGTGCGGCGGACCTGCATGGTGTTCGTGACCAACAACCTGATGCAGCTGTCGCATCTCGACAAGGAGGTGGCGCAGCAGACGCCGGAAGACGGCATGGCTGTCTTCGTGATGCGGCCTGTCACCCGGCTGGATATCTGCCGGCTCATCCTGCGCGGGGTGATGCGCAACCTGGCGAGCGACTCGCAGCTCGAAACCTTCTGTACCGACAGCTTCGAGGTCGAAACCCGCCGCAGCGGCATCGATGCGGTGGTCGACGGGGAAATCGTCAGGTGCCGCACACCGCTGTCATTCCGTACCGTGCGAGGGGCGCTGCAGGTCGTCGTGCCGGCCAGGACGTCTGCATGACCCTGATCGTCCACTTGTCCGATACCCATTTCGGTACCGAGATACCGGCGGTCGTGGATGCATTGCGCAACATCGTTTCCGCCCGCAAGCCGGACCTGATTATCGTGTCAGGCGACATCACGCAGCGTGCGCGCCGCGCCGAATTCGATGCCGCCAAGCGCTTCTTCCAGTCGCTTCCGCCCCCGTTGCTGGTCATCCCGGGAAACCACGACATTCCGCTCTTCGATCTGCTTGCCCGCGGGCTTTTTCCCTACAGGAATTACTGCGCGGCGCTGGGCAGGCAGAGCGGCACCTGGTTCGGCGGCGATGTGGCCGTGTTCGGTTTCAACAGCACCAGTCCGCTGCGGCATACCCGCGGCAAGCTTTCGCCGGCGCATTTCAAGGCGACGCTGAAGGAGGCTCCGCCGGAATCGCCCCGCAACTGCATCCGCATTGCCTGCGTCCACCAGCCCCTGCATACCGCTTGGATGCAGGATGCGCATAACAGGCTGATCGATGTCGAAGCAACAGCCGAACAGTTTTCCCGGCATGATTTCGATCTCGTCCTGAGCGGCCATGTGCATGTGCCCTACATCGCCACCACGCGCGAGAGTTTTCCTGCTCTGAACCGGCATTTCATATTGAGCGGGGCGGGCACCGCCACCTCGTACAGGACACGGCCCGGCGCACCCAACTCCTTCAACTTCATCGAAACCGGAAGCAACGGGGAAGACGCGGAAGTCGACATCACGCTATGCCGCTTCGATGAAGAAAAAAGCGAGTTTCTGGAGAACCCGCCATATCGCTTCCGGCGCGTTCAAGACGGCTGGAAGGAAATTCCGCCCGACATATCGCAGGTTGCCGCCCCGGGATAGTTGAACCGGTTCCCAGCCGTCATGCAGCCGGGTGCTTGCGATAAAATGCGCCCACCCGCCGCATCCGCATGGCCTAACGACCGCTCACCATGGCACGACTTCCGCGTCTAGTTGTACCGAATCAGCCGCATCACATCCTGCAGAGCGGCATCGACCAGCAGCCGATATTCCGCGATGCGGCCGACCATACCCAGTTTCTCGGCTGGCTGCGGGACGCAGCAAGGCAATTCAAGGTGGCGGTGCATGCTTATGTGCTTTTGCCGTCGCAGATCCAGCTTCTGGTGTCGCCGTCCGACAACACCGGGCTGGCGCGCATGATGCAGTGGGTGGGACGGCACTATGTCCCTTATTTCAATGCCAAGTATCAGCGTGCCGGCACGCTCTGGCAGAGCCGCTACAAGGCCACGGTCATCGAGTCGGAAAACTATTTCCTGACATGCAGCCAGTACATCGAACTGAGTCCGGTAAGGCATGGCCTGGCAGGCATGCCGGGCGAATATCCATGGTCCAGCCATGCCCATCATGCCGGCATGCGTTCGGACCCGCTGATCCACGATCATCCGCTGTTCTGGGCGCTCGGCAACACGCCTTTCGACCGTGAAGCGGCTTACCGCAGCCTGATCGACCAAGGTCTGGTGGAGAGCCAGTGGCTTGCATTGGAAACCGCGGTCGCGAAGGGGTGGCCGCTGGGCTCGGAAAAGTTTCTCAAGGTTCTTGCCAAGCAGACAAGCCGCAGGGTGAGTCCTGCCAAGCGGGGAAGGCCGGCCAAGCCGAAAGCCGAAGCTGAACCGATTTAGCTCCTGTCAGAAAGTCTCGCTTGTCTAACCATCTGATATCAAGAAGCGCACCAAGTCTGTGCAAATTCTCTCTGTCCCCATTTATTTGTGTGCAAAGTTGGTGAAATACTTAATTTGACTCCGACCCTATTTAATTTAGATTGAACTATCTATTGCGCTGCACTATCCTTCTGCTTCAATACCCCAAAAGTTGCGGAGAATCTTTATGCACGCGCAAGGTCTTTACGATCCTTCCAATGAACACGACGCCTGCGGCGTCGGTTTCATCGCCCACATCAAAGGCAAGAAAAGCCATTCCATCGTCGAGCAGGGTCTGCTCATCCTGAAGAATCTCGACCACCGGGGCGCAGTCGGCGCCGATCCGCTGATGGGCGACGGCGCGGGCATTCTGATCCAGATCCCCGACCAATACTACCGTGAAGAAATGGCGAAGCAGGGCATCAACCTGCCGCCGCCCGGCGAATACGGCGTCGGCATGGTCTTCCTGCCGAAGGAGAACGCCTCCCGCATCGCCTGCGAACAGGAAATCGAGCGCGCCGTGTCCGCCGAAGGCCAGGTCGTCCTGGGCTGGCGCGACGTGCCGGTCGACTTCGACATGCCGATGTCGCCGACCGTCCGCGCCAAAGAGCCGGTCATCCGTCAGATCTTCATCGGCCGCGGCCCGGACATCATGGTCACCGACGCGCTCGAGCGCAAGCTGTACGTGATCCGCAAATCCTCCGGCCACGCGATTCAGGCACTGAACCTGATCCACGGCAAGGAATTCTTCGTGCCGTCGATGTCGGCGCGCACAGTTGTATACAAGGGCCTGCTGCTGGCCGACCAGGTCGGTGTTTACTACAAGGACCTGCAGGATCCGCGCTGCGTCTCCGCGCTGGCCCTGGTTCACCAGCGCTTCTCGACCAACACCTTCCCCGAGTGGCCGCTGGCTCACCCCTACCGCCTGATCGCCCACAACGGCGAAATCAACACCGTCAAGGGCAACTTCAACTGGATGCGCGCCCGTGAAGGCGTGATGAAGTCGGCCGTCCTCGGCGACGACCTGCAGAAGCTGTTCCCGCTGATCTATGAAGGCCAGTCCGACACCGCCTGCTTCGACAATGCGCTCGAACTGCTGCTGATGGCCGGCTACCCGCTCGCCCAGGCGATGATGATGATGATCCCGGAAGCCTGGGAAAACCATACATTGATGGACGACAACCGCCGCGCCTTCTACGAATACCACGCCGCGATGATGGAGCCGTGGGACGGCCCCGCCGCGATGGCCTTCACCGACGGACGCCATATCGGCGGCACGCTCGACCGCAACGGCCTGCGTCCGGCGCGTTACATCCAGACCGATGACGATTTCGTCGTCATGGCTTCCGAGTCCGGCGTGCTGCCGATCCCGGAATCGAAGATCATCAAGAAATGGCGCCTGCAGCCGGGCAAGATGTTCCTGATCGACCTCGACGCCGGCCGCATCATCGACGACAAGGAACTCAAGGACACCTACGCCAACGCCAAGCCGTACAAGCAGTGGATCGATTCCGTGCGCATCAAGCTCGACGAACTCGATGCCGAGCCGGTCGAGCCGAAGTCCGAGATCGCGCTGCTGGACCGCCAGCAGGTGTTCGGCTACACCCAGGAAGACCTGAAGTTCCTGATGGCGCCGATGGCGTCCGCCGGGGAAGAAGCCGTCGGTTCGATGGGCAACGACTCGCCGCTGGCCGTCATGTCCAACAAGAACAAGACGCTCTACAACTACTTCAAGCAGCTGTTCGCCCAAGTGACCAACCCGCCGATCGACCCGATCCGCGAAGCCATGGTCATGTCGCTGGTATCCTTCATCGGCCCGCGTCCGAACCTGCTCGACACCAACAACATCAACCCGCCGATGCGGCTCGAAGTGTCGCAGCCCATCCTCGACTACGCCGATATCGCCAAGCTGCGCAACATCAGCAAGCACACCGGCGGCAAGTTCAAGTCGCATGAACTGAACATCTGCTACCCGGTCGCTTGGGGCAAGGAAGGCATCGAGGCGCGCCTGGCATCGCTGTGCGCGAAAGCCGTCGACGCCGTCAAGTCGGGCCACAACATCCTGATCATCTCCGACCGCAAGTTCGATTCGGAGCAGGTCGCCATCCCGGCGCTGCTGGCAACGTCGGCCATCCACCTGCACCTGGTCAGCAAGGGCCTGCGCACCTCGACCGGCCTGGTCGTGGAAACCGGTTCCGCCCGCGAAACCCACCACTTCGCACTGCTCGCCGGCTACGGCGCGGAAGCCATCCATCCCTACCTCGCGATGGATACGCTGTGCGAAATGGCCAAGGGCCTGCCGGGCGCGCTGTCGGCTGACAAGGCGATCTACAACTTCCAGAAGGCCGTCGGCAAGGGCCTGATGAAGGTCATGTCCAAGATGGGCATCTCGACCTACATGTCCTACTGCGGCGCGCAGATCTTCGAAGCCATCGGCCTCAACAAGGCGCTGGTCGACAAGTACTTCAAGGGCACCGCGTCCAACGTCGAAGGCATCGGCGTGTTCGAGGTTGCCGAGGAAGCGCTGCGCCTGCACAAGCTGGCCTTCTCCAACGACCCGGTGCTGGCCAACGCGCTCGACGCCGGCGGCGAATACGCATTCCGCGTGCGCGGCGAAGACCACATGTGGACGCCGGACGCGATCGCCAAGCTGCAGCATTCGACCCGTTCCAACAACTTCAACACCTACAAGGAATACGCGCAGATCATCAACGATCAGTCCAAGCGCCACATGACCTTGCGCGGCCTGTTCGAGTTCAAGATCGATCCGTCGAAAGCCATCCCGATCGACGAAGTCGAACCGGCCAAGGAAATCGTCAAGCGCTTCGCCACTGGCGCCATGTCGCTCGGCTCGATCTCGACCGAAGCGCACGCCACGCTGGCGATCGCGATGAACCGCATCGGCGGCAAGTCCAACACCGGCGAAGGCGGCGAGGACGAGAACCGCTACCGCATGGAACTGAAGGGCATTCCGATCAAGAAGGGCGAAACGCTCGCTTCCGTGATCGGCAAGGACCGCGTCGAAGTCGACCTGCCGCTGCTGGCCGGCGATTCGCTGCGCTCGAAGATCAAGCAGGTGGCATCGGGCCGTTTCGGCGTCACCACCGAGTACCTGACTTCCGCCGACCAGATCCAGATCAAGATGGCGCAGGGCGCGAAACCGGGCGAAGGCGGCCAGCTGCCGGGCCACAAGGTCTCCGAGTACATCGCCAAGCTGCGTTTTTCGGTGCCGGGCGTCGGTCTGATCTCGCCGCCGCCGCACCATGACATCTACTCGATCGAAGACCTGGCGCAGCTGATCCACGACCTGAAGAACGCCAATCCGAAAGCTTCGATCTCGGTCAAGCTGGTGTCCGAAGTCGGCGTCGGCACGGTGGCCGCGGGCGTTGCCAAGGCCAAGGCCGATCACGTCGTGATCGCCGGCCATGACGGCGGCACCGGCGCCTCGCCGCTGTCGTCGGTCAAGCATGCCGGCTCGCCTTGGGAACTCGGCCTGGCCGAAACCCAGCAGACCCTGGTGCTGAACCGCCTGCGCAGCCGCATCCGCGTGCAGACCGACGGCCAGATCAAGACCGGCCGCGACGTCGTCATCGGCGCGCTGCTCGGCGCCGACGAATTCGGTTTCGCGACTGCGCCGCTGGTCGTCGAGGGCTGCATCATGATGCGCAAGTGCCACCTGAATACCTGCCCGGTGGGCGTCGCCACCCAGGACCCGGTCCTGCGCGCGAAATTCCAGGGCAAGCCGGAACACGTGGTGAACTACTTCTTCTTCGTCGCCGAAGAAGCGCGCCAGATCATGGCCCAGCTGGGCGTTCGCAGCTTCAACGAGCTGATCGGCCGAGCCGACCTGCTCGACAAGTCGAAGGCGATCGCGCACTGGAAGGCCAAGGGCCTGGACTTCAGCAAGATCTTCTACCAGCCTGAAGTGCCGGAGTCCGAGCCGCGCTACCAGGTCGAAGAGCAGGATCACGGCCTCGACGGCGCGCTCGATCACAAGCTGATCGCGCAGGCCAAGGCCGCGCTGGAGAAGGGCGAGAAAGTGTCCTTCATCTCGCCGGTGCGCAACCGCAACCGCACCGTCGGCACCATGTTGTCGGGCGAGGTCGCCAAGCGCTACGGCCATGAAGGCCTGCCGGACGACACCATCCACATCCAGCTGCAGGGCACCGCAGGCCAGTCGGCCGCCGCCTTCCTGGCGCACGGCATCACGCTGGACCTGGTCGGCGAAGGCAATGACTACGTCGGCAAGGGCCTGTCGGGCGGCCGCATCATCGTGCGTCCGAACACCGAGTTCCGCGGCTGGGCTGTCGACAACATCATCGTCGGCAACACCGTGCTGTACGGCGCGATCGCCGGCGAAGCCTTCTTCAACGGCGTGGCGGGCGAACGTTTCGCGGTGCGCAACTCCGGCGCGGTCACCGTCGTCGAAGGCACCGGCGACCACGGCTGCGAATACATGACCGGCGGCACCGTGGTCGTGCTCGGCGCAACCGGCCGCAACTTCGCGGCGGGCATGTCGGGCGGCGTGGCCTACGTCTACGATCCGGACGGCGAGTTTGCCAAGAAGTGCAACATGTCGATGGTGGCCCTCGATCCGGTGCTGTCCTCGGCCGAGCAGGAAGCCAAGTTCGACAAGTCGGTATGGCATGCCGCCACCCGCGGCGCCGAGCGCCAGACCGACGAGGCGATCCTCAAGGGCCTGATCGAACGCCACTTCAAGTACACCGGCAGCACCCGTGCGCGCAACCTGCTCGACGACTGGGCCAATGGCCGCAGCAAGTTCGTCAAGGTCTTCCCGACCGACTACAAGCGGGCTCTGGGCGAAATGTATGCCGCCGCTCAGGCAAAAGAAAAGGTCGCAGCGTAATCAAGGTATTTGCTGTTTTGTCCCTCCTCCCCAGTCCCTGGCGGAGGAGGTTAGGTAGAGGAATGTCCGTCGCCGCAATTCTCAACGGCGGCAGACGCTTCCCGGCCCGAAGCGCCCCGGTAGGGACGCCAGGGAGACAAATAAGAACACTGAAGGAACATCATGGGTAAAGTCACCGGTTTTCTGGAATTCCAGCGCTTGCAGGAAGCAAGCGAAGCCCCCGTCGCACGCAAGAAGCATTACAAGGAATTCGTCGTCCATCTGAGCGACGCCGACGCCAAGGTGCAGGGCGCACGCTGCATGGATTGCGGCATCCCGTTCTGCAACAACGGCTGCCCGGTCAACAACATCATTCCCGACTGGAATGACCTGGTTTACCACGGCAATTACAAGGAAGCGCTGGACAACCTGCATTCCACCAACAACTTCCCGGAATTCACCGGCCGCATCTGCCCGGCACCCTGCGAAGCTGCCTGCACGCTGGGCATCAACAATGATCCGGTGGGCATCAAGTCGATCGAGCATTTCATCATCGACAAGGGCTGGGAAAACGGCTGGGTCGTCCCTCAGATCCCTTCTGCCAAGACCGGCAAGAAGGTTGCCGTCGTCGGCGGCGGTCCCGCAGGCATGGCGGCTGCCCAGCAGCTGGCGCGCGCCGGCCACGACGTCACCGTGTTCGAGAAGAACGATCGCATCGGCGGCCTGCTGCGCTACGGTATCCCCGACTTCAAGATGGAAAAGTCGCACATCGACCGCCGCGTCGAGCAGATGAAGGCCGAAGGCGTGACCTTCCGCACCGGCGTCTTCGTCGGCAAGGATTTCCCGTCCAACGTCTACAACTGGGCCAAGGAAACCATTTCCCCCGACCAGCTGAAGAAGGATTTCGATGCGGTCGTGATCACCGGCGGTGCGGAAAACCCGCGCGACCTGCCGGTTCCGGGCCGTGAACTCAAGGGCGTCCACTTTGCGATGGAATTCCTGCCGCTGCAGAACAAGGTCAATGCCGGCGACAAGGTCAAGGACCAGATCATGGCAAGCGGCAAGCACGTCATCGTCATCGGCGGCGGCGATACCGGCTCCGACTGCGTGGGCACTTCCAACCGCCACGGCGCTGCCTCCGTCGTCCAGTTCGAGCTGCTGCCTCAGCCGCCCGAAGAAGAAAACAAGCCGCTGGTCTGGCCTTACTGGCCGACCAAGCTGCGCACCTCCTCGTCACACGAAGAAGGTTGCGAACGTGACTGGGCAGTGGCGACCAAGCGCCTGGAAGGCAAGAACGGCAAGGTTGAAAAGCTGATCGCCGCCCGTGTCGAATGGAAAGACGGCAAGATGCAGGAAGTGCCGAACTCCGAGTTCGAACTGAAGGCCGATCTGGTGCTGCTGGCGATGGGCTTTGTCTCGCCGGTACAACAGGTGCTGGATGCCTTCGGCGTCGAAAAGGACCCCCGCGGCAATGCCAAGGCAAGCACCGAGGGCGACAACTGCTACAAGACCTCGGTCGACAAGGTCTTCGCCGCAGGCGACATGCGCCGCGGCCAGTCGCTGGTGGTCTGGGCCATCCGCGAAGGCCGCCAGTGCGCGCGTGCCGTCGATGAATACCTGATGGGTTCGTCGGTCCTGCCGCGCTAAGGCGTATAAGCTGTTTTTGTTGCAAGAAGCCCGCCAGATCATCGAATTTGGCGGGCTTTTTTGTTGGTTTTTCGGCGCGGCTTGGTTTATGCCAAAAGTGCGATTGCAATTTCTGCACTACAATCTCACCTTTGCGTAAACATTCCCCCGCTGTGCCTAATCTCGTCGAAATCCGCGATCTTCATTTTGCCTATGGGCCGCGGCCTATCCTCTCCGGACTCCATATGGATTTCCCTCAGGGGAAGGTGGTCGCCGTCATGGGCGGCTCCGGCTCGGGCAAGACGACGATCCTGCGCCTGATCGGCGGACAGATCTCCCAGCAGCGGGGTACGGTCACAGTGGCCGGCGAAGCCATCGATCCCCGCAACAGCAAGGCGCTCTATGTACAGCGCCGGAAGATGGGCATGCTGTTCCAGCACGGTGCGCTGTTTACCGATCTGTCGGTATTCGAAAATGTCGCCTTCCCGCTGCGCGAGCATACGCGGCTGCCGGAAGACATGATCCGCGACCTCGTCCTGATGAAGCTGCATGCGGTCGGCCTGCGCAACGCGGCCCAGCTCAAGCCCTCGGAGATTTCCGGCGGCATGGCGCGGCGGGTGGCACTGGCGCGCGCGGTGGCGCTCGATCCGCAGCTGATCATGTACGACGAGCCCTTCGCAGGCCTTGACCCCATCTCGATGGGCGTGACCGCCAACCTGATCCGTCATCTCAACGATGCCCTGGGTTCGACTTCCATCGTGGTATCGCATGACGTGCACGAAACCTTCCACATCGCCGATTACGTCTACTTCCTTTCGCAAGGGAAGATCGTCGCCCACGGCACGCCGGAGCAGATGCGTTCCTCCGACGATCCCTATGTGAAGCAGTTCGTCCACGCCCAGGCGGACGGGCCTGTGCCTTTCCACTACCCGGGCCGCACGCTCGCGGAAGACTTGCAGATGGGAGGGCGGCGATGATCGTCAACGCGGTGTCGGCCATTGGCCGCTGGGTAAGGGAATCGGTTTCCAACGTCGGTTTTGCCGCGCGCTCCTTCCTTTCCGTCCTGATGGCATCGGCCGGGCTGTGGCGCCGCCCGCGCCTGATCACGGACCAGATTCATTTCATCGGCAATTATTCGCTGGTGATCATCGCGGTGTCTGGCCTGTTCGTCGGCTTCGTGCTCGGCCTGCAGGGCTATTACACCCTGAACCGCTACGGCTCCGAACAGGCGCTCGGCCTGCTGGTGGCGCTGTCGCTGACGCGCGAGCTGGGGCCGGTGGTGACCGCCTTGCTGTTCGCCGGGCGCGCCGGCACGTCGCTGACTGCCGAGATCGGGCTGATGAAGGCGGGCGAACAGCTGTCGGCCATGGAAATGATGGCGGTGAATCCGCTCGAGCGCGTGGTCGCGCCGCGCTTCTGGGCAGGGGTGATCGCCATGCCCATCCTGGCCGCCATCTTCAGCGCCGTCGGCATTCTCGGCGGCTATATCGTCGGCGTGCTGATGATCGGCGTCGACGAAGGGGCGTTCTGGTCGCAGATGCAGGCCGGGGTCGACATCTGGAAGGATATTGCCAACGGCGTCATCAAGAGCGTGGTCTTCGGTTTTGCGGTAACGTTCGTTGCCTTGTTTCAAGGGTATGAGGCGCAGCCGACGCCGGAAGGCGTTGCGCGCGCGACGACCCGCACCGTGGTCATCGCTTCCCTGACCGTGCTGTGGCTGGACTTCCTGCTGACCGCTCTCATGTTCAATTGAGGTAAGGTAAAAACGGCAACGTCGCCACCGCGGACGCAATCTAAACAGTTTTTTCTTGACGTGAAACCATACAAGCGGTTTTGCAACCTATAGTGTGAGTGTGTAGTCATGCAACGTAAATCATTGGACCTCTGGGTCGGCATGTTCGTCCTGTTGGGTGCAGCCGCACTCGTGTTTCTGGCATTGAAGGCCGGCAACATGAGTTCCCTGTCATTCGCGCCCACCTATACCGTCACGACGCGGTTCGACAACATCGGCGGCCTCAAGCCCCGCGCCCCGGTCAAGAGTGCCGGCGTGGTGGTGGGGCGTGTGGCCGACATTCGTTTCGACGACAAGACTTATCAGGCTCTCGTAACCCTGAGCCTTGAAAGCAATTACAAGTTTCCCAAGGACAGTTCGGCGAAGATTCTGACGTCGGGCCTGCTTGGCGAACAGTACATCGGCCTGGAACCGGGCGGAGATACCAACAATCTTGCCGCCGGCGACCGTATCAAGATGACCCAGTCTGCCGTGGTGCTGGAAAACCTGATCAGTCAGTTTCTCTACAGCAAAGCGGCGGAAGGAAAGGAAGGCGAATAACAATGAAGGCAGTACCGCTAATAACAACAAGCCTGATTGCCGCGGCGATTGGACTGTCCGGTTGCGCCTCTACCAGCAACAATCCCAAGGACCCGTTTGAAGGTTTCAACCGGGCCATGTTCACTTTCAACGACAAGCTTGACCAGGCTGCGGTGAAGCCTGCGGCGGAGGTGTATAGCAATGTCGTTCCGCAGTTCGTGCAGATCGGCATCAGCAACTTCTTCGGCAACCTCGGCGACGTCTGGACGGCGTTCAACAATCTGCTCCAGGGCAAGGTGGAAGACGGCATGTCCGACGTCATGCGGTTTGCCGTCAACTCGACCTTCGGCCTTGCCGGCGTGCTGGACATCGGGTCCGAGGCCGGCTTGGCCAAGCATAGGGAAGACTTCGGCCAGACGCTGGGCAAGTGGGGGGTCAAGTCGGGTCCCTATATCGTGCTTCCCGTCTTCGGTTCTTCCACCTTGCGGGACACGGCTGCATTGCCGGTGGATATGAGCGGCGATCTTTGGAGTTACTATGATCCGGTGCACTGGCGCAATACCGGCACCGTGGTCCGCCTGATCGATCTGCGCGCAAGTGTTCTCGATGCCTCCAACCTGCTTGAAGAAGCGGCACTGGACCGCTATGTATTCGTACGTGATGCCTATTTGCAGCGCCGGCAGAGCAAGGTGTACGACGGAGAGGTTCCGGAAAGCAAATATGAGCATGATGTCGGTCCGACCGAAGCCGCCGAGGAGCCGGCAGGCAAGAGTACGCCGGTATCCGCGTCGGAACCGGCCACCGGACCGGTTGTCAAACTGGAAAAAAATGAAGGCACGGGTGCAATGCCCGGCGCGGAGACGAAACAATAGACCGTTGCCCGGTATGCCGATAAGGCATGTCGCGCGTTTCCCGAACTGCGGCGCGGCGTTCGCGCTGCATGTTGCTCCTGCAAACTGCTTATTTCACTCAGGAATCTATGAAACTGCTCAAGACTCTATTTGCCATCGCCAGCCTGACGATCGGTGCGCTCGGCTTTGCTCCTGCCGCCTCCGCTCAGGAAGCGCCCGACGCGCTGGTCAAGCGCATCAGTCAGGAAGTGCTTGACGCCGCCAAGAGCGACAAGGATATCCAGGGCGGAAACCAGAAGAAAGTGCTCGAACTGGTCGAAGCCAAGATTCTTCCGCATGTCGACTTTCAGCGCATGACCGCGCTTGCGGCTGGCCGCTTCTGGCGTGAAGCCACGCCCGAACAGCAGAAGCAGCTGACCACGGAGTTCCGTTCACTGCTGATCTATACCTATTCGGGCGCCATTTCCCAGGTCCGTGACCAGAAGCTGGAATTCAAGCCCCTGCGCGCCGATGCGTCCGATACCGAAGTCGAAGTGCGTTCGCAGGTCGTGCAGCCGCGCGGCGGCGATCCCATCCAGCTGAACTACCGTCTCGAAAAATCGCCGAGCGGCTGGAAGATCTATGACGTCAACGTGCTCGGCGCCTGGCTGGTCGAAACCTACAAGGGCAACTTCGCCTCGGAAATCAGCAAGGGCGGCATCGACGGCCTGATCAAGACGCTGTCGGACAGGAACAAGCGCCTGGCCGCCAGCGCCGCGAAATCCTCCAAGTCCTGATACCGGCCCGTCCATGTATCAGCCCACCCTGACGCTGACCGTCAACAATGCGCAAACCGTGCTCGAAGCCGGTTTGCGCGCGATCGCCGAAGGCCAGACCCAGATCGACCTTGGTGGCCTGTCGGTGGTCGATTCGGCCGCGGTGGCCACCATGCTGGCATGGCAGCGCGCCGCGCAGCGTGCCGGCAAGCCGCTGGCCTTCCGCAATCCTTCCACCAGCCTGCAGAGCCTCATCGAACTGTACGGCGTCGCCGAGCTCGTTTCCATCACACACGCCGGCGAACATCACGGCGATCTCGCCCATCATTGACGGTCTGCCGCCGCTCCGGCGGCCCGTCCCCGCTCCGGCTTCCTGACCGGAAATCCAATATAATCAAGGGTTCCGTCAAAGCTTGCGCCTTCCTGCGCGCAAGCAGCCTTCCCGATAAAGTGATCAAGCCGCCATGGCTGCCCTTCAAATCGTCAATGTTGAAAAACGCTACAAGTCGCTGCAGGCGCTTGGCGGCGTTTCCCTGTCCATCGAGCCGGGAGAGTTCTTCGGCCTGCTGGGTCCCAACGGTGCGGGAAAGACAACCCTGATTTCCATCATCGCCGGACTCAACCGCGCCGATTCCGGCACGGTATCGATTCACGGCCATGATGTCGTCAAGGACTATCGCGAAGCCCGCAAGCGGCTCGGCGTCGTGCCGCAGGAGCTGGTGTTCGATCCCTTCTTCACGGTGCGCGAGACGCTGCGCATGCAATCCGGCTATTTCGGTCTGAAGAAGAACGACGACTGGATCGATGAAGTCATGGCCAATCTGGACCTGACCAACAAGGCCGATACCAATACCCGCGCACTGTCCGGCGGCATGAAGCGGCGCGTGCTGGTGGCGCAGGCGCTGGTGCACCGGCCGCCGGTCATCGTGCTCGACGAACCGACCGCCGGCGTTGATGTGGAATTGCGCCAGACGCTGTGGAAATTCATTTCCCGGCTCAACCGCGAAGGCCACACCATCGTCCTGACCACGCATTACCTGGAAGAAGCCCAGGCGCTGTGCAACCGCATCGCCATGCTTAAGGCGGGCAAGGTCGTCGCACTGGATTCGACTTCCGCCTTGCTCAAGCGGATTTCCGGCTCGCAGCTGATCGTCCACCTGGCGCGCGGCAGCCTGCCCGATGCGCTCAAGCCCCTGGTGTCCCATCCCGACGAACTCATCGCCGGCGGCAAGTACACGCTGCGCGTCAACGACTATACCGAAGTCGAGCCCATCCTCGCCGCCTTGCGCGAGGCCGGCGCCGTGATCGACGACATGCATCTGCAGCAGGCCGACCTGGAAGACGTGTTCATCCAGATCATGGAAGGGGAGAAGTGATGACAGGGTTCCAGACTCTTTTCTACAAGGAAATTTTGCGTTTCTGGAAAGTCGCGACCCAGACCATCACCGCGCCCATCGTGACCGCCATGCTGTACCTGCTGATCTTCGGCCATGTGCTGGAAGCGCATGTGCAGGTCTATCCGGACGTGCGCTATACCGCCTTCCTGGTGCCCGGCCTGGTGATGATGAGCGTGCTGCAGAATGCCTTCGCCAACAGTTCGTCCTCGCTGATCCAGTCCAAGATCACGGGCAACCTGGTGTTCGTGCTGCTGCCGCCGCTGTCGCACTGGGACCTGTTCGCCGCCTATGTGCTGGCGGCCGTGGTGCGCGGCCTGGCGGTCGGCGCCGGCGTGTTCCTGATCACCACGTGGTTTACCGACCTGAGCTTCTTTGCACCGTGGTGGATTGCCATTTTCGCCCTGCTGGGCGCCTCCATCCTCGGCACCATGGGACTGATCGCAGGCATCTGGGCGGAAAAGTTCGACCAGCTCGCGGCCTTCCAGAATTTCCTGATCATGCCGGCAACCTTTTTGTCGGGGGTGTTTTATTCCATCCATTCGCTGCCGGTTTTCTGGCAGACGGTATCGCACTTCAATCCGTTTTTTTATATGATTGACGGCTTCCGCTACGGCTTCTTCGGCAAGTCCGACGTCGATCCATTGTTCAGCTTTTTCATTGTCAGCGTGTTTTTCGTGCTGCTCGCGGGCTTCGCGATCCGCATGCTCAAACGCGGATACAAGCTGCGTCACTAAGAATCACCCAGACCGTCAGGTCAACCAGGTCCCGAAGGGAAGACCATGCTACCTACACCCGAGCTTGTCAAAAGCTATATCGCCGCCGGCCTCAACTGCACCCACCTCGAAGTGGAAGGCGACGGCCAGCATTTCAATGCCGTGATCGTGTCCGATGCCTTCGCCGGCAAGCGCCTGATCCAGCGCCACCAGCTGGTGTATGCCGCACTCGGCGACCGCATGCGCGAGGAAATCCATGCGCTGTCGATGAAGACGCTCACCCCTGACGAATTCCAGAAATAATGGACAAACTGCTTATTACCGGGGGCAACCGCCTGTCCGGCGACATCACCATTTCCGGCGCCAAGAACGCCGCCTTGCCCATCCTGTGCGCCGGCCTTCTCACGGCCGACACGGTGCAGCTGTCGAACGTGCCGCATTTGCAGGACGTCAACACCATGCTCAAGCTGCTGCGCCAGATGGGCCTGCGCGTCGAGCAGGATGACGACCGCTTTTCCCTCAACGGCGGCGCCATCGACAAGTGCGAAGCGCCGTACGAGATGGTGAAGACCATGCGCGCATCGATCCTGGTGCTCGGCCCGCTGCTGGCGCGCTTCGGTGAAGCCAGGGTATCGCTGCCCGGCGGCTGCGCGATTGGCTCGCGTCCGGTCGACCAGCACATCAAGGGCCTGCAGGCGATGGGCGCCGAGATCAGCATCGAGGCCGGCTACATTCACGCCAAGGCCAAGAAGCTCAGGGGCGCGCGCATCGTCACCGACATGATCACCGTCACCGGCACCGAAAACCTGCTGATGGCCGCCACACTGGCCGAAGGCGAGACGGTTCTGGAAAATGCGGCGCGCGAGCCGGAAGTCACCGACCTCGCCAACCTGCTGGTGGCCATGGGCGCGAAGATCGAAGGCATCGGCACCGACCGCCTGGTGATCCAGGGCGTCGACAAGCTGCACGGCGCATCCCACACCGTGATCGCCGACCGCATCGAAACTGGCACCTTCCTGTGCGCAGTGGCGGCAGCCGGCGGCGACGTCACGTTGAAGAACACCCGCAGCGACATTCTCGACGTGGCCTTGGACAAGCTGCGCGAAGCCGGCGCCGTGCTGACCACGGGCAGCGACTGGATCCGCGTGCAGATGTCGGCGCGCCCGAAAGCGATCAGCTTCCGCACCACCGAATACCCGGGCTTCCCGACCGACATGCAGGCGCAGTTCATGGCGCTCGACTGCATCGCCGAAGGCAGCAGCCGCGTCACCGAAACCATCTTCGAGAACCGCTTCATGCACGTGCAGGAACTCAACCGCCTCGGCGCGTCCATCGACATCGACGGCCACACGGCGATCGTGCAGGGCGTCGAGAAGCTGGTCGGCGCACCGGTGATGGCGACCGACCTGCGCGCATCCGCTTCACTGGTGATCGCCGCGCTGGCGGCCCAGGGCCAGACGCTGGTCGACCGCATCTATCACCTCGACCGCGGCTACGACCGCATGGAAGTCAAGCTGTCCGCCGTCGGCGCCAACATCGAGCGGGTCAAGTAAATGAACCGGCAACTGACACTCGCACTCTCCAAGGGCCGCATCTTCGAAGAAACGCTGCCGCTGCTGGAAGCAGCCGGCATCACGGTCACCGAAAACCCGGAAAAGTCGCGCAAGCTGATTCTGCCGACCAACGATCCGGATGTGCGCGTCATCATCGTGCGCGCTTCCGACGTGCCGACCTACGTGCAGTACGGCGCGGCCGATTTCGGCGTGGCCGGCAAGGATGTGCTGCTCGAACACGGCGGCGAAGGGCTGTACCAGCCGATCGACCTCAACATCGCCAAGTGCCGGCTGTCGGTCGCGGTGCCCGCCGGCTTCGACTATGCCAATGCGGTGCGCCAGGGCGCGCGCCTGCGGGTGGTGACCAAGTACGTCAAGTGCGCGAGCGAACACTTCGCCGCCAAGGGCGTCCATGTGGACCTGATCAAGCTCTACGGTTCGATGGAGCTCGGCCCGCTGGTCGGCCTGTCGGATGCGATCGTCGACCTGGTGAGCACCGGCAGCACGCTGCGCGCCAACAACCTGGTCGAGGTCGAACACATCCTCGACATCTCTTCGCGCCTGGTGGTCAACCAGGCGGCACTGAAACTCAAGCGCGAGCGCCTGCAGCCGATCCTGGAGGCCTTCGAAAAAGCTTCGAAAGCGGCATAACGACATCATGACCCTCCAGATTCGCAAACTCGATTCCAGCGTCTCCGATTTCAAGGCGCAGCTGTCCGCCGTGCTCGCGTTCGAAGCCAGCGAGGATGAAGCCATCGACCGCGCCGCCGCGCAGATCCTCGCCGACGTCAAGGCGCGCGGCGACGCCGCCGTGCTCGAGTACACCAACCGCTTCGACAAGCTCGACAGCGGCAGCGTCGCCAGCCTCGAGATCGGCAAGGAAGAGCTGCGCGCGGCTCTGGATGCGCTCGCGCCCGAGCGCCGGGCCGCGCTGCAAACCGCCGCCGACCGCGTTCGCGCCTATCACGAGCGGCAGAAGGCCGAAACCGGCAGCGACGGTTTCACCTACACCGAAGCCGACGGCACCGTGCTCGGCCAGAAAGTCACGCCGCTCGACCGCGTCGGCATCTACGTCCCCGGCGGCAAGGCCGCCTATCCGTCGTCGGTGCTGATGAATGCGATTCCGGCCAAGGTGGCCGGCGTGCAGGAAGTCATCATGGTGGTGCCCACGCCCAACGGCGTGAAGAACGAACTGGTGCTGGCCGCCGCCGCGATTGCCGGCGTCGACCGCGTGTTCACCATCGGCGGCGCGCAGGCGGTCGGCGCGCTGGCCTACGGCACGGCCACCATTCCGCAGGTCGACAAGATCGTCGGCCCGGGCAACGCCTATGTCGCCGCCGCCAAGCGGCGCGTGTTCGGCATCGTCGGCATCGACATGATCGCCGGCCCCTCCGAGATCCTGGTGCTGTGCGACGGCACGACCGACCCGGACTGGGTGGCGATGGACCTGTTCTCGCAGGCCGAGCATGACGAACTGGCGCAGTCCATCCTGGTCTGCCCGGACGACGCCTATATCGCCAAGGTCGAGGCCAGCATCAACCGCCTGCTCGACGCCATGCCGCGCAAGGAAGTGATCCGCACTTCGCTCACCAACCGCGGCGCGCTGGTCAAGGTGCGCGACATGGACGAAGCCTGCGAGATCGCCAACCTGATCGCGGCCGAACACCTGGAAATCTCGGCGGAAGAGCCGCAGCAGTGGGCCGACAAGGTGCGCCATGCGGGCGCGATGTTCCTGGGGCGCTTCTCGTCGGAATCGCTCGGCGACTACTGCGCCGGCCCCAACCACGTGCTGCCGACTTCCCGCACCGCGCGCTTTTCGTCGCCGCTGGGCGTCTACGATTTCCAGAAGCGTACCAGCATCATCCACGTCAGCGAAGCCGGCGCACAGACGCTGGGCAGGATCGCAGCAGAACTCGCCTACGGCGAAGGTTTGCAGGCACACGCCGGTTCGGCCGAGTACCGGCTCAAATGAAGGCGTCGGAAAGGCGCCGGATGGTCGCTGCTGCCAAGGCCGCGGGCGCCTTGCCGCAGCCGCAGGACGCACGCTCGTCTTCGGGTGAGCGGCAATGACGTCCTGGATCAACACCGTCCATTGCGAAGATGCGTTGCATGGCCTGGCCCGCATTCCCGACGGCAGCATCGATTTGCTAATCGCCGATCCGCCCTACGGCTTGGGTAAGGATTACGGCAACGATTCCGACAAGCGCGACGCCGAAGCCTATCTGCAATGGACCGAGGAGTGGGTCGATGCGGCGCTGCCCAAGCTCAAGGCCAACGGCAGCTTCTACATTTTCCTGACCTGGCGCTACTCGCCGGAAATCTTCGTCATGCTGAAAAAGCGCATGACCATGATCAACACCATCATCTGGGACCGCCGCGTGCCTTCGATGGGCGGCAGCACCCGCCGCTTCTCGTCGGTGCACGACACCATCGGCTTCTTCGCGAAGGCGCGGGATTATCATTTCGATCTCGACGCCGTGCGCATCCCGTATGATGCCGAGACCAAGAAGGCAAGATCGCGGTCGATTTTCGTCGGTGCCAAATGGCTGGAACTGGGCTACAACCCGAAGGATGTCTGGAGCGTGTCGCGCCTGCACCGCGAACACCGCGAGCGCGCCGATCATCCGACGCAGAAGCCGCTGGAAATCATCGAGCGCATGATCAAGGCGTCCTGTCCGCCCGACGGTGTTGTGCTCGATCCCTTCATGGGCAGCGGCACGACTGCGGTGGCGGCCAGGCGCTGCGGCCGGAATTTCGTCGGCTTCGAACTCAACGCCGAGTACTGCCGGCTGATCGAATCCCGTCTGGCGGCGCTGGACGACAAGGTTGCATGAACCCTTTTTTCGCGGCGCGCAGCTTGCTGCCTGCCGCTTTCTTCAGATCGAGATAAACCAACCATGTCCCTGATCGACAACATCATCCGAGCCGACGTGCGTGCGCTGGCGGCCTATCATGTGCCGGACTCCGCCGGCTTCATCAAGCTCGACGCGATGGAAAACCCGTACACGCTGCCGGAGCACCTGCGCAGCGCGCTCGGCCAGCGGCTCGCCGACGTGGCGATGAACCGCTATCCGGTGCCGTCCTACACCGAGCTCAAGCAGAAGATCTGCGCCGGCCTCGGCGTGCCCGGCGGTTATGACGTGGTCCTCGGCAACGGCTCCGACGAGCTGATCACCATGCTGTCGGTGGCCTGCGCGAAACCCGGCGCCAAGGTGCTGGCGCCCACGCCGGGCTTCGTCATGTATGCGATGTCGGCCAAGTTCGCCGGCCTCGAATTCGTCGGCGTGCCACTCAACCCGGACTTCAGCCTCGACAAGCCGGCGATGCTGGCCGCCATTGCCGAACACAAGCCCGCCATCATCTATCTGGCCTACCCCAACAATCCGACCGGCAACCTGTTCGATGAAAACGACATGGTCGAGATCATCCGGGCCGCGCAGGATACCGGCATCGTGGTGGTCGACGAGGCCTACCAGCCCTTCGCCCAGACCAGTTTCATGCCGCGCCTGCCGGAATTTGCTAATCTGGTGGTCATGCGCACCGTGTCCAAGCTCGGTCTGGCCGGCATCCGGCTGGGCTACATGTCGGCCGGCAGCGAACTGCTGGCGGAATTCGACAAGGTCCGGCCGCCGTACAACATCAATGTGCTGACCCAGGCCGCAGCCGAATTCGTGCTCGACCATGTGGATGTGCTCGATGAACAGGCGGCCAGTCTGCGGGAAGAGCGCACGCGCCTGGCGGCGGCATTGAGCGTGCTTCCGGGCGTCGAAGTGTTCCCGTCGGCAGCGAATTTCCTGCTGGTACGCGTTGTGCACGAAAAGACAAACAGCAATGCTGTTTTTTCCGCATTATTGGATCATAAGGTTTTGATCAAAAATGTCGGTAAAATGCACCCATTGCTGGAAAACTGCTTGCGGATTACCGTCAGCACCCCCGAAGAAAACCGCTTGCTGCTCGATGCCTTCATGGCATCGCTGGCTCCATAAATCATAGTAACTACTCACATGTCCACGCCCCGCGTTGCAGAGGTCACTCGCAATACCAACGAGACGCAAATCCGCGTCGCGATCAACCTCGACGGTACCGGTCAGCAAAAGCTCAATACCGGTGTTCCCTTCCTTGACCACATGCTCGACCAGATCGCCCGCCATGGCCTGATCGACCTCGACATCGAAGCCAAGGGCGACCTGCATATCGATGCCCACCATACGGTGGAAGACGTCGGCATCACGCTGGGCCAGGCGTTTGCCAAGGCCATCGGCGACAAGAAGGGCATCCGCCGCTACGGGCATGCCTACGTGCCGCTCGACGAAGCGCTGTCGCGCGTGGTTGTTGATTTCTCCGGACGTCCGGGTATCGAATTCCACGTGCCGTTCAAGCGCGCGATGATCGGTGCCTTCGATGTCGACCTGACGCATGAATTCTTCCAGGGCTTCGTCAATCACGCGCTGGTCACATTGCATATCGATAATCTGCGCGGCGAAAACGCGCACCATCAGTGCGAAACCGTATTCAAGGCATTCGGCCGCGCACTGCGCATGGCCGCCGAACTCGATCCGCGGGCGGCGGGAACGATTCCCTCGACCAAGGGCAGCCTGTAACGACGTAAATGACGTTGACGATATGGAAGGCGTACAGCGTCGATTGACATTTCAGACATGAACAAAATCGTTGTAGTGGATTACGGCATGGGCAACCTGCGCTCGGTAGCGCAGGCGCTGCGCCATGTCGCGCCGGAAGCCGATGTGCGCATTTCCGGCGAACTGGCCGATATCCGGGCCGCCGACCGCCTGGTCCTGCCGGGGCAGGGCGCGATGCCTGATTGCATGCGCTGCCTGCGCGAATCCGGCCTGCAGGAAGCCGTCATCGAATCGACCCGCACCAAGCCGCTCCTGGGCGTGTGTGTCGGCGAGCAGCTGCTGTTCGACCTGAGCGAGGAAGGCAATACGCCCGGCATCGGCCTGATTCCGGGAAAAGTCGTGCGTTTCCGCCTCGACGGCATGCTGCAGGAAGACGGATCGCGCTTCAAGGTGCCGCAGATGGGCTGGAACCGGGTCCGGCAGACGCTGTCCCATCCGCTGTGGAATGGCATTGCTGACAACAGTTACTTCTATTTCGTGCACAGCTATTATGCCCAGCCGGAAAATCGCGTTCATACTGCCGGCGAAACCGACTACGGTGCGCCCTTTGCATGCGCGGTCGCCAAAGATAATATATTCGCTACCCAGTTTCACCCGGAAAAGAGTGCTGCGGCAGGTTTGCAGCTTTACAAGAATTTTGCGCACTGGAATCCCTGATTCCGTAAAATTGTTTCTATTCCAACATCACTTTCGTCAACCCATTCCATTACACATGTAGCCATGCTGCTCATACCTGCCATCGACCTCAAGGACGGTCATTGCGTGCGCCTGAAACAGGGCGATATGGACCAAGCCACCGTGTTTTCCGAAGATCCCGCCGAAATGGCGCGGCACTGGTTGATGCAGGGTGCGCGCCGGCTGCACCTGGTCGACCTGAATGGCGCCTTCGCCGGCAAGCCGAAGAATGAAGCCGCGGTGAAATCCATCATCCAGGTCGTGCGCGAGTTTGCGATCGAAAACGACACCGACGAGATTCCGATCCAGCTCGGCGGCGGCATCCGCGACCTCGACACCATCGAGCGCTATCTCGACGACGGCTTGTCCTACATCATCATCGGCACGGCCGCGGTGAAGAATCCGGGCTTCCTGCATGATGCCTGCAGCGCCTTCCCGGGCCAGATCATCGTCGGCCTCGATGCCAAGGACGGCAAGGTCGCGACCGACGGCTGGAGCAAGCTCTCCGGCCATGAGGTGATCGACCTGGCAAAGAAGTTCGAGGACTACGGCTGCGAAGCCATCGTCTACACCGACATCGGCCGCGACGGCATGATGGCCGGCGTCAACATCGACGCCACCGTCAAGCTGGCGCAGAGCATGACCATCCCCGTGATCGCATCCGGCGGCGTTCACAACATCAAGGACGTCGAAGCGCTCTGCGCGGTCCAGGATGAAGGCATCGAAGGCGTGATCTGCGGCCGTTCCATCTACGAAGGCACGCTCGACCTGCGCGCCGCCCAGGAGCGCGCAGACGCCTTGAGCGGCGTCGAGGAAGAGACGGAAGAAGAGTAAGCATGTCCCTTGCAAAACGCATCATCCCTTGCCTCGACGTGACCGCAGGCCGCGTGGTCAAGGGCGTCAATTTCGTCGAACTGCGCGATGCCGGCGATCCGGTCGAAATCGCCCGCCGCTATGACGAGCAGGGCGCCGACGAACTGACCTTTCTCGACATCACCGCCACCTCCGATGGCCGCGACCTGATCCTGCACATCATCGAAGCGGTGGCCTCCCAGGTCTTCATTCCGCTGACCGTCGGTGGCGGCGTGCGCACCGTGGAAGATGTGCGCCGCCTGCTCAATGCCGGCGCCGACAAGATCAGCATCAACAGCACCGCCATTGCCAATCCGCAAATGGTGGCCGATGCCGCGCAGAAGTACGGCTCGCAATGCATCGTGGTGGCGATCGACGCCAAGCGCAAGGCGGAAGGCGGCTGGGAAGTCTTCACCCATGGCGGACGCAAGGCTACCGGCCTGGATGTGGTCGAGTGGGCCAAAAAGATGGAAGGCCTGGGCGTCGGTGAAATCCTGCTCACCAGCATGGACCGCGACGGCACCAAGAGCGGCTTCGATCTCGAACTGACGCGTGCCGTGTCGGATGCGATCTCTATTCCGGTGATCGCCTCGGGCGGCGTCGGCGGCCTCAAGGATCTCGCCGACGGCATTCAGGTCGGCAAGGCCGACGCGGTGCTGGCGGCCAGCATTTTCCATTACGGCCAGCACACCGTGCAGGAAGCGAAGAGCTTCATGTCCGGCCAGGGCATACCGATGAGGCTGGCATGAGCATCGCCGGCAAATGGCTGAACAAGGTGAAATGGGACGAGCACGGACTGGTTCCCGTGATTGCCCAGGAAGTCGGCACCAACGATGTGCTGATGTTCGCCTGGATGAACCGCGATGCGCTCGCCAGGACGGTCGAGCTGGGCGAGGCCGTGTACTGGAGCCGCTCCCGCAGGAAGCTGTGGCACAAGGGCGAGGAATCGGGCCATACGCAGAAAGTGCATGAGATCCGGCTCGATTGCGATGAAGACGTCGTGCTGCTGAAGGTCGAGCAGGTCGGCAAGATCGCCTGCCATACCGGCCGGCACTCCTGCTTCTTCCAGAAATTCGAAGGCGATTCGAACAGCGGCGACTGGCAGGCTGTCGATCCTGTCCTCAAGGACCCCGACGCCATCTACAAATAGCGGCATGCAGGAATGCATGCCGCTGGCCGCGCGATCGACGAATCAGCAGCAACGGCAAAACCACAGACATCAACAGACATCAACAGAGAGAAGGCGGTCATCCGTCTCCCGCCATGAGTGAAATCCTGAAACGCGTCGCCGACGTCATCGAATCCCGCAAGATCGCCAACGGCGGCGATCCTGAAAAATCCTATGTCGCGCGCCTGTTTTCCAAGGGCGACGATGCCATCCTGAAGAAAATCGGCGAGGAAGCCACCGAAACCGTGATGGCTGCAAAGGATGCGCGTGCCGGCGGCGATGTTTCCAAGGTGCTTTATGAATGCGCGGATCTCTGGTTTCACTCGATGGTGCTGCTTGCGCAATTCGATCTGAAGCCGCAGGACGTGATCGACGAGCTCGCGCGCCGTGAAGGACTGTCCGGCATCGAAGAGAAAGCCGCCCGGACAAAGTGACCGAAGTGACCAAAGTCACGCCTGGCCGCAGCAGCTTCGGGTTCACTGTTCCGCCATCGCACCATCCACAGTTTGCCATCGTCAACAGAACATCAAACAGGACAAATCATGACCGACTGTATCTTCTGCAAGATTGCCTCAAAACAGATTCCCACCAAGACTGTCTATGAAGATGACGACCTGATCGCGTTTCATGACATCAATCCTGCTGCGCCGGTTCATTTTTTAATTGTCCCGAAACAACATGTTGCTACACTAGCAGACTGCAGTGAAAGTCATTCCAAGTTGTTGGGTAAAATGATGCTGCTGGCGCCGAAGCTTGCGAAGGAGCAGGGCTGCGGTTACGTGGCGGCGGATGGCGGCGTGGGCACCGGCGGATTCAAGACACTGTTCAATACCGGACCCGACGGCGGACAGGAGGTGTACCATCTCCATCTGCATGTCATCGGCGGTCCGCGCCCCTGGCGCGGTGATCGCTGATCCGGTCCGCCGGCAACAGATTGAAATAGGGCGCTTGCGTCCATGAGGAGAAAGCAATGGGTTCATTTAGCATTTGGCACTGGCTGATCGTTCTGGTTGTCGTCATGCTGATTTTCGGCACCAAGAAGATCGGCAATATCGGTTCCGACCTCGGCAAGGCCGTCAAGGGTTTCAAGGATGGCGTCAAGGGCGACGAAGAGAAGGCTGCCGCCGACAAGGCAACCATCGATGTCGAAGCGAAAGAAAAGAAAAGCTGATCGCGGCGATGACGACATGCGCAGGACTCGCGTCCATGCCGCGAATGCAAACCTTGCCCGCTTCCCATCATGATTGATCTCGGCCTTTCCAAACTTGCGCTGATCGGCGTGGTCGCCCTGGTTGTTGTCGGACCCGAGCGCCTGCCGAAAGTCGCGCGCATGGCCGGCACGCTGTTCGGCCGCGCCCAGCGCTACATCAATGAAGTGAAGTCCGAAGTCAGCCGCGAGATCGAACTGGACGAGCTGCGCAAGATGCAGAAGGAAATGCAGGAGGCGGCTACCAGCGTCGAGCAGACCATCGCGCAGAATGTCGCCGAGATGCAGACCGAGGTGCAGGAGGCATTGGCCAATCCCCTGCTGGAACCGACGACGCCGGACCAGATCGCGGTGAAGGCCAAGGACTTCCGGAAGAAGAAACTGGCACGCAGTTCGGCCGTCCCTTCCTGGTACAAGAAGCAGAACGGGCGGCGCACCCATGTCATGTCGGGCGCGGCGCGGGTGGCCAGGTTCCGGCCTGCATCGGCGCGCAAGTCCACGGGCTCGTTTCATCAATGAGTCCCCTCCGGCTCTTGAGCCCTTAGTCCTTACTCCTTTGTCCTCTAGCCATCCAGCATGCCGATCCTGCAGACAATGCCGATCAGTTTCCCGAGCAAGGGCCATGCAGCCCTGCATGCCGGATGTTCCTCCCATCGCGGCCGGACCGGCCATGAAACCCTACGTATCACATTTGCATAACACCTCCGTATGATCAACGACGACGACACGGCTGGTGCCGGAGATACCTTCATTTCACACCTGGTGGAGTTGCGCAACCGGGTCATGCGGGCATCCATTGCGATCATTATCGTGTTCCTGTGCCTGATGCCATGGGCCGGCAGCATCTACGACATTCTCGCAATGCCGATGATGATCGCTCTGCCTCCGGGCAGCAAGATGATCGCAACCGGGGTGATCACTCCCTTCCTCATTCCGGTGAAGGTCACGCTGCTGCTGGCGTTCCTGATTGCATTGCCGGTGGTGCTTTACCAGGCATGGGCCTTCGTCGCACCCGGTTTGTATGCCCATGAAAAGAAGCTGGTCGCGCCTTTGGTGGTGTCGTCCTCGCTGCTGTTCATCGCCGGCGTCGCCTTCTGCTATTTCTTCGTCTTCGGCGTGATCTTCAAGTTCGTCAATGAATTCGCGCCGGCATCGATCAGCGTCGCGCCGGATATCGAAAGTTATTTCGGTTTCGTGATGACGCTGTTCATCGCGTTCGGCGTCACCTTCGAAGTGCCGATCGTGGTGATCGTGCTGGTGCGCATGGGCCTGGTGACGGTGGAAAAACTCAAGGAAGTGCGTCCCTATGTGATCGTCGGCGCTTTCGTCATTGCCGCGGTCGTCACGCCGCCCGATATCATGAGCCAGCTGCTGCTGGCGGTTCCGATCTGCCTGCTGTTCGAAGTCGGCCTGCTGATCGCGCCGGTATTCGCCCGGGCGACACGGGCGCCGGAAGAAGCCAGCGATCAGGCCTGATTTTCCAGCGCGATAAGGTACCAAAAACAAAGGCCGGCATTTGCGGCCTTTGTTTTTGGTCGGGTGGTTTCCGTTACTTGGCTTGCCGCAGCCAATGCACGAGAGGATAGGCATCCTTGAAGCCGGACACGATTTCCTTGCCCAGATCGGCGGGAATCGCCTTCTTCAGGCTGCGCTCCTTCCAGACGATGAAACTCTTGTGCTTGATGTACTCGAGATGCGGCACATCGGCATCGAAGCCTTTCGGCGGCCGCGACAGCTTGCCCTCGTCCTGAAGGTCGCCGTAGGTCTCCTTCAGCTTCCGGTTCTTCAATACCTTGGAAAACCCCGCCGCATCGGCGACCACATGCTGGCGGATCGCGCGCAGGCGGTCGGAAGGCGGCATGTATTCGCCGCCGGCGAACAGCAGCGTTCCCTCGGCGTCGACATGGAAATAATAGGCCGGACCGCCGCCCTGGCTCGGCTTTTTCAGGCCGCTTGCCGTCAGCGCTGCGGAAAACGTCGTCTTGTAAGGGCTCTTGTCCTTGGAGAAGCGCATGTCGCGGTTGATGCGGAACAGCGCCTTTTTCGGATTGCAGCCCGCCACCTCCGGATCGAACTTCACGATCTGGGGAATCATGCCGGTCACCAGTTCAAGGAATTCTGCACGGAGGATGTCATAGCGCGGCTTGTTCATGACGAACCAGGCGCGGTTGTTGTTCTCGCTCAGTTCGGAAAGAAATTGAATCAGGTCGCGTGTATGCATGTAGGGATTCCTTGGAAGAAGACGCTCATGGCGCTCACTGCGCTCACTCCTGCTCTTCGCGCCGCGGCTTCGGCCGCTTGCCGACGGTAACTTCGATCGTCGATTCCTGCGTCTTGCGCAATACCGTCATCCGGGCCTTGTTGCCCGGCGTGAGCTGCGCGATCAGGTTGAGCATGTCGGTGGTGTCGCTGACCGCCTTGCCTTCGACCGCCACCAGGATGTCGCCGGGGCGCATGCCTGCCTTGTCGGCCGGGCCGTTCTTGAGCACGCCGGCAATGATGGCGCCCGACTTGCGGGTCAGGCCGAAGCTCTCCGCAAGTTCCGGCGTGATGTCCTGCGGTTCGACGCCGATCCAGCCGCGCACTTTCTGTCCCGTCGCGATGATGGATTCCATCACGTCCTTGACCGTGGTGACCGGAATCGCGAAGCCGATGCCGAGCGAGCCGCCGCTGCGCGAATAGATCGCGGTATTGATGCCGAGCAGGTGGCCGCTGGTATCGATCAGCGCACCGCCGGAGTTGCCGGGATTGATGGCGGCATCGGTCTGGATGAAATTCTCGAAGGTATTGATGCCGAGATGGTTGCGCCCCAGGGCCGAGACGATGCCCATGGTCACGGTCTGCCCCACGCCGAAAGGATTGCCGATGGCAAGCACCACATCGCCCACCCGTGCCTGATCGGCATTGCCGAGCGTAATGGCGGGCAGATTCGGCAGGTCGATCTTCACCACCGCAAGGTCGGTTTCCGGATCGGTGCCGACCACCTTGGCCACGGCCTTGCGGCCGTCCGCCAGCGCGACTTCGATTTCGTCGGCGGTCTCGATGACATGGTTGTTGGTCAGCACATAGCCCTGCGGACTGATCACCACGCCGGAGCCCAGGCTGAACTGCCTGTCCTCCTGCTGGTCGCCGAAGAAGCGGCGGAACAGCGGATCGTCCATGAAGGGCGTCTTGGGCTGGCGCGCGCCCTTGGTGGTGAAGATATTCACCACCGCCGGCATCGCCAGCCTTGCTGCTTCGCGGTAGGAATCCTGAGCCGGGGCCGAAGACGGTGCCTGAAGAATTTGTGCCGGCGAGGTCACCACAGGCTTGCCGCGGGAGCCGCCAAGCAGGCTGACAGCCCATTCCGGCTTCAGGCTCGCTACAATGAACCAGAGCGCCAGGCCGACGGTAACGGTTTGGGCGAACAATAGCCAGAGACGTCGCATATTAAGGATAACGGTGATGCATAAAACGATGAGTAGGGAAGGGCTTGCAAAACATCTGGAGCAAACGCTCGATATTAACCGTTTTCGCGACTATTGCCCAAACGGCTTGCAAGTCGAAGGACGCGGCGAAATCCGCAAGATCGTCACCGGCATCACCGCCAGCCTGGCCCTGCTGGAGGCGGCCGCTGCGGCCGGCGCGGATGCCATCATCGTGCATCATGGCTACTTCTGGAAGGGCGAGGATGCGCGCGTGATCGGCCCCAAGCACCGGCGCCTCAAGTTGCTGCTGACGCATGACGTCAACCTGTTCGCCTATCACCTGCCGCTCGACATGCATCCGGAATTCGGCAACAACGTCCAGCTGGCCAGGCAGCTCGACCTGGTGCCGGACGGGCGCTTCGGCGACGACAGCCTCGGATGGCTCGGTTTCGCGCAGGATGCCGGACTGAAAACCGTAGGCGATCTTGCCGGGCATGTCGCTGCAAGATTGCAGCGCGCGCCGCTGCTGATCGGCGACCCGGCGCAGCCGCTGGGCCGCATAGGATGGTGTACCGGTGCCGCGCACAGCATGCTGGGCAACGCGATCGCCGCCGGTGCGTCAGTCTATCTGAGCGGAGAAATTTCGGAGCCGACGGTTCATCTGGCGCGAGAGGCCGGCGTTGCCTATCTCGCATGCGGACATCATGCGACCGAGCGCTACGGCGTAAAGTCCCTGGGCGAGCATCTGGCCAGTCATTTCGATATCGAGCATGAGTTTATTGATATCGATAATCCCGTCTGAATCCTCTCCGAATCCTTCCGACGGCGGCAATAAACCGAAAGTTGGTCATGCCGATCCGAGGATGCAGGTATGATTGCGCTTGGTAAGGAGTAATTATGGTGCAAGAAACATCGCGCGAGCCGATCGGCGTAATGATCGTGGAAGACGACGCAGTCACGCGCAAGGCGCTGTCGCTCGCCATCGAATCGGACCCGAGGCTCAAGCTGCTCGACGCGGTCGAGAGCGTCAAGGATGCGCTGGCATGGCTGGATGTCAATGTGCCCCAGGTGCTGATGACCGACCTCGGCCTTCCCGACGGATCGGGAATCGAGGTCATTCATGCCTGCACCAGCCGGCATCCGCAAACCGACATCATGGTCGTCACCATGTCGAGCGACGAAGCCAATGTGCTGGCCTGCATCGAAGCCGGCGCGTCAGGCTATGTGCTCAAGGATGCCGGCAAGACCGACATCGCCCGCGCGGTGCTCGATCTGCGTTCGGGCGGCGCACCCATGAGCCCGGCGATTGCGCGCATGGTGCTGGCCAAGGTCCGCGGCGACAAGAAGCCGGTTGCGGCAAGAGAGCAGGACCCGGCCACCAGCCTGACCAAGCGCGAGTCGGCAATTCTGGACCTGATCGCCCGCGGCGACAGCTATGGCGAAGTTGCCAAGATTCTTTCCGTTTCCGTGGGCACGGTTCAGACCCATATCAAGAACATCTACGGCAAGCTGGCCGTCCATTCCCGCGGCGAAGCCGTTTTCGAAGCCCATCGCCGCGGATTGCTGCAGATCGGGCAGCCGCGCGTTCCCAAGTGATACCAATCCCAAGGCATGTTATGCCTTGGGATTGGTATAAGTCCATAGGCCAGAAACTCGCCCCGTCCCGAATCTCTCCCTGGCATGACCCGGGATCGAGCAAGCCCTGCGCGTTGAGTTTATCGCTTCAATGAATCCCGAATTTCCCTCAGAAGCACGATATCTTCGGGCGTTGGTACCGGAGCCGCTTCCGCCTCGGGCTCCTTGCGCCTGGCCTTGTTGACAAGGCGAACCATCTGGAAAATGATGAATGCCAGTATCAGGAAGTTCAGCAGGATGGTCATGAAATTGCCGTAGGCCAGGACCGCGCCGGCTTTCTTGGCTTCGGCCAGCGTCATGGCCGTTCCCTGGCCATTGAGCGGCAGGTAATAGTTGGAAAAATCGAGGCCGCCGACTACCCGGCCGACGACAGGCATGATTACGTCCTGCACCATCGAATCGACGATCTTGCCGAACGCAGCGCCGATGATGACACCCACCGCCAAGTCGATCACGTTCCCCTTGATTGCAAAAGCTTTGAATTCCTGCAGCATCCCCATCGGTTTTCCTTTCCTCTTCCGTAATGTCGTCAGCGGTATGCATGGTTGATCCGGATTCCGGCAACCAAGGCGCATGCATGCGTCATTCTTGCAGAAAATCCAAGATTTTCGAAGTTGAAAGACTGGAAATGCTCCAGAAAAGCGTTACCGATAAACAAAAAGTTCCCGTAATTTTCGTGCGGGAAAAGGGTTTCCCTTTAATTCAGTACAAGCGTCCGTTATAATCTAAGGTTGCTAGAAGTTTCGTACAGATTTCGTATATTTCGTATAAATAAAAAGTGGGGTTGGTATGAGTAACGAAAAGCAGGTCGATTCCGGTCGGCGGGGCTTGCTTGCCGCGACATGTGCGGTAGGCGGGGTGGCCGGACTGGCCACAGCGGGGGCCTTTGTCTCCACTTTCCAGCCGTCCGAGCGAGCAAAAGCCGCCGGTGCTCCGGTTGAGGTCGATATTGCCGGCCTCGCCCCGGGAGAGCTGAGAACCGTCGAATGGCGCGGCAAACCCGTATGGATCCTCAAGCGCTCGCCGGAAATGGTTGCATCGCTGAAGAAGACCGATGGCGAAGTCGCCGACCCCAAGTCGGAACGCAATCCCGACGAACTGACCCCCGAATACGCCCGCAACGAATACCGCTCGCGCAAGCCCGACATCCTCGTCGCCGTCGGCATCTGCTCGCATCTCGGCTGCTCCCCGACCACCAAGCTGCAGCCCGGACCGCAGCCCTCGCTGCCCGACGACTGGCAGGGCGGCTTCCTCTGCCCGTGCCACGGCTCGACCTTCGACCTGGCCGGCCGCGTCTACAAGAACAAGCCTGCACCTGACAACCTGCAGGTGCCGCCGCACATGTATGTCGGCGACACCAAACTCGTGATCGGAAAAGACGAGAAAGGCGAAGCATAATCATGGCGACACAACAAAAACCGACACCGACCGGTACGCCTGTTCCGCTGTCAGGCAAGGCGCTGGCATGGATCGACGAGCGCTTCCCGCTGACATCGACCTGGAAAGCCCATATCTCCGAATACTACGCACCGAAGAATTTCAACTTCTGGTACATGTTCGGCTCGCTCGCGCTGCTGGTGCTCGTGATCCAGATCGTGACAGGCATTTTCCTGGTCATGCATTACAAGCCTGATGCCAATCTCGCATTCGCATCGGTCGAGTACATCATGCGCGACGTGCCCTGGGGCTGGCTGGTGCGCTACATGCACTCCACCGGCGCATCGGCTTTCTTCATCGTCGTCTATCTGCACATGACGAAGGCCCTCCTGTACGGTTCCTACCGCAAGCCGCGCGAACTGCTGTGGCTGTTCGGCGTGGGCATCTTCCTGTGCCTGATGGCGGAAGCCTTCTTCGGCTACCTGCTTCCCTGGGGCCAGATGTCCTACTGGGGCGCGCAGGTGATCGTCAACCTGTTCGGCGCAATTCCCTTCATCGGTCCCGACCTGTCGCTCTGGATCCGCGGCGACTACGTGGTGTCCGATGCAACGCTGAACCGCTTCTTCTCCCTGCATGTCATCGCGATTCCGCTCGTGCTGATCGGCCTGGTCGTTGCTCACATCGTCGCACTGCATGAAGTGGGTTCCAACAATCCGGACGGCGTGGAAATCAAGAAGCACAAGGATGCCAACGGCGTGCCCCTAGACGGCATTCCCTTCCATCCCTATTACACGGTGCATGACGTATTCGGTGTCGCGATCTTCCTGATCGTGTTCAGCGCCGTGGTCTTCTTCGCTCCGGAAATGGGCGGCTACTTCCTCGAGTACAACAACTTCATTCCGGCCGATCCGCTGAAGACGCCCCCGCATATCGCACCGGTCTGGTACTTCACGCCGTTCTACTCGATCCTGCGTGCAACCACATCGCAGTTCATGTACGCGCTTGAGATCGGCGTGATCGCGTATGTCGCCCTGATCATGATGAAGTCCCGTCTTGCCGGCGGCATCAAGATTGCGATTGCAGTCATCGGTGCGGTCGCCGTGATCGCGATGTTCGTCTTCGACGCCAAGTTCTGGGGCGTGGTGCTGATGGGCGTGTCGGTGCTGATCCTGGCTGCGCTGCCGTGGCTCGACCATTCGCCGGCGAAGTCCATCCGCTATCGTCCGACATGGCATGGCTACGTGTACCTGGTATTCGGTATCGCCTTCCTGGCACTGGGCTATCTCGGCGTTCAGCCGCCGACTCCGGTCGGCACGCTGGTTGCCCAGATCTGCACCTTCATCTACTTCGGCTTCTTCCTGCTGATGCCGTGGTGGAGCACGATGGGCAGCTTCAAGCCCGTGCCGGACCGTGTCACATTCCAGCCGCACTAAGCCGCAAAAAGGGATAACAAAACCATGAAATTGTTGAAGAAATTCATTGCGGTCATGGCACTTGTGCCGGCGATGGCGATTGCCTCCGAAGCAACATTTCCGCTGGACTCGGCGCCGGACCGCACCAAGGATTTGCCCTCCTTGCAGAACGGCGCCAAGCTGTTCGTCAATTACTGTCTGAACTGCCATTCTGCCGCGGCAATGCGCTACAACCGGCTGCGTGACATCGGCCTGACCGACGAGCAGATCAAGAACAATCTGCTGTTCACATCGGAAAAGGTCGGTGATCTGATGACGGTAGCCATGCCTGCCAAGGATGCCAAGACCTGGTTCGGCGCGGTTCCGCCGGATCTGTCCGTGATTGCCCGGGCGAAGGCTTCCAGCGAAGGTTCCGGCGCAGACTGGCTCTACACCTACCTGCGCACCTTCTACAAGGACGATACGCGCCCGACAGGCTGGAACAACCTCGTGTTTCCGAACGTCGGCATGCCGCACGTGATGTGGGAACTGCAAGGTGTGCGTGCAGCCAAATTCGTTGAAGAGAAGGACCCGCACGACGCCGCCAAGGTCGTTCACAAGTTCGCAGGTTTCGAACAGGTGAAGCCGGGAACGATGTCTGCGATCGACTTCGACAACGCAACTGCCGACCTGGTCTCGTATCTGAACTGGATGGGTGAGCCCGCACAGAACAGCCGCAAGCGTCTTGGCGTCGTCGTTCTGCTTTTCCTCAGCTTCTTCCTGCTGCTGGCATGGCGATTGAACGCGTCGTACTGGAAAGACGTCAAGTAGCAATTTTCGGCCTGTCAATCCGAAGAGAATGACAGGCGTTTTTTCTGGGGTGAGCCGTCCGACGTCTCACCCCTTTGTTTCTAAGGAACTACAACATGATGGTTCTCTATTCGGGCACAACCTGCCCCTTTTCCCAGCGTTGCCGTCTCGTCTTGTTCGAGAAGGGCATGGATTTCGAAATCCGCGATGTTGACCTTTTCAACAAGCCGGAAGACATTTCCGTCATGAATCCGTACGGCCAGGTGCCCATCCTCGTGGAGCGCGACCTGATCCTGTACGAATCCAATATCATCAACGAGTACATCGACGAGCGCTTTCCGCATCCGCAGCTGATGCCGGCGGATCCGCTGATGCGCGCCCGTGCACGCCTGATGCTGTTCAATTTCGAAAAGGAATTGTTCGTTCATGTCCATACGCTGGAGAACGACAAGTCCAAGGGCTCGGAAAAAGTGCACGAAAAGGCACGCGCCGAAATCCGTGATCGCCTGACGACGCTGGCTCCCTTGTTCCTGAAGAACAAGTACATGCTCGGCGACGAATTCTCGATGCTCGACGTCGCGGTGGCTCCGCTGCTGTGGCGTCTTGATCACTACGGCATCGAACTCTCGAAGACAGCGGCGCCTCTGATGAAGTATGCGGAACGTATCTTCTCCCGTCCTGCCTATATCGAAGCACTGACGCCCTCTGAAAAGGTAATGCGACGCTGATTGGATGCGCCATCCGTCTCTTCTGACAGGTGGCGCATTCGCATTTGCATTTGCGGCCAGGAAGCCATGTCCGAAATCTCTACAAAACCCTATCTGCTGCGCGCGATCTATGAGTGGTGTACCGACAACGGATACACGCCTTATCTCGCCGCCGCTGTCGATGCGCATACGCGTGTGCCGCGCGAGTTCGTCAAGAACGGCGAAATCGTGCTGAACATCAGCTTCACCGCAACCAGCGGATTGAAGATGGAAAATGACGTCGTCAGCTTCAATGCGCGGTTTGGCGGAGTTTCCCGCGAAATCGTGATTCCTGTCGACAACGTCGTTGCCATTTACGCTCGGGAGAATGGCCAGGGCATGGCCTTTGAGGTCACCAGCCATCCGGCCCGCGATGAAGAGCCGCAGGTCGCGGACGAGGCATCGAAAGGGCCGACTCTGTCCGCTGTACCGTCCGGCGACGACGAGGCCGCAGCTTCTCCGGATGGCACCGGTCCGGATGACGACAACGATCCGCCAAAAAAAGGCGGAAGACCTACCCTAACTCGCATCAAATAGCGTATAATTCGGGTCTTCAAGTTTTCGCCGGCTTAGCTCATTTGGTAGAGCAGTTGACTTGTAATCATCAGGTGGCCAGTTCGAATCCGGCAGCCGGCACCAATAAAAACCCGTGAATAGAAATATTCACGGGTTTTTTCGTATGCAGGCGTCGTTAAAGGGTTTTTATAGATATAGCAAAAATATTTTTGTTTTCACTGCATTCCTCCAAAACAAAGTTCGTTTTCGTAGAGTTATAACGCTATGAATGACAGAAATTGGTGTTATTAAAATCAACTAGGAAGTGAAACCGCACGACTGGATCGCATAGTCTGCGCGTGAGCGTAGAGTTCAGCAACGTGTTCCATCCATTGTGCAGTTGCTGTCATGCGTATAGCCAAAAGGTAAAGGCAAACAAAAGAGATGCCAATCCATTGGTATGGGCCAAATACCATACCTTCGTTTATCACTTTGGCATAAGAAAGATAGGTAGTCACAGCAACAGGTATGACACCAATCTTGTCTAACGCACCAACTAGCAAGCCGATTCGTTCACGAATTTGTCTTGCCATCGTTATATACATCACCTTCGCGTAGTTCAGATGATGTACTTCGAAAGATATAGATAGTTGATGAATCAAGTCCATGTCATCGTTGAATGCTTCGGCTAGTGGACTTGAAACCTCTCGCTCGGGATTCTTTAGCTTAATAACCTCTGGAACGAGCTGTGCAACTTGGTATGCCAAGGCGCTAATGGACGCGCCCGATATGGAAATCAAAGATAGCCATCCAAGCCACTCTAGTTGGTAGTAGCGGAAAAGGATGCCTGCGATAACGCCCGATATCAATGAGGCAATAGAGCCGATAAAGAACACCTTCTGGCAGGTATTTTCATAAAGCCGGAGACGAAAATCTCTCGTTTTGCGCTCAAGGACGATTGCTACAACATCACTTGGAGTAATGATCTTCATATAAGCTAATGTACAGTGCGCCGTTATAATAACTGTTCGCTAGGTACAGCCAAAATTTTCTAATCAGGTTCAATAGTGCTTTCTTCTCTTACGTATATTCTTGGCACCTTACCGCAGTGATCCACTGCAATAAAAAACCCGTGAATAGAAATATTCACGGGTTTTTGTAACGACCCACTGAAAACCTGCTCAGGTGATAATCACGAAAGGAAATCACATGAGCATGACGATGGAAGAAGAATTCAAACGGTGGACGGCCAAGCGCAAGGCTGCGTTGGTTACCGAAATTA
>NZ_JACYXF010000204.1 GCF_015352985.1 Noviherbaspirillum malthae | reverse complement strand
GGGGTGACGGCGTACCTTTTGTATAATGGGTCAGCGACTTACATTCAGTGGCAAGCTTAACCGTATAGGGAAGGCGCAGCGAAAGCGAGTCCGAACAGGGCGATTTCAGTCGCTGGGTGTAGACCCGAAACCAGATGATCTACCCATGGCCAGGATGAAGGTGCCGTAACAGGTACTGGAGGTCCGAACCCACTAACGTTGAAAAGTTAGGGGATGAGCTGTGGGTAGGGGTGAAAGGCTAAACAAATCTGGAAATAGCTGGTTCTCTCCGAAAACTATTTAGGTAGTGCCTCAAGTATCACCACCGGGGGTAGAGCACTGTTATGGCTAGGGGGTCATCGCGACTTACCAAACCATTGCAAACTCCGAATACCGGTGAGTGCGAGCTTGGGAGACAGACGTCGGGTGCTAACGTCCGGCGTCAAGAGGGAAACAACCCAGACCGCCAGCTAAGGTCCCCAAGATTGGCTAAGTGGAAAACGAAGTGGGAAGGCTAAAACAGTCAGGAGGTTGGCTTAGAAGCAGCCATCCTTTAAAGAAAGCGTAATAGCTCACTGATCGAGTCGTCCTGCGCGGAAGATGTAACGGGGCTAAGCCAGTCACCGAAGCTGCGGATTTGTGCGTATTTATACGT
>NZ_JACYXF010000203.1 GCF_015352985.1 Noviherbaspirillum malthae | reverse complement strand
CTATCGAGCTTGAGCATGCGCTCATACAGTTCTACGATGGTTTCCTTTGCCAGAAGTGGCAGGCTACGAACCCCTGTTTCAATATCCACCATGGCCCGGCGCAACCGCGCCATGCCAGTCGGAACAATAATTCCAAACTCCCCCAGCAGTCCGCGTATCTGGTTGGACAAGGCAATCCGCTCCGACACCAGCAAATCCCGCGCGCGGTGCAACGTTAGTATTGCCTGCGCTTCTTCTGTTTTGACTGGAACAAAGCGCATGTTTGGCCGACCCACGGCTTCACAAATAGCTTCGGCATCGTTGGCATCGTTCTTCCCGCTCTTGCGATAGGGCGTCACGAATTGCGCTGCAATCAGCCCTACATCATGGCCCAGGCGACTCAACTCCCGGGCCCAATAGTGCGCACCGGCGCACGCTTCCAATCCAATAAGACATACTGGTAACTTGGCAAAATAGTGCAGCATCTCCGAGCGTGACACGGTCTTCCGTAGTACCGCCTTGCCATGCCCATCCACACCATGGATCTGGAACACTAGCTTTGCAATATCGAGCCCGATTCTTACGATTGCCATGCCTGCCTCCTTCTATCCGTTGGGAAACGCCACGCTTTGTTCAGCCTTTAGTGTATCCAGCTTCAGGGGTGGAGGGAGTCCATGACATTACCG
>NZ_JACYXF010000202.1 GCF_015352985.1 Noviherbaspirillum malthae | reverse complement strand
TGCACTTATTCGCTTGTCCCTATAACGTTGACGTCTCGGCCAGCGAAGCCAAAACACGTTATAGAGCTTGAGTATGAATATGCCGTATTCCAGACTACTCGCCTGCGTGTTACCGCATCGAGAACTCTTTCATACATATGATTGATGACAATCACAACCCACCAGTCTTCATCCACGCACATCACATACGTGAACTCCGACTGATAAATCTTTACTACTTCTTCCAGATTGTTAAAGAACAAAACAGCCATGATCGCAATGATCAAGCCTAAATCCGTCACTCTTCGGTTTCCCTTTCGGTACGCCGCCACGATGATGACTTAGGTTTGACGATTGGTGGAGGTTGACGGGATCGAACCGACGACCCCCTGCTTGCAAAGCAGGTGCTCTCCCAGCTGAGCTAAACCCCCATTTTCGCTTGGTGGGTCTAGTTGGGCTCGAACCAACGACCCCCGCGTTATCAACACGGTGCTCTAACCAGCTGAGCTACAGACCCCAACGCTGTCCTGGCTTGTTACCAACATACCGATAAGTGTGAACGCTCAACTGGCGAGCCATGCTCTAGAAAGGAGGTGATCCAGCCGCACCTTCCGATACGGCTACCTTGTTACGACTTCACCCCAGTCACGAATCCTACCGTGGTAAGCGCCCTCCTTGCGGTTAGGCTACCCACTTC
>NZ_JACYXF010000201.1 GCF_015352985.1 Noviherbaspirillum malthae | reverse complement strand
GATCGGCCACAAGTTTGCCAACGTCGATGCGACCAAGGAACCGATTCCGGTGGTGCCGACGATCCACTACCAGATGGGCGGCATTCCGACCAACATCAACGGCCAGGTGGTGGCACCGAAGAACGGCAGCCAGGAAATCGTCAACGGCATGTATGCCATCGGCGAATGCGCCTGCGTGTCGGTGCATGGCGCCAACCGCCTCGGCACCAACTCGCTCCTGGACCTGGTGGTGTTCGGACGCGCGGCCGGCAACCACATCGTGGCCTCGAACCTGAAGCAGAAGAGCCACAAGCCGCTGCCGGCCGATGCCGCCGAACTGGCCCTGTCGCGCCTGGCGCGCCTGGAAACCAGCACCGGAAGCGAGCGCGTGCAGGACGTGGCCAACGCGATCCGCTCGACCATGCAGCAGTACTGCGGCGTGTTCCGCACGGATGAGCTGCTGCAGACCGGCTTTGCGAAGATCATGGAACTCGACGAGCGGCGCAAGCATGTGTCGTTCAAGGACAAGTCCAAGGTGTTCAACACCGCCCGGGTGGAAGCGCTGGAGCTGGACAACCTGATCGAGACCGCCAAGGCGACGATTACTTCGGCGGCGGCGCGCAAGGAATCGCGCGGCGCGCATGCGCATCGCGACTACGAAAAGCGCGACGACGAGAACTGGATGAAGCACACGCTGTGGTTCTCGGAAGGTTGCCGTCTGGACTACAAGCCGG
>NZ_JACYXF010000200.1 GCF_015352985.1 Noviherbaspirillum malthae | reverse complement strand
ACTCCCTCCGTTTTGCAAGACCTGCCGTTTTGATGTTGAAGTGAGAATCGACTGCAGTTATCTATCCGACCTACTGTGGCGCCCGTCGGCACCGGCCCTGATGTCATTCGCTCGCAGACTGCCTCATTACCGTTACGGCCTTGTTTCGACCATGTTTGTTGACAGGCTCTTGTCTGCGTGAGTTCGACCTCATTCTCCATCAATCCGTCTTGCTCGCAATCGTCGGCGGGACACTCCTTAGTTGATTTCGATTGTAGATTCAGTAGGTTAAGCGACCACTCGGTATTCCGTTCCGCGTGCCAGCATGGCCCAAACCGTTCTTGCATTTCTGGCCGCCAGCGCGACTGCTGCCACATTGTTATGGGACCGACTCTGGAGTTCTGCCAGCCACCGGCTCTTGGCATCGGTCTTTTTAGCCATCGACCGCATCGCACTGCGAGTGCCTTGGACTAGGAGGGTGCGCAATCGAATGTCACCACGTTTGCTGATGCGTCCCAGCCGGCTCTTTCCGCCACTTGAATACTGCCTAGGCGTCAAGCCCAGCCATGCTGCGAACTCCCGTCCGTTGCGAAACAATTTGCCGTCTCCCACGCTGGCCACCAGGGCAGTAGCGGTAATCGGTCCAATTCCTTCTATCTTCATCAGCCGCTTGGCCGCTTCGCTTTGCGCTGCCAGCAAGCTGATCTTGCGCTCGTAGTCGTCTGCCTTGCTATC
>NZ_JACYXF010000199.1 GCF_015352985.1 Noviherbaspirillum malthae | reverse complement strand
GAGGCTCCGACTGTTTGTATGCACACGGTTTCAGGATCTATTTCACTCCCCTTCCGGGGTTCTTTTCGCCTTTCCCTCACGGTACTGGTTCACTATCGGTCGATATCGAGTATTTAGCCTTGGAGGATGGTCCCCCCATGTTCAGACAGGGTTTCACGTGCCCCGCCCTACTTGTCTTACGCTTAGTACCACCGATCGGATTTCGTGTAAGGGGCTATCACCCTCTATGGCTCCCATTTCCAGAGGATTCCACTATCCGTTCGACTATCACGTAAAGGCTGGTCCCATTTCGCTCGCCACTACTTTGGGAATCTCGGTTGATGTCTTTTCCTGCAGCTACTTAGATGTTTCAGTTCGCCGCGTTCGCTTCATTACCCTATGTATTCAGATAATGATGACCCAGAGGGCCGGGTTTCCCCATTCGGAAATCTGCGGATCAAAGTGTGTTTGCTCACTCCCCGCAGCTTATCGCAAGCTACTACGTCCTTCATCGCCTGATATCGCCAAGGCATCCACCATGTGCACTTATTCGCTTGTCCCTATAACGTTGACGTCTCGGCCAGCGAAGCCAAAACACGTTATAGAGCTTGAGTATGAATATGCCGTATTCCAGACTACTCGCCTGCGTGTTACCGCATCGAGAACTCTTTCATACATATGATTGATGACAATCACAACCCACCAGTCTTCATCCACGCACATCACATACGTGAACTCC
>NZ_JACYXF010000198.1 GCF_015352985.1 Noviherbaspirillum malthae | reverse complement strand
GTCACCGTGGCAATCTTCGACAGCTTTTCCCGTGTGCCGCCTACGGCCAGCGTCCCCGGCGTTTTGCCCCTGGGCGCAAAACTGCGTCCCTGCACATCCGTGTTCACCAGCGCTGTCTCGTCGCCCCAGTGAATCTCGGCGTCCTCTTTCTTGGCGCGAAGCGCGATCTCCGGGTAGGTTTGCTCCAGCCACTCGCTTACCGCCTGCGATGACTGTTCATAGCTCGCCGGATCGGCTTTTGCGGCCTGAAGCCCGAGAGCGTCAGATACTTGCCTACCGAGCGTACATGCAAACGAATGCTGCTGATGGCCGCCTACAAGATCAGTGCTGTCAGCATGCCGGTCAATTGGCGCTTGGCGCCGCCCCAGACCGAATATGTGCTAAACAAAGGCGAAGCGAAGATCCTGATGGTGAATCAGGTTTTCCAAGACGCCATTGCACGCATCTCCGTACCGGGGCTGCGCCTGACGGTCGCCACCGATTCCAGCGCCAGACTGCCTGCGTTCGCGGGCTGGCGTTCCGAAAATGAGCGACTCGAGGACTGCCCATTGTTCATCGGTAAGTTCTTCTCTTCGCGCCATGATGAAACCTCTTCATGCCGAAAAAAACATTGACTACCTATTAATGAAACGAGTTCTAATACTACAGCTGTAAGTAAGCCGAATGTTTGTTGACGTTTGCAGTCCAACTGCCAAGGTAAGGTTGGAGGGCGGATCATGGACGAAGTTGCGAAGCAGTATGTTGAATTGAGCGAAAGCTGGCTCGAA
>NZ_JACYXF010000197.1 GCF_015352985.1 Noviherbaspirillum malthae | reverse complement strand
CGGTGGTCAGGGAAGACAAGAAACTGGAGACTGGAGGACGAGGTCTGGCTCAATCCAGAGCGAAATCACGCCATACACCTACAGAATGCAGCTTGAGGTGACGCGACAACTACGTTGACAAACACCGCGTGTGTGTTACCAAAGCGTATGAGCCATCTTGGAAATAGTCGGCGAAAGCATAGGCAACGGTATTCCATCCAGGTAGATTGCCCGCTTGCGGAATTATTTGCGGACCAATAGATGCAATGGCCGCCATTCTGTTTTCATACGATGCTGTTTTCATACGATGATTTCATTACTGGGATCGGCCGGTTAAACCATTTGTTGAATGCGACTCTTGTGTTGTTCTTGTTTTCCGGACTTTCACTGAATCCAATCAGCACTTGCTCGCAATTCCAAGTGCCGCTATTTAGCACTACTCTGCCAAGTAAGGGCGTAGAATTTCAGGATATGGCTGTGTGGAGGGATATCCATGAATTCCGTACTTCCTGCGGGAACCGACTGGCATGCAGATCTCCAAGAATGGCTACAACCATTTCTGGCGGTTTTTAAGCGTTCCGAGCAACGCTGCTGGGCGCCCCTCTATCTGCAAGGACTTCTCGGTTTCGGAGCGCGCAAGAGTATCGAGCCGATGGCCGAGCGGGTGTGTCCCGGGCAGACGCAGCAACTCCACCATTTCGTGTCGACATCGACCTGGTCCACTGCTCCGCTGGAACAGGTATTGCGCAAGACGGCTGACACCTTGGTGGGCGGCAAGGACGCCGCGCTGATCGTGGACGACACGGCGCTGCCCAAGCAGGGCAAGCACTCGGTCGGCGTCAAGCGTCAGCACTGCGGCGTGCTGGGCAAGCAGGCTAACTGCCAAGTGCTCGTCTCGCT
>NZ_JACYXF010000196.1 GCF_015352985.1 Noviherbaspirillum malthae | reverse complement strand
CGCATTCCGCTCATGGCCAACGGCACCATCGACCTCGAGTGCGGTTCGACCACCAACAACGTCGAGCGCCAGAAGCAGGTCGCCTTCGCACCGACGACCTTCGTCTCGGGCAACCGCCTGCTGGCCAAGAAGGCTTCCAACATCAACAGCCTCAACGACCTCAAGGGCAAGACCCTGGTGTCGACCGCCGGCACCACGTCGATGCGCCAGGTGACCGCGCTCAATACCGAGAAGAACCTGGGCATGAACATCCTGTCGGCCAAGGACCATGCCGAGGCTTTCCTGATGGTGGAAACCGGCCGCGCGGTGGCCTTCCTGATGGATGACATCCTGCTGGCTTCGCTGGCTGCCACATCCAAGTCGCCGGCCGACTACGCCATCACCAAGGATGCGCTGCAGCTCGAGCCCTACGGCATCATGCTGCGCCGCGACGATCCGGGCTTCAAGAAGGTGGTCGATGATGCGATCGTCGGCGTGTTCAAGTCGGGCGAGATCAACCGCATCTACGCCAAGTGGTTCCAGTCGCCGATTCCGCCCAAGGGCGTGAACCTGAACTGGCCGATGAGCGACCAGCTGAAGAAGATCACCGTCAAGCCGACCGACTCCGGCGAGCCGGCGGCTTACCAGTAATTCTCGATCTTTCCGAGCGCATGCCTTTGCCGTGCAGTCCTCCTGAAATTTCAAGCAGGCTGCGCGGCATTCGATATTAGAAAGCAAACCATGAACTACAACTGGAACTGGCGCATTTTCTGGGAGCCGTCACCCGACGCCGTCGGCACCTACATGGACACGCTGCTGTCGGGCCTGTACTGGACCCTGGCCACCGCCTTGCTGGCCTGGATCATGGCCCTCGTCCTCGGCGCCGTCATCGGCACCCTGCGCACCCTGCCCAACAAGCTCGTCGTGCGC
>NZ_JACYXF010000195.1 GCF_015352985.1 Noviherbaspirillum malthae | reverse complement strand
CCGCGGAAATTCATATCGGTTGAAAGAAAAACTGAAGGCTGGTCTCGTCCGTCCGGAAGAGACTCAATCCTAGTCGGGTGAGGAAATTTCCCTTCCGATATTGTGGAAAATTGCGTTCCTCTTGACAGCAGGTGCACATGCAGGGCCAGCGTCATGGAGGGCGGCACCGGTTGGACAGGCGGTGCCGCAACCGGCACTGGGCTGGCCGCCACGATGGGCACGAAGGGCGATGCGGCTTCGACCGCTTCCGAGGCCCGGGTGATCGGTGTCACATCCACAGTCGAGGACGAGTTCGTCTGCAGTGCAGCTATACATTCGGTCGGCGCCTGATTGGCCAGGTTGCGCTCGCGCTCGAGGAGATACCGCGAGATCCACTTGCGTAGCAGGTTGGCGTTGATGCCGTTCTCCTGCGCCAGCCGCGCCACCGACACGCCCGGACGCAGGCATGCCTCGATCAAGCCGCGTTTGCTGGCGGCGTCATATTGACAACGGCCGCCCCGGTCATGACCGAGCACTCTCAACTTGGTGTGATTCTCTTCCATGGGTGTCCACCTCCTGTATGAACCGCCCCCCAAACGTTGGACAGAGGTTGACTATAGCAGACCGGCCTGAATTCTAAAATCCACTGGACTCAGACCTCCCAGCTTAAGCTTAATACGATCACTGTTGTAATAGTGGATGTATTCCTTTATACCTAACTGCAGTTCATCGATATCTCGGATGTCATTGAGATAGAAGTATTCGGCTTTAAGCGTCCCAAAAAAGCTTTCCATTGCTGCCCGGGAGGTATAACGGAATGTTGTGGATGAGGGGTAGTTGAAGAAGGCGGCGGATGCTGCTGAAATAAGGTTGTCTAGACCGAAACATTTCAGCAGAAAGGAATCCGCCACCATGGGTGACGATAGAGTTA
>NZ_JACYXF010000019.1 GCF_015352985.1 Noviherbaspirillum malthae | reverse complement strand
CGGGGGCCGGAATAAGCGGCTCAAGAATTGCCCATTGTTCATCGGTAAGTTCTTCTCTTCGCGTCATGATGAAAACCCCGTCATGTCGAAAAGAGCGTTGACTACCTATTTATGAAATGAGTTCTAGTCTTTCTTGCCCAATGGTTTCAGGCCGCACGAATGTTTTCGCAATGCCTTCGAATTGACGCATACCTCTAGCCGCATCAGTACTCCACCAGCCTAATGGCCGTCTTGCCGCCTCTGCTTATCCATGCCGCCGACATATGATGGTCATGACCATGCCGACATAATGTGTTCCAATTTCTTCGGTAAGGCTATTTTTTAACTTAGCATATGCAACGCAAATGCAGCGTGAATGGACAAAAAGCTGTCTGGCCTTTCTTTTGTGAGCGATTAAGGAGGGATTACAACAATGCATGCCATCCTTGGCTATGTCCCATACGGATCAACACTCACTGACTAACTATTCCCCAGTGTTGTTCAATCTCAGCAAAAATTCTATTCTGAAAGTAAAGTGCCCCACCATTTTCCCTAAGTGGCCTGACTGCTCCAAGTATTGCTCTAGCCGTATCGCCAGAAATCAACCTTAGCCTGTCAATCCGTTGTCGATCGTTTCCTGCAAGGCTGGTAACAACGGGTGCATACGGCCGTCTAGGGAGAAGGCGATGATTACTGTTTTCCAGGCTGCCGGGATGCATGATGCGTTGGAAAAGCCTTGCATACTGGTTCCTCAAATCGTTGGGGATATGGCGGAAACCCACCTCGCGTCCAAGATTTGAAAGGGCGAGCAGAAGGTGCTCCCTCAAAGCCTGCTTCGCAAACACGTTATCGCCTACTGAATGTGTACCCAATAGGGATTTGATTTTTCCGAAGGTGCTGGCTAATTTTCTAGTCAGGTAAATTACCTTAAGGGTAGCGATCTTTTTTCCATTCAGTCCTTCGATTTCCGATACCAACCGGTCCACTTTTTCGATCAACCGATTTGCTTTGTCTACTTCTTGCTCGCTCATAGGAGGAAGCTGCGCAGTTTCCGACACCATTGTTTGGGAGCTTCCACTACCACGTCGAGACTGTACGGCCAGACTGGCATCACGCCCCGGAATATCAGATGCAAGCGCTGGTACCAATGCGCGGGGTCCACTGCTTTGGGATGCGGGTCTTAACGCCCGTCTGGCCTCCTCATGCAAGACGGCAAATTGCAGCGCTTGAATATTCGGACCACTCTCTGCTTGGGCTGGAGGTGTGTTTGAATTACCTAATCGGTTAGGGCTATCGAGCTCATCTACTGGAACGGCACTTAGGGAACTTGTTCTTGACCTTCGCCCGCTGTCTATAACATTGCCGGAACCAGCCGAGATGGCAAGGATAGTCTCTGCAAGATAAGCCTCCATGGTTACGACACTCTGCAGCAAATTTGAAATATTCGGTTGTCTTCCAAAATCCCCCAACTTTGCGTGCAGCCTTTTTAGAAGCTCCACGCGCCTGTGCAGATTGCCTAGCTCCTTATCTAACGCTTCCGTCGAAAGTGAAGATTGGACAAATTCTCTTGCCATATCGCCTACTTCTTGTGCCAGATTTTGATGATTGCCGATACTTGCGATTTCTTGCATGAATGCACCCGCATTGTCATAGGCGGTCAAAAAGGTTTCGGCGTTCGACGTTCTCGAATTTATTTTCGCTTGATAGGCTTTAATCGCAGTTTCAAGCGCAACTTGGGCGCTCTGGACAATTGGATTGTTCTGAATACGCCCGTATGTTTCCGCAATGCTTCCAACTTGCGTGGAGAGATTATTTCGTTGCACTGAGGAAGGCCCGGCGATTCCATGGCCTAGCGAGGCATTAACACTGGCAGAGGAGGAAGCGTTAGACGGTGGAAGAGGTGTCTGTGCAGCTAACAGCAAACTAGGACTGGGATTTAATGAAAACATTATTAGCTTTTAACAATGAAATATGAAAGGGAAAAACAGTAATCTGTGAATGTCACAAATCGAACACCGTGACTATGTGGCAATGAGCAATAATTAGTTCCAATCATGCCTTTGGCCTTCCTTTTTCGCCGTGCCTTGCGTTCCAGAAACTTTTAATTGGGAACCATAGCTAGCGCTACCATATCCACAAAGGAAGGTAGTTGTTTAGTTAGCATTGATATCCAACGACCGCTTTTTTGTAAGACGTCCAAGCAAATTTGTACGATGACTGCTATGATGGCTGCCATATTTTGGTGCAAGCCCTCCTTCCCTCTTCGGAAGAGTGTTCGCATTTCGCTCCCATCATTTCCGTCTTCAGGTTTTCCAAAGCATGTCAGTCAGCTCAAAAACAGCCCCGTTGCCCCTCGCCGGCGTCTCCCAATTCTTTTCCAGGCCCAAGGTGGTCGTCCTGCTCGCCACCCTGTGCTGCCTGCTCTGGGGCAGCTCCTATCCGGCCATCAAGAACGGTTATGCGCTGTTCCATATCGCACAGGGCGACATTCCCGGCAAGCTGGTCTTCGCGGGCTATCGCTTCGTGATGGCCGGCATGGTGCTGCTGGCGATTGCCGCAGCATCGGGCAAGGCGGTATTCGGCATGAGCAGCCGCACCATGGCGCGGCTTTCCCTGCTGGGACTGACACAGACCGCGATCCAGTACGTGTTCTTCTACATCGGTCTGGCCTATACCACCGGCGTGCGCGGTTCCATCCTGAATGCGACCACCACATTCTTCAGCGTGCTGCTTGCGCATTTCATCTTCCACAATGACAGGATCACGCCGCGCAAGGCGCTCGGTTGCATCGTCGGCTTTGCCGGCGTTCTGGTCGTCAATTTCGGCCAGGGCCTGCTCGATTTCGAATTCACGCTGCTGGGCGAGGGCTTCATCGTGATCGCCGCCTTCGTGCTGTCGGCCGCATCCATCTACGGCAAGCGCTTGTCGCAGGGCATGGACGTGATGGTCATGACGGGCTGGCAGCTCGGCATCGGCGGCGTGTTCCTGCTCATAGCAGGCTATGCGGCCGGCGGCACGCTGAGCGGCTTTACCGTTGTTTCGACCTCGCTGCTGGCCTATCTCGCGGTGCTGTCGTCGGCGGCCTTCTGCATCTGGAGCCTGCTGCTCAAGTACAACCCGGTGGGCACGGTAAGCGTGTTCAATTTCCTGGTGCCGGTATTCGGCAGCGCGCTGTCGGCACTCTTCCTCGATGAAAGCATTCTCGAATGGAAGAATCTGCTCGCCCTCTTGCTCGTGTGCAGCGGCATCTGGCTGGTGACGCGCGTGGTGACGAAGAAGCCCGCCGCCTGAGCTGTATTTATTCTTTCGCCTGCCGCCTTTGCTTTCATCAATAGAAGGCGGCAGCGCACAGGTTTGGTCCAAACCTGCTGTATCGGCTTGTCATCTTTCCGCCGTGCCTGTTGCACGCACGGCAATCACCTCCTCATCACCGCCGTCGCCCGCTGAAATCCTTCGCGGGCTTAATGTCGCTCAAACCCGCTTGCTTGCCGTCTCGTCCTTTCAAGCGCCGCTGTAGGTACCATACGCATCTCAGGCACAGCGCTCATTCATCATCGACGAGGACTGACATGCGCATGGCAAACGACACTGCTTCGGTGCCTCACTCGGAGATCTCCTTCTTTTCCATGCTGCAGCATGCCGGACACTCCGCCGGCCTTGTCGGCCTGGTCATCCTGCAGGGAGCATGTGCGGCATGCGTGCTGTGGTTTTCCCTGGAAGGCGGCAATCCGGTTTCACCGCTCGCCTTGCTCGGCTATGCGCTGACCGCCTGGACGGTCTTCCTGGGCTGGATCTGTCATCGCCTGACGGCAAGGCTTGCCGATGCGGCAAGTGCCGAACTGCTGTACAGGCACGAGACCGCCGCGTTGCAGGAGCAGTTGTCAAGGCAGACGCTGGCGAACGAGAAGTCGAAGAAGGCGCTCTGCATTGCGGAACAGGCCTGCCTCGACAAGACGCGTTTCCTTGCCGCCGCCAGCCACGACCTGCGGCAGCCCATGCATGCCATCACGCTGTTCGTCGCCGCCCTCAAGGCGGAAAACTTCGAAGGCCGGCCGCGCTACCTTCTGGACCGGCTGGACCGTTCCATTGCAGGACTCGACGAACTTTTCAACCGCCTGCTCGACTTGGGCCGGCTGGACGCAGGCGTGATCACGCCTGCCATCAAGACCTTCGATGCCAGAGCCATGGTGGAAACGCTGGAGTCGCGCTTCGCCCCGGCAGCGGCGGCAAAGTCGCTGGACTTCCGCATACGCTGCCCCGAGGGACTGCGGGTGCGCAGCGATCCGGTGCTGCTGGTGGAACTGGTGAGCAACCTGCTGTCGAATGCCTTCCGCAATACCGACAAGGGCGGCGTGCTGCTGTCGCTGCGGGAGCGTGGCGACCGGTTGCTGATCCAGGTGGTCGACACCGGCTGCGGCATACCGGAGCAGTACTTCGAAACGATCTTCGACGAGTTCGTGCAGCTGAACAATCCTTCGCGCGACCGCCGCAAGGGATCAGGCCTGGGGTTGGCCATCGTGAAGCGGCTGGCCGACGTGCTCGATCATCACATCCTGGTGCGTTCCCGCGTGGAGCGCGGCTCCTGCTTCGAGCTGCAGATGCAGAGCGCGCCCAGGGAAAGCGCCGAGACGCGCGAAGCATATGCAAAGGCGCCCGCCTCTGCGCTCAACGGCGCGCTTGCGCTGGTCGTCGATGACGAAGCCGACATCCTCGCGGCGATGGAAGCCATCCTGAATTCCTGGGGATGCCATTGCATCGCCGCGCGTTCTCCCGGCGAAGCGGCGCGCTATATCGACGACAGCCTGCGCTTCCCGGATGTGATCATCACGGATCATCGCCTGGCCAATCATCTGACGAGCTTCGATGTGATGGCGGCGATTGCGCCCCTGCTGCCCTATGAAGTGCCGGTCATCATGATTTCCGGCGAATGCTCGCCGGGGCTGGAAAAGGAGGCGCAGGACATGGGGTATGCGTTCATCAGCAAGCCGGTGAATGCGCCGCGGTTGCATCGGGCGATTGAGGAGGCGCTGGCGAAGGGGGCGGCGGCTTTGGAGCGGGCGGCGTAGAGGCCTGCGATGGGGCTTGACGCATGCGTTGCGAAACCCTCGCTCCCCCGCCACCTCGCCGCTTGCAAGGCGCTCCGAGTCCGCGAGCGCAACGCATGCGTTGCGAAACCCTCGCTTCCCCGCCACCTCGCCGCTTGCACGCGGCTCCGAGTCCGCGAGCGCAACGCATGCGTTGCGAAACCCTCGCTTCCCCGCCACCTCGCCGCTTGCACGCGGCTCCGAGTCCGCGAGCGCAACGCATGCGTTGCGAAACCCTCGCTCCCCCGCCACCTCGCCGCTTGCACGCGGCTCCGAGTCCGCGAGCGCAACGCATGCGTTGCGAAACCCTCGCTCCCCCGCCACCTCGCCGCTTGCATGCGGCTCCGAGTCCGCGAGCGCAACGCATGCGTTGCGAAACCCTCGCTCCCTCCCCTTCAAGGGCGGTCGGCGAGGTGGAGGGTTGGGGTGGGGATGGAATTCAACTGCGCCATTTAAACCCATCCCCCACCCAACCTCCCCCTTGAAAGGGGAGGAGCATTCTCTAATACCAATCCCAAGGAATAACGTGCCAGATGAGATTGATGGATTTTTTCGTCTGGCAAGGCGTGGGAGGAATCCATAGCGGGGCTATGGATGACGAGCACAACGCCGGCAGGCGGAAAAAGACGCGGTCTCATGGCATGTTATGCCTTGGGATTGGTATTAGGTTTTACCTTCCACCTCGCCGCTTGCAAGCGGCTCCGACTTCGCAGGCGCAAGGCATGCCTTGCGAAACCCCTGCTACGCCCCCCTTGAAAGGGGAGGCGCATTCTTTATTCACTCTGGCGCCTCAAAACATCGGCAACGAAATCCCCCGCCGCGCCACTTCCAGCAGCGCCTGCGTGCGCGTGGCTACCTTCATCTCGCGCAAAATCGCGCTGACATGAATCTTCACGGTCGATTCGACGATGTCGAGCTTGCGGGCAATCATCTTGTTCGACAAGCCCAGCACCAGCAGGGCAAGCACTTCCTTCTGGCGTTCGGTGAGATTCCATTCGGGTTCCGAAACATGCACCGGGCTCGCGGGAGCGCCCGCCTCCGGCGTCAGCACGCTGTCGGGCAGGCAGACCTTGCCGTCCAGCAGATTCCGGACCACATTCCTGATCTCGGCGGAATTGGCCGACTTGGGGACGAAAGCCTTGGCGCCCATCTCGAGCGCGCGCAGCACCGTGGGCCGGTCTTCCTGCGCCGACACGACGACCACCGACATCATTTCGTTTCTGCGCTTCATGCTCTGCAGCGCATCGAAGCCGGACGCGTCGGGCAGCTGCAGGTCGAGGAAGGTGAAATCGATGGGTTGGCTGCTTGCAATCTCGGCGCCTGCGGATGCGGTATTGGCCAGCCATACGCCGGCTTCGGGTCGGATGCTCTTGACCATCATCGCGATGCCTTCGCGTATGAGCGCATGATCGTCGATTATCAGGACATTCATCCCAGGCTCTCTTGCAGTTTGAAAAGACTCTACACGGCGTGCATGGAGCTGTCTTTACTACTTGAGTATTATCGAATCGGAAGCGACGTTGGCGTATCGTAGCCTGACACGATCCGGCCGCCGTGTCCGCGAGGCGTGCCCTTTCCTGTCGCAGCCGCTGTCCGAGCCGCCGTCTGCCGTTCATTCTGACCGGAGCCCGGGAGGCAAGTTCGCAGCCCATGTCCCGATGCGAGTCCATGCCCATGTGGAAAAACAAGGTGATCTGGTCGGAAGGAACCTTTCTTCAGACCCAGCATTTTCAGCAGCAGGAACGCTACCTTGAAGGCCTGCTCGACCGCAAGGCCAGGCATCTGCACAGTCACGGCTGGGGCTTTTCCGAACTGGTGCTGGACCGCGCTGCGCTGGCGCACGGGCAGGTGCGCATCAATGCCGCGGCCGGCATGCTGCCCGACGGCACCGTATTCGACATCCCGCAGCAGGACTCCGCTCCGCCGACGCTGGAAGTGGGCGCGGAGGTGCGCAATGCCATGGTCTACCTGGCGCTGCCGCTGGAGAACGACGGTGAACCCTCCGTCGTGCTGGAGCCGCCGGCGCGACCCGGCATGCACCGCTTCACTGCGCAGGTGGTGGAGCTGCGCGACAGCATCGAAGGCTTCAATGAACGCGTGCCGGTGCAGCTGGGCAAGCTCAACCTGCGGCTGCTGCAGGCAGATGCGCAGGCCTCGCAGGAAGGGGGTTTCTCGCGCATCGGCGTGGCGCGTGTCATCGAACGCAAGGCCGACGGACAGGTGATGCTCGATGCTTCCTATATTCCGCCCGTGCTGTCGGCGGACGCCGCCGCGCCGCTGCGCTCCTGGCTCAATGAATTGCGCGGCCTGGTGCAGCAGCGCAGCGAGGTGCTGGCCCAGCGTCTGGCGCAGCCCGGACGCGGCGGCATGGGCGAAGTGGCGGATTTTCTGCTGCTGCTCATCGTCAACCGTTATGCCGGCCTGCTGGCGCATGTCGCCGGTCTGCCCGGCCTGCATCCCGAAAGGCTCTACAGCCTGTGCCTGGAAATGGCCGGCGAGCTTGCCAGCTTCGGCAGCGAGCGCCGGTTGACGAAGCCCTTGCCGCCGTACAACCATGACGAACTCGAAGCCTGCTTCTTTCCGCTGATGGTGCAGCTGCGGCTGGCATTGAGCATGGTGCTGGAGCAGACCGCATTGCAGATAGAACTGCATGACCGCAAGTACGGCGTGCGGGTGGCCGTCATCAATGACAAGCAGCTGCTGTCATCGGCCAGCTTCGTGCTCGCCGTCAATGCCAGCCTGCCGGGCGAGGTGCTGCGCGCACGCTTCCCGACACAGACCAAGATCGGCACGATCGAAAAAATCCGCGACCTCGTCAATCTTCAACTGCAGGGCATACCCCTGCGCCCGCTGCCGGTGGCGCCTCGGCAGATTCCCTACCATGCCGGCTGCAATTACTTCGAGCTCGACAAGGGCCACGAGCTGTGGCGGCAGCTCGGTTCCTCGGGCGGCATGGCCATGCACATCGCCGGCGATTTCCCCGGCCTGGAGCTTGAGCTCTGGGCGATCAAGGGCGCATCATGAGCCAGATGCCGTTCCGGCCCGCGGCAGCCGATGCCTCGGTGGTGCGGCCGACCCCGGGCGGACGCAGGGCGCAGGCGCCGGGAGGAGATGCCACGGCTCCCCGTTCGCCCGCCGTTCCCGGCGCCCCCGGCAACCGTGCGGCGCGCGGCATGGGCGAACCGGGTGCGTCGGACGGCGCCGCCTTCGCGCTGCCGCGCGCCGTGCGCAATCCGCTGGTGGCCGCCGCCAGTCCGCTGCTGTCGATCGCGCCGCAGATCCGCCACAGCAGCAGCCATCCCGATCCTCACCGGCTCAAGGATGAACTCACGCAGGGGCTGCGCCGCTTCGAGCAGCAGGCCGAGGAGTCAGGCGTAGCGCATGCCACGGTGGTTGCGGCGCGCTATGTGCTCTGCACCTTTCTCGACGAATGCGCGGCCAGTACGCCATGGGGCAGCGGCGGCATCTGGGCGCGCGATACGCTGCTGGTGCGGCTGCACAGCGAGACCTGGGGCGGAGAAAAAGTGTTCCAGCTGCTGGCGCGCCTGGCGCAGGAACCGGCGAAGAATGCCGATCTGCTCGAACTGATCTATCTCTGCCTGTCGCTCGGCTTCGAAGGCCGCTACCGGGTGGCCGACAACGGCCGCTCGCAGCTGGAGACGATACGCGAGCGGCTGTACCAGCTGCTGCGCGAACAGCGCGCCCAGCCCGAGCGCTCGCTGTCGGTGCAGTGGAAGCCGCTGCGCCTGGAGGCGCAGCGCTGGTTCGAGATGACGCCGCTCTGGGTATCGCTCGCCTTCTTCCTGGCGGCAACCGTGCTGTGCTTCTTCGCCTACAGCACGCTGCTCAACATGCGTTCCGATCCGGTATTTGCGGCGCTGCAGGCGATCAGGGCGCCTGCTCCGGCGATACCCGGTGCGAGCGGTGCGGCGGCGCCCGCTCAGCCGCCCGCTGCGACGCTTCAGGCACCGGCGTCGCCCCGCCTGCGCCGCTTCCTCGAACCGGAGATTGCTGCCGGTCTGGTCAGCGTGCAGGAAACCGTCGACAAGAGCATCATTACCCTGCGCGGCGACGGCCTGTTCGAGCCGGGCAGCGCGCAGATTTCCAAGCAGGTGCTGCCGCTGCTGGGACGCATCGGCGCGGCGCTGCGCGAGTATCCGGGCACGGTACTGGTCGATGGCCATACCGACAGCCAGCCGATACGCTCGGTGCGCTTTCCGTCGAACTACCACTTGTCGCGCGAGCGTGCCGACGGCGTCGGCCGCATTCTCGCCTCCGCCATCGGCACGCAGCGCATCCGCGCCGAAGGCAAGGCCGATGCGGAACCGGTCGCCGGCAACGACACGCCGGCCGGCCGTGCCAAAAACCGGCGCGTGACGATCACGCTGCTGCACGGCCAGGGAGGCGCGTCATGAGCGCCGAACGCCAAGCCGAACCGGCCAGGGCGAAAAAGCCCCGCCGGCCGCAGCGCAGCCGCTGGATGCTGCGCATCATGGGCGCGCTGCTGCTGGCACTGGTGATCTGGTTCGCCGGCCCTCTGGTGGCCTTCGCCGACATGCATCCGCTCGATCCCGAGTGGGCGCGCATCGCGCTGATCGCCGCCCTGCTCGTCTTCATGCTGGGACGGCTGCTGCTGAGGCAGATGAAGGCGCAGCTCGGCAACCGGCAGCTGTTCGATCTGCTGGCCAGCCGCACCGATCACAAGACGGAAACATCGGCGCCGCCGGAGGTTCAGGCGCGTTTCGAAAAGGCGGCGGCGCTGCTCAAGACCATGCGGCTCGGCGGCGCGCCGGGCAGCCGTTCCCGCTCCGGTTTCCTCGGTCTGTTCGAAGGCAAGCGCTACGCCTACCAGCTGCCGTGGTATCTGTTCATCGGTGCGCCCGGCAGCGGCAAGACGACCGCGCTTACCCGCTCCGGCCTGCATTTCCCGCTGGCCGATGCGCTGGGCAACGATCCTCTGCAGGGCATCGGCGGCACCCGCAACTGCGAATGGTGGTTCACCGACCGCGCGGTGCTGATCGATACCGCCGGCCGCTACACGACGCAGGACAGCAATGCCAAGGCAGACGCGGCCGAATGGAAGGAGTTCATCGACCTGATCCGCCGCTTCCGTCCGCGCCAGCCGATCAACGGCGTGCTGGCCACCATCAGCGCCGCCGACCTGCTCGGCGGCCAGTCGGGACAGGCCGAATTGTCGCGCCAGGCCGCCGCGCTGCGCGCGCGCATCGCCGAACTGCAGCGGCATGTCGGCCATGCCTTCCCGGTCTATCTGCTGGTGACCAAGACCGACCTGCTTCCCGGCTTCACCCAGTTTTTCGAGGATCTCGACCGCGAACAGCGCGAGCAGGTGTGGGGCTGCACCTTCAAGATGCCCGACCGCAGCCGGGGCGTGGATCTGCAGCAGCAATTGCGGCCGCAGTTCGATGCGCTGGAAGACCGGCTGTTCGCGCAGCTGCTGCCGCGTCTGCAGGCCAGCCGCGACGGTGCGACGCGCACGCTCACCTACGGTTTCCCGAACCAGTGGGTGCAGCTCAAGGAGACGCTTGCCGATTTCACCCAGCAGGCATTTTCCGCTTCCTCGCTGACCGGACCAAGCTGGCTGCGCGGCGTGTACTTCACCAGCGGCACGCAGGAAGGCACGCCGATCGACCGCGTGCTGGGTTCGCTGTCGCGGTCCTTCGGCATCGAGCGCAAGCTGCTGCCGCCGCAGCGGCCCACCGGCAAGTCTTTCTTCATCACGCGCCTGCTCAACGACGTGGTCTTCGCCGAAGCGCCGCTGGCCGGCACCAACCATGCCGCCGAAGCCCGCATGCAGAAACTGAAATGGGGCGGCATGCTGGCCGGCGGACTCGCATCCGTTGCCGCCATCGGCCTATGGACCGCCAGCTTCCTCGGCAACGACGCCTATATCGACGATGTCGCGGCCAAGGCGGCCGCCTTCAGCAAGACGCTGGCTGCCCGCCCCCCGCGTCCTGACGATGTGCCCGACATCCTTGCCATGCTTGATGCGGTGCGCAAGCTCGGCCATACGCAGCGTGTCGACCCGGACGCACCTGCGCTGCATCTGCGCGGCGGACTGTTCCAGGGCGAGAAGCTCGAAGCGGGCGCCGACCAGGCCTACGGCCGCATGCTGTCGGCTTATCTCGCACCGCTTGCATCGGCGCGCATCGAAAGCGGGCTGCGGCAGAAAGCGGTGAATGCCGAATTGCAGTATGAAACCCTAAAGGCTTACCTGATGCTGCACCGACAGGGCCGGCTCGACCCGGATGCGCTGAAGGCGTGGCTGGCCTTCGACATGGAAAACGACGCGATGCGGCGCTTTCCTGCAGAAATCCGCGAGCACCTGCTGCAGCACATGGACGCGCTGCTGCGCCGCGACAGCCTCGGACCCGGCATCGCGCCGGATGCGGGCCTGATTTCCCGCGTGCGCCAGGAACAGCTGCAGGCGCCGTTCGCGCAGCGCGTCTACAGCCGCATCAAGCGCCAGGGCATGGCTGCGGCGCCGGGCGCCTTGAACGCCGTGAAGGAGTTCCGCATCGCCGATGCGGGAGGGCCCAACAGCCAGATCGTATTCGCCCGCCGTTCCGGCCAGCCGCTGTCGACCGGCGTGCCGGCGCTGTTCACCTACGAGGGCTACTACAAGGGTTTCAATCCGCAGGTCGACGACATGGTCAAGTCGCTCGGCGAGGAGGAAGTCTGGATACTCGGCGTGGCCGGCTCCGACAATGCGCGCCGCGCCGCGAACCTGGTGACCCGCACCTCGCTGGACGACGAGGTGCGGCGGCTTTACCTGCAGGACTATGCCGGCATCTGGGAAACCTTCATCGCCGACATCGGCCTGGTGAGCGCTGCCAATCTCGGCCAGAGCATCGAGCAGGCGCGCCTGCTGTCGGGACCGGATTCGCCGCTGCCGCGCCTGCTGCGCGCGCTGGTCCGCGAAGTCACGCTGAGCGAGCGGCCCGATCTTGCGAGCCTGCCGGCCGACAAGGCCAACGCCCTGATCGCGCAGGGCAAGGACAAGCTCGATGCGCTGCTGGGCGCGCGCAATCCGCAGGCCTCCGGCGAGCCGCGCCGCATCGAGGCCATCGTGGACGACCGCTTCGAGCAGCTGCGCCGCTTCGTGCGCAATCCGGCTCCCGGCCAGCCTGCGCCGATGGAGGCTTCGCTCAAGCTGATCAATGACCTCTATGCGCTGCTGAGCGCGACCGACGCCGCCCTCAAGTCAGGCAACACCCAGCCGCAAAGCGATGTGCCGCAGCGCATGAAGGCCGAAGCGGCGCGCATGCCGGAGCCGGTGCGCGGCATGCTGACCGCGCTGGCCGACGGCAGCCAGCGCCAGGCTGTTGCCGGCAGCCGCGGCAATCTCAGCACGCGCATGGCGAGCCTGGTGGGCGAACCCTGCAGCAAGGCGCTGGACGGACGCTATCCCTTCGTGCCGGGCAGCAGCAGGGACGCGGTGCCGGAAGACTTCGTGCGCATCCTCGCGCGCGACGGCGTGATGGACGATTTCTTCCAGAAGAACCTGCAGCCGCTCGTCGACACCACCGTCAAGCCGTGGCGCTTCCGCGCGCTCGGCCAGGCCAGCGACGGCGGCGGCACCGGCACCAGCGACGCCCTGCAGCAGTTCGAGCGGGCGCATGAGATACGCCAGGCGTTTTTCCCGCCGGGCAGCAACGGCCTGACGATGCGGCTGAGCCTGCGTCCCGTCGGCATGGATGCCTCGCTGTCCCAGGCCATCCTCGATGTCGACGGACAGCTGGTCAGCTATGCCCACGACAATGCACCGGCGGCGTCGGTGCAGTGGCCCGGTCCGCGCATGAGCAACCGCATCACGCTGCAGGTCTATACCGCGCAGGGCAGCGAACATGCGCAAACCTTCGACGGCCCCTGGGCGCTGTTCCGGCTGTTCGACAAGGCGCAGATCGCCCAGAGCGCCCAGCCGGAGCGCTTCCGCGCCACCTTGAACGCGGGCGGCCGCCGTGTCGCCTACGACGTCATCACCAGCAGCGTGCAGAACCCGTTCCGCATGCCCGCCCTGCAGGCCTTCAAATGTCCGACGAAACTCTAAGCAACCCGCTCAATCCGTTCGCAAGCGGCCCCATAGGCTGGTACGGCAAGCTGCCCGCGCTGGGCGACTTCCTGCGCCGCAACCTGCCGGAAGAATTCCTGCCGGCCTGGGATGCCTGGCTGCAGTCCGGCATGGCGACCGCCGCGCGCGAACACGGCGATGAATGGCGCGACGATTTCCTGCGCTTCCCGGTGTGGTACTTCCTGCGCACGCTGCCGGCAGCAGGTGAAGAAGGCGGTTCCGCCGGCATGCCCGACGGCGCCTTCGCCGGCATGCTGATTCCGAGCGCCGACCGCGTCGGCCGCCTGTATCCGCTGACGATCGCCTTCATGATTCCCGCGCCGCTGTTCGAGCGCATGAGCTTCACCGAGCTCGAAAGCCGCCTGGAGGACATCGAGACGCTGGCCCTGGCGGTGCTCAACGACGACAACCTGCAGGGCTTCGAACAGGCGCTGGACATGCTGCCGCCGATGCGCGCGGCAGGCACCGCGGCGCCGGTGGTGGCGCCGGCGGCACTGGCGCAGCAGCTGGGCCGGCAGGCGCTGCTGCTGAAGCTGCGCACCTGCACCCTGTTCTGGGCGCCCGATGCCGGCCCGGTCGAACCGCTGCTGCTGGCGCCGCTGCCGCTGCAGGCCGACAGTTTCTGCAAGCTGGTGCGGCCGCTCACCACCCCCCTGATGGCTCAATGACATGGACTTTGCAACATGGACTTCGACAACGACAGAACCGTAGTACGCACGGGCCACCGGGCTTCACGCGCGCCGGATGACAACATGAGCGGCGCGATGAATACCCTGCCCATCGGCACCCGGCTGGGGGAATTCGAAATCATGGACCTGATCGGCGAGGGCGGCTTCGGCATCGTCTACCTTGCCTACGACCATTCCCTCGACCGCCATGTCGCGCTCAAGGAGTACATGCCCTCGGGCATGGCGGCGCGCACCCAGGTGCGGCAGGTCACCGTGCGCTCGCGACAGTATGAAGACACCTTCGTCACCGGCCTGCGCAGCTTCATCAATGAAGCCCGTTTGCTGGCGCGCTTCGATTCGCCGTCGCTGGTGAAGGTCTACCGCTTCTGGGAAGAAAACGGCACCGCCTACATGGCCATGCCATTCTATGACGGCGTCACCCTCAAGCAGGCCTTCAAGGAACAGCGCATCGCACCCGACGAGGAATGGATACGCGCGCTGCTGGCCAACATGTTCGACGCGCTGGAGACCATCCACCGAGAACAATGCTTCCACCGCGACGTGGCACCGGACAACATCCTGCTGCTCAAGGACGGACGGCCGCTGCTGCTCGACTTCGGTGCGGCGCGCAGGGTAATCGGCGACCTGACCCAGGGGCCGACCGTCATCCTCAAGCCCGGCTTTGCGCCGATCGAGCAGTATGCCGACATTCCCGGCCTGCGCCAGGGCGCCTGGACCGACATCTATGCATTAGGAGCAGTGGTCTATTACCTGATCACCGGCAAGGCGCCATCGCCGGCGGTGTCGCGCGTCGTGCACGACGACATGGTGCCGGCACGCGTGACGGGACGCGGCCGGTTCAGCGATGAGTTTCTCGCGGTGATCGACCGCGCGCTCGCCGTCAAGCCGGAGAACCGCATCCAGTCGGTGCCGGAAATGCGGCAGGCGCTCGACATGGAAGGGGTGGAAGCCCGCCCGCTGCCCGGCACGCCGGGCGCCGTGCGCACCGGGCCGCAGCGAGGAGGAGCCACGCCGAAGACCAGCCAGGGTGCGAGAACCGGCACGCCCGGCGCCACCGGTATGACGGGCATGACGGCGATGCCCGGCGCCGGCGCGGCCAGGCCGGACAGTCCTGCGCGCCAGACCACGCGCAGCATGCCGCCCCCACAGAGCGGCCAGAGCGGCCAGAGCGGACGGAGCGACCCGGGCGACCCAGACGATACCGACGCCACGGTGGACGACTGGAGAAAGTCCGCGCTCGGCGACCAGCGCTATTATCCGCAGGAGCGCAGCCGCAGGAAGGTAGGCATCATTGCAACGGCGCTGCTGCTGGCAGGAGGCGCCGGCACCGCGCTGCTGGGTTACCGCTGGATGAGCCAGGACGAACCGGTTCAGGTGAATACGGTGCCGTCCGAACCCTGGTATTCGCGCAACAACGATACAGTTCCGCCGCCGGTGGCCGGCGGAACGGGCAGTACAGGAAGTACGAGCAGTACCGGTACTGCCGGCAGTGCAGGCAGATCGAGCGGGAGCGGCGATGCCGGCAGCGCGGCCTCGGGCAGTTCCGCATTGGGACTTCCGCCAAGTGGCGCCAGGCAGAGCGCACCGCCGGCGCAGCCGGCGCCGCCTGCGCCGCCGGCGCCGCCTGCGCCGCCCACCGCAAGTGCGACGCGTTCGCGCGACGTCATTCCGCCCCCGCCGGAAACATCCGGCTCCGCGCCACCGCCTTCGGCCCAGGCGGACAGACCGCCCACAGGACTCGACAAGGGATCTGCGAGCACGCTCCCGCCGCAGGCCATGGTCACCACGCCGAATATTCCTCCGCCTGCGCCGCCCGTCGACACCGCCGAAGACAAGCTGTGGAACGGCGCAAAGAATACCGATACGGCCGAAGGGTACAAGGCTTATTTGAAACGTTATCCGAAAGGCAAATACGCAGCCGCGGCCCGCATACTGTCGGATGAAAAGCAGCGTGCGGATTTTGCGAAACTGGGCGAATCCCAGGAACCCGAGGCCAAGGCGAATTCCGGCAGCGAGCGCACGGCATCGGCAACTTCGGGTGCCTCGTCGGCATCGGGAGCATCGGGAACATCCGGGGCATCGGACTCGGCAAGCGGGCGCAGGGATGCGGCAGGCACATCGTCCACCGCATCTCCCTCCCGTCAGGCCGCATCACCTCAGCAAAAGCCGGACGCTCCGCAGAACGGGGCCGTATCCGCAGACCAGCAGGTCGCGAAAAACACGGCGCCGCAACGGGAGACGGTGCCCGGCATCATCGCCGAGCCGCCCCGCAAGGAAGCCCCCCGAGCACAGGAACCGAAAGAGGAAACCTCCGCCCCCGCGCCTGCGGGACCGCAGCGCACTTACACCTTCCCCGGCCAGACCATGGTGGGCAGCTTCAGCGCCGATCCGGTCAGCGGCCTGGTATCGGGCACCGGCCAGATCCGCTGGGACAACGGCGACCGCTTCGAAGGCCGGCTTGTGAAGGGCGTCAAGGAAGGCAAGGGCCGTTTCGTCTGGGCCAACGGCCAGGAATACAACGGCGACTGGTCCGCCGACAAGCCCAACGGCAAGGGCTCGCTCAAGTTTGCCAACGGCAACCGCTACGACGGCGACATACGCGACGGCCAGCCGCACGGCCAGGGCACGACGCGCTTCCAGAACGGCGACGTCTATACCGGCAACTGGGTGCGCGGCGTACTCAACGGGCGCGGCGTGCTGCAATTCGCCACCGGCGACCGCTACGAAGGCGAAATCCGCAACGGAGTACCGGACGGACAGGGCAAGACGCGCTTCCGCTCCGGCGACACCTACGTCGGCCAATGGTCGCACGGCAAGCACAATGGACAGGGCCGCTACACCTGGCAAAGCGGGAATTACTGGGAGGGTGAATTCCGCGACGGCAACCAGACCCAGAACGGACAGCTGGTACGCGCCGAAAGTAGCACCAATACCGTCCCCGCGACCGCCGGCGGCGACGGCACGCGCGAAGGCCAGGCGGCGGAAAGTTCGGGCCGGTGAATCTATACCTTCGTTGTATGGCGATGCGCATACTGCAGGTATATCGTCTTGTTCAATACCAGCACACCTGCATGAGTAGAGAACGCCATTCTTGACAAGGAGATTGCCATGGCCGTCGATATGTTTCTGAAGCTGGACGATGTCAAGGGAGAATCGCGCGACGCGAAGCACAAGGACGCGATCGAGGTCCTGGCATGGAGCTGGGGAATGACGCAGACCGGCACCATGCATATCGGCAGCGGCGGCGGCACCGGCAAGGTCGGCGTGCAGGATCTCTCGATCACCAAGTACATCGACAAGGCGACGCCGAGCCTGACCATGTACTGCTGCAACGGCAAGCACTTCAAGGAAGGCGTGCTCATCGTGCGCAAGGCCGGAGCCAAGCCGCTGGAATATCTGAAACTCACCATGAAGGAAATCATCGTGACGTCGGTTTCCACCGGCGGCAGCGGCGGCGAAGAAAGGCTGACCGAAAACATCTCGCTGAACTTCGCCGAATTCAAGTCGGAGTACGTGCCGCAGAAAGCCGACGGCTCGGCCGACTCGACGATCACCGCTGCATGGCATATCGCGGAGAACAAGCAGGGCTGAGACGAATCACAGGCAAGGCGTTTCCGCGCGCATTGCCCGTTCCGCCTGTCTTGCCGTCAAAATGCGTCTTCCGCTTTTCTCGATGTTGCGCCTGGCAGTTGCAATCAAAGTTTCACCCGCAAATCGCGCATGTCAGCAGCTGTGACCGCACCGTTTCTGCGGCAGGGCAGATCCAAAGTTTCCCCTTTCGTCAAGCAGCGCCCTTTCATGAGGCCGCCGGAATCATTTTTTGGAAACCCTTCCTTCCGATCTTCAGCCAGTCGGACATTGCACATCCCCATCAGCTTTTGATTCTGCAGATCATTTGCTCAATGCATCATGTTTATCGGCCGTATCAAGACGACATTATCGACAAGACCTCATCACCGGCTGCAGTCACGGCAGCCGCGCGATGCTGTTGTTTGAACGTGCATGAAAGCCGCCATTGGTAACAGTTGGCAACATGCACTGGGCGTGGCCGCATCCTCCCCTATGCTTTCCGGCGCTGGCGCCCCAGGCGCCTGAAGCTTGAAAGAAGCATGTCTTAATTTTTTATGGGTGGATGAAATGAAGAAAGCATCACTGATTACCGCGACGACGCTTGCCGCAGTGCTAACGCTGGCAGGATGCAGCGGCATGACGCAGCGCGACAAGAATACGGCGGTCGGCGCAGGCATCGGTGCGGTGGCCGGTTCGGTGCTCACCAACGGCAGCGGCATCGGCACCATCGGCGGTGCGGCGGTCGGCGGCGTGATCGGCAACCAGGTCGGCGGCAAACGGCGCTGATCGCAGTGCCTTAGGCAGGAAACATGGTTTCCTGCCGTTTGGAACTGATGAGGTAAATCAAGGAGTGGGGCATGTTCCCGGTTCTGCCTGCATGGCAGAGCGACAAGTGAATGCTAGTATGGATTCATGTCCCGCTCAGCGCGGCACAACCCGGTGCGGCGCAGCGCAACGCGCCGGGCAAATTATGGCCGGATCAAAGAAGGTGGCGCAATGGCAACGATATCGACGATCGGAACTGCAGGGCAATTAAGGGCGACAAGGGCCTTGATGAAATTCTGCCGCGACCACCGGCACGATCCCCTGTACGTGGAAAAACTCGGAGACTGCCTCAACGCGCTCGAGAAGAAGGACAAGGACCGCGTGATGAACATCATGGAATTGTTCAAGCATGGAGGCAGCGGTTCCTACCTGGACTGGCATCCCGAAGTCATGGCCGAGAACGAAGATCCGGAGTATGTCGAAACGGTATGGTGGGCCTTGAATGCCAACTGGCATCATGCGCTCAGCGTCATTAACAAATGAATGTTCAGCAATCATGTCTTGACCGACCGGCTTGTCGGACAGCCAGTCGATTAATGCAGTTAAAAAATTAAAGTGCTTTAAAGCGTTCAAGAGGAAGACATCTGAAAATTTGTTAAAGAAACACATATCCACCAGCCTGCACCAAGCCTCAATAACCAACAACAAGGAGACGACGATGGACTGCGGAATAGTGAAGACCGGCGCGCTTGCCGCCTGCGTGGTAATGCTGACCGCCTGCGCAGGAACACAATCCTCATCCCGGCAGGGTCCTGCCGACATGACTTTCTTCATCACCAGTACCGGTCCCGGCAAGGGAGCCGACCTGGGCGGACTCGACGGCGCCGACAAGCACTGCCAGTCGCTGGCAAGCACTGCCGGCGCCGGCCAGCGCACCTGGCGCGCCTACCTGAGCACCCAGGCTTCCGGACTGAGCGATCCGAACTTCGTCAATGCGCGCGACCGCATCGGCACCGGTCCCTGGCAAAACGCCAAGGGCGATGTCATTGCGAAGAATGTCGAGCAGCTGCACTCGCCGTCCAACAACCTGACGAAAGAGACCGCGCTCGATGAGAAAGGCCAGCCGGTCAACGGCCGCACGGACAAGCCCAACAAGCATGACATCCTGACCGGTTCCCGGCCCGACGGCACCGCGTTTCCCGGCGCGCCGTTCGGTGACATGACCTGCGGCAACTGGACCAAGAGCGGGACTGAAGGCTCGGCGATGACGGGTCATCACGACCGCATGGGGCCGATCAACGCGCCATGGGCCAGTTCATGGAATTCATCGCATCCGACGCGCGGATGCAATCCCGATGGCATCAAGAGTACGGGCGGGGACGGATTGCTGTATTGCTTTGCGGTGAAGTGACGGACGCTTGTCGCGCGGGTGGCATAAGGGCAGAGGTTTGCAGGGCTTATGCCAATCTTAAGTCATGACATGCCGAACGAGATTGATGGATTTTTACCATTGGCACGGCCGAGGTTGCAGATCAGGAGTCCATAACGAGGGTTATGGATAAATAGAGCGGTTTCGTGTTGACCTGCTTGTCGAACCCGGACCGATTGCCTCTGGTACTGCGTTGTGGCTCTTGCCATGGCACCGCCATGTCGCGTCGTCACGCCTTGTCCCGCAGCCAAATCACCCCGGCCTCGCCCAGTCCAGTCAAGCCTGAAGCGCTCCGGCGGAAAATCCGAGTTTCTTCTGATCACGCTCCCCTCCCGCAAGAAAGAGGGGTTGGGGCGAGAGGGCTTGCCAAGTCATCAGCCTTTGCAACTGCCCTTGCTCCTCCCCCCGCTTCGCGCACAGCGTGCGGCGATACAAAATGTCGTCACCTATCTCGTGATCAAGCCAAGGAACTTAGCCCCTGCATAGCGGCCCTGATGGTAATTCCGAACCACGAAGCTGCTCCTGCGAACTTGGCCGCCGTCAAGCTTTCCAGGACGACCCGACAACATATACCCCAATCGACAGCAGTCATGCCCATCGCCAGCAACAAGAACATTCTGCATCTCGACGGCTGGAGAGGAACCGCCATCCTTGGCGTCTTGCTCGCCCATTTCCTGAAACTGGAAGCACTGGGCGGATTCGGCGTGCAAATGTTCTTTGTTCTCTCCGGATTGCTGATGGGACAGCTTCTTTTCGTCAAGCAAGTCGGCCTGAAGAACTTTTTCTTCCGCAGGTTCAGCAGGGTGCTTCCGACGTTCTGGCTCTTCACGGCAGCGATGGTGGTCTACGCAGGGCATTTTCAGCGCGGCACCTACCAGGTGCCTTTCAGCGAACTCGCCAGCGTACTGGCCTTCCTTCGCACCTATTACCCGGCGGACCCGCATATCTGGTCGAACAACTGGCCCATCGAGCATTTCTGGTCACTCAATGTCGAGGAACACAGCTACGCCTATCTTGCTCTCGGCGCGGTGCTGCTGCGACTGTTCCGCCGCCGTCCCGTCCTGGATATCTTCCTCGCCGGTTCAACCGGTGTCGTTCTTCTTCTGACAGCGCATCAGTTCCATGTTCTCGGTGACAGCACCTACTGGGCGATACAAAGCCAATATGCCGCCCTCGGCCTGCTCGCCTCGGCGTCGTACGGCGTTCTGAAGCAGAAATACGCTTCCAGATTGCGGATCGCAGTTCCCGGCCTGCTGCCGATACTGGCTTTTCTGATCGCCCTGCTCTGCTATACAAGCTATCGCCAGCAGGGCCTGCACCTTACCGCCGCGCCGCTGTTGCTGGCATTTGCGGTCAACCATCTGAATGCGGTTCCCGTCATAGTCAGGAAGCTTCTTTCGGCAGCCTGGCTGAGATGGCTCGGCGTGTGTTCCTTCTCCCTCTACTTGTGGCAGCAGCCTTTCCATCATGCTGCAAAACATGATCCTGCCCATAGCATGCTTTATCTCATCGCAGCCATCGCTGCCGGGGCGCTCTCGTTCTACCTGTTCGAGAATCCGGTCCGATCGCGGCTGAATGCATGGTGGGAGCAGACGGCGGAGAGAGCGAAATTCCGGCGACCCAAAACAACATGATGCTGTCTGAAAAGCAGGCTGGCCAATCACAGTAAAATCTCATCACTTTGCTGCGCCTGGCCGCCGGACGCAGCGGTGTTGCACCCGGCGCACTGCAAGCGGTCCAACCAAACAAAAGGCACATGAGGACGCATTTTTTTCGATCCCCGGTCACCATTGCAACTATTGCAAGCATTCTGATCCTGAATCTTGCCTTGCTCGTGCTTGGCCGCAGCATCAAGCATCAGGAGGAAGCCTGGCAGTGGCTGGTGCATACCCGGGAAGTGCTGGAACATCTGCAGACGACCTTGACCTTGGCCAATGAAGCGGAAGGGGCGCAGCGCGGCTATCTCCTGACAGGAAAAGATGAATACCTGGCGGTCTACAACCAGGCCAGACAGAGCATTCCACCCACGATCGGCACGCTCCGCTCGCTGACTGCGGACAACCCGACACAGCAAAACTCATTGAAAACTCTCGAGACGCTGCTCACGGACCGAATCCTGCGCTTGCAGCAGGTCCTCGATCGCAGGACAAGAGGCGAGCCGCTGGATCTCGCGTCGGTGGAATCGGGGCGTCTGAGCAAACAGCAAACCCTGTTGCAAGCCAACAAGATACGGGATGAAGAACAAAGACTCTTGGCAGAGCGGCAGCAGGAAGTGGATGAAGCCCGCAAGGAACTCATTCTTGCAGTGACCATCGTTGCAACCGTGTCCATATTGCTGCTGGTGCTGCTCTGGATTATCTCCGAGCGGGATGCCGCGCGACTGCGGTCGGAACGGGCGCAGCTCGACGCCACCTTGCGCAGCATCGGCGAAGGCGTCCTCGCCACCGATGTGCAGGGCCGAATTCGCCTCATGAATGCAGCCGCGGAACGGCTTGCCGGCGTCAGCGAGGCCGACGCGGCCGGACGGAGTCTCGATCAGGCCATCAGGATCATTGACGGCACGACCCGGCAGCCTGTTGAGCTTCCGCTTGCGGAGGTGGTTCGGAGTGCGAGCACGGCAAGTCTTCAAGGCGATAACATGCTTCTCTCCACGACCGGGGCGGCACGCAATATTGAAGTCAGCCTGGCGCCAATCAAGCCCGGCACTTCGGACATGGAAGGCGTTGTGCTGGTGCTGAACGACGTTACGCAACGCCACCTGCGCGAGCAGGCACTGGCCGAATCGGAAGCCAATTATCGCTACACGATTGAACTGAATCCGCAGGTGCCATGGAAAGCCGCAGCCGACGGGATGATTACCGGATTCTCGCCGCGCTGGCTGCAGCTGACGGGACTGCGCGGCGAAGCGCCCATGGAAAGCGGCCTGGCACGCGTTATCAACCCCGCCGACTTCGAGCATGTAACACGCCAGTGGAGTCATTCGCTGGCCACCGGGGAGCCGTTCGACGTCGAGCACCGCGTCCGCAGCGCCGACGGCAGCGACAGCTGGATGCGCTCCCGCGCGAATGCGCGGCGCGATGAACAAGGCAGGGTGATTGCATGGTATGGCTTGACCGAAGATATCCATGCCCGCAAGGAATCCGAACTTGCGCTCATCCATCGCGAGGCCGAACTGCGGGCAAAGCTTGCCCAGCTCGAGACGATCTACAGCGCCGTGCCGGTCGGACTCGGCTACGTCGATGTCAAGATGCGGCTCGTCGAACTCAACGATGCGCTGGCCGAGATCAACGGCTTGCCGAAGGAGGTGCAGATCGGCCGCTGTCCGGGAGACATCCTTCCCCTGCCCCTTGGCCGCGACCTGACCGCCATCTATGCCGCGGTACTGCAGGAGAAAAAGCCGGTGACCGGCATCGAGTTTCAGGTGGGGGCAAAAGAGCACATTGACGGCAGGCGCGACTGGCTCGCCAGCTTTTACCCGGTCATCGAAGAAGGCGAGGTGCAGGGTATCGTCGCGGCCGTGCTCGAGGTCACGCAGATCAAGGATGCGCAGCGCAAGCTGCTGGAAGCCAATCAGCACCTGGAGCAGAGGATACTCGAGCGAACCGAGCAGATCGCCGAAGCCAATGCGGAACTGCGGGCCTTCGCGCATACGGTGGCGCATGACTTGCGCGCGCCGCTGCGCAATATCGAAGGATTCTCCGCTGCGCTCATCGAAGACGAAGCGGACCGGCTCTCGGAAGAAGGAAAGACCTACGCGAATCGCATCGGCGCGGCAGTCGTGCGCCTGGACCGGCTGATCACCGACCTGCTTGCCTACAGCCGGCTGTCACGGATAGAAATACGGCTTGAAACCGTGCACCTGCAGACAGTCCTGCAGATTGCACTGCGGGACCTGGAAACGCAAATCGGGGAAACCGGAGCCCGCATCGACATCGACGATGCGCTTCCGGATGTACTCGGAAATCGTGCCGTCCTCGCTCAAATCACCCAGAACCTGCTGTCGAACGCGATAAAATTCGTTGCGCCCGGTGTCGCCCCCTGGATCCGGGTAAGCGGCGCAACGGTCGGCAGCATGGCAAGGCTTCAATTCCAGGACAACGGCATCGGAATCGCGCCGGAGCATCAGGAACGCATTTTCGGTGTCTTTGAACGCCTGCACGGCCAGGAACAGTATCCGGGCACCGGAATCGGCCTGGCCATCGTCAGGAAAGGCATCGAAAGAATGGGCGGATCGATCGCAGTCTCGAGCCGGACGGATGCCCCGAACGCCGGAACCACCTTCGAGCTGACCTTGCCGGCAGCTCCCAATCTAGGATAAGCATGGACGCATCACTTCAACAGTCATTTCTACCGGGCCTGCCCTGCATCCTGCTGGTGGAAGACAATCCCGACGATGTACTGCTGACCCAGCGGGCCGTCCGCAAAGCCGGCCTGCAGGTATCGCTCTGCGTCGTGAACGACGGCGACGAGGCGGTGGCTTATCTTGAGGGAACGGGCCAATACCACGACCGGCGCACCTGGCCGCATCCTTCGGTCATACTGCTGGATCTGAAGCTGCCGAAGCGGTCCGGGCTGGAAGTACTGCGCTGGATCCGGCATCGGCCGGAACTGGCCGGCATCCCGGTGGTGGTGCTGACTTCCTCGACCGAAGACGAGGACATCAAGCAGGCATACGAAGCCGGCGCCAACTCCTACCTGCAGAAACCGGTGGTCTTCACCGGGCTGGTTCAGCTGCTTGGCATGCTGGACGTGTACTGGCTGCAGACCAACCTGAGCACAACGCGCACCGGCACCACGAATTGAAAACAGAACAATGACGCTCAACATTCTGCTGCTCGACGACAATCCCGACGACCGCGCACTGTCGCGGCGCGAGCTCGAAAAACACTTCCAGGACACGCAGATCCAGGAAGTCGGCGACCGCGCCGGGTTCGACCGCCAGGTGGAAGCCGGGCTGGATTTCGACATCATCATCACCGACTTCCAGATGCGCTGGACAACCGGGCTCGACGTGCTCAGGCAGGTCAAGACGCTCGAACCGCAGCTTCCGGTCATCATGTTCACCGCCACCGGCACCCAGGAAATCGCCGTGGAAGCGATGAAGCTGGGACTGGACGACTATGTCATCAAGAGCCCGCGGCATTATGCAAGACTGCCCGTCGCGGTGCGTACCTGCCTGGACCGTTCGGAGATCCGCGCCCGCGCCATCCGATCCGAAACCCGCCTGGCCTCCCTGCTGGAGAATATCCAGCTCGGCGTCTTCCGCATGTCGCTGGAAGGGCGGCTGGAAGAGTGCAACCGTGCGCTGCGAAACATGCTGGGCGGCGATCAGGGTGAACCATCCGCGATCCGTCATCCCCTGCTGGACCGGGTCGTCGAATCGCTGCCCGCGCTGAAGGTCCCTTTCGACACCACGGAACTCCAGGCCAAGATCGGTGAAGACGATGCCGGCGGCAAGTTCTACGTCGTCAAGCTGGTGCGCGTCAAGGTCAACGGTCATGATGCCATTGACGGCATCGTGGAAGACGCAACCTCCCTGCATCAGGCCGGTGCGGAAATCCACCGCTTGAATGCCGAGCTGGAACGCAGAATCGTCGAGCGCACGCGTCAGCTTCAGGAAGCGAACGAGGCGCTCGAGACCTTCGGCTTCTCGGTGTCGCACGACTTGCGCGAACCCCTGCGAACCATCCAGGGCTATGCAGACGCGCTGCGCCAGGACATCCAGTCCGGCAACGACAAGCAGATAGTCAGCTATGCCGAGCGCATCGATGCCATCACGAAGCGGGTGGACCTGATGGTGTCGGAGCTGTTCGAATTCGCCAGGTTGTCGCGTGCCGAACTGGCGGCCGAAGTCATTTCCCTGCGCGAGGCGGTCACGGATGCGCAGGCCGCGCTGCAGAGCGAACCGGGCTACCGGCAAGCCTCCATTCAGATGAACGTGCCGGACAGCCTGCTGGTGAAGGCGTATCGCCCGGTGCTGGTTCAGGCGCTGACCAACCTGCTCTCCAATGCCGTCAAGTTCGTCAGGCCCGAGACCCATGCCTCGATCAACGTCCTGGCGAAATCGGCAGGCTCGACCGTCAGGGTCGAAGTTCAGGACAACGGCATCGGCATGGACAAGGCGGCGCTCGAACGGATATTCAACGTGTTCGAGCGCCTGCACGGCGAAGAGGAATATCCCGGTACCGGCATAGGACTTGCGATCGTCAAGAAAGGCGTCGAGCGCATGAACGGAACGGTCGGCGTGCAGTCCGCGCCGGGTGTCGGATCAACTTTCTGGATCGAGCTGCCAAGTGCATAACGATGAATCGGCCGCTGCAGGTCTGCGTGTTCTTCTGATCGACGACAATCCGGACGACCGCGCCCTCGTTGAACGCGAACTGAGACTCCATATCGAGAACCTTCAGGTTCGCCATATCAGCGACGCCCGCAAGCTCGAGGATGCGCTGGCCGACGGAAGCTTCGACGTTGCCGTCACCGACTACCGGCTGCGCTGGACCACGGGTACCGACGTGCTGAAGGAAATCAAGCAGCGGCATCCGGGCAAGCCGGTCATCATGTTTACCGGCAGCGGCAACGAGGAAGTCGCGGTGGAAGCGATGAAAGAGGGGCTCGATGATTACATCACCAAGACAAGCAAGCATTACCCTCGCGTACCGTATGCGGTGCTTGGCTGCGTGGAGCGCGCCACCAACCGGGAACGGCTGCAGAAAGCCCTGGAACGCGAATCGCTGGCCAAGGCCAGGCTGGAAATCGCCTTGCAGTCCGCGGGGATGGGCACCTGGCAATACGACATGCATGGCAATGAGCTGAGCTATTCGGACGATATCGGCCCGATGTTCGGCCGTGCCAGAGGCTTTACGCATGCAAGTTTCGATGACTGGCTCAACGAAGTCCATCCGGAAGACAGGCCGCTGGTACTGGCGCAGTGGGAGGCTGCGGTCGCCGGGAAGAGCAACTATCACGCCGAGTTCAGGGCGCTCGGCGCGGACGGAGAGATACGCTGGATCGCATCCAGCGGCAAGGTGCTGCTCGACGGCGACAACCTGCCGAAGCTGGTGATCGGCACTGCACGCGACATCTCCGCCGAAGTCTCATTGAAGGAAGAGAAGCGAAAGCAGCAGGAAGAGCTGCAGGCGATCTTCGACTTGCTGCCCGTCGGCGTGGCGATCAGCCGCGACGCGCGCGCTGAACATATCATCATGACGCCCTATTTCTCCGGCTTGCTGGGCACGGAGCCAGGCACTAATGTTTCCGCCAGCGGCGAAATGGCGGATGCATTGCCTTTCCAGTGCTACCAGGGAGGCGTTCCTGCGAACCCCGATGACTTGCCGATGCAGCGGGCGGCGCGGACCGGCGAACCTGTTCGCGGTGAGGAACTGGAAATACGGCGCCGCGACGGCAGTTCGGTTCACGTACTGATCAATACGGCGCCGCTGCTCGACGAGCAGGGCCAGGTGCGAGGCGTGGTCGGTGCGTTGATGGATATCAGCGCGCTCAAGAAGACGCAGAGCGAACTGGAAGAGTCGAATCGGCAGAAGAACGATTTCCTGTCCGTGCTGGCGCATGAACTGCGCAATCCCATGGCAGCCATCGGCTACTCGGTGGAACTGCTGCGGCATGTAGCCACTCCCGAATCGATCAGCAAGGCCAGGGAAGTCATTGAACGGCAGACGGCACACATGGGCAAGCTGCTCGACGATCTGCTCGACCTTAGCCGAATCGCACGCAACAAGATAGCGCTCGACATGCAGCCGACCGACCTGCGCCATATCATCGAACTGGGCTATGAAAGCGCGCGACCGCTGATCGAGCCGATGGGCCATCAGGTGCAGTTGAGCCTGCCGGCGGAGCCCGTCACGGTCGTGGCGGACGAAGTGCGCCTCACCCAGGTCATGAGCAACCTGCTGAACAACGCGGGGAAGTTCACGCCGTCAGGAGGCCGAATCGAAGTCCGGCTGCGGCGTTCGGGTCGCATGGCACAGATCGAGGTGATCGATAACGGAATCGGCATTGAACCGGAGAAGCTCGACTACGTCTTCGAGATGTTCTCGCAGGCGCAATCGAAGGTGACCGGCGGCACATCAGGCTTGGGCATCGGACTGGCCATCGTGAAAAGACTGGTCGAGCTGCATGGCGGCTCGACCAAGGCATTCAGCGATGGGGCCGGCAAAGGCACGCGCGTGCAGTTCGAGCTGCCGCTGGCGGAAGCGCCGCACGCCGGCATGCCGCCTGCCGCAAGCAGCGACGTTCCCGATTTTCATCATGGCCGCGTCCTGGTTGCGGATGACAATGCCGATGCGGCGGATCTTCTCGCCGAAGTTCTGCGAACGGTCGGGTATTCGGTACATACCGCCTACGATGGAAAATCGGCGATCGAGATGGCTCAAGTTTGCCAGCCGGATGTCGCGATACTCGACATAGGCATGCCCCTGGCCTCGGGCCTTGATGTGGCCCGCTGGATACGCAAGCAAGGCTGGGCAAAAGACGTGATGCTCATTGCCGTCACCGGTTGGGGACAGTCGCAGGATCGCAAGGCGACCATGGATGCGGGATTCGACATGCATCTGGTCAAGCCCGTCAATGCGACGGAGATCATGCGCATCGTCGGAGAGCGGCAGTCAGTCAGGTCTGGCAACGACTAAAGGTTTTTGGAGGCGGCAATTTGAACATGCCGCCCTTGCCGACAATTTCCCGGACGACCAGTTAATCTGAATATTTCCATGCATAGTATCCGGGCGGCCCCGGCAGTCAATGATGAGTTGACCCGTAACGGGCGGCCTCGTCAAACGCGAGCATGCCGGCGAGAGATTACTTGTTCTCTACGCGCGTCACCTGCCATGCAACAATTCTCCAGCTTCCTTGCTGCGGAGCCCACACGACTGTGCGGCGCAGATCAATAGGGCCGAACGGTTTCCCCCCGAGCAAACCCTTGAACGACAGCAGAATGTGCACGACCGCTGTATCGCCGTACACATGTATGGTTTTCTCCCGCACGTCAATGGACTCATATTTCAAGGAGCCGGACTTGAGATCCGCCAGTTCCTGCGCTTTTGTAAACAGCTTGCCGTTGCCGTGGACGATGATGGCGTCTTCGGCGTAATACTTCTGGTAGAAGTCGGTGTCGCCTTTCAAGTTCGCTGCAATCATTGCGTCTGACAGCGCAGAGATTTGCTGCTCGACCTTGCCATTGGCGCCTTGGGCGGATGCGAGCGGTGCAACCAGCAACCATACGGAGAAGAATGCCGACACAACAGGATCTACTGTTTTCATGAGAGTGCTCCTTTGATTGGCTCGATATCGGATAGCAGCTTTCCGGCGTGGCAGGTATCCGGCGACGTTCGCCTGCAGAACGGAAGGCCGGACAGGGAGCCTGTAACGGCCGCCACATCAACCAGGCTATCCCCTGTGCTCGGCCAGGAGCAGTCAGATTTTCGGTGATCTTCGCATTCGACGGTTTGGAATATGCTACCGGCCTGATACAGCGCTTGTTCCGCCGAGAGAAACCTCGGCAAGTTCATTGCAGCGTTTATTCAAAAACGTGGTTGGCGGTTTTCAAAAGCTCCGAAGGAATCACAATCCCCAACTCCCGGGCAGTCCTTTGGTTAATGTCCAACTCGCGGCGAGATACCACTTCAAACGGTGTATCCGCCGGCTTTGCGCCTTTCAAAATCTTGTCGATGACAGGCGGCAGCCGGGGAAAGTCGGCGGTAAAGGGCGTGCCATAGCTGATCAGGCAACCGGAATCGGACGCGCCACCCCAAAACATCGTTGGCAGACGCTGTTTCGAGGCGAGTTCTGCAATGCGCTTGCGGGCCGCAATGGTGGCAGGAACTTCCAGCACGACCAGCGCCTGTGCGCCGTCGGTCGCCATGGCCTTGAATGCGGTGTCCAGATCAGGGTTCGGCCCCCTCACTTTCAGCACTTGTGGCGAAAGACCGGCCTCACGAGCGGCGGCCACGTTGGCGCGCTCTATCGGAGCCAGACCGCTGGCGTCGGCGCCGGGAATGTCGGAATCGCTCAAGACCGCAACACGCGTCAGTTTTGGCAAGAGCGTTTTCAGCATGTTCAGCTGACGACTGGCAAGCTCAGGATCATTGTTCGTCGCTCCGGTAATGTTCCCTCCAGGCCGCTCCAGCGTTTTCGCTACGCCTATCGCTACCGGATCGGCAACGAGAGCAGCGACGACCGGAACGGTCGTGGTTGCCTTTCGCGCAGCGTTCGTTGACGGGCCGCCGAAGGTGGCAATGACATCAACGCCCTTTGCTACCAGTTCGGAAGCAAAACCAGGCAGACGCTCAAGCTGGCCTTCGGGAAAGCGCGCTTCATAGATGATATTCGTTCCCTCAACATAGCCGAGTCGAGCCATGCCTTTGCGAAGCTCATCCAATGCCGGATTGGGTTTCCCATCCACGGTAGCGCCGCCATTCACAAGGACGCCAACTCGGTAGACCTTGTCAGGCTGCTGTGCATTTGGTGTTTCCGGGAACAGAACCGAACCTGAGATCAGGGCTGCCAAGCCCGCCAGAATAATACGCCGGTCCATGGTGTTTCCCTCCGAATAAAACGGCTGGAATGCCGAGGCGATAAAACCATCTTAGGTCGCCAGTGGCTTGCTGCCTTTATCCTCCGATGAGCATCCTTAATACATATCAAGCTGCGCACTTTTCTTTCGGACCTGTAAAAAAGGCCGAGACAAAAATCGTGACCTTCCGCAGGCCAATGATTTATTCGAAAGGATGAATTCATGAGAAAACGTTTCAACGAATCACCTTCCCCTTCTGAATATTTTTGATTCGCTTGAATCAGGAGGTAAACGGCAGCTTTTCAACTTACCGGCAAGCGCCGTGATGATGGAGGATGCGCCTGGCATGGCCATCGACGAAACCATCAGGAAGAAGAAAATATGTGTATATTCCGCCGCATACGAGGATATGAATTTTCACGACCTGCGGCAGACCTGACATGTTATTCGACTCTTTTACCTGTTGGCCCCGGTCAATCCGGATGGCAACCCTTACATCATGACGGACATCGCGAAGACCGAGGCTTTGATACGTGCTGACAAATGGCGCATGGATTGTCTTGCTGTAGTCAAGACGCTCAGTCTTCCAGACTGGCTTCTTGTCGCCGGCTTCGTCCGCAATCTGATATGGGATCACCTGCATGGCAAGACGAAAGCCACTCCGCTGAACGACGTGGACGTAGCCTTCTTCGATCCTTCCGATCTTGCTCCGGCAATGGAACAGGATATAGAGTCAATTCTGCGAAGCATGCGACCCGAGGTGTGCTGGCAAGTGCGCAACCAGGCGCGCATGCATCTACGCAATGGACATCCTCCGTACCGGAACACCACGGATGCAATCAGTTACTATCCGGAGCAAGCCACGTGTGTCGGCGTACGGCTAAGCGCACCGAACGAAGTGGAAGTAGTGGCTCCACTCGGACTGGAGCACAATTGGAAATTGTCGATTGCGCCGAACCCAAAGGCAAACTATGCGAATTCGGTCTTCATGGCGCGTATGAAGAGCAAGCGCTGGCTGGAAACATGGCCGGCATTGGAAGTGGCGGATCACTACGGGATCTAACGAGGTGCCCCGCCGTCCGACCATGCCACGATGCTTTCTGTAACCGGAACGGTCAACGCGGCTAAAATAATCGGGTCATCTTCATTCCAGTGCTTGATTCAAAATACAAATTTAAGATAGTTGCCGGATTTTTAGACCTTCATGGGGACAGGAAAACGTGACTCAATCTATCGGCGGCTGCAAGTGCGGTCAAGTTCAATACAAGATAGCCGGGCCGACACTGCAAGTCGTTGCTTGCCATTGCGGACTTTGCCGGAGCATGACCGGTGCGCCGTTCTCTTCCTATGTCGTCGTCAGGGAAGAGCATTTTTCTGTCGCCTCCGAGAACGAAACTCTTGCCGCTTATACGGTGACCGAGCGCACCAGGCGGCATTTCTGCGTTACCTGCGGCACTCCGATATTCAATTCAAATCCTCATACATATAGAGGACTCGCCATGGTGTATCTCGGGACCCTTGAAGGTCACGAAAACCTTGTCCCTGGAATCAGTATCTTCTGCGAGAGCAAACTTCCATGGGTGAGCATTGATGCGTCGGGTAAGAGCTTTCCAAGTGCTCCAACACGAGCCGCGTAATTCAGCCGATTGACAGGCGTGGCACCTCAATGAACAAGCAGCACCGCACTCTCAACACGACGACCGCGAACATCACGCTTCCTACGGAAAGCCCCATGGACGGCGACGTGCCGAGCGCCGTGCCGCCGATCACTCCGGCTAGAGCGGTTTCGTGTTGACCGGCTTAGTCGAGGCCGAGGCGGATTGTCTCCGGGACAAGACGTGGCGACGCGACATGGCGGTGCCATGGCAAGGAGCCGCAACGCAGTACCAGAGGCAATCGGTCCGGGATCGACAAGCAGGTCAACACGAAACCGCTCTAATGCCGCAAGCGCTGCACCGCCCCCGAACACGACAGTCCGGGTCAGGGGGACGTCATGGCCCAGCGCTTCGACCATATGAGGATGGGTAAGCGAAGCCTGGACTACCAGGCCGATGCGCGTGCGCGAGAGAAGCAGATGGATAAAGAACAGCATCAGAATTGCTGCAAGCATGATGAAGACGCGGTACTTCGGAAAGGCAGTGCCGTAAAGCGAGAACAGCGGACCGTCAAGCAGGCGCGGGAAAAAGTAGAACTTGGCTTTCAACCCCCAGATCAGGATCACGACCTGCACCAGAAGGTAGGAGACACCATAGGTGAGGAGCAGGGCCTGCTGGTCGTTGTCCTGCTTGAATCTGCGCAAGCCGTATTTCCCCACGACAGCGCCAACGAGTCCCACAATCGCCGGTGCGGCCAGGAGGGCGCTTTCGGCCTCATGGATCAAGCTGTCCCTGCGCCGCCAGCGCCTGAGCCTGTTCGATCAAGGCACGCATCTTCGGCTGCGCTTGCGTTCGAACCGGAAAATACAGATACAACCCGGTCGTTTTGGGCACGAAGGTGTCAAGCACCCGCACGAGATGGCCTTGCCGCAGATCGGCCTCGATTTCGATATCGGGAAGGTAGGCATAGCCGAGTCCCTGGCGGGCGAACTCTGCAATTGCTGCCGTATCGTTGGCGACCAGGGCAGTATCGGTTTCTAGTTCATAAGCGCCATCCGGGCCGGTGAAGCGCCACGCGTGCAGAAGGCCGGAGCTGTTGAATCGGTAACGGATCGTTTTATGGTTCAACAAGTCCTGCGGCACGCCGGGCGCGCCATGCCTCCCGAGATACTGCGGCGCGGCAACGACTGACCATGACAACTCCCGGCTCAGGCGGACCGTGACCATGTCCTGCTCGATGGATTGCCCCAGCCGGATGCCGGCATCGTATCCCTGTGCCACCAGATCAATGACGCCGTCGTCCAGCGACAGGTCGAGCGACACGTCCGGATAGTTCGCGCGCATGCCCGGCACCAGCAGCCGTGCAACCCGCAAGCCAAGCGCCCGCGGGGCGGTGATGCGCAGCCGGCCTGCCGGGCGCTCGCGGAACGGCTCGAGCGCAGTGAATGCCTCCTCGATCTGGTCGATTGCCGGCTTGAGCATGGCAAGCAGGCTCACACCGGGTTCGGTCAGCGACACGCTGCGCGTGGTGCGCCTGAACAGCACGACGCCATGACGGCGTTCGAGCGCCCGTACGCCCTTGCTGCACGCGGTCGGGCTGATCGCCAGTTCCTGGGCGGCAAGTGAAAAGCTGCGGTGCTTGGCGACGGCGAGGAAAATGCGGATCAAATCGAGTGAAGTCATGACACCAGATTATGAACCAGAAGTTCATAAGCCATGTAGGCGAGGCCTGTTTTTCCCAAGAGTTTAAAAATCTAGACTGCCCATTCAACTTCTGGAGACCAACATGATTCATTTTCCTGCACCCATCGCCGCCTACCTCGAGGCGGCGAACGCCAACGATACGCGCGCCCTTGCCGCCTGCTTCACTGCGGATGCCCTTGTTCATGATGAAGCAAGGGAATATCGCGGCATTGAAGCGATCCTGGCGTGGAAGGCCGAAACCAGCACTCGTTACCGCCCGATCGTGGAAGCCCTGCATATCGAAGGCGCGGACCGGGACTATCGCCTGCAAGCGCGCGTGACCGGCGATTTCCCGGGCAGCCCTGCGATGCTCGCCTATCGTTTCGTACTCAGCGGCGACTGTATTGCATCCCTGGAGGTCGGCGTATGAGCACGCTGGAATTCCATGGCAAGCGGGCCCTCGTGACGGGCGGAACCAAGGGCATGGGCGAAGCCATCGTCCGCCTGCTGGCGCAGCGCGGCGCCGCAGTCGTGACGACCGCCCGCCAATTGCCGGCAGAGCCGCTGCCCGGCGTACGCTACCTCAAGGCTGACCTTGCGACTCCTGCAGGAGCAGACACGGTCGTGGAAGCCATCGAGCGCGAACTTGGCGGCATTGACCTGCTGGTCAACAACGTAGGCGGTTCTTCTGCGCCAGGCGGAGGCGCGCTCGCGCTGACCGATGCCATCTGGGAAGCCGCCATCCAGACCAACCTGATGGGCGCGGTAAGACTCGACCGCGCATTCCTGCCCGGCATGCTTGCGCGGGGACATGGCGCCATCGTGCACATCACGTCGATTCAGCGCCGCCTGCCGCTCTATGAGTCGACTGTTGCGTATGCCGCCGCAAAAGCCGCGCTCGCAAGCTACAGCAAGTCTCTGGCCAATGAATTCGGGCCACGCGGCATTCGAGTCAATGCGGTGGCGCCGGGCTTCATCGAAACCACCGCCGCGACCGCCCTCATCGACCGCATGGCGGCGCACCGCGACATCAGCGCCGGGGAAGCACGCGGCGCGCTGATGAAGTCACTCGGCGGCATCCCGCTCGGCCAACCCGGCAGGCCGGAAGATGTCGCGGAGGTGGTGGCATTCCTGCTGTCTGCGCGCGCGGCATTCGTTCACGGTGCGGAATATGTCGTCGACGGCGGCACGCTTCCGACTATCTGATTCGGCTGCGGATTCTGGTCACGGCATTCTGCCTTGCTTATGCATGAGAACCGTCATGCTGGCCGGGCGGTCGAAGAGATCGACGAACGTGCTGAAGAAAACGCATCTCTTGTGCTCGAAGGCCCTCGGCTTTGCGATCCCGAGTGTTGCTTCCATTGGCGTTAAAAGCGGGGTGACCATGAAAAGACGCAGTGCAACAGCGCAGCAGCGAAGGGCATGCCTGATGCGACGCTTGACACTTGCCTCCGGCCCAGGTTGGGAGCAACGGTCACCATGAGGTTTGCAAGCTTGTTCGTCATCGGCATGTTTGCGGTTCTGCCGGCTTTGGCGAAGACCGAAGCACCGGTGCTTTCGCCATCAGGCTATGGCCTGGTGCAGTTCGGACAGCCTCTCGAGAGCGTGGAAAAGAACTTGGGTGAAGCCGCATCGCCGAAGGAACGCGAATCGGCATGCGATTTCGTGACGTTCAGAAAATACCCCCGGATTCGCTTCATGGTGGAGGAAGGCATCGTGACGAGAGCCGATGCGAAGGCAGGGGTCAGAAACAGTGCAAAGATCGGTGTCGGATCGTCACTCGCAAGAGTGCAAGCAATGCACCCGGGAATAAAAATCATGCCTCACAAATACGACGATAAAGGCCACTATCTGATTCTCGATTCAACTGACGGCAGCGCAGCGGTCTTGTTTGAAGAAAGCAGAGGCAAAGTGACCCATGTCCGTGCCGGGAAAAAGCCTTCGGTCGAATATGTCGAGGGATGCCTTTGACCGCAGCCTGCCTCACAACATTGCTCACGATGGATGCGCGGCGTCGAGAGAGCTGGGCTTTGCTTTGAACCGCGGACGGGGTTCGAGATCGCCGCACGATAAACGGCGGATGCACAAGGCAGGTCAATGCCGTCGCTTCACATGCGGGTGTCGAACACGCATGAACTTGCCTGAACATTCAGGACTGACGCCGTGCAAACGCCTGCACATCGCCCGTATCCCGTTTGATGGGCGGAGCAAGCGTTGCCTGTGCACTGCTTGCCTGCTGTGCCTGGCGCGTGCGCCAGCTTGCCGGGGGAAGGCCGAATTCACGCTTGAAGGCACGGCTGAAGGCCGCTTCGGAATCGTAGCCGACCCGGCTGGCCAGTTCGACCAGCGGCTTGCTGTCGCCGCGCATCAGGCGGGCGGCCAGGTGCAGCCTCAGGCGTGCGAGATACTGCATGGGCGGCAGGCCCAGCAGATTGGTGAATCGCTGCGCAAGCGACGATCGCGACAGGCCTGCATGGCTGGCCAGTTCCTCCACGGTCCAGGGATGAGCGGGCTGTGCGTGCAGTCTCGACAGCGCACGGCCCACATAGCGGTCACGTACTGCGGCAAGCCAGCCTTTTTCATTGTCGGGCAGGGTATCGATATAGCGCCTCACCGCTTCGACGAACAGCAGCTCCGAGAGCTTGGCGAGCACCGTGGCGCTGCCGGCCTTCGGTTCGGCGGCTTCGGCTGCCGCGAAGCCGAGCGCGGTGGCCAGCCAGACCTGTTCCCTGCCTTCTCCAAGATTGACCTTGAAGATTCGCGGGAGCGAAGCCAGCAGGGAATTGCTCTGGCCCTCGTCGCATACGAGAAAGCCGCATACCATGCCCGTGGAAGCGCCGCCGCCTCCATAGCGAAGATGCATGACCTCGCCCGGCTGCATGGCGACATGCTCGGAAAGCACCTGGGCGGAGGGCGTCGGTTTCAGCGCAAGGTTACTGCCCATCAAGTGGCGTTCGCCTTGCGGAACGACTAGCAGATCGCCGGCGCTGACCTGTATCGGCGCTTGCTCATCGTCATCATCCTCTTCCAGCCTTGCCCAGCAAGAACCCCTGGTAATGAGGTGATAGGAAATCACGCGGTTTGCCCGCGGAAGATACGCGGCGCACAGATCGCTTTCCGCCTTGCCTACCAGGCACCAGGGGGCCGTGAACTCGGCGTTGAGGTAGACCGCTCCGCTGAGCTGCACGACGCGCAAGACATCAGACAGCGCGTCCATCTCGGTTTCTCTTCAAATCCGGCGTCCCGGGCAAGAAAGCCGGACGCTCGGTCATTCATTAAGGCGGTGGGACGATCAATACTAGACCCGTCCTCGATGCCCGCACTTTGCGGCAGCACAACCCGGCGAGGATGAAAACCGGAAGCCGATGTTCCCACACCAGAAACCATTACATTGATGTTGAAGGAGTACTTGATGTCCACTGTTATGTCCCCTCCCTCTACCGCAGTCGATCTTGCCGCAGTGAAGTCGCGCCAGCAGGCCGCCTGGTCCACCGGCAACTATGCCGTGGTCGGCACCACGCTGCAGATTGTCGGCGAGAACCTGTGCGAGGCGCTCGACCTGCGCGCAGGCAGCCGCGTGCTCGATGTCGCCGCCGGCAACGGCAATGCGACGCTGGCGGCCGCCCGCCGCTGGTGCAAGGTCACCTCTACCGATTACGTTCCTTCCCTTCTGGAGGCCGGACGCATCCGGGCACAAGCCGAGGGCCTGGCGATAGAGTTTCAGGAAGCCGATGCCGAGAACCTGCCGTTTCCCGCTGCATCGTTCGACGTGGTCATGTCCACCTTCGGCGTCATGTTTACTCCCGACCAGGAAAAGGCAGCCGCTGAAATGGCGCGCGTCTGCAAACCGGGCGGCAAGATCGGCCTGGCAAGCTGGACCCCGGAAAGCTTCATCGGGCAGGTATTCAAGACGATAGGCAAATACATTCCTCCGGCACCGGGCGTGAAGTCGCCGGCGCTGTGGGGCACGAAGGCCAGGCTGCAGGAACTGTTCGGCACTGCGGCCGGAGAGATCCGCGCCACCAGCCGTGAGTTCGTCATGCGCTACCGCTCGCAGGAACACTGGATCGAAGTCTTCCGCACCTACTACGGCCCGCTCAACAAGACCTTCGGCGCGCTGGATGCCGAGAAGCAGGCTGCCTTCAAGGCCGACTTGCTGGCGCTCATGGCGAGCGGCAACCGGTCGGGCGACGAAACCCTGGTGCTGCCTAGCGAGTATCTTGAAGTCGTGATCGAGCGGAAGTAAGTTGCAAAAACCTTGTGCCGGAAAACTTGTCCGGCGCACCACTTCCGGCCGGATCGAACGAGCGGTCTGAACGCCAGCCTGCCGATTGGAAAATCGGCGGGCACATCGCTCTCATCGTTCCATCTTTCAGGCGAGCGAGAAATCAGCGGGGAATGTCCGACCCGCCGTCACGCCGGCGGCGGCGCTTGCCGAACAGCCGGTTCATGACGAGCACATAAAGCCCGGCCGCGCCCGCAATGAACGCCGCGGCGGCCAGATACCGTCGGGCCAGCGCCAGGTAATAACCGCTCGGGTCAGCCTCCTTCAGCGCCTTGTCCGCCGCCTCCCGCTGCTGCCGCTTTTCCGCTCCCGCCGCTTCGCGCTTGCGCACTGCCTCTTCGCATTGCGCATTTCCATGGCAGAAAGCGATAGCCCTTTCCATCCTTTCAGCAGCAATCGCGGCTTCCCGTTCAGCGTCCGCCATGGACGGTGCCGCAGGCAGCAGGCCGAAAAAAAGAATGAAAAGACAACGTGCAAGGAGAGACATGCTGGTGCCGGCGAAAAAGGGTACACGACTATAACGGCATTCCGCGCGCGTGAGGGATTTCCCGAACCCCCGCTGCAGGCCGCACCACTTCTCCGCTATAATCAAACGCCTGTTTGAAACGGCTGTTTAACAACAATGGCAACATCCGACGCTTTTCCCCAGACGCGCGAGCGCATCCTTCACATCGCCGCCGACGTCTTCGTCGAAAACGGCTTCAAGGCGGCTTCCATCCGCAAGATCTGCGAGCGGGCGAATGTCAATGTCGCCATGGTGCATTACTACTTCGGCAGCAAGGACGATCTCTACCTGGCCGTGCTCGACTTCGCGCGCGAGCAGGAAGAGAAAGCGTTTGTCGACGGCACAACCGCCGGCAACGAAGCCCCGGACGAGAAACTGCGCGCCGCAATCAAGCGGCTGGTGTCCAATCTCCTGACGCCTGGTCCGGCTTCGCTGCGCACCCGCCTGCTCGCATGGGAACTGATGGACCCGTCCGCAGCCATCGGCACCATTGCCGACCGAGACATCCGGCCCGAGCATCGCTTCTTCGCCGATCTGATCCGCGGCATCACCGGCGATGCGCTGGAGGACGACGCCATCCAGCGTTGCGTATTCAGCATCATCGGCCAGGCCGTTTTCTATGCCAGCGCCCGGCGCGTTCACGAGATCGCCGCGCCGGAGATCGCCTATGACCCGGCGGGCATCGTGAAAATTGCCGAGCACATTTACCAGTTCTCCATGGCCGCGCTCACCGGCCTTTCCACACATTGATCAAGACTTAGCGTGATGAATACCAAGCTGCTGACCGTCGTCCTGGCCGGGCTGGCCATGATCGGCCCTTTTGCCATCGACACCTATCTGCCTTCCTTCCCTGCGATCGCCGAGCACTTCACCGTCGCTCCGGCGCTGGTGCAGCAAACCCTCAGCGTCTATCTGTTTGCGTTTTCGCTGATGAACCTGTTCTACGGCACCCTGTCGGATTCCTTCGGCCGGCGCCCCGTGATTCTCTTTTCTCTCGTGCTCTTCACGGCGGCATCGATCGGCGCGGCACTGTCCGCGAGCTTCACCTCGCTGCTGGTCTTCAGGGCGCTGCAGGGTGCGTCCGCAGGCGCCGGCATGGTGATCGGGCAGGCCATCGTGCGCGACCGCTTCCAGGGTGCGGATGCGCAGCGCTTCATCGCCAACATCATGATGGTGTTCGGCATCGCTCCCGCAGTCGCGCCGGTGATCGGCGGCCTGCTCCATGTCGCCTTCGGCTGGCGCTCCACCTTTGCCTTCATGACCGCCATCGGCATCCTCCTGCTGATCGCCTGCTGCGCCACCCTGCGCGAGACCTTGCCGGCGGCATCGCGGCAGCCTTTCCGGGCCGCCGCCATCGCCGGCAATTACTGGACGGCGCTGCGCCATCCGCAATTCCTGCTGCGCGCCTTCGGTGCCGGCTTCGCCTTCAGCGGCTTTGCGCTGTATATCTCATCTGCGGCCAGCTTCGTCATGCAGGTGCTGCATCTGCCGGAGACCGCGTTCGGCTGGCTGTTCATTCCCATGGTTGCCGGCATGGTGATCGGCTCGGCGACAAGCGGCAGACTGGCGCACCGCGTGCCGCTTCCCGGCATGGTCCGGTGCGGTTTCCTCGTCATGGCGGCAGCGGCTGCCATCAACCTGATCTATACCGGCCTGTTCGCGCCGGCCGTACCTTGGGCGGTGCTGCCCATCATGCTGTATGCCTTCGGCATGGCCATGGCAGTGCCGGCGATGAGCGTGATGACGCAAAGCCTCTTTCCTCAGATGCGGGGACTCGCCGCCTCGTTGCAGAACTTCATTCAGATGCTGATTTTTGCGCTGGTATCGGGCTTCGTGGCGCCGCTGCTGTTCGATAGTGCCTTCAAGATGGCTGAAGGCGTGGCGGCCGGACTGGTGCTCGCCATGGTGTGCTGGGCATTGGGCAGCAAGGAGCAAGTTGCGCCCCCAACTGCCACGCCTGCGAAGGATCGACCCTTGTGATTTCAGGGGGCCGTTGAGCAGAATTATTCCTGTTCGGCGACCCGCACCGCCGGTCTGCGCGCTTCCCACAGCACCACGGCCAGGCCTGCGGAGCAGATCAGCGCAATGCCGATCGCCGTGGTCAAGTCCGGCAGCTGGCCGAACGCGATCCAGCCCAGCATGGCGGCCGCAACAATCTGCAGGTAAGTGAAGGGCGCAAGCAGCGTCGCCTGGCTCCTGCGGTAGGCCATGATCTGCAGCAGGTGGCCGGCAAATCCGGTGAACCCGGTGGAAATCAGCAGCACCCATTGCGGCGCCGACAGGTGCGGCACTTCCCAGAACCACGGCAATGCCGCGGTCAGCGCGACGGAGCCGAACAGGCCGCCGTAGAAATTGGTGGTGAGCGGATCATCATGCGCGACGCGGCGCGTGGAGATCTGGAAGAACGCAAACGTCAGTGCGGTCAGCAGGCCGAGCGCAACGCCGAGCGGATCGAGCGGCGATCCCGGCCGCACCACGATGAGCACGCCGGCAAAGCCCGTCAGCACGCCGATCCAGCGATGCAGCCGATGCGATTCACGCAGCAGCCACGGCGCCATGGCCATCAGGAACAGCGGCGCCATGAAATTGAGGGATGTCGCTTCGGCAAGCGGCAGGCGCCTGAGGACCGAAAAGAACAGTATCGTCGACAATACCATCAGCAGGCCGCGCGTCAGCTGGCGCGACAGCGAACGGGTCTTGAAGATGGCGCCGCCCCGCGACGGCAGCACGACGGCCGTCATCAGCGCGGTGTGCATCAGATAGCGCACCCATGTCACCATCAGGACCGGCACTCCTGCCAGTACCAGCCATTTTGCCGACGCGTCCAGCGTGGAGAGCGTCCACAGGCCTGCGATATGCAGGAGTATTCCGTTCCTGTTCAATGTCGTTCCGATTGAGGGTAATTCCGCATTGCCGTATCAACGCTTGCGCAGCGGGTCCAAGCCCGCCGCATGAATGCCGTTCATTATGCTTCAGGTGCGCCGAAGCCGCCTCCGCCCGGCGTTTCAACGACAAACACGTCCCCGGCCTGCATCTCGATCGATGCGGTCGCCCCCAGATCGACACGCGTGCCGTCCTGCCGGATCACGTAGTTGCGCCCCGGCGCTCCCGCCACTCCGCCCGCGAGCCCGAAGGGCGGAATGCGCCGGCGGTTCGACAGGATGGACGCCGTCATCGGCTCCAGGAAGCGCAGGCGGCGGATCGCGCCGTTGCCGCCCTTGCCGCGCCCCGCACCCCCGGTTCCATGGCGTATCTCGAAGCTTTCCAGCAAGACCGGAAAGCGCCATTCCAGCACTTCCGGATCGGTCAGGCGCGAGTTCGTCATGTGCGTCTGCACCACGTCGGTTCCGTCGAAGCACAGCATTTCGCCCTGTCCGTCTCTGCTCAGCAGGCCGCCGCCGGAGCCGCCCGAAATGGTTTCGTAATACTGGTGCCGGGCATTGCCGAAGGTGAAGTTGTTCATGGTTCCCTGCGCGCCGGCCATGACGCCGAGCGCGCCGTACAGCGCATCGGTGATGCATTGCGATGTCTCGACATTGCCGGCCACGGTGGCCGCCGGAAAATGCGGATTGAGCATGGATCCCGGCGGAATGATCACCTGCAGCGGCTTGAGGCAGCCGGCGTTCATCGGGATCTCGTCGTCGACCAGCGTGCGGAACACATACAGCACCGCCGCCATGCAGACGGCCGACGGCGCGTTGAAATTGTTGGGCAGCTGGTCCGACGTACCTGTGAAGTCGATGACAGCGCTGCGCGCCGCGCTGTCGACTTTGACCGCGACGCGAATGACGGCGCCGTTGTCCATCTCGTAGGAAAACTCGCCGTCCTGCAGCACGCCGATCACGCGCCGCACCGCCTCCTCTGCGTTGTCCTGCACATGCGTCATGTAGGCCTTGACCACATCAAGGCCGAATTCGCGCACCATGCGCCGCAGTTCCGTCACGCCTTTTTCATTCGCGGCAATCTGCGCGCGCAGGTCGGCGACGTTCTGGTCCGGATTGCGGGCGGGATAGCGGCCGCCGCCGAGCAGCGCGCGCAGTTCGCTCTCGCGCAGGCGCCCGCCTTCCACCAGCTTGAAATTGTCGAGCAGCACGCCCTCTTCTTCCACCGTCCGGCTGTTGGGCGGCATGGAGCCCGGCGTGATGCCGCCGATGTCCGCATGGTGGCCGCGCGAAGCGACGAAGAACAGCAGTTCCCGTTCCGCTTCGTCGAATACGGGGGTGACGACCGTAACGTCGGGCAGGTGAGTGCCGCCGTTGTAGGGGTCGTTGAGGACATAAGTGTCGCCCGGCCGTATGCGTCCTGCATTCTTGCGGATGACGGTCTTGATGCTTTCCCCCATCGAACCGAGATGGACCGGCATGTGAGGCGCATTTGCGATCAGGCTGCCGTCGGCGTCGAACAGCGCGCAGGAGAAATCGAGGCGCTCCTTGATATTGACCGAGAAGGCGGTGTTGGCGAGAGTCGCTCCCATCTGCTCCGCGATCGACATGAAGAGGTTATTGAAGATTTCGAGCATCACCGGATCGACCGCCGTGCCGATCGCGAAACGCTGGGCGCGCGGCACGGCGCGCGTGAGCAGGATCTCGCCGCCCGGCAGCGTTTCCATCTGCCACTCGGGCTCCACCACGGTCGTCGCATTGGCATCGGAGACGATGGCCGGACCGGCGATGCGCGTGCCGCTGCCCAGTGCGTCCCGCCGGTAAACCGGCGTGTCGTGATATTGCCCGCCCGAGTACATGCGCACGGTTGCCGTCGGCGCTGGCGCAGATGCCGCACCGGTTCCGGCTTGCCCCGCATCGGGCGAGCGCGGCTGTTCGCCGCTCCGGCCGATCGCTTCGACCGACAGCGCCTCGATGACCAGCCGCTTGTCCGGCATCAGGAAGCTGTAGCGCTGCCGGTAAGTCGCCTCGAAGGCAGCCTGCATGCCGGGCGCGTCGGCGTATTCGACGACCAGCGCGGCATCCGTGCCTTCGTAGCGCAGATGGGCGCGCCGCACGACGCGGATGCGTTCGCTTGCAATCCCCTGTGCCGCCACCTGTAGCGTTGCGTTTTCGGCCATGCCTTCGAGCACCGCTTCGCACTGCGGCAGGCTGTCCTGCTGCAGCGGCAGCTCGACGCTGGTTTCACGCATGGCGGTGATATCGGCCAGCCCCATGCCGTAGGCGGAGAGCACGCCGGCCAGCGGATGGATCAGGGCGCGGCTCATGCCGAGCGCGTCGGCGACCAGGCAGGCATGCTGGCCGCCTGCGCCGCCGAAGCTGACGAGGGTGTATTTAGTCACGTCATAGCCGCGTTCAACGGAGATCTTCTTGATCGCATTGGCCATGTTGGACACCGCGATGCTGATGAAGCCCTCGGCTACCGATTCCGGCGTGCCGGTGCGTCCTGTGCTGCCGGCAATCTTTGCCGCCAGTTCCTCGAAACGCTGCCGCACCGACGCGGTGTCGAGCGGCTGGTCCGCCCGCGGGCCGAAGATCTGCGGGAAAAACGCAGGCTGGATCTTGCCCAGCAGGACGTTGCAGTCGGTCACCGCCAGCGGCCCGCCGTTGCCGTAGGCAGCAGGCCCCGGATTGGCGCCGGCCGAGTCCGGCCCGACGCGCATCCGGGAACCGTCGAACTGCAGGATCGATCCGCCGCCGGCAGCCACGGTATGGATGTTCATCATCGGCGCGCGCATGCGCACGCCGGCCACCTGCGTCTCGAAAGCCCGTTCGAATTCGCCGTTGTAGTGCGAGACGTCGGTCGAGGTGCCGCCCATGTCGAAGCCGATGATCTGGCCTGCACCGGCCGCCTCGGCGACACGCACCATGCCGACGATGCCGCCGGCCGGGCCGGACAGGATCGAATCCTTGCCCTGGAACTGCTCGGCCGCGGTGAGGCCGCCGCTGGATTGCATGAACATGAGCTTGATGCCGGTAAGATCGCGCGCGATCCTGTCCACGTAGCGCCGCAGCAGCGGCGACAGATAGGCATCGACGACGGTCGTGTCGCCGCGCCCGACCAGCTTCATCATGGGGCTGACCTGATGCGACACCGAGATCTGGGTGAATCCCATGTCGGCGGCCATCTTCGCGGCGGCCTGCTCGTGCTGCGGGTAACGGTAGGCATGCATCAAGACGATCGCGATCGCGCGGATGCCGGCGTCGAGCGCCCTCTGCAGCTTTGCCCGCAGTTCATCGTCCTGCATCTCCCGCAGGACCTCGCCTTGTGCAGTGATGCGCTCGTCGATTTCCTCGACGCGGCTGTACAGCAGTTCCGGCAGCATGATGCGTCGGTCGAATATGCGCGGGCGTGCCTGATAGCCGATGCGCAGCGCATCGCGGAATCCGGCGGTCGTCAGCAGGAGCGTCGCTTCGCCCTTGCGTTCGAGCAGGGCATTGGTGGCGACCGTGGTTCCCATCTTGACCGCTTCCACCTGTTCGGGCGGAATCGGATCGCCTGCCTTCAGGCCCAGCAGCGCGCGGATGCCGGCCAGCGCCGCATCCTCATACTGGCCCGGGTTCTCGGAAAGCAGCTTGTGCGTGACCAGCGCGCCGTCCGGACGGCGGGCGACGATATCGGTGAACGTGCCGCCGCGGTCGATCCAGAATTGCCAGCGCCGGCTGTCCTGCAGGTTGGTAGCAGTCGTATTGGTAGCCATGGTGTGAGCGTGTAAGAGAAGCAGGCGAAGAAGGCCAAGGGGAACGGCGCGATGCCTATGCGCCGCGCGGAGTCAGGGTATGAAGCGCTGCTCGCGGAAGCTGTCGAAGATCCGGATGAACATGTCTTCGGAATCGACAAACTCCTGGAAGCCGTATTTTCTCGCCTTGGTGTTGTCGAGCATGATGTCCCAGGTCGGCGCAAACGCATAATTGGCGAATGCCCAGTTCGCAGCCTCGGAAAACGGCGTCGGCAGCAGGCCGTGCTCCTGCACGATCTCGTCCCAGAGCGCTTCCTTGTCCGCCATCATCAGCTCGAGGTCGATCTGCTGCACGCCGCCGTTCTCGAGCCCGAAATAGTCGGCGATCCGCGGCCACAGGTATTGCCAGCGGAAGTGGTCGCCGTTGACCATGTTGAAGGCTTCGTTGGCCGCCGCTGGCGTGGTCGCGGCCCACAGCATGCCCTTGTTCAGCAATTCGACGTCGCTCGCGCAATGGATGGCCCGAAACGCGCCTTCGGGCCCCGGGAAGCGCAGCGGCAAGCCCAACTTCTTGCACAGGGTGGCGTAGACGGCGATCGGCTTGGGCAGGTTGATGTCGGTGCGCGCGTAGCCGCAGACGATGTGCGGACGCATCAGCGAATAGCTCCACGGCTTGCCGCGCGCGAGTTCCTTCAGCAGGTCTTCCTGGGTGTAATAGAAGTTCGGCGGGAAATGCCGCGCATCGCTCTCCTTCGCCGGCGTCTTGAACGGCCCTAGGTGACGGCCATAGTATTTCGACCCCTGCAGCAGGGACACATGCTCGAGGCGGCTTGCGCCCGGCAGGATCGCGGTCATCGCGTTCTTGAACAGATCGGTGTCCCTGGCCGCCTTGTCGACCCAGCGCGTACCTGTTGCATGGCCGGTCCAAAAGATATGCGTGGCGTTCGTCAATTGCCCGAGCTTGTCTGCGCAGTCGCCGGGGTCGCTCATGTCGCACTCGACATGCCGGGCACGCGTCTCGAATTGAGGGGGCCGGCGCGAGACGATCGTCACGTCCCATCCGCCCACCTTGTCCAGCAATTGAGCCATATTGGCTCCGACCATGCCGGTGCCGCCAAGAATGACGGCGGTTTTGTCAGTCATTGAAGTTCCTTGTGAGTGGGTGGGTGGACGAAATAGGGTTGGTTTGGTGAGGGAATGCATGCGCCACAATGCCTCTCCTCCCCCTTCAAGGGGGAGGTCGGGTGGGGGATGGGTTTAAGCATGTAGGTGCGTTAACCCCATCCCCACCCCAACCCTCCCCCTGAAGGGGAGGGAGTAGAGGTTTAGCGGCGTACGTGTTTCACCTGCCCCAACCTTTCCATTCAGACCGCCTGCAGAAGCGCAGCCTCCACCGCTGCACCAAGCGCCAGTATCTGCTCGTCTTGCCCATTTAAACCGGCAACCATCAGCCCCACCGGCGCATCGCCGGGCTTGTGGCAAGGCAGGCTCAATGCGCAGCCGTCGACAAAGTTGATCAGCGTTGGATTGCGCAGCATGAGCAGATTGGTCGAGGTAAATAATTCGTCGCTGTCGCGCAATGCGGCAATCGGCGGTGCGACCACCGGTACCGTCGGCATCAGGAACGCGTCGCATCCGGCTTCCGCCAGCCGCTTGCCTACGCCTGCGCTCCAGCGCTTGCGTTCGCCGAGCAGCGTGATGTAATCCGCGGCGCTCATCGCAGCACCCCTGCGGATTCGCACCGCGACGCGGGGATCGTATTCCGCTTCACGTTCGCCAAGCATTTGCTCATGCCACGCCCAGGACTCGGCAGCGATGAAGCCACCTTGCCGGTTGATATGCGCAAGTTCGGCAAACTCGGGAACGTCGATCTCGACCAGGCTGGCCCCTGCCTTCGACAGGCTTGCGCAGGCCGCCTCGAACGCCGCCGATACTGCGGCATCGATGCCGTCGAACGCCAGTGTGCGCGGTATCGCAAATCGATGATGGGCAAGTTCGGCCGGGCGCAGGTCTTCGCGGGATGCGCCAGACAGTACTGCGTCGATGCGGGCGCAACATGCGACGCTGTGCGCAAGAGGTCCGCTGGAATCGAGGCTGGTGGACAGCGGCAGCACGCCGTCGCCGGGCACGCGGCTGGCAGTGGGCTTGAACCCGGTCAGCCCGCAGAGCGCGGAAGGAATGCGCACCGAGCCGCCGGTATCGGTGCCGATGGCGGCAACCGCCGCGCCCTCGACGACCGATATCGCCGCACCCGACGACGAACCGCCGGGGATGCGTCCGGTCTCGCGGTCCCAGGGATTGCGCGGCGTGCCGTAGTGCGGGTTCAGGCCCAGGCCGGAATACGCGAACTCGGTCATGTTGGTGCGGCCGATGATCACCGCTCCGGCCCGCCTCAGCCTTTCCACGACAATGCTGTCCTGCCGCGCGGGAGCGGCGTCATTCCTCACCCGCGAACCTGCCCGCGTGACCTGCCCCGCTTCATCGAAGAGGTCCTTGACCGATATGGGAATGCCGGCCAGCACCGGCAACGGCACGCCGGCGGCGCGCATCGTGTCGATGGCGTCGGCCGTCGCGCGCGCCGCGGTGGCATGCACGGCAATGAAGGTGGCCTGCGCCTCGCAGGAGTTCAGCGCCGCCTGCAGCGCCAGCTCGGTCAGTTCCCGGCTGCTGACGCGGCCGCCGTCGAGTTCGGCACGCCAGTAATCCAGTGTATTGGGAGGAAGAGACATGAATCGCTTTCGTCAACAGGTTCAGCGCGCCACCATGGCGCTCGGCAGACTCAGCACGATCTGAGGGAACATCGTGATCAGCACGACCGCGACGACCATCAGCACGAAGAAAGGAAATGCGGCCTTGGCCACCGTGAAGATGTCCTTTCCGGTCATGCCTTGCACGACGAAGAGGTTGAATCCCACGGGCGGCGTGACCTGCGCCATCTCGACCACGATCACGATGTAAATGCCGAACCAGAGCAGGTCGATGCCGGCGGCCTGGACCGCCGGCATGATCACCGACGTGGTCAGCAGTACGATGGAAATGCCATCGAGGAAGCAGCCCAGCACGATGAAGAACAAAGTCAGCGCCGTCAGCAGCGCCCAGGCTGGCATGCCGATGCCGGCGATCCAGTTCGCAAGGGCTGCCGGCAGGCCGGTGAAGCTCATGGCCGAAGTCAGGTAGGCTGCTCCCAGCAGGATGAAGAAGATCATCGTCGAGGTGCGGACCGCGCCGAGCAGGCTGTCGACAAACGTGGCGCGCGTCAGCATGCCCGACAGGGCCGCGATCAGTAGCGCACCCACCACGCCGATGGCGGCGGCCTCGGTGGCGGTTGCAAACCCGGCATAGATGGAACCGATGACACCGATGATGAGCAGCACTACCGGAATCAGGCTTCGCGACGCATGAAGCTTCTGGCCGAAGCTCATCGCCATGGCGGCGACGGGAATCCGCTCCTTGTTCATCGCAGCCCAGAGAACGATGTACCCCGAGAACAGCGCCATCAGAAGCAGCCCGGGCAGCACGCCGGCGATGAACAGCCGGGCAACCGAGATCTGCGCGGCGACGCCGTACACGATCATGATGATCGAAGGCGGAATCAGCAGACCCAGTGTGCCCGAGCCGGCCAGCGAGCCGATGGAAATCGCCTCGGGATAACCGCGCGACTTGAGTTCGGGCAGGGAAATGCGGCCGATGGTCGCCGCCGTTGCGGCGGAGGATCCGCTGACCGCGGCGAAAATGCCGCAGCCGAGCACATTGACATGCAGCAGGCGGCCGGGCAGCCTGTCGACCCACGGCGCCAGCCCCGCGAACATGTCTTCGGAGAGCTTGGTGCGAAACAGGATCTCGCCCATCCAGATGAACAGCGGCAATGCCGTCATGGTCCAGCTGGCGCTCGACGCCCAGCTGTTGGTGGCGAGGATGGAACCGCCGGGCGCACCGGCGAAGAACTCCATGCCGATGATGCCGACGGCAATCAGCGCCGGCGCGATCCAGACGCCCATTCCGAGAAGCAGCACAAGCGCGCCTCCGAGAATTATTGCGAGCCACACCATATCCATTATTCGCTCCTCGCTTCGCCTTCGCCGATTTCGAAATTCTCATGCCGCAGCACGCGCACCAGCCGCTCGCCGAAAGCGAGCACCAGCAGGATGGTGCCGATGACCATCGGCAGCTGGGGCATCCACATCGGCACCGCGATCAGGCCTTGCGACACCTCGTTGAAACGGTAGCTTTCGATCACGAAGGCGGTGCAGTGCCAGGCCAGATAGGCTGCGAGCAGCAGGCCGATGAGCGACACCAGGACCTCGAGCGGATGATGGAGCGACTCGGGGATGAAGCGCATGACCACCTGCACCCGGATATGCGAGCCGCAGTGCAGCGCATACGGCAAACCGAGAAAGCCGGCGGCGGCCATGGCCCATGCGGCAAACTCCTCGGCGTCGCGCACGGTCGAGCCCAGGTTGCGGGCCACGACCTGCGCGATGATGAGCATGCAGATCAGGACCAGCGCGGTCGCCGACAGCAGCCCGGAAAGCCGGTATAAGCGGTGCAGGAAGGCCATCTTCAGGGCTTGGCCTTGTCAAGTACCGCCTTGCCGTCAGGGCCGGCCTTCTTCAGCCATTCCTCGGCCATCACCGCGCCGATCTTCGCCAGGTCCGGCTGCAGTGCCGCCGGCGTCGGTCCGACCACCATGCCGTTCTTGGCCAGGGTCTGCGTCAGCTCGCTGGTCTTGCTGCGGCCCAGCTCCCAACCCTTTTTCTCGGCGCGTTCGGCGGCGGCCAGCACCGCCTTCTGGGAAGCCTCCGGCAGCCTGCCGAAGGCACGTGCGTTCACCATGACCACGTTCTTCGGGATGAAGGCCTGCACGTCGTAGTAATACTTGGAAAAATCCCATGCCTGGGAATCGACGCCGGTGGCGGGCGAGGTAATCATCGCTTCGATCAGGCCGGTGCCGAAGGCCTGCGGCACGTCGCCGGAATTGACCGTGGTCGGCGAGGCGCCCATCAGCTCCACCAGGCGGGAAGTAGCGGCATTGTAGGCACGGAATTTCATGCCCTTGAAGTCGGACATCTGCTTGACCGGCACCTTGGTGTAGATGCCCTGGGGCGGCCATGGCACGCTGTAGAGCAGCTTGATGCCCTGCTTCTGCAGGCGGGCTTCCATCTGGGCGCGGCTTGCCTGCCACAGCTTCCAGGCGCTGTCGAAGTCGCGTGCCAGCAGCGGCACCGCATCGACTTCGAAGATGGCGTCTTCATTGCCCAGCACCGAGATCAATACGTCGCCGAGCGGCACCTGACCGGTCTGCACCGCGCGCTTGAGATCGGCGCGCTTGAACAATACCGAGTTCGAATGAATCTTGATGTCGAGCTCACCGTTGGTGGCCTTGGCGACATCGGCTGCGAAGTCGCGGGCGACCGTCGTGATGTAGTTTCCATCCGGCTGCTCGACGGAAAAATTCCAGCGCTCGGCGGCATGGGCCGAGGACAGGCCGAGGCCCAGGCTCAGGGCGGCGATGCCTGTAAGAAAACAGCGGCGGTGCAGGGTCATGAGTCTTTCTCCAGAAAGTTCAGGAAGCCAGGCGCCAGAGCGACTGGAACGAATAGACTTCTTCCGAGGGCAGGCCCAGGGATTGGGACAAAGCTTGGGCATGCTGCTGCGCGACCTCTGCCCGCGTGGCCTCGATCATCACGAGGGCATCGGCGGGCGCGGGCTTCGCATCCGCGGTCACCGGCGTGGACAGGGCAGTATCGGTTTCGAGCAGCGTGGCACGTATGACGTGATCCTCGCCGGTCACACCGGTCAGCCGCTGCCGCAGCTGGTCCTTCACGCCGGGCTGCTTGAGCGCATCTTCCGGCACCACGAACAGCGCAAGCGCTCCGCCCTCGCCTTCACCCTGCTCGAGGCTCAGGCGGCCGACGCGCCGCTGCGTGCCGCGCATGCGCTTGAAGTTCTCGAGCGACCAGGCGGTCTGGTTTGCAAATGCGGTCCGGTAGGCGTCGGAATGGAAGGTATCGATGCCGTCCGTGTAGTACAGCGCCAGATAGGGTCTCGGGCAGTTGCCTGCTGCGGCAAAACGGCGTGCACTTTGAAAGCCGGGAATTGCGACACGCTCCTGCATGTGCTCACGGTCATACCAGCGATTGAAGTCCAGCTCGTGCTCTGGGTCGATATCGGTCCAGATGCAGAGCAGCCCACGTTCCTTGTCAGCGTTCATGAGAAGCCAGTCGTCGTGTTAGCGATCAGCTATTCTGGCCCCGACGCACCGTCAAAATCCAACAATAAATTTTTGCAGTTACCGATCAATTAAGTTTATGGCCTTGCAATGGCCCACGGATCGCCGGGCACCTCCGAGGACGGCATGCGCGCCACTTCCCTGGGCAGGGAGCGGGCGAAGTCCTGCGCGCTTTGCTGCGCTGCAACAGCAATCTGCTGGAACAGCCGCGTTTCCGGACGAGAACGGTAGGAGCAGACGAGCGACATGTTGGGCATCTCGCTGTCGATGCTCAGGATGGAGACCTGCCCGCTGGCCAGCTCCTGCTGCACGATCGCGGGAGGAAGCATCGCCACGCCGAAGCCGTCCACGACGAGCCGCACCATCGCCGAGACCGACGTCATGCAGTTGATCCTGACCGGCTTCTCGATCTTGTCCTTGAACAGCCGTTCCAGATACCTGTGGGGCCCTGAATTGCGGGAAAAGCTCAGGATGGGAAACGTGGCGATATCGGCCAGGGTCAGCACATCGCCATGAAGATTCAATCCGGTGGCGCCGAACCAGCGCATCGGGAAATCGCACAGCGGCAGGTTCTGCACATTGGTCTCGAACACCGGGTCGGTCTGCAGAATGACATCGAGGTGCCCCTTGTTGAATTGCTCGATCAGCTTGATCGTCGTGTCTCCGGCAAGCTCCACTTCCAGCTGCGGATAGGCGCGATGGATGCGGGTCATCAGGTCGGGAAACCAGGAATGGATGATGGACTCGATCACGCCGATGCGCACCACCCCGGTGTAGAGCGCCGGGTCTTTCATGTTCTCGAGCATTTCCTGGGTCGTGTTCACCAGGCGTTCGGCGTACAGCAGCGCCTTGCTGCCCTCCAGCGTGAGGGTCACTTCCCTGTCCGCCCGGTTGAACAGGCGCACGCCGAGCTCCTGCTCAAGCGTGGCGATGCGGCTGGACACGGCCGCCTGCGTGGTATGAAGCTTTTCCGCCGTCAAACGGAAATTGCGTATTCTGGCGAGCCAGACGAATGTTTCCAGAAAGCGTAGGTTCATCGTAGTCCTTCATGCCGCGGATGATGAAGGCAAGGCCGCTGTGAACACTGCGGCAGTCATGTCTCCGGAGCCGACGCTCACCGAGGCGCTCATTATTTTCCAAATGACAATCTTGGGCGAGAAGCACCCATCCGTCAAGCCGGTGAAAGGGATTGGCTTGCTACTTCAATAGAGCTCCCGTTTTCGACGGATAGCTGCAATGAAATCTTTCAATGCTGCACAGGAGAATCGCCATTATCAGGATCGTCGTGGCTCGAGGAGAAATGTCGAGGGCTTGGAGAACAGGAAACGGTAGAGCAACGAGAACCTGCTGCTTCTCTTATGCAAAGTTTTATTAACGAAATCCTCAATGTATTTTTTACCGCTCGAATGCATAAAGAATCGGTACGGCAAATCGGGCCGCTGCACGCACGCCAGCAAATTCCGGAAAAGACGTTGTCCTAGACACGTTAAGGAGGGAGATTTTCCTCCCATACAATTTCCAGAGTGCTGGCATGGAGAATGCATTAAAGGCCATAACAATTTAAACATACGGTCTTTCCGAATCTGTCATGCGATCATTACTCTCAACAAGTCCAACTGCAGCAATTCATGAAACCCTCGCCCCGGATGCCAAGAGTCTTTACTTTGAACTGAACGCCGAGCATGGACCTACCCAAGAAGCACTCGAACGCAGCCGAGATTTTCTGCAGAACAAACTGAAGGAGACCGAGGGCTTGCCGTGCGACCTTCCGGACCGCATGGAAGAGTGGCATGACTGGATGGAAAACGGCGCCGCACAAGCCTCGCAGCAGTATCGCGACTATCTGCATGGCCGCCGGTCAGGCCAGGGGCGGCGTTACTTCGGCAATGTATCGCACGCACTGTACTTCCTGAACGCGGTCGCACCCACCAAGCTGGTCGACGGCTCCTGGCTTTACGGCGTATTGCAGCGCTGGGATGATCCGCGATTCGGCGACCTGATCCGCATCTATCTGGAAGAACTCGGCGAAGGACTTCCGGACAAGAACCATGTGGTTCTGTACCGCAAGCTGCTGGAAAAGCACGGATGCACGCATTGGCCGCAATTGGACGAAGCCTATTTCACGCAGGGCACCATACAGCTGTGCCTGGCCCATCACGCGGCCGATTTCCTACCCGAGGTGATCGGCTTCAATCTCGGCTATGAACAGCTTCCCCTGCATCTGCTGATCACCGCTTACGAGCTTAATGAACTCGGCATCGATCCCTACTACTTCACCTTGCACGTCACGGTGGACAACGCATCCACCGGCCATGCGCAAAAGGCCTTGAAAGCCGTGTTCGACGCCATGCCGCAAGCAGGCGACCGCGCCGAATTCCTGCGCCGCGTGATCAACGGATACAAGCTGAACGAGATTGGCATCAACACGCTGACAGCGATCAAGTCATTCGACATCACGCAGGCGCTGCTGTCGACCTTCCGCGCCAAGGCTAAGGTTGGAGCGGCCGTGCATTCGGACTACTGCCGCGTCGGCGGACGCACCGTCAGCGACTGGCTGGCGGAACCGGAGCGCATGCCGGACTTCCTTGCGGCGCTGGAAGACGCCGGCTGGATAAAGCGGCACGAAGCCCCGGAGAACAGCCGCTTCTGGAAGCTGATCAGCGGCGAACGCGCCGAGATGTTCGGTGTCTTTACCGGCTATGAGCAGCAGCTCATCCGCGACTGGATTGCAGGCGATGCCGCCCAGGCAGGAGCGACGTTGCCGCGCCAGCCAAGCTTCAGGGCCAAGCAACGCATGCTGGAAGCAGCGGCCGACACTGCGGGCCGGAGCCGTCCGACCTACATGGCGCGCGGCGTGTTCCGCACCCAGCAGGCAAGAAACCGCGCAGCCAACGACCACGACGACTTCAACGCCGATCTGCGCCTGCTCGAAGCCGAAATCGCCGCATTGAAGGACCGCAGGAAAATCATGTCGCGCCTCGTCGAGCTGTTGTCGCCGGCGGTCCACCATACGTCGGCCGGCATGATGGCCACGCGCATTTTCAATCGCATGTTTTACACGTGAGGCATCATAATCAATGCCGCAAAGACAATGTCGCCAGCGGTCATCTTATTTCCCCTCTCCCGCAAGCGGGGAGAAGGCAGGGTTTCGCAAACCATGGTTTGCGCGGCCGTAGCCGGATCGGCTTACAAGTCGATCCGTGGGGCGCGGAGCGGGGGTCAGGGGTGAGGGCGGCAGCATGAGCGACTGAGGTCTTCGCACGCCATTTGCGCATGCTGCAGAAACGCGGGCAATCCGAGGCAACTACCGAAGAAAGAAGCATTAACAAGCACTAACGTCCATCCCCAAAGCGCAACACCTTCCTGATAGCCTAACGGCATCCACACCTCATCCTTCCTTCGTTGCCGCCAGCACCACCGCAGCAATCCGGTCAGCCTGCGTATAAGGCTCATGCATCAGCTCTTCACCAAAAATATCGGGATCAATCTCCCTATACTCCCACCGCATCCGCGAATCCTTGAATTTCTCCTCGATCGCATCGCGAAAGCTATCCCTCCCGTTCACGATCGCCACGCCGGTATACAGCAGCAGGCTTCCCTCATCACTCAAGCGCTTCACTGCAGCGTCCACAATGGCAAGAGACAAGCCCTCGCCGAGGCTTCCGGCTCCATGCCGATAGGTACGCTGATCCGCATCGATAAGATAAGGCGGATTGGCAACGACAAGATCGAACGTGCCTTCGATATCATTCAGCAAATCGCCTTGCATCGCGTGCACGCCTTGCGTTCCGGCGAGCCTGCTGTTGGCCTCGGCAAAACGAATCGCCTTGGGATTGATATCGACGGCATATACCTCGGCAGAAGTCCGGAGAGAGGCAATCGATATCGCGCCGGGTCCGCCGCCGCAACCGATGTCAACGGCACGACGGACCGGTGTCCGCAGACCGGCAAGGTACTGTTCGACTGCATTCACAAAACGGTAGGTATCAGGCCCGAAGAAGACGGCGTCGACCTCCGCCGTCGGATAGGCGGAATGAAAGAACAGCTGACCGCCCAGGGTGGACGCCCGTACAAGGCTGCGGTACATGCTGCCTTCCCGGACGAGAACGCCGGCATTTCGCATACGGAGGCACAAGTCCTCCGGAACTGCGGCTATGTCAAACGGCCGGCTCCAGCCGAAAATCCCTTCGAGGTCAGTCGCGCATTCATTGCCTTTTCTTGCATTCACGCGCGAATGCGTCAATGGCGACACCGTGGTAAATCGATATCCCTCGGCCTTCAGGAAACGGCCGAGTTCAACCAGTGCGGCTTCCGCTTCGTGCATTGCTTGGAGTTGCGGTGGAACATGCATATGGATAATGGCTGGCGGCGCGAATCTGGATTTGCCGAAAGCAAAGTAGCAAAGCATGTTAGACAATTTGTCTGCCGAGCCATTGCATCGTTCCACCTGAAATCGGCACTCCGACTTGGACTTTTCCGTTTCGCATCCGATTCGGCCAGCCCGCCATTTTCACTGCAATTCGCGCAGGCAGGCTGTCAGATGATCAAGCTGCGGCAAGCAGGCGAGTCACCGCATCGATGAGATCGCTGCGCGGCACAGGCTTCTTTAGAATTTCAGTCAAGCCGCTGGCTTCCGTAGCTGCAAGTGTTGAGTCCCCGAAATGGCCGCTGACCAGAAGCACGGGTATTGCGGGTCTGATCTTCCGGATTTCCGCAGCCAGTGCGGAGCCGGGCATCTGCGGCATCCGTTCATCGCTGAGAAGCATGCTGTAACGGTCCGGATCATCCCGGAATGCCTTCAGCGCTGCCTTTCCGGACGTGCAGACATGCGGCACAAAGCCGACTTCGTCAAGAATTTGCGCAGATAGCTGCGCGAGAGCTTCCTCGTCATCCACGATCAGTATGTGCTTTCCTTGTCCTGTAACCTGGCGTGGAGGGCTCTGGTATAGCCTGTCTTCGTCGCCGGGCAACGCTGCCGGCGGTTCAGCCTTCTTCCGCGCGCACGGCAGCCGTACGATGAAGAGCGCTCCTTCATTTGGCGCGCTTGCCACATCGATGGTGCCTCCGAGATCCGCTACCATCGCATGCACCAGCGTGAGCCCCAGTCCGGTACCGACGCCGACTTCCTTCGTCGTGAAGAAGGGATCGAAAATCCGGCTCATAACGCCGGGGCTGATACCCATGCCGGTATCCTGCACCTTCAGCACGATATACTTGCCGCGGTCTACCGTACCGGTCGTGGCAGGCCGCTTTGCGCTTACGAATTCGGTCGACAGTGAAATTTGAAGCGTGCCTCCGTCCGGCATTGCATGAACAGCGTTGGTCAGCAGATTGATGACGATCTGATGAATTTGCGTGGGGTCGCTGCAGACGGGCGGCAAGGCACTGGCAACCCGGATCTCCATCGTTATTCCCGGAGGCAAAGTGGGATTCAGGATACCCAGGGTTTCCTGCAGCACCTTGTCTACCGAAACGCGGCTGCGTTCGGCGCCGCCGCTGCGGCTGAACGCAAGAATGCGGCTCACCAGGTCCTTTCCGCGCTTGCCTGCCTTGATGATGTTGTTGATATCCCTGAGCTGCCGGGCGTTCTTCTCCGCTCCGCGCAATGCCATCTCGCCGTATCCCAATACGGCACCGAGAATATTATTGAAATCATGTGCGATGCCTCCGGCCAGGGTTCCAAGCGCTTCCAACCGCCTCGACTGTTCGAGCGACGCTTCCGTCCGCTTCTGCATGTCGATATCGCTCACCGAGCCGGCCAGTCTGGTCGGCTGTCCATGAACGTCACGGACACATTGACCACGCACTCGTATCCACTTGATCTCCCCCGCCAGGTTATAGACACGAAGTTCATGGTCGTAACTGACGTTCTTCCCAGCCAGAAACGCTTCGAGCTCCCGCCCGAAGATGTCGGCATCGTTCGGATGCACGCGTACGGTCTGCCGCCAGTGGCTGAGCCGACGCTCGTTCTCGGTCGCTTCCAGACCAAAGATGCATTGCGCCCTGTTCGACATGAACAGGGTGTCACGCTTGATATCCCAGTCCCAGATGCCGTCCGTCGACGCCGCGACAGCAAGGGCGAAACGCTCTTGTGAAGCCTTCAGCGCTTCTTCAGCCTGCTTCAGCTTGGTCACATCGGTGGAAATGCCGCTGGCGCGCAATGTCCGGTTTACCGGGTTATGAACGAACACGCCACGCTCGTAGATCCAGGAGAACCTGCCATCCGGGTGCAGCAGACGATAATTGATATCGTAGCGGCTGCTTGTGTTCATCGACGCGGCGTGCTCGAATACGCTTGATACCCGCTGAACATCTTCCGGGTGGACCATATCGATCCACAACCGTGGATTCTTGTAGAGATCCTCGGGCTTGTGACCCCACAAGTGTTCGAAGCTCGGACTGACGTAGAGCACCCGTTCCGGCCGGAACTCGGTAACCCAGATCACATCCGGGGTCGTTTCGGCCATGAGACGGAAGCGCTCCTCGCTCTCCTTGAGCGCCGCATCGATATAGTCCCGTTCCAGAGCAACCGCAGCAAGCTGGATCAGTTGATCAAGATAGATCTGCTGTTCCGCACTGAGGTCGGGAGGGACGGCAGCATGCAAATGGAAGCTGCCAAGGAGCATGCCTGCAGAGGAAACTATCGGAACGATGCATAGCGTGCGCAAACCGTGCGACGAAGCATATTGCACGTAGGATTGCCACTCCGGACTGGTACTTGCATCACCATGCAAACAGCTGAACCGGGTGTCCTGCTGAAATCTTGTATTGCCATATGATGTCGGGAGGTGCTGATCGGCCTGCTGCAGAAAATCCGGCGGCAGTGCCGGCGCCGCTCCGAACCGGAGCATGCCCCCTTCCGATGCTCGCAGCACCACTCCGCAGGAAACGCCGGCCAGTGTTTCGTTCACGATCTGACAGAGCAAGTCCAGCGTCATGTGCAGAGGTCCACCGCGCACGATACGCTCGAGCAGCAGCTTTTCGCCGGCAAGCATCTCCTCGGCACGTTTCAAGTCATCAATATCGATGTTCAGGCCGTACCATTTGATGATCTTCCCGTGATCATCCTTGTGCGGGCAAGCCCGGACAAGAAACCAGCGGTAGACGCCGTCGTGACGCCGAAGACGCGCCTTCGCCTCGCCTGCAATGCCCGCCGCGACAACCTGCTTCCAGGTCGTCGCCAGGTGATCGACGTCTCCAGGATGATAGGCGTCGCGCCACCCGAAACCGCATGAGTCTTCAAGACTCATGCCGGTGTACTCGAGCCAGCGCAGGTTATGGAAATCAACCTCGCCTCCGGGCAGGGCAGTCCAGAGCAAGCCCGGAAAACAGTCTGTCGCGGCACGAAACGATTCTTCGCCAGGGGATGCTTCATTACCATTCGTTCCCGAATGTACCCGTTGCGCCCGTTTCCTGACGGGTCTGGCTTTTGTTTTTGCAGGCGTTTGATTCATGCCTCCATATTAAGGACAGCAAACAGGCAGGGCAAGCGCAGAGGGTAGTTCCCGAACCGCTGAACATGTCATCTGAAACATTGGCGCTGACAGACGGGCCCGGAGTTCGCTACCGCTACGCTGCCATGCGCGATATGGACTTGGAACGATGATGGAGACATGTTGACGCCGCCGAGCGCTTTCCCCTGTCAGCGCGATCCACGCTCGCGGTCATGGCGGCATTTCATCAAGACCGTCGATTGCGTCGATTGAAATGCACCGGCAACGTTTGAAACATGCCGTCGGCGGAATTGGCAAATCGCCAGTTCTAGAATTTCTCACGCCGCTTGCTGCACGGCGTGGGAACAAACCGTCAAGCCCGTATGATTGGCCGCTGATCAAGTCAGTATTCCTGACTTCTGGTACTTGGCACACATTCGAAAACTTCGAACATTGCTCTGCAAATTATCCGTTTTGGCATGGCGACAGGCGAAGCCATAATGTCAGCAGCTTACGGGGGCACATACGAGTACGAGCGAAATGTACCCGGCGCACGGCCCCGTATGCGGATAGACAGCGGCAGATCGCCAGTTGCATGGCATCGAATCGGGAAGCCTTTCGCGATTGGGGCACAAGCGAAGACGATTGCTGCGCCATTGAGTGGAATGCCTGTATTTCATTTGAAACAAGGACTGACACAATCAGGTGATCTGTGTTGTTTATCCTCCTTGGGCGCGAACAGGAAGTTTTCCTGTCCGGCTCTATCCATGTGCGTTACGGAGGCCGTCCCGACTGAATCGATATCGTCACCGATACCGCCATGTCGAAGTACCAGGCGCGCTGCTTGCAGCCGCACATGGATAGGCAGGGCGTCGTGGGTTGCAGCCGCAGGCGGGTACAACGCACGTCCAGCGTGACATTACCAAGATAAACGATTCCGGTACACGGCAGACACTTCACTTTCCGACCATTGGCGGCAAGGTGCCTGCTGAACCGCCGAACCGGCTACAGGAGCTGATTATGATTGAAAACGAACCAACCGAGATTGCACACCCTGACAAGTCGCGACGAAGCGCAATCAAGGCGATCGCCGGCGTTGCCGCCGGTGCCTGGCTGGGTCCCGGCGCAATGCTCAATGCGGCTGCGGCAACAGGCAACAAGCCGGAAATCATCCTGCACAACGCCAAGATTACAACGCTGGACAAGCGCATGCCGACCGCGAGTGCAGTCGCGATATCCGGCGGCCGATTCGTGGCCGTGGGCTCGGATGCCGACATCATGCGCATGGCGGGACCCGCAACGAAAGTTATCGACGGCCGCGGCCGTCGCGTCATACCCGGACTGATCGACTCTCATATTCACATCATCCGCGGCGGCCTCAACTACAACATGGAACTCCGCTGGGATGGCATTCCTTCGCTGGCGGAAGCCATGCGCAGACTGAAGGAACAGGTGGACCGCACGCCCGCGCCTCAATGGGTCCGCGTCGTCGGAGGCTTTACCGAACAGCAGTTTGCGGAAAAGCGGCTCCCCACTCTCGAGGAGATCAACGCCGTCGCTCCCGACACCCCGGTGTTCATCCTGCACCTGTACGACCGTGCCCTGCTCAATCGCGCAGCCCTGAGGGCAGCCGGCTATACCAAGGACACGCCGAATCCTCCGGGCGGATTGATCGTGCGCGGCAAGGATGGTGAACCAACGGGCCTGATGCTGGCGGAGCCGAATGCATTGCTGCTGTACTCGGCATTGGCGCGCGGCCCCAAGCTGCCATATGACTACCAGGTTAATTCCACGCGTCATTTCATGCGCGAACTGAACCGCCTCGGCGTCACGAGCGCGATCGATGCGGGCGGCGGCTTCCAGAACTATCCCGATGACTACAAGGTCATCGAAGATCTGCACAAGGAAAACCAGCTCACCGTGCGGATTGCCTACAACCTCTTTACCCAGAAGGCAAAGGAAGAGCTTTCCGATTTCAAGAGATGGACCGGCATGGTGAAACCCGGCCAGGGAGATGACTACTATCGCCATAACGGCGCCGGTGAGATGCTGGTGTTTTCCGCGGCCGACTTCGAAGACTTTCGTCAGCCGCGTCCCGAGATGCCGGCGAACATGGAGCAGGACCTCGAAGAAGTGGTGCGGCTGCTGGCACAGAACCGCTGGCCGTTCCGGCTTCACGCCACCTATGACGAGACCATCTCGCGGGCGCTCGATACCTTCGAGAAGGTAAATCGCGACATTCCATTCAACGGGCTGCACTGGTTCTTCGACCATGCCGAAACGATCAGCGATCGGAACATCGACCGGATCGCCAGGTTAGGCGGCGGCGTCGCCATCCAGCATCGCATGGCTTACCAGGGCGAGTACTTCGTTGAACGCTATGGACAAAAGGCTGCCGAGCGCACACCTCCATTCAAGAGGATGCTCGAGATGGGAGTCCAGGTCGGCGTCGGTACCGATGCGACCCGCGTGGCAAGCCACGATCCGTGGAATGCCTTGTACTGGCTGACGACAGGAAAGACCGTCGGTGGGCAGCGCCTCTATCCGACAGCCAACGTGGTGGATCGCGAAACTGCGCTGCGCCTCTATACCCAGGCCAATACCTGGTTCTCGAATGAGGAAGGGACGAAGGGACAGATCAAGGCAGGGCAGCTGGCCGACCTGGCCATTCTCTCGCAGGATTATTTCGCGGTCCCCGAAGAGGAGATCCGGCAAATCGTCTCCTCGCTCACGGTCGTCGGCGGACGCGTCGTGTATGCGGCCGACGACTTTTCCGCTCTGGACTCGCCGCTTCCGCCTGCGATGCCCGACTGGTCGCCCGTGCGTAAATACGACGGCTACTACAAGACGAAGAAGTCCGAGACTGCGCGTTTGCAGGAGCTCCATCGTCAGGCGCTTGCAGCCTGCGGATGCAGTACATCCTGCGGCGTGCACGGACATGCGCACGGCCGCGCCGCATCGGCTCCTACATCCGACAACAACGGGTTCTGGGGCGCGCTCGGTTGCTCCTGCTGGGCCGCATAAGGCCGGCCCCGGCAACGCTCGCCTGCATGCGGAAGAACGACGGAAGCACCATTCCGGCATGGCCGGAACAGCCGGGCGAGCTTGCGGAAAACCGAGTACGGCTCCGGTACGGCCGCGACCTGGCTGCCGCCGGAGCATTCCGCCGCGCATATCAGTTACATACCTCCTATCCATCCACTCCAAGGGAAAACATGAAAACCGCAAAACAACTTTTCGCATCGCTCCTGCTTGCAACATCCGTGGCAGCGCCCGCACTGGCCGCGCCTGAAACGTTTATCGTGGATACGACACACAGCTTCCCGCGCTTCTCGTACAGCCACTTCGGCTACTCGACACAGCTTTCCCGCTTCAACAAGACGACGGGCAAGGTCACGTTCGACAAGGCGGCGAAAACCGGTTCGGTAGACATCGTGATCGATACGAAATCCGTGGACACCGGCTTTTCGACTTTTGACGAACACATCCAGGGCGAAGACTTCCTGAATACGGCGAAATTTCCCACCGCCACGTTCAAGTCCACGAAAGTCAATTTCAATGGCGATACGCCCTCTACCGTGGAAGGCAACCTTACGATCAAAGGCGTCACCAAGCCGGTGACCCTGACTGTATCGTCCTTCCAGGCGATGGCACACCCGATGCTGAAGAAAGACGCAATCGGTGCGAACGCGTACACGCTGATCAAGCGATCCGATTTCAATGCCGGCAAGTTTGCACCGCATGTAGGTGACGATGTCCGCATCGATATCGCGGTTGAAGCCATCAAGGAATAACGCCGGCACCGGCGCCTGTGCTTGTTACCGTCGGCCGGGCGTGGCAAGTGCACCTGCACGCCCGAAGACCGTTGCAGCAGATCCGCCGACCGCTGCTTTCAGCTTCAGCCTGACGGTGCGCCTACTCCCGATGCCCGGCGTGAGCCACAGGCAGTATCAGCTGGAAAATACTTCCATGGGGAGAGGCCGGGAGGACTTGCAGCCGGCCATCGTGCGCTTCGACAATCGACTGCGAGATGGCAAGTCCCATCCCCATTCCGTTTTGCTTGGTTGTAAAAAACGCCTCGAACACCTTCGCCATGTCTTCGGCAGTCAGTCCAATGCCCGTATCCTTCACAGAGACCATAATATGATCATCGTCCGGGTTCTCGGAATAGATGGATAGCGTACGCGGCCGGTCGCTGATTTCGCTCATCGCTTCCACGGCATTGACCACCAGGTTCAGTAGCACCTGCTGCAGCTGAATACTGTCGCCATTCACGGCATGCCACGCGGCCGCGAGCGAAAGCTGGACCGAAACAGTCCGCCGCTCGATATCGCTTCGTGCCAGCGTCAGGATGCGGCGGACGATTTCATGCGCATCCAGCTGCTGCATCACCGGTGCGCTGTTCCGGGTCAAGGCTTGCAGGCTGTGTATGATGTGACCGGCCCTGCCGGCTTCGCTTACGATTTCCTCCAGCCCGACAAGGACTTCGCCGAGTTCGGGCGGATTCCGCTTCAGCCACCGCAAGCTTGCGCCTCCGTTGGACACGATGGACATCAGCGGCTGGTTGATTTCATGCGCAATCGATGCCGTGAGCTGCCCTACCGTCGTTATGCGCGCAACTCGGGCAAGTTCGGCCTGCGACGTGCGCAAGGCATCTTCGTAGCCGCGCCGCTCGGTAATATCGGTGACAGTCCCGACGAAATGTCCGACATTGTCATCTCCTATCGCAAGCTTGCCCACACCGGATACATAGCGAATGGTTCCGTCCGGGCGGACGATGCGATACTCGACGTGGAAGGGCTTCCGCTCTTCCGTGCATAGACGGAGCGTATCGACCACGACCGAACGGTCATCTTCGTGGATATAAGCGAGGAAATCGGACAACGACAGCAGGCGCTGGTCCGGATCACGGCCGAAGATCCGGCAAGCCTCGGCGGAAGCGCTGACGACGTTTTCATTCGTATCCCACTGCCAGCTCCCGGTATGCGTGATCTGCTCGCCAAGCTCCAGCTTTGCCTCGCTGGCGCGCAACGCAGTTTCCGCCCGCTGCCGCTGCTGATTCTCGTCGACGAGATCCGCATACAGCCTTGCGACTTCGAGCGAGATGGCGGCTTGCGCAGCAATCACTTCAAGCACCCTGACCTGCTCCTCAGTGAAGGCATCCGGCCGATGGCAATTTTCAAGAAACAGTACGCCGATCAATTCTCCGCGCTTGACCAGCGGAATGCACATCGCAGCACAATGCGGCTTGCCCTGCAGATACGGATCCTGCTGAAAGGCGCTCGCGTGCAGGTTGCCGGCGAAGTGCGTCCCCCTGAGGCTGCGCATCGTGGTATGCAGCATCGAAAGCGGAAGGTCCTTTTCCGATGGCGGCCTCTGCAGCAGATCCACGTCTACCCCGGTCAGCGAGGTGGTTGCCCTTGCCGTTATCACCGGCACCTCCCGTTCATTGCGAATCAGGAGCCCGCGCTGTGCGCCTGCATGTTCGATGGCGATCGTCATGAGAATCTTGACGGAACTGTCCAGGCGTATCTCTTCGGACAATGCACGCACCGAGCGCAATACGCTGGACATCTGCCAGCTTTCCTCGCCGCCCGCGACCGCCGCATTCGCGAGCGGGCCTGCGGCATGTTGAAACAGTCTGGGATATACCTGCTCCAGCCGCCTTGCCTTCGCAAAGGCGCCCCAGCTGCGATAGGCATTGCGCGCGCAATTGACATGAGCCTCGGCCGAGGTCTGCAGGTCATGTTCCATGCAAAACCTTGCAGCCAGTTCATGCGCAAAAGCGGCATACTGGAGAAAGCCCTGAGATTCCGCATGCCGTATCGCCGTTCCATACAGTGTCTGTGCCGTCCATGGATCTCCGCTGACTCTTGCCATCTCGGCCCCGACGAGCGCCTTTTTGTCGGAGAAGTTGCCGGGATTGGCTTCAGCCCACTGCACGAGCTTCTCGTAATGCGGCTGGATGCCGGCACGGATCGCATTCGAATCAAGCGATGCGTCTCCGCCGGCGGCAATGATCAGCGCATAAAAAACATGGAAATCAACCTGGGTCACATGTGCAGGGGCCGACCACGCAAATTGCTCGGCCTCCTTGATGCTGGCCGCGGCTTGCCCGAACTCTCCGGCCACGTAATGGCTGATGGCTTTGTAAAGCCAGAACCAGAACACCAGGGTCGACATGCGCTCCCTGCCCTGCTCCGTGAATTCATCCAGATACGACACGGCAATCCCGTTTCCCGAAAAGGGAACATTTTCTGCCTTCCGAAGATTTTCGATGAAGCGGATTTGTATCTTCAGGATGGCTTCCACATCCCTGTAACCGGCGTGCTGCACGAATGACAGGCCGCGTTCGGCTTCGGACTGCACCGCGTCGAGGTGGTCTCCGCGTGCAAGGCAGTACACCACCTGGGCGCAGCAGTGAATGCACGCCATGGTGACATCTCCATGGGCTATGCCGGCCTTGAATCCGGCTGTCGTGCAATCGACGGAAAATGATAGCGGCCGGGTCCAGGCGCCGAGCAGGCCCAGCTGCAGGAGCGATCTGGATTCATAGGGCAGGTAACGATGCTGCGTCACCAGGCTCTGCGCCAGCTGCGCATAACGGAAGCCCTCCTTGCTGTTACCGAAACGCTGAGTCACCATGGCGCCGAAGCTTCCCAAGGCGATGGCGGCGCTTCCCGTCATCCCGAATTCGAGCGTCAATTCCAGCGTCTGGCATATCTGGATGAAATTCAGGCGATCGTCCGTAAAGGCTGCGGAGGGGAACAATACCGATAGCAGTGACATGGCCGCCTGCACATCCGGATTCTGCATTGGCGGAAGCCTGAACAGCACGTCTTCGGGAGACGCAGTGAGCTTGCTCGACAGGCGTTGATACGCAGTCTCGCAATCCTGGTCCGTAGGGTGCCGTTCGATCCGTATCCCGAACGGCCGCAGGCCCTCCAAGACAACGTCCACCGTTTTCGAGTTTTCGGAACGCCGCAAATGAATCTCGGCCTTGATTCGGCAGGCATTCGTTTTGTCGGCCAGGGAGGACGGAAGCAAAAGCAGTTTGCGGACCACCTGATCGGCGTCATCGAGGCTGCCCGCCAGCAGCAGGCAATCCGCCCTTTCCAATTCGAGTGCATGGATCAAGGTCATGCAAGCTTCCGAATTTTCGCTGCGAATCAGAGTCAGCGCAGAATCGATAAATTTCAACGCGGAGCCGTAGGCGATTGCACGCCTGGCTTTCCGGGCGGCTTGCAGGCCGAGCCTTGCCACATGTTCACGCTCGCCTGGCACAACGATAAGCGGTGATGCAATCGCCAGGTGGTCAAACGCCTTGAACAAATCCTCTTCACGAGCGCTGCCGGCAAAGTCATCGAGCAACATCCGTCCGACGCGCAGATGAAGATGCGAGCGCCGTTGTTCATCGATGAGCAGGTAGGCAGCCTCCTGTACCCGGTCGTGATGGAAGCTGATGTTCTCCTTGGAGAGAAATACTGCTTCAGCCTCGATTGCGGGTTCCAGCATCTCGCTGACTGTGGCTGCAGTATCTGCATGAAGCCTTGCCAGCAGCTCAAGCGAACTTCTTCGTCCAAGGCAGGCCAGCGTCCCCAGGACATCCCGTGTCGGCGAAGGCAGGCGTGACAGCCGCAGCAGCACCAACGCTGCGACATTGTCGGTGTAATCGCGATTGCGGATGGCAGCCAGATCAAAGTTCCAGACCGCGGACGAGGGATCGAAGGCAACCAGCCCGTCATCCACGGCGGCTTTCAGGAACTGTTTAACGAAGAAAGGGTTTCCGTCCGTCTTTCCATGTACAAGCGCCGCGAGTTCCCGTACGCCTCGCACGTTCTGGCGCAGTGCGCCGGCAACCATGCGTTCGACCGCCTTGATATCCAGGGCAGCCAAGCCTGTTCGAAAAACCTTGGAGGCGTTCGGTCTCACGTCACTCAGCAACATGTTGAAAGGCGCTCCGGCGACCTTTTCCTCTTCCCGGTAGGCGAGAACAAGCAGCAGCGGCATCTCTTCCGCACACTTCATCAAGTACTCGAGCAGTTGCACTGACGGAAGGTCGATCCACTGTACATCGTCTATCACGAGTACCATTGGGCGGCCCGGCGAGGCAAGCGCACTGAAAAGTCGCTGCATCACCGTACGAAATCTGTTCTGCGTTTCGAGCGCGGGCAAATCCGGAACCGGAGGCAGCTCACCGACAAGGTATCCCAGCGCCGGAATCAGATTCAGTGCGAGCGCGCCGTATTCTCCGAGACGCTGCATCAAGCGATTGCGCCAGAAAAGCAATTCCTTGTCCGGCTGGCCGATGATGCGCATGATCAGGCTCTCAAGCGCCTGCACAATGGCTGCATACGGCAGGTCATTGCCATACTGGTCGATCTTTCCCAGCGCAACGCAGGCATCACGCTGGCGCAGTTGCGACAGCAATGACGCCAGCAGCGCCGATTTGCCGACGCCGGACTGGCCATGAACAATGGCCAGGGTACGGCTACGCGTTGCCCGGACCTGTTCGAATGCCGCAAGAAGTACCTGGAGGTTGTCCTCTCTTGAGTACAGTTTGTTCGAGAAGCCGAGTTCGGCGCCTATATCCTGCGCACCAAGCGGAAACTCGTCGATCCTGCGAGACAGCTTCCAGCTGCGGTGGCAACGCCTCAGGTCACGCTCAAGCCCGGCTGCGGTTTGATAGCGGGACCCCGGGTTCTTGGCCAGAAGCTTCAGGACCAGTGAAGAAAGCTGCTTCGGGATTTCAGGAAAAAGCAGATGTGGAGCACTCGGTTCGCTTGCCAGGTGCTGGTGGATCCACTCCATGCTTTCCGTACCGTCTTTGAGGTTGAACGGCAGGAGCCCGGTCAGAAGCTCGTAGAACATGACGCCTAGCGAATACAAGTCACTCCGCGCGTCAATCATGTGCTTCGTACGACCGGTATGCTCCGGCGACATGTAGGCATGGGTAGCCGCGAGCAGCCGGGGCTGATCCTGCATTCCCTCTTCCGTGGTCCGCCAGGCCGTTCCGAAACTGCGGAGGCGACAGGTTCCGTCCCGTTGTACCAGAACCGTCGAGGGCTTCAAATTATTGTGCTGCAAGCCGGTGGCATGCATCCGCCGTACTGCATTGGCCATCGGCATCGCATACTCGAAAAACACATCGATATCGAGCAGATGCGAAGTGATTTGATCGAGAGAAACCACGTCGATGTCGTGGTAGAGCAGGGAAAGCCGGCCCTCATGCACCACCGTTTGCTGGGGTACGAGTGCCCATGCGGGATCGAGAATCTTGCGCAGCCCATACTCATGATTCAACTGCAGGCTGGCATCGATTCCATCGGAAGCAGCCGCAGCCTGTACCATCAAGACCGTCGATGGAGAGGATCGATGGCGACCGCGATACAGCGCGAGCACGCTGTCGTGCAACAGCGCTTCAAAATCAAAATCCGCGAGTGAGGCAACAGACTCGCCGCCGCGAAGCCCGGCATGAGAGACGCGCTCGGAGGCCGGTTGAAGCCGTGTCATCCAGCGCTCCTGCGCGCCTCGAGGATCGTTTCGATATCGTCGAGAAGAGCATCGACATCGATCGGCTTGGAACGAAACGCAAAAGCTCCGGCGTCCATCGCGCGTTTGCGAACGGCTTCATCGCCGTAGGATGATACGAAAATGACCGGCATGCAGGTTCCGGAATCCGCGAGGCGGCGCTGCACTTCAAACCCGTCCAGTCCTCCCAGTTTGATGTCCAGTATCAAGATGGCAATGCCTTCACGTGGACCCGATTCCAGCAGCGCTTCTCCCGACGCAAAGCATTCGGTCCTGTATCCGGCTGATTTGAGCAGGTTGCTCAAGCCTCTCCTGACCGCGCGCTCATCGTCAACGATACCGATCAGGCACGGCGAAAGGGATGGGTCACACATGCTATGCCTCTTGTGTCGGTATTAGCTGCAACAATTCCGGATTATTCGCAAAAGATCATCGATCACGCTTGCGCCTGGCCATCGATCGGACCGAACCCCGACAGACGGAGCAAGTTGCGAATTGTAACCAAGCCTACCCGCCGATGCTTATATTTTTCAATCCGAACGAAAGGTCCGGCGACGCGCGGCGCGGCCCGCTCATGCCGATCGGCAATCATTCCATCCAGTGCATCGCCCTGCTACGTTTCGCTCTTTGCGGGATCAGCGGCGCCGGCGGGACCGGCAGCCTCGACCGTATTGGCTGGAGCGGCGGGAGCGGCCGGCGCCCCGGTAATCCTGGGAACGCATTCGTTGCGAAACCATGTAATGGTCACGGGTTCGCCGTTGATGATGCGCTTCACGGCAGGAACCACCTGCTCGCCGACGAGCATTCCAAGCAGCCCGAGCAATGCGATGACGGGCGGTGCAGGCGAACGGACATTGAGCAGGGAATAAACGATTCCCACCAGGGCGCCGGCACCCAAAGACATCAGATAGAGCTTCATCGATGACCCTCTTTAGATGTGTCAACGCCTCGCCGGGGACCGCATTATTGATCCGGCCCGAAAAATGGTTCATTTTTCGGGCCGCTGATCTCACCCTCTCCCTCTGGGAGAGGGCCGGGGTGAGGGGATCCGGCTCAACCTATTTTCGGGCCGGATCTATAACGCTCCTCGGCGAGGCACTTCTGATACCTGATCCGCTGCTTCAGTCAGCGTGCGGGAACCGGGGCCAGCGTTTCATGGCTGGAAGCGCGCTGGGGCGCCTTGTGTACCATCGTGTACGCATAATCGACACCCATGCCATAGGCTCCCGAGTGCTCCCTGACGATGTCCATGACGGCGTTGTAGGTGTCCTTGTGAGCCCAGTCCCGCTGCCACTCGAGCAGCACCTGCTGCCAGGTCACCGGCACGACGCCTGCCTGGACCATGCGCAGCATCGACATGTCATGCGCCTCCTTGGATGTGCCGCCGGAAGCATCGGCAACCATGTAGATTTCATAGCCGCCCTCGAGCATTGCGCTCAGTGCGAAGGTATTGTTGCAGACTTCCGTCCACAAGCCGGCCACCACCACCTTTTTACGGCCGTTCCTTGCGAGTGCGTCGCGCACCTTCTGGTCGTCCCAGGAGTTCATCGAAGTGCGCTCCAGCAGCGGGGCGTCAGGAAACACGTTCAACAGTTCGGGATAGGTGTGGCCGGAAAAGCTCTCGGTTTCAACGGTGGTGATCGTCGTCGGAATGCCGAAGGCTTTCGCCGCCTTTGCAAGGCCGACGGTATTGTTCTTGAGGACCTGGCGGTCGATCGACTGAACACCGAAAGCCATCTGGGGCTGGTGATCAATGAAAATGATCTGGCTGTTTTGCGGGGTCAGTACTTCCAATTTCGGATTGGTCATGGTCGGCTCTTCAGTGTTTGATGTTTGCAATGTCACGCTCGGCCGGTTTCTGTCATTGCCGTTTCCATTCACTCCCGCGCACGATGGAGGTGTCGTTTGACGGAACGGAAGATTGCAGCGGCTTCAGCCGGAGGCTGCAGAGCGTATCGGGCGACCGGTCGGCCGGTTTCGTCGCGTGGACGGCACCGCAGCTTACGGTCGGAGCAAATTCTAGGTTGCCGATTCAACGCTGCCTATTATCCAATCGGATAATAGACGGGTTCATCCGGCATCGGGACAATGCTGCTACCTTGTGATTGCCAGGCCCATCGAAAGGAGTCATGCAGTGGAATCAACCTTAACGCCCGATCTTCTTTTGGTCAACGGCAAGTTTCGCACCATGAACAGGCAGCAACCCGTTGCCGGCGCCGTCTCCATCAGCAACGGCAGGTTTGTCGAAGTCGGCGATACCGAAGCCATCCTGCGCAACAGGAAAGGGAACGCAAAGGTCATCGACCTCGGCGGACGAACCGTCATTCCTGGCCTGAACGATTCGCACATCCACCTGATCCGGGGCGGCTTGAACTATAACCTCGAGCTGCGCTGGGAAGGCGTTCCCTCCCTCGCCGACGCGCTGCGCATGCTCAAGCGACAGGCGGAAAGGACTCCTCACCCTCAGTGGGTCAGAGTCGTCGGCGGCTGGTCGGAATTCCAGTTTGCCGAGCGCCGCCTCCCGACGCTGGAGGAGATCAATGCGGCGGCACCGGATACGCCCGTCTTTATCCTCCATCTCTACGATCGCGCGCTCCTCAATGCGGCGGCGCTCAGGGCAGTCGGCTATAACCGCGATACGCCAAACCCGCCCGGGGGCGAGATTCAGCGCGACGCCAACGGCAATCCGACCGGCATGCTGATTGCCAGGCCGAACGCGATGATTCTGTATGCGACGCTGGCGAAGGGGCCGATGCTGCCTCGCGAGCATCAAGTCAACTCGACCCGGCAGTTCATGCGCGAACTGAACCGCCTGGGCGTCACCAGCGTCATCGATGCGGGCGGCGGCTTCCAGAACTATCCGGAGGATTATGCGGTGATCGACGAGCTTGCGCGCAACGGCCAATTGACTCTCCGTGTCGCGTACAACCTCTTCACCCAGCGCAAGGGCAGCGAACTCGAAGACTTCCAGAACTGGACATCGATGATTCAGCCCGGCCAGGGTGATGACTACCTGCGCCACAACGGCGCCGGAGAAATGCTGGTCTTCTCGGCTGCCGACTTCGAGGACTTCCTTGAGCCGCGCCCGGATCTGTCGCCCGACATGGAGCCCCAGCTCGAACGCGTCGTGCGTCATCTCGTGGAACATCGCTGGCCGTTCAGGCTGCACGCAACCTACGACGAGTCGATCAGCCGCATGCTGGATGTCTTCGAAAAGGTCAATCGCGACATTCCCTTCGACGGCCTGCACTGGATGTTCGACCATGCGGAGACCATTTCGGACCGCAACATCGAACGCGTGCGCGCCCTTGGCGGCGGCATTGCGATTCAGCACCGGATGGCCTTCCAGGGCGAATACTTTATCGACCGCTATGGTTTCGAAGCTGCAAGCCATACGCCGCCGGTCGCGAGGATGCTTGAAATGGGCGTTCCCGTCGGCGGCGGCACCGACGCCACGCGCGTAGCAAGCTATAACCCATGGACAGCGCTGTATTGGCTGGTGTCAGGCTGCACGGTTGGCGGCACCCGGCTGTACAAGGCAGCAGGCACGCTGCCGCGGGACACCGCGCTGGAGTTATGGACCGCCGGCAGCGCCTGGTTCTCCAGCGAACAGGACAAGAAGGGAAGAATCAAGACAGGCCAGCTGGCCGATCTCGCGGTGTTGTCGGCCGACTTCTTCTCGATCCCTCAGGAGGAAATCAAGTCGCTGGAATCGCTCCTCACCGTGGTAGGCGGGAAAATCGTGCATGCGGACGGCGAATTCTCATCGCACGGCCCCGAACCCTTGCCGGTCATGCCGGAATGGTCTCCCGTGCGCGAGGTCCCGGGCCACTATCGTCCTGCCCAGGCCAGGTCAGCCTCCCTGATGCCGCATTCCTGCGCCGGTGCATGCGGGGTACATGGCCATGCGCACGATACCGCAAGGCGCTCCTCGGTGCCGGTGACCAACTTCAGCGGCTTCTGGGGCACGCTCGGCTGCAGCTGCTTCTCCTTTTGACATGTGCATGTGAATATGAAAACTACACGCCCTTCGTTGGCAGAACAGGGAGGAGATGCCGGCCTCTTCTTCCTCCGCCTCGCCGGCAGCTTCATGCTGGCCTATGTCCATGGCTGGCCCAAGGTCATGAACTACGCCCACGAGCTCACCGTCATCGAGGACCCTTTCGGGTTCGGTCCTCATTTCAGCTTGTGGTGCGCGCTGATCGCCGAGGTGGTCTGCCCGGTCTTTATCGTGGCCGGCGTGGCAACGCGGCTGGCATGCCTGCCGGTCATCGCCGTTCTGCTGGTTTCAATGTTCATCGTGCATCCCGCCTGGACGATCGCGCAGGGACAGTTCGGCTGGCTCCTGCTCATCATCTTCGTGGCGATCGCGCTCTGCGGTCCGGGACGTTGGCGCCTGACGCTGCCCTTTTCCCTGCCGTCTTCGCAGCCGCGGCAACGCCTGGGCGCATGAAAACAGTGAATGACATAGCCAACCTGCAATAGGTGGAAATAGGTGGAATATGAAACAAGCTGCAGATACATCGGCCAACCAAGCCGGGACGGCCGGTGAAAAAACATTCCCGGCATCGGCAAAGGCCGCGCCAAGCGGATCGGCGTGGAGCCCATTGAGCCACCCTGTCTTCCGCATGGTGTGGATTGCCACGGTTGCCTCCAATGTCGGCACCTGGATGCACGATGTCGGCGCAAGCTGGATGATGACCTCGCTCAATCCCGACCCGCTCATGATCGCCATGGTGCAGGCCGCCGGCAGCTTGCCCATGTTCCTGTTCGCACTGCCGTCCGGCGTTCTCGCGGACATTGTCGATCGCCGCAAGTACATGCTGTTTGCGCAGGTATGGATGCTGGTGACCGCTGCGGCGCTTGGCGTTCTGGCGTTCGGCGGTCTTGTGACGCCCGGCGTGCTGCTGGGCACCACCTTCCTGCTGAGCATGGGTGCGGCGATGAGCGCGCCTGCGTTCCAGGCCATCGTGCCGGATCTCGTTCCAAAATCCGACCTGCCCCAGGCGGTGGCGCTGAATTCGCTGGGCATCAACATCAGCCGGGCCATTGGGCCTGCCCTCGGCGGATTGATACTGTCCTTTGCCGGCCCTCCTGCGGTGTTCATGCTGAATGCGGTGTCCGTCGTCGGCGTCATGTATGCGCTTTATCGCTGGAAGCCCGCCGAGAAAAAGAAGCGGCTGCCGCCGGAACACTTCATTCCTGCGATTCGCACCGGAATCCGTTATGTACGTTCGGCGCCGGTACTGCGCATCGTACTTGCCCGCTCCGTCGCATTCTTCCTGTTCGGCAGCGCCGGCTGGGCATTGCTTCCGCTGGTGGCGCGGCAGGAGCTTGGCGTCGGTCCCGGCGGTTATGGCTTGCTGCTGACCAGCATCGGCATCGGCGCGGTTGCAGGTGCATTGCTGCTGCCCAGAATACGTGCAGCCCTGGGCGCCGACAAGCTGGTCGTCGTGTCGAGCCTGATCTTCGCGATGACCATGCTGGCACAGGCCTACGTGCGTCATTTCTGGCTGCTTGCGGGGATGCTCTTGTTCGCCGGCTTTTCATGGATCGCCGTATTGTCGACCCTTAACGTCGGCGCGCAGCGCAGCACGGCAAATTGGGTCAAGGCACGTGCGCTGGCAGCCTACCTTACCGTGTTTTTTGGCTCCATGACGGCAGGCAGCGCCATCTGGGGGCAAATCGCCTCGCTGCTCGGCGTGACAACGAGCTTCGTCATTGCAGCAGCGGGCATGGCGGTGGCGTCTGCGGCGGTCCTTCGCTGGCGACTCGACACATCACCCGCGCTGGACTTGAGTCCTGCCGAACTGGTGTCGCTTTCCTCGACGGAAACCGACCATGACCGCGGTCCCGTCATGATCAGCGTCGAATACGACATCGATCCGGCAGAGGCAGGTCCCTTCACGACTGCGGCACGCGAGTTGGAAAGGGTGCGCAAGCGCAGCGGCGCCCTGTCGTGGGCGCTCTATGAAGACAAGGAGAATCCGCGCTGCTATGTCGAAGTCTTCATTGTCGAATCCTGGCTCGAGCATCTGCGCCAGCATGAGCGTCATACCGCAAACGATCAGGCCATCAGAACCAGGGTCCATGCCTTTCATCGCGGCCCTGCGGCGCCTGTCATCAGGCACCTGATCGCCCCCAATGCAGCGAGTTGAAGAAGTGCTGCGGGCAGAGGTGGCGAAACCGCGCCGGACCAAGGGGAATTGCGCGCATTGTCGACGCAGTACCTGCGCGATGCTCGCATTTCATTTCAACGACAAGTTTTAGCGCGCACCGCTCTTGAATGGCGATTCAAGCCTTTCCGATATTCAATGGCTCAGGAGGCGCAGTTTGGACCCGGCCCTGTTGAACACTCCTCTGCCCAATGGCATGCATGTCTTGCTGATCGACGATGATGCAGGCATACGGGACTTGATTTCCGATTATCTGAATGACAATGACATTCGCGTCACAAGCCTGGCCAGCGGCCGGGGAATCGGTGATGTTCTCTTCAGGGAATGCATCGATCTCGTCATTCTTGAACGGAAGCTGCCGGGCGAAGACGGCATGCACATCGTGCTGAAGCTGCGAGAGGCATCTTCCATTCCCATATTCATACTGACCGGGTTGAAGGAAGAAGCCGATCGCGTCATGGGACTGGAACTCGGTGCCGACGATTACCTTACCAAGCCGTTTTCTCCCCGGGAGTTGCTTGCGCGGATTCGCGCACTGATGCGCCGCACACGGAGGCATGAATCAATCGCGAGCGAATTGTCGCGAATCCGTTCCTACCGCTTTTCCGGCTGGGAAGTGAGCGTCCGGCTGCGCAGCGCCACGCTGCCCAGTGGAGACCGGGTGGATCTCACCAATGCGGAATTCAATCTGCTTGCCGCATTCCTGGCCTCGCCCCAGCGCCTGTTGACCCGTGACCAGCTCCTGACCAAATCCAGGCTGCGCAATGACGAGGTGTACGACAGGTCTATCGACGTCCAGGTTGCCCGGCTGCGGAAAAAGCTGGCTTTCGATACCTCCATCATTCACACCGAACGTGGTACAGGTTATATGCTGAACGTGCCCGTCGATATCGCATACTGAAGACCCATGCTTTTCAGGCAGAGGGACAGACAGCGGTTTTGTCCCAGTCATGCCGATATTGTTCAAGAATTTCCAAGCCCTTCTTCATACGATGATGGCAGCCATCGCCACGATGTCGGCTTTTGCCAGGTCATTTTGCTCAAGTTATCAATGCTGCATGTGACATGACGCCGCATCGCCGGACTGGCTGCGCCCCGTTTGGCGCGCCAGAGGCCTTCTGGTAACGCCGGACGGAGCAACAGCTGAAATATCCGAACATGTACATTTCCGGCAAGACCTGTCCAGCCCTTGAACTCCGCTGCCAGGAGAGCTTCTTTTCTGGAACATCCAGACGCATATACGCAATGTGTCTGCACGTCTCAGCAAGGCGGCCGGTTTTGCCAGGTTTCCGAATGATGCAATACAAGCAATTACACCAAGCAGACAGCATGAAGTCCTTCTACGTACGGATGACATTCCCTTCTTCCGCACGCGGCGGAGGGATTAGTGGTGAAGGTGAAAGCGACGGCAAAGCCGCCTGCCGCCGTGACCAGCCGCTTCGTTCCCGGCCCTTCTTCTGCCTGCAGGAGAAGGCGGCAATATTCACATCGTCTGATTGTAAAAAAGCCTTTCTTCATCTGCTTGGACATATCAGGAGAACCGCATGCCTGCGATAGCAGCCGAACCTCGCACGTATTCGCTGGCACTGAAAAACACGGTGGAACCGATGCCATTCACCAGCTCCTATCCTTCCGAACCCCATGTCCTGGTAGTGGAAGATGACGACGGGATGCGCCAGATGATCACCGACTATCTCGTCGACAACGATATATGCGTTACCAGCCTCTGCAACGGCAATGGCATTCTGGACGCGCTGGCAACCAAAGAAATCGACCTGATCATTCTTGATGTAAAACTGCCGGGACAGGACGGAATGCAGATCGCTCGCAGATTGCGTGAAGCGTTCGCGATTCCGATCATCATCGTCACAGGCCTGAAAGACGAGGCCGACCGGGTGATGGGATTGGAGCTTGGTGCCGACGACTATCTCACCAAGCCTTTCTCGCCGCGAGAGCTGCTGGCCAGGATCCGTGCCCTGCTCCGGCGAACCAAGGCAGCGGAATCCATCTCGAATGCTGCTGCCAAGGTTCGCGGTTACCGTTTCGGCGGTTTTGAGGTCAGTGTCGGTCTGCGGCGCCTCACCTGCCCTAACGGCGAGACCGTTGAACTGACGAACAACGAATTCAACCTGCTCCTGGCGTTTCTGTCGGCTCCGCAGTGCGTACTGACGCGAGACGATCTTCTCAGCAGATCTCGCCTGCATAACGATGAAGTCTATGATCGCGCCATCGACGTGCAGATCGGCCGGCTGCGGAAAAAGCTTGCTGCGGGCGGGGATCGTGCATCGCAATTGATCAAGACCGAGCGCGGCTCGGGTTATGTGCTCACGGTACCGGTGAACGTCATCAGATAGCGTGACGCGACGAGTTGAAGATCTGCCGAGGGTTCATGTACAGGGCATTCAAACCCGACGATGTATTGTCGGGCTCTCATTGCCCCTGGACTGCCAACGCGGCTTGTGAGCCTCCGATACCCTGACCGGGCAGTACCACGGCTACGCACTGCCCGATTCCTGGGGCCGGTTTGAAAACTGTCACGGATAGCGCAAGTCCGTTACGAAAAGCGCTGCGTGCGTGAGATGCACCGCCCCAGGTTCCCAAACAGGCTCTTCCAGCAAGCGCTGTCCGGGAATTACGTGAGACTTGCCGCTTCCCGAGTCAACTCAAAACCGCTGTGCTTCGCATAATATGCGTGCACCCCGCGTTTTGTCAGGGCCGCACATACGCCAGCGGCATACAGCGGATCAGCCTTCATGAACAGGCCGAGTTGCCTGTGCAGGATTTCTTCCGGCACCTGGCTCAATGTATCGGCCAGATTGTCGAACAGGCGCTGCTTTTCTTCGGCATCCATCAATCGGAACAGATTGCCTGCCTGCTGGAAATCATCCTCATGGCCTCGGCCATCGTAACGGCCGGCATGGCCGATGATGGGCAAGCCCGGTTCGCCATGCCCCAGTCCTGACGGCGATGTTCCGCGTGCCTGGACGTTATGATAGTTTGCGTCCGCCGAACCATGACCGCTTGCCATGGCGCCGTCACGCTGGAAATTGTGAAACGGGCACTTGGGCGCATTGACGGGAAGGTGCTGATGATTGGTACCCACGCGATACAGTTGTGCATCGTGATAGGCAAACAGCCTTCCCTGGAGCATCTTGTCCGGCGAATAGCCCATGCCCGGCACGACATTGGCAGGGGAAAACGCAGCCTGCTCGACTTCGGCATGATAGTTCACGGGGTTGCGATCAAGCTCCAGCAGGCCGGCTCTCAACAGCGGGAAGTCTCCATGCGGCCATACTTTAGTCAGATCGAAAGGATTCCAGCCTGTGCGCTTTTCCCAATCGGACAATGCAGCTTCCGTCGCAACCTGGATGAAAACATCCCATTGAGGAAAGTCGCCGCTTTCGATCGCGGCGAACAGGTCGCGCTGAGCATAATCAGGATCGTCGCCGCAAAGCCGCAGGGCCGCTTCCTGGCTCAGGTTTTTTATTCCCTGCCGCGTTTTCAGATGCCACTTCACGTAAAAGCGGTCGCCGGTGTGATTCACCAGGCTGTAAGTATGGCTGCCGAATCCGTCCATATGGCGATACCCGTCGGGAATGCCGCGGTCGCCAAATAACATCGTGACCTGGTGAAGGCTCTCCGGCGCCTTGCTCCAGAAGTCGAACATCATTGTCGGCGACTTGAGGTTGGTCCGGGGATCGCGCTTCTGCGTGTGAACAAAGTCCGGAAACTTGATCGGATCCTTGATGAAGAACACCGGCGTGTTATTGCCCACCAGATCCCAGTTGCCCTCCTCGGTATAGAACTTGACCGCAAAACCTCGCGGATCGCGGACGGTATCGGCACTGCCGCGCTCGCCGCCCACGGTGGAGAACCGTACAAAGGTCTCCGTCTTTTTTCCGACCTCGCTGAACAGCTTCGCCTTGGTGTACTGCGAAAGATCCTGCGTCACGGTGAACGTACCATAGGCGCCCGATCCTTTTGCATGGACGACGCGTTCGGGAATTCGCTCGCGATTGAAATGCTGAAGCTTTTCAATGAGATGAACATCCTGCAGCAGCAGCGGACCGCGCCTGCCCGCGCTCAGCGAGTTCTGATCGTCCGCCACCGGAATACCGGATGCGGTCGACAACGGAGACCTTGTAGTCATGAGAAGACTCCTCCTTCAGTTATGCAGCCGACTTGCTTGGCGACTTCGCGAATTCAAGCAAGTCCGCATTCAGCTTGTCCTTGTGGGTATCGGCCAGACCATGCGGCGCGCCAGGGTACACAATGAGTTTCGCGCCCTTGACCAGCTTTGCCGACATCAGACCGCTCGCACCGATCGGCACAATCTGGTCATCATCCCCATGAATCACCAGCGTCGGAACGTCGAACTTCTTCAGGTCTTCGGTAAAGTCGGTTTCGGAGAAGGCCTTGATGCAGTCATAGGTATTCTTGTGCCCTGCCTGCATGCCCTGCGCCCAGAACGAGTCGATCATGCCCTGGGACACCTTCGCGCCCGGCCGATTGAAGCCGAAGAAGGGACCGCTGGCAATATCCTTGTACAGCTGGGAGCGATCGGCCAGGGAAGCGGCGCGCATGCCATTGAACACGTCGACAGGCAGCCCGCCCGGATTGGCAGCGGTCTTGAGCATCAACGGCGGGACGGCCGAGACCAGCGCCGCCTTTGCAACGCGCCTGGTGCCGTGCCGGCCGATATAGCGCGCAACCTCGCCGCCGCCGGTGGAGAACCCGACCAGGATGGCATTCTTCAGATCGAGCGTATCCATCAGCAAGGCCAGGTCGTCCGCATAGGTATTCATCTCGTTGCCGTTCCACGGCTGGGTGGAGCGGCCATGACCGCGGCGGTCATGCGCAATCACGCGAAAACCATTGGACGCCAGATGCATCATCTGCGATTCCCAGCTGTCGGAATTCAGCGGCCAACCATGGCTGAACACGACCGGCTGGCCGCTGCCCCAGTCCTTGAAGTACAGTGTCGTGCCGTCTTGCGTGGTGATGGTGTTCATGGGCTTTGCTCCTGGTTTTGCGGGTTGGTTTCTTTTCTCAGTGTTGGCACTGGTAACCGCGGTGGCTGCCCCGGATATACCAAGGGCGGCCGCCGCTACTGCGCTTTTGAGAGCGGAACGGCGGGTGATTGCGGCGGGCACATCGTTATTGTTGTTCGACATTGATTCCTCGTTTTAATGGCTTGGATTGCATGCGCAGCGTTCTTGCTGCAGCATTCGAATGCTCGCAAAACGATGTTTCATTCTTATGCCGGCAGTGCCTGGGCAGATGTCATTTGATATGCAAATGTTACGAGGGATATCAGGACGCGTTGTCGCAGACAGTGGTCAGGAAAGCATGTCAGCACCCGTTAATTCGTGCGCTTCCTTAGCAGGTACACGCATTTCCAGTTTTGTCGTCAAGGGCTGGCGTACCAACGGCCACTATTTTTTCTATAGGTTACGGCGAATTTCGTTGATAGAATCGCAATCTTGCAAATAAAACACTATTCCTGCTTTTTTGATTGCGAGCAAAAAGATGATGACGTGGAATTTCAAATTGAACGGCAAGCCCAAGAGCGTCCTGACCTGCGGGTCATCTACATTTCCTGCGTTCTCAGGAATGAACAACTACAAAAATGACCCTCGCTTCCAATGCATTGCCGGCAATGGACCGATCCCGGCCGGAACCTATTACATCCTTCAACGAGAGTCAGGCGGCCGACTGGGGTGGCTGCGCGAGCTATGGAGCGGCAACAACAAGAAAGACTGGTTCGCCTTGTATGCCGCGGATGGAAAAATTGATGATGAGGTTTTCTGCGACAAGGTGAAACGGGGAGCATTCCGTTTGCATCCGAAAGGGCCACTAGGCATCAGTGAAGGCTGCATCACGATTGAAAGCAGCGCCGACTTCATGACGATCAGCCACATGCTTAAAAGCAGCACGCTTGAACAAGTTCCGAACAGCGAGATTCTCGCTTATGGAAAAGTGACAGTGGCATGATGAGAACAGTCCTTAAAGCCCTTGGGCTGTTCATATGGCTGGTTCTGCTTGCGTTCTTATATGGAGCTATCTGGAACAGGTATCCCGAAGGTTATTTTCCTGTGCCGCCTGAAGCAGTCAGCAACTGGATCGCGAGTCGTTATCTTGCGGAATTTAATATTGAGGACAAGACGGATATTCTTGTTCTACTGTATTCGTTTTTCACGTCCAGCTTGATTAGCTTTTGTGTTTGGGGTGCATGGAAATTTTGGAAAAAAGTTCGATGAAAGTTAATCGGCAACAATAGCAAGGAATGCAAACGCCGTTCTAAGAGTGAGCTTCGGCGGCTAGATGTAAGTAGGCTGTTCTACACACGAAGTAGGAATTTGAATCGATTTTCTTTACCCTTTGTAAGATTTTTTATTTATTCCACTTAATTCGGGAGTAAATAAAACCTTTCATAAGGCACTTCAAGATTAAAAATCCCAAATTTCTAAGCACTGTCATATGTACAGACAATAACTAGCCGCCTTCCAATTTATTAAATATCAGTTGCAGCAACTGCATTTCCCGAAAGATTACTGAGCTCAAATATTGGAGCTTTACGTAACAAAGCAACCAATCGAAGCACTGTATCACCGGCCCGTGACGGTTCTGTACTTCGTGTACGTTTCAAAACCATATGTCCACGCTCAAAATCCAAGACGTGAAGACCTTGTTTTAAGCGATAACCCGAATATTGGCTAAGATCCAGCAAATATACTTCAGATCGCTGTCCTGCATGATGTGGGTCCGACAAGCTATTGTTTATGAGGTGCAGCATGCGCAGATCTGCCAATGCTTGAAGAGCTCGATACTCGGCGCCGTTAGTTTCTTTGTCCCTGAAATCAACTCTGAAGAAGGTAATTTGCTGTTGGGCTAATAAGAAATCGCGTACTATGTTTAATGTGTCTACGAGTACAGAGGATCGTCCGGATGTAGCAGCAGCATCATCCTCGAGTTCTTGTAGTTTTGTTTGGCCAGCAACTCCTGCAGCATTATTAACGTCTTGAACCCCCACAGTTTTAGCGTTGGGCCGTTGGCGTGCTGTTTGTATAGATAGGGCGCAAAGAGTCAAAAAGTCACGTGGTACTCCACCGGAAGCAAGTACCAATCGGTCGAGCGCAGAAGCACTCAATACATTACTTAACGGTAGGGCAGAGCACTCGTCAATATATCCTCTTAGCACGCTTTCAAGAAAAGCTTTTGCTTTTCCTGGATGCTCTAGGGTCATATCTAAGTTAATAATAGTTGCATCATGGCCAGTTTGAAGTCCTGTAGGCGGCACCGGAATAAACCATCTTGTTTGGTGTTGAATTCCTGCTATCTTCAACCAAACTGGATTATCTCGTGTTATTCCATGGAGAGCATCTAGAAAATGTGGTACGTCACTACTTGGCAAGTAGTGAATATCATCGAGAAAAATGAACATTGATGCTTGAACTTGGATACAGAAGCGGGAACAGGCTTGCTGAAGAAGCGGCACCAAAAGTGTCACGTCCTTAAGTTTCGTAGCTGTCGCCTGAAATCTTTGTTCGACATTCGACCTCAAAGATCTCACAAATTCTGTGCTATGTACTGAGACTAGGCCTGACTCATATGCGCCAAGGATCAAATCACATACTCGCATCGCAACGGTTAGGAATGCATGCGCAACACTAAGTGACCTGAGCGGTTGCATATTGATCCATAATACGTATGCCCCAGTTCCCTCTAATGTACGCTTCGCCTCAAGAAGCAGAGCAGTTTTACCTACACCTCGCCTGCCAAACACTAGATGATGACGTGGAGAAATCGCCAAACTAAGACGTTCATCTACGTCTTGAATATAGCGAAGGCTCGGTTGACTTTCAGACGTTCGGGACCTTGCATTCAAGAGATTTAACAGAGCTCCAACTCGTTCATCATGAACGCCATCGACGGGTTTGTTATTCGTTCGCCTCAATGTACTTTGCTGAACTTGACGAACTGTTACAAATCCGTTTTCTATTTTTCCATCAAGTGTTTGTGCTACATCTAATGCACGTTGATAATCTCGATCAACTTCAATGATAGCAATTACCTCACCAGGAAATGTCCTAATCTGAATAGATACAGGAGATATCCCAGCTATCCTAAGCTCTTCTTCCACAAGCTTTCGAACGTTTGATTCTGCAGACATGTATGCCTTTAAAAATTACGATTTTGAACGAAGATAAATTTGAGCGACTTTTATCAACTCTTTAGCTTGATCAATTAAATCTGCTGCCACTGTTCCAAATGCTGCGTCCCCGGCAGGATACGGATCATAATCTGCTCGGTTCCGCTCAAGACGAGCATTCTTGAGCTTATTCTTCCAGATATCAGCATTCGGCAAATCGTGTGGCAATTTTGTGGGAAGTACCGAATGTTGTTCATGATCGTCTCCACCAAAAGAAACATACGTTACGGCTCGTGCTGCATGATACATAGCATAATAGGCTCTGCTTACCACAGTGCGACTTTGATCCTTCTCGGCCTTATACGCGATAATTGCATGCTTTAGTTGTAGACGCGCTAATCGCAACCGATCATTTGCAGTACGTAGTTGAAGTTTTTGAATCGTTGTTCTTGCACGTTGCGCAATCTTTGCCCCATCAGAGAAATGCTTTAATTTCTCCTGAGGAGCCTTCGAAATAAGCAGCAATTCGCTTTCTGTTATCTTTGCCATGCGATAATAGTAACTTACTTCTTGGAAATAAAAACAGTAGTATATTTAAAGTACTTGTCACTTCACATCAGATACTAAGTAATTTCTAAAGCGAAAATCGGCAAAGACGTAACCAATGTTAGTATGCAAGGCCTTTGCGCTTTTGTAGCTTATCTCAACAAAGTTGGCAATATTTTGTATGTGGATAACTAAGCGTTTCGCTTTATCGATACAGCGTTTTAGCTCATCACCGCGATTACGGAGGTCAGTTTCTGAAAAGATCGGTTTCTGAAAATTTGCGATATCTAGCAAAATCAAAGGAGAACAGCATCTATACGAATTACATATAGGAAGGGCTAGCGTTACCGCTAGCCCTTCATTTTTGGTGCTGATGAGAGGAGTCGAACCTCCGACCTACTGATTACGAATCAGTTGCTCTACCAACTGAGCTACATCAGCCGAAATACACATTTTACAAAAAACTTTTCTACGCTACTAGCCGGCGAAAGCTTCAGAACGTAATAAAAGCAGATTCCTGCTTTCGCCATCGACATCCGAAGGATCTAAAAGGTATCACTGGTTGTGATACCCGGTAACCCGTTCCACTTCGCTCTTCGAGCCCAGGAACACCGCAACCCGCTCGTGCAGCTTCTGCGGCTGGATATCCAGGATCCGCTGCTTGCCGTTGGTCGCGGCGCCGCCGGCCTGTTCGACGATGAAGGCCATGGGGTTGGCTTCGTACATCAGGCGCAGCTTGCCGGGCTTGTCCGGTTCGCGGGCGTCGGCCGGGTACATGAAGACGCCGCCGCGGTTCAAGATGCGGTGCACGTCGGCGACCATGGAGGCGATCCAGCGCATGTTGAAGTTCTTGCCGCGCGGACCGGTGTCGCCGGACTGGAGTTCGTCGATGTAGCGCTTGACCGGCGGATACCAGTGGCGCGCGTTCGAGGCGTTGATCGCGTATTCCTTGGTCTCGGCGGGGATCTGCATGTCGCGCTGGGTGAGGACCCAGGAACCCATCTCGCGGTCGAGGGTGAAGCAGTTGACGCCGTCGCCGGTGGTGAGCACCAGCACGGTCTGCGGGCCGTAGACCGCGTAGCCGGCGGCAACCTGTTTCACGCCGGGCTGCAGGAAGTCCTTCTCGCTCGGTTCCTTCATGCCTTCCGGCGCCTTCAGCACCGAGAAGATGGTGCCGATGGAGACGTTGACGTCGATGTTGCTGGAGCCGTCGAGCGGATCGAACAGCAGCATGTATTCGCCCTTGGGATAGCGGTTGGGAATGGGATGGATGGTTTCCATTTCCTCGGACGCCATCGCGGCGAGGTGGCCGCCCCATTCGTTGGCTTCGAGCAGGATTTCGTTGGAGAGCACGTCGAGCTTCTTCTGCACTTCGCCCTGCACGTTTTCGCTGCCGGCGCTGCCGAGCACTTCGCCGAGCGCGCCCTTGCTGACGGCGTGGCTGATGGTCTTGCAGGCGCGGGCGACGACTTCGATCAGCAGGCGCAGTTCGGCGGGGATGCTGTTGTGCAGCCGCTGCTCTTCGACCAGATATTGGGTAAGGCTTATGCGTTTCATAGCGTTTCCGTTGGTTTAATAATAGTTATGTCCTGTGTTCGGCGGCTCGGCTTATCGACTGAGCGGGCCTCCCTTGCCGGCGCGGTTCCGGTCGCCGGAACCGCCCGGCCGCCGCAAGTGCTTGCAAGGATTCTGCCCTGCGGCGGCCGCGCCGGTTTTGCCGCACATTAATTGGCGAGCGATTTGCTGATCACCTCGTGCACGTCCTTGGAGAGCGACTTGGTCGCGGCCACGCGCTGCAGGGCGGCGCGCATTCTGTCCTGCAGTTCCGGCGCGTACTTGCGCCAGCGGTCGAGGCTGCGCGCCAGGCGTGCGGCGACCTGCGGATTGATGGTGTTGAGGGCGATCACCTGGTCGGCCCAGAACTCGTAGCCGCTGCCGTCGGGCGCATGGAACTGGCCGGGGTTGCCGTTGCAGAAGCTGAAGATCAGGCTGCGGGCTCGGTTCGGATTCCTGAGGCTGAACGCCGGGTGCTCCATCAGCGCGCGCACGGCGGCCACGTCGGTGGTGCGCGCCATGGCCTGCAGCGAGAACCACTTGTCGACGACCAGCGCTTCCTGCTTGAAGTCTTCATAGAAGCTGGCCAGCGCCGCGTCCCTGCCCGGCGCGCTGCCGTTGACCAGGGCCGACAGCGCGGCGACGCGGTCGGTCATATTGTTGGCGTTGTCGTACTGGGCCTGGGCGAGCGCATGGGCGTCGCTGTCGTCAAGCTCCAGCACGTAGGACAGCGCCAGGTTCTTCAGGCCGCGCTTGCCGGCAGAGACCGGGTCGGGGCTGTAGGCGCCGGGCGTGCGGTTGGACTGGTAGGCGACTTCCCAGTCGAAGCGCATGGCCGATGCCAGCGAACGGCGCAGGAAGCGGCGCACCTGGTGGATGGCCTGCGGATGCACGACATCCATCTGTTCGGCCACCACGCTTTCCGAGGGCAGCGTCAGCGCGAGTTCGCAGAAGGCCGGATCGAGCGCGGTGTCGGTCAGCGTGGCGCGGAATGCGTTGCCGAGCGCCTTTTCGGCGGCGCCTTCCGTCAACTGCTCGCCGTTCTTCACCGCCTCGGTCAGCGCCAGCATGCGGCGCATGGCGAGGCGCTGGCCGGCTTCCCAGCGGTTGAAGGCATCGCTGTCGTTGGCCATCAGGAAGGCGAGTTCGGCGTCGGTGTATTCGATGTCGAGGATCACCGGCGCGGAAAAGTTGCGCAGCACCGAAGGCACCGGCTGTTCACGCACATTGCGGAAATGGAAGGTCTGGCTCTGCTCCGTCAGTTCGAGCACCATCGTCGTCGGTGCGGCGTCGATCTCGTCGCCGCCCTCGACGCTGTCGAGCACCAGCGGCATGTCGCGTCCGCCGCTGTCGAGCAGGCCGACCGCCACCGGGATATGGAAGGGCAGCTTGGTCGGCTGGCCCGGGGTCGGCGGGCAGGACTGGGTGAGCGTGATCATGTAGCTCTGCGCAACTTCGTCGTAGCGGGTCTCGACCTTGACGCGCGGCGTGCCGGCCTGGCTGTACCAGAGCTCGAACTGGGTCAGGTCGCGGCCGCCGGCGTCGGCCATCGCGGCGCGGAAGTCGTCGCAGGTGACGGCCTGGCCGTCATGCCGCTCGAAGTACAGGTCCATCCCCTTGCGGAAGCCGTCGCGGCCGAGCAGGGTCTGGTACATGCGCACCACTTCCGAGCCCTTCTCGTAGATGGTGACGGTATAAAAGTTGTTGATCTCCACGTAGGAATCGGGCCGCACCGGATGCGCCATCGGGCCGGCGTCTTCCGGGAACTGCGCCTGGCGCAGCACGCGCACGTCCTCGATGCGCTTGACCGCGCGGCCGCTGTCGGTGCCGATCAGGTCGGCCGAGAATTCCTGGTCGCGGAAGACGGTGAGGCCTTCCTTGAGCGACAGCTGGAACCAGTCGCGGCAGGTGACGCGGTTGCCGGTCCAGTTGTGGAAGTATTCGTGACCGACCACCGATTCGATGCCGGCATAGTCGGCGTCGGTGGCGATGCGCGGGTTGGCCAGCACATACTTGGTGTTGAAGATGTTGAGGCCCTTGTTTTCCATCGCGCCCATGTTGAAGTCGCCGACGGCCACGATCATGAAGCGGTCGAGGTCGAGCTCCAGGCCGAAGCGTTCCTCATCCCAGCGGATGCTGTTCTTGAGCGAATCCATCGCATGCTGGGTCTTGTCGAGATTGCCTTCCTCGACCCACACCTGCAGCAGCACTTCGCGGCCGGATTGCAGCGTGTAGGTTTCTTCCTGGCACACCAGCTGGCCGGCCACCAGGGCGAACAGATAGGACGGCTTCTTGAACGGGTCTTCCCATACCGCATAGTGGCGGCCGTCGCCCAAGTCGCCCTCCTCGATCAGGTTGCCGTTGGACAGCAGCACCGGATAGCGGCTCTTGTCGGCGCGCAACATGACCTTGTACTTGGCCATGACATCGGGCCGGTCGGGGAAGAAGGTGATCTTGCGGAAACCTTCGGCCTCGCACTGGGTGAAGAAGTTGCCGTTGGAGGTGTACAGGCCCATCAGCGAGGTGTTCTGGCTGGGCTGGATGGCGGTCTCGATGTCGAGCGTGACCTCGTCGGGCACATTGAAGATTTCAAGGACGCCGTTGCCCAGGGTGTAGCCGCGCTTGCCGACTTCCTTGCCGTTCATGCGCAGTTGCACGAGTTCAAGGCTCTCGCCGTACAGCACGAGGCTCTTGCCGCGGCTGCCGGTATTGCGGCTGAGCGTGAGGCGGGTGGCGACGCGGGTCAGGTCGGGATCGAGGTCGAAGCCCATTTCCACGGTATTGACCCAGTAGGTCGGCGGCGTGTAATCCTTGCGGTAGATGGCTTGGGGAGTGTCGGTACGCATAGGCTGATGGAATCAGGAGATAATGGCGCAAAGTGGCATTTTACCAACCAACGGCAGCAGGAGCCTATTCCGATGAAGTCTTCCTTTGCGCTTTTCGTAGTTGCCATTTCGGCACTGCTTTCGGCGTGTACCCAGGAGCAGCAGAACCAGATCAGCCGCTCGGTCCAGAACTGGACCGGCACCAACGGCGTGCTCGAATACTACGCGGGCGACAAGCTGGTGCGGCGCTTCATCCGCATCGACAAGATGACGACGGCTTCCGGCACCGACGACGGCCGGCCGCGCTCCTATCGCTTCGGCTACGGGGTGCTGGACGAGAACCTGAACATGATTGCCGATCCCGGCGAAAAGAAGGTGTATTTCGAGATCAGCGACTTCGGGTCGAACTACATCTTCTTTGAAAACCCGCGCTGAAGGGCGGCATGCCACGGTCGCGCAGTCGAGTAGGGAGTTAAAGATCGCGGTACTTGCCGACAAAGTGGGTTACAAAAATTTACGGAATTTTTAACTCCATTTTCCATTCTGAACTTTTAACCAATATCCGATCCGGAGAGATGTAATGAAGCGATGGATGATCGCCATGCTGATGGCGGTTTCAGCGATGCTGCTCGGCGGCTGCGCGACCAGCACGTTCAGGAGCAGCGTCACGGCCTTTCATGAATGGCCTGCCACCCTTCCCAGCAAGACCTATGTCTTCGAGCGAACGAAGGAACAGAACGACAGCCTCGAATACCGCAACTATGAAAACCTGGTGCGCAACGAACTCGCCCGCCTCGGCTTCGAGGAAGCGCCCGCATCGGTGAAGCCGGCCCTGAAGGTATCGCTCAGCTACAGCAACAACGGGCGCGATGTGCGCGAAGTCTATCCGGTCGTGGTCAATCCCTATCCCTATTGGGGTCCCGCCTGGCGCGGCTATTACGGCCCGTTCTACAGTCCCTTCTATGACCCGTTCTGGTACGGACCGCCCATCGTGGAGCAGCGCGTGTCGCAGTACCAGCTGTTCAACCGGCAGCTGAAGATACAGATGGCCGACATGGCGACGGGCAAGAAACTGTACGAGACCACGGTGGTCAGCGAAGGCACCAACAGTTCGCTTGCCGCCGTGATGCCTTTCATGGTGCGCAGTGCGTTCACCGATTTCCCCGGCCCGAGCGGCGTGCCGCGCCGGGTGGAGCTGAAGCTCGAGCAGTAGTTGCCGCTCCCTCAACATGGACAAAGACAACGATAAAGCGCCCTGCAATGCGGGGCGTTTTTATTTTGCGAGTCCACGGCGGCGCATCCCCCGGCTGCAGTGCTCCGGCTGCCTCGTTCGTTCCGGTTTGCGCTGAATCAAGCCCGCCTCAGCCCGGAGGAAGACCATTCCGGAACGGGCCTGCCTTGCCAAGGCCAAGCCTATCCGGCAACACCGGCAGCCCGGGTCCGTAATGCAATCGAGGAGGATGCGATGACCATGACCAATGCCGCTTCCGGCACGAACGTGAACGAGATTGCGGCCGGCATCTACCGGATCAACACGCCGACGGACACGGTTCCGGGCGGCTTTTCCTTCAATCAGTACCTGATACTGGACGACCAGCCGCTGCTCTTTCATACCGGGCCGCGCAAGATGTTTCCATTGGTTCATGAGGCCGTCGAAAAGATCATGCCGGCAAGGGAGTTGCGCTACGTCGCGCTGTCGCATTTCGAGGCGGACGAATGCGGCTCGCTCAATGAGTGGCTGGAGGCGGCGCCGCACGCCGTTCCCCTGTGCAGCCATGTCGCCGCGCTGGTTTCCGTCAACGATGTGGCAAACAGGCCTGCACGTGCGATGGCCGACGGCGAGGAACTCGGCCTGGGCGCGCATTCCGTGAAATGGCTGGACGCGCCTCACATGCCGCACGGATGGGAGACCGGCTACCTGATGGATACCGTAACCGCGACGATGTTCTGCGGCGACCTCTTCACCCAGGGCGGCCGCGGTTTGGTTGCACTGACGCAAAGCGATATCCTGGAACCGAGCGAAGCCTTCCGCCGGCCGATGGATTACTTTTCCCACTCGGCCAACGCGGCTTCGCTGATCGAGAAGCTTGCGCGTGAAAATCCCTCCACGCTGGCCTGCATGCATGGCAGCGCGTGGAGCGGAAACGGCGCCGGCCTGCTGCGCGCGCTCGGCCGGCGCCTCGCCGAGCATTAGAGCGCTTTCGGGTTGACTGTACTGTCGATGCCGGTCGATTTGCCAGCGGCACTGCGTTGTGTCTCCTTGCCATGGCCCCGCCATGTCGCGTCAACACGCCTTGTTCCGCAGGCAATTCACCTCGGCCTCGCCGAGTCCAGTCAACCCGAAAGCGCTCTAGTACACGGTTGCGACCTACCCAGGCTGGTGCCGAATCACAAAGGCGGCACCACGCCGGCAAACTTCAGCAGATCGGTCATCATGAAGCGTCCCGGCTGGGCGGACGGCAGTGTCGGCCGCCAGTCGGGATGCGCGTGGAGAAAGCCGCCCTTGTCCCGCTTCAGCAGGCCCATGAAGACTTCCCCGACGATGGAGGCACCCACCGGCCCCAGGCGCAGGCCATCTTCCATCAGTTCCGCTTCCTTCAGGACGTAGAAAAACAGGGGCGTGGAATTGTCCAGCGTGGACTTGCTGTCGGCGGCATAGGTCGCGAGGTCGGCAAGCTGTTCCGGCGTGAGGACGGGAAGGTGCATCTTCTGCGCCACCGCCTGGCCGGACGGCAGGCCGAAGTTGACATGCCGGGTCAGCGTGCGCGCGGGCAGCGACTGCAGGCCGTCGGCCGGCAGTCCGGGCGATGCTGCGCGCGAGCCCGGCAGGTTCATGATCACCGAAGACAGCTTGGTGTCGATGCGCTTGTTGGGGCGGGAATTGCTGTCGCCGAAATTGAAGAAGGTTTGCCAGTCGACGAAGCGCCTCGGTGCGCGCTTGCCGCCGCGCAGGTCATCGGGATCGGAGGAGTTGGGATCCTGATTGTCGTCGAACAGGAAGGCAAAGAAGGGCGAACCGCCGGTGGCACCGAAATTGAGGCGATAGCTGGGGCGTGCCTGCGAATGGCCGAAGCGGTAGGCGGCCACCGCGAATTCGATGGGTATCAGCGCAAGGCCGCGCTCTTCCTTCTTATCCATGCGCCTGGCCCGCTGCCGGGGATAGTAGTAATGCAGGCCTTCCGCCTGCATGCGGTCGACGCGGTCCTGGCCGATGGTCGCCGGCAGAAACTCGTGGAGAATGATCCACTGGTAATGCCATGTGACAAGCCGGCGCGCCTCGGCAAAAACGTCTTCGGCGCTGGCATTGCGGTATTCGGGCTGCTCGTCGAGATAATCCGTCACCGCGTTATGGAAGGACAGCATTGCCAGATGCAGCTGCGACAGGATGACATTCTCGTCGTTGCGGCTGTCGGCAATCAGGGCATTGCCTTTCGCGTCGCGCGGCACGTCGTTCCTCGGCACACCGTGCCGCGATACGGCATCGGAGCCGGGAATGGTTTCCACGATGAATTTGATGCGGCCCGAGCTGCTGTCATAGAGCTGCGGAGAACCGGAAGGCCCGTCGCCGTAGACGGAATCGAGATCGAATGCGGCCGTACGGAAATTAAGGATCTCGCCGGGCGAAGTGTTCTCGTTTAACGGAGAGTTCTTGTCCAGGGTGAGGTCATGGTCGAGAAACTGGCCGAGAAAGGTGACGCCGGCGGTCATGTTGGGGTTGTCCCTGTTGCGGGGACTAAAGACGGCCGGCTCGGTAATGGAGCGGACCGGGTCGGTGAGGTTGTCCTGCGCATCCAGGATGCCGCCGCGCGCTCCCAGTCGCTGTACCGTGCGCCGCGCGGTGTCGGTTTGCTCCGCAAAGGAAGGCAGGTCCGGGAACATGCGGGTGAATACGTTGTTCGGGTCTGGAGGAGAAGCGGGAAACGGCGCCACTACGGTCTGCGCCGGCGCGGAGGCGGCAATGAGGTTCAGCGAAACGCCTGCAAGAAATAATGAAATCCTGTGTTTCATGGTGCATCCTTTAACTCCGGTTTAAAGGGACGCGGCAGACCGCCATGACACATGACGATGCATGGGCAGAACGATGACGTTCGCTTGAGCGTGTTCGATCTGCAGGCCTCGCATGAGGCATGCCGTTTGCCAGCGGATGCAATGCACTGGATGTGGCAAATCCTGATAAGTGATGAAAAGGGCCAGGCGGATGCAGTACAAGCTGGCGCCATCGGCGGAAATGCCGTCGTGCATTGACGTAAAAGTGTGATGAAGTTTATATGCTGGTGTAGTCAGGGCGAGTGTCTTTACACGGCTTTACATAGCTTACTGACGGCATTGCTGCCGTGCAGCGGATGTCTTGGAGATGCCTTTAACCGCAGGGTCATCGCGGCCTGCTACCGGCAGGACCCGGTAGTTAGTTGCCCGCCGCCGGCAACAAGGCATGGTGCATCGAGGTTTTCTGGAGCATGCCTGTCCTATCTCATACAGGCATGAGTTATCAAGCGACGAGCGCTTGCATTCGCAGATGTCCGCCCTATGGTGAGCTTACGCTCTCCATGTCCTGGTGCGCCGCATCCGGCTGGATGCGCACGCCTGCCTGCACCCGGCCAGAATGAAGAATCAACTCCGCTGCTGCGCAGGTCATCGCGGGGATATTCGCTGCATGTCGGGCAGGGAAAACCCTCGCCAACCCTCAGGAGGTTCAGATGAGAACGCTCGCCTTGATAGGTCTTCTTGTGATCGCGACGACCGGATGTTCGAACATGCGGGAAATGTATTCCGGCAGTTCGTCGACGGCGTATTCCGGCAGTGCGGGTCGATCCGGAATGGATGCGAGGGGTTTCGAACCGGTCATGAACGACACCGTCATCAATCCGCGCACCGGTCAGCTGACCTTGTATCACGGCGGCTAGTCCCCTGTCGCCCTGCAAAGGCGAGCGCATTTCCGCAGCTTGATCGCTGAAGATTGCATGAAACAAAACGCATGGCGGGCATCGATGATCATTGATGATTGATGCCAGTCGGCTTGCAGAAACAATTAGCGGATTGAATCTTTGATACGGCTGCATATACTGAATCTGTCACGGAGCAAGGCATTCAAGGAGGTAGCCATGCGACATCGACTTTTCTATCTGCTGCCCGACATCGAAAGTGCGCGTCGGACGCTCGACGACCTGCTGCTGCATCGGATTGAACAACGCCATGTTCATTTCATGTCGAGGGCGCCGCTGCCGGAGGATCTGCCGGAAGCCAACTTTCTTCACAAGACGGACGTGGTGCATGGGGCGCAGAACGGCATGATCGCGGGAGCGCTTCTCGGGCTTTGCCTCGGCTTCGTCATCATCTATTACTTCGACCTGGCATCGCCGGCGCTGGTGGTCACGGCATCGAGCCTGGTGGGCATCCTGTTCGGAGGCTGGGCGGCCAGCATGGTGGCCGCGGCCATTCCCAACACCAGGCTTCAGTCATTCTTCCCGGAGATCGAAAAAGGAAGAGTGCTCATGATCGCCGATGTGCCGAATCAGCGGGTGAAGGCAATCGAGGAACTGCTCGCACAGCGGCATCCCGAACTGAATTTCCGCGGCGAGGACTCGCACGTTCCCGTGTTTCCGTGATGCGGCCGGCGCCGCATTGATGCATGCGGCGTAACCGCGGTGGAATACGGCAAAAGGGATTCAAGCAAGCTTGAAGGGGAAAGACATGGGAATGGCTGTCTGGCTCATTGTCATTGTCGTTGCGGCCCTGGCCTTTCACATCGCGAGCCCATGGTGGATCACGCCGCTGGCTTCCAACTGGAGCCAGATGGATGACACGCTCGCCATCACGCTGGTGGTGACCGGCATCTTTTTCGTCGGCATCAATCTCTTCGTCGCCTATGCGCTCTGGCGCTTTCGCCATCGCGACGGCTCTCGCGCAGCCTACGAACCCGATAACCGCAAGCTGGAGCGCTGGCTGCTTGCCGGCACGACCGTGGCCATCATGGCGCTGCTGGCACCCGGCCTGTTCGTGTATGCGGAATACGTGGAGCCGCCGAAGGATGCCATCATTGTGGAAGCCGTGGGCCAGCAATGGCAATGGCATTTCCGCTACCCCGGCAGCGACGGAAAGCTCGGCCTTAGCGATACCCGCCACGTCGATGCGGGCAATCCCTACGGCCTCGATCCGGACGACCCGCTCGGCCACGGCAACATTCTCGTCAGCGGCGATCTTCATTTGCCGCTCAACAAGCCGGTAAAAATGCTGCTGCGTTCGAATGACGTGCTGCATGATTTCTACGTGCCGCAGTTCCGCGCGCGCATGAACATCGTGCCCGGCATGGTGACTTCGTTCTGGTTCACGCCCACCAAGCCGGGCCGCTACGAGATCCTGTGCGCCCAGCTGTGCGGCCTCGGCCACTACAACATGCGCAGCTACGTCGTGGTGGAAGATGATGCCTCCTTCGGCAAATGGCTGGCCGCGCAGCCGACGTTCGCGACCATCATGGCCAAGCCGGCCGGCGGCAGCACCGCAACCGTGAACGCGAACGCAAATGCGGCGGCCGGCGGACCTGAAGCGCGCGCCGCGCAGGGCAAGTCGCTCGCCCAGTCCAAGGGCTGCGTTGCCTGCCATACCGCCGACGGTGCGCCCGGCGTCGGCCCGACATGGAAGGGCTTGTACGGCAAGACCGAAACCATGACCGACGGCAGCACCGCGCTGGTGGATGAAGCCTACCTGAGGGAATTCATTCTCAATCCCCAAGCCCGGCAGGTGAAGGGTTTTCCGCCCATCATGCCGAAGATTCCGGTGTCCGACGAAGAACTGGCCGCGCTGGTGGCCTATATCCAGTCTTTGGGCAGCGCGCCCGCGAAAGCGCAGAAATAACAGGGAGAACGCCATGAGCTACACCGGTCATGATGCGCAGCACGGCCCGCAGAGTTTCTGGACCCGGTATGTCTGGAGCCAGGACCACAAGGTCATTGCCGTCCAGTATGCATGCGTTGCCATCGCGGTCGGCCTGGTCGGCGTCGCGCTGTCCAACCTGATGCGGCTGCAGCTCGGCTTTCCCGGCCGCTTCGCCTTCATCGACGCCCAGCATTACTACCAGTTCGTCACCATGCACGGCATGATCATGGTGATCTACCTGCTGACAGCGTTGTTCCTCGGCGGCTTCGGCAATTACCTGATCCCGCTGATGATCGGCGCGCGCGACATGGTCTTCCCCTTCCTCAACATGCTGAGCTTCTGGGTCTACCTGCTATCGGTACTGGTGCTGATGGCCAGCTTCTTCGTGCCCGGCGGGCCGACCGGCGCCGGCTGGACGCTCTATCCGCCCCAGGCCATCCTGCAGGGAACGCCGGGTTATGAATGGGGCATCATCCTGATGCTGGTGTCGCTGGTGATCTTCATCGTCGCCGCCACGATGGGCGGCCTCAACTATGTGACCACGGTATTGCAGGCGCGCACCGAGGGCATGACGCTGATGCGCATGCCGCTCACCGTCTGGGGCATCTTCGTCGCCACCATTCTTGCGCTGCTGGCGTTTCCGGCACTGTTCGTGAGCGGCGTCATGATGCTGCTCGACAGGACGCTCGGCACCAGCTTCTTCATGCCCTCGCTGGTATCGATGGGGCAGGTCACCGATTACAAGGGCGGCAGCCCGCTCCTGTTCCAGCATTTGTTCTGGTTCTTCGGCCATCCCGAGGTCTACATCGTCGCGCTGCCCGCCTTCGGCATCGTGTCCGACCTGATCAGCGTGCATGCCCGCAAGAGCATCTTCGGCTACCGCAACATGGTATGGGCGATCCTGGCCATCGGCGTGCTGTCGGTGGTGGTGTGGGCGCACCACATGTTCGTCAGCGGCATGAATCCCTACTTCGGCTTCTTCTTCGCGACCACCACGCTCATCATTGCGGTACCCACCGCGATCAAGGTCTACAACTGGCTGCTGACCCTGTGGCGCGGCGACATCCATCTCTCGGTGCCGATGCTGTTCGCGCTTGCCTTCATCAGCACCTTCGTCATCGGCGGGCTCACCGGCCTGTTCCTGGGCAACGTGAGCGTCGACATTCCGCTGTCGAACACCTATTTCGTGGTCGCGCACTTCCACATGGTGATGGGCGTGGCGCCCATCCTCGTGGTCTTCGGCGGCATTTATCACTGGTATCCGAAGGTGACCGGGCGCATGCTCGACGACCGCCTCGGCAAGCTGCATTTCTGGACGACCTTCCTCGGCACCTATGCGATCTTCTTTCCCATGCATTATCTCGGCGTGCTGGGCATGCCGCGCCGGTATTATGCGTTCCAGCAGTATGAATTCATCCCGCAATCTGCCCACACCCTGAACGCCTTCATCAGCGTGGTGGCGCTGGTGGTCGCCGCCGCCCAGATCGTGTTCGTCTACAACCTTGTCCGGTCAGTGTTCCATGGCAGGCGGGCGGACGGCAATCCATGGCGGGCCGCCTCGCTCGAGTGGCAGACGCCGGCGACTCCGCCCGGCCACGGCAACTGGGGACCGGCGCTGCCGGTCGTGCACCGCTGGGCCTACGCGTACAGCGTGCCGGGCGCGCCGCAGGACTTCATCGCACAGAACGCGGCACCCGATGCAGGGGGCACAGAGCCGCTGCATTACGGCGGCAAGGAGGCGCTGACATGAATACGGCAATCCTGCCCAAGGTCGCGGCCGGGCGTGACGACGGCAACGGCAATGGAGAATATTCCGGCGAGGCATTGGGCCGGTACGGCGGCTGGCGCAGTTCTCCCGCCGCCGTTGCGCTCTGGGTGTTCATGGGCGTGGCTACCGCACTGTTTTCCCTTTTCCTCGCCGCCTATGTGATGCGGATGGAGTCCTTCGACTGGTCTCCGCTGGCCATGCCGCCGCAGCTATGGCTCAGCACCGCCCTGCTGGCGACAGGCAGCCTGCTGCTGCAAATGGCAAGCACGAGGGCGAATAACCGAAGATGGCGCGAGGCGCGCCGCCTGTTCATCGCGGGCGGCATCTGCGCAGCGGCGTTCATCGCCGTGCAAATCCTGGCCTGGCAGCAGCTGCTGACGAATCAGGTCTCCCTGGCCGGCAATCCGGCCGCCAGCTTCTTTTATCTGCTGACCGCCATGCACGCGCTGCACGTCGCAGGCGGCGAGATTGCCTGGGCGGCATCGCTGCGCGGCATGCGTTCCGGTGCCGACATGGCGCAGGCCGCAAGGCGCATCGGATTGTGCGCGCGCTACTGGCATTTTCTGCTGGCCGTATGGCTGGTGCTGTTCGGCGCACTCGGCTGGCTCACGCCGGAAGTGGTGCGCCTGATTTGCGGCACCCGCTGAGACGAGGGCACAAGGAGACGAACATGAGTGCGCAATTATCTCCCTCCCAGCCGCTGCAGCCGGCACATTCCGTGCAGCAGATGCCGGCCGGCGGCTGGCGTGGACTGGTTGCGGACTGGGCATCGGACCAGGCGGCATTCCAGGTGTCCTGGGGCAAGGCGATGATGTGGATCTTCCTGCTTTCCGACACCTTCGTCTTCAGCTGTTTCCTGACCGGCTACATGACGGTCAGGATGGCCACGCCCGTGCAGTGGCCCAATCCCAGCGAAGTCTTTGCGCTGCATATCGGCGGCGCCGACGTTCCGCTGATCTTGATCGCCATCATGACCTTCGTTCTGATCACCAGCAGCGGCACCATGGCGATGGCGGTCAATTTCGCCTATCGCCGCGACCGCATGCGCACTGCCGCGCTGATGTTCGCCACCGCAGCGTTCGGCGCGATGTTCGTCGGCATGCAGGCGTTCGAATGGACCAAGCTGATCGTCGAGGAAGGCGTGCGCCCCTGGGGCAATCCGATGGGCGCCGCACAGTTCGGCTCGACCTTCTTCATGATCACCGGCTTCCACGGCCTGCACGTGTCGGCCGGCGTCATTTATCTCCTGGTGGTCGCATCGCGCGTCTTGCGCGGGCGATATGAGCAAAGCGGCAATTACCAGATCGTCGAGATCGCCGGCCTGTACTGGCACTTCGTCGACCTGGTCTGGGTATTCATCTTTGCCTTGTTCTACCTGTGGTGAGGACGGCCATGAGCACGCAAATCACACTTGGCACGCCGGGCACGCCTGCCGCGGATGATGCGGCGAATACGCATAGCGGACAGCAGCATCCGATCAGCCTCTACCTGAAAATCTGGGGATTGCTGTTCGTCCTCAGTGCCATGTCCTATCTCGTCGACTATTTTCACGTACAGGGCTATCTGCGCTGGACATTGATTCTTCTTTTCATGCTCCTGAAGGCAGGTCTGATCGTGTCGGTGTTCATGCACATGGCATGGGAGCGCCTGTCGCTGGTCTACGCCATTCTCCTGCCGCCGCTGTGCCTGCTGGTGCTGGTCGCGCTGATGGCGACCGAGGCGGGATACACGCTGGCGCTGCGGCTGCTGTATTTCCACTGATTTCCTGCGTTATTCGCAACGCAGCAGATGCATTCGTAGATGGAGAGTCGCCTGCTGCCATCCAACTTGCCTCCGAAGTTGCCGGAGGACATCGCAAGACGGTCTGACGTTTAATATTGACTTTGAAAAGTCGAAGACAGACTTTTATTCATGCTGCTTATAACTCTACATCACCACTTGAAATTGGGAATGTTGCGTGGCGAGGCCTATATTGTTTTCAACAGCACAGGACATTACGAAAGGAACAGCCATGACAGCTCTTGCCATCCAAACCGCAAACCGCTCCGCCGCATTCTTCGGCACTTTCATCGACGCTCTGGACAAAGCCATCTCCATGACAAAGGCCATCCGCCACGACAGCCCGAGCGCCGACGAGATCAAGAGGGTTCGCGCGATCGCTGAATCCATCTAAGCAAGGTTCAGCCTCCGCCATCAGCGCAGTCGCGCTGCCCCTGCAGGCGAACAGCGCGCAGGGCCGGGCACCGGAATACTGAAGGCCGGGTATCCGTGAAAGGATGCCCGGCCTTCTTTGCGTGGTTCCTCTGTAACCTTCCGAATTGAAGCTGAATAATCATCAACCGAGATGCCTCGACAAGTATGTCGTCCCGCAGCGCGAACAACATGCGCATCTATTTGCTCAAACCATAGGCTTGCAAAGGCCGACAACCGGGCTGCACTTTCTTGAGCTGCATGTAGACGTGCAGGCAGTCCAGATTATGCTTTGTTGCGCTCTTCTCTTCTTCGCTCATCAGATGCAGTACCGTGTCTGCGGCTATGGCGGACTGGTAGAGCGGCACCACGTACTGTGCGTCTAAGCGGGTACCAAGGTCGCGGATGCTCGCTTCAGCATATTCATTCAATGCCTGCGGAGTGGGATAGCGAATAGCGCTGCCGCCGAACGCCTTGCTCGCAAGCGCCCAACGTTTTTCCTTTTTCAGTTTCCGGCCCAACTCGAAGAATTCCCTGGCCGACTCTTTGTCAGCCTTGGCGCCATTTTCAATCAACCATGCCTTGACCACCTCAGGTCTTTCCAGATCGTCCTGAAACATTCTGGGTGCCTCCTGTGCAAGCGCGGGCATTGATTGCAGCACTAGAGCATTTTCACGTTGACTTGCCATAGCCGGCATGACGGATATATTGCTCACACTCGTCCGGAGCGAAGGCGTCCATTAATTCTCCAATGACCGACCAGAGCTCATCAATGGTGCGTTTGGCTGCCGCTCGCAGCGATGTTTTTATCTTGGCGAACACCTGTTCAATGGGATTGAAGTCTGGAC
>NZ_JACYXF010000194.1 GCF_015352985.1 Noviherbaspirillum malthae | reverse complement strand
GGTCGCCGGAGAACACTTGAACGAAGCACCTATAGGAGAAAACCAACATGAAGAAATCGCTACTCGCGCTTGCCGTCCTGGGCGCACTCTCTGGCTCGGTCGCCGCTCAGACCAACGTCACCGTCTACGGCCTCCTCGACATGGGCATCGTGCGCGAAAGCGGCGGCCCCGCACCCGGCTCCGTCACCAAGCTCACCAGCGGCATCGCCAACGGCTCGCGCGTGGGCTTCCGCGGCACCGAAGACCTCGGCGGCGGCCTGCAAGCCTTCTTCACCATCGAAAACGGCTTCCAGGCCGACACCGGCGCCCTCGGCCAGGGCGGCCTGCTCTTCGGCCGCCAGGCCTTCGTCGGCCTGCAGGGCGGCTTCGGCGCCGTGCGCCTGGGCCGCCAGTACACCCCGGTCGATACCACCATGGGCGCGGTCGATCCCTTCTTCAACGGCCTCGAAGGCCGCGCCTTCAACCTGTTCGCCCGCGGCTACGTCAGCCGGGTCAACAACTCCATCATGTACAGCACGCCGACCTTCGGCGGCTTCCAGGGTGACGTGACCTACGGTCTGGGCGAAGTTGCCGGCAGCTCCAGCGCCGGCCGCTATGTCGGCGCCTCCTTCGGCTATTCCGCCGGTCCGCTGTACGTGCGCCTGGCCTACCAGGATTCCAACACCATCCCGGCAGCGGCTGCAGGCGCCACGCCGGCGGTGCTGGTCGGCTCCGACAAGAACACGATGCTGGGTGCGACCTACAACTTCGGTCCGGTCATGCTGCACGGCGCCTATGGTCTGACCGAAGCCGACCGCGGCGGCATCGACACGGCCGACTTCAAGGATGCGATGGTGGGCGTGTCGGTGCCGGTGGGTGCGGGCAAGATCCTGGCCAGCGTGGTTCACCGCAGCGACGACATCGGCACGGCCGATGCGAACTTCTACGGTCTGGGCTACATCCACTCGGTGTCCAAGCGCACCACGCTGCACACGTCGTA
>NZ_JACYXF010000193.1 GCF_015352985.1 Noviherbaspirillum malthae | reverse complement strand
TCTACAGCGGCTTGCGAATCAATGTAGGGGATAGCCACAATGATTAAACCATCCTTTTGCGTCGTTGGCGGTGATGCAGTTGATCGCTTCCTTTAACGCTGCATCGAGCGCCTCCCGAGTCCGTGCCTTGGCATTACGAAGTGAGGTCTTTACCTTGGACCAGCAGTTTTCGATTGGAGACAGCTCAGGTGAGTAAGGCGGCAGGTAAATTAAGCGAGCTCCGGCGGATTCAATCGCTTGTTCAATGCCGGCGACTTTATGCGCACTCAAATTATCCATGACCACGACATCACCTGGCTGCAGGGTGGGCACCAGAACATTGTTAACATAGGTGCGGAACACTTGGGCATCAGTGGCGCTGTCAACTGTCATGACAGCATCCAACCCGTGGCAGGACAGTGCACCCAGCACGGTGACGTTGCGACCGAAATTCCTAGGTACCGCATCTTCTACCCGTACACCGCGTTGGGCACGGCCAAAGCGAGGGGTCATGGCCACATTGCAGCCGGTCTCATCAATGAACTTCAATGAATGACAGGGGCAGTCGGCGATCGCGCTGTGGTACTGCTGACGGGCCTGACATACTTTGGGCGTGTCCCGTTCACACGCGTGGAGCGACTTTTTTTGCGCGGCAAGCCAAGCCTCTGTAACAACCGGCAAATGGTAGCCTGACTGACATGGGTACCAGTTAAGCATTCGATCTGTTCAGCTAGTTCAGCCAGGCTGATATCAGGTTTCTGGGCGACGAGCTGACGAACTTGTTCGTGCGCGAGTTGATCCAGACGCGGCTTAGGCCCATTACCTTGCTTTTTAGCAGCAGCGCTACCTGTTCTGCGGACTCGCTGCAGCAATTTCTCCACGAACGACAAGCTCACGCCGAAGAACTCAGCGATGGCTCGCTGTGAACCCATGCCACGCGCATGGGCCTGCAGAATCTTCTCTCGTAAATCCAGTGAGTAAGACGAGGCCATGATTGCCTCCGGTAAAAGCAACAATACCTCTTTGAACACTAACGCCCGCACTAATTCCACATGCCTTCATGCAAATCGCTGTA
>NZ_JACYXF010000192.1 GCF_015352985.1 Noviherbaspirillum malthae | reverse complement strand
CGCATTCCGCTCATGGCCAACGGCACCATCGACCTCGAGTGCGGTTCGACCACCAACAACGTCGAGCGCCAGAAGCAGGTCGCCTTCGCACCGACCACCTTCGTCTCGGGCAACCGCCTGCTGGCCAAGAAGGCTTCCAACATCAACAGCCTGAACGACCTCAAGGGCAAGACCCTGGTGTCGACCGCCGGCACGACTTCGATGCGCCAGGTGACCGCGCTCAATACCGAGAAGAACCTGGGCATGAACATCCTGTCGGCCAAGGACCATGCCGAGGCTTTCCTGATGGTGGAAACCGGCCGCGCGGTGGCCTTCCTGATGGATGACATCCTGCTGGCTTCGCTGGCTGCGACATCCAAGTCGCCGGCCGACTACGCCATCACCAAGGATGCGCTGCAGCTTGAGCCCTACGGCATCATGCTGCGCCGCGACGATCCGGGCTTCAAGAAGGTGGTCGATGACGCCATCGTCGGCGTGTTCAAGTCGGGCGAGATCAACCGCATCTACGCCAAGTGGTTCCAGTCGCCGATTCCGCCCAAGGGCGTGAACCTGAACTGGCCAATGGGCGACCAGCTGAAGAAGATCATCGCCAAGCCGACCGACTCCGGTGAGCCGGCTGCCTATCAGTAAATGGCTGGACGGGCAGGGGACAGGTGCCGCATCGGCACCGGACTTCTGCCCGGGTAAATGACATGCAGTTTTCAAGCGGGAAGCAGATGCTTCCCGCTTTTGCAAGGCGCCATTCGAAAAGGCGCCATGATGAAGTGCCGATGCCAAAGTGCCGTTGATTCGAGGCATCAGGCAATGATCGGACAACGGGGCGCGCTGTCAGATCGTTACGGCAACGCGCAACGCATAAGAGCAAGATAAGGGCAAACCATGAACTACAACTGGAACTGGCGCATTTTCTGGGAGCCGTCACCCGACGCCGTCGGCACCTACATGGACACGCTGCTGTCGGGCCTGTACTGGACCCTGGCCACCGCCTTGCTGGCCTGGATCATGGCCCTCGTCCTCGGCGCCGTCATCGGCACCCTGCGCACCCTGCCCAACAAGCTCGTCGTGCGT
>NZ_JACYXF010000191.1 GCF_015352985.1 Noviherbaspirillum malthae | reverse complement strand
ACGTGTCAAAGAGCATATCGAATTCGCACGGCAGGGGCCGGGTGACGAACGCGCGCCAGCAGTGCATGAGCCAATGCACTGGAACTAGCCAGGCCCGCACCGCACGTAAGGCTTTCGTCCACCTGGGTAGGCTCAACGGTATGGCTCGATCGGTTTTTTTCCGATCCCCATTCTGGTCCGAAGGTAACGCTGGTTGCTGTGCGCGATCCAACAGGCGTACTCGATTACCTTCATGCCACCAGCAAAAGCTAAACGCACAATACACCAGGATCCAGTGACGGCGAATAGCGCGATCACTGCGCACCATGAAATCGGCCCAGCCCAATTCATCTTTGGTCTGCTTGTAGCTTTGTTCAATCCAGTTTCTTAATCCATACAAACGCACGATCTCTTCCAATGACGCTTGCGCGATCGTTAGGTTAGTCGTCAGATACCAGGTGGACTTCTCCGGTAGCGTACTGCGATCGTTGGTGGCACAAACGGCACGCACACTCTGTTCTGGACCATATCCCAACAATGACAACTCCGTCGCCCACCACAATTCAGTATGCCCGTCACGAAACCGACGCACTACCCTCGTCCAGGCTGACAACGGCACTGCATGTGCCGCCTGCTGGAATGAATGCGCAGCCCGCGCCGGAGCCCAGTATTCGACGCGTCCACGCTGGGCCAACACAAAGGGCCAACCGTGCTTTTCAAGCGTCGCCTCGAACTCGACGTTAGCGCCGTAGGCACAATCAGCAACGACGGCTTGGAAGCGGATGCCAATCTCCCGCGCCTGCGCGATGAGAGCGAGTGCGATCTTGGGCTTGGTGAGAAATGCCGGATCTTGTCGGCCGCCGGCCAGTCTGCAGGCGGGCATGTAAGGTGTCACATGCAACGGATAATAACAACGCTCATCGGCCCACAGACTGGTTACAGCGACAATACCATGGTCGATCTTGCCGACCGAGCCGAGATACTGATGGGCCACATGATCAGTCGCATTGCCTTCTTTACGATCGCCAGTGTCATCGATTACCAGCACGCCGTCATTAGTGGGGGCGGTCGCCGGATCGGCCATGAGCAATTGCAGGCGGCGCTGGTTGATGGCTTCGGCATTCCA
>NZ_JACYXF010000190.1 GCF_015352985.1 Noviherbaspirillum malthae | reverse complement strand
CTAAGCACGAAAACAAAAGGATGTTGACCTATACTGGATATCATGAGTGCGCAGGAGGGCATTGCCATGAGCGGGATCCATCTAACTGCCGAAGAGCAACTGCAGCTTGAGCAGACCTTGCGTGAAACCCACGACGCGCACCAGTACAAGCGCACACTGGCGATTCTGGAATACAGCCGCGGCCGTCCCATCAAGGAGGTTGCGCAGTCGCTTGGCGTGACGCGGCAAAGCATCCACAACTGGGTAGTGAAGTTGCAGCAGCAAGGCACATCACAGGCCCTCGTCGATGGAGCCCGTCCGGGGCGGCCGCGCCAGGCCGATGCAAGGGTGGAAACCCTGCTGCAATCCCTGATGATGGTGTCTCCCGGGCGCTGCGGATATGAGGCCACCTACTGGACAACGCCTTTGTTACAGGATCAGGTACGAAGGAGCCTGGGGATCGACTGCTGCACCATGACACTCCGCCGTTGCCTGCATCGGATGGGATATCGATGGAAACGCCCTCGTTATGTGTTAGCGCCAGATCCGCAAAAGGCGGAAAAAAAAGAAGCGCATCAAACGTACGCTGGGCAGGCTCAGACAACGCAGCGTTATCCTGATAGAAGACGAGACTGATCTGCTGCAATTCCCACCGCTGCGCGCGATGTGGTCACCGCGTGGCGTTCCTGCCCGCGTCATGCTGAGCGGGGCCAATCAACGTCGAGTGGTCTACGGCTGCATGAACTTGCGTACTGGCCATCGCATCTTCCATGTCAGCCGCCGGCAGCGTGCTGCAGATTTCCAGGCGTTCTTGCGTAAGGTGTGTCGGCACTATCGCGGCTGGCATGTCGTCATGCTGCTCGATGGCGACACCAGCCATACCGCAAAGTCGACGCAAGTTCTGGCAAGGCACCTTGGCATCCGTCTGGTCTGGCTGCCTAAGCGCACCCCGGAGCTGAACCCGATGGAGCTGCTATGGGCGCAAGGTAAAAAGGCGACAAGCACTAATTGGCAATATGGCTCGATTGAAGAGCACGTCACTGCCTTCCTACACTATGTGCGTGGTCTATCGAATGCAGCAGCGCGACGGATCGCCGGTATCTTGTCCAAACACTTCTGGCTGCGCCGT
>NZ_JACYXF010000189.1 GCF_015352985.1 Noviherbaspirillum malthae | reverse complement strand
CTAGTGTGGTGTCCCGCAAATAACTTTATATAAATTGAAGTGTCTATTGGCTATGCTGCTGAAACAGGAGTGTGGCCATGGAACGCGGACGTCCAAAGAAAGCGGAAATCACGCTGTCGGAGCAGGAACATGCCGACTTGCAAGTATTAGCCCACTCTCGTTCCTTGCCGCATAGTGTCGTGCGTCGCGCCCAGATGATCCTGATGTCCGCTGAAGGTTATTCCAATACTGCCATTGCCGAGCACTTTGGTTTGACGTTACCTAGCGTTGGGCATTGGCGAAAGCGCTATCTCAGCCAAGGGATTGCAGGGCTATATGATGTAGCGCGACCCGGTCGGCCTCGCAGCTACGGTGACGACCATATCGCCACGCTGCTCAACAAGGTACTCAAGGACAAACCAAAGAAAGCGACGCATTGGAGCACCCGACTAGCGGGCGAAGAAACAGGCATTTCCAAAAGTACGGTCCAGCGCTATCTGCATCTGTTCGGTGTGCAGCCTCATCGCAGCAAGTCATTCAAGCTCTCCACGGATCCGTTCTTCGTGGAGAAGGTACGCGACATTGTTGGCCTGTATCTGAACCCGCCTGACAAGGCATTGGTACTGTGCGTGGACGAGAAGAGCCAGATTCAGGCCATTGAACGCAGTCAGCCTGCCATCCCGGTTGGCATTGGAGAAATCGAGGGCACTGCACATGACTACTTCCGGCACGGCACGACAACCCTGTTTGCAGCACTCGACGTGGCCAGCGGCGAAGTGATCGGGCAATGTAAGGCACGCCACCGACATCAGGAGTTTCTGTCATTTCTACGCCATATCGATAAAAACGTCCCCGCATCGCTGGATGTGCATTTGGTGATCGATAACTATGCGACGCACAAGCATCCCAAGGTCCGTGCCTGGCTGGCGCAACGTCCTCGCTACCATGTGCACTACACACCTACCTACAGTTCCTGGCTCAACCAAGTGGAGCGCTGGTTCGGCCTGCTTACGCAAAGAGCATTGAAACGCAATTCATTCAAAACCGTCACCGAGCTCACTCGCAAGATCGACAGCTTTGTTGAGCAGTACAACGCCCACTCGCGACCGTTCGTCTGGACTGCAACCGCCGACTCAATACTGCAAAAAGTTGAGCGACTTTGTAAAGTTATTTGCGGGACACCACACTAG
>NZ_JACYXF010000188.1 GCF_015352985.1 Noviherbaspirillum malthae | reverse complement strand
TTAAGGCTACGCTGCAAAAGTAAACGAGATTTGTTGCCAAGCGTTATAGGTGCTATTGATCTCTCCCCGTACGAATGAAGATGAAGCAGCAGACCCTGTCGATGGCCCAGGACCAAGGATTCGAGCAATACCGTAAACCAACGCGTCGCGATGAGTTCCTGCAGACGATGAACCGAATCATGCCTTGGGCGGCATTGTGCGCAGTCATCGAGCCGTATTACCCGAAGAAGGGTAATGGCCGCCCGCCCATCGGCCTAGAGCGGATGTTACGAATCCATTTCCTGCAGCACTGGTTCAATCTGGCCGACCTGGCGTGCGAGGAGGCGCTCTACGACAGTGCCAGCCTGCGCCGCTTCGCTGGCATTGACCTCGGACGCGAACCGGTGCCGGACGCCACCAGCCTGCTGCGCTTTCGTCACCTGCTCGAGCAACACCAGCTTGGCGAGAAGCTGTTTGCCGAGGCGGGTCGGGTACTGCAAGATAGCGGCATGACGCTCAAGACCGGTACCATTGTCGACGCTGCCATCATTGCTGCGCCGTCATCTACCAAAAACGCTGGTGGCAAACGTGATCCCGAGATGCATCAGACACGCAAGGGTCGTCAATGGTTTTTCGGAATGAAGCTGCACATTGGCGTGGACAGCCGAAGCGGACTGGCGCATAGCGCGATGGTAACGGCGGCCAACGTGCACGACAAGCATGCGCTAGTGCATCTGCTGCACGGACGAGAAAAGCGGGTTTACGGCGACAATGCCTATCGTGGGCAGAAAGCGCTCATCCACAGCCGTGCGCCCCAGGCAAAGGACTTCACCAACGAACGTGTGCGCCGACGCAAGGACGAACCGGCCGACGAACGCAAGCGGAGCAAGAACCGCAATAAGTCGAAGGTGAGAGCCAGAGTCGAACACGTGTTCGCCGTGGTCAAGCGGTTATGGGGCTTTGGCAAGGTGCGCTATCGTGGCTTGGCCAAGAACGCCTGCCGCGCCTTCACGGCGCTGGCGTTGGCAAATATTTATTTGGCGCGTCACCGGCTGACGGCACAGGTACGCCCATAATGGGCAAAACGGGGGCGAGAGCGCCCTACATACAGCCCGTTAGGGCACTAAACGAGGCGCAATACGTCGCTGATTGTTGAATCAACCCGATCGTGTCGAAGAACATTTCAAAACCGATGGGTTGTTCATCGTAGCCTTAAA
>NZ_JACYXF010000187.1 GCF_015352985.1 Noviherbaspirillum malthae | reverse complement strand
GTGACCTGATATGGAAATTTGTAGCCACTGCTCTCGTTAGTCTTCTAGTTCAAGCACTCTGATTTTGCCATCGTTGCTGGCCTACCGAGGCCGGCGTCCGATTGCCGAGCGCAGAATGCGGCCGCTCGTTGTTATAGAACTGTCGCCACTTCTCAATCACAATCTTTGCTTCGCGGCGATTTACAAACCATTCCCGGTTCAAGCATTCGTCGCGCAACTTGCCATTGAAGCTTTCTACAAACCCGTTCTGCCAAGGGCTTCCAGGCTTGATATAGGCTGGACCAACATTCTGATCTCGAAGCCACTTCATCACTGCAGTGGCAGTAAACTCCGCACCGTTATCGGACCGAATAAAAGCGGGCTTGCCATACAACCGCATTAACCGTGACAGCGTCAGAATCACGTCCTGATTCCGCAATGACTTGCCAACTTCGATAGCCAAGCATTCCCGTGTATGCTCGTCCAGCACGCACAACAGCTTGAGCGTTCCACCATTGGCCAATCGGTCATGCACGAAGTCATACGACCAGACGCTGTTGGGCTGTGTCGCTCCTGGAATGCGGATGTCATTGCCACAGCGGCGCTTTCTGGGCCGGCGCTTGGGTAGATTCAGTCCCAAGCTGCGCCACAAGCGCCATACCCGTCCAACGCTCTGGTCCGTCATGACGGCAATGCGCCGATAACCGAAGCGAGGATAGCGGGCTGATGCTTCTATGAGTTGCCCACTGAGTTCTTCATCCTTACCTGGTTGTCGCAGCTGATAGCTCGTCACCCGGCGGCTTACCCCGGCAATTCGACACGCTGCGCGCTCGGATAACCCTTTAGCCTTCAAAATCTCAAGCGCTTCGCGTCTGGCCACCGGGGTTACCATTTTTTTGCGGCAATCTCCTTCAAGCCTTCAATGGCCAGCATTTGCTCCGCTACGATCTTCTTCAGCCGGGCATTCTCTGACTCCAGATCCTTGAGCTTGCGAGCATCGGAAACAGTCATATCCCCGTACTTATTGCGCCAGCGGAAAAACGTCTGCTCCGTGATGTTGTGCTTACGGCAAACCTCACGGATCACCGCTCCGTCGACCTCCGCCTCCCGCAGGACACCTATGATTTGTTCTTCTGTGAATCGCTTCTGCATGTATGCCTCCATGTCAAAAATAACATGAAGACTCACTCAGCGGGTGGCTACACGATTTCTACCGGGTCA
>NZ_JACYXF010000186.1 GCF_015352985.1 Noviherbaspirillum malthae | reverse complement strand
ACGAAGTCGGTGATCGACAGCACGTACACCAGCGACACGTCCTGGAACAGCACGATGGTCTGCGTGAGCAAGACCGGGATCATGTTGCGGAACGCCTGCGGCAGCACGATGTTGCCCATGGTCTGCCAGTAGTTCATGCCCAGCGCCTGGCCGGCCCAGACCTGGCCGCGCGGAATCGACTGGATGCCGGCGCGCATGATCTCGCAGTAGTAGGCCGCCTCGAACAGGATGAAGGTGACCAGTGATGAGGTGAAGGCGCCCACCTGCACCGGCTGGTTCGAGCCGATCACCCAGGCGCCGATGTAGGGCACCAGGAAGTAGAACCAGAAGATCACCAGCACCAGCGGGATCGAGCGGATCAGGTTGACGTAGGTGGTGGCGACTGTCGAGATGACCTTGTTGGAGGACAGGCGCATCATCGCCAGCAGGGTGCCGAGGATGATGCCGCCGACCATGGCCAGGCCGGTCAGCTCGAGCGTGAAGGCCATGCCGGTCTGGAACAGGTAGACCCAGGAGCGCTCGATGACGTCGAAATCGAAGTTGTTCATTATTTGCCTCCGCCGGAGATGAAGCCGGGCACGGCGACGCGGCGCTCGATGAAGCGCATCAGGTTGACCACGATCACGTTGACGACGATGTAGATGATGGTGGCGGCGGTGAAGGCCTCGAACACCTGGAACGAGAACTCCTGCATCGAGCGGGCGCGGGCAGTCAGTTCCATCAGACCGATGGTGAGCGCCACGGCGCTGTTCTTGATGACGTTGAGGAACTCGCTGGTGAGCGGCGGAATGATGATGCGAAAGGCCATGGGCAGCAGCACATGGCGGTAGGTCTGGGGCAGGGTCAGGCCGAGGGCGGTGCCGGCCATTTTCTGGCCGCGCGGCAGCGAGCCGATGCCGGCGGAGACCTGGACGGCGACGCGGGCGGAGGTGAAGAAGCCCAGCGAGAGCACGGCGGTGACAAACGGTGCATTGGGCAGCTGCTTGAGCCAGTTGCCCAGGGACGCGGGGACCAGCTCGGGCATGACGAAGAACCAGAGGAACATCTGGACCAGCAGGGGGATGTTGCGGAACAGTTCGACGTAGGCATTGGCCAGGCGCACGACGAGCTTGTTGGGCAGGGTGCGCAGGGTGCCGATGACGGCGCCGAGGACGAGGGCCATGATCCAGGCCAGCAAGGCGGTGGCCAGGGTCCAGTACAGGCCCGACAGCAGCGTGTCCATGTAGGTGCCGACGGCGTCGGGTGACGGCTCCCAGAAAATGCGCCAGTTCCAGTTGTAGTTCATGGTTTGC
>NZ_JACYXF010000185.1 GCF_015352985.1 Noviherbaspirillum malthae | reverse complement strand
GTGCTGTCTTGGTGCGAGAAGCGAAGAAGGCTGGTATGCGTTTGCGACAAAGCTATGAGCGCCTTGGCAAACAAGCGTTGGTGATGAACGCACGTTATGCACATGCGCGTCAGATGAAACGAGCACGACGCGAGCAAAGGCGGCTACGCACCTATCCCGGACGGGTCATGCGTGATATTGAACGCAAGATTCAAGCAGCACCTGCCCTGGAAGACCGCTTCCGGAATTGGCTCAACATAGGTCATCGGATTCATGCACAGCAGCGTCACGACAAGGATAAGGTCTATAGCGTGCATGCTCCTGAAGTGGAATGCATCGCCAAAGGCAAGGCGCACAAACACTATGAGTTCGGCGTCAAAGTCAGCGTCGTCACGACTAGCCGCGATAACTTCGTAGTAGGCATGCAGTCACTGCCAGGCAATCCTTATGACGGGCACACGCTCGAAGCGGCCATCGAGCAAACGGTCAACCTGACTGGCATCGCACCCAAACAGGCATTGGTCGATCGCGGCTACAAGGGGCATCGGCCGCAGCGTTTGACGGTGTGGATAGCCGGAGCGAAACGAGGCGTGACCAACTTGATTAAAAATCGGCTTAAGCGACGTAATGCCGTTGAACCGGTTATCGGACATGTGAAGGCTGACGGTCGCCTCGGTCGCAACTTCCTCAAAGTTGCCGTAGGCGATGCCATGAATGCCATCCTTTGCGCTGCCGGACACAACTTGCGCAAAATCTTGCATCGGCTCAGCCATTCCTTCCCGCCAACTGATGCACCAGCCTAATTTCTCCTGACTTTTTCAGATGGTATGGACGTCTCCCCCCGGCAGGGGCAGATGCGTAAGCGAGGGGAGCCTCGCAGCAACGGCATCGATGTGCCAAAGTGGAGATACGTTCTCACCACCTGAGCTGGAGGCTCCATCATGAAGCGTACCGCAGAACTGCCTGTCATTGGAATGGACATTGCAAAGAACGTGTTTCATGTCCATATCGTAGAAGCCGACACCGGAGAGGAGAAGCGCCTCAAGCTCAAGCGTAGCCAGGTAACGCAGTTCTTTGCCAATCGACAACCTGCCGTAGTGGCGATGGAAGCTTGTGGCGGCGCCCACTATTGGGGTCGCGCGTTACAAGCGCATGGACATCAGGTCAAGCTGCTGCCACCTAAGCAAGTAAAGCCCTTTGTGATCCGCGACAAGACCGATGCCCGGGATGCGCAGGCGATATGGGTGGCAGCGCAACAACCCCATATTCGGGACGTACCTGTCAAGAGCGAGCAGCAACAAGCCTGTCTAGCCC
>NZ_JACYXF010000018.1 GCF_015352985.1 Noviherbaspirillum malthae | reverse complement strand
TTGCCTGGCTTAACAAGTTCAAGCGTGTCATTACACGTTGGGACCGCTGCATCGAACATTACACCGCCTTTGTTCATCTCTCACTCATCATGATTCTGCTTCGCCGCCATTTATGAAATGAGTTCTATTCAAAATACGATCCCAACCGTTTGCTCAACACGATAATGTCCCGCTTGTCCCTCAAGAGCGACAGAGAGCTGAGCCGGAAACTGCATATCTCCTACAAGCTGCTCGAGAAGATCCGCAGCGGCGCCCTGACGATCAGTCCGTCGATGCTGCTCTGGATGGCGGAATGCGCGCAGACCAGCATTGAAGAACTGCGCAGCGTATTGGGCGAAAGGCGATCCAGGGCACGGATGCATACTGTGAAAATGACGTGATGCCGGGATGAGTGAACGTGCATGTTCAGGCGCACGTGTTGACGAAACGAGGCGATTCGACAGGCTGGCTTGAAGTGTCGTCCTGCAGCAGGACTCATGTTCGGGAAGTTATCTTTACCTGTATGAAGTCTAAAGGTTTGCTTAAGTGGGCAGAGCAATGTTCTGTGTATTTCACGCAGTGCATTTCCCTCATTGAGTCCTTCACATTTTTTGACCGTGCTATCGCATCGCATATGAGTACCCCTCTCCCGCAAGCGGGAGAGGGGCAGGGGTGAGGGGGATAGCAAAACCTCCTACGGTCTTGGTCGCTCTCATCCCCAGCTACGTGCTCCCCGACTTGGCTTGCAAGCCAGGTTAAGCTTTAGCAGCGCTATCCGATGATTTGCGAAACCCTGCATGCGGGCGAAGGAAGCATAGTCCCGCCGCCCAACTGTAAAAAGACTTATCGTAAGTCTCCGGGATTGGACGTACGTCCGCAGTACTTTCTAAACCGGCGCATGCTGAAGCAGCCCGTGTGCCCCCGTTTCATCGCGCCTGCCTTCTCGGTGGATGGATATTTCGGGTAAAAGTGAATACATCTTGCCTTAACATCAAATGAAAACAACACTTTCATATCAGCGTAACGTACGGCAGGCATAATCTTTGCAGGCCATTGCAGGTATAACGAGCCAAATGCAAACAGAATGAATCGCAGGCACGCAGATCAAACATGTATTCAATGATTAACTTGAGTGACACAGCAACAAACCTGGTACGCAGGCCAATCGACGGAAACGTAATTACCGCAAGCGGACGCCTCATTCCGCAGCCGCCCTGGATCATTCCGCAAGACCGCGCTACCACGATCGCTTACGATCAGTGGCTGATCGATCAAAGCAGAAGCGAGGCCATCGAAACCGGTGAAGACTGGATGGTCTGCCGATTGGCCGGCCTAGACGCCGGGTTCATGGACGCGGCGCTTCGTCATCTGCTCAGTGATTTCCTTTTCGGCCTGCCGGCGCCGGAATTCGAAGCAAGAAGCCGCATCGGCTTGTTGCGGGAAGAATAGATCACTGCGTACTGTCGATCAGGTTGATCGGCAAATCCTGCTCCCCCGAAGGATCAAGGGGAATATATACCGTCAGCGTCGTGCCTTCGCCGGTTGCGCTGGTAATGCGGAATTCGCCGTTGAGCGCATGAATGCGCTCTTCCACGCCGACCAGGCCGAAGGAAGTCCCGGACTTGCGGCGTTCGGGCGCGATGCCGATGCCGTCATCGGTAATTCTCATGACCAGCCGGGTCTTGTCCTGGCGCAGTTCAATGATGACGTGGCTTGCGTTGGCATGGCGTATGACGTTGGTGAGCGATTCCTGCAGGATGCGGAACAGGGAAGTGGCGCGCGCGTCGTCGATCGCAAGTTCCTTTTCATCCATCAGCAATTCGCAGGTGATGCCGCTGCGGCGGCGGAATTCCGCAACCTGCCATTCGATTGCCGCAACTAGGCCGAGATCGAGCACGGCCGGGCGCAGGTTGTTGATGATGGTGCGCACGGTCTTGACGGTGGCGTCGATATGGTTGAGCGCGCTGCGCACCTTTTCATTCAGCTTGGGATGCGATGCGCCTGTGCGGGCGTCCAGCATCGACACATCGATTCGCAGCGCCAGCAGGGTTTGCCCGAGTTCGTCGTGGATCTCGCGCGCAATGCGCTTGCGCTCCTCTTCCTTCACGCGGTCCTGGTGCGCGGTCAGGTCGCGCAGCAGTTCCTGCGAGCGCTTGAGCGCTTCCACCGTATGCTTGCGGTCGGTGATGTCCATGATCGTGCCGCACAGCAGGGCCTGCCGGTCATCCCTGCCGAAACGGGCAATGCTGTGCACCCAGCGCACGGCGCCGTCGAGCCGCGTGATCCTGTGTTCGCAATTGAATTCCGTGCCTTCGTCGATGGCGTGCGCGATGCCTTGCCTGACGCGTTCCCTGTCGTCGGCATGGATGCGCCGCAGGAAGTCGTCGAACTGCGGGCCGTCATTGAAAAGATTCATGCCGAAGATGCGGTAGGTTTCGGCCGACCAGCCCATCCGGCCGCTGTCCGGGTCGAGCGTCCAGCTGCCCAGGCTTGCCATCTGCTGCGCTTCCGCAAGGCTGGCTTCGCTGGTACGCAGATCCTTGGTCATTTCGCGTGCCAGTTCGACCGCGCGGCGGCGCGCCGTCATCATCGAGTAATAGATGGAAAACAGCAGCGTCGAAGCCAGCAGGCCGCCGACCAGTACGATCCAGGCCAGCGAAACATCGAAGCCGTTCAGCATGCGCGAGCGCGGCGCCGTGATTTCCGCTTCCCAGACGCGCGGGCCCACGGTCATCGAAATCCGCTTGATGAACAGGTCGCCCGCCGCGGGCCGCTCGGCCGGCCGGTTCTCGGCGCTGTCGAAGATCAGATGCTGACTGGCGGCAGCCGAGGCGGCCTGGGACGGCTCATCTGTCGCACCGGTGTCGTAGAGCCGGATGCGCATGGTATCGAGCATGTTCGCGTCGATGGCGCCGAGCATCAGCTTGTTGACATCGAAGCCGGCGCCCACCGAGCCGTAATACGCCGCCCGGCGCTGTTCCACCGTCTTGATCGGCATGCCGCGCCTATAGACCGGCATGCGCATGGCGAGCCCGACGTGGCTGTGGGGGCCGGATATGCGGATCAGCCTGCCGGAGGAAACCAGCTGGCCGGTATCGCGCGAGGCCGCCAGCGCATTTGCCGCCGCGGCGTTGGCGGCCATGTCGACGCCGAAGGACACCATGTTGCTCTCCATCGGCTCGATGTAGGTCAGCACGTTGTAATCCTTGCGTTCGCCCGCCGGAATGACGGCGAAATTGGGATAGCCGCCGGGGGTGACGCTGTCGTCGCGCCTGACCGACGCCTCGAAAGCTGCCTTTTCGGCGTGCGGGAAGTGACGCGCGAAATTGAGGTTGGTAATGCCGGGGAAGCTCGATTCGAGCTTGAGTTCCCTGATATAGGCTCGGAACTGGTCCCGGCTGATGTTATCGGCGGTGTAGAAGAGAGCGGCTGTGCCGCGCAATACATCGATATAGGAGCGCACGCGGTTCTGTATCGCGAGCTGGGCATTTTCGGCGAAGTACTCGAACTGCGACTTCGCCTTGTCTTCGACCACCTGAGTAACCAGGATGTGGAGGAGCAGGGAGCCCGTGACGCCAAGCCACCAGGCCGGGGAAGTCAGCAGGGAAATCAGAAACCGGCGTGAAATGCGCATCTTGCCCAAAAATAAATCGTTCATCTGCTTGATACTTCTGCCCGTCCTGATGCATCCGCAACGCGGCTGCTGGTTTGTGCCGCCGACGGTGCGGACTCCGCCGACGGTCCTGTGCTTTCCGTTCCGGCAAGCAGCCAGCTTCGCAGTGTACGGACATTCCTGCCGGCATGCACTCGCGAGCCACTCCGAAACGAAGTGAGGACATGCTGTTTTTTGCCTGTGTCGCGTCCTCAAAGATATATTGTTTTCGAGAAACATGGCGCGAGGCAAGCTTGAGTTACGTCAATTCCCATGCCCGTTTCCTGTCGGATTGCAATGATATATTTTCCTCGCTGCAATTGCTTCGTTATCAAAGATTTAACAGTGGCATTGTGAGAACGAGATGTTCCGATCAATCTTCTCGTACCCGTCGCATGCCCGGCACAGGCTGGCGCGGGACTGGTATGGATTCCATGGGAGGCAGGAAAATGAACCAGCAGACGTCCAATAACGGCCAAGACAAGACTGCGGCGCAAATGATCGAGGCGGTGTACGCCCTGGATCTCGATCCGATCAAATTTAAACTGATGGATGCCAAGGAAGGACACGGCTGGACGCGCGAGGAAGCCGACCGGCATGAAATCGAATATCGCCGCTTTCTTGCCCTGGTGGCCAAGTATCCCGAGGAAGCCATTACCCCGGATACCAATGTCGACAAGTTCTGGCACGGCCATATCTTGGACACCATGAAATATGCGGAAGACTGCCAGCAGATTTTCGGCTATTTCCTGCATCATTTCCCGTATTTCGGCATGCGCGGCGACGAGGATGCCGCCAACCTGGCTGAAGCCGCCGCCAAGACACGCAGCCTTTACCAGCAGGAATTCGGCGCCTCGCAATCCGCGCATGCCGGAGAAGCCGGCTATTGCGCCCGCGTTGCCGAGCCGGCAAGCGCCTACTGCGCACGCGCAGTTCAGTATGCAGCCGGAGCGGAAGTCGCCTTGGAAGGCGATGCTGCCTACTGCGCCCGCGTGGCAGCACCAGCCGCCGGCGCATCGTATTGCGCACGGGTCGCCAACCCGGCCGCACCGGCGCTGCCCGAGGCCGCCTACTGCGCACGCGTCGCAGCGCCGCAGTCGTCCTACTGCGCACGCGTCGCCCGCCCGGAAGCGGCTTACTGCGCCCGAGTTGCGGCCCCCGCTGCACCTGCAGTCACCGAAGTTTCCTATTGCGCCCGCGCTGCCGCTCCGGCAGGAGCAGGTACGGAGACTTACTGCGCCGTCGCCCAGCCCTCGGCTGCGCCGGCGTATCTTGCCAAGGTGCTGGGCAAGGGGCGTCCGGCACTCGAGGCCGCAGGCAAACGCTGATATGCCGCCGGACCCACGGGTCCGCATATGGGACGTTCCGATTCTTCACCAGGCTAAACTAGGACACCGATTCTTTGGCTGGACTGGCGGCTCCGGAAGAGCTTCGTTCCCCGTTCTGCCGTGACCGGGCGCCGCACCATGTTGCGGCGCCTTTTCAATGGAAGAAGACGTCAGGCGTCTCCGCCTCGTCCGCTTTCCCCGCATGCTGCTTCCACCGCCTCTAGTGGTGCGTGTTAAGAATTTGTTGGTCAAATAGTGGACGAGAATCGTGCCGATACGGCGTCAACGATGTTAACAACGCGCGCAAGGCCTCGGCCTTGCCGTGCTTGTTTCCTTGTCTCGACTCGATTTCGCCACATTTGCCTTCAACAAATTTCCAGCTCACCCCACCAGGGGATGCCTGCATCTCAGGCAGCACGCCTCCAATACCCGGGCTGCGCATATACCGACTTGAGCATGTCGATGAAGAAGCGAATCTTGGCCGGCAGATGCCGCTGCTGCGGGTAGACCGCCATGATGTCGTAATTGTCGAGCGCGTATTCGTCGAGCACGGTGATCAGTTCCCCGGATGCCAGCTCCGACTGGATTTCCCAGGTGGAACGCCATGCCAATCCAAGGCTCTCGCAGGCCCAGCGGTGCAGCAGCTCGCCGTCATTGCAATCCAGGCTGCCGTTGACCTTGATCGTGACCGGCTTGCCGTTCTGCTGGAAATACCAGCCGCGCTGCTGCCCGCCCTGCAGGTTGAACGCCAGGCAATTGTGATGCTCCAGGTCTTCCAGCGTGCGGGGAATGCCGTTGCGCTCGAAGTATTCCGGCGTGCCGCAGACCACCCGCCGGTTGCTCGCCAGCTTGACCGCCACGAAATTCGGATCGATGGCGCCGCCGATGCGGATGCTCAGGTCGTAGCCCTCGCGCACGAGGTCGACCACGCGGTCGGTCAGGTTGAAGGAAATCTGCACATCCGGATTGGCGGCGATGAAGGCCGGCGCATGCGGTGCCACATGCTTGCGGCCGTAGGCGGCCGGCGCCGATACCACCAGGTGGCCGGTTGCCTTGTGCCGGCCTTCGGCGATGATCTTTTCCGCATGATCGAGGTCGCCCAGCAGCTTGCGGCAATGGTCGAGGAAGACCGTGCCTTCCTCGGTCAGGGTCAGGTGCCGTGTCGTGCGGTGCATCAGCTTGACGCCGAGGCGTTTTTCCAGCGCATCGATGCGGCGGCCCAGCATCACCGGCGTGATGTTCTGCTCCAGCGCGGCGCGGGCCAGGCTGCCCTTTTCGATGACATCGACGAAGGCCTCGATCTGTTTGAACTTGTCCATGGCGGAAACGAATTTGTAGGAGGTTGACCGCCGGGCAGCGGAAATGAGGCAAGACTTTAACCTGCAAACGCGGCCATTATTCCATACCGAGAGTATTGAATACAGCGATTAATTGTGTCCTTATCAAACTTTATGTTCGCCTTTAGACTCAGTCCATCGAATTTTGACTCTCATTGACTGTGTCCAGGAGGATGTATGGCTAGGATGACCGCAGCGGAAGCGGCGATTTACGTGTTGGAGAAGGAAGGCATCGACCAGGCGTTCGGCGTGCCGGGCGCAGCGATCAACCCGTTCTATGCGGCACTGCGCAAGCGCGGCAGCATCAAGCATATTCTTGCGCGCCACGTCGAAGGCGCGTCGCACATGGCTGAAGGCTACACCCGCGCCAAGCCGGGCAATATCGGCCTGTGCATCGGCACGTCCGGCCCGGCCGGCACCGACATGATCACCGGCCTGTACTCGGCCCAGGCCGACTCCATTCCCATCCTGTGCGTAACCGGCCAGGCGCCGCGCGCCCGCCTTTACAAGGAAGACTTCCAGGCGGTGGATATCGAATCCATCGCCAAGCCGGTGACCAAGTGGGCAGTCACCGTGCGCGAACCGGCATTGGTGCCGCGCGTGTTCCAGCAGGCCTTCCACCTGATGCGCTCGGCGCGTCCGGGCCCGGTGCTGATCGACCTGCCGTTCGACGTGCAGATGGCCGAAATCGAATTCGACCCCGAAACCTACGAGCCGCTGCCGGTTTACAAGCCGTCCGCCACTCGCGCCCAGATCGAAAAGGCGCTGGCCATGCTCAATGAGGCCGAGCGTCCGCTGATCACCGCCGGCGGCGGCATCATCAATGCCAATGCTTCCGAGTTGCTGGTCGAGTTTGCCGAAGTCACCGGCGTTCCGGTGATCCCGACGCTGATGGGCTGGGGCACGATTCCCGACGATCATCCGCTGATGGCTGGCATGGTCGGCCTGCAGACCAGCCACCGCTACGGCAACGCCACCATGCTGGAATCGGACTTCGTGCTTGGCATCGGCAACCGCTGGGCCAACCGCCACACCGGTTCCATCGACGTATTCACCCAGGGCCGCAAGTTCGTGCATGTGGATATCGAACCGACCCAGATCGGCCGCGTGTTCGGTCCTGATCTCGGTATCGTCTCCGATGCGGGCGCCGCGCTGAAGCTGTTCGTCGAAGTGGCGAAGGAATGGGCAGCCGCAGGCAAGCTGAAGGACCGCAAGAGCTGGGTCTCGTCCTGCCAGCAGCGCAAGCGCACGCTTTTGCGCCGGACCAATTTCGACAATGCGCCGATCAAACCCCAGCGCGTGTATGAGGAAATGAACCGCGCCTTCGGCCGCGACACGTGCTACGTCAGCACCATCGGCTTGTCGCAGATCGCCGCCGCGCAGTTCCTGCACGTCTACAAGCCGCGCCACTGGATCAACTGCGGCCAGGCTGGCCCGCTCGGCTGGACCGTGCCGGCAGCGCTCGGCGTATGCGCCGCCGATCCGGAACGCCCGGTGGTGGCGATCTCCGGCGACTACGACTTCCAGTTCATGATCGAGGAACTCGCCGTCGGTGCGCAGTTCAACCTGCCTTACCTGCATGTGGTGGTGAACAACTCCTACCTCGGCCTGATCCGCCAGTCGCAGCGCGGCTTCGACATGGATTATTGCGTGCAGCTGTCCTTCGAGAACATCAACGCGCCGGAACTCAACGGCTATGGCGTCGACCATGTCGCCGTGGTGGAAGGCCTGGGCTGCAAGGCGATCCGCGTGACCAAGCCGCAGGATATCCAGGACGCCTTTGGCCAGGCTCGTGCATGGATGCGCCAGTACCGGGTGCCGGTGGTGGTCGAGATCATTCTCGAACGCGTCACCAATGTGTCGATGGGCACCGAGATCAACAACATCAACGAGTTCGAAGAACTGGCGGAGAAGCCCGAGCATGCACCGACGGCCATCGCCCTGCTGGATTGAGGAGGAGACTACATGACGAAGTTGGCAGCGAACCTGACGATGCTCTTCAACGAGCATCCCTTCATGGAGCGTTTCGAAGCAGCGGCGCGCGCAGGCTTCCGCGGCGTGGAATTCCTGTTTCCCTATGCCTTCCATGCGGACCAGATTGCGGACAAGCTCAATGCCTATCAGCTCGACCTGGTGCTGCACAATCTGCCGGCGGGCAACTGGGAAGCGGGCGAGCGCGGCATCGCCTGCCATCCGGACCGCATCGGCGAGTTCAGGGAAGGCGTCGATGAGGCGATCCGCTATGCGAAGGTGCTGGGCACCAAGCAGCTCAACTGCCTGGTCGGCAAGCTGCCGCCGGGAGTGAGCTACGGACAGGCGCGCGAGACTGTCGTGGAGAATCTGAAGTATGCGGCCGACATGCTCAGGGAGCACAGGATCAGCCTGCTGATCGAGCCGATCAACGACTTCGACATTCCGGGCTTTTTTCTGACGCGCACCCGGCAGGCGATCGACCTCATCCGCGATACCGGGTCGAGCAACATCTACCTGCAGTACGACATCTATCACATGCAGCGTATGGAAGGCGAGATCGCCAATACCATCAGGGCCAACCGCGACATCATCCGCCACATCCAGCTGGCGGACAATCCCGGGCGCTTCGAGCCGGGGACGGGGGAGATCAATTACCGGTATTTGTTCGGGATGCTGGAAGAGATCGGGTATGACGGCTGGATCGGCTGCGAGTACAAGCCGAAGGCGGGGACGGTCGAGGGGCTGGGCTGGCGTCAAGACCACGGAATTTGACTTGCTCCCTTCTCCCGCAGGCGGGAGAAGGGTTGGGGATGAGGGGGGTAGCAAGACCTCCTGATGTTATTGCGGGCGCCCTCACCCCCAACCCCTCTCCCGCTTGCGGGAGAGGGGAGTAGATCAGATTGCGGATCATCACCACAAACCTCATCCCCAGAACTAAACAATTCAACGGAGAACAACATGGCAAAAATCGGTTTCATCGGACTCGGCATCATGGGCGCACCCATGGCAGGCCACCTGCAAGCAGGCGGGCACAAGCTCTATCTGCATGACCAGAAAAACCCGCCCTACCAGCTGATCGAAGGCGGCGCCACCGTCTGCACCTCCGGCGCCGAAGTTGCCAAGCGCGCCGACGTCATCATCGTCATGGTGCCGGACACGCCGCACGTGGAAGCGGTGCTGTTCGGCGAGAACGGCGTCGCCAGCGGGCTGGAAAAGGGCAAGATCCTGATCGACATGAGCTCGATCTCGCCGATCGCCACCAAGCAGTTCGCCAGGCGCATCAACGAGCTCGGCTGCGAATATCTCGATGCCCCGGTTTCCGGCGGCGAGGTCGGCGCCAAGGCTGCGTCGCTGACCATCATGGTTGGCGGCTCCGAAAGCGCATTCAACGACGTCAAGCCGCTGTTCGAACTGATGGGCAAGAACATCACCCTCGTCGGCGGCAATGGCGACGGCCAGACCACCAAGGTCGCCAACCAGATCATCGTCGCGCTCAATATCCAGGCGGTGGCCGAGGCCCTGCTGTTCGCTTCCAAGGCGGGCGCCGATCCGGCGCGCGTGCGCCAGGCGCTGATGGGCGGCTTTGCTTCCTCGCGCATTCTCGAAGTGCACGGCGAGCGCATGGTCAAGCGCACCTTCAACCCCGGCTTCCGCATCGAGCTGCACCAGAAGGACCTGAACCTCGCGCTGCAGGGCGCCAAGGCGCTGGGCGTGTCGCTGCCCAACACCGCCGCCGCGCAGGAACTGATGAACGCCTGCGCCGCCAACGGCATGAGCGGTCTCGACCATTCTGCGCTGTGCCGCGCGATCGAGCTGATGTCCAATCATGAAATCGCCAAGGGCTGATTTGCGTACAATAAGGATCGCCTTTTCCATTTCCTGAAAGCCGCCGCCATGCCAGACATCAACCCCCGCCAACTCCTGCTCGACATGTATGCCGCCGCCGTCGGTGCCGTCAGTGCCGACAAATGCCTGCCCGCCTTTTTGCCCAAGCCTTCGCCTAACGGCAGGACGCTGGTAATAGGCGCGGGCAAGGGCGCGGCGGCGATGGCCAAGGCGGTCGAGGATCACTGGGAGGGCGAGATCGGCGGCCTGGTCGTCACCCGCTATGGCCACGGCGCCGACTGCAGGAAGATTGAAGTCGTGGAAGCGGCGCATCCGGTACCGGATGAAGCCGGCCGCCGCGCCGCCGGGCGCATGATGGAAATGGTGCAGGGACTGACCGAGAACGACCTGGTGCTGTGCCTGATCTCCGGCGGCGGCTCGGCCCTGCTGGCGCTGCCGGGCGAAGGCATTACGCTGGAGCAGAAGCAGGCGGTCAACAAGGCGCTGCTCAAGAGCGGCGCCAACATTTCCGAAATGAACTGCGTTCGCAAGCACTTCTCCGCGATCAAGGGCGGGCGCCTGGCGCTGGCCTGCGCGCCGGCGCGCGTGGTCACGCTGCTGATTTCGGATGTGCCGGGCGACGATCCCGGCGTGATCGCGAGCGGCCCGACCCTGCCAGACCCGACGACATGCGAACAGGCGCTGGCCATCCTGCGCAAGTATGGAATCGAAGTTCCCGACAACATGCTGCAGACGCTGACGTCGGGTGCAGGCGAAACGCCGAAGCCGGATGATCCGCGCTTCGCGCGCAACAGCCATCACGTCATCGCCACCGCGCAGCAGGCATTGGAAGCCGCCGCTGATGTGGCGCGCGCCGCAGGCATTACGCCTTGCATCCTGTCGGATGAAATGGAAGGCGAGGCGCGCGATGTCGGCATGGTGCATGCGGCACTCGCAAGGCAGGTGGCGCTGCGCGGCCAGCCTTTCCAGAAGCCTTGCGTCATCATTTCCGGCGGCGAAACCACGGTGACGGTGCGCGGCAAGGGAAGGGGCGGGCGCAATGCGGAATTCCTGCTCAGCTTCGCCACGGCGCTCAACGGCTTGCCCGATGTGCATGCGATCGCCTGCGACACCGACGGCATCGACGGCTCGGAAGACAATGCCGGCGCCATCTATCAGCCCGATTCGGTTTCGCGCGCAGAACAGTTGGGCAAGCGTGCGCGCGCCATGCTGGACAACAACGACGGCTACGGCTTCTTCGATGCGCTCGGCGATCTGGTCGTCACCGGCCCGACGCGCACCAACGTCAATGATTTCAGGGCAATCCTGATTCTCTGAGCATGACCGGTCCGGCAGCCGCCGGACTTTTTCTTTGTCAACCCGCCACTTCCGGCCCTCGCCGGGAGCAGGCCCTCTTTTACCCGTTTGGAAGCAACATGACCCGACGTCAACGCAAGGCAAAAATTCTGGCCACCCTCGGCCCTGCCAGTTCCGGCAAGGAAGCGATACAGGCATTGTTCGAGGCCGGCGCGGATGTATTCCGCTTCAATTTCAGCCACGGCACCCATGAAGACCATCGCGCCCGCTACGACATCGTGCGTGAGGTCGAGCGCAGCGTGGGCAGGCCGATCGCCATCCTGGCCGATCTGCAGGGGCCGAAGCTGCGCATCGGCCAGTTTGCGGAAGGGCGCGTGACGTTGGCGGCGGGCGATGAATTCCGGCTCGACCGCAATCCCGCGCCGGGCAGCCGGCAGCGCGTCTGCCTGCCGCATCCGGAATTGTTCGAGGTGATATCGGCAGGGCAGTCCCTGCTGCTCGACGACGGCAAGCTGAAATTGCAGGTCCTGGACAGCGACGGCGACGCCATCTTCACGAAGGTGGTCACCGGCGGCGTGCTGTCCGACCGCAAGGGCGTCAATGTGCCGGACGTGGTGCTGCCGATTCCCGCGCTGACGGAGAAGGACAGGCGCGACCTGGAGTTCGCGCTGGCGCTCGGTGTCGACTGGATCGCGCTGTCGTTCGTGCAGCGCCCGGAAGACTTGCTGCAGGCGCGCGAATTGATACAGGGCCGCGCCGGTTTGCTGGCCAAGCTGGAAAAACCGGCTGCGCTCGACCGGCTGGAAGACATCGTTCAAGCGGCGGACGCCGTGATGGTAGCGCGCGGCGATCTCGGCGTGGAACTGCCGCCGGAGCGGGTGCCAGGCGTGCAGAAGCGCATCCTGCGCAGCTGCAGCAGGCAGGGCAAGCCGGTGGTGATTGCCACGCAAATGCTGGAATCCATGATTTCCGCGCCGGTGCCGACCCGGGCCGAGGCATCGGACGTGGCCACCGCGATCTACGACGGCGCCGATGCGGTCATGCTGTCGGCCGAATCGGCGAGCGGCGCCTATCCGGTGCAGGCAGTGGCGATGATGGACCGCATCATCACCGAGGTCGAGCGCGATCCGCAGTACCGCAGCGTGATCGACGCCCATCGCGGCGAGCCGCTGCCGACGCGCGGCGACGCCATCTGCTCGGCGCTGCGCAGCGTCACCCAGATCATCGGCGCGCAGGTCACCATCACCTATACGACATCCGGCCACACCAGCCTGCGCGCGGCACGTGAACGGCCGGCCGCGCCCATCCTGAGCATCACGCCGCATTTGTCCACCGCGCGCAAGCTGGCGCTGGCGTGGGGCGTGCATACGACGGTGAGTCCTGATGTGCGCAGTGTAGACGAGATGGTGGCGGCCGCATGCAAGACGGCCTTGCGCGAGCAGTTCGCGCGTCCTGGAGATCTGGTGGCGATTGCGGCGGGCATGCCGTTCGCGGAATCGGGAACGACGAACCTGTTGAGGATAGCGGAGGTGTGGGAGCAGACGGTGTAGTTCAAGCAATACTGTTCTGGTATCAGATAGTGCAGGCCTCCGCGCCTGCACCAATCCCCTTGGTCCGAAGAACCGACCGATTACAGCAGGTCGTTACAGCAGATGATCCAGCAGTTCCGGACCAAACACTTCGCGATGCAGGCGGTTCGCCGGCACGCCGGCTTCAATCAATGCCTTCCATTGCGCCTGCATGAACCCGATCGGACCGCAGAGATAGACATCGGTCTCTTCGCGCGCCCATGCCGGAAGCTTGGAAATGTCCATCAATCCTTCATGAATGCCTTTACCCTTGGCGCCTGCTGATTCATGGAAGGTCGCCACCGCAAGGTTCGGCATGCGCTTCTGCGCTGCTGCCACATCGGCGCGATGCGCATGCAGCGCTTCGCTGCGTGCCGCGTGCGCAAACACCACGCGTCTTGCCGGCTGCACCTGTGCGATACGGTTCAGCACCGAGATCATCGGCGTGATGCCGACGCCGGCCGACAGCAGCACGATCGGCTTGTCCGATTCGGTATCCGGCGTGAAGTCGCCGAAGGGATGCGAAACCGCGATCACACTGTTGCGCTCGATATTGCGATGTATCCAGTTCGATACTTCGCCGGCCGGGGTTGCGGTATCGCCGCGCTCCCGCTTGACCGAGATGCGCAGACGATCGGAAGCCGGCGCATCGGACAGGCTGTACTGGCGCAACTGCTGCCGGCCATCGCCGAGATCGGCGCGCACGCTCACATACTGGCCCGGCTTGAATTGCGGCGCGGGCTTGCCGTCGACCGGTTGCAGCACGTAAGAGACGACATCGTCGGACTGCCTGGTGACTTCGAGCACGCGCATGTCGCGCAGCGCACCCGGTGCTACGCCGGCGTCGGCATACAAATTCTTTTCCGTTTCGATCAGCAGTTTTGCCAATGCATTGTAGGCTTCGTCCCATGCCGACAGCAGCGGCGCGGTGGCAGCGTCACCGAGTGTTTTCTGGATCGCGCCGAGCAGGTAGCGGCCGACGATAGGGTAATGATCCGCACGGATGCCGACCGACACATGCTTGTGGACGATGCGGCTGACCACCGGGCCGAGCGCACCCGGATTGCCGATGTTCGCAGCGTAGGCGAAAACGGCTGCAGCGAGCGAGTTCTGCTGAGCGCCGTTTGCCTGGTTGCCCATGTTGAACAGGTTCGTCAGTTCGGGATGCGCGGCAAACATGCTGCTGTAGAACGTGCGCGTAATGGTGGTGCCGTGTTCGCGCAGAACGGGAACGCTGGCATCGATATACGGGCGTGCTTCGGCTGAGATCATGATTTCCCCTTAAATATACAAATTGAATGCTGTTTATGGGCAAAAAAGAAGGCATTGAGCTGCCGTCATGACTTCGCAATGTCGACGCCTTGAGGGTGAACGACATGTAACGCCTAACGGCACGAATGCCTTTGCTGTCTTTGCCGCGATTCTATCAAAGATGCATAAATAAAGCATCTTTAAATTTGCATCGTTTCGCGGTTTTCAAATTCGGAATGGCGAACGCGACGGATATCGATTTGTCTACTTGCCTGTCATCGTTGTCTTCAGCAAGAAGGTTGCAAGCCGTTGCCGGAAAACGCCCAAGGAAAAATCATGAAGACAGAAAAGGAAAAAATGCTTGACGGAGAACTGTACGATCCGCTCGATCAGCAGCTGTCCCAAGAACGCCGCCATGCCCGCTTGCTATTCAAGGCATTGAACGATACCCGTGATGACCAGGTCGAGGAGCGCAGCCGCATCGTCAAGGAGCTCATTCCCTCATCAGGAACGGGCGTCTGGATAGAGCCTCCGTTCTACTGCGATTACGGAAGCAACATCGTTCTCGGCGACAAAGTCTTCTTCAATTTCAATTGCGTCGTTCTCGATGTGGCGCAGGTGAAGATCGGGTCGCGTGTATTGTTCGGTCCGGCCGTGCAGATCTATACGGCGACACATCCCTTGTCTGCGGACGAGCGACAAACCGGGTTGGAGCTCGGCAGGGCAATCGAGATTGGCGATGATGTCTGGGTCGGAGGCGGGGCGATCATTTGCCCTGGAGTGCGCATCGGGAATCGATCGGTTATTGGTGCCGGTAGCGTGGTGACCAAGGATGTTCCGGATGGTGTATTTGCTGCGGGTAATCCGTGCGTCGTACTGAGGGAGATCGATCAGTGAGGGCAATGGTTCATAGTGCAATTCACGGTTGCGGCCAGACTTTCAATGACCAGCAGAACGTACAAACCTTGAAAGACTCCCTTCTCCCGCAGGCGGGAGAAGGGTTGGGGATGAGGGAAGTAGCAAAGCCTCCTCAGGTCTTGACAATCTCCGTCACCCCCAGCCCCTATTCCGCCTGCGGGCGAGGGGGAGAGTCTCCCATCTCGACGGATTGCGGCGATTATGCCTGGGCTACTGCGCCGCCACCCGGATCAACTCCTGCGCCCGCTCCGCAATCGGCGATGCATACCCCGCACGCCGGACAATCCCGATCTGCCGGTCCAGTCCTTCTATCATCGCCGGACGCATGATCACATTGTCGGGCAGAGCTTCAGGCCGTACGCCGCGCGTATTGATCATGCTGAGCAACTGCGTCTGCGAGACGATCATGATCAAGCCGTTCAAGGTATCCGCTTCCACCACCATGCGCGGCCGCGGCAAGCCTTGCGCCGAAAGGACGCGCTCCATCTGAGAGCGCGTCAGTTCATGCCTGCGCGTGCCGGCCCATGGATATTTCACCAGTTCCTCCAGCGGCAGCTTCCGGCGCTTTGCGAGTGGATGCGTCCGGTTGAGCATCAGCGCCACAGGATCTTCATACAGCAGTTCATGCTCGAGCGGCGCTGCGACGTGTTCCGGGATCGGGCAGACCGCAAAGTCAACCTCGCGGCGGCTGACGGCATCGACCAGTACGGCACTGAATGCGGTGGTGAAGCTGATGTGCGCCGCAGGACGTTCCGTGATCAGCTGCGGCAGCAGGGCACGGATTGCGAAATCGGTGGTGGCCGGCGTAATCCCCACCCGCAGAAGCCCCGCCTGGTTCCCGCCGAGGTCGCGGGCTTCCTGCATTGCGTTGTCGATGTCGCGCGATACCGATTGCAGGCGCAGATGCAGCGCGCGTCCCGCATCGGTCAGCTCGACGCCGCGCACCGTGCGGATGAGCAGCTTCACGCCCATCTTCTTTTCAAGCCGCTGAATGGCCTTGCTCAATGCCGGCTGCGAGATCCCCAGCCGCTCGGCTGTGCGCGTGAAAGTGCCGGAAGCGGCAAGGGAAAGAAAATAGTCGACGTCGTCGCTCAGCATTAGCCATTCCTTTCGGTTATGGGTGTTGCGGTTGGAGTTATTTTACTTCATGGCTGGCGGGCTCCATAGTTCTGGAAAACACGGTGGAACCGCCGGACACGAATAGCAGGCCGCGGCGCAGTGCCACGCAGCCATGACAACAGGAGACTCTCATGCCGAAATCTTTCACGCGCCGCCAATTCCTGCAGACGAGCGCCGCGCTCGTTGCCAGCACAGGCTTGCCTTTTGCCAATGAAGCGCTTGCACAGGACGATTGGAGTGCCGGCGAAGTCGTTCACCTGTTGCCGACGGCAAATCATGAGCGCGTATTGCTGAAAGCCTCGTTCCAGCAGCCGCTGAAAGATGCACCGCAGCTGCGTGTGGGCGGGCGCACGGTCAAGGGCCGCCGTTCCGACAGCCTCGGCCGCTTCTGGCAGTTCGATGCGGCGGGCCTGCGGGCCGATACCGGTTACACCCTGCAGATCCTCGACAGCAAGGGCAGGGGACTGTGCTCTCCCTGGCCGCTCAAGACTTTTCCCAAGCCGGATGCGTCGCCGGACCGCGTGCGCCTGCTGGTCTATACCTGTGCCGGCGGCGATCCGGAGGCGAAGGGACCCGGCGGCATGGAAGTATTCCGCTCGCTCGCGATCCGGCATGCGCTGCTGGAGCGCGGGCTCGCATTCCAGCCCGATGCCGTCATCGCCAACGGCGACCATGTCTACCAGGACCAGCGAACCTGGCTGGAAAGCAATAATCCCGGCATCCGCAAGGCGGCGACCGACTTCTACAAGAACATCGGCATGTTCGACACCAGCCTGCCGGTGCTGGGCACCGACAACGAACGCATATTGCGCACGGTGGTCGATCCGCAGATCGCTCACCTGTACGGAACGCGGCTGCGTTCCACGCCGGTGTTCTTCATGATGGACGACCACGACTATTTCGAGAACGACGAGGCGGAAGACAACTTCATTACTTTCCCGCCCGATCATTTCGATCTGAGTCTCGGCCGCACCGTGCAGGACATGTATTACCCGCAATTCCTGCCGGATGCCACCCGCTCCGCGATGCTGCCCGGCACTGGCGCGGGAGACCGGGGGCCGGGTCTGTCGGAATGCTTCGGCACGCTGCGCTACGGCAAGCTGCTCGAGGTGCTGATGTACGACTGCGGCCGCTACATGAACCTCAAGGACCGCCATGCAGGACTCATTCCGCCCGAGGCGGAGAAGTGGCTGCTCGACCGTACACGCACATCGGATGCCCGTCACCTCGTGCACATGCCGTCGACGCCGTTCGGCTGGTCCGCCGGCAAGTGGCGCGAATGGTATCCGGATGTGGTGGTGTCCGACGAAACCATGGCGGCTGCGGCGAGCACGGTATCGCAGCGCTTCGGCGGCGTGCGCGGCAGCAACCTGCGCCTGAGCACCGACAAGCAGAAGTACATGTGGCAATCGGGCTGGTATCAGCAGCACCAGCGCATCGCCGGCGCGCTCACGCAGCAGCAGCGCGCCGCCGTCATGATGTCGGGCGACCTGCATGCGACCGGCTGGGACCGCCTGCTCAAGAGCGGCGAACTCGACATGCGCGCCAATCCCATCAACCTCATCCTTAATGGACCGCTGGGCACCGGCATGGCGGGCTGGCCGAGCGGCCCGCGCGGGCTGGGGCCAGCCGCGCCCGGCGCATTGACGCTGGAGCGCAATGCGCGGCCGATGGAAAAGAATGGCTTCAGCATCATCGATGTCACGCCGGACAAGCTGGTCTGTCATCTGTTCGCCTGGCGCGAACCGGATCCCTTCGATGCCATCCGCACGCTGCAGCCTTACGATGTGGTCGAGATCACCCGGCCGCGCACATGACACTGAACACCGGTATCCGACCATGATTCCATTTCGCCTGACTGCAACGGCTGCATTGTCCATCGCGCTCGTCGCCCTGTTCGCCAACCCGAATGTTGCTGTCGCCGAAGGCCGGCCCGCCGAACCAGCGACTGCGGAATCCAACCGCGCCTGGCTGGGCCGCCTGCCTTTCGCCGACATGCAGGCGTTCGAGGATGCGCAGCGCGGCTTCATCGCGGCGCCGGCGTCGCCCGTTCTCACCGCAGCCGATGGCCGCACGGTATGGGACGGCCGCGCCTACGGCTTCGAATCGAACGCGGAAGCGCCGCCTACCGTCAATCCCAGCCTGTGGCGCCAGGCACGCCTCAACAACGCGGCCGGCCTGTTCAAGGTCACCGAGCGTGTTTTCCAGATCCGGGGCATGGATCTGGCCAACATGACCATCGTCGAAGGCGATTCGGGACTGATCGTGATCGATCCGCTGCTGTCGGCGGAAACGGCGCGCGCCGGCCTCGACCTGTACTACAGCCACCGTCCGCGCAAGCCGGTGGCGGCCGTGATCTACACCCACAGCCATGTCGACCATTTCGGCGGCGTCAAGGGGGTGATCGATGCGGCCGATGCGGCGTCCGGCAAGGTCAAGGTCATTGCGCCGTCAGGTTTTCTCGAAGAAGCGGTGAGCGAGAATGTCCTCGCCGGCAACGCAATGAGCCGCCGCGCACAATACATGTACGGCTCGCTGCTGCCGAAGTCGGCGACCGGCCAGGTCGATGCCGGCCTTGGCAAGGGGCTGTCGCGCGGCACCATCACGCTGATCGCACCGAACGACACCATTGCCGAACCGATCGAACGCCGCCGCATCGACGGCATCGACATCGAGTTCCAGCTGACGCCGGGCACCGAGGCGCCGTCCGAGATGAATCTCTACCTGCCCCAGCTGCGCGTGCTCAACATCGCGGAAAACGCGGTGCATACCCAGCACAACCTGCTGACGCTGCGCGGCGCCAAGGTACGCGATGCGAAGACCTGGTCGTCGTACCTGGGGCAGACGCTGCTGCGCTACGGCCGCGATGCGGAGATCCTCGTCGGCCAGCACCATTGGCCGACCTGGGGCAAGGAAAAAATTGCCTCGCTCCTGGGCGACCAGCGCGACATGTACGCCTATCTGAACGACCAGGCACTGCGCCTGGCCAACCAGGGATACACGCCGATGGACATCGCCGAGCGCCTGCAGAAACTGCCCGAGCCGCTGGCCAGCCGCTGGTATGCGCGCGACTACTACGGCTCCATCAGCCACAACGTGCGCGCGGTGTACCAGCGTTATCTCGGCTTCTACGACGGCAATCCGGCCAGCCTCAATCCGCTGCCGCCGGTGCAGTCGGCGCGCAAGACGATTGAATGGATGGGCGGTCCGGATGCAGTGCTGGAAAAGGCGAGGGCATCCTACAGGCAGGGTGATTACCGCTGGGTTGCGCAGGTCGTGAACCAGCTGGTGTTTGCCGATCCCGACAACAAGGCCGCGCGCGAACTGCAGGCCGACGCGCTGGAACAGCTCGGCTACCAGTCCGAAAACAGCACCTGGCGCAACGCCTACCTGACCGGCGCGCAGGAACTGCGCAAGGGCATTGCTCCCATTCCGCGGCAGAGCACCGCATCCGCCGATATGGTGCGGGCGATGTCGGTGCCGATGTACTTCGACTATCTTTCGGTGCGCCTCAACGCCGACAAGGCCGCCGGCAAATCCATGACCGTCAACTGGGTCTTCACCGATATCGGCGAGAAGTATGCGATGACGCTCAGCAATGCCGCATTGACCTTCCTGCCGGGCGCCTTGCATGACAAGCCCACGGTCACCGTCACGCTGACCAAGGCGGCGCTCGACGACATCGGCACCGCCCGGCAGTCGCTCGGCGATGCGTTGAAGCAGGGCACGGTCAAGGTGGCGGGCGACGGCGCCGCCCTCGGCAGCCTGTTCACGATGCTCGATACCTTCTCGCCGAATTTCGCTGTCGTGACACCGGCGGGAGGCTTCTGAGCAGGGCAGCAAAAATGGTTTTACAAGTCGCGTCTTTTCCCTTCTCCCGCAGGCGGTTCACAGGCAGGGTTTCGCAAACCATGGTTTGCACTGCCAAGATCTGGCTTGCAAGCCAGATCGTGGAGCGCGGAGCGAGGGCCGGGGATGAGGGATTTGTCGACACCGATCTTCGTCACAACCGCCCTCACCCCAACCCTCTCCCGCCTGCGGGAGATGGAGCAAATACAAATGCGCGGGTCTTGTCAAAAAATTTCTGCACACTTGTTCAGAGCCCGACCGGGGCGGCCTCGATATTGCGCCGGCCATGCCGGCATGGCAACATGCCCGCGATGAGCCGACCTTTATTGTTGCCGCCCCTACGCCAATGACTGAGCCCTTCTACGACCAACTCGCACCTTACTATCATCTCCTCTACGGCGACTGGGAGGGTGCTGTGAACGTACAGGGCGCTGCCTTGTCCGCACTCCTTCAGGAGCTGGGCATCGGGGCGGGCGCGTCCATTCTCGACGCGGCGTGCGGCATCGGGACGCAGACGCTGGGGCTGCTGGAGCGCGGCTACAGGGTAACCGCATCCGACCTGTCTCCCGGAGCGGTCGACAGGCTGCAGTCCGAACTGGTGCGCCGCTCCCTGCATGCCGATGTCAGGGTCGATGACCTGCGCAACCTTCATCATGCACCATCAGAATCGATGGACGCCGTTCTCGCCTGCGACAACAGCATTCCCCATCTGCTGTCGGATGGCGAGATCCTGGAAGCCTTCCGCAATTGCTACCGTTGCCTGCGCCCCGGCGGAGCGGCGGTGTTTTCGGTGCGCGACTATGCAAGCATCGAGCGCAAGACCCCCGATGTACGTCCTTACGGGATGCGCTATCAGGACGGCAACAGGTTTCTCGCCGTCCAGGTCTGGGAATGGGATGCCGACCAATACGATCTGCGCATGTATCTCACCAGCGAGTCGCCCGCTGGCGAATGCGACACGCGCGTGCTCACGTCACGCTACTATGCGATTACGGTCGAACGCCTCGCCGCCCTGCTGAAAGAAGCGGGATTCTCAGACGTGCAGCGCCGGGACGACGTCCTGTTCCAGCCGGTCCTCCATGGCCGCCGCCCGCAGCTTCTCGGTCTTGAATGAGTACCAGGGCATCGCTTTGCGCAGGGAGATGACGTTGCCGGCGGACTGCGTGTCGTACCCCGGAAGATCGTTGATCAAGAGCTGCCATTCCCTGCGCCCGAGCAAGTCCCTGAGCTTGACGATGGCCGGCTCATCCAGCGATTCCTTCAGGCAGACGAAGTAATACTGCTCCCTCAGCAAGGGAATGAATCCCAGTCCGCTCTTGGCGGCGGCGGCCTGGATGCCGAAGCCGACATCCGCCTGACCGGAGGCAACCGCCGCCGCAACCGCCAGGTGGGTCGGCTCGACGATGTCGAAGCCGTTGATGCTGGCTGCTGCAATGTTTTCCGCCGCCAGCAGCTGTTCAATTTCCAGCCGCGTGCCGGAACCGTCTTCCCGGTTGATGAAGCGGATGTCGGCACGCTTGAGATCGCGCAGGCTCCTGATGTTTTTCGGATTGCCTGGCCGCACCATCAGCCCCTGCTGCCGCCCGAGAAAATTGATCAGTTTGTGCTTGCCCGGCTTGAGCAGTTTCTTGAAGGCTTTCTGGGTGAGCGTGCCTTTGGCCCGATCTTCGCTGACGTGGAAACCTGCCAGCAGGCATTCGCCGCGCGACAGGGCCGCAAGGCAATCCATGCTGCCGCGGAACTGGAGGTCTAGATGCAGCTTCGCTTCCTGCGCCATGAACTCCTTCAAGCGCGGCAAGGCCATGTCATGGCTGGCGACCATCGAAACGACATGCGTCGTGGGATCAAAGGCAAAGGCGAATTCGCGCTCCATCTCCGCCACCAGGTTTTCAAGCTGAGGCAGAACGCGCGTCTTGGCCCGCTGCTCGGCAAACAGCAGCTTTTCACCGAAGCCGGACAGCCGCGCCCGTTTGCCGCGCTCCCACAGGATCAGATCCGATCCGAGAGACTCCTCCCATTTTTTCAGGGTGCCCCAGACATGGCGGTAAGACAGGTTCAGACGTTCGGCCGCCTGCGCCACCGACCCCGTGCCGTGGATCGCGGCCAGGAGTTCGAACAAAGGATTGTCCAGATGCGGCTTGTCGACAGGCGCATGGGAAAAAGTGTAGCCGAGTTTTATGTGCAGCATATGCAATCCTGTTCATATGAAATTGCATGTGAAGGAAGCTCCTAGCATATCAATAAACCTTGGCAGGCTGCATGGAAGGCCGCTTTTCATTGTGCGGAGCAGGTAGGCATGTTTGAAGAAAGCTGCCGGAAATTCCAACAGTTCAGCATCAAACATATGAAAACCGGTTCATATTGGAATGCCAACCGCTGGTGGTTACCATGTCAACCAACACCGATGGCAGCCGGTCAAGGCTGCCATCGGCCTTCGAATAACCATACTGGATACTGGAGACCTTCAATGCTGACCTTGAAATCGCGCCTTGCCGCTCTCGCCCTGGTGCTGGGCTGCTCGGCAGCTGCCTTGCCGGCGACGGCGCAGAATGTCATCAAGCTCTCGACCACCACCAGCACCGAGAACTCGGGCTTGCTGAAGTACCTGCTGCCGGCCTTCGAAGCGAAAACGAACAGCAAGGTCAACGTCATCTCGGTCGGCACCGGGAAGGCGCTCGAACTGGCGAAGAACGGCGATGTGGATGTCACGCTCGTGCATGCGCGCGCCGCAGAAGACAAGTTCGTCGCAGAAGGCCATGGCGTGAACCGGCGCGACGTGATGTACAACGACTTCATCATCGTCGGCCCGGCCGGCGACCCCGCCGGCATCTCCGGCAGCAAGGACGTCATCGCCGCGATGAAGAAGATCGTGGCCAGCAAGGCGAAATTCATTTCCCGCGGCGACAACTCCGGCACGGATCAGATGGAAAAGGCCTATTGGAAGGAAGCCGACGTCAAACCCCAAGGCAATGCCTACGTCTCGGCAGGTCTGGGCATGGGCGAGGTCCTGAACATGGCTGCGGAAATGCAGGCCTATACCCTGACCGATCGTGCCACCTACGGCGCCTATCGCGCCAAGACCGGCCTGGTGGTTGCAGTCGAAGGCGATACGAAGATGTTCAACCCCTACGGCATCATCGCGGTGAACCCGGCCAAGTACAGGGACATCAATTACAAGGGCGCGATGCAGCTGATCGAATGGATGACTTCCGACGAAGGCCAAAAGAAAATCGCCGATTTCAAGGTGGATGGCCAGCAGCTCTTCTTCCCTTCGGCGAAAGCAGCCAAGTAACGAGCCCATCGTCGCGTCGGGCACATCGGCAAGGCTTGTCCCGGCTGATGCGAGGATCACGCAGATCGGAAGACGGGCGCAGGGCAGGTGCGCCTGCCGCATGACGGGCCGCTGCCCGCTGTCTATCATCTACTTTCTACTGTCCATTGCCGGGACCATTCCAATGAACGACCCGTACCGCATTTCCAGCTTGACGGAACTTGAACGCCTGTACGGCCCGCCGAAGAAGACGGCCCGCCAGGAATCGGACCGCATCGAGCCTGCATTCCAGGCCTTCATCGAGAAGGCGCCGTTCATGGTGCTGGCAACCAACGGCAGCGACGGCCTCGACGCCTCGGCAAAAGGCGATGCCGGAGGATTCGTCCAGGTGCGCGATGCGAAGACCCTGCTGGTTCCGGAGCGAGGCGCGAACGGGCGCAATGACAGTCTGAGAAACATCGTGACCGACCCGCGCGTTGCGCTGATCTTTCTCGTTCCAGGAACGCCGGAATTGCTGAGGATTTGCGGCAAGGCGCATGTGAGCGTCGACCCCGAACTAGTTGCCAGATTTTTTGCCGGTCCGGGGACGGTACGCTCGGTCGTCGTGGTGCAGGTGGAGGAAGCGTTTTTCCAATGTACGCGCGCACTGCAGCGCGCCGGCCTCTGGGATGCCGCTTTCTGATCGGACCAGAAAAGGACCTCGGCTTCCGATGCCAAAACCGCCTTCGGTTGGAACACCTGAAGCAGATGGTTTCAGGAAGGGCACTGGTTGTGCATTGCTATACTGAGCAGCTGCCAACTCCCTTCCGATGTTCAGTTCCTTGCCGTTAGAAAATGAAGAAAAAACCGCTGACGGCACTTATCACTCTGGCAGCCATTGCCGCAGCGGCGACTCCACTCGCACTCTCGGTTTATCTTGCACGGCAGGAAGCGATCCGCGCCACGAAGGATCTGGCGTTCTCCTATGCCGCTGACGTGCTGGCCAGATCCGAGGCCGTGACCGACCAGATTGATGTCGCCATCAAGCGGCTGGCGGCTGCAGGGGCGCAGGACCCGTGTTCGGCCGGCAGCCAGGCGCTGATGAAACAGATCGACCTCTCGTCCAGCTATATCCAGTCGATCGGCTACATCGCCGGCAACCGTCTGATCTGCTCCTCGTTGGGCTCGGAGATTGGCGGGCTGGAACTGGGACCGGTCGACATGGTGAGGCCGTCGGGAGTCAAGCTCAGGTTGAATGTGGAATTTCCCTTTGCAAGGGGATCGAAATTCCTGGCCGTGGAAAGAGACGGGTTCGTTGCAATCATCCACAAGGACCTGCCCATCGATACGACAACGCATGTAAGCGGCGTGGTTCTGGCGACTGTCGCCTATCCCGAAGCCAGGGTCCTGACATCGCGAGGCGTCGTCGAAGCGAAATGGGCTACCGCCGTCGTTGCCGAGTCGAGGACGTTTCTCGACCGGGATCACGTCGTCGCCGTGGCGGCGCCCAGGCGATATTACATCGGCGCGGTTTGCGCGCTTCCTGTTGCAGAACTCGACAAGCGCATCCATGCGCTTTCGCTGGTCATGATACCGGTGGGTTTGCTGGCAAGCATGGCGTTGGCCTGGGCGTTCCTTCAGCTCGCCAAAAGGCGCACTGCGCTGCCGGCCATCATCCGGTGCGCACTCAGAGAGAGGGAATTCTTCCTGGAGTACCAGCCCCTGGTCGAGCTGTCGACCGGGCGCTGGGTCGGCGCGGAGGCGCTGATACGCTGGCGCAGGATGAAGGGCGAAATCATGAAGCCGGATATCTTCATTCCGGTTGCGGAAGAGAGCGGCCTGATCCGTGAGGTGAGCCAGTATGTCGTCGACCAGATCGCCGCCGAGGCAAAGGAGTTGTTTCGACGCTTTCCGGATTTTCATATCGGCATCAACCTGGCGGCAGCGGATCTGCACGACGAATCGACGGTGCTCATGCTAAGAAAGCTCGCCGCTGCAATCGGCGCGCGCCATCACTGCATCATGGTCGAGGCCACCGAGCGCAGCTTCACCAACCACGGTCTTGCGAGTGCGGTGATTGCGCAGCTGAGGGCCGAAGGGTTTCCGGTCGCGATTGATGATTTCGGTACGGGGTATTCCAGCCTGTCGTATCTCGAGAAAGTCAGGTTCGATTATTTGAAGATCGACAAGTCATTCGTCGATACGATCAATACCGGGGCGGCAACGAGCGAAGTCATCCTGCACATCATGGAGATGGCGAAATCCCTCAGGATAGAAATGATCGCCGAAGGTGTCGAGACGGAAGTGCAAGCCCAGTTTCTGCGCGAACGCGGCGTGCAGTACGGGCAGGGCTGGCTCTTCGGAAAACCCATGCGTTTCGAAGACCTGATGCGGGCGCTGGAAGCGTCGCGGCCGGGCATGCCGGGTGGTCCTTCAAACGTATGACGGAAGAGTGCGCAGCAAGCCGGAGTCTCCCTTTCGATGAGCCTGCCGTACTACAGGCGTGGCAAGGGCTGCCGGCGCATGCTCACTCGCCAATTCCGTTCCACTCAAGCAAAAAGGTCCGGACCATTGCGGCCCGGACCTGAGACCTAAACGACCGAATGATCAGTGCCGTGCACGAGCCTGATTGCGCAGGCCCTTCACCTGATCATGGTTCTGCATCACGCCCTGATACTGCCGTTCGACGACGGAGCGGACTTCCACCGGCAGATCCTTGGCCAGCGCATTTTCATAGCTGCGCTTCGCTACGTCCTCGCCGCGTTCGCATTCATTCAGGATCGATTCATCGTCCTTGCCGGTGACAGCCGATTTGATATCGACCCAGCGGCGGTGCAGGGTGCCGCTCAGGCTCGACGAGGTCTCGGGCGAGCCGCCGTATTCCTCGACGATATCCTGCAGTTCGGCTGCTGCGGTTGCGCAGCGGTGCGCGCGGTTTGTGAAATACGTCTTCAATTCAGCGCTGGAAATGTCTTCAGCGCAAGTGCGAAAACCTTCTTCGCCATCTTTGCAAGTTTCAATCAGGTCATTCAAGGTGGAAATGACTTCACTCTTGTCCATGATGGTTCCCTTTCGGTTTCTTTGCTCGTTGCAAATTCATGCAGGCGGAATGCGCTGCACGCTTATCCACATTGATGCATTGACAAGAGAAAAGTTCGCAGCCTATGTACGCGAGATGACATTTACGGGCATACGGTCAAGCAAGGCACACGCTTGATCGCTCCTGCCTGATCGCTGCCGAATTTCAGCTGCCGGATTCATCCGGGGGCGGCAATCGATAGGTTGCCGGCGTGCGGCTGAGCTTGATCGGCGAACCCAGACCCTTGTACCCGTTCGGCATGCTGACAATCAATTCACGGTGGGCTGTATGCGGATGCTCCAGCGCATCCTTGACATCCAGGACAGGTGCGCAGGGAACGCCTTCATTCATCAGCTGCCCGGTCAGGGATTCGCCATCGAATTGCATGAGAAGAGCCGCTAGCCGGCCGCGCAATGCCTCGCGATTGGACGAGCGCGAACCCGCATCGCGAAATTCGGGCTCGAACGCCAGCGAAGGCTCGCCCAGCACCTTGCAAAGGATCTGGAACTGGCGGTCGTTGCCGACAGCAAGATAGATCGCGGAAGTGCGGGTGGGAAAGCTGTCGTAGGGATAGATGTTGGGATGCGCGTTGCCGGTGCGGACCGGCGTCTTTCCGTTCAGGAACCAGTTCGCCGCATGCGGATGCAGCAGCGACAGGCCGCTGTCGTACAAGGCCGCTTCGACGAACTGCCCCTTGCCGCTGCGCTCTCGTTCATTGAGCGCCAGCAGAATGCCGATCACCGCATTCAGGCCCGTCACCATATCCACCACCGGCAGGCCGACGCGAAGCGGTTCTCCGCCGGCGTCGCCGTTGACGCTCATGATGCCGCTCATCGCCTGGATGGCGGCATCATAACCGGGCAGGCCGCCCAGCGGGCCATCTGCACCGAAGCCGCTGACCCGGCAGTGGATCAGGCGCGGAAAACGCTCGGACAAGGCTTCATAGCCCAGTCCCCATTTTTCCAGCGTGCCGGTCTTGAAGTTTTCGAGCAGCACGTCCGCATCCGACAGCAGTTCCAGCAGCGTTGCCCGGCCGTCTTCCCTGCTCAGGTCGAGGCGCATGCCGCGCTTGTTCCGGTTCAGGCCGAGATAGTAGGAGGCGACTCCATTCAGGAAAGGCGGCCCCCATGTACGGGTATCGTCGCCCTGGGGCGGCTCGACCTTGAGCACGTCGGCGCCGTGGTCGCCGAGAATCTGGCCGCAATACGGCCCACCGAGGATGCGCGAGACGTCGATCACTTTGAGCCCTTGAAGGGCTCCTGCAGATAAGCTTGTCATGGGGTTCAATCCAGTTGTGCGCCCGATGTCTTGACGACTTCCTTCCAGCGGCTGACTTCGCTGGTCATGAAGGCATGCAGGCTTTCCGGGTCATTTTTGGCAGCCATCTCCAGCCCTTGCTTCTCCAGCGATTTCGCCAGTTCGGGCCGCTTCAGCGCGGCGGCGAATGCGCGATGCAGGTGCGTGACGACATCAGGCGGCGTGCCGGCGGGCGCGACGATGCCGAAGAAGACGCTGACGTCGAAACCCTTCACGCCCTGTTCGGCAACGGTAGGCACGTCGGGAAGCGCGCGCGACGGTTCGGCAGTGGTCACGCCGAGCACGCGCAGTTTTCCGGTCTTGATGAAAGGCAGCGCGGTGAGCACATCGGTGAATGCCATCGACACATGGCCGGCGATGAGGTCATTGAGCGCAGGGCCGGTGCCTTTGTACGGGACATGCACGAAATCCGTTCCCGCCATCTTGTTGAACATGACGCCGGCAAGATGGGACGATGCGCCGTTGCCGGAAGAGGCATAGGTCAGCTTGCCGGGATTGGCCTTGGCGTAGGTGATGAGTTCCTTGACGTTCTTCGCCGGCAGGCTGGGATGCACGACGAGCACATTGGGCAGGTAGCCCAGATTGATGATGGGCGCAAAGCTGCGCAGGGGATCGTAGCTGATCTTCTTGTAGAGGCTCGCATTGATGGCGAGCGGACCCGATGTGCCGAAGAGCAGCGTCTGGCCGTCGGCCGGCGCACGGGCGACGAAGTCGGCTCCGATGTTGCCGCCCGCGCCGGCGCGGTTGTCGACGATGACGGTCTGCCCGAGTATGTCCTTGAGTTCATGGGCGATGGAGCGCGCCATGGCATCGGTCGGGCCGCCCGGTGCGAACGGAACCACCAGCGTGACGGGTTTGCCCGATGCGGCGCCCTGGGCCAGCACGCTGGCATGGGTGACGATGCAAAGCAGGCCGCTAAGAACGATGGAAGCGATTTTCACTGTTGTCTCCTTGTTTGCCTGTGCCAGGCGTTGTTTTATTGGTCGAGCAGGTTCAGGGTTGCCGGATCGGCTTTTGCATCGTCGTCAAACAGCAGTTCCATGCCTGCATTGCTTTGGGACCGGAGCGGATCACGGGCCGTGAGCCGATGCAGGATGACCATCTGCGACAGCGCCATGCGCCTGGATGAGCCGATCTTCCCGGCTTCCCATGCCATCGCCACCGCCGAGGTCAGGTGATACAGCGCCGATGCCGCCTGGCGCGCAAGGTGGCCGGCTTCCGTCCCGGCCGCTTCTTCGGCCAGCCTGGACGCTCCGTTGATGAGCGAGTCGATCCTGGCCCGCACGGCGGGATGCATATGGGTTTGCTGCAGCAGCGAAGACAGATGCGCCTGCAGGACGGTCAGCGAATCCTCCCTGACAATGGCGCGAATCACATCCTGCGCCACGATATTGCTGGTGCCCTCCCAGATCGAGCCGAGATGGGAATCCCTGACCAGGCGCGCATCGCTCCATTCCTCGATATAGCCGCAGCCGCCGCGCACCTCCATCGCATCGCCCGTGACCCGGCGCGCATCGCGGCAGGCACGGAATTTCAGCATCGGCGTCAGGATGCGCACCAGCGCGTAGGCCTTGGCGTCTCCGCCATCGGAGCGCCGCAAGGCATCGGCGGCCTGGAACATCATGCTGCGGGCCTGCTCGCCCGGCAGCATGATCTTGGCAAGCTGGCGCTGCATCAGCGGCATGTCGATCAAGCGCTTGCCGAAGGCCTTGCGGTGGCGCGCGATATACAGGGCTTCCGCCGCGGCGCGGCGCATCATGCCTGCTGCACGCACGCCGTTGGAAAGGCGGGAATTGTTCACCATGTCCGCCATCTGCACGAAGCCGCGGCCGAGTTCGCCGACCAGGTAGGCGGTTGCGCCTTCCAGGCGGATCTCTCCGCTGGCCATCGAACGGGTGCCGAGCTTGTCCTTGAGGCGGATGATGCGATACGAATTCGGCGATCCGTCTTCCAGACGGCGCGGCAGCAGGAACAGGGACACGCCCCGCATGCCTTCCGGCGCGCCCTCCACGCGAGCCAGAACCATCGCCAGCGCCGCATCCGGATTCGAGCAGAACCACTTGTCTCCGGTGAGCTTCCAGACATCGCCGTCGCGCCGTGCCATGGTTGCGGTCGCGGCGATGTCGGACCCGGCGCCTTGCTCGGTCATGAACATCGCACCCTGTGCGAGAGCATCGAGATCCTGCGCCGTCAGCGCCGGAAGGTATTTCTCCACCAGCGCAGGGTCGCCGAACTTGCGCAGGGTACGCGTCAGGGAATCGGTCATCGATACCGGGCAGCAAAGGCCGAACTCGGCCTGCACGAACAGGAAAGTCAGTGCGTATTTCGCAGCGGCCGGCATGGGAGCCGGCCAGCCGAGCACGCCGCCCCGGTGCGACATCGCGGCCAGGCCGAACTCGGAATAGGCCAGCCTTTCCATTTCGATGTAAGCGGGATGCTTGACGATCTTCTGCAGATCCTTGCCGGTGCGGGTGCGATGCTGCAGCGTGGGCGGATTCTGGTCGGAGGTGTGCGCAAGCGTATCGAGAAGCCCCCCGGCGAATTCGCCGAGCCGATTGAGATGGGGCTTGAGGTGGCGGACGAGATCTTCAGGAAGATAAACATTCAGCAGCGACTCCATGTCCCGGTCTTCCAGGAAGGAATTGGTGCCGAACCGGTCGGGAATCGCCTCTTCGTACAAGCCGTCGCGCGCATTCATGGTCTCTCTCCAGTCTCTGGTATTGAAGTCCGGATCATTGTGCTGCCGGTGACGATACGCGTCAAATATTGATTTAGAATGGTTCGATATTTATATTTAATGGATGATCCATGGAATTCCGGCATCTCAAGTACTTCGTCGTGCTCGCCGAAGAGCTGCATTTCGGCCGGGCGGCCAAGCGCCTGGCGATCTCGCAGCCGCCGCTCAGCCTTAACATCCAGCAACTCGAAGCCTCGCTCGGTGCCAGCCTGTTCGAGCGCAACAGCAAGTCGGTGAAGCTGACGCCGGCCGGGATTGCCTTTCGGGATGTTGCGCTTCGCCTGCTGGCCGAAGCCGAAGAAGGCAAGGAAAAGGTGCGGCAGATTGCAAAGGGGGCGGGCAGCCGGGTACGTATCGGCATGGTGGGGTCGATGCTGTTCCGCGAGCTTCCGGAGCGGTTGACCGCGTTTCAGAAACTCCATCCGCGCGTGGACATCGTTCTTTCCGAGGGCAATTCCAGCGAGCAGGTCGATGCGCTGATACGGGGGCAGATCGATCTCGCATTCGTTCACACCGCGCGCATGCCGAGAGAGCTCAGCAAGGCGCTTTATGCCTCCGAACCTTTCGTCTGGTGCCTGCCTGCCAATCACCGCGCGGCGGCCAAGAAGGCGATCGATCTCGGCCTTCTTTCGGATGAGCCGCTCGTCATGTTTTCCCGCGGCGCTTCGCCGGATTACTATCAGCGCATCCTCGCGCTATGCGAGGAGCAGGGCCTGCAGCCCACCGTCAGGCACGAGGTGCGCCACTGGCTGAGCGTCGTGTCGCTCGTGTCGAAAGGCATGGGCATTGCGCTGGTGCCGAGCGCACTGGCGGGCGCCGGCATCAGCGGCGTGAAATTCGTTCCTGTCGGCGCATCCAGATACCGTTCGGAAGTGTATGCGGTCTGGGACGAGCGGCAGATGCCGGCAGTTCTGCCGACCTTGATCCAAGCCCTCAACAAACCCTGAAGGCGGCTTGAAAACCGGCCGGCGAACCGTTGGGGGAAGAGAGTGCGACCCGGGCCCGTGTCATTCGCCATGGCCCGGGAGCGGCTTATCCGCCCGCCTTGTCGCCGGGTCTTGCCAGCAGCGTCCTGATTGCCGCTTCCATCTCCTCATATCCGCCTTCCCCGAAGTGCTGGTGCATGATGCGGCCGTTCCTGTCGATCAGGTAGGACGCGGGCCAATACTGGTTGCGGTAGGCATTCCAGGTGGCGTACTGGTTGTCCTGGGCGATCGGATAGCCGACGCCGAAACGCCTGGCGGCAGTTTTAACATTGTTCGTACTGCGTTCGAATGCGAATTCCGGCGTATGGACGCCGACCACGACCAGGCCCTGATCCTTGTACTTCTCGTGCCACTTCGTGACATGGGGCAGGGTGCGCAGGCAGTTGATGCAGGAATAAGTCCAGAAATCGACCAGCACCACCTTGCCCCGCAAGTCCTTCATGGTCAGGGGAGGGGAATTCAGCCAGGTTTCGATGCCGGTGAATTCCGGGGCCGGACCGCGGTCGACGAGGGCCGGCGTCGAGGCTTGCGCCGACAGGGCCAGGACAAGCGCGGCGAATCCCGCACCCCATTTTGCCTTTGAAAATAATTGCATGATGTCTCCTTATGCCAATGTGGAAAGCCAGACGGTGACCAGCGTGTCGTACTGGAAATACATGGCTGCCGCCGTCAGTACGATGAGAACGCCGAAGGTCTGCTGGATCTTGTAGGAGTGAGGCGCAATGCGGCGCACGCGGGCCGCTGCGTATTGCCCGCCATAGGCGATCGCCAGCATGGGAATGCCCGCGCCGGCCGCATAGGAAAGCAACAGCAGCGCAGCGCCTCCGGGATCCTTGGCGGCGGCGACGAGGGCGAGAATGGAGCCGAGCGCCGGCCCGGCGCAGGGCGTCCAGACGGCGCCCATGCTTGCACCCAGCACCAGTCCGCCCAGGTTGCCCGGTCCCGCCCGGGACGCAACGCCGTCGATCCGGTTGAGCAGGCCGCCCATGCGCACGCCGAGCAGCTGGAACGGGCGCGGCCAGACCATCAGCGCACCGAAGACCAGGAGCATCAGGATGGCGCCATTGCGCAGCGTTTCCGCAGACAGGCCGATGGCACTCGAGACGCTGCCGAAAACGAAGGCAATGCCCGAAAAGGCGGCAATGAAGCCGAGCACAATGCAGGCGGGCCGCAGCCGGCCGCCTTCCCTGACGGCCGCTCCGAGCAGGATCGGCAGCATGGGGAGAATGCACGGCGCGGCCACTGTCAGCAGGCCGGCCGAGAAAGCCAGCGGCAGTTCCACCATTGGATCCGCGGCCATCATTGCGGTTCTCCCGGCACCTCGGATGTGCGGCGCCATACCTGGGTCTTGCCGAACAGCGGCAGTCCCTTGTAGGCGCGGACCTTCAGCTGGCCGGGCGCCAGCAGTTCAATCAGGCAATCATAGGTCTGGCCGTCTTCCCGGTTATAAATCTGCCCCTTCCATTCTCCGTTCCCGGAGGGCATGAAGCCGGACAGCACTTGCATGCCAATGGCGGAGCGCCCGTCGGCCGCCTGCATGTCGGTGCCGGGGCGGCTCATCGAGCGGTTGGCGATCACCCGGACGACGGTTCCGCACAGGGCTTCGCCGCAGGGCGCGATGTCGATTTCGAGATTGCCGCTTTCGGTGATCCAGCGACCGGATTCGGCGGCCGGCGCTCCGGCGGCCGGCGCTCCGGCGGCATGTGCCTGCACTGCGCAGGCAGCAGCAGCGAAAATGGCCGCGCGGACAATGATGCTTTTCATGGTGTGGCTCCAGGATGGTTGGTCGGTGCCGGCCGCAAAGGCCGGTGACGCCATTTCAAGCTCCGGAGTTGTCCGCAATGTGTCCGCAACGGGGCCGCCCTGCAAGCCTGTGTATCTACCCGCACCCGAGATACATTGAGATACATGGCAGCGACAGAAGCCGCCGGAAATCGGCTATAAAGCAGGTATGAACAACCCCGACCACATTTTGATTGTCGACGACGACCGCGAGATACGGGAGCTTTTGGCCGTGTATCTGCAGAAAAACGGTTTCAAGGTCTCGCTGGCTGCCGACGGACGGCAGATGCGCGCGCTGCTCGAACACACCGCCGTCGACCTGATCGTGCTCGACCTGATGCTGCCCGGCGAGGATGGACTCAGCCTGTGCCGCAGCCTGCGCGCCGGCCCGCACAAGGCCATGCCGGTGCTCATGCTGACCGCGCGCGGCGAGGAAACCGACCGCGTCGTCGGCCTGGAGATGGGTGCCGACGATTACCTGACCAAGCCCTTCGCGGCGCGCGAACTGATGGCCCGGATCCAGGCGGTCCTGCGCCGCACGCGCATGCTGCCGCCGAATCTCAGGGTGACGGAAGCGGCGGCCTTCATCGCCTTCGGTGACTGGCGCCTCGACACCACCGCGCGCCACCTGCTGGATGCGAACGGCACGATGGTGGCCCTGAGCGGCGCGGAGTACCGGCTGCTGCGGGTATTCCTCGATCATCCGCAGCGTGTGCTCAACCGCGACCAGCTGCTCAACCTGACCCAAGGGCGGGACGTGGACCTGTTCGACCGGTCCATCGACCTGCTGGTCAGCCGGCTGCGGCAGCGCCTGGGCGACGATGCGCGCGGCGCGCGCTATATCAAGACGGTCAGGAACGAGGGTTATGTGTTCTGCGCCGCGGTCGATCTCATCGCAGGCGGGCAATGACGAGCCGCTGGCCGCGCGTGCTGCCGCGCTCCCTGTTCGGCCGCCTGATGCTGATACTGCTTTGCGGGTTGGCCGCCGCACAACTGCTGACCTTCGGCCTGCTCTGGTACGAGCGAACGCGCGCCTCGCAATCCATGATGGCGGCTTACCTTGCAAGGGATGTCGCCAGTTCCATCGCCATACTCGAACGCGTGCCGCCGCAGGAGCGGGCCTCGTGGCTGCAAAGGCTCGATCGCCGGAATTACCGCTACCGTCTGGGGGCGGTCCCCGGAGGGAAGGAGCAGGCCGGCGAGCTTGACCCAACCATTGCCGCCAGCCTTGCCGCGGTTCTCGGGCCGGCTTACCGCATCGGTATCGATGCCTCGCCTGGCGACGGACGGCCGCGCCTGCGCCTGCAGCTGCATGACGGCACGCCCCTGGCCATCGAGCTGAATCCGGCTTCCATGCCGCTGGCCGAATGGCTGCCCGCGCTGCTCGCCGCGCAGCTTGCATTGATCGTTCTTTCCTGCTTGCTTGCGGTCCGCATTGCAACCCGTCCGCTGGCGCAGCTGGCGCAAGCTGCAGAAGCCATCTCTCCCGAAAGCGCCGCCCAGCCTGTCGCGGAACACGGTCCCGCCGAGGTGGCGAAAGCCGCGCGCTCTTTCAATGCCATGCAGGCGCGCATCGCACAGCACCTGCAGGAACGCACCCGGATTCTCGCCGCCATCTCGCATGACCTGCAGACGCCGGTCACGCGCATGCGGCTGCGAACCGAATTGATGGAGGAAAGCGCAGAGCGCAGCAAGTGGCAGGCCGATCTCGATGCGATGCAGTCGCTGATACAGGAAGGCATCGCCTATGCGCGCAGCGCGCATGCGGCCACGGAACAGCCGATGCAGGTCGATATCGACGCCTTGCTGCATGCGCTCGCATCCGATTACCAGGATGCCGGGCAGGCCGTTGAATTGCATGGCGCCGCGCACAGGAAACTGACGACCCGGCCGCAGGCGCTGCGCCGCATCGTGTCGAACCTGGTCGACAATGCGCTCAAGTTTGCGGGCAGCGCCGACATCGAGGTCACTGCCGCCGATGGGCGAATATCGATTGCGGTGCTCGATCGCGGCCCTGGCATTCCCGAGCATGAACAGGCGGCCGTCCTGCAGCCTTTCTATCGACTGGAGAGCTCCCGCAATCCGGAAACCGGAGGCAGCGGCCTTGGCCTGGCGATTGCCCAGCAGCTCAGCGCCGCGCTCGGCGGCGAGCTGACCATTGCCAATCGCAAAGGGGGCGGGCTGCGGGCAAGCCTGGACTTGCCGCTGCCTGCGTTGCCGGAGAAGCAGGCCTAGCAGCAATCAGCCTCAGGCTTTTATTCCAGCCGTGCACCGGATTGCTTCACAAGCCTGGTGTGCTTTTCAAGTTCGGTCTTGAAGAATTGCGCAGCCGACTCCGGTGCGCTGCCGATAACCATGATGCCCTGCGCCGCCAGGCTGTCCTGCACTTCCTTTGTGCCCAGCGCGGTTTTGGTATCGCCATAGAGCTTGTTCACCGTCGCCGCGGGAAGGCCGGCCGGTCCGATCAACGCAATCCAGGCATCGAAGCTGTAATTCGGCAACCCTTGTTCAGCAACGGTCGGCACATCGGGCAGCACTGTCGAACGCTTGGACGTGGAAACCGCGATCGCCCGCAATTTCCCGGCCTTGATGTGGGGCGCCACCGCCGTCACAGACACGAAGCCCATCTGCACCTGGCCGCCGAGCAGGTCGTTGGTCAGCGGGCCGGTGCCGCGATAAGGAATATGGCGCAGATCGACACCGGCCTCACTCTTGAACAGTTCGCCCGCCAGGTGCAGCGAGCTGCCATTGCCCGCCGAGCCATAGTTCAGCTCGCCCGGCTTTTCCTTGGCGAGCGCGATGAGTTCCTTCAGGTCTTTCGCCGGCACGGAAGGATGCGTGACCAGCACCAGCGGCACGGTGCCGATGACCGAGATCGGCGTAATGTCCTTGATCGCATCGAACGGAACCGATTTATAGATGCTCGGATTGATGACATGATTGGATGACACCATGCCGATGGTCATGCCATCCTTGGGGGCGCGCACCAGCTGCGCGGTGCCGGTCAGGCCGCCCGCACCGACCAGGTTTTCCACCACCACCGGATGTCCCATGGACTTCGCATACTGGTTGGCCATGACGCGGGCAATCGCATCCACCGTCGAACCCGCAGTCAGGGGCACGATCAGGCGCACGGATTTCTCGCCCATGACCTGCGCCGATGCGGTCAGCAGCGGTGCAGCCAGCATGGTGCCGACGATTGCGCCGACGAGGCGGCGCCTGTTGAAAAACTTGTTCATGTGTTGTCTCCTTCACTCTCGTGGAAGTATTTTTTAATGTGAAAAGCGCTCGCGCAGTTCGGCGAACGAAAGCAGTTCGCCGGCGATTGCGCTTGCCGCCACGGTCGGCGGACTGGCGAGCCAGACCTGGCCCGGCCCCGAACGTCCGGGGAAATTGCGATTGATGGCGCTCACCGTTACCTGGCTTGCCTCGGTCGATGAGCCTGGTCCGCAGTTTGCGCAGGCGCCGCAGGCAGGCTGCAGCATTTCCGCGCCGACCTGTTCGAAGGCGGCGAGATAACCCTTGCCGATGCAGTAGTCGCGTACGGCCGCGGTGCCGAACTGCAGGTAGAGCTTCACGTTCGGCGGCACGCGCAAGCCCTGTTTCGCAGCCCAGGACAGCACTTCATGGTAATGATCGAAGTCCTCGCGCTTGCCGGCGGTGCAGGAGCCGCCATAGGCGATATCGAGCTTCACGCGTTCCTTCAGGCTGCCCAGCGCAACGCCGTTGCCGGGATCGCCGGGCGCAGCGACCATGGGCGTCACCGCGCTGCAATCGATGCGTATGGTGTCGGCATAGTGCGCGCCCGGATCGCTGCGCATCCACGGTTCGATCTTGAATTCGACGCCGCGCCGCTCGCGCAGGAAGCGCACGGTTTCCTCATCGGGCGCGACGATGCCGGTGAAGCCGCCGAGCTCGGCCGTCATGTTGGTCAGCGTTGCCCGTTCGTCGGTCGACAACTGCGAAATCGCATTGCCGCCGAATTCGAATATCTTGCCCACGCCTGCGCCGGCCTTGATCTTCGGATCGGACAGCAGATGCAGGACCAGGTCCTTGGCGGTAACGCCGGGAGGAATGTCGCCATGCAGATCGATGCGCAAGGTTTCCGGCATCGTCATGCGCACCGCGCCGGTGACCATGCTGTTGGCCATGTCGGTGGTGCCGACGCCGAAGGCAACGCATCCGACCGCGCCGCTGTGCGGGGTATGCGAATCGGTGCCGACGACGACATTGCCCGGCAGCGCATACAGTTCCGCCATCATTGCGTGGGAAATGCCCTGCGAACCGCCTTCGCGTCCTTCGATTCCATCCAGATAGCCGTGGGATCGCACGCCGTAATCGCTGACGAAGGCGCGATGCGCATCAGACAGGTTGCGCACGTCGTTCAGCAGGCCGTTGGCAATATGCACGGGACTGCGGTGCGAATACGACAGGTGATCTTCGAAGGCGATGATGGATTGCGGCTCATGCAGCGTCACCGGCTTGCCGAAGGTGGCATGCAGCATGTGCGTGCACATGCCCGTGTAGTACTCGTGAATGAAGCGCCAGTCGGCGCGCACGAAGCCGCCGTCGCCCGGCTTCAGGCTGGCCTCCACGTCGGCGGTTCGCACCAGGTGGCGCTGCAGTATCTTCTCGGCCAGCGTGCGCGGCGTCGAATCCGAACCGACCTTGGCCAGCGATATCGTGCGCATTCGTTCCTGCCCATAGCGCAGCAGGCCGCCGTGGCGCAGTATCGCCGCGGCCAGCCTGTCGCGCGAGGCGACAATCTCTTCGATATCGATGCCTTCGCCGCGGCGGATGCGATCGATCAGGCTGAAATCCGTGGAGGTGAACAAGCCGACATTGTCGGCATTCTGGCGATAGATCCGTTCGAAGCTCTCCGCGATCACGAGCCGGATGCCGGCCGTGCGTTCGGCAACCGGGCTGTGTTCGCGCGACGAACCCTTGCCGTAGCGCTTGCCGGCCACGGTCACGCTGAAGCCGCCGTTCCTGACGGCGTCCTTGACGACGGGAAGCTGCGAGCCGGCCTTGAATCCGAGATAGGGATAGCGGCCCAGGCGCTCGTCGTAATACGCGAGTACCGGAATCGGCGTGATTTCGTCGGTTGATACATCGTCGCGCAGCGGGCCTGCCTGCGCAGGCGAAAGATCCTTGCCTTCAAGCTGCGCCGTGACTTTTTCGGGATCGGCGCTGAGGAAGAGCATGCGGCCGTTGAAGTTCAGTGTCGTCATCTAAGTCTCCTGTGAACGAATCTACACGCCGGACCGGGCAAGCTGAAGTGCTGAATGGCCAAGGCAGGCATCGCGGCATGCGATGCCGGGGCAGGCTACGCCGAGAGGCGTTTCACAGGCTGATCGGACGGTCCGTCGTGATCAGGCCGTCTTCGTCGGCATAGAGCCAGTGTCCGGGAAGGAAACGCATGCCATGGAGTGTCAGGGGGATATCCCGCATGACCGGTATCGATTCCGGCCAGCGGGGGCGCGAGGGCAGGCTTCCCAGCGCATGAACGCCGAGCGCAATATTTTTCAGCGCCGCAACGTCCCGTATGTAGCCGTGCAGAACGACGCCAGACCAGCCGTTGTCGAGCGCAAGCTGGCCCATCCTGTCGCCGAGCAGCGCCCATTGCGCATCGATGCCATTGCCTTCGACCACGAGTACGCGCCCCAGGCCGGTTTCGGAAAGAATGTCGCGCAAGCGCAGCGCGGAGGTACCCGCGGCGGCAGCCGTCGTGATTTCACCGCTGTAGCAGTGCTTTCCTCCAAAAGACTTCAGGCCCGGCCTTGCGACCTGCAGATGCACTTCGGGACGGTCCATGCACGCGTCATGCAGGTCGGAAGTCGAGAACGGATTCATGATGACAGGCGAAGAGTGGCAAGTCGCCGGATGATCGCCTGCCTTGAGCCTGAGATCAAAACGTGGATCGGCATTGCAGGCATCTCGAAATGTGATGCCTGCAATGCCGATCCACGGGCGGTTCAGGAACGCCTCAGCAGCGCTGCGCCAGGAAATTGACGAGCGTGGCCGCAGTTGCATTCAACTGCTCGCGCGACCGGTAAATGATCACGAGCTCGCGAGTGGCCCATGCATCGCTGAGAGGAACGAGATTCACGTTGAGCGTATTGACGTACAGTTCTCCAACCTGATGGGGAACGACGGCAATGCCCAGTCCCGCGTGCACCATGCGGCACAATGCATCCAGGCTGCCGACGCGGATCTTTACCGCAAGTTCGCTGCCGAGGGCCGCAGCTTCCCGTGCGAGAAGCATGGTCAATGCGCTGTCCCGGCGCAGGCCGACAAAACTTTCTGCCAGCAGGTCCGCGAGCCGCAGCTTGGTCGCATCAGCGAGCGGGTGCGTCTGGGGAAGCATGACCGACAGGCGGTCGGTGCGGTAATGCACATGCTCGAATTCCTCGATGCCGGCGATCGCATTGCAGATGCCGAAGTCGGCGCCTCGCTCGGCAAGCAGGCGTATCACCTCGACGGTGTTGTATTCCTCGATGTCAATATTTACTTCCGGAAAAATGCGCTGGTAGGCTGCAATGTCTTCGGGAAGGAACTGGACGATGGATGACAGGTTCGCGATGATCCTGACATTGCCCTTTGCGCCGATGAAGTACTGCGACAGTTCGGCGCCGAGAGACTCGATGTTGCCGATGACGGCGAGCGCATGACGCAGTACCGTTTCACCCACCGGCGTCACGGTGATGCCGCGCGACTGTCTCTGGATCACCGGCAGGCCGATGACATTCTCGATATCCGCAATGCGGCGGCTGACGGCCGAAGGCGCGATGAACTCGCGTTCCGCCGCGCGGGCGATGTTCTTTTCCTGGCAGACGGCGACGAACAGCCGAAGGGAGGTCAGGTCAAGCTTGCGAAGGAGATTATCCATGGACTTCGACGGAATGCGAATGAAAAGGCAACTTGTCCAAGTGTATTCCACTTCGAAATGCATGGCTGTTTTTGCATCGAATACGAATCGTCTTTCCGCCGTGCCGCGTGCAGGAGGACATGCCTGCCTTGTTGGCATGCGTCTACTAGAGGGCTTGAGTAAAATACAGGGTTTGCCATCCCGGCCTCTATGCCGGCCTTTCGGCGGTCGAGATTTTCGGTCACCCGCCGCCAACGATTCCTAGTCGCCTCTTACTAATCTGCCCATGACGAAGAAAGCAGCTTCATCGCTGGATAGCAACCTCCACGACCGCCAACTGTCCCTGCTTGTGTCAGGCATCAGCGATTTCGCGATCTACCTGATTTCGCCGGAAGGCCTCGTCAGCAGCTGGAATGCGGGTGCGGAGCGGTTCAAGGGATATTCCGCGGATGAGATCATCGGGCAGCATTTCGGACGCTTCTACACGCCCGAGGATCAGGCTGCCGGCATACCTTTGCAGGCGCTGGAGCGCGCCCGAAAGGAGGGCAAGTTCGAAGCCGAGGGATGGCGGATGCGCAAGGACGGCTCGCGCTTCTGGGCGCATGTGGTCATCACCCCCATCCATGACGACGACGGCCGCTTTGTCGGCTTCGCGAAGGTCACGCGCGACATTACCGAGCGCCGCAACGCAGCCAGGGCGCTCGAGGAAGCTCACGAACGATTGCTCAGGCAGCAGGCCGGACAGTACCGCGATCTGCTGCGCCTGTTCGAGCAGGCGCCGGGCTTCGTGTGTTTCTTCCGCGGCCCGCTGCATGTCTACGAGCTGCAGAACAAGGCGCATCACCGGCTTGCCGAATACAAGGACATCATCGGCAAGCCCGTGCGCGAGGCGCTTCCCGAACTGGAAGGGCAGGGGTTTTTCGAACTGCTGGATCAAGTATTCACAACGGGAAAGCCATATGTCGGTCGAGCACTGCCCCTCGCGGTGAAGCCGGCGGACGGCAAGGCGGCGGAGCAGCGCTATATCGATTTTGTCTACCAGCCCATCTTCGGAGACGAAGGCGAGATTGTCGGCGTATTTTCCCAGGGCAGCGACGTCACCGAGCAGGTACGGGCCCAGGTCGAAGTGCAGCGCAAGCAGACCGAACTCGAGGCGCTGCTTGCAGAGCGAACCAAGACGCTGGAGGAAACGCGCAAGGCCCTGATCCTGGTCCGCGAACTGCAGGGCGACAAGCGGCACCTGCTGCAACTGTTCGATCAGGCGCCGGGTTTCATCTGCGTGTTGAACGGGCCCAACCATGTATTCGAGATCGCCAACAAGGCCTACCTCGCGCTTGTCGGAACGCGTGACCTGCTGGGCAGGCCGGTGCATGAAGCCTTGCCGGAAGTGAAATCGCAGGGCTTCGTCGAGCTTCTCCACAAGGTGTATGCCACGGCGGAGCCTTTCATCGGCCGCGGACTGCCGCTGACGGTGCAGCCCGATCCGAAGGAGCCGGCCATCGTCAGGTATGTCGACTTTGTCTACCAGCCCGTGATCGGGCCCGACGGATCGGTGATCGGCATCTTCGTCCAGGGCAACGACGTGACCGAATACAAGGCCGCGCAGGACGAGGTGAGGCGCTATCAGGCGGATCTGGAACGTCTGGTTGTGGAACGCACCCGGAAACTGGAAGAGATGCAGCTCGCGCTTCAGCGTTCGCAGAAGCTGGAAGCGGTCGGCAAACTGACCGGCGGCGTGGCGCATGACTTCAACAACATCCTGCAGGTCATTGCCGGCAACCTGCAGCTGCTGCAGATCGGCGCCTCGGCGATGCGAAGCGATACCGCCATGCAGACGCGGCTGCAAAGCGCGCTCGATGCCGTCGAGCGCGGAGCGAAACTGTCATCGCAGCTGCTCGCCTTCGCGCGCCGCCAGCCGCTGCAGCCCACAGTACTCAACCCGACGCGGCTGATTCGTGCAATGGATGACCTGATCCGGCGGGCCATCGGCGAAATGATTCATGTGGAGACGATTGCGGCAGGCGGGTTATGGAACACCCTCGTCGATCCGCATCAGCTCGAAAACGTGATTCTCAATCTGGTCATCAATGCGCGCGACGCCATGCCGCAGGGCGGGAAGCTGACCATCGAAGTCGGGAACACCATGCTCGATGACGAGTATGTCTCCGGCGAAGGCGACCTGCGCCCGGGCCAGTATGTGGTCTTCGCCATCTCCGATACCGGCACGGGCATGACGCGCGAAGTCCTAGAAAGGGCGTGCGATCCCTTCTTCACAACCAAGCCGGAAGGGGTGGGCACCGGACTCGGCCTTTCGATGGCCTACGGCTTCGTCAAGCAAAGCGGCGGCCATCTCAAGATTTACAGCGAGGTGGGCCATGGCACCACCATCAGGATGTACTTCCCGCGCGCCTACGATGCCGAACTCGACGTAACGCCCAGTTCAACACCGGCCGCCGCCGCCAGCGGCACCGAGACGATACTCGTCGTCGAAGACGATCTTGCCGTTCAGCGCACCGTGGTCGAAATTCTGAGCAGTCTCGGCTATCGCGTCCTGAAGGCCGATAATGCGGAGAGTGCGCTCGTCGTGCTGAAAAGCGGCCTTCCCATCGACCTGCTGTTTACCGACGTGGTGATGCCTGGCGAGCTGCGAAGCCCCGAGCTTGCCCGCCAGGCGAAGTTGCTGCATCCAAACATCGAGGTGTTGTTTACTTCCGGCTATACCCAGAACGCAATCGTTCACGGCGGCCGGCTGGACCCCGGTCTGCAGCTCCTGACCAAGCCCTACAGGCGCGAACAGCTTGCGGCCAAGATCCGGCAATTGCTGAACAAGGGCGAATGAGCCTTCGGCACGGGGCACCATGAATCCCGGGCTTTATATCTGATTGCATACGCTCGGCGGTCCATGCCGCGCCGGACTTGGTGCCGCACAGGTTGTTGAAATGCGCCTTGGCTTAAAGTGAGTCAAACGCCCGGGTCGTTCTCTGTTGCATATCATGCAACAAGCATCTACACTGAATTTCAGTCTGAAGAGGCCAGACATTTGGCGTGTCGATTCGGCAAGCATTTATTTTGCCATTTCCTCCCGGCATGCCGCGGCTTGTCATGGCTTCCATCTGAATTTCCGTTGGAGAAGAGGAATGGGAAAGGCGTATCTTGGGAACGACCGGCTGCAAATGGTCGCCTTCCATAACACCGCAATCGGCAAGGCGCTAGTCGATCTGGATGGACGCTGGCTGGAGGTCAACGATGCGCTGGCAAGCATGCTCGAATACCCGAAGGAAGAGCTTCTCGGCCTGACTTTCCAGCAAGTCACCCATCCGGACGATCTTGAAGCCGACCTGCTTCTTGTGCAGCAGCTTCTGGCGGGAGCGCGGGCAACATACCAGGTGGAAAAGCGATACGTGCGCAAGAACGGTACCGTCGCCTGGGCATCGCTGTTCGTCGCTCTCGTGCAGGACGAAGACAACCAGCCGAAATGCTTCATCGTCGAGATCGTCGACATGACGCGCCAGAAGCTGGCCGAGGTCGATCGCCAGCTGTTCTTCAATCTTTCGCCGGATCTGCCGGCGATTGCGAACGTAAAAGGCTATCTCGTCGAGGTCAGCGATGCCTGGACCACCACCCTGGGCTGGAGCGCCGCGGAACTCACCTCGCGTCCTTACATCGACTTCGTCCATCCGGGCGACAGGGAAAGGACGCTGGCGGAGATGCGCAAGCTGTACGAAGGGACGCCGACCAAAGGTTTCCGGAACCGTTATGTCACCAAGGACGGCAGCTATCGATGGCTGGAATGGAGTGCTCCCACCGTTCACGAAGGGCGCTGCTTCTGCATGGCGCGCGATGTCTCGCGGGAGTTCGAGGCCGAGCAGATGCGGGTCCTGCAGGAAGAAAAAATCCGGCTGCTCGTTCAAAACACGGGCGATGGATTCATCGGCATGGACCAGGCCGGCAGGATCACCGAATGGAACCGCCAGGCGGAGAAGATGCTGGGATGGACCGCGCAGGAAGCCATCGGCAGGGACATGGCCACTCTCGTGGCGCCGCACCGTTACCGCAGCCGGCATGAACAAGGCGTTGCCAACTTCATCGAGACAGGCAAGGCGAACATCGTCAACAAGCGGGTCGAGCTTCCTGTTCTGACCAAGGCAGGAAAGGAGATGCTGGTCGAGATGACGGTAGGCGCCATTCACCACGGCGACGAATACTATTTCGGGACATTCATCCGCGACATCGCCCACCGCAAGGAACTCGAAGCACAGCTTCACTACCAGGCGACGCGCGATTACCTGACCGGACTTCCGAACCGGTTCGAACTGATGAGCCGGCTCGAACGCGCCCTGCGGCGTGAAGCGAGGACCGGCGAGGATGAACATGTCGCCCTGCTCTTCATCGATCTGGACGGATTCAAGCAGGTCAATGACGTTCTCGGCCACGATGCGGGAGACAATGTACTGAAGGCCTTTGCGGAAAAGCTGCGTCATCTCGTCCGCAACGAAATCGACACCGTGGCCCGCCTTGCCGGAGATGAGTTCGTCGTCATTCTCGAAGATGTGTCCCGGGAACGTGCAATGCAGGTCGCGCAGGACGTGCTCCTGGCCGGCTCCGAGGGATTGGCCGATGCAAGGGGCGACTGCGAGCTGAGCGCCTCGGTCGGCCTGGCCTTCCACATGCATGAAGAGCAGGCGGAAGACTTCCTGTCACGTGCGGATGCCGCCATGTATGCGGCCAAGCAAGCGGGAAAGAACAAGGCCGCGATTGAATTCGGGCGTGGACGAGAGCCTATGGTGTTCGAGCGCACGGCGCATTGAATGGCGCGTGAAGCAGTAATGCGGACGGCTTCTCACGCAAGGCTGCGCGGCTCCCAGCACATCAACCGCAGGACCACTATCTCTGCGAAAGCCCCGGTCCGGGGTGCGACAGCCTGGTCACGCTGCGGTGAGCCGCGCAATTGCCGTATCGAGGTCCTGCAATAACACCGGCTTCACAAGGTGGACATCGAAGCCGGCTGCGCGCGATCTTTCGATATCCTTCGATTTCCCGTAGCCCGTCAGCGCGACAAGACGCACTCCTTGCAACGCAGGAACCTCCCTGATTTTCGCTGCAAGCGCATAACCGTCAAGTACCGGTAGTCCGATGTCCAGCACCGCTACCTCGGGCAGAAACTCTGAGGCGATCCGCAATGCTTCAATCGGATCGGCCGTTGCCTGCACCTGATGGCCGCAGCCGCTGAGGTAGTAGCTCAGGCTATGCAATGCATCGACGTTGTCGTCAACCAGCAGGACACGCACCGAGCGGAGCGGCTTGCCGGCCGCGGCCGATTGCATTGTATCTCTTTGGCTTGACTCGGCGATCTGAAGCAAGGGAAGAATGACCGTGAACTCGGCGCCTCGTCCAAGCCCGTCGCTGGCCGCGGCAACGCTTCCGCCATGGAGTTCAACAAAATTCTTGACCAGGGCGAGGCCGATGCCCAGTCCGCCTTTCCCGCGATCGATCGTGGTTTTCCCTTGCTCGAAGATGGTGAACAAGCGGGCAAGCAGGTCCGCGCTGGGCCGAGCGCATTCAACCTGCGGCGCGATCTGCATGATCTCTGGCTGATGGTCAGCGAAAGCCTGATTTCGCTCGATGTGCTGGAGCAGGCGGCACATGCAAAGCATGACCGCGAGTTCGAATCATCCATCAGACAGATCAGGGAACGCAACAGCCGCCAGCGTACCTGGCTGCGGACTCGCTTGCGTCAGGCAGCGCCGCAGACGCTGGTCGTACCTTCATGAATACCGACCTGCCGATCGGCCTGGGCACCTCGGGCATCATCCCAGCAGGCTGGCCGAAACATTGATGGTCAGGCCGATGATGACGACGTTGAAGAAGAAGCTCAGCATCGATTGCGCCATGACGGCTTTTCGCATGGAACGGGTGGCCACGCTCACGTCGGATGTCTGGGCGGCGACGGCGATCGTCAGGGCGAAATACATGAAGTCCCAATAATTGGGATCCGGCTCTTCTTCCGGAAATCGCAAAGCCCGCTTGCCAGGCGGCGACCGGTAGTACAGGAGGGCGTAATGGAAGGTGTAGATGGCAATGACCAGCAGCCATGATCCGACCACGGTCAATCCGGTAAACAGGAAATGCCCGAGTCGAAGCGCACCAGTCACCTGCTTCACCGTTGCGAGTTCAAGAATGATGACGACGACGCTGAGAGCCGATGCCAGCGACATGATGAAAAGTACCCCAAGCGCACTGGCATCCTCGCGCTGTGCGATGTCTTCCACCTTTTCCGGGCTGGAAGTGGCCATGAGCCACGCGATCATTACCAGATAACCCCAGGCGGCAATGTTCCATCCGACCAATATCCGAAAGGTCATGCGCAGCGGAGGGGGAAGGGCCGCCGCGACGAGCGTGCCGATCATGAATGCCATGAGCAATCGTGGCCTGGTTCGGAAAAAATGAACGACGGAGCTCGGGGTCATGGAAATAGGCATAATCTCGGTTGATCATTTCACTATTATGCTCATATGCAGCTCTCGAATGGTTTGCGCGCAGTGGCAATGCTCGAAGCAGCGAAAGGGGCTGTGGTTCTGCTGGCCGGCCTGGGCCTGTTCTCGTTGATTCATCATAATGTGCAGGAGCTTGCCGAAGCGCTTGTGCGGCATGCGCATCTCAACCCTGCCTCGCACCGTCCGCGTATCTTTCTGGAGTTGGCGGCGAAAATCGACGATGCGCGCCTGCTGCAGCTCGCCGCCGGCGCAGGGGCTTATGCCTTGGTCAGGTTCATCGAGGCCTACGGCCTGTGGCGGGAAAGACCCTGGGGCGAATGGTTTGCGGCGGCCAGCGGCGCGGTCTATCTGCCTTTCGAACTGAATGAGCTGTTCAAGCGCCCGAACTGGCTCGCCGCAAGCATGCTGGCGCTCAACCTGGCCATCGTGCTGTTCATGCTGTACAGCTTGCACCGCAAGCGCAGTGGCCGAAAGCAGTGACTTCCGGGAAATTTTTCCATGAAACCAACGGCAGCCGATGAGCACCGGAAGCCCGGCGGCGAACATGGCGCAAAAAGATTGCGGCGGCATGTCGAAATCAGGACAGCTGGTTCGTCGTGCGGGTGAGGGTTGTCCTCTGCCACTTCCATAAGGTACTTCATCATGTCCAGGCATACCGTTGAACTGCACCGTGTTCTCAAGTCCACACCCGATCGCGTGTTTCGCGCATTCACTACGCCGGGCGCCTTCGCAAAATGGCTGCCGCCCTATGGATTCGTCGGCACCGTGCATGAGATGGACTGCCGGGTCGGCGGCCGTTACAGGATGTCGTTCGCCAATTTCACGACAAGTCGCAGTCATGCATTCGGCGGTGAATACCTGGAATTGGAGCCGGGCAAGCGTCTGCGCTATACGGCCGAGTTCGATGATCCGGGTTTGCCCGGCCGCATGGAAACCACCGTGACATTGCGGGAGGTATTCTGCGGCGTCGAGGTGAGCATCAGGCAGGAGGGAATTCCTTCCGCGATTCCGGCCGAAGCCTGCTACCTTGGCTGGCAGGAATCGCTTGAACAGCTCGCGAAGCTCGTCGAGCCCGAGATCAGGGACTAGATATGGCCTGGGCCGGGTGCTATCCCGCAGGCACAACTCAACTGAATTACTTCAAGCCCGCGTGCCGGTCTTTTCGACTTGATTGACACCGGCGCGGTTTGGGCACGGAGAATGAATTCCCCTCTCCCGCAGGCGGGGCGAAGGCAGGGTTTCGCAAACCATTGGTTTGCGCTGCCGTAGCCGGTTCGGCTTGCAAGCCGAACCGTGGGGCGCGGAGCGGGGGTAGGGGTGAGGGGGATTGCCAAGACCTCAGGCGGCTTTTTACTATTTGTATTTCCGACCGTCGCTTTGCATTCCAGAATCCGGCATGCAAGCCGAATCAGATGAATGTCTTAATTCACGACACGCGCCGCATTGGACAACTGCAGTGCCAGGCGCTGATGGCGTTCGATCAGCGGTCCGGTTTCCACCGTCGTGCAGCGGCCGTCGCGCACCACCACGCGGCCGTTGATGATGCTGTACCAGGCATTGGAAGGCGTCGAGAAGACCAGCGCCGCAACCGGGTCGTGCAATGCGCCTGCAAATCCGATCTGGTTCAGGTTGAACATCACGATATCGGCCGACATGCCGGGCTTCAATGCGCCGATATCGTCTCGGTTCAGCACCTTCGCGCCGCCCAGCGTTGCGATTTCAATCGCCTCGCGCGCGGTCATCGCATCGGGGCCGAAGCCCACGCGCTGCAGCAGCATTGCCTGGCGCACTTCGCCCAGCAGATGGCCCGAATCATTGGACGCGGAGCCGTCAACCCCAAGGCCCACCGGCACACCGGCGTCGCGCATCTTGCGCACCGGTGCTATGCCTGATGCGAGGCGCATGTTGGAGCAAGGGCAGTGGGCAACGCCGGTATGGCTGCGCGCAAACAGCGCGATGCCGTCGTCGTCAAGCTGGACGCAGTGCGCATGCCAGACGTCGTGGCCGATCCAGCCGCAGTCTTCCGCATACTGCGCAGGCGTCATGTTGAACTTTTCCCGGCTGTAGTCGATATCGGTCTTGCTCTCGGCAAGGTGAGTGTGCAGCGAGACGCCATAGTGGCGCGCCATTGCCGCCGATTCCCGCATCAGGTCCCTGGACACGGAGAAGGGCGAGCAGGGAGCGACCACGATGCGCTGCATTGCATGGCGCGACGAATCATGCCAGGTCTCGATCAGGCGCTGGGTATCCTTGAGGATCGCGGCTTCATCTTCCACTACGCGGTCGGGCGGCAGGCCGCCCTTGCTCTGTCCCACGCTCATCGACCCGCGCGCGGCATGGAAGCGCATGCCGATGCGCTGAGCAGCCTCGATGCTGTGCTCCAGCCGGCAGCCGTTCGGATAGATATACAGGTGGTCGCTGCTGGTCGTGCAGCCGGACAGCATCAGTTCCGTCATGGCCGTGAGCGTCGAGACTTCCACCATTTCCGGCGTGAGATTGGCCCAGATCGGATACAGGTTCTGCAGCCAGTTGAACAGCTCGCCGTTCTGCGCGCCGGGAATGACGCGCGTCAGGCTCTGGTACATGTGGTGGTGCGTATTGACGAGGCCGGGCAGCACGACGCAGCCTCCTGCATCGATGACTTCATCCGCGTCCTGCGGCAAGTCCGCCGTGAGTCCGACCTGTTCGATCACGTTGCCGCGGACGAAGACGGCGCCGTCGGCGATCTCGCGGCGGGTATCGTCCATGGTGACCAGAACGCGGGCATGCTTGACGAGGAGGGTGGAACTCATTGCGTAACCTTCTATGGTTTAAAACATTTGCAAACTGCAAAGAGAGCAGCGCACGGGTTTCGAACGGCCGAATCCCCATGCTATGCGCATGCTAGCGGAAAGCGGCACGCCGCGCATAGGCGTTGACTGATAGACATGTTATGCATGCCGATATATTGGGTATCGAGACCCATACTTGACGAGGGCGCCGCCTCGTCGGCGGTAACATGTCAACCAGTGCCTCCTTGCTTTCCGCGAAAACGACTGGTACACTGGCCGTACCAGTAGATAAGTTGATCAACAATGGAACTCCTGACCCGTTTACCCGGCGGCGAGACTGATATCGTCAAGCGCACGGTCAAGCATCAGATCGCCGACAAGCTGGCTTACATGATCGTAAGCGGTCTGCTTCAGCCCGGCGACGAGCTTCCATCGGAACGTGCGTTGTCCGGCACTTTGCAGGTGTCGCGCGAAACGGTCCGGGGAGCCATTGCGGAACTGCATGCGCGCGGCATGCTGGAAGTCTCGCAGGGGGCGCGCACCCGCGTGATCGGCCCGGGCAAGGAAACGCTGGCATCGTCCGTTCGCGCGCTGGCCAAGTTGAAGGACAAGGGCGCGGATGAGGTTGCCGAAGCCCGCGCCCAGGTCGAAGCCCAGGTGGTCAAGCTGGCCGCGACGAGAATCAGCAAGGCTGACCTGGAACGGCTGCGCACGCTGGTGGCCGACCAGAAGCTGATGGTGAACGATCCGGTCTCATTCCAGATTTCGGATCGCGAGTTCCACGCCATCATCTATGCCGCTTGCGGCAACGGATTGCTGCGCGATTTCGTCAGTGACATGTATGACTATGCGCTCGACTACCGCCGCCAGGCGCTCAAGCGCAAAGGCGCCATCGCGCAGAGCGTGCAGGACCATGAGCGCATCGTCGCCGCGCTTGCCACCGGCGATCCCGTCATCGCGGAAGAAGCGCTGGGACATCATTTGCAGCACGTTCACAAGAGTACCGTGCAGGAGATGGCGCGCTAAACAAGGCGTGCCTTTGCCGGAGCATGACCTTTTATTTGTGACAACTGGTATGGTTTGTAGACCTGTTTGATTCGATACTTATTAAATAAATTATCAAGGAGACTTCAATGAATAAACGACAGCGGCTGGCCTTTCTCGCCTGGATACTCCTGGCGCCTGGCCTGGTCCATGCGCAATCCTCGCAGCCGGCCGCAGTGGCGTGGCCCAGCAAGCCGGTGCGCATTCTCGTGGGATCGAGCCCCGGCGGCGGCACCGACGCGATGGCCAGGGTGGTCGCCGAGCGCCTGGGTGCCGCATTCAAGGTCAGCTTCATCGTGGAAAACAAGCCGGGCGCCTCCAACACGCTTGCCGCGGATGCAACCGCGAAATCCACCGACGAACACACCATGGTGATGGGTGTCTCCACCGCGCACGCGATTGCGCCGTACATCCTCAAGCTGCCATATGACAACAGGAAGGATCTCGTGCCGGTGGCGTTCGTCGGGTCCGTACCGAATGTGCTCGTGGTGAACAACGATCTGAAGGCAAAGGACGTCAGCGAGCTGATCGCCCTCGCAAAGAGCAAGCCGGACCAGCTGAACTATGCGTCCAGCGGCTCGGGCAGCACCCAGCACATCGCCGGGGAATTGTTCAAGGAAGCGACCGGTACATCGATCGTCCACATTCCTTACAAGGGCAGCGGTCCGGCATTGCTCGACGTGATGGGCGGCATGGTGCAGATGAGCTTCGACACCATGGCCTCGGTACTGCCGCATATCCAGACCGGCAAGGTAAAGGCACTGGCGGTGGCAAGCCCCCAGCGCAGCCCGAAACTGCCGAACGTTCCGACCCTGGCGGAATCCGGCGTCAAGGGCGCCGAAATGGGCGCTTGGTATGGACTCTACATGCCTGCGGCCACACCGAAGGCCGTACAGCAGCGCGTGCATGACGAGGTGAACAAATTGCTGGCCAATCCGGACGCCCGCAAGCGCCTGGAATCCATCGGCGCCGAAATCAACCCGATGACACAAGCGGAATTCATCGCTTTCCACGAAAAGGAGAATGCCCGGTATGCCGAGCTGATCAAGCGGCGCGGCATCAAGGCAGATTAATCATGACTCAAGACACGACTCAACAATCCGCGCGTCAGCCGGTCGTCGCCGTGACGCTCGGCGACCCGGGCGGGATCGGTCCCGAGCTGATCGCAAAACTGCTTGCGCGTGCCGAAACCATGCAGGCGGCCAATGTGGTGCTGGTCGGCGACCCATGGCTGTGGGCGCAAGGGCAGCAGCAGGCCGGTTTGACGGTGCCGACGCGTGAAGTCGGCGGTTTTGCCGAAGTGCGCAATCGCGGCAATACGCAAGTGCCGGCCTTCCTCGCGGTTGCCAGCGTCGATCCGGCGGAAGTACAGATTGCCGTCGCCGCCGCACCTGGAGGCAGATCGGTGCTGAATGTGCTGGACCGCTGCATGGATGCCGCACGCGCCGGCGAAGTGGATGCGATCTGCTTCGCCCCGCTGAACAAGCATGCAATGAAGCAAGGCGGCTTGCGGCATGAGGATGAACTGCACCACTTCGCGGAGTACCTTGGCGTCGACACTTACTTCTGCGAGTTCAATACGCTGGACGGCCTCTGGACTTCACGCATCTCTTCGCACGTGCCGTTGAAGGATGTGGCGAAGTACATCGACCGCAAGCGCGTGACGGACGCTGCAACGCTCCTGTACACCTCGCTGCAGGCCAGCGGCGTTGCGCAGCCCCGCGTCGCGGTAGCCGGACTGAATCCGCACAACGGCGAAGGAGGCACCTGCGGCCGCGAAGAGATCGACATCATCATCCCCGCGGTAAAGGAGCTGCAGGAAAAAGGCGTGGCCGTCACAGGTCCGTTCTCCGCCGACACCATCTTCCTGCAGGGACGTGACGGCAAGGTCGACGGCATCGTCACGATGTATCACGACCAGGGACAGATCGCCCTGAAGCTGATGGGCTTTTCGCGCGGCGTGACCGTGCAGGGCGGGCTGCCGATTCCGATCACGACGCCGGCACACGGCACCGCCTACGACATCGCCGGCCAGGGAAAGGCCGATGTCACCGCGACCGCCAATGCTTTCGCCATCGCCGCCCGCATGGGCGCGGCCTATCGTCAAAAAAGCGCTTCTTAATCAATCAGGATTACCAGGAACCACAACATGAAAATCAAATCAATTCGCGCGCGCGTCTTCGAATGGAAAGGCCCGACCGTGCCGCCGCAGGGCAACTTCTGCTCCAACGCGATGGACATGGTCTATGACAACCAGGCCAATCGCCACGAGAGCGGCAGCGATACGATGAATACCTTCCGCTTCCATGGCTGGACCGTGGTGGAAGTGGAAACCGACACCGGACTGGTCGGTCTGGGCAACGTGGCGCTGGCGCCGCGCATCGCCAAGGCCATCATCGACCAGTACCTCGCGCCGCTGGTGCTGGGGCAGGATCCGTGGGATTACGAATACATCAACCAGCGCATGTACCGCGCCACCCATGCATGGGGCCGCAAGGGCGTCGGCATGGCTGCGATCTCCGCGGTCGACATCGCCATCTGGGACATCCTCGGCAAGGCAGCCAACCAGCCGGTGTTCAAGCTGCTCGGCGGGCGCACCAAGGAAAAGATTCCCTGCTATTACAGCAAGCTGTATCGCACCGACCTCCGGGAAATGCAGGCGGAAGCGGAAAAATTCCTGAAGCAGGGTTTCCGCGCCTTCAAGATGCGCTTCGGCTACGGCCCGGCACATGGCCAGCAGGGCGTGGTGGAAAACCTGAAGTCGGTCGAAGCGGTGCGCGAAGTCATCGGCTATGACAACGACCTGATGCTCGAATGCTACATGGGCTGGAACCTGGAATATGCCAAGCGCATCCTGCCCAAGCTGGAAAAATACCAGCCGCGCTGGCTGGAAGAGCCGGTCATCGCCGACGACATCGACGGCTATGCGGAGCTGAACCGCCTGACCAGCATCCCGATCTCCGGCGGCGAACACGAGTTCTCGCTGCTGGGATTCAAGCAACTGCTCGACAAGCGCGCGGTCTCGGTGGTGCAGTACGACACCAACCGTGTGGGCGGCATCACCATGGCGCACAAGATCAATGCGCTGTGCGAGGCTTATTCGGTACCGGTGATTCCGCATGCAGGCCAGATGCACAACTACCATCTGACGATGAGCAGCCTGAACTGCCCGATGAGCGAATACTTCCCGGTGCATGACGTCGAAGTCGGCAACGAACTGTTCTATTACATCTTCGAAGGCGAGCCCGATGCCGTCAACGGCTTCCTGCAGCTCGACGACAAGACCCCGGGACTCGGCCTGTCGCTGCGTACCGATCATCTTCACAACTTCGAGATCATTGAATGAGCCAGATGAATTCACTCTCGCGCCAACGCTACCGCGGCGTCTTCCCGGTGGTGCCGACAACGTTCAATGAGGACGGCACGCTGGATCTGGAAAGCCAGAAGCGCTGCGTCGATTTCATGATCGACGCCGGTTCCAGCGGCCTGTGCATTCTCGCGAACTTCTCGGAGCAGTTCCTGCTGGCCGACGACGAGCGCGAGATCCTGACCCGGACCATCCTCGAGCATGTGGCCGGCCGGGTGCCGGTCATCGTGACCACCACGCATTTCGGCACCGCCGTCTGCGCGGCGCGCAGCCGCAGGGCGCAGGACATGGGTGCGTCGATGGTCATGGTGATGCCGCCCTACCATGGCGCGACCATCCGCGTATCGGAACCCTTGATACACGAGTTCTTCGCACGGCTGTCCGATGCGATCACGATACCCGTCATGATCCAGGATGCGCCGGTGGCCGGCACGCCGCTGTCGCCGGCGTTCCTGGCGAGGATGGCCAGGGAAATCGAGAATGTGGCCTATTTCAAGATCGAGACGCAGGGTGCGGCAAGCAAGCTGCGCGAACTGATTGCGCTGGGCGGCGAAGCCATCGAAGGTCCCTGGGACGGCGAGGAAGCCATCACGCTGCTGGCCGATCTGGACGCCGGCGCGACCGGTGCGATGACGGGCGGCGCCTATCCCGACGGCATCCGCACCATCATCGATGCGTACATGGAAGGACGGCGCGAGGACGCCGTTGCGGCCTACGCAAAGTGGCTGCCGCTGATCAACTACGAAAACCGCCAGGGCGGCATCCTGACCGCGAAAGCCCTGATGAAGGCGGGCGGCATCATTGCCTGCGAAGCGCCGCGCCATCCGTTCGCGCCCATGCATCCTGCGGTGCGGGAAGGCTTGCTCGATGCCGCCCGCCGGCTCGATCCGCTCGTGCTGCGCTGGGCAAGATAAGCAAGCAAGAGGCCGGGAGCTTATCCGTGTGCAGATGAAAATGCCTGCGCTTTCGTCGGCGGAATTGCCGCTCGGCGGGGTACAGGATTCCAGCTGCGGTTCCCAAGGTGGATCGGACGCACGCGTAACCTGATCCCAATCGCCGTTTCAATGAACCGGTCAGCTGTGACATGGCGAGACCGGTTCATTTTGTCACGCCTGCATTTCATACCCGATCGGCTCCGGGTGCGTCGTGAGGGCATATCTGCAAACACGTTACGCATTCCGCTTGCCGTTTTCAGTTCGCTTTCGATCGCAGGAAGGCCGATCGCAATGTCGACCAGCAGTCTGGTCGATGGAAAGACTTGCCTTCTCCAATACCAACCAAGGGAAAACATAATGAAAAAAAACCTGCTCGCACTGGCCTTGTTTGCGGCCTTTGCCAACATCGCCAGCGCACAAACGAATGTCAGCATCTATGGCGTGGCCGATGTCGGCTTCTCCCGCATCGACACCAATACGACGGAGCCGGTCTGGGGCATCGGCAGCGGACAGCAGAGCGGCAGCCGCATCGGCTTCCGCGGTACTGAAGATCTCGGTGGCGGCCTCTCCGCCATCTTCACACTGGAGAACGGCTACAACATCGACACCGGCTCGCTGGGCCAGGGTGGTCGCCTGTTCGGCCGCCAGGCATTTGTAGGTCTTTCCGGCAAAGCGCTCGGCACATTGAAAATGGGACGCCAGTACACGCTGAACCATGACGCGTTGAACGTGTTCGACCCGTTCTCCACCAATCTCGCCGGTAACACCGAGAATGCCATTCCGGGCAGCGCCAGGCTCGGTTTTCCCGGCCTGCCTTACTTCTGGGCCGGCAGCGTAGTGGCACTCGGCTCAGCGACGCCTGCGAGTGGCCTTGTCGTCGGCTCTTCGCCCAACGTCGATATCCGCCTCGACAATTCCATCGTTTACCAGACTGGTAATTTCGGTGGTTTCACGGGCGCGCTGCAGTATGGCCTGGGCGAGCAGGCTGGATCATTCTCGAACGGCCGGCAGCTTGCTGTCTCCGCTACCTACGCCAATGGTCCGATCGCCGCAGTCGCTACCTATACCAATGCACGGAACGCAACCGGCGCGATCGACCAGAAATCCTATCTGCTCGGCGGCACCTACAACCTGGGCGTAGCCAAGCTGCACGCGGGTTATCAGGATAATCAACTGGAGACTGGCGCAGTCACGCTGTTCGAAAACCGTACCTTCCTGCTGGGCGCAACCGTTCCGGTTGGCGTCGGCAATGTTCTGGCATCATGGATTCGTGCCGACGACAAGAACTCGGACGCGAAGTCCGACCAGATTGCTCTCGGCTACTCACACCCTCTGTCCAAGCGCACCAACCTGTACACGTCGGCTGCATGGCAGCGCTCCGAAGCAACCGGTGCCGCAGACGTCAAGGCGACCATCTTCAACGCCGGCATCCGTCACCTGTTCTAAGGTCGCCGGAGGAGTTGAAGGGTTGCATATCCTTTAGCCGGGTATAGATGGTGCCTCCCGGCTGCGGGATGCCAGCATCTGTTTGATGCGGTGTCCCGCGGCCGGGCGGCACTATGCCTTGCTCTCAAGATTGCGTCGCCATGGGCTTGTTCAACTCCAGCCCCAGTGTTTCTGCAATGCTCGTCAGTTGATCGGGGTTTCGCCCTTGCGGCAATTCCCGCATCGCAGCGAAGGCAATCCAGCTTGCACTGACTTCGAAGAAGTCGCGCAGGTTCGCCCGCGTATCGCTGCGGCCGAACCCGTCCGTGCCCAGCGTGACATAGCGTGCCGGAACGTAGGCGCGTATGCTTTCCGGCAGGCTGCGGACATAGTCGCTGGCAGCGATGACGGGTACGGTGCTGCCGGAAAGCTGACGGGTCACAAAGGCTTCATCGCAGGAACCCTCGAGGCGCTGCCTGCGTTCAGCCGCCATGCCGTCGCGGGCCAGTTCGGTAAAGCTCGTCACGCTCCATACCTCGGCGCGCACGCCGAACTTCTGCCCGAGCAGCGCAGCGGCGGCGATGGCCTCCTTGAGTATCGGACCCGAGGCCAGCAGGCGCACGTCGGCCTGCGCCTCGGCCTTCAGGCAATACATGCCGCGCCGGATGCCGTCTTCCACTCCTTCTACACCTTGCGGCATCGCCGGCTGGGCCTCGTTTTCGTTGGTGACGGTCACGTAGTAAAAGACGTCTTCCTGCTTCTGCAGCATGCGTTCCATGCCGTCCTGCACGATCACCGCCAGTTCATACGCATAGGCCGGGTCATACGAAATGCAGTTGGGCACCGTGGCTGCAACCACATGGCTCGAGCCGTCCTGATGCTGCAGGCCTTCGCCCGCCAGGGTGGTGCGGCCGGACGTGGCGCCAATCAGGAAGCCGCGGGCGCGCTGGTCCGCCGCCGCCCAGATCAGGTCGCCGATGCGCTGGAAGCCGAACATCGAGTAATAGATGTAGAAAGGCAGCATCGGCAAGCCATGCACCGAGTAGCTGGTGGCCGCCGCCGTCCATGACGAGATGGCGCCGGCTTCAGAAATGCCTTCCTCCAGGATCTGCCCGTCCCGCGCTTCGCGGTAATACAGGATGGAGCCGATGTCTTCCGGTTCATAGAGCTGTCCCTGCGAGGAGTAGATGCCGACCTGGCGGAACAGGTTGGCCATGCCGAAGGTCCGGGCTTCGTCGGCGACGATGGGTACGATGTGTTTTCCGATGCCGCCGTCCTTGAGCAGGGCGGCCAGCATGCGCACCAGCGCCATGGTGGTCGACATTTCCTTGCCATCGGCCTCCAGGGCGAACCTGGCATAGGACTGTGCATCGGGCACTTCCAGTCTTGCGTTTGAAACCGTCCGGCGCGGCATGAAGCCGCCCAGCTCCGCCCGTCGCCGGTGCAGATGACGCATTTCCGCGCTGTCTTCGGCCGGCTTGTAGAAAGCCACTGCCTCGCATTGGGCATCCGAAATCGGAAGGCGGAAGCGGTCGCGGAATTCGAGCAGCGTATCGGTGTCGAGTTTCTTCTGCTGGTGGGTCGTCATCTTTCCCTGGCCGGCCTTGCCCATGCCGTAGCCTTTTTTCGTCTGGGCCAGGATCACGGTCGGCCGGCCCCGGTGGCGGCTCGCGGCATCGTAAGCGGCATGGATTTTCTTCATGTCGTGGCCGCCGCGTCGCAGGCGGTCGATCTCGTCGTCGGTCAGGTTGGCGCCGAGTTCTTTCAATGCGGGCGTCTGTCCGAAGAAATGTTCGCGATTGAAGGCCCCGTCATTGGCCGCGAAAGTCTGCAGCTGGCCGTCCACGGTGCGGTTCAGCGCATCGGCGAGTTCACCGGTCTTGTCGCGCTCGAACAGCGGGTCCCAATCCGAGCCCCACAGCAGCTTGATCACGTTCCAGCCAGCGCCGCCAAACAGCGTTTCTAGCTCATCGACGATATGACCGTTGCCGCGCACCGGGCCGTCGAGGCGCTGCAAGTTGCAGTTGATGACGAAGACGAGGTTGTCGAGATTTTCTCTTGCCGCGAGGCTCAATGCGGCCAGCGATTCCGGCTCATCCATTTCGCCGTCCCCGAACACGCCCCATACCTTGCGGTCCTGTGCGGCCATCAGGCCCCGGTGCTCGAGATAGCGCATGAAGCGCGCATGGTAGATCGCGCTGATCGGCCCGATGCCCATCGATCCGGTCGGGAACTGCCAGAAATTCTCCATCAGCCAGGGATGCGGATAGGAAGACAGTCCGCGCGTGCCGTGCTTCCGAGCCTCGATCTCCTGCCGGTAGAAGCCGAGCTCCCTTTCGGTCAGCGTGCCTTCGAGATAGGCGCGCGCATAGATGCCGGGCGCCGAATGCGCCTGGAAATACACGATGTCGCCGCCGAAGGTTGCGGTGCGGGCACGGAAGAAATGGTTGAATCCGACTTCGAACAGGTCCGCGGCGGACGCATAGCTGGCGATGTGGCCGCCAAGTTCGCCATAAGCGCGGTTTGCCCTGACCACCATCGCCAGCGCATTCCAGCGCATCAGGCTGGCAAGATGCTGTTCGGCCGCCAGTGCGTCGGAGCCGCCGGGGAAGGGCGGCTCATCCGCTGCACGGATTGTATTGATGTAGGGCGTGTTGCGTGCGTCCTGCCATTTGACTCCCAATTCGCGAGCACCCGCGCTCAGGCAGGAGAGCAGGTAACGCGCGCGTTCCGGACCTGCATGCTGGATCACCGCCTGGAGCGCATCCAGCCATTCGCCGGTTTCCTGCGGGTCCTGGTCGAACTGATGTTGGAGATGGTTGATGGCCGGCATTTCCATGGTCTGTGCTCCAGTTGGGTTTGTTGCACATACTGTACGGCCGATCTTGCAGAATAGGCGATCGAAATGAGCTGACTGAAAGTTCGATGGCAGCATAAAATGCCATCGTTAGATAAAAATCAGGATTTAATACCGAGATGAAACTGGATCCCACCGATCTGCGCATCCTGAAGGTGCTGCAGGAAGACTCCGGCATCAGCAATGTCGAACTCGCCAAGAAGGTCAGCCTGTCCGCTTCGCCGACGCTTGCGAGGGTGAAGCAGCTGGAAGCGGGCAAGGTCATTTCCCGCTATGTCGCGCTGGTGGACCCGCCGATGCTCGGCCTGAAGATGAACGTCTTCATCCAGGTCAGCCTGGAGAAGCAGGAGTCGGCCGCACTGGCCCGGTTCGAACAGGCGGTCAGCCATTTCGACGAGGTCATGGAGGTGTACCTGATGACGGGCGACGCGGATTACCTGCTGCGCATCGTCGTGCCGGACATCCAGGCATTGGAAGGCTTCATCCTGAACCATTTGACCAGGATTCCGGGGATAAAGAACATCCGCTCGAGCTTTGCGCTCAAGCAGGTGAAGTACAAGACAGCGCTTCCCATCGGGTCCGCGTGATACCGGCTCGGGCTGCCGGTGCAATCCAGACCGGTATCGCACCTGTGCGGCAGGCGTGCAATTGAACGGCCTATCTGCGCCAAGCGCCGGCAGCATGCGTCACAAGGCTGCTGCCGGCGAACCGCATTGCCTCCTACATCGTCGATGCGCCGGTAAAGACCGGCAGGCGCTGGATCAGCTGCAGCACCTGAAGCGCAAACCTGGAGCGCAGCGTGCGCGCCTCGTCGCGATGGGAAGTCAGCGTTGGCAACAGCGTCTGCGCGAAGGTCTGGGTTGCCGTGCTGTCGGGCGTACGCGTTTCTTCGCTAAACAACTCGATCGCCTTGTCATGCAGCCGCGTATTGTAGGCGGTGTATCCGGCATTGAAGAGGTCGTCATCGATGACCAGCAATGTGCCGAATGCGAGCATGGCCTCCGGCGACACCTCGACGGGCAACGGCGTGTTCGTTGCCGCCGCCTGCTGGCGCAGCTGGGCCGCAACCGGCAGATGCTCGTTGATCATGCGTTGCGCATAGGAGATGACGCTGCTGTCGGTCGATCGAGCGGCCGCCAGATAGGCCAGGCTAAGCTCGGCCAGATTCGACTGGTAGGCGCGGTAGACAAAGCTCGGTTCGATCAGCCGTGCCAGTTCGGTGGCATTGAGCAGGTGCCCGGCGAGATCGGGTTCGAGTTCCCGCGCCAATGCGCGCACATCGACATCGCGGCCGGATGAGCCCATCTGGCTGCGCGCATAACGGGTGGCGCGCAGGTGGGCAATGACATTCACGTCCATATAGGCACGGTCAAAGTCGGCGCCCGAGAAGCGCTGCAAGTCTTCCGTCACCGCCTGCTGCTCCTGGCTCAGGCCGCTGGGCAGCGGCAGCTCCTTGTCGCCGGCGAAAGAGGATATGCGATCGTTTGCCGCGGTATGCTCGGTGACCATCTTCTGCGCATACTGGCGCACCCCGGCGTCGCTTGCGCGCTCCAGAGCCGACTGCGCCCAGGCCAGTTCAGCCTGGCTGCTCTGATAGATCGTCGCAACGAAGGCGGCAGGGTCCAGCTGGTTGAGAATGTCTTCGGCAAAAACAAGATGCGTTTTGAGGATGGGAAGCACGGCAGCCGAAAACACCCGCACATTGTCGTCATTGGTCGCGGCGCCGGTGCGCATTGTTTCCGCCACCGCGGCCTGGTGCGCATTCACATTCAGCGCCATGTAGGAACGGTCGAACTCGAGTCCGCTCAGTGCCGTCAATGCAGTGACATCCGCCGTTTGCTCCTGCGTGACGGCAGTCGGCAGCGTGATCTGCTTTGCCTGTGCGATCTTTTGAATTTCTCCGTTGACCACGGTGTGATGTGCAAGCACTTGCTGTGCATATTCTCTAACCTTTCCGTTTTCGCCGCGGGTGGCGGCCAACTGGGAAAGCTGGATTTCAGCGAGCCCGGACTGGTAGGCGGTCACAAAGAATGCCGTGGCTGCGGCGTCGGCTGGCAGGGTGTCGGCAGGCAACGCGGGCGTAGCCGCTGTGGGCGTTGCGGCTGGTGTCGCTCCTGGCGTAGCTGCAGGCGTAGCGCCGGCTTGCGCCAGCGGGGTCGCAGGCGTTCCTGGCGGAACGGTCGCCGTTGCCTGGGCAGTCGATGCGTCCGGCGTACTCGTCACCGTTGCGGCAACACCGCCGATATTGTCCGAACCGCCGCAAGCCGTGAGCGAAACGGCAAGCGCAATCATGGAAACTCGTTTCATCTTGACCTCCTGAAGAGCAGTAATCATCTGCCGTCAGGAGACACAGGACAGTTGCGCGACGGTTGGGTGGTCGATTTAACGCATGGAAAGCGAGGCGGAGCTTTCACACATGCATGGCACATCCTGCAGCGATCTCGGGCGGCAGTGGGCAAAGTCTAGGCTCCAGCCGCGTGATTACAAGCCTCGGGTTCTGCCTTTTGCATTGACCATGGCTGTGTTTGACCTTGCACAAAGCCGCGCTGCAGCAAACTCATGATTCAGCGCGCATGTATCTTTGAGAATGCGTGCAATTCATCAACACGCTCCATAGGGCAAGACACGTACATGGTAGAAAGGGCAGAGAAATGCGTGTTCGAAAGAAATTGATGAACGTCGGAAGCTTTGCCAATTTCCATTCCGGCTTTCGCCCGCGCTATCCAGAATCACCAATGAACCAGAAGCCCGAATCCTTCATGTCTCCACTTGGCTGATGCCGGCGAAGCCTTATTTCGCCACCCCGCCATCAACCTGTCGGACAGGAGCGCTTATTCCGGCTGAATGCCGGCGCTCTTGATGATCGTTCCCCAGCGCTCAAGCTCGGTTGCCTGGAACGCCTTGAGTTCGTCCGGGCTGGAGGTGAACACTTCCATTCCGTTCTGGTACACGAACTTCTTCACGGCTTCCGACTGCATCGCCTTGAGCATGAGTTCGTTGAGCCGCTTCACGACGGCCTCCGGCGTGTTGGCAGGTGCATACAGCCCGTTCCAATAGCTGATCTGGTAGCCGGGCAGTCCGGTTTCATTCAGCGTCGGCAGGTCAGGTACCAGGGGCGAACGCTGAAGGCTGGTGACGCCCAGTGCATTGAGCTTGCCGGAACGCACATGCGTCAGGCTGGTTGTCAGGTCGACGATCATCATGTCGATCTGGCCGCTGACGAGGTCCACGACCGCATTCGGATTGGCCTTGTAGGGGACATGCGTCATGCTCACCCCGGTCATCTGTTGAAACAGTTCCGCCGCGACGCGCGCCGAGGAACTGCCTGAACCGAAGGTATATTTTCCCGGTTCCTTCTTCGCCATCGAAATGAATTCCGAGACGTTCTTCGCCTTCACGCTCGGATTGACCACCATCAGCAGATAGCCTTTGACAAGCGCCGCCACCGGCGTGAAGTCCTTCACCGGGTGATAGGTCAGCTTCTTGTAGAGGAAGGGATTGGCGGCCTGGGTGGTATTGGTGGTCATGAACACGGTATAGCCGTCGGGCGCTGCGCGTGCCACGAACTGCGCTGCGATTCCGCCGCCTCCGCCCGGCTTGTTTTCCACGATGACCGGCTGCTTCGTTGCGCCGATCACTTCCTGGGCGATGGTCCGCGCCAGTCCATCGGTGGTGCTGCCGGGACTTGAGCCCACGACGATGGTGATCGGTTTGGCGGGAAAATTCTGGGCCGTTGCCATGACTGAGAACGTCAGTCCGGCTGATGCCGCCGCGGCCATGGCGATGGAAATGATAGAGACGCGTCTCCTGTGTTTCATGTGTCGTCCTCCAATGATGTTGTTGATGCGGTGAAGCCCAAGGCTTCTGCGCTGCGATGCATGAGTGCCGGTTGATGCCTGGGCCGCTACCCGACGAAGAAGGAACCGCAGGTCTCGGAACACGCGAATAAGGTCTGTGCCTTTTTACACTCCCGGGCCGATGGACTTGCAGGGGAAGGCAGGCACGCTCTGTTGTGCAGGGGACTGCCATGCATCTTCAGTGGGCAATTGTAGAAAAACGATTCTGATTAGTCTAAGCTAGATACTGAATCGATTAATTCAAAACCTGTATCAGTGTTGGCGCTTTCCGTTGCGGTGTTTTATTGCCCCATTGGCACAGGTATTTGACAGTCAGGAGACCATGGCATGGCATGCCGCATCGACCACATCACCATTACATCGCCGTCGCTGGAGGCCGGAAGCAAGCTGGTACTCGAGCGCCTCGGCGTGATGCCGCAGGCGGGAGGGGAGCATCCGCGCATGGGCACGCACAACATGCTGCTCAGGCTGGGCAACGCAATGTTCCTCGAAGTCATCGCCGTCAATCCTGCAGCCGTGAAACCGCAGCGTCCGCGCTGGTTCGAACTGGACAAGCAGCCCGCTTCCGGTCCCGGGCTTGCATGCTGGGTCGCGCGAACAGATGACATTCGCAAGTCGCTCTCCGGTACGACCGAGCCGCTCGGCATCATCGAGCCGATGACAAGAGGACCGCTGGAATGGCTGATCACCATCCCGGAAGACGGCAGTCTCCCCTTGAGCGGAACGGCGCCAGCATTGATCGAGTGGCATACAAAGAGTCATCCCGCGCTGTTCCTCGAAGACCGGGGATGCCGGCTTATCGCATTGGAACTGATGCACCCCGAGCCCGATCGACTCAGCACCCTGCTGTCCGGACTTTCCATCGCCGAGCCGGGAGTCTCGTTGACCGTAACCCGGTCCGACGTTGCAAGTCTGCTTGCCGCCATCCATACTCCATCGGGGCCTTGCACGATCGGAGACCGAACCTGAAAAGCGGCGCGAACGCCGGCCGGTGCCGCTTCAACGCAACAATAGCGATTTCGCGGTCGAGGAAATCAGCTCCCGCAGCCATTTGTGTTCCGGCGCATGATGCACTCGCTCGTGCCAGAGCTGATAGAAGCGCATGGCCGGAAAGGCGATGGGCACCTTGAAGGTCTTGAGCGGCAGGTTCTTTTCGTAGAAGCGCATGAACTGGCGGCCGGTGGTCAGCACCAGGTCGCTGCGCGTCAACATGTAGGGAATGAGGCCGAAGTAGGCGGATTCGACGACGACGTTGCGATGCAGGTTCTGCTTCGCGAGGAATGATTCGATGACGCCGAAATACCCGGCCAGCATCTGCGACGGCGCCACATGCGGCAGCGACAGGTAATCCTCGACCGTCATTTCGTCCGGCCCCGTGCGCAGGGCGTAGGCGCAATCGGCGCGCATGATGCAGGCGATCTCATCCTCGAAGAGCTTCGACATGTGCAGATGCTGCGGCGGTTCTTCCCAGTTGGCGATCACGACATCGAGCTCGCCGTCGGACAGCAGGCGCAGATAATCGATTTCGGGACCGAGACCGTGGATCACGACGCGGCTCTTCGGCGATTCCCGGCGCACGCTGGCGACGATATTGGGCAGGAACTGGCTGTCTAGATAATCCGGTGCGGCGATGTGGAAAGTGCGCGCCTCATGCTGCGGAGAGAACGCGGTTTTCTGTGCGAAGAGCTTTTCCGTCTCGTCCAAGATGCGCTTGGCCGGCTGCAGCAGGCTTTCGCCGTGCTGCGTCGGCACCATGCCGCGCGCGCCGCGCACCAGCAGCGGATCGCCCGTCAGTTCGCGCAGCTTGCGCAGGGAAGCCGAGATCGACGGCTGGGGCTGGTTCAGTTTCAGGGCGACCCGCGAGACATTCCTCTCCGACAGCAGCAGGTAGAGAATGCGGATAAGGTGAATGTCCAAATGATCTGGCAGGCCTGACATTGCGTGTCTCTGTTTATATTGGGTTCGGTATGCGAAATATACTTGATGCCGGATGCTCCGGGCTATAAAAAAGTCTATCGTGTCAACCTGTCGGTTCACACAGGATGGCGCTTATCCCGGGTATATCGGAAAGCCATGCCTGCGCCCGCACATTTCGTGCGCAGGCGTTCGCATGCCGGTTTGCCGGGGGTTGTCAGGATAGCCCGGGCGGCGCGGATGTGTGGTTCTCCGATGGAGTGTGAGTTGGAGGCAGGGAGACCTGCCTCCTTTTTTATGGATGCATCGAGGCAGCCGCGGGCCCGGCTTTCGAGCAGCGGCCGATGGCGCAGGGCGTCAGGGGTCGATGACGGCGGCGCAGGCGTCGGTCGGCAGGGCGGCCGCATGGCCGACGATCGGCACCATCTTGATGCCGGCGGAGGCGATCCGGCATGGCGCCGCAAGCACGCCGCAGCCGGATAGGATGACGGGAAGAAGAAGTACGGCAAGGAATCGAAGGCGAATCATGTTGTTCCGCCGGGCGGTGCTGGGCGCCCGGCCGTTTCCGATATGAAAGGGAAACGCCAATATACCGCGCCGATGCCTGGAAGGAACAGTCCGGATACACGCCGGATACAATTGCGTGCCGGATGTTGCAGATCGCTTACGGCCGGACGCCCGTTTGGCCGTTCGGATCATGGATACTTGCCTTGGGCCGGCGCGGGGAGGCGGCAGCCTTCGTCAGGCCGCGTACCAGCAGGCCGGCGCCGAACGACGCATAGGTCATGAACAGGGAAGCGCGCGACAGCCGTTTCTCGAAGCCGGGCCGCAGCCGGCGCGGGGTCAGCCTGTAATCGACGAAGCAGGCCATGGCTGCGACCGCCGCGCCGCCGGCGGCGGCCTTGGCGATGTCTGCGGGGTCGCCGCGCTCCGCATGCTCGCCGAAGCATTTTTCATAGATGACCGCCCACAGCGTCACGGAGGCGTGATGTATCACGTAGCCGACGGCGGTATGCCGCACGCTCGGTTCGTCATGATAGGCGGCCTGTTCGCCGTGGACCCACTGGCTGGTGGCATTGGTCGGCGCATACGGCGTGTCGGCCTCGCGCACGCCGCGTACTGTCAGCATGGCTGTCGAAGCCATGCTAGCGATGCTGCCCGATACCAATCCGTCGGCGAGAGCTTGTCCCCATGTCTTCATTGTTCCTCCTGGCAATCGTATCCCGGCGGCTTCGCTGCCGTCCGACGGCCCGGCGGTCAATGAACTCAGTGCGATACTTGCCGGTCGTATAACAGACGCGCAAAACAGGAGCAGGGTTCCCAGACAAGGAGTCGCAATTGGTCGTGCTGCTAACCGGAGCAAGCGGATTCATAGGTAGCCATCTTGCGGAGGCATTGATCGCCGCCCGGCATCAGGTCATTTGCGCAGTACGTGATCCCTCCGTGAAGCGTGATCCGCGCTTCCGGTATGTAGCGGCAGACTTCACCAGGGACTTCGACGCATCCGCGTGGCTGCCGAGGCTGCAGGGCGTCGACGTCGTCATCAATGCGGTCGGCATCATCCGCGAACACGGCGCGCAGAGTTTCGACGCCATTCATGTCCGCGCGCCGATTGCGCTGTTCGAGGCCGCTGCCCAGTGCGGAGTCAGGAAGATCGTGCAGATTTCCGCGCTCGGGGCCGACGAGCAGGCGCAAAGCCGCTACCACCTCAGCAAGAAACGCGCGGACGATTTTCTGTCCGGCCTGTCGGTGCCCTCGTTCGTGGTGCAGCCTTCGCTGGTATTCGGGCCGGGCGGCACCAGCGCCCGCCTGTTCACCGCGCTTGCCAGCCTGCCCCTGATCGCTCTTCCGGGCGGCGGGCATCAGCAGGTGCAGCCGGTGCATCTGGACGATGTCGTCGCCTCCATCATGGCCATGCTCGATGCGCCGGCGGGGCAGGGCACGAGAGTGGCCATCGTCGGTCCCGAGCCGATGTCGCTGCGTGATTTCCTGGGAACGCTGCGCACGGCGCTGGGCTGGCGCAGCGCCCATTTCATTCCGGTACCCATGCCCCTGGTAAGGCTTGGCGCGGCGGCGGGACGTCTGCTGCCCGGGAGCCTGCTCGATCCGGAAACCCTGCAGATGCTTGAACGCGGCAATACCGGCAGCGCGGCCCGCATCACCGAACTGCTGGGAAGGCCCCCGCGGGCGGTGCGCGATTTCATCGCGGCGCAGGACAAGGCACCCACCCGGCTGCAGGCGAAGCTGGCCTGGCTGCTGCCGGTGCTGCGGGTCAGCATCGCGCTGGTGTGGATCGTGACCGGCATCGTCTCGCTCGGCCTGTATCCGGTGCAGGAAAGCTATGCGCTGCTGGCGCGCACCGGCATCACCGGCGCGCTGGCGCCGCTGATGCTGTACGGCGCGGCGCTGCTCGACCTGGCGTTCGGCATCGGCACGCTGGCGCTCAAGCGGCACCGGCGCTGGCTATGGCTGGCCCAGCTCGGCCTGATCGGCTTCTATACGGTCATCATCAGTTTCCGCCTGCCCGAATTCTGGCTGCATCCCTACGGCCCCCTGCTCAAGAACCTGCCGATGCTGGCGGCCATCTGGCTGCTGCTCGAACTCGAAGAACCCGACAGACCGCACAAGAAATGAAGGAACGCTGATGGACTATGTCACTGTGAAATGGCTGCACATCCTGTCATCGACCTTTTTGTTCGGCACCGGCATCGGCTCCGCGTTTTACCTGCTGTTCGCCACCATCTCGCGCGACATTCGCGCAATTGCCGTGGTGACGCGCATCGTGGTCCTGGCGGATTGGCTGTTCACGTCGACGACGGTCATCATCCAGCCGCTGACCGGATATATCCTGATCCGGCTCGCGGGCTTTCCGATGAACAGCCGCTGGATCGTCTGGTCGGTCATCCTGTATGTGATCGCGGTGGCGTGCTGGCTGCCGGTGCTGTGGCTGCAGATGAAACTGAAGGAGCTGTCGCGCAGCGCGGCGGACAGCAATGCACCGCTTCCGGATGCGTACTGGCGCTACTTCAAATACTGGGTGCTGCTCGGCATACCGGCGTTCTTCGCTTTCCTTGCCATCTTCTACCTCATGGTGGCAAAGCCGAGCTGAACCTGTTGCAATTTGCGCGGCCGGCATCGACCGGCGTGCCGGTTCGCTTGATATTCGCTTCCGAATGCATTGCAGAACGGAGAGCATGAAAAAGGGGAGACCGCAGTCTCCCCTTTCTTGCTTCATGCTTTATACCGCTTTCCGCTGATTTGATCAGTCAGCGGGCGGCAGTCAGCGATGACTGACGCCTCAAAACGATCAATCGCTTTCCAGGAACGTCTTCAGACGGTCCGCGCGGGATGCATGGCGCAGCTTGTTCATCGCCTTGTTTTCGATCTGGCGGATGCGCTCGCGCGTCACGTCGAACTGCTTGCCCACTTCCTCCAGCGTCGCGTCGCTCGCCATGTCGATGCCGTAGCGCATGCGCAGCACCTTGGCTTCGCGCGGCGGCAGGGAATCGAGCACGTCGCGGATCACGCTGCGCATCGATGCATGCATGGCCGCATCGGCCGGCGCCAGCGTGGTGCTGTCCTCGATGAAGTCGCCCAGCTGGGAATCGCCGTCGTCGCCCATCGGCATGTCCATCGATACCGGCTCCTTGGCGATCTTCATGATCTCGCGCAGCTTCTTCTCCGGCAGATCCATCTTCGCGGCAAGCGTCGCGAGGTCCGGCTCGGAGCCGGTTTCCATCAGGATCTGGCGCGAGATGCGGTTCATCTTGTTGATCGTTTCGATCATGTGCACCGGCACGCGGATGGTACGGGCCTGATCCGCGATAGCGCGGGTGATCGCCTGGCGGATCCACCATGTCGCATACGTTGAAAACTTGTAGCCGCGGCGGTATTCGAATTTGTCCACCGCCTTCAGCAGGCCGATATTGCCTTCCTGGATCAGGTCGAGGAACTGCAGGCCGCGATTGACATACTTCTTCGCAATCGAAATCACCAGGCGCAGGTTGGCCTCGGTCATTTCGCGCTTGGCCTGGCGAGCACGCATTTCGGCGGTGGTCATCTGCTTGTTGATCTTGCGCAGTTCGGCCAGCGGCACGCCGGCGGCCTTTTCCAGCTCGATCAGCTTCTTCTGGTACTCCTTGATGGCCGGGCTGTTGCGGCGCAGGATCGGGCTGTAGGCATGTTCCTGCTCCGCCTCGCGGTCGACCCATTCCAGATCCGTCTCGTTCCCCGGGAAGCCGCTGACGAAACGCGGACGCGGCATGCCGCACTTGTTGACCGCGATGTCGAGGATCTGCTTTTCGATCTGGCGGACTTCATCCACGCGGGAGCGCAGGGTGTCGCACAGCTTTTCCACCAGCTTGGCGGTAAAGCGCAGGCCGAGCAGTTCCTGGGAAATCGTCTGCTGCGATTGCAGATAGGCCGGCGAACCGTAGCCTTCGCCATCGCGCGCGGCGCGCAACTTGTCGAATTCGACGGCGACGATATCGAACTTCTGCAATGCCTGCTTGCGCATATCGGCCAGCTGCGATTCGCTCATGCTGGCCGCGGCAGTGCCGCTGCTGCTTTCTTCTTCCTCGTCGTCGTCGAGATCATCCTCGAGGTCTTCCTCGGCTTCCTCTTCGTCGGCGGCCGCAGCCACGACCTGGGGTTCGTCTTCGGACGTGTTGGGGTCCACCAGGCTGTCGACCACGTCGTCGATGGCGGCTTCCTCGTTGCGGATCCTCTCCGCCTGTGCAAGGATTTCCGCAATCGTGGTGGGGCAGGCCGAGATGGCTTGCATCATGTCCTTGAAGCCGGCTTCGATGCGGCGGGCGATGTCGATCTCGCCCTGGCGGGTCAGCAGGGGCACGGACGCCATTTCACGCATGTACATGCGTACCGGGTCGGTTGTGCGGCCGAAGTCGGAGTCGACGGTCGACAGCGCGGTGGCGACTGCCGCTTCCGCATCGTCGTCGTCGTTGTTGGCATTGGCCACGTTGTCCGACAGGAGCAGCGTCTCGGCGTCGGGCGCCTGTTCGTAGACGGTGATGCCCATGTCGCCCAGTGTGGCGATCAGGCCCTCGATGACTTCCTGGCTCGTGGATTCCTCGGGCAGGTGATCGTAGATCTCGGCGTGCGTCAGGAAGCCGCGCTCCTTGCCGGAACGGACCAGCGCAGCGATCTGCTGGCGGCGCACGGCAAGCTGCTCTTCGGTCATGCCTTCTTCCGCACCGCGGCGGTCGCGCGCCTTGCGGGCGGCATTGATCTCCGCGCGCTCGACGGCGTTCAGTGCGGCGACTTCATCATGCTCAGGGCGGAATTCGGTCGGGCGGCGTCCGCGGCGGGCGGGAACCTTGACGGCGGGCAGGGTATAGGCCGAGGTGTCGATCGCGGCAACGGTGGAAGGATCGACGGTGACCACCGGTGCGGGGGCGGAAGCTTTCGCGGCGGCAGCCGGAGCTTCGGCTGCAGGCTTGCGGCGTACAACCTTCGCCTTGGGCGCAGGTGCGGGCTTTGCTTCTGCCGCAGCCGGCGCTGCGGCAGCGGTCGACGCGACATCCGCATTCACGGCGGCCGGCTCTGCCGGGGCTGCGGTCGCAGCAGCGCTGTCCGGCGCGGCGTGTTCCTGAGCCTGCACCGTTGCTGCTACAGTTGCTGCAGCAGCGGAAGTCATCGGCTGTACCGCATTCGGATTCGATGCATCCGACGACTTCACGATGAGCTTGGATGCAGCCTTGCGTACGACGACCTTGACCGCCGGCGCAGCAGGCGCTTGCACCGGCTGCGCATCGATGGCGTCCGGCATCTGGGGCTCGGCGGACGCCGTGCCGGCATCCGGTGCCGCGGTGACGCTCGGCGTGATCAGCCGGGAACGCTTGGTCAACACCTTCACCGTGGTCGGTATCTGCTCGGCATCGGCGGCGTGTGTGACGGTGCGGACCGAGGCCGGATTTGCTGCGGCATCGGTGCTACGTGGTTTTGCGGTCAGTGTCAGTGTCTTTACAGGCTTTGTCATTGCGTAAATATTAGGCAACTAGAATAGCATCATGTGTCCGGCGCGAAGTATCGGCGCCGCGTTCGCATGGCGGAAGGGCATGCACGCATAAGATCGAAACGTGCGCCGCCGGTTCTGCCGTGCGGTCATGAAGTGCTGGCTTGCATGTCCGTATTCAGGGTAATCAAATTCGGGTGAAATTTCAGGGGTGCTGCAGCTGCATGAGGCCCGGTTCTCGACAGCGGGCTGAGTGGAACTCCAAGGCAGTCGGTAGAGCAGGGGCCGTATTATATTGGTCTTTTAAAAAATATTCACGGCGAAATATTCGGAATGCCGGATCAAAACAAAAAACATCGGATCACAGAAGACTCTTGGTGGTTCCGCAGCGGAGTGTTTTTTGGAAGAGATCCTCGTTTCAGACTGGAATAACTTTATCGTCTTGTCAGGAGAACTTGACGGTTGGGCATTTCGCGGCCAGCAGGATGCGCGATGGCCGCTGGTGAGTTCGCTGTCCCGCTATCTCGGCGCATTCATTTCCGACCGCTCGACGTGGCGCAGCCGCGAGGAACGCGCGCTGCGCATCTTCCGCCGCAAGGCCCACAATTTTCTTCCCGACCGACATGTGCTGGAGAACGACCTCCGCTGCCTCGCCCTGATGCAGCATCACGGCGCGCCGACGCGTCTGCTGGATTTCACCAAGTCGCCATTCGTCGCCGCATTCTTTGCGTTGGAGAATGCCGTCACCGACTCGGCGGTGTTCGCCCTCAATACGCCTGCACTCTGGAATGCGACGCCGGCAGCCGTTCCTGCGCTGACACGCGACGCCATCGATCCGCGCCTCGACGGGAACTTTGCACGCTATTTCCTTCAAAACAACAGCGACATCGTCTGGATCGGCGAGCCGGAAGAGATGGACCGCCGGCTTGTTGCGCAGTCGGGAACCATGGTGGTACCGGGCGTTCTCGACAAGTCGCTGGATGAAATCCTCCAGGCATACCGCTGCAACTGCACTTTGATCAAAAAGCTTGTTCTTTCGCAAACCATGCGCGAGCAGGCAATGAAAGCCTTGTACCGTATGAATATTACCAACGCTTCCCTGTTTCCGGATCTCGACGGCCTGGCCCGCTCGATCCGCGTCGAACTGGAAGTCGTCTGGACCACGGCCTCGCCTTCCGGCCCCGGGAGCAACGGCTCCTGAGAGGATGCCCATCGCCCCTATCGAAAATCAATATGGAGACGACATGACGGATACCAATACTACCAATGACGCCGGCCGGGACGAACAGCTGCGCGACGCCGCGCTGGAATACCATCGCAGCCCAACGCGCGGAAAGATCGAAGTCAATGCCACCAAGGCGCTTTCAAACCAGCGCGACCTGTCGCTGGCCTATTCGCCCGGCGTGGCCTACGCCTGCGAAGAGATCGCGCGCGATCCGGCCACCGCTGCGGAATACACTTCGCGCGGCAACCTGGTGGCGGTGATCACGAACGGCACCGCGGTGCTGGGCCTGGGAGACATCGGGCCGCTCGCGGGCAAGCCGGTCATGGAGGGCAAGGGCTGCCTGTTCAAGAAATTTGCGGGCATCGACGTATTCGATATCGAGCTGGCCGAGCGCGACGCCGACAAGCTGGTCGAGGCGATCGCGATGCTGGAGCCGACCGTCGGCGGCATCAACCTCGAAGACATCAAGGCGCCGGAATGCTTCTATATCGAAAAGAAGCTGCGCGAGCGCATGAATATTCCGGTCTTTCATGACGACCAGCACGGCACGGCCATCATTTCGGCCGCGGCGCTGCTCAACGGCCTCAAGGTCATTGGCAAGAACATCGGCGATGTCAAGATTGCCGTCTCGGGTGCCGGCGCTGCCGCCATTGCCTGCCTCGACACCATGGTAAGCCTGGGCGTGCGCAAGGAAAACATCTATGTAGCCGATTCCAAGGGCGTGATCTATCACGGCCGCGATGCGAAGATGGAGGAAAACAAGGCCCGCTACGCGCAGGAAACGGATGCCCGCAAGCTGGCTGACATTGTCGCCGGCGCCGATGTCTTCCTCGGCTGTTCGACAGCCGGAGTGCTGACCGGCGACATGGTGAAAACCATGGCCGCCCAGCCCATCATTCTTGCGCTTGCCAACCCGGAGCCGGAAATCCGGCCGGAAGTGGCCAAGGCTGCACGTCCCGACTGCATCATCGCCACGGGCCGCTCGGACTATCCGAACCAGGTCAACAACGTACTGTGCTTCCCGTATATCTTCCGCGGCGCGCTGGATTGCGGCGCCACCAAGATCACCGAGGAGATGAAGCTGGCCTGCGTGAAAGCCATTGCCGAACTGGCAGAAGCCGAAACCAATGATGCGGTCGCGATGGCTTATGCAGGGCAGGAGCTGAGCTTCGGCCCGGAATACATCATTCCCAAGCCCTTTGACCAGCGGCTGATCGTGAAAATCGCGCCGGCCGTCGCCAAGGCCGCCGAGGACTCCGGCGTGGCCACCCGCCCGATCCGCGATCTCGACGCCTACCGGCAGCAACTCAGCCACCTGGTGTACTACACCGGCCTGATGATGAAGCCGGTGTTTTCGGCCGCCAAGGCGGCCCCGCAGCGCGTGGCCTATGCGGAAGGCGAGGAAGAGCGCGTGCTGCGCGCGGTGCAGACCGTCATTGATGAAGGCTTGGCCAAGCCCATCCTGATCGGGCGTCCGCATGTGATCGAGATGCGCATACGCAAGGCCGGCCTGCGGCTGAAGCCCGGCGTGGACTTCGAGCTGGTCGATCCGGAGAACGATGCCCGCTACCGGGCCTACCATGAGGCCTATCACGAGTTGCGCGGCCGCTACGGCGTGACGCCCGACGTGGCCAAGACGGCGCTGCGCCGCTCGAACACGCTGATCGGAACGATGCTGGTGCACATGGGCGACGCCGATGCGCTGCTGTGCGGCACGGTAGGCCGTTTCGAAGGCCACCTGGAGCATGTGCGCGATGTCATCGGCACGGCGCCGGGCGCCAGCGTGCTCGCCGCGATGAATGCGCTGATGCTGGAGAAGTACACGCTGTTCATCGCCGACACCTATGTCAACGACGACCCGACCGCGGAAGAACTGGCGGCGATCACGCGGCTGGCCGCCGCCGAAGTGCAGCGCTTCGGCATACAGCCCAAGGTGGCGATGTTGTCGCACTCGATGTTCGGCTCCTCCGACCGGCCCTCCGCGCGCAAGATGCGCGCCGCGCGCGACATCCTTTCCGCGATTGCCCCGCAGCTGGATGTCGAAGGCGAACTGCAGGGCGATGCCGCGCTGGTCGAGGAAGTACGCCGGCATTTCTTGCCGGGCACCAAGATGTCCGGCAGCGCCAACCTGCTGATCATGCCCTCGCTCGACGCCGCCAACATCGCCTTCAACCTGCTGAAGATCACCGGCGGCTACGGCGTGACCGTCGGTCCCATCCTGCTGGGGACGGCCAAGCCGGTACATATCCTGAATCCGGCGGCGACCTCGCGCCGCATCGTCAACATGACGGCGGTAGCGGTCGCCGACGTGTCGGCGTTCAAGACGGTGGAACACGGATAGGCCACGACGATCCGCCTGCCGCGCGGCAGGCGGAAGCAGGTGGAATGGCGGGATGCACGAACTTTCCTCTCGCCGCGAATCCAATTGTCATATCAGCAAGCGGAACAGGCCGCCATCGGCGGCCCTCCGGCTTGCCGGCCATCCATTTCCATTTTCCCAGGCAACCATGAATGAACAACTGCAAAGCGTCGTACGCTATCTTGAAGAGAACCGCCTGAAACTCGTTACCGCCGAATCCTGCACCGCCGGCATGATCGCTTCCACTCTTGCCGACATTCCCGGCTGCGGAAGCTGGCTGGAATGTGCCTTTGTCACCTATTCGCCGCAAGCGAAAATCAGCTGCCTCGGCGTCAAGCCGGAAACCATCGAGACCTACAATCTCACCAGCGAAAACGTTGCCCGCGAAATGGCGGAAGGCGCATTGCGCATCAGCCGCGCCAATGTCGCGCTTTCCGACACCGGCGTGGCTGGGCCGGAGAATGGCGACGGCGGTATTCCGGCCGGCACAATCTGTTTCGCCTGGTCGTTCCAGATCGACAACAAAGTTACGACATTTTCCGAAACGCGGCGATTCAACGGCGATCGCAACGAGGTGCGCAAGGCAGGCAGCGAATATGCGCTGAGCCGCGTCTGGCATTATCACAATGAAATGATGCAGGATCAAAACGCTGCCTAGACTGCACTCTCCGGTGGCAAGGCATCCAGGTTTCGATTTTTGCGCGCACGCCAGGCGGCGAGCAGTTTGCCGGCCGGCTTCCATATGGCGCCTTCACCCTGTTCGGCGTGCTCCAGGAACCAGTGGCTGCCTTCCATCCGGCAGCCGTCCACCGCGGTCCGCAGGAAGGTGCGCCCATGGGCCGCCATCTTGAAGGCAGACCGGTAGACGACCACATGTTCATAGGGCTGATAGGCGCCGAGCAGAGCGGTCTTGTACGCGTAGCGGCCATGGCCGAAATGGAATCGCTTGCAGCCGCGTTCGATGGCCGCGCATACCGTCAGATAGCAGCACAGCATGCCAAGCCGGTAGTCGTCGTAGGCCGCATCGTGCGCATTGACCTTGGAGATGAAGCTGTCTCCGATGTGAAATACGATGGAGCCGCCGACGATGCGGCCGTCGATCGATGCGACGCCCACCTTGCCGCAGGCACGCACCAGCTTGAGTATCTTTTGCGTTTCTTCTTCGTCGATGAATGACGACTTGTTCTTTTGCCGCATGCGGCTGCGGTTCATTTCAATGATGGCCCGCACATGGGCTTCATCAGCGTTCTCCCTTTCGGCCATGCGAAAGTCGAAGCCGGGATGGTCTCGCTGCAGCCGGTTGCGGTGGCGCTTGATGTTCTTCCTGGTAGCGCCGCCGAGCGCGGAGAGATAGGCAGATTCGTCCGGCGGCAATTCCGCGATGAAGTCTTCCGTGCACAGGAAGCGCTGTCTCGGATAGGCCCGCAGGCAGCCCTGAATCTGGACGGCATGGAAGCGGATCATTCCAACCCCGGCATGGCGGGCGAACATGTGGGAACAGAAGCGCTGCACCTCGTGTTCCGGCAGGCGCATGCCTTCGTTGAGGACATGGACCGCACCGGCTTCGATGCGGTAGAGCAGGATCGCCGAGATATCCTTGCCTTGCCGGGCGACGTAGGTGTGGACGCCGTCCAGACTGTCGCAGGTCCGGAAATACCTCAGGCTCGAATACAGGGCGCCGTAGAGGCGCTCCAGATGTTCACCTGCAAATGCCGGCATTTCGCTGAACACCTGGACGATTTCGCTGCCGTCATCATCGTGCGGCAACGGTACGGTTTCATCGTATGTCATCCCGGCGGCAAGCGCGGCGCCGTGGCTATCATGCGGAACTTCCATATCGCCTCGGATCAAGGAGTCACGCCCACCAACATAGGATGGACCGCATGAACCTGTTTGGAGATGCGTCAAGTCTGAACGGGGCGCGATGACATCGTCACCATTTTCCAGGACTGTTGTCGGGCCTTCGGCATGACAGCCTGCAAACTGTGTTGTATGCCTTCGACGTTCGAACAAACGGTTACATTGAAGTCTTGAAGATGTTGCCCCGGCGCAGGTAAAGTTAATTCAATCGTGAAGGAAACTTCCTTCTTCTCTACATGACTGATTCAGTTTTGAACCGGGGTATCAGATGCAACCGAAATTAGCCAATCGCGACGAATCCGCCTGGGAAATGGGTGACTACGCCTATGACTTGGGCGATACATTCGAAATGGGTATTGTGAAAGCCGCCGAGGTGGGCATCCGGCCCGGTTCGAACGGTTATGCAGCATTCATCACCGCATTTTCACGCCGCGTGCGCAGCAAGCAGGTGTCACCGCGCAAGGCTGTCGCCAAACCGGCCGATGCCGCGCAAGGCGGATCCGCTGTGGTTTTGACGCCCGACTTCATGCGCGCGGCGTCGTAAGATTGTTTGCGTTGAATCGACGTTGACCGCAAGGCAGGCCATGGCTTGCCTTGCATGGTTTCGAGGCTGATGCGGTCGGAGCCGATGCAACTTCGTTCCCCGGCATGAACCGCGCCGGGTAGAGAAATGCAGCTCTCTGGAGAATGTTTGAGGCCGGGGCGAAGTTATCGCTACTGGTTGCCGTCTTGAAAACGGCCGATGGCCAGAAGTGGTTTCCTTGATGCATCAAAAATGCCGGAAGCCCGACCATCTTTCTGTCTTCAAGAAGCCGGCATCAACGCCGGGCTTCCTTCTTTGCTCACTCAATATCAATGAGAGGTAGCCGCCGTCCTCGCATGCATGCGCACGAACGGCGGACACAGTCTTCCTGACTATCGCTGCTGTCCTTACTTGACGAGCTCTTGCAGCTTTTCCTTCACATCCTTCCACTCTTCGGCTTCCGGCAGCGGATCCTTGGTCTTGGTGATGGAAGGCCAGATGCGGGCGAGCTCGACATTGAGCTTGATGAATTCCTGCTGGTCGGCCGGCACATCTTCTTCGGCATAAATCGCATTGACCGGGCATTCCGCAACGCATACGGCGCAATCGATGCACTCATCGGGATCGATCGCGAGAAAATTCGGGCCTTCACGGAAGCAATCTACCGGGCATACATCTACGCAGTCGGTGTAACGGCAGCGGATGCAGGATTCGGTAACAACGTGGGTCATAACAGTCCTATCTGTAAATTTTTCTGAAACTGATCTGCTTCGAAGCTGACAAGCAACCCGCCGCAAAGCCTTGTATTTTAAGACATTCGGGTATTTCCCACAAACCGGTGTTGGACAGGGACTTAGACAGATTATGAATAAGCAAATGCGTTCGCTCTGCCGGGCTACCCGCAGCACGCCCCGGATAGCACTCTACACTTTCGACGGTATTGCCTGAAGAGCAACTTCGGCGCAGGTCTGCTTCGCGGAGGGCGTAATTTACGCAAATCAGGCTAGTCATTGGCCAACTCCTGCAGAAATCGGCCCGGGTCAGTATCAATACGTAGGTGAGTTGCGCCGAAGCGTTGAATGTTCCGCGATAAAATTGCCGTAATCAAAATTATTCACGAGGGAGACAGCAGTGCGGGCAAGATTTCTCATTGGTTTGGCGGGCCTGGCGCCGCTCTGGTGTCAGGCAGCGGAATTGAACGGCAGCGGATTGTCGGCATGGTGGGGCGTGCCTTTCGCCGGACTGCTGTTGTCCATCGCGCTCTGCCCGCTGATCACGCCGGGCTTCTGGCATCACCATTTCGGCAAGGTGGCGCTTGGCTGGGCGCTGGCTTTCCTGCTTCCCTGCGCCGCCCTGTTCGGCATCGGCACGGCTGCCTCGGGTGCGATGCATGCATTTGCCGGAGAATATATTCCGTTCATCATTCTCGTCACTTCGTTGTTCGTGGTCGCAGGCGGCATCTGCGTGCGCGGCAACCTGCACGGGACGCCGGCGCTCAATACCGGGCTGCTGGCGATCGGGACGGTACTGGCCAGTTTCATGGGCACCACCGGCGCCTCGATGCTGATGATCCGGCCGCTGATCCGCGCAAACGACAACCGCAAGCATGCGGCGCATATTGTCGTATTCTTCATTTTCCTCGTCGCCAATGCCGGCGGCTCGCTGACGCCGCTCGGCGATCCGCCCCTGTTCCTCGGTTTTCTGAAGGGCGTGGATTTCTTCTGGACGGTCAAGCACATTTTCCCCGAGACCCTGTTCCTGTGCGTGGCGCTCTTGGTGATCTTCTTTCTGCTCGATCTCCACTATTACCGCAACAAGGAAGAAATGTTGCCACCGCCCAGCGATCCGACGCCTGATTCGCCGATCCGCTTCGAAGGCAAGGCCAACTTCGCCTTGCTGGCGGCTATTGTCGGCCTGGTTCTGATGAGCGGGCTCTGGAAGCCGGGTGTGAGTTTCCCCCTGTTCGGCGTGGAAATTGAACTGCAGAACCTGGTGCGCGACGTGCTGCTGCTGGCTGTCATTTTTGTTTCCCTGCGCATCACGCCGAAATCGGCGCGCGAGGGCAACGAGTTCGGCTGGGGGCCGATACAGGAAGTGGCGAAGTTGTTCGCGGGAATTTTCATCACCATCATTCCGGTGATCGCCATGCTGCGTGCCGGCGAGGCCGGCGCCTTCGCTTCCGTTGTCAGGGCGGTCACCGATACCAATGGCCAGCCCATCGATGCCATGTATTTCTGGGCCTCCGGCATCCTCTCTTCCTTCCTCGATAATGCGCCGACCTATCTGGTATTCTTCAATACGGCAGGCGGCGATCCGCAGGTGCTGATGACGACGCTGGCCAGCACATTGGCGGCCATTTCCTGCGGCGCGGTGTTCATGGGCGCCAACAGCTACATCGGCAACGCACCCAACCTGATGGTCAAGGCCATTGCCGAGGAACGCGGCATCAGGATGCCGTCCTTCTTCGGCTACATGGGATGGTCATGTGCCGTGCTGATCCCGCTGTTTGTTGTGATGACCTTCATTTTCTTCCGGTGACAAGCGATGACTAAACCCAGGATTCTCGTAACGCGCGCGGTTTTCCCCGATGTGGTTGAAAGGCTGGAGCAGTATTTCGACGTCGAAGCGAATCCGGAGGATGCAAGCTTTGCCAAGGAAGAGCTCATCGCGAAACTGCAGGACAAGGATGGTGTGTTCACCACGCCGAGCACGGCCATGAGCGAAGACGTGATCCAGGCATGTCCGCGGCTCAAGGCGATCTGCAACATGGCCGTCGGCTTCAACAATATCGATGTGGCCGCAGCGACGCGGGCCGGCATCGTGGTGACCAACACGCCCGACGTGCTGAACGAAACCACGGCAGACTTTGCCTGGGCGCTCCTGCTGGCGACGGCAAGGCGGGTCACCGAGTCCGAGCATTATCTGCGGGCCGGCAAGTGGCAGAAATGGCGCTACGACACGCTCCTGGGCATGGACATCCATGGCGCCACGCTGGGCATACTCGGCATGGGCCGCATCGGCCAGGCCATCGCCCGCCGCTCGATGGGATTCGACATGCGGGTGATCTACCACAACCGCTCGCGGCTCGACGAGCAGCGCGAGGCGCGCGCCAACAACGCGCGCTACGTCAGCAAGGAAGAACTGCTGCGCAGTGCCGATCACCTCATTCTCGCCCTGCCTTATTCTCCCGACGTGCACCATACGATAGGCGCGGCCGAACTGGCCATGATGAAGCCGAGCGCTACGCTGATCAATATCGCGCGCGGCGGCATCGTCGACGATGCGGCACTGATCGTTGCATTGCAGGCAAACCGGCTGGCGGCGGCGGGGCTCGATGTGTTCGAGAACGAGCCGGCCTTCGACCCCGGTTTCCTGAATCTTTCCAATGTCGTATTGACACCGCATATCGCGAGCGCCTCCGAACCGACGCGGCGCGCGATGGCCGACTGCGCGGCGGCCAACCTGATTGCCGCATTGACGGGCGCGGCGCCTCCCAATATCCTTAACCCCGAAGTCACATCGAAGGTTAAGTAGGCATGGCAGATATCAGTATCAGACAGCAGCATTCACTCAGTCACCAGGGAGCAAGAGCGGCCGCTCAGGAAGTCGCGGAACAGATGGCAAGAGATTTCGACATGGCGCTGCAGTGGAACGGCAATGTATTGCTGTTCGAGCGGGCCGGCGTGTCGGGCGCGCTGACCTTGCTGGAAAGGGAGGCGCTCCTGGAAATCAGGCTCGGTTTCCTGATGAAGGCCTTCGCGGCGAAGATAGAGGAAAAGGTGGCGGCAAAGATGGCAAGAGTCTTTGCCGCGGCGTAGAACATCGGACAGTCGCCTTGACTGTCCGATTCCCTGATTATCAGCCTTTCAAATCTCAACCTTTGAGATCCGTAATCAGGTCGACGTACTGCTGCATCGCGTCTTCCTTCGATACGCCTTTCAGGGCATCCCACGCATCGTATTTTGCACGGCCGATCATGTCGGTGAAGCCGGGGCGGTCGCCGTCGGCATCGCCCGCGCTCGCCTGCTTGTACAGGCCGTACAGCTTCAGAAGGGTCATGTTGTCCGGGCGTTCCGGCAGGTTCTTGGAATCGGCAACTGCCTGTTCGAACTGGTGTTGAAGGCTCATTCGTTCTTGTCTCTGATGTGGATATTCCGGTCGCCGGCCTGATGCAGGCCGGTGCCGCGCGTATGGGCTAGCCAGTGCTGCAAAAAATATCACAGGGACAGGCAGTTCCAAAGAAAAGCTCTAGAGGAAACGCTCGGGGAATTCATGCGCCTGCGGAGGCCTGCGCCTTGTGCTGCTCTTTACTCTTCGTCATCGCCGCCGGCGACTGCGCTGCCGACGGCAACCGCACCCTTGGCCACCGTGGTGGCCGCGCCTACCGCAACCGATCCGGCCGTGACGCCCACGCTGACCGCCGTACCGGCCAGCGAAACAGCCGTGGTGGCGACGCTGACGGCCACGCAGCCGTTAAGGACAAGTACGGTGACGGAAAAGAATGCGTAGAGGAGGACTTGCTTGAATGGCATGGCCGAATCCAGTGAAGGCCGCGGGCGCGGCCGGTGTTATTGAAATCGCTGCAGCTTCAGTACGGTCCGGAAGATCGGACCTGCGGCGGGCAGGCCCGGTTATTCAGCCTTGATACGAGCGCGTTTGGCAGCGTTTCAACTACTGGCTTCGGAGTAATGATGCTCTTGGGAAAGAGCCGTCAGACGCCCAAAAGTTCCACTTCGAAAATGAGAGTGGCATTCGGCGGAATGACGCCGCCGGCGCCGCGTGCGCCATAGCCGAGCGAGGAAGGGATAATCAGCTTGCGAACGCCGCCCACCTTCATGCCCTGCACGCCTTCGTCCCAGCCCTTGATCACATGGCCGGCGCCGAGCGGAAATTCGAAGGGATCGTTGCGGTCCTTGCTGGAATCGAACTTGCGGCCGGCGCTGCCGTCTGCGTTCTGCAGCCAGCCGGTGTAATGCACGGTGACATGCTGGCCTGCCTTGGCTTCATCGCCGGAACCGACGGTGACGTCTTCATATTGCAATCCGGAAGCGGTCATGGTGGTGGACATGGTTTTCCTTTGTCGTTTGTTCAAGAGTGCAGCGATTGTAGCAGTTGTCGAACGATGGCCGGATTGTGCTCGGCGGTGGGTCTTTCAGTGGGCTGTTCACAGCAGCGTGATGCTCTGCGCGCGAACGACGATGGCCTCCTGGCGGAAGCGCTGCTCCAGCGTGCGGCGGTATTTACGCCACCATGCTTCGTCGAGCGTATCGGCCATCACCTCGTAGATGACGATGTCGTCGCGTACGGTGGTCGATGCATCTTCCTGCCAAAGGCCCTTGGCAGGAACGCGCGTGTAGGCCGTCAATCCGCCGAAGCGGTCAATCAATTCTTCTCGCGTCTTTTCAAACAGTTCGGTCGGCAGCGAGGCGTCGGCATTGTCATAAAGCGGTAAGAGAATCTGGATAAGGTGCATAGGTTTTCTGGACTTGGCTAAGACTTCTGGGAAACCGGCAGCGATGCACCTTGAAACATGCGCCGCGGTGTCAACGGCAACGCATGAATGGGCGTTACTGCGCTGCCATGGCTGCACAAGCAGGCGCGTTCATGCCGGCCTTCTGTCGAGTTTGCTACTGGGTTGTCATTTGACGGCATCACTGCCGCCGCTGCATTTCTGACGATTCTGACATGCACCTTTAGCAAGCGCTTCATGCGGCGCAACAGCACAGAGATTTTCTTGATTAAACGCGGTTTCCGCAGAGTAAAATAATAGCCGCCCCCCACTTGACTGGTAGTTTCCATGCTCCGACCTATTGCCCTTGCCTTATCTGCATTGCCCACCTTGCTGCTGGCCGCCGCCGCGCATGCGAATGTCGTCGTTGTGCTGAACTCGCGGGATGCAAGCGTCACGCTGCTCGACCAGACGACCTTCCAGGAAGTGGGCAACATCAATGTCGGCAAGGAGCCGCATCACCTGATGGCCACGCCGGACAACAAGTCCCTGATCGTCGGCAGCGCCGTCGGCAATGAACTGGTCTTCCTCGATCCGAAGACCGGCCAGATCCAGAGCCGCATCAAGGACATTGTCGATCCTTACCAGATCGGTTTTTCGCCGGACCAGAAGTGGTTCGTGTCCAACGCGCTGCGCCTCGATCATGTCGATATCTACACCTACAACGGCAAGGACCTGAAGCTTTCCAAACGCCTGCCGCTGGGCAAGCTGCCCAGCCACATGGCCTTCAGCGCCGACAGCAAGACCGTCTTCATCACGCAGCAGGGCAGCAACGAAGTCAGCGCCATCGACCTCGCGACCCAGACCGTCAAGTGGACCATCCCGGTCGGCAAGCTGCCGGCGGGCATCGTCATGACGCCTGACGACAAGTATCTGCTGGTCGGTATCATGGGCAGCGATTACGTCGAGGTCATCGACTGGCGCGCACAAAAGACCGTCAAGAAGATCAAGGCGGGTGAGGGCGCGCACAACTTCCGGGCGATGGGCGACAAGCGCCATGTCTTCGTCTCGAACCGGGTGTCGAACACCATCAACATCATCGACCAGCAGACGCTGGAAAACGTCGGCACCATCAATGTGCCGGGCGGACCCGATTGCATGGAACTGGCCGATGACGGCAAGACGCTGTGGGCGACGCTGCGCTGGGTGAAGAAGGTCGCGGTGATCGACGTCCCTTCCCGGAAAGTCGTGCGTACCATCCCGGTCGGCCGCTCTCCCCACGGCGTCTATTTCGCCAATCACGCCCCCCGGATGTAATGAAACGACTGCTGGCCGCTGCCTCCCTGTGCGCCGCCCTGCCGGCGGGGCTGGCAACGGCCGCCCAGTCGGCGCAACCCGCACAGCCCGAGTCCTGCAAGGGCACGCTCTATTTCACCTTCGACACCGGCAGCCAGTCTCAGGCGCAAACCATCGCCGACACGCTGGCGCGCCACAAGGTCCGCGCCACTTTCTTTCTTGCCAACGAAAAGACGGTCAACGGCGATTATTCGCTCGATCCTGCCTGGGCCAGGTACTGGAAAGCGCTGGCCGCAGACGGTCATGCCTTCGGCACCCATACCTTCGACCATGTCTATGTCGTGCGCGACCTGCCCGACGGCCGGCTTGAAATGAAGCCGCAGTTCGGTCCGGACGCGGGGAAGAAGCAGGTGTGGACTTCCGCCCAGTACTGCGATGAACTCAAGCGCGTGGAAAAGCGCTTTGCCGAACTGACGGGAAGCAGGCTCGATCCGCTATGGCGCGCGCCCGGCGGCAGGACAACGCCCGGATTGCTGGCCGCCGGCAAGGCCTGCGGCTATGCGCATGTCGGCTGGACCGAAGGCCCGGGCTTTTCCGGCGATGAACTTCCCAGCGACAAGTGGCCCAACGCCAAGCTGCTGGAACGGTCATTGAAGGGTTTGAAGGACGGTGATATCTTCGTGGCCCATCTCGGCATCTGGTCGCGCAAGGACCCGTGGGTACCGGCGGTGCTTGATCCGCTGATCACCGGCTTGAAGGAGAAGGGTTTCTGCTTCGCCACGCTGCGCGAGCATCCGGCGTACCGCAAGGCACGCTGAGCTTCATGGGTTTCACCCGGTTTCAATAACAACAACTCAATGCCATATACGTTGAATCATGATTCAAACCTTGGTTGAATGGTTCTCGGAGGTGCACGGCTGGCTGTTCCAGACGGTCGTGCATCCGCTGCTCTACGCCTTGTCCCTCGGCGACATCACCGAGGAAGCCTTCGACGGCACCGAATGGTTCCTGATCGGCCTGCTCGAACTGGCCCTGCTGTTCATCGTCCTGCGTCCGCTCGAATCCTGGATCCCGGTGAAGAAAAACCTCGATCCGGCGGCGCGCCGCATCGATTTCCTCTACACCTGCATCCACCGCCTCGGCGCGTTCACCCTGGCGGTGTTCTTCGTGCTCGATCCGATATTCGATGCAATTGCCGGCCATCTGCGGCTGTATGGCGTGGTGCACTTCAATCTCGAAACCCTGTGGCCGGGCGTGACCGATATTCCGCTGGTCGCATTCCTCATCTATCTGGTGGTGCTGGATTTCTTCGATTACTGGTATCACCGCGCCAGCCATCAGTTGGGCTGGTGGTGGGGCCTGCACAGCCTGCATCACAGCCAGGCCGACATGAACCTGTGGTCGGACAACCGCAACCACCTGCTCGACGACCTGATCCGCGACGTCTACATGGCGACGATTGCACTTGTCATCGGCGTCGAGCCTTCGCAGTACCTGCTGCTGGTGGTAATTTCCCGCATGCAGCAGAGCCTGCAGCATGCGAACGTGCGCATTCATTTCGGCGCCATCGGCGAGCGCCTGCTGGTATCGCCCCGCTTCCACCGAACCCATCATGCGATCGGTGTCGGGCACGAGCCGGCAGGCACGAAAAAGCTGCGCGGCTGCAATTTCGCCGTGCTGTTTCCGGTCTGGGACATCCTGTTCGGTTCCGCCAACTTCAGCAAGGAGTTCGCCGAAACCGGGGTTCGCGACCAGCTGCCGCCGCCGCAGGGCAAGGGCCGGGATTACGGCGCCGGCTTCTGGGCCCAGCAACGGCTCGGCCTCAAGCGCATGCTGGAATTCAGCCGGAGGAAAGCCTCCTGATGCAGAAGATCCTGGTCACCTTCGGCAAGGCGATGCTGTCGCAGCTGCACTACAGGATGCTGCTGCTGACCGTGCTGCCCTTCATCGTCTCCGTGGCGATCTGGGGCGTGCTGTTGTGGCTGGGACTGCAGCCGATGATCGACTGGCTGCATGCCTACTTCACGGATAGCGGCGGCTTCCGCGTCGCCGGCGACGTGCTCGGCTGGCTGGGCCTCGGCGCGATCAGCACGGTGCTGGTGCCGCTGATTGCAATGTGGGTATTGCTGCCGCTGATGATACTGACCGCGCTGGTCTTCGTTGGTGTCATGGCCATGCCCATCATCGTGCGCCATGTCGGCACCCGGCATTATCCGGAGCTGGAGATGAAGAAGGGCGGCTCGGTACTCGGCAGTCTTTGGATCGCCACCTACTCTTTCCTGATCTTTGCGGTCCTGTGGCTGGTAACGCTGCCGCTGGCGCTGTTTCCGCCGCTGACCTTCGTCGTGCAGCCCGCCTTGTGGGGATGGCTTACCTATCGGGTGATGGCCTACGACGCACTGTCCGAACATGCGAGCGCGGAAGAAATGAAGACGGTGCTGCGCCAGCACCGGTGGCCGCTGCTGGTGATCGGTGCGATTACCGGCGCGATGGGCGCGGCGCCTACCTTGCTGTGGCTGGGCGGCGCGCTGTCGGTGATTTTCTTTCCCGTACTGGCCGCCGGCGCAATCTGGCTGTATGTGCTGGTATTCGTTTTTACCGGTTTGTGGTTCGAGCATTACTGCCTTGATGCGCTTCGGCAATATCGGGCCGCGCCTGCCGTCACATCCACCACTGCCGTCGTGCCGTCAGCGAGTGGGCTGAAGGACATTAATCCGCCGCCTGAGTGATAGCGTTTGGATGACGATCGGTCGGATTGTTGCGACTGAGGCATAATGCCCTTTTGACCACAATCTCCATGCCATGGCCTTCGGACTGATCATCATCGGCGACGAAATCCTTTCGGGTAAGCGCGTCGACAAACATTTTCCCAAAGTGGTCGAACTGCTCAACGCCCGCGGACTGCAGCTGTCCTGGGCGGAGTACGCTGGCGACGACAGGGCGCGCATCACCTCCGTCCTGGAGCGCGTCTTCAAGAGCGACGACATCGTGTTCTCCTGCGGCGGCATCGGCGCGACGCCCGACGACCACACCCGGCAGTGCGCGGCGGCTGCACTGAAGATGCCGCTGGTGCTGCACCCGGAAGCCAAATTGAAGATAGAGGAACGCATTGCCGATGTCGCGCGCGAGGCGGGCAAGGAGCCGGATTTCAACGCGGCCGACAATGCGCACCGGATGAAAATGGGCGAGTTTCCGCAGGGCGCATCCATCATTCCCAACCCCTACAACAAGATTCCCGGCTTCTCCGTCGAATACGGCGTCGGCGGCGCCGCTTATTTCGTGCCGGGCTTCCCGGTCATGGCCTGGCCGATGATCGAATGGGTGCTCGATACGAAATACTCGCATCTGTTCCAGACCGTCCCGCGCCTGGAAAAGGCGGTGCTGGTGTATGAACAGGCGGAGTCGACGCTGACGCCGCTGATGGAGGCGATCGAGGCGGAGTATCCGCTGGTGAAGGTGTTCAGCCTGCCGAGCGTCGGCGACGCCAATACGCGCCGGCATATCGAACTCGGCGTGAAGGGCGCGCCGGACCAGGTCGAGGCCGCCTACCTGAAGATGCTGGCCGGCCTCGACAGGTTCAATGCCGAGTACCAGCCGGTTTGAGGAGCTGATTCATCGATAGGGCGCGCCCGGCGCGCCTTCGACTCCATCTTTATTTCTTCACCTCATCCAGCAAGCCCTGCTTGCGGATGAAGTCCACCACCTTTTCTACCCCATCGCCGCTGCGCAGGTTGGTGAAGATGAAAGGCCGCTCGCCGCGCATCTTCTTCGCATCGCTGGCCATGATGTCCAGGTTGGCGCCGACGTAAGGCGCAAGATCGGTCTTGTTGATGATCAGCAGGTCGGATCGGGTGATGCCGGGGCCGCCCTTGCGCGGAATCTTTTCGCCGCCGGCGACGTCGATCACGTAGATGGTCAGGTCCGACAGTTCCGGGCTGAAGGTCGCGGCAAGGTTGTCGCCGCCCGATTCCACCAGGATCAGGTCGAGATCGGGAAAGTCGGCGCTCATGCGGGCGATGGCTTCGAGGTTGATCGAGGCATCCTCGCGGATCGCGGTATGCGGACAGCCGCCGGTCTCCACGCCCATCAGACGCTCCGCCGGCAAGGCATCGGCGCGCAGCAGGATCTCCATGTCTTCCTTGGTGTAGATGTCGTTGGTGATGACGGCCATGTCGTAATGGTCACGCATCGTCTTGCACAGCATTTCGCACAGCGCCGTCTTGCCGGAGCCGACCGGACCGCCGATGCCGACGCGCAGGGGGTTGGAGGAAGTTGTCATGTATTGTCTTTGTGTCTTTGGTAGTTTCAATAGGATCTACGAACGGTAGAGCCGGCTGTACTGCACTTCATGCCGCATCGACAGCAGCGAAAGGCCGGGCGACCAGTTCGAGAGTTCATGGTCAGCCAGCTGCATCGCCTGCTGCGCCGCGCTTTCCAGTTCCGGCCGCATCGACAGCAGCAGGCGCTGACCGGCCACCTGGCCGAGAGGCACGGATTTCACGCACACCAGCGCCTGGTTCTCGGCCCAGGAAAACAGCATGCCGAGAAGTGCCGCTTCATGCGGCACCTCGAGCGCGACGGCGGCATAGGCGAGCGCGGTCGGCAAAGGCACTTCCGGCTGGGCTTGCAGGACGGCGCGCAAGCCGTCGTCACCGAGCTTGAGATCGATGGCGAGCTTCGAAAGCGAATAGCCCATCTGTATCGTCTCGGCGCGGAACTCGGCCGTGTCGCGGGCCGCGATGAAGCGTTCGTTCCATTCCGCCACGCGCGCCGCATCGCGCTCCGCGAACGCCTGCAGCAGCCGCCACAGCACCGGCGCCTCGAAGCGGGCGACGACGTGATGCAGCGTGTCGACGATCCATGCTCGCGCGGTCGCCTCGTCATGCACCGTGCCGTTTTCCAGCGCTGCTTCCAGGCCCTGCGAATAGCTGTAGGCGCCGATCGGCAGCGACGGACTGGACAGCTGCAGCAGGTGCAGCAGTGCGGTCGCATGCATGTCAGCTTTTGTCCGACGGGCGATGGATCTTCTGGCGCAGCGGAATCGGCGCCAGCGGATGGTGATGATGGTCGTCGCCGTGATGGTGATGACCGCCGCCATAGGCGCCCGACTCGGGTTCGAAGGCCGCGAGTTCCTCGGTCACCTTCGCGCCCAGCCCTTCCAGCATTTCCTTGAGCACGGCATCCTTGCGGATGCGCAGGAAGCCGTGCTGCGCATCGCCGTCCACCTGCGCCTGGGTATGGCGGTTGCCGAGATGGAAGGCGCAGCGCAGGAGGTTGCGCGGCGTATCGCATTCGACGCGGTAGGTGGCTTCCTGCGCCGCCGTGATCTTCACGATGCGGCCGTCGTCGCCCTTGAGCAGGTCGCCGTTGCGCAGCACGGTGCCGCGCACTGTGAATAAAGCCACGTCTTCTCCGGAAACAAGCTGGGCGCGCAGGCGGCTCTTTTCGCGCAGGTCGTAGGGGAGAACGAGTTCGCCGTCGATCTTGTCGGCTTTTTCTATTTTCGTATGGAGTGTCAGCATGGTTCGTTGCCTTGCCGGATCGGTCCGGCAGGGCGTCAGGTCAACTTGGAATCAAAACAGGAAATACCGCTGCGCCATCGGCAGCACCTTCGCCGGCTCGCAGACCAGCAGCTCGCCGTCGGCCCGCACCTCGTAGGTCTCGGGATCGACTTCCATCTTTGGCGCCAGGCCGTTATGGATCATGTCGGCCTTGCGGACGTTGCGGGTGTTCTTCACCGGGATCAGCGACTTGTTCAGCTTGAGCGCATCGCCGACGCCGGCATCATAGGCCGCCTGCGATACGAACGTGAACGAAGTGCGCAACGCGCCGCCGAAGGCGCCGAACATCATCCGGTAATGCACCGGCTGCGGCGTCGGGATGGAGGCGTTGGGGTCGCCCATCTGTGCCGCCGCGATCATGCCGCTCTTGAGTATCATCGACGGCTTGACGCCGAAGAAGGCCGGCTTCCACAACACGATGTCGGCGATCTTGCCGACTTCCAGCGAACCGACCACGTGCGAAATGCCATGGGTGATCGCAGGGTTGATCGTGTACTTGGCGATGTAGCGCTTGGCGCGGAAGTTGTCGTTGCGAGACGAGTCTTCGGCGAGTGATCCGCGCTGCACCTTCATCTTGTGCGCAGTCTGCCAGGTGCGCATGATGACTTCGCCGACGCGGCCCATCGCCTGCGAGTCGGACGACATCATGGAAATCGCGCCGATGTCGTGCAGGATGTCTTCCGCCGCAATGGTTTCGCGGCGGATGCGCGACTCGGCGAAGGCAATATCTTCTGCGATCGCCGGATCGAGGTGATGGCAGACCATCAGCATGTCGAGATGCTCGTCCAGCGTGTTGACCGTGTACGGCCGCGTCGGATTGGTGGAAGAGGGCAGCACATTGCCCTGGCCGACCGCCGCGATGATGTCCGGCGCATGGCCGCCGCCCGCGCCTTCAGTGTGGAAGGTGTGGATGGTGCGGTCCTTGAAGGCCGCCAGCGTATCTTCGAGAAAGCCGCCTTCGTTCAGCGTATCGGTATGGATCGCGACCTGGATATCCATGCGGTCCGCCACCGTCAGGCAGTTGTCGATGGCGGCCGGCGTCGAGCCCCAGTCTTCATGCAGCTTGAGTCCGATCACGCCGGCGCGGATCTGCTCTTCCAGCGGCGTCGGCAAGCTGACGTTGCCCTTGCCGAGGAAACCGAGGTTCATCGGAAAGGCATCGGCCGCCGACAGCATCGAATGGATATGCCAGGGACCCGGCGTGCAGGTGGTGGCGGCGGTGCCGACCGCGGGGCCGGTGCCGCCGCCGAGCATGGTGGTCACGCCCGACATCAGCGCTTCCTCGATCTGCTGCGGGCAGATGAAGTGAATGTGGGAATCGATGCCGCCGGCGGTGACGATCATGCCTTCGCCGGCGATGATCTCGGTCGCGCCGCCGATGGCCATGTCGACCCCGGGCTGGATATCCGGATTGCCGGCCTTGCCGATGACCGCGATGCGGCCGTTCTTCAGCCCGATGTCGGCCTTGACGATGCCCCAGTGATCGAGGATCAGCGCGTTGGTGATGACGGTATCCATCACGTCCTTGTGATTGCGCTGCGACTGGCCCATGCCGTCGCGGATCACCTTGCCGCCGCCGAACTTCACTTCTTCGCCATAGATGGTGAAATCCTTCTCGACTTCGATGAACAGTTCGGTATCGGCCAGACGCACGCGGTCGCCGACGGTCGGGCCGAACATTTCGGCATAGGCTTGCCGGGAGATTCTTGTCATTTGAGTTTCCCCATTACCTTGGCGTTGAATCCGTAGACCACGCGGTCGCCCGCCAGCGCGACCAGTTCCACCGTGCGCTGCTGGCCAGGCTCGAAGCGCACCGCGGTGCCGGCGGCGATGTTCAGGCGCATGCCGTAGGCGGCCTGGCGGTCGAACTGCAAGGCCGGATTGGCTTCGAAAAAGTGAAAATGCGAGCCGACCTGGATCGGGCGGTCGCCGCTGTTGGCCACGGTGACCGTGTTCGTTTGCCTGCCTGCATTGAGTTCGATCTCGCCGTCCTCGATCAGCATTTCTCCGGGAATCATGGCTGCTCCTATGGAATCGGGTGATGGACGGTGACGAGCTTGGTGCCGTCGGGGAAGGTGGCTTCCACCTGGATGTCGGGGATCATTTCGGCGACGCCTTCCATCACGTCGTCGCGGCTGAGGATCTTAGTACCGTCGGACATCAGCTCGGCGACGGTGCGCCCGTCGCGCGCGCCTTCCATGATGGCCGCAGTGATCAATGCCACCGCCTCGGGATAATTGAGCTTCAGGCCGCGCGCCTTGCGGCGTTCGGCCAGCAGGGCGGCGGTAAAGATCAGGAGTTTGTCTTTTTCTCTTGGAGTCAGCTCCATCCGGTTTCTCCTTGTGGATATCGGGGTTGGCGGATTGTTTTCATGTATTCCAGATGCGCGGCACGACCGCTTCGCGGCCGGTGAGCGCTGGCCGCAGCAGGCGCCAGGCGGCGAGCATCACGTGCCGTGCGGTTTCGCTCGAACCGCCGAGATGGCGTACCACCACGACCGATTTCATCTGCGTGACGCCGAAGGAACCGGCGGGCGCATCGATCTCGCGCAATGCTGCGATCACGGTAGCGGGAAGCTGCTTGCCGACCGCGATCAGCGTGGCGCAGACAGTATGGCCCGCAAGGCCGAGCGGACTGCGCATGGCGGTGATGCCTGCGGTGAGCACGCCGTGCTCGAACCATACCAGGCGGCCGTCGCGGCGGATGGCGGTGCGCTGCTCGACGGTGCCGCTGTTGAAGGATTCGCCGGATGCGGTGCGGCCGAAGCAGAGGATTTCGCAGCCGATATAGCTGGCATCCTTGCCGAGTTCGACCTGGTGCTCGAGCCGTACATGCGCGGCGTCGAAAAAAATAGTTTCCTGCGGCAGCCATTCCAGCGTTGCCCCTTCGCCGGCCGCGAGATGCACGTTCTGGCGGGAGACATGACCGTTGGCCTTATACCACTTGGCAGCACCGGGCGTGGCCAGCAAGGCGCTGGACTGTGCACCGAGGCGTACGCCGAGTACGAGTTCATCGCCGCCGACCACGCCGCCGGGCGGATGAACGACGATGGCATGGCAGACCGCATTGCCTTCCGGGTAGAGCGGCTTCTGCACGCGCAGCGGTCCTGAATGTGTACGCTCGACCAGCCTGGTCGTGCTGCGGTCGCGCTCGAAGCCCAACGACAGACGGGCTTGCCATCGGGCATGTGCGGCAGGAGGAAAGTCGGGTGCATCGGCAATTCGTTTCATGCGCAGACTATACCGCCAAGTGGCGCTTGACGTTCTCTCCGCCCATATCCGCCTGCACTCCTGAGGCCACCACTTCGCCGCGCGACAGGACGACGAACTTGTCGGCCAGTTCATGGGCGAAATCGAAGTACTGTTCGCACAGCAGGATGGCCATGTCGCCGCGCTCGCGCAGCAGGCGGATCACGCGGCCGATGTCCTTGATGATGGAAGGCTGGATGCCTTCGGTAGGCTCATCCAGGATGATGAGCTTGGGATCGGCCAGCAGGGCGCGGGCGATCGCAAGCTGCTGCTGCTGGCCGCCGGACAGGTCGCCGCCGCGCCGGTGCAGCATGTCCTTCAGCACCGGGAAGAGTTCGAAGACTTCGCTGCGTATCTTCGAAGCCTGGCGGCCCGGCTTGACGGCCATGCCCATCATCAGGTTTTCCTCGACGGTGAGGCGGGCAAAAATTTCCCGGCCTTGAGGCACGTAGGCGATGCCGAGCGACGCGCGCTCATGCGGCTTGAGTTTGGTGATGTCGCGGCTGTCAAGCCTGACATTGCCGGCGGCGACCGGCAGCACGCCCATCAGGCATTTCAGCAATGTGGTCTTGCCGACGCCGTTGCGCCCGAGCAGGGCCAGGCATTCGCCTTTCTTCAGGTCGAGCGAGACGCCGCGCAGCGTATGGGAGGAGCCGTAGTATTGATTGAGCTTTTCGACGTTGAGCATGTTGTTGTTCCGGATGTCGATAGGAGAGGGTTCAGCGTCCCAGATACACTTCGATGACGCGCTCGTCCGACTGCACCTGCTGCATCGTGCCTTGGGCCAGCACCGAGCCTTCATGCAGCACGGTGACCTTGCCGTCGCGGGCGATCTCGTTGACGAAAGCCATGTCGTGCTCGACCACCATGATCGAATGCTTGCCGCGCAGTTCGTTGAGCAGTTCCGCGGTGCGCGCGGTTTCGGCGTCCGACATGCCGGCCACCGGTTCGTCGAGCAGCAACAGCTGCGGTTCCTGCATCAGCAGCATGCCGATTTCCAGCCACTGCTTCTGGCCGTGCGAGAGCAGGCCGGCGAGCCGCTGCTCCTGGCCGTTCAGGCGGATCAGTTTGAGAATCTCATCAATCTTGCCTTTCTGCTCCGAGGTCAGGCGGAAGAACAGCGTCGGCTTGACCCGCTTGTCCATCTTCATCGCCAGTTCCAGGTTCTCGAACACGGTGTGCTGTTCGAACACGGTGGGGCGCTGGAACTTGCGGCCGATGCCGGCATGTGCGATTTCGTATTCCGTCATTTTGGTCAGGTCCATGGTCTGGCCGAAATAGGCGGTGCCGGAAGCGGGGCGCGTCTTGCCGGTGATGACATCCATCATGGTCGTCTTGCCTGCGCCATTGGGGCCGATGATGCAGCGCAGCTCACCGACCGAGATGTCGAGGTTGAGCTTGTTGATTGCCTTGAAGCCGTCGAAGGACACGGTGATGTCTTCGAGATAAAGGATGGCGCCGTGCGTGGTATCGACGCCTTCCTGCTTCACGCGGCCGTAGGAGGTGCCGTAGTCGGCGTGCTCGCTCTGCACATCGAGTTCGCGGTTTCTGCTCATGTCGTTCATGCTGCCTCCCGGGATTTCTGAAGCTTGCGTGTCAGGCCGAGGATGCCTTGCGGCATGAACAGCGTGACAAGGATGAAAATCAGGCCGAGCGCATACAGCCAGAGATCGGGGAAGGCGGCGGTGAACCAGCTCTTGAGACCGTTGACCGAGAAGGCGCCGATGATCGGCCCGATCAGCGAGCCGCGTCCGCCGACGGCCGCCCAGATCACCATCTCGATCGAATTGCCGGGCGACATTTCGGACGGGTTGATGATGCCGACCTGCGGCACGTACAGCGCACCCGCGATGCCGCACAGCACCGCCGACAGCGTCCAGACGAACAGCTTGAACCACAGCGGGTTGTAGCCGATGAACATCAGCCGGGATTCCGAATCGCGCACACCCTGCAGTACGCGCCCCAGCTTGGAAGTGACGATCCAGCGGCACAGCAGCAGCGCGCCGAACAGTGCCGCCAGCGTGATCAGGTAGAGCGCTGCCTTGGTGCCGGGCTCGGTGATCGAAAAGCCGAGGATGCGCTTGAAGTCGGTGAAGCCGTTGTTACCGCCGAAGCCGGTGTTGTTGCGGAAGAACAGCAGCATGAAGGCGAAGGTCATTGCCTGCGTGATGATCGAGAAGTACACGCCCTTGATGCGCGAGCGGAAGGCGAAGTAGCCAAACACGAAGGCCAGCACGCCGGGCACCAGCACCACCAGCGCCATGCAGTACCAGAAGTTGTCGGTGAACGACCAGAACCAGGGATAGGCCTTCCAGTCGAGGAAGACCATGAAGTCCGGCAGGTTGCTCTGGTAGACGCCGTCCTTGCCGATCGCGCGCATCAGGTACATGCCGTGCGCATAGCCGCCGAGTGCGAAGAACACGCCGTGGCCGAGCGACAGGATGCCGGTATAGCCCCACACCAGGTCGAGCGCCAGCGCGGCCATCGCATAGCACATGAACTTGCCGATCAGTGCCACGGTATAGCTCGACACGTGCAGCGCATGGCCGGATTCGAAGCTGAGGTTAAGAATCGGCAGCAGGGCCAGCAGGGCCGCGCAGACCACGATGCCGGTCCATGCCGGACGGGAGAAGAGGGAAGACGTCATTCTGCGCTCCTGCCTTTCATGGCGAACAGGCCCTGCGGGCGTTTCTGGATGAAGATGATGATGAACACCAGGATGGCGATCTTCGCCATCACTGCGCCGGCGAAGGGTTCGAGGAACTTGTTGACCTCGCCCAGGCCGAAGGCCGCGATCACCGTGCCGGCCAGCTGGCCGACACCGCCCAGCACCACCACCATGAAGGAATCGACGATATAGCCCTGGCCGAGGTCGGGGCCGACATTGCCCAGCTGCGACAGCGCCACGCCGCCGAGGCCGGCGATGCCGGAGCCGAGGCCGAAGGTCATCATGTCGATCTTGCCGGTCGATACGCCGACGCAATCGGCCATGCGGCGGTTCTGCGTCACCGCACGCACGAACAGGCCGAGGCGGGTCTTGTTGAGGATGGCCCAGACGGCAGCCACCACGAACATTGCAAAGAAGATGATCACGATGCGGTTGTACGACAGCACCAGCGATCCCATGACCGTGATGCCGCCCGACATCCAGGAAGGATTGGCTACTTCCACGTTCTGCGCGCCGAAGATGGAGCGCACCAGCTGCATCAGCACCAGGCTGATGCCCCAGGTGGCGAGCAGCGTTTCCAGCGGACGGCCGTAGAGCCAGCGGATGACGGTGCGTTCCAGCGCGATGCCGACTGCGCCGGCCACGATGAAGGCGGCTGGCAGTGCGGCCAGCAGGTAGAAATCGACCGCGCCCGGCAGGTACTGGCGGAAGACGAGCTGGCAGATATAGGTAGTGTAGGCGCCGATCATCAGCAGCTCGCCGTGCGCCATGTTGATGATGCCCATCAGGCCGAAGGTAATGGCCAGGCCGAGCGCCGCCAGCAGCAGCACGCTGCCCAATGACACGCCGTAGAACAGGTTGCCGACGAATTCCGCGCGGGACTGCCGCGCGTTGATGGCGCTGATGGTGCCGACCGCGGCGACGCGCACCGCTTCATCCGGCTCGATGTAGCTGCCATCGGGATTTTTTTCCAGCAGCTGCATCAGCAGCGGCTTGAGATTGGCGTTGGTGCTGCCCGACAGCGCTTCGACCGCCGCCTTGCGGGTGGCCGCGTCGGGGGATTGCAGGTTGGCGGTGGCGGCCACCAGCTGCAGTACGCCCTTGATGTCGGCATCGCTTTCCTTTGCCAGTGCTTTCTCGATCAGGGGGAGCTGGCCGGGATCGGCATTCTTTTCCATCGCCCGCGCGGCCGCAAGGCGTTCGCCGCGATCGGCGGACAGCAGCCTCAGGCCGGACATCGCGCCGTCGATTGCGCTGCGCAGGCGGTTGTTCGCGGTGATGCCGTCGATGCCTTCCGGCGTCGGCACATCCGCGCCGGCTTCCGGATCGAAGGCCTTGCCGTCCTCGACCACGTAGATGCGGCCTTCCGGCGTTGCGTACAGGTTATCGGTCTTCAGCGCATTGAGCACCTTGACGGCGTCGTCGCTGGCGAGCGCTGCAATCTTGTTGACGGCTTCGATGCGCGCATCCGGATCGTCGCCGGCGAGCGGCTTGAGCAGGGCCGGATCGATCGCCGCTTGGGCCGTGAGCGCCGTTGCGCACAGCCATCCGATGGCAAGGATTTTTTTGATGAGATTCATTTGCGATGTATTGAGCAGGGCGACGCACGAAAACGACGGGCGCAAAAAAGCCGGAGGGCGTGACTCGGAGCCACTCTCCGGCTCATGGTGCTTGTTGCCGCACGGCGGACTTCCCGCAGCGGAAGGCCGCCATGCAAGGCTAAGCCAATTACATCTTCTGCTTGGCTTCGTTGCCGGCGATGAACGGGCTCCACGGCTGGGCGCGCAGCGGGCCCTTGGTCTTCCACACCACGCTGAACTGGCCGTCAGGCTTGATCTCGCCGATCATGACCGGCTTGTGCAGGTGATGGTTGGTCTTGTCCATGACCAGCTCGAAACCGGACGGCGACTTGAAGGTCTGGCCGCCCATCGCCGCGATCACCTTGTCGGTATCGGTGGACTTGGCCTTCTCGACGGCCTGCTTCCACATGTGGATGCCGACGTAGGTCGCTTCCATCGGGTCGTTGGTGACCACGGTGTCGGCGTTCGGCAGCTTCTTCTCCTTGGCATAGGCCTTCCACTGCTTGATGAAGGCATCGTTGGCCGGGTTCTTCACCGACTGGAAGTAGTTCCATGCGGCGAGATGACCGACCAGCGGCTTGGTGTCGACGCCGCGCAGTTCCTCTTCACCCACCGAGAATGCGACGACCGGCACATCGGTCGCCTTCAGGCCGGCGTTGCCAAGTTCCTTGTAGAAGGGTACGTTGGAGTCGCCGTTGATGGTGGAGATCACCGCGGTCTTGCCGCCGGCCGCGAACTTCTTGATGTTGGCGACGATGGTCTGGTAATCGGAATGGCCGAACGGCGTGTAGACCTCGTCGATGTCGGAATCCTTCACGCCCTTGGATTTCAGGAAGGCGCGCAGGATCTTGTTGGTGGTGCGCGGATATACGTAGTCGGTGCCGAGCAGGACGAAGCGCTTGGCGCCGCCGCCGTCCTTCGACATCAGGTATTCAACAGCGGGGATCGCCTGCTGGTTTGGCGCCGCGCCGGTGTAGAACACATTCTTCTCGAGCTCCTCGCCTTCATACTGGACCGGATAGAACAGCAGGCTGTTCAACTCCTTGAAGACCGGCAGCACCGACTTGCGCGAAACCGATGTCCAGCAGCCGAATACCACCGCCACCTTGTCCTGTGTGACCAGCTGGCGCGCCTTCTCGGCGAACAGCGGCCAGTTGGAGGCCGGGTCGACGACCACGGCTTCGAGCTTCTTGCCCATCACGCCGCCCTTGGCATTGATCTCGTCGATCGTCATCAGCGCGACGTCTTTCAGCGAGGTTTCGGAGATGGCCATCGTGCCCGACAGCGAGTGAAGGATACCGACCTTGATGGTGTCAGCGGCAAGGGCTTGCGGCATCCATGCGGAAGCGGTAAGCATGAGGGCGCCGGCGGCGGTCGCTTTCAAGAGGGTGCGACGAGACATTTTTGCTCCTAAGAGTTTATTTGGTGGGTCGATGGTGTGCGATGGCTCGCAAGCAAGCTTTAGCAGTTTGCGTGCCATGCGTTCGGCCCATGGCCAAAAGTTCCCGGGGCGGTTTCATGCCCAATTCAAGTGCGCTCAACTGAATCGCTGGTGAGGGCGTGCGCTTTTTTGGCGCTGGCGAACGCCGTATTGGTGCGGAAAACGCGACATGCCTGTGCGGCAGGGAGAAGTGCCTTGATCGATCTCAGAAGGCCGGCGCGCTTTGGTGCGTGTCACCGCATCCAAGAGATCCGGCCAAGCTTTTTGCAGCCGAGCTTTCACCTGCATTGGGCCAAGACCCATATGTTCCCTTCCCTTCCCTTCAAGGGGAGGGTTAGGGTGGGGATGGGTTATAGATACCGAATCGATTGCTGCAAAATTCCAATCCCATCCTGGAAGGGCAAGGAAGAATAAAGTTTTTCCGAACCCTGAATAATGACCAAGTCAACGCGGCACGGATTCGGTAGGGAAGGTGACAACGTGATCGGCGCCGAGGCGGATGCCGATCTTCTCGCCGATCGCATGATCGTGATGCGAGGGCACGAGGGCCAGAAGCTGCTGCCCGCTCGGCAGCTTCAGGGTATAGAGGAATTCGGCGCCGCGAAACGCCTTGCGCACCACTTCCGCCTGCAGCGGGCTGGCGTCGTCATGCACCACGTCGTCGGCGCGCAGCAGCACGTCGACCACCTGCTGGGTGCGCTCCGCCGTCGAGCAGGCATTGACGCCCTGCCAGAGCGGCAGGCTGCCGATTTCGATATGCACCTGCTGGCGCGGCAGATCTATCGTGCCCGGCGTGAATACGCCCTGGCCGATGAAGTCGGCCACGAAGCGGTTTTCCGGGCGGTGATAGAGGTTATAGGCGTTGTCCCACTGGACGATGACGCCCTGGTGCATCACGCCGATCTGGTCGGCGATGGCAAATGCCTCATGCTGGTCATGGGTCACGAGAACCGCCGTCGTGCCGAGTTCCTTCAGGATGTCGCGCACTTCCAGCGCAAGCCGCTCGCGCAGGTCGACGTCGAGATTGGAGAAGGGCTCGTCGAGCAGCAGCAGGTCGGGCTGGGGTGCCAGCGCCCTTGCCAGCGCCACCCGCTGCTGCTGGCCGCCCGACAGTTCATGCGGATACTGCTTTGCATGCGAGGACAGGCCGACCAGCGACAGCAGGCGGTCGACGCGCTGCTTGCGTTCGTCGCGCGCAAGCTTCTGCAGGCCGAAGGCGATGTTTTCCCAGACCGACAGGTGCGGGAACAAGGCATAGTCCTGGAACACCACGCCGACCCCGCGCCGCTCCGGCGCTTCGGTAAAGCCGGCATGGCTCAGTTCCCTGCCGCCGAGGGCAATGCGTCCGCAGAGCAGGGATTCGAAACCGGCAATTGCCCGCAGTACGGTCGTTTTGCCGCATCCCGATGGGCCGAGCAGGCAGCCGATTTCACCGCGGGCGAGCGAAAACGACATGCCGTGAACGATTTCAGTAAAGGTCCGGCCGGCGGAATAGCCGACGCGGATCGAGTCGATGGTCAGATGCGACTCGGACCTGGCTGCGATATCCATAATATTGCAAAGGTGGAAGACGGCATTGATTATAATTCTCATTTGCAGAGACCGTACAACCGCTTAGGATTTCATGCGCTTATTCGCACCCCGCTGGCCGGGCAATCGTTGCCATGGAGGCATACACCCGCTGCTTCTTGTTTCCCTGATCATCGCCGTGCTGGTCGGCATCCCCATTTTCGGTGTCGTTTCCAACCTGGTAATCCCGGGTCCGGATTCCGGCGCCGGCACCTTCCAGCACCTGTGGGCCACCGTGATGCCGGAATACCTCGGCAACAGCCTCGCCATTGCAGCCATCGTCGCCGTGCTGGCGGGAATCGGGGGCGTTGGATGCGCATGGCTGGTGGCGGTCTTCGATTTCCCCGGCAAGCGCATGTTCGAATGGACGCTTGTCCTGCCGCTGGCCATGCCGGCCTACGTGGTGGCGTATGCCTACACCGACTTCCTGCAGTTCGCCGGTCCCGTGCAGAGCGCGCTGCGCAACGCCTTCGGCTGGCAGGCGGGCGACTACTGGTTTCCCCAGATCCGGTCTGTCGGCGGCGCCGGCATCCTGTTCGCGATGGTGCTGTATCCGTATGTCTACCTGCTGGCGCGCACCGCGTTTCTGGAGCGCAGCCCGCGCATGTGGGATGCCGCGCGCACGCTGGGAGCGGGCCCCTGGTCTGCCTTCTTCAAGATCAGCCTGCCGCTGGCCCGGCCGGCGGCGGCCGCCGGCATCGCGCTGGCGCTGATGGAAACGCTCGCCGACTACGGCGCGGTCGCCTATTTCGGCGTGCCGACGCTGACGACGGGCATTTACAAGTCCTGGTATTCCTTTTCCGACCGCACCGCCGCCGCGCAGATCGCCGCCGTGCTGCTCATCGCCATCACCGCGCTCATGGTGATGGAGCAGAAAAGCCGGGGCCGGTCGCGCTACTATGCCGTCGGCGCGCGCACCCGGCTGCAGGAATCGATGCGCCTGGGCGGCCTGCATGCCTGGCTGGCGTCGGCCTTCTGTGCACTGCCGGTCCTGCTGGGCTTCATTGTCCCGGTTGCCATCCTGTTAAGACTGATGCTCGGCGAAGAGACGCTGCAGCTCAGCGAAAGATACCTGGGCTGGTTCAAGAACAGCGTGCTGCTGGCATCGATCACCGCCGTGATCGCCATCGTCATTTGCGTGCTGCTTGCCTACGCGGCACGGGTGACGAAGAGCAGCGTGCAGGCGGCCAGCAACCGCATCGTCAGCATGGGATATGCGGTGCCGGGGGCGGTCATCGCCGTAGGCATCCTGATCCCGCTGGCCCGGCTTGATACCTGGGCCAGCGAACATGGGATGAAGATGCTCCTGACCGGCAGCGTCGCCGCGCTGGTATATGCCTACCTGGTGCGCTTCCTCGCCGTGTCTTACCAGACGGTACAGGCCGGACTGGTCAAGATCACGCCGAGCATGGATGCCAGCGCCCGGGTGCTGGGCCACGGCCTGGTGTCGATGCTGGCGAAGGTGCATGCGCCCTTGCTCTGGCGCAGCGTGGTGACGGCCGGACTGCTGGTGTTCGTGGATGTGATCAAGGAACTGCCGGCCACGCTCACCATCCGGCCCTTCAATTTCGATACGCTCGCGGTGATCACCTATCAGCTGGCGGCGGACGAGCGGCTGGGCGAGGCGGCCCTGCCGGCCTTCACGATTGTCATGATCGCCCTGATCCCGGTCGGCGTGCTGGCGCGCTCCATCGCCAAGGCGGAGCGCTAGAGCATTTTCGTGTTGAGCTGCACCATTAAAGGTGGTGAATTTACAGCGGGGCCAAGAAGTCAAACTCTCACTCACGGTGAAGCGGGAGGCTGTCATGGCATGGCATCTTGGTCAAGCCTACGGGCAAGATTTGCGTGATCGCGTACTGCGGGCCGACGGCAGTATCCGGGAAGTCGCGGCCCGCTTTGGCGTAAGTCATTCCTACGTGTCGCGAGTGCGCTCCCGGCGACGACGCCTCGGCGAAGACACGCCCGGCGTGCAGTGCAGCCACAGGCAGCTCAAACTGACCGGCTTCGAACAAGTACTCATCGACAAGGTCCATGCCGTCAACGATCTCACTCTCAAGCAGCTCTGCGCCTGGCTCGAAGCTGAGCATGGGATGCGGGTCGGTATCTCCACGCTCTGGAAGACGTTGGCTCGGCTGGGCATCAGCCTCAAAAAAAGACGCTCCATGCATCCGAGCAAACGCGCCCGGACATAGCGCAGGCCCGACAGACCTGGCAGGCAGAACAACCTGAACTGGAAGTCGAGCATCTGGTGTTTCTGGATGAGACTTGGGCCAGCACCAATATGACGCCGACCC
>NZ_JACYXF010000184.1 GCF_015352985.1 Noviherbaspirillum malthae | reverse complement strand
TGGAGCAGCCCCCATTTCAATCGGACATCGTGCTTTTCATAACGCCTAGGAATAGACCTAGGCATATGACTATGTCTTGGAGTAGAAATGGAAAGTATCGAGGTCGTAACCAGCGTCCAGCGCCGCAGGCGATGGACGCTTCCAGAGAAGCTACGTGCAGTTGAAGAACTCAATGTGCCTGGAATGACGGTTTCCTATGTCGCCCGAAAATATGGTATTTCTCCCAGCCTGTTATTCCGGTGGAGAAAGCTGATGTCCGAAGGTGGCAAACAGGCGATCAAGGCAGATGATGAGGTTGTGGCTGCAGCGGAGGTGCGTGAGTTGAAGAAACGTATCCGGGAGCTAGAACGGGTGCTGGGCAGGAAGACCTTGGAGAACGAGATCTTGAAGGAGGCCGTCTCTGTTGCACACGAAAAAAAACTGATCTCGCGGCTGCCGTGCTTGCCCGACGAGGATTTCCCGTGAAGACCGTGGCTCAGACTCTCAACGTCAGCAGGTCAAACCTGACCCTCCGTCAGAAAGGGAGCGGCAAGGAACGCAAGACCTATGTAAAGGCCGACGATGCCATGCTGTTGCCGGCCGTTCGTGCGATCGTCGATGAACGGCCGACGTATGGCTACCGCCGTGTCGGGGCACTGCTGAACCGCCAACGCCGGACTCAGGGACTGCCACTGCTGAACCATAAAAAGGTATATCGGTTAATGAGCCAGAACGGCCTGCTACTGGCCCGGCAGCCGCAGAAACGCTCTGAGCGGCCGCATAACGGCAAGGTGATTACCCTCAGGTCGAACCTGCGCTGGGCATCGGACGGCTTTGAAATCCCATGCTGGAACCGGGCTGTGGTGCGGGTAACGTTTGTGATTGACACCTGTGACCGTGAAATCATTGCCTGGGGCGCCACCACCGGCGGCTTCGACGGCGAGACGGTACGCGACTTGATGCTGCTATGCGTGGAACGTCGATTTGACTCTCACCGAACCCCACCTGCGGTGGAGTGGCTCACCGATAATGGCAGCTGCTATACCGCCAGGGAAACGATCGCGTTCGGCCAGTCGCTGGGTTTGGTGCCATGCTTTACGCCGGTTAGAAGTCCGCAATCAAATGGGATGGCGGAGTCGTTTGTAAAAACGTTTAAACGGGACTATGTGTACGTTCATGACCGTCCCGATGCAGCAACTGTCCTGGCACAACTGGATCGCTGGTTCGACGATTACAATGAGTCGCACCCGCACAAGGGCTTAAAAATGAAGTCCCCACGGGAATTCATCCGCGCCCAATTAGCCGCAGGGTGTCCGATTTAATAGGGGCAACTCCA
>NZ_JACYXF010000183.1 GCF_015352985.1 Noviherbaspirillum malthae | reverse complement strand
CGAGTTAATGTCAAATGTTGTGTTTGACGAAGTCGGGTCAAGCGGCGATTTTCTTGGCGTCTTCCGGCATTCCGTCTTTGAACTCAACGCCGGCAATCACCTCTGCCAAACGTTGTGCCCCTTTGAGTTTGCGCCAGCCGCGCTCGGCACTCTTTGCCAGCATGAAGACCATGGCCAGCATGCTCTGGCGTGACACACAGCCTCGCGTCTTTGCAGTGCGCAACCGCACTGTGGCAAACGTCGATTCAATCGGGTTGCTTGTTCGGATATGCACCCAGTGCTCGGCTGGAAAGTCGTAAAAGGCCAGCAATGCCTCCCGGTCTTTCACCAACGTCTGTACCGCTTTCGGATACTTCGTTTCGTAGTTGACGATGAAGCTGTCAAACGCCCGATGCGCGTCTTCCCGACTGGCCGCCATCCAGATGTCCTGCAGTGCTGATTTCGCTTTGGGTTGCTGACTCTTGGGCAGCTTGTTCAACACGTTGGCCGTCTTGTGGACCCAGCAGCGCTGGCCTCGAGTATGGCCAAACACTTGCGGCAACGCTTTCCAGAAACCCAGGGCGCCATCGCCGATCGCCAACTTCGGATCAACCTTCAGACCACGCGCCTTCAGGTCCAGCAGCACTTCCTTCCATGAGGCTTCCGATTCCCGATAGCCGTCGCCAATGGCCACCAGTTCCTTCTTGCCCTCGGCGGTGGCGCCAATAACTACCAGCATGCACTGGCTCGCATCCTCCAGGCGTACACCGAAATGCACGCCATCGACCCACAAATAGACGTAGTGCTTGTTAGCCAGGCTGCGTTTGCACCAGCGGCCATGCTCGTCCTTCCAACTCTCCTTGAGGCGGCTGATCGTCGAGGGCGACAACCCCGGCGCATCACGCCCCAGCAGTGACGTCAATGCCTCGCTGAAATCTCCAGTCGATATGCCTTTGAGGTACAGCCACGGCAGCAGCTCTTCAATGGTCTTGGTACGCCGCAGATAGGGCGGCAATATCGCCGAGCTGAACCTAATCTGTTTCGCCCGGTCCCGCACGCGTGGCGCCTTGACTTCAATATCGCCCAGTCCAGTCTGGATCGTGCGTTGCGGCAGGTAGCCGTTACGGACCAGGCGTTGCCGGCCCTGTTCATCTTGCAGTCCCTGATGTCGAGCCAGGAACTCCTGGACTTCGGCTTCGATGGCGGCGGCCAGCATCTGCCGGGCGCCGTCGCGCAACAGCTCCGTCAGCGCATCGGTTGCCGCAGAGGGCACCCCTGGACTCTTGAGTCCGATTACGTTATCTTGCTTCAAGGCGTATTCTTTCCTTGTAAGAGGTTGATGATTCCGGAAGAACCATCAAGAATACGCCGCCTCACTTCCTCACGTCATACACAAGTTCCGAGCATAACTC
>NZ_JACYXF010000182.1 GCF_015352985.1 Noviherbaspirillum malthae | reverse complement strand
CCGCGGAAATTCATATCGGTTGAAAGAAAAACTGAAGGCTGGTCTCGTCCGTCCGGAAGAGACTCAATCCTAGTCGGGTGAGGAAATTTCCCTTCCGATATTGTGGAAAATTGCGTTCCTCTTGACACCACGTGCCGTTCCTGCTTGCCTTGGGACGTGAAGTGAAATATTCGCCGGCGATCCTGCAAGGCATCAAGACTGCCGCCGAATCACTAAGCGCGACAGCATTCATCAATATGCTGGATTGGTCTCGAGTATGGGCAAGGAAAACGCGTATGAAGACATCCGACGCACAGTCCGCAGGCTGCTTCATCTGAATTCGCTGAATCAATCTATCAACTCCCAGGCTAAGGGAAGCCAATACGATTCAGACGCAGAGGTGCCACGCGCGGCCTAAACAATAAGATTCAAGTACAACTTTTAACAGTATCGCTCTGAATGTCGAGGTATCGTCAAATGTTGTGTATTGACGGGTCAGTGATCAGGCGGCGGCCAGCTGCTGATGCTCACGAACTCCATCGACAAACTTCACTCCTCGAATCACCTCTGCCAGCCAGGTGAATCCCTTCAAACGCCGGAACGATTGCTCGGCGCAGATAGCCAGCTTGAACAGCATCGCCAACAACGACGCCCTTGAGAAGGCGCCTTTGACACGTTCGGTGCGGTGACGAATTGTGGCGAAGGTTGATTCAATCACATTCGATGTCCTCAGATGTACCCAGTGCTCAGCCGGGAAATCATAGAAAGCCAGTAACGCCTCCCGGTCCTTTGCCAGGCACGCAGCCGCCTTCGGATACTTTGCCTCGTAGGTGACCAGGAAGGCATCAAATGCACTGTATGCCTGTGCCCGTGTCTCTGCCATCCAGATCGCCTGCAAGCCGCCTTTGGCCTTGGTTTGCAAGGACCTGGGCAGGTAGTTGAGCACATTGGCCATCTTGTGTACCCAGCAGCGTTGTTGCCGTGTTTCAGCGAACACTTCATCCAGCGCCGCCCAGAATCCCAGCGCACCATCTCCGACGGCGACTTTGGGCGCTTGCATGCCGCGCTGCTTCAAGCCGATCAAGACTTCCCGCCAGCTCTGCTTCGATTCGCGTACGCCATCCTCTATCGCCAGGAACCGCTTCTGGCCGCGCTCATTGACGCCGACGACCACCAGCGCGCACAACCGGTGATCTTCGGCACGGATGCCCGAATACACGCCATCGCCCCACACGTACACCCAGCGCTCCTTCGACAGATCGCTCTTGTTCCAGGCCGCATACTCGGCAGTCCAGCTTTGCTTCAAACGGCTGATCACGCCAGAGGACAGATTGCCGGTGCCCGGACCAACAAGCGCCTCGAGCGCCGGCCCAATATCCGCCTGTGAGATGCCACGCAAATACAGCCAGGGCAATACCGCATCGACCGAGGCCGC
>NZ_JACYXF010000181.1 GCF_015352985.1 Noviherbaspirillum malthae | reverse complement strand
GGAGCTATAGTCCAAAGTGGTGTACGGGCTGAGCTCTGAAGGTGGGGAGGAAGGCGGTGGAGATTTTGTTGGAGAATTTTGATTGTCGAGATCAAAACCAACCAACGAAAGAACCCCCACCATGGGCAAGGATAAGCAAGAGACGCAAAATGGTCTACCAGAAATCGGTCTGGGCCTGGACGAACTGGTGCGTCGCGGCGCACGGCAAGTGATTCAGCAGGCGATCGAGGCGGAACTGGCCGAATTGTTGGCACAGTATGCGAACGTGAAGACCCTCGCTGGACGGCAAGCGGTGGTGCGCAACGGTTACCTGCCCGAACGCGATATCGTTACTGCCGCCGGACCGGTAACGGTCAAGGTGCCCAAGGTACGCGACCGCTCCGGCACCGGTGTGAAGTTCAATTCGTCAGTGGTGCCGCCTTATGTCAGGAAGTCCCCCCGCGTGTCGGCAGCTCTGCCCTGGCTGTACCTGAAAGGTATTTCCACCGGCGACATGGGCGATGCGCTGTCGGTGCTGCTGGGCGAGGATGCCAAGGGTCTGTCAGCCAACGTGGTGTCACGCCTGAAGGCGCAATGGGCCGACGAATGGAAGCAGTGGGACAAGCGCGACCTGTCGGCTTGCCGCTGGGTCTATTGGTGGGTTGATGGCATCCATACCGGGGCCAGAAGCGAAGACCATGATGGCCAGTGCCTGTTAGTGATCATTGGGGTGACGCCGGATGGGAAGAAGGAACGGGTGGCCATTGCTGACGGTTTCCGGGAATCGAAGGCGTCCTGGGCCGAGGTGCTGCTGGATCTGAAGGCGCGTGGCTTGAAGGCTGGTCCGCGGCTGGCCATCGGTGATGGTGCGATGGGATTCTGGGCAGCGCTGGAAGAAGTGTTCCCGTCGACGACGGCGCAGCGCTGCTGGTTCCACAAGCTGGGCAACGTGTTGAATGCGCTGCCGGCGACATTGCAGTCCAAAGCCCGTGCCGGATTGCAGGCGATCTTTATGGCTGAAACCAGGGCCGATGCCATCAGCGCGTTCGGGCAGTTCGTCAGTACCTATGGCGCAAAGTATCCGAAGGCAGTGGAAAAACTGGTGCAGGACAAGGACAGTCTGCTGGCATTTTACGACTTCCCGGCGGAGCACTGGCAACACATTCGGACGACCAATCCGATCGAGTCGACGTTTGCGACAGTGCGGCATCGGACCACACGCTCACGCAATTGCCTGTCGCGGGCGACGTTCCTCGGGCTGGCGTTCAAGCTGATGGAAGAAGCAGAAAAGAGCTGGCGCAAGATTCGCGGCGCTGACAAACTCGCCGTGCTGCTGGCAGGCGTGCCGTTCAAGGATGGACTACCGGTGCAGGACAATCCACCGGAACAGCAAAAACTCGCCGCCTGAAGATACTATCCTTCAAGCCGGCCATACACCAGTCTTGACGCTAGCTC
>NZ_JACYXF010000180.1 GCF_015352985.1 Noviherbaspirillum malthae | reverse complement strand
CTAGCGGTACTTTGTTAAATCCGGAGATAGAGGTTAATGCCGCAGCCCGACGTAAGGAAGGCTAAGAGCGCGGCGAGCTCTGGTGGTGGGCGCGCGTCCGAACAGGCCTGCCAGCAGGACATGAGCCAACGTGCCGGGGTCATCCAAGCCCGAATGGACCGCAGCAGTCGAGGCCAGCAGCATCGCGTTCGAGGTCGGTCTTGCTTGTTTTTTTTCCCCTTTCGGTGACGCAACCTCCTCATGCCAATGAACGTCACGGGCTTCATGCCACCAGCAGAAGGCAAAGGCACAGCACACCAGAGTCCAATGCCGGCGGATGGCAAGATCAGAACGTACCATGAAGTCAGCCCAGCCAAGCTCGTCCTTCATTTGCTTGTAGCTTTGTTCGATCCAATTGCGCAATCCGTACAAACGCACCACTTGCGCCAACGGTGCCTGTTCCTCGGATAGGGTTGTTGTGAGATACCAGGTATTGAGATCTGGTAGAGTTCGGCGGTCAGTCGTGGCGCAGATGGCACGTATCGGTCTGTGCGGCCCATACTTAAACAAGGTCAACTCAGCTGCCCACCAACGTTGTGTATGGCCATCGCGGAAGCGGCGCACAATGCGTTGCCATGACCGCAACGGCAATTCACGCGCTGCATCTTCGAAGCTATGGGCGAGATGCGATGGTGCCCAACCGCGACCAATCTTGCCACTGTGCGCTAACACATAGGGCAAGTGGCGCTCGTTAAGCACATGCACAAAGGGACGATTATCGCCATAAGCGCTGTCAGCCACGATGGCCTTGAAGGCAATGCCAGTTGCCTTGGCTCGTTCGACAAGCTCGAGAGCCAAGCGTGGCTTGGTATGGAATGCCGGGTCTTGCTTGCCGCCTGGCAGACGGCATTCAGGCGTGTAGGGAACAACGTGGAGTGGGTAATAACGTTGCTCGTTGGCCCACAGCGTGGTGACGGCAACAATGCCATTGTCGATCTTGCCCACCGAGCCGAGATACTGACGAGCTACGTGATCGGTGGCACAGCCATCCTTACGGTCGCCGGTGTCATCGATGACGAGCACGCCATCAGTCGTCGGCGCAATGACCGGATCGGCTAGCAGCAATTGCAAGGTGCGCTGGGCAATCCGATCGACATCCCAATTCGACTCCGAAAGAAAGAATTGCATGCGTTGTACCGGCGCGGACTGTGCTTGTACTACCGGTTCGGCGCCGGCTAGCGCGGTAAGGGTCTTGGCCCTGTCACGTGGTGCTAACAGTCCAGCCAGATAAGTGCGGAAGCAACGTCGTTGCGCTAGCGAATGAAATAGGGCATCAAACTGCACCGCATAGTCCTCTAGTGGGCCAGGTGCAGCTGGGCAGGGGCGACGAGCAGTCATGGCAGCAGACCTCCTGCTACCAGCATAGACCCTCAATAATCTACTTTCAACAAAGTACCG
>NZ_JACYXF010000179.1 GCF_015352985.1 Noviherbaspirillum malthae | reverse complement strand
TACTACAGCTGTAAGTAAGCCGAATGTTTGTTGACGTTTGCAGTCCAACTGCCAAGGTAAGGTTGGAGGGCGGATCATGGACGAAGTTGCGAAGCAGTATGTTGAATTGAGCGAAAGCTGGCTCGAACAACTTGAATGCGTGTTTTCTTACTTTAGTCCTCGTTTTGGCCGCGCAGATCGACAGCGGCATGCCTGGGAGTATTTGCGAGGACTGCTGAGTTCGGTCGAACGCAAGAACGGCTGGCAACTTGCCGAAGCGGCCGAGCACGCCACACCTTACAGCTTGCAGCATTTGCTTGACCGGGCACCTTGGGATGCCGATGCGGTGCGGGACGATTTGACCGAGTACATTGCTGAGGAACTGGGTGATCCAAACGGGGTTCTGGTGGTCGATGAAACCGGGTTCCTCAAGAAAGGCACTCATTCGGCCGGCGTGCATCGCCAGTACAGTGGCACGGCTGGTCGCATCGAGAATTGCCAGGTCGGTGTTTTCATGGCATATGCTGGCAGGCATGGGCGTGCATTGATGGACCGTGAACTCTATCTTCCCAAGGAATGGACTGACGACATCGAACGGCGGCAGTCTGCAAAGATTCCCGAGCATGTTGAGTTCAAGACTAAGCCACAGCTGGCGCAACAGATGATCGAACGTGCGGTGGCGACGAATGTGCCGTTTGCATGGATTACCGCAGACGAAGTCTATGGCGACAACCGCAGATTGCGCGTCTGGCTGGAGCAAAGCGACTTGCACTTCGTGCTGGCCGTGCGCAGTAACGCTCATGTCTGGACAGAGCACGTGCGTCAGCAGACCGTGGAGCAACTGGGCAATACGGTTACCCAAGCCGATTGGCAGACCTTGTCAGCCGGCGATGGCAGCAAGGGGCCAAGATGGTACGACTGGGCCCGGGTGCCACTGCTGTCGTGGCAGATGCCTGGCGAGCGCTGGTTGATGTTGCGGCGAAGTCGGGCGGACGGCAAGTTGGCCTATTACGTCTGCTATGTGCCCGCAGGTACGCAACTGCAGACGATGGTGCAGGTCGCTGGCATGCGCTGGATGATCGAGGAATGCTTTGAAGCATCCAAGGGTGAAGTCGGACTGGATCAATACGAGGTGCGTCACTGGCACGGCTGGTACCGGCATATCACGTTGGCTATGCTGGCGCATGCATTCCTGGCAGTGGTGTGTACCTCCGCCGCAGAAATCGATCCTCTTAAAAAAAACAGAGTAGCGGGGAAGATGGAGAATTGGAAACAGCGTCGCATGCATGCATCGCATTGACCGTGCCGGAGATCAGAAAACTACTGTGCCAACTCGTATGGCGGTATCTGCCTGATGTGAGGACAGTGATTCACTGGTCGCTATGGCGACGACATCATCAGGCCGTCGCCCATTTCTATCACTGCCTGCGCCGAGCGAGGGCGGCATGACATACAACTGTAGTA
>NZ_JACYXF010000178.1 GCF_015352985.1 Noviherbaspirillum malthae | reverse complement strand
AGCTTGGTGACGGAGCCGGGTGCGGGGCCGCCGCTTTCGCGCACGATGCCCATGTCGAGGAGGCCGTAGACGGTGACGTTGGTCTGAGCGGCGACCGAGCCAGAGAGTGCGCCCAGGACGGCAAGCGCGAGTAGCGATTTCTTCATGTTGGTTTTCTCCTATAGGTGCTTCGTTCAAGTGTTCTCCGGCGACCAGCCTGCGTGCCCTTCGCCGAACATCTCGGTTATTCTGGTGATGAAAATATTGACTTCGTCCCCATGAATTCTTTTTGTCATGAATGCGGTCCTTCAAAGGCATCCGCATCTGCATGTCTCTTTAAAAATTCCCCGGGAGACAGTCAGACTGCTCCCGGGGACAAGCTCTCGCAAACGCTGGGAAACCATTGTCTGGCGATGAGGAGACATTCGATTGACTATTTGCTTACTTGCCGACAGTCGTTCATAACCGCATCAGCAATGAAATGCGGTTTTGACTAATGCGGTTCTTCAGGACTCGAACGGTCCGCAATTGACGAAACGCCCTCCCTGAAAAACCGCCATGGCATCATCCTTTTCAATCGGAGGCGCCGCCTCAACCTTTGCGCGGAAAGGCTCCGAACTGTCTTTCGGAACAAACCCGAGATGGCTCGCCTTGGTGTTGTCCCACCAGGAAGCCTTGTTATCGGATACGCCATACACGACGGAATGCCCCACGTTCTTTGTAAACAAGCCGCACCGCACGAGTTCGGTCAAATCATCGAAGCTCAGGAAGGTCGACATCATTCGCCGATCGAGCGGCTCGCTGTAGGCGGAGCCGATACGCAGGCAAACCGTCTCGATGCCATAGCGGTCGAAGTAGAAGCGGGACAGCAATTCACCGAAGGCCTTGCTCACGCCATACATCGTGTCGGGACGCATCGGCGCTTCGGTATCGATCGTTTCGGTTTGCTTGTAGAAGCCGATGACATGATTGCTGCTGGCGAAAACAATGCGGCGGACACCGTGCTGGCGCGCGGCTTCGTACAGGTTGTGAACGCCGACGATATTGGCATTCAGGATGGGAGCGAATGGCGTTTCTACCGAAATTCCGCCGAGGTGCACTACCGCATCCACGCCTTTCAGCAAGTCATGCACTGCAGCGCGGTCGCCGAGATCGCAGACGACGTGCTCCTCATTGGGCCGCGGCTGGCCGAACGGCTTGACGTCGGAGAGGCGCAGCACTTCGGCAAACGGCGCCAGGCGGTCGCGCATGACCTTGCCGAGATTTCCTGCCGCGCCTGTGAGCAGAAGACGTTTAAACATCAGGATTCCTTAAGCATTGAGTAATTTTCATGTTCAGCATGGGGTCGGCATCTATCTGCCCAGCATGACCGAGGGCAGCCAGAGCGAGAACGAAGGCACGTAGGTGATCAGCAGCATGGCGGCAATCAGCGCGCCGTAGAACGGCCAGATCGTCTTCATCACCTGCCCCACGCTCACCCCGCC
>NZ_JACYXF010000177.1 GCF_015352985.1 Noviherbaspirillum malthae | reverse complement strand
TCATGTCAGTTGGGAATTTTCTGGCTGAACAGGGTACGCGACAGGATATTGAGGCCCAGCACGCTGAAGGTGATCAGCAGCGCGCCGCCCCAGGCCAGTTCGCGCCAGTTGTCGTACGGGCTCATAGCAAACTGGTAGATCACCACCGGCAGGTTGGCCATCGGCGCATTCATGTTGGCGCTGAAGAACTGGTTATTGAGCGCCGTGAACAGCAGCGGCGCCGTCTCGCCCGAGATGCGCGCCACCGCCAGCAGCACGCCCGTGATCACGCCGGCCTTCACCGCCCGCAGCCGCACCATCATCGCCACCTTCCAGCGCGGCGCGCCCAGCGAGAACGCCGCCTCGCGCAGGCTGCTGGGCACCAGCTTGAGCATGTTGTCGGTGGTGCGCACCACCACCGGAATGGCAATCAGCGAGATCGCAAACGTGCCGGCCCAGCCGGAAAAATGCTTCACGTTGGCCACGTAGATCGCATAGACGAACAGGCCGATGACGATCGACGGCGCCGAGAGCATGATGTCGGTGACAAAGCGCGTGACCTGCGCCAGCCAGCTTTCCTCGCCGTACTCGGCCAGGTAGATGCCGGCCAGGATGCCCACCGGCGTGCTGATGAGCGTTGCCGCGCCCACCATCAGCAGGCTGCCGACGATGGCATTGATCAGGCCGCCGCCCTCGCCGCCCGGGGCCGGCGTGGTTTCGGTGAACATGGCGATGCTCAGTGCGCTGAAACCCTTGATGAGCAGGGTGAACAGGATCCAGCCGAGGAAGATCAGGCCCACGGCCATGGCGCCGATGGACAGCGCGATGCCGATGCGGTGCGCCAGCAGGCGGCGGCGGTAGACGGGATTCACGATTTGGCTCCTTCCTTGCGGGCCATGCCCATGAGCATGAGCTTGGCAGCCGACAGGACGATGAAGGTGATGACGAACAGGATCAGGCCGAGCGCAAACAGCGACGACACGTGCAGCGTTGATTCGGCTTCGGCGAACTCGTTGGCCAGCGTGGAAGCGATGCTGTTGCCGGCGGCAAACAGCGACCAGGACAGCTTGTGGGCATTGCCGATGACAAACGTCACCGCCATGGTTTCGCCGAGCGCGCGGCCCAGGCCGAGCATGACGCCGCCGACGACGCCGGTCTTGGTATAGGGCAGCACGATCTTGCGCACCACTTCCCAGCGGGTGCAGCCCAGGCCGTAGGCCGATTCCTTGAGGACAGCCGGGACGATCTCGAAGACGTCGCGCATGACCGAGGCGATGAAGGGGATGATCATGACGGCCAGAATCAGCCCGGCGGTGAGGATGCCGATGCCCATCATGGGGCCCTGGAACAGGTGGCCGATAAGGGGCAGCTGGCCGAGGGTGCTCTTCAAGAAGGGCTGGACGTGGTCGCCGAAGAGCGGGGCGAAGACGAACAGGCCCCACATGCCGTAGATGATGCTGGGCACGCCGGCGAGCAGTTCGACGGCGGT
>NZ_JACYXF010000176.1 GCF_015352985.1 Noviherbaspirillum malthae | reverse complement strand
GTGTGCCTGCTGGACGATGTCCTGCAGTGCCGCACCGATCTCGGCTTCGCCTTCGCTGATGGCGCCCACCGACAGCTCGATGCCGAACAAGTCGGCCAGCACGCCTTGTACCTGCCGCTTGCTCAAGGATGGATTCAACCGGTGGATGCAACATACTAAAGACTGCGCAAGCAGAAGGAGTGTTGCATATGAAGCAGAGACCACGGATTTACTACTCGGAAAGCCAGAAGGCAGTGATGTGGGAACACTGGCGGAAGGGCGAGTCGCTCCAGCAGATAGCCCAGTTGTTTAATCGGAACCACTCCTCGATAGAAGGTATTCTGGCAGAGACAGGCGGGATACGTCCGCGACAACGATGCCGTTGTGCACTGGCGCTGACGTTGCCGGAGCGGGAAGAGATATCGCGTGCACTGGCAGCAGGTAATTCAATCCGGTCGATGGCGACCTTGCTAGGGCGAGCGCCATCGACTATCAGTCGTGAGATTAAGCGCAACGGCGGCTATGAATCCTACCGGGCAGCCCAGGCCGAGCAAGCGGCTTGGGATCGAGCACGTCGGCCCAAGACCTGTAGACTAGTGGAGAACCGGCCATTGGCGCACATTGTGGCTGCCAAGCTGCAATTGCTGTGGTCGCCGCAGCAGATTGCCGGATGGCTTAAACATACGTATCCCAACGATGAGCGTCACCGCGTGTCACACGAGACTATCTATCGCAGCCTCTACATTCAGGCCCGTGGTGCGCTGAAGAAGGAACTGCTGGCCCATTTGCGGCGTACACGCGTCATGCGCCGTTCACGCCATTACACCCAGAAGACGCTCAATCACGGCAGAATTCTTGACACAGTATCGATCAGCGAGCGCCCAGCTGCAGTGGAAGATCGAGCGGTTCCTGGACACTGGGAAGGCGACTTGCTGTGCGGTGGCAAGAGTAGCCAGATTGCGACTCTGGTAGAACGGCAGACACGCTATGTCATGCTGGTGAAGGTACCGAGCAAAGATACCGAGACGGTAATCAATGACCTGATCAGGCAGGCCAGAAAGCTACCAGAGCAACTCTACCAATCACTGACTTGGGACCGGGGTAAGGAAATGGCCGGACACAAACGCTTTACGTTGGCAACTGACATACAAGTTTATTTCTGCGACCCTCATCATCCTTGGCAGCGTGGTTCAAATGAGAACACGAACGGATTGTTAAGACAGTATTTCCCTAAAGGTATCGACCTGTCAGGCTACTCGCAGGCGAAACTTAATACGGTAGCGAGGCAGTTAAATGCGCGTCCAAGAAAAACACTCAACTATGAAACGCCCGCTGAACGATTTCACCAATCTGTTGCGTCGATCGGTTGAATTCGCAAAGTGATAGCTGCCGGTAAGGGTGCCGACGGTGGCCAGCAGGCGCGGGCCTGTGACGCGACGGGAAACGCCGGGCGGCAAGCCGGCTTCACAGACTTGGCCGCAGGCGCAGCAGGCACCGGCCAGGA
>NZ_JACYXF010000175.1 GCF_015352985.1 Noviherbaspirillum malthae | reverse complement strand
CTTTCAATTACCCACAATTTCTAACGCAAGTTCAAATCCGAGTTCAATCTCGGTCAGTCGAGCCAGCCCTCGCCAGATGACTATATTGCCCGGTGGAGGATCGCGTGATCTGCCGAGATAGCCTCCAAGGCAGGCAAGCTTGTAGAGGTAGGTAGATAATTCCGTACGGATGTTATCGGACTTGGGAGACGAAGGTACAAGCCGGTCAAGCAGACTTACTTCCTGAGCAGTAAAAGCCGTTTTAGCGGGTGCCGTCGGCACGGAACGGTGCATCATGGTCGTCCAGAAGATCCGCCACCCCAGTATGCAGTAGAGTGCAATCAGGTTGACCAGCCGCTCGGATGTACGGAGCTTGGACTCTTCGATTTTACACCCTGATTTCATAATCTTATGGAAGGTCTCAATCTTCCAGCGCGTAGCGTACCAATGCAGTTTCTCAATGGCTTGGGTCCGTGATGTGACAGGCATGTCCGTAAACAGCTTCCAGTCGAGGCGCTCCCGTCCTACTGGGGCGCCTCGTTCAGTCGCGTGGAGAACTGTCAGAACAAGATCTGGATATCTTGCTCGTTTACCGACAGGCGGGCGGATGCGTATCTTTTTGAAACGCAGTTCCAGAACGGCTATCGATGGATTTCCTCGTGCGTCATGTACCTCGACTCGATGCACGCCCCTTACACGTGCCTCAGCCATTTCATCGACAATTGTATGGCTACCATCGCCTACCATACGATCGGCACACGCTCGTATTAGAAAGTGGGTGTCGAGTTCCAATGCCAGGCAGAACAGCTCGTAGATATCTCCCTCACGGTCTCCAACGTGTACACATCGACCGGGGTCATCCAATAGATTTGTAGAACGTCTGAGATTGTCCAGCCAACGAAAGCTTTCCTTGGTTTCGACTGGTACACGCGTGGGATTAATCTTGCGCTTGAGAAGGGAGCAGCCTTTGAATTGCTGTCGGTTCCAGAACTTGATAGCAGCAAGGCCTAATGGCAACCCGTCAGGGGTCACTACCAGACTGGAGTGCATAAGAATGCCGCATATCGTTCGTGACTTCGGTCGTCCCTCTTCATCCCGGCCAGTAAAAGACTTATTGGTGATACCTACGGCCTGGGGCTTCTCGCGCTTAAACGAGAAATTGGTCGTATCATGCAGTATCAGGAGTGGCCCTTTGATTGCGTCAACCCGTTCACGAGTTGCCCGGAAATGCCCTTCCAGGATCACGTCTTCGTGCACATTTGAATTGTCAAGAAAGCGATAAGCAGCTTTGGTGTTGGCCCAATCCTGACACGCCATTGGAATGCTCTGGCCAAAATGAGTCCAGAGTTGAGTTGCCAGCTCTTGTAGGCGCTTTGCCAGACGCGCATCGAAGAACCGATGGCCATCCAATTCGTGCATCAGCCAATCCGGCGCAGCAACGCGCGTGTCATGTTGCTCCTGTTCCATCACGGCCCCCTTACCAGCATCTTCCTGTCAGGCTAGGTCGTGGTGGCCGCAATGTCAAAATTTATGGGTAATTGAAAG
>NZ_JACYXF010000017.1 GCF_015352985.1 Noviherbaspirillum malthae | reverse complement strand
TGCTTCAATGTGCACACGCCATTGTTCCAGACTCACCGTTGACATCCCGCTTCCTCCGTTTGATGAAAACGGGTAGCTTCTTGCATTCATGTTCTCGGCGCAAGGACGTGTTTGAAAGACCGCTTACTCTCGATTGTGCAATCGTCTGGTCCAGCAGCGCAAGAAACGCATCCCGTCGGTACACGCCCGTCATTTGGTCCCGTGTCGCCAGGAATTCGAGTTTCATGTGCATCGCACGGCTGACCATGAGCATGAAGCCGAGGCTAAGCGCGACGAGCGAGAAGGCAAACGTGCCCATGTAGACGCTATGAACCAGAGAGGTATCGGTATCTGGCCTCACACGGCTGTTTTGTAAGAAAGCGGCAGTGCAACGGGCCAGCATGACGACCGAGGTAGCCAGAAACAGCAACCCGGTAAATCGCTCCGCGAATCCTTTTTTCTTGAGCCGGAAAATCAATAGAGCGCATGCAGTAAAGAGGACAGTAAGCGTACTGCTCATGGTGATGACGCGAGCCCGATAGTTGTCTTGTACGAAGGTGAACCACGCCAGGGCAAGTGCTGCGGCACCCAATATAAGAAACAGCAGTTTTGTCTTTCTTTTAAAGCCGCCATACTCAGTCAGACTGGCGTGCATGGTAACGACGCCGACAGCGACTAGCAGATTTGGCAGAAAGCTCGAAAACAAGACCGGAACTGTTCCGCGCAGGGCAAACAAGAATGCTGCCGTAGCCATCGTAATGCAAGCGGCACCCCAGTGCGCAAGTCCCTTGATATCGCGAAGGAATCCGGAACCCAGCACAAACAGGACAAAAGCACATAGGGTACCGAAAGCTGCGGAAATGATAATAAAAGCAAGGGGATCGATTCCCGGCACAGCATACTTCCTTCAAATCATCGTCTTCAAAATTGCCATATTACCAACATCTTCTCGTTATCGAGTTTGCCGTACGAGAGGGAAGATGGTCGCATACAGGTTGCATATGGGCAACCACTATCGCGCGCTTAGTTCAATAGCAATTTTGCAATAGATGGGACGATACGGAAATGCTTATGGCAAAGAGTGTGGAAAAGTCAATTATTCGCAACAAGCTCATCTTCCCATCGCAAACGTCAGGGAGACCGAGGGTTTCCCTAAAAGCACGGCCTTCGACGAACAACGCGCAACCCTACGAAGCCTTTACCGGCTCAGGCAAACAGCGCTTACAACCTGATCATAATAAAGTGCCGCCGACTTCTTCGCGATTACATACCTTCGTATTCCGGTTTCAGCAGTCCGTTAACACAAGCTCCTATTTATTTCGGGCAACGCCATATGGCTGGCGGTGTCATTACAGTTTATCGCTCGAACCTGGTTAATGGACCTGCGGGACCGCAGGCGTGCCCTGAAACTGAAGGGACGGTTAGCGGCGTCCTCATGGCCAACAACCTGGTGGGGCCCGATCTACAAAACATGCATGCAGATGATTTCGCTGCTCTCGCCAAGGCGATCCGTTCCAGTACGGGCGATGCCAACGTCGACACTACCAAATTTGCCGCCGGCAGTAGTGGGCTAAGAACGACCTGTCAGAAGGGTATCGAACGTTTCTGATAGTATACCCCCCTATGGTATTAGCCTTATGGAGAAATTAGTGGCACACACATCCCGCGAGAAAACCAAATTGCTAAACCGTGTACGTCGCATTCGCGGCCAGATTGAAGCGGTCGAGCGTGCCCTTGAAGGCGAGGCCGGTTGTTCCGAGGTGCTACAACTGCTGGCTGCGACTCGCGGGGCGATGAACGGCCTGATGGCTGAGGTCATTGAAGACCATATTCGTGAGCACGTGGCCAGCCCTGCGATTGAGAGTGATGCTGAACGTGCAAAAGGCGCTGATGAGCTAGTTGAGGTCGTTCGAACCTACCTGAAGTAGAGCATATAGATGGCTGTGAAATCACCCTGTATTGAGTTGTGCAAGTTCGATGGCAGGACGGGATTCTGTACTGGTTGCCTGCGCACTGCAGCAGAGGCACGGGAGTGGAAGAAAATGACAGACCACCGGCGCCACCAAATCATCAATGAACGCGCACGACGCGAAAAGAAACTGGTAGGCAAGTAAGCCATCGATATCGGAAAGAATTGTTATGAGCAGTACACAGCGGCACGACAACCAGGTCTCCAATTGGGTACATGACCACACTTTCGCTGAGGGAAGCCATGCTGCTGAACGCAGTACGCGCCTCGTGATGTGGATTACCGCAGTAATGATGGTTGTTGAAATAGCGGCCGGGTGGTGGTTCAACTCGATGGCACTTCTGGCTGACGGGTGGCATATGAGTTCCCATACGCTAGCGATTGGACTCAGTGCCTTCGCGTACTCAGCTGCCCGTAAGTATGCAAAAGACCCGAGGTTCGCATTTGGGACGTGGAAAATCGAGATATTGGCTGGTTATACAAGTGCAGTGTTCTTGCTGGGTATTGCAGCGGTGATGGCGATCAGCTCCATTGAACGGATCTTTGCGCCTGAGCCGATTCACTATCGAGATGCAATTATCATTGCAGCCATCGGTCTTGTGGTGAACATTGCTTGCGCCCTGATTCTTGGCGGTGCGCACCATCACCATGGTGAGCATGGGCACCATCATGGCCATGAGCACGGTCAGCATGAACATGGCGATGACGACCATCACGGGCACCATGACCTCAATCTCAAGTCCGCCTACGTGCACGTTATCGCAGATGCTGCCACATCGTTCCTGGCGATTGCTGCACTGGTAGGCGGATGGTTGTATGGATGGAATTGGCTTGACCCATTAATGGGGATTGTCGGTGCCGTGCTGGTGGCTGTCTGGGCAAAGAACCTGATTGTAGACACTGGTAAAGTGCTAGTAGATCGGGAAATGGACGCACCCGTTGTTGCGGAAATACGGGAGGTTATCGAGGCTAACGACAACATCAGGCATACCAAGCTTGTCGACCTGCATGTCTGGCGAGTAGGGCGGCGGTTCTACTCCTGTGCCCTAAGTGTAGTCACCGAAGACACATGCCTTACAGCCAGCAAGATCCGAGATGAGCTGTCGATACATGAAGAAATCGTGCACTCGACAATTGAGATTCACCATCAGTGCTAGAGCTGCAATAGCCATAGAGCCCGAATACAGTTGCCAATGCGGTCAACCAACTGCAAGTACTCGCAGCCGGCTGCAACGAGCCAAGAGGCGTCCGGCGAGAAGACTGACCCGAAGACCGGACGCAAGGTCCTGTATTGGCACGACCCCATGGTGCCCGGCCAGAAATTCGATAAGCCGGGCAAAAGTCCCTTTATGGACATGCAGCTTGTCCCGGTCTACGCGGACGAGGCCGGTGGCGAAGGAGGAGTGACGGTCAATCCGACACTCCAGCAGAATCTGGGTATCCGATACGCCACCGTTCGGCGAGAGGAGACTAGAGACGCATTCGAGTTGGTTGGCACTACCCAGTTTGACGAGAGCGTTGCAGAAGTCGTGCAGAGTCGGGTGACCGGCTACATCGAGCGACTTCATGCCCGGGCGCCCATGCAGCGCGTTAAGCGCGGCGAACCGGTTGCGACGCTATTTGTGCCTGAGTGGATTGCGCCCCAGGAGGAGTACTTGGCATTGAAGCGTAGCGGCAACGATGCTCTGGCGTCTGCTGCTCGCGACCGCATGCGCGCACTTTCCATCCCTGACAGCTTCGTGACCCAGTTAGAGAGGACTGGAAAAGTACAGAGAACCCTGACGCTCGCATCGCCTGTTACCGGCGTCATTACGGAACTCGGCGTTCGTGATGGTGCAATGGTTTCGCCAGGCATGCAGGCCAATTTGGTCCGTCCTGGCATGCAGGTAGAGGCAACCTTTGCAGGAAATACGGAGCAGAAGTATGCCGGAAAGGTCCGGGAAGTTCTCCCAGGCGTGAGTTCGACAACCAGGACGGTGCAGGCACGGCTGGAACTGGACAACCGTGACGGCAGCCTCACACCGGGCATGCTGATGCGGGTAAAGGTCGGCGGCGAGAAGGCGGTGCCACGGCTCCTTGTTCCAACCGAAGCCGTTATTACGAGCGGGAAGCGCTCGGTCGTCTTGGTTACGGGCGAAAACAATAGCATCCAGCCGGTACAAGTAACAACCGGGCGAGATATCGGCGACGACACGGAGATTCTGAGCGGTTTAAACGAGGGCCAAAAGGTGGTCGCTTCAGGACAGTTCCTCATCGACTCGGAGGCGCGGCTGAAATCGGTTCTGCCGAAGTTTGCCGGAAGCGAACAAGAGCAAGGGCAGAAGTCTCAACCGCAGTATTCTCCTATCGCTGTTCCAGGGGTTTACCGAGGGGTCGGCAAGGTCGAAAAGGTGTCCCCAAGCTCACTGACCTTGTCCCATGGACCGATTCCTGAGCTGAAGTGGCCCGCCATGACAATGGACTTCGGCAAACCAAAGCCAGACGCTTTTGCGGAGGCCAAGGTTGGCCAAGACGTGGAGTTCTCGTTCAAGGAGGGTGATGACGGCAGCTACATGCTTCAGGACGTGAAGCCAGCTGGCGGAGGAAAGAAATGATTGCCCAAATCATTCGGCACTCCATCGCCAACCGCTTCTTTGTCCTGTTCGCAACGGCGATTCTGGCTGCCTGGGGACTGTGGTCTCTGGGGAAGACACCGCTCGACGCGTTGCCCGACTTGTCAGACACGCAGGTCATCATCCGCGCTCAGTATCCTGGTAAAGCGCCTCAGATTGTCGAGGACCAGGTCACTTATCCACTGACGACTACGCTTCTGGCTGTCCCAGGCGCTAAGACCGTACGTGGATATTCGTTCTTTGGTGACTCCTTCGTCTACGTGTTGTTTGACGATTCTACCGACCTGTACTGGGCCCGTTCTCGGGTGCTGGAGTACATCAACCAGGTGCAGGGCCGCCTACCGCAGGGCGTACGTGCGGAGCTGGGGCCGGACGGTACCGGGGTAGGCTGGGTCTTCGAATATGCACTAATTGACCGCACCGGGCAGAACGACTTGAGCCAGCTACGTGCGTTGAATGACTGGTTCCTGAGATTCGAGCTGAAAACGGTGCCGGATGTCGCGGAAGTGGCCAGCATCGGTGGGATGGTCCGGCAGTATCAGGTCGTCTTGGACCCAGACAAGCTTCGTGTCTTCGGTATCTCCCACGCCAAAGTCCTTGAATCGCTTGGCAAGGCAAATGAAGAGTCAGGTGGCTCGGTCGTCGAAATGGCCGAAACTGAGTACATGGTGCGCTCGCGCGGTTACCTGCGTTCGTTGGAAGATTTCCGGAACATCGTCCTGAATGCAAACGAGGCCGGAACGCCGGTTTTGCTGCGTGATGTGGCCACCATCCGGCTTGGTCCTGAAATGCGGCGGGGTATTGCCGAGCTCAATGGCGAGGGAGAGGTTGCTGGTGGCGTCATCGTGATGCGTTCCGGTAAAAATGCCCTACAGACGATTGATGCCGTGAAGGCCAAACTCGACACGCTCCAGTCCTCCTTGCCGAAGGGAGTGGAGGTGGTCACAACCTACGACCGCTCGAACCTGATAAAAGCAGCGGTCAACAACCTGCGAAATAAGCTCATTGAGGAGTTCATCGTTGTCGCTGTCGTCTGCGCGATATTCCTATTCCATCTTCGCAGCGCGTTCGTGGCCATCGTCTCCTTGCCACTGGGTATTCTTGCTGCGTTCATCGTCATGCGTTACCAGGGCGTGAATGCAAACATCATGTCGCTCGGGGGCATCGCGATTGCGATTGGAGCCATGGTCGATGCGGCCATTGTCATGATTGAGAATGTCCACAAGCACCTTGAGGCCTATGAACACGCCCATCCCGACAAGGAGCTCACAACCCAGGAGCGCTGGAAGATTGTGACGGACGCGTCGATTGAGGTCGGTCCGGCCCTGTTTTTCTCGCTTCTGATTGTGACCCTGTCGTTTCTGCCTGTCTTTGCCCTTGAGGCACAGGAAGGCAAGTTGATCGCGCCTCTGGCTTACACCAAGACCTACACGCTGGCAGCGGCGGCAGGCCTTGCTATCACCTTGGTGCCTGTGCTGATGGGCTACCTGATTCGCGGGCGCATTCCAAGCGAAGCATCCAATCCCCTCAATCGGATTTTGATAGCGGCGTACCGCCCGCTGTTGGAAGCTACATTGCGGCATCCAATCGTAGTAATCGCGGTTGCCGTCGTGGCTCTTGCCTTGACCGCTATCCCAATTTCCCGGCTTGGTGGTGAGTTCATGCCGCCGCTTGATGAAGGAGATTTGCTGTATATGCCATCTGCGCTTCCGGGCTTGGCGGCATCGAAAGCCAGCGAACTGCTGCAGCAAACGGACCGGCTCATCAAAACAGTGCCGGAAGTGGCAACCGTATTTGGCAAGGCGGGACGGGCTGAGTCAGCGACCGACCCGGCACCTCTGGAAATGTTCGAGACGACTATTCAGTTCAAGCCAAGGGACCAATGGCGTCCGGGAATGACGCCCGAGAAGCTGGTCGAAGAGCTGGACAGCGTCGTCAAGGTGCCTGGATTGTCGAATGTCTGGGTTCCACCGATTCGTAACCGCATCGACATGCTCTCGACCGGTATAAAAACGCCTGTCGGTGTGAAGGTGTCTGGTGGTGACCTGAACCAGATTGACCAAATTGCGAGTCAGATTGAGGCCGTTGTGAAAAAGGTGCCGGGCGTGACGTCCGCTTTGGCTGAACGGCTGAGCGGCGGGCGCTACATTGACGTCACCATAGATAGACGACAAGCAGCTCGCTACGGCCTTGCCGTCACCGACGTCCAGTCCGTGGTCTCTTCGGCGATAGGAGGTGAAAACGTCGGCGAAGTCGTCGACGGACGACAGCGCTTCCCTATTAACGTCCGATATCCCAGGGATTACCGGGATTCAGTCCAAAACTTACGAGAACTGCCCGTAGTGACGGAGCGAGGGGCACAGATTCGGCTGGGTGACGTGGCCCAAGTCCAGGTGACTGATGGCCCGCCGATGATTCGTAGCGAAAACGCCAGGCTATCCGGCTGGGTGTACGTCGACGTGCGAGGAACGGACTTACGGTCTGCTGTGAATGCGATGCAGGCAGCAGTACAGAAGGAGGTCAAACTGCCACCAGGCTATTCAATTGGATGGTCAGGGCAGTTCGAATACCTGGAGCGCGCGGCGGCGAAGCTGCAGACGGTTATCCCATTGACGTTGACGGTGATTTTCCTGCTCCTGTACTTGGCGTTCCGCTCTACGTCTGAAGCACTGCTGCTAATGCTGACCGTTCCGTTTGCTCTGATTGGCGGCTTCTGGTTTGTCTGGACGCTCGGGCATGCGGTTTCGGTGGCCACCGCCGTCGGGTTCATCGCCCTGGCCGGTCTGGCGGCCGAGTTCGGTGTTGTGATGCTGGTCTACCTTAGAAACTCGCTGGACGCTCGCCTTCGGAGCGGGCAGCCGTTGACCAAGGAACTGATTCTCGAGGCAATTCGAGAGGGGGCAGTGCTGCGCGTCCGGCCCAAAGCCATGACCGTCGCGGTGATTCTTGCTGGTTTGCTTCCCATTATGTACGGCAGCGGTGCCGGGTCCGAGGTCATGCAGCGTATTGCCGCACCGATGGTAGGGGGCATGGTCACAGCCCCCCTGTTATCGCTCTTTGTTATTCCGGCAGCGTGGCGTCTTCTCCAGGAGCGGAAGCTGCGTATTGCCGTAAATTTTCAGCCGAATAGTGTCAAGGCATGACACATTATTTTTTACCTAGTCCTACAGGAGCAACAAAATGAACTCTTCCAAATACAAATTCGCACTCGTTGCGGCAATGGCTGCACTGGCTCTAAACGCTTCCGCTGACCAAGGCAAAGGGGGCATGAGCGACATGGGTGGTATGAAAATGGACAACATGGGAAACCAAAGCACAAAGACTACAAAAAGGACTTTTGGCGACAATGAAGCTGAAGTAAAGGCTGTTGATAAGGCAAAGAAGAGCATCACATTGAACCATGGCCCTATCAAGTCCAAGACGGTTGAAATGCCGCCAATGACGATGGCTTTCACTGTCAGCGATACCGCAATGCTGTCCAACGTGAAGGCCGGTGACAAGGTGAAATTCACCATTGAGAACGTAGACAATGCCCCGATGGTCACCTCGTTGACCGTTCAAAAGTAAGAGAGATTTGACTATGAAGAAATTGCTTTTTTCATTGCTTGTTGCAGCTTCCTCGGTGGTGTATGCCGGGGGTGAAGCGATAACCGTCTACAAGGACGCAAACTGTGGTTGCTGTGAAGGATGGGTTGAGCACCTGCGTGAGTCAGGTTACAAGGTCAATGCCATCAATTCTGAGGATATGTCGGCAGTCAAGAAGCGGCTTGGGGTGCCGGAAAAGCTGGCATCCTGCCATACCGGGGTGGCCGAGGCATCGGGTCAAGTCATAGAAGGACATGTTCCAGCAGCCGCAGTTGCGAAGCTCATCGCGCAGCCGAAGGTCAAAGGGGTATCGGCTCCGGGCATGCCGTTAAATGCGCCTGGTATGGGCAAACTGGACGGGACGCTCGTGACAGTCGACTTTTCTGGAAAAGCCTTTTCCAAGGACTGATTTTCGAGCAGGTCATGGTAATGACTTGTCGAGCGACAAAAGGGGCAAGCTGAGCTTGTCCCTTTCTATTTGTAAGTTCCTAAGAGCCAGCACAATGGAAACGATGGCTATGCTTTACCGATATGCTCGTAAAGGATGAGGCATCCAATACCAATCAAGATGATGCCACCCATGATTTCCGCTCGCTTGCCAACAATGATGCCAAGCACTCTGCCAACCATTACTCCAAGCGTAACCATGGTGAACGTGGCCAGCCCAATGGCAGCGGCAGTAATCACGATATTTGCGTCCATAAACGCCAAGCCGACCCCAACGACCATTGCATCGATACTCGTTGCAAAACCGGTCACAGCCAATATCCAGAAAGAGTGCCTTCCTGGTTTGGTGTCCTCAACTTCTGGCTCAGAAAAACCTTCCTGAATCATCCGCACGCCAAGAATTCCAAGTAGGACGAAAGCAATCCAGTGGTCCCATGCCTCAACGTACGGTGCGGCGACTTGTCCAACTAGCCAACCAACAACTGGCGTCAGTGCTTCGATGATTCCAAAGATGAGCCCAGTCCGAAGTGCCTCCTGTAATCGCGGCTTGTGAAGTGCAGCACCTTTGCCTACTGCCGCCGCAAAGGCGTCGGTAGACATTGCAAGGGCAATCAGGATAGTGGAGAAGAAATTCATTGGAAGCCTTTAGGCCGGGCGAGTACAAATGGCATGCGGAGCACGGCCCGTCCTACCTCGTGCTGGCATGCCAATGGTCTCGCCAACCTTCCGGTTGTCCGCACCACGATGGATTGATTCCACCGAGTATGTTGATGCGGACGCTTCCTGCGTGGAAGCCGGCTACTCCCCATAGGGAATTTGAATATACCACGTGCTTATTTTGTTCTCGTCCTAACTGACTTGGTGTTTGGAATAGAACAATGCCCTTTGTTGCAAGGAAAGTCATAAATCTTGTCTTGAAATAGTAAAACATTTCAACTATTATTGAATAAAACAATTCAAGGAATATTGAAATGGATGTCAAAAGCGTTGTTGCTGGCCTCGCAGCCCTTGCACAAGAGACCCGCTTGGCGGTCTTTCGCCTCCTAGTGCAAGCCGGCCCTGGTGGGTTACCAGCGACGCAAATTGCAGAGGGCGTCGGAATCGCTCCGTCCCTGCTGTCCTTCCATCTGAAGGAGTTGCTGCACGCCAATCTAGTGTCCCAGACGCGGGAAGGACGTTCGCTCATTTACGCGGCCAATTTCGAGGCTATGAACGGTTTGCTCGGGTTTTTGACCGAGAACTGCTGCGGTGGGAATGTTTGTTCTCCTGTCCGCGTTTCCAACTGTTCCAATGAAGGAGCTTGCTCATGAAACGCCTGCACGTACACGTCTCCGTCGACAACCTTGCTGACAGCATCAAGTTCTACTCTGGCATGTTTGCCACGGAACCTACCGTCGTGAAAACGGACTATGCGAAGTTGATGCTCGATGACCCTCGCGTAAATTTCGCTATCTCTCAGCGTGGAGCCGAAGTGGGCCTGAACCATCTCGGCATCCAGGTTGAGTCGGGCACAGAATTGAGCGAAATGCAGTGCCGCCTCGGTGCCCTCCAGCCGGACGTGGAGAAGGAAGAGGGCGTCGCCTGCTGCTACGCCAAGTCGGACAAGTATTGGGTCAACGACCCCTCCGGAATCGCATGGGAGACTTTCCATACGCTCGACACCATTCCTGTATTCGGCGAGCCTAATAAGACCGCCGCACCGGGAGAAACCGCTGCCGGCACCGAGGCATGCTGCGTACCGCTCGCTAAGCCGCGTATCAAAGTTTCGGCTGACGCGCCGTGCTGCGTGCCGAATACGCAGAAGAGCACAACGGCCGCCTGCTGCTGAACCATGACCCCGCTTCGGTTCGCCGCATCACAAGACCTGCCGGCAGTCCTCGGCTTACTCGAGGACACCGGCCTCCCGTACCAAGACCTGACCACTGCGCACCTCGCTGATCTCCTGGTCGCGGAAGGTGGGCGGTCTGTCCTTGGGATAGTGGGGTTGGAGCGATACGGCAAAGATGCGCTCTTGCGCTCCCTCGCCGTACGGCCGGAAAACCGGTTCACCGGGCTCGGCAAGCAATTGGCCGACGCCATAGAAGAGCATGCTCGGCGAACCGGTGTGGGCACCCTGTACCTGCTCACGACAACCGCAGCCGATTTCTTCGAGCGCCGTGGGTATGAACTCATCGAGCGCCGCGCGGCACCGTCTGAACTACAGAAAACAGCAGAATTTTCTAGCTTATGTCCGTCGCAAGCTGTCTGCATGCGGCGGCGCCTTATCCAAGAACCTTAGGGAAAATCATGACCGACAAGACTTTCAACGTGCTGTTTCTCTGCACGGGCAACTCCGCACGTTCCATCATGGCAGAAGCACTCGTAACTACTATGGGACATGGGCGCTTTCAGGGCTTCAGCGCTGGAAGCAAGCCTGGCGGCAAGGTCAATCCTTTCGCCATCGAACAGGTGAAGAAGACTGGTTACCCAGTCGACAATTTGCGGAGCAAGAGCTGGGATGAGTTTGCCGCTCCTGGTGCACCCCATATGGACTTCATCATTACGGTTTGCGACAACGCTGCAGGTGAAGAATGCCCGATTTGGCCCGGCCATCCTGCAACTGCGCATTGGGGCTTCGAAGACCCAGCAGCCGTTGAAGGCACAGATGAAGAAAAGCGTGACGCATTCGAAATGATCTTCAAGCAAATCATGGCCCGCATGAATGCATTTGTCAGCCTGCCGCTCAACATGCTCGAAAAGCACGCCATTCAGCAGGAAATCAAAAAGATTGGCGATACACCGGTCACGCCGGCATAAATTTGATTTACCGCCACGTCTCGGAAAATGCGTGGCATTTTCAACGTCTGCACAATAATGACAACGACACACACTACTGCTGTTGCCGGCGGTGCTGCTCCGGCCATCGGTTTCTTTGAGCGCTACCTCACTATCTGGGTAGCGCTTTGCATTGTTGCCGGCATCATCTTCGGCAAGGCATTTCCCTCGGTCTTTCATGGCATCGCACAACTCGAGGTCGCCCAAGTGAATATTCCGGTTGGGATACTCATTTGGGTAATGATTATTCCGATGCTCATCAAGATTGATTTTGCCGCGCTTTCGCAGGTGAAGGGGCACTGGCGCGGTATCGGCGTAACCCTTGCCATCAACTGGCTGATAAAACCGTTTTCGATGGCATTGCTCGGATGGATATTCGTCCGCCACGTGTTTGCTGCATGGCTGCCGGCAGACCAACTGGACAGCTACATTGCAGGGCTTATCTTGCTCGCAGCCGCCCCGTGTACGGCAATGGTTTTCATTTGGAGCCAGCTGTGCAAAGGTGACCCGTACTTCACGCTATCCCAAGTCGCCCTCAACGACGCCATCATGATTGTGGCGTTTGCTCCCTTGGTCGCACTGTTGCTCGGATTGTCTTCTATCACCGTGCCGTGGGACACCTTGATTACGTCGGTTGGCCTGTACATCATTGTGCCGGTCATCCTCGCGCAGCTGATTCGCAAGTCCTTGCTGGCCAAGGGACCGGGTCACCTGGAGAGCGCGGTCGGGAAACTCGGCCCGTTCTCGATTTCGGCGCTGCTTCTGACCCTTGTGCTCCTGTTTGCCTTCCAGGGTGAAGCAATCACGGAGCAACCGCTGGTCATCGCCATCTTGGCCGTGCCCATCCTGATTCAGGTGTTCTTCAACTCGGGTCTTGCGTATCTCCTGAACCGGAAGTTGGGCGTCGCCCATTGCGTTGCTGGTCCATCCAGTCTTATCGGAGCGTCTAACTTCTTTGAGCTGGCAGTAGCTACCGCCATTAGCCTATTCGGATTTCAGTCCGGCGCTGCTTTGGCGACGGTCGTCGGCGTTCTCATCGAAGTCCCTGTAATGCTGCTAGTTGTTGGTGTCGTCAACCGCTCGCAGACTTGGTACGAAGCAAAGGCATAACCCCATGGATATCAAGATTTACCACAACCCTAGCTGCGGCACGTCTCGCAACACCCTCGCGCTCATCCGAAATACCGGTGTCGAGCCGCAGGTCATCGAGTACCTGAACACGCCACCTAGCCGGGAAGAACTGAAGGAAATAATTGCGAAAGCCGGCCTGACGGTGCGCGAAGCCATCAGGGAAAAGGGTACGCCGTATGCCGAGCTCGGCCTCGACAACCCGGCGCTGACCGACGAGCAACTGCTGGACGCTATGCTGGCCAACCCGATTCTCATCAATCGGCCTTTCGTCGTTACCCCGGTCGGCGTTCGTCTATGCCGCCCGTCCGAGGTAGCGCTTGACATCCTCCCATTGCCGCAGAAAGGCCCGTTCAGCAAGGAAGACGGTGAAGCTGTCATTGACGCCGATGGTAGGAGGGTCAAAGGAAATGGCTGACCTGTCGAACCTCCCCAACGTCAGCGCCCCGCATCTCGACGTGCCGACGCAGGAAAAGCTAGATGCAGCGACGGTGTCTACGCATCCGCCGCGCATCCTGCTGCTGTACGGCTCACTGCGCGAGAAGTCCTACAGCCGCCTCCTTACCTTGGAAGCGGAGCGTATTTTGCAGCACTTCGGTGCGGAAACGCGGGTGTTTGACCCGCACGGCCTCCCAATGGTGGACAGCTGTCCCGCGGACCATCCCAAGGTGCAGGAGCTCCGAAAGCTGTCAGAGTGGTCCGAAGGGCAAGTTTGGTGCAGTCCAGAGCGCCACGGTGCGATGACCGGCGTGTTCAAGTCCCAAATCGATTGGCTACCTCTGGAAATTGGAAGCATTCGCCCGACACAGGGACGTACTCTGGCGGTCATGCAGGTATCGGGAGGTTCGCAGTCCTTCAATGCGGTCAACCAGCTGCGAGTCTTGGGGCGGTGGATGCGGATGGTGACCATACCGAACCAATCTTCGGTGGCCAAGGCGTATCAGGAGTTCGATGATAACGGGCGCATGAAGCCATCGTCCTACTATGAGCGTCTGGTGGACGTCATGGAAGAGCTCTACAAGTTCACTTTGCTTGTGCGAGACCGTTCGGACTACCTGACGAGCCGATACAGTGAACGAAAGGAAGCGTTTCCGGATTTGGCTACTAGCTTAGCTGCAGCCGCAATGAGCCACGAAACTAGCCAGGACGAAACAAAGGACGAACTGGAGTAAGTCCGGAACAGCTGTGCGCATTGTCATGGTTCCGCCTGTTCGTGAAGCTCGTTCTCGAGGAGTGTTCGACCACCCTAAAGTTGTCGACCATTTCACAGAAGGTGGGGTTGTCTGGACCAACAATAGCCAGGAGGTCGTCGAAGCAATTATTTGGTGCACTGGCTTCGAGCCAGTTCTAAAGCATCTCGAAGAATTGGGTGGTGTTACGCCGAACGGGCGGGTTGATGTGCTCGGGACCCACGCAAAAAGTGAAGGACGTCTTTGGCTTGTAGGCTATGGCGAGTGGACTGGCTTCGCGTCTGCTACGCTCATTGGGGTGATGCGTAGCGCTCGAGACACAGCTCGGGAAATCAACGAATTCCTACCGATATAACGCTGTAGAGGCCAGCCAACTACGCATACACTTGCTTCTACTGATCCAAATGGGAATTGATTCCCGACCTCTTACTGGAGGTGCTCAATCAACATATCCCAGAAATACTCCGACGCTCCCTCTTGAGATAGCTTCTGCTCCTGCCGGCCGCCAAAAACTCGCATTCCGAGCGGCTTGAAGTACAGCGTTTGGTTATCGCTTTCGACATGCATCATCTCGTTTGATGTGCCCGGAGGCGCCGAGGCGCTGTTTACGTACGACAGGTAGTTATTACGTCCGCCGTGACCATCGACGCGAATGGTGCATTCAGCAAGTCCATTTCCGTCGCGGTAAATTACGGCAGTAAAAGAACGACCGTCAATGCGCTGAAAACGTCCTCGGGTGCCAGGATTGCGGGCCGCAAGCTCTTGCAGTGACGTGTCGAAAAAGCGCGCCATGTATTCGAATGAGTCGAGCAGAAACTGGTCACGGTCGAACTCCGTAAAATCCTTCTTCAAACGGAGGTTGCTGGAGCGCGGGGTGAGGCTTGGTTCCTGCGCGGCCGCCGATGCGGGTCTCGCGGGCGATGCCAGGAAAGCCTCTTGACGAGCGCCGGTAGCCGAAGCCGGCTGTGCCACTTCCTTTCTAGTAGTAGTTGCTGTAACTACTTGGCGGACCTGTCTTGCTACGTCGGTGAAGGCCTCGTCCTGGTCAGGCCAAGTGGTAACGGCCTTGCCGTCCTTAGGCGCACCCAACAGCTTACCGAACGGAGCTGGGTGCCAGTCACATGTGCGAAGAATCACGGGAATGACTCGAGCCGTTCCTTCGTGATGCCGCTCCATTGCGCGCTTCATTTCTTGGCCATAGCAATAGCTCGACGCAATGAAGCTAGAACTTACGAGTAAGAGGATGACGTCCGCTTTCTCGAGATTCTCATCAATTTCATCGTCAATGTTGGACCCAGCGAGAATACGCCGGTCATGCCAAGATTCGATGAGGCCCTGATGCTTCAACATCGACAGGTGCTCCTCGAGCTTGTCTCTGAGCGCTTCGTCAACGTGGCTATATGAGAAGAAAACTGTTGCCATCCGTGATTCCTGTTTCAATTACTTAGTGTTATCGCCGTCATCATGGCAAGCACATTCATGACTTTCAGCCGCTTCGTTCAGATTTTGCAATATGCCGCATTCCTCAACTGAATGTGGCCCTTGGCATTGTTTGCGGAGCTTGACCAGTTGCTGCTCAAGAGTACGTAAAGCAGCCATTTGTTCGCGCACTTGCGCAATGTGCCCATCAAGGAGCTCATCGACGCTCTGGCATCCCAAAGCAGGGTTGGCTTGCAGGTCAAGCAGCACACGAATTTCTGCCAAGCTCAGCTGCAACGAACGGCAGTGGCGGATGAACTGGAGTCGCTCGAGGTGCTCCGTCGCATATTCACGGTATCCGCTACTGTTTCTTCCCGGTTCTGCCAACAAACCGCTTTTCTCGTAATACCTGATAGTTTCAATGTCGCAACTTGTACGTTTTGACAGTTCCCCAATACGCATATTCATCCCCCCTTGCCGAAACCCCGTAGTTACTACGGACATTGTACGTCAAATTGGTTGCGTCTATTTTCCATAGAGAGGATTGCAACTACGCTTGTGACCGAGCACCACTGAGGTCTGTTCGGAGGTCTCAACAGAACGGGTGCGATAAAATACAAAAATGAGAACAACTCGGTACACAAGACTCCTGACTGCATGGATGGCATTGCTCGCCATCCTGCTGGTCGCTCTTGCGCCGTCGATTTCGCACGCCTTTGCTGCGAAAAGTCCTTCATCACCGAAGACGGTCGAAATCTGCACGGCCTCGGGAGTCAAGCAAGTTAGTGTTCCTTACGAAGGCACCTTGAAGCCGTTCTCGACGGTCAAACATGACCAGCATTTTGAAGACTGTCCATTTTGCAGAATCCACAGTGATACGCCAGGACCAGTCCCTGCTACCGTGTCGGCCATATTGAACACAGTAGCTTCCTTTCCCCGCCCATTCCTCTTCTACCAGGCGCCTCGACCCTTGTTCACATGGGCGCCCGCACAATCTCGCGCCCCACCTACGCATTCTTGATTTTCTTTGCAGTGCTCCCGCTCAGGTAGTTAGGGCGGGGTAGCTACGCCTATGAACCAAGCTTCCGCCATCTTAGTTGCGGTTGTTCTGGCTGCTTCTGTTACGCAGGGCGCTGAGCGCGCGACCTACTGCAGGCTTGACGCCCATCCTCAAATTCCACTTTTTTGAAGCCATGAAAACTTTATTGCTCGCCACATTACTTGCCAGTGTGACCTCAAGCGCATTTGCCGACGTTTCGGTGACTGATGCATGGGCACGTGCGACTGTCCCAGGGCAGCCGGTCGGAGCCGTGTACATGAAAGTCAGCAGTTCCAATGCTGTGCGTCTGGTCGACATTCAGACCGAGGTTGCCAAGGACGTTCAGGTTCACACCATGCATCACCATGATGGCGTCATGAAAATGCGGGAGCACGGTGAACTAGCTATTCAAGCCGGGCAAACCGTCGACCTTGCGCCAGGCGGCTTACACCTGATGCTGCTCGGTCTCAAGAAGCCGTTGTCGGCCGGGGAAAACCTGACAATGAAGCTGACGTTCGAAGATGCTAAGAAGGCGAGAAATACTTCAGTCGTCTCAGTGCTAGTCCGTCCACTTGGCAAGTAATGCGGAGGTCGCACATGAAATTACGATATGTAGCAGCGTTGCTTCTGGCTGGCACCGTCTTGCTTGGATGTGACAACAAGAGCATCCCTGACCAGAAGTTTGCGTCGGTGGACATTACCGGCGGCGAGTGGGGCAAGGAATTCCAGTTGACAGACCATACTGGAAAGCCGCGGACTCTTGCTGATTTCAAGGGCAAAGCCGTTGTCCTCTTCTTCGGCTATACCAATTGCCCCGACGTCTGCCCGACGACAATGGTGAAGCTGGCCTCAGCCATGGAAAAGCTTGGCAAGGACGCTGAAAGGGTACAAGTGCTGATGGTCACGCTGGACCCGCAACGGGACACGCAGGAGCTGCTGGCCAAGTATGTTCCCGCCTTTCACCCGTCGTTCCTTGGCTTGACTGGAACTGAGCAACAGGTTGACGCTGCGGCGAAGGAGTTCAAGGTAATTCGCGTGCTGCAGAAGCCAAATGAAGACGGCTTTTACACGGTGGACCATTCCGGCCAAACCTACGCGTTTGACCCGCAGGGCCGCCTTCGCCTGTTTTTCAGGGATGCCCAGCCAGCCGAAGACATCGTACAAGACCTCAAAACGCTGCTCAAAACATGATGGCATCAACAGACATAAAAACTTCCTTATGGCCCTTGGTATTCCTGAGCTGGGTTTTGGCAACGGTTTCCACCCTTGGGGCGATTTTCCTGGGTGAGGTCATGGGGCTGACACCATGTGTGCTGTGCTGGTACCAGCGCATTTGCATGTTCCCGCTCGTACTCATTCTTAGCGCAGGCCTTTTTCCTCTGGACGTGAAAGTCGTGCGATACGCTTTTCCGCTGTCACTTATTGGATTGGGCATTGCTGTGTTCCACCTTCTGGTTGCCGAAGGCGTCATTGCCGAGTCGATGACACCTTGCACACAAGGCGTGCCGTGCTCGCAGGAGCAGATCGAATGGTTTGGATTTCTGACCATACCGATGCTCTCCGTGGCCGCCTTCGCAGCCATCGCTGCACTGCTCATCATTACTCATTTTAAGGCATCAAAATGAAACAAAAGACCATCTTCGTCGCGACCGCGGTCATTCTGGCGGTTGCATTTGCTCTCGGCATCAATCTCTATCAATCGAAAAAGACTGAACAGGCGACGCAAGCCACCTCCCAGAACAGTGAGGCGCTTGTGCGGTTCCACTCGCCGACCTTGGGCAATGCCAGTGCGCCGGTACACATCGTCGAATTCTTCGACCCGGCTTGCGAGTCCTGCCGCGCCTTTTATCCCTTTGTTAAAAAGATCATGGAGGCAAATCCCGAGAAAATTCGGCTGACCATCCGATACGCACCTTTCCACAAGGGCGCAGACGAAGTGGTCAAGGTTCTGGAAGCCGCCAGGAAGCAGAACAAGTACTGGCAAACGCTTGAAGCGGTGCTTGCAGCGCAGCCGCAGTGGGCGCCGGACCATTCAGCGCATCTCGATCTACTGTGGCCTCACCTTGAAGGACTCGACCTTGATATGGCACGCTTGAAAGACGATATGAAATCCCCGGATTTCACGCGCATCATCGAGCAAGACCTTCAGGACGTGAAAACATTGAACGTCAGGGGCACACCGGAGTTTTTTGTGAATGGGAAGCCGCTACCATCCTTCGGTCCGGAGCAATTGCAGAAACTGGTGGAACAGGAATTGACCACCGCGGCGGCAAAATAACCCGCCCAACAACGACGTTTCACCAACCTGCGGATACACAGCGCCTGCTAGCCGCAGGTTTCAACAAGGTACATCGCCATGCCTGACTTTCTTATAAATATCCAAGTGGCAATGTTGCTTGTATTCATCCCAATTGCGATTGGTCTTTATTATTACTTGTCTCGACGACCTCCAAAGCGTCCAAAGAAGCGCTCCGGAAAAGACGCAGCTGATTACGCCAGGAAAGACAGCGCGAAGCGGTCAAGCGGAAGTAAGACGCATACAAAGAAATGACATTTATACAAGTTCTTCGCCACATTTTCCTCTTTAAAAGAGCTTGATCCTGTAGTCACTACAGGGTGTGTAATGCTGCTATAGACGAGAAGGAGCATCAAATGGCTGATTGTTGCGCAGGCGCTTGCGCCTCAGATAAACCTCCAGTAGACCCGACCTACCGTCGTATTCTCTGTATCGCGCTGGTGGTCAACGCCGGCATGTTTGGCGTCGAGCTATTCAGCGGTTGGGCCGCCGGTTCGGTATCGTTGCTGGCCGACGCCGTTGACTTTTTCGGTGACGCGGCGAACTACGCGGTCTCGCTTTTTGTTCTGGGCTTGGCGCCTATCTGGCGCTCGCGTACGGCTCTGATCAAAGGCTTGACGATGGGAGGCTATGGCATCTTTGTTTTGGCCGCTGCGTTCTGGAGTGTCACAACCGGGACCGTGCCTGCACACATTACGATGGGCACCATTGGCTTCGTTGCGCTACTGGCCAATTTGCTCGTAGCGGCATTATTGTTTGCGTACCGTAATGGCGATTCCAATATGCGCTCTGTCTGGCTCTGCACGCGTAATGACGCCATTGGCAACGTTGCCGTGATGCTGGCGGCCTTGGGCGTGTTCGGTACGGGTTCCGGGTGGCCCGACATTGTGGTGGCCTGCATCATGGGTCTTCTTGGCTTGAGCGCTGCACGGTCCGTCATCACGCAGGCACGCGCTGAGATGAAAACAGCAACAGCTCCTGTGACCGTTGCACCGAGGACTGTCACCATCGAACTCAAACGCCGTTGATCTATGAAAGCTGAATTGAAGAAAGCATTTGAATCCGAAATGGCGGCTGCGCGCAATCGCTACGCACGAGGGCAGCTTGACCAGGCGTACAAGCATCTGGAGGTTGCCCATGTGCTGGGACAACGGTATGTCGTGCCGCACATCATTACCCATTGGGGCATGCTGAGAATTGGCATCAAGCGCCGATCGGCAAGTGAAGTGGTTGGTCAAGGTGTGCGTATTGTTCTTGGTGCCATCGGTTCAGCCGTTGGCATCGTCCCGACAGGAAATACCGGAGGCACGAACATCAACATGTTCAAGCGGCTGCCAGTTGATCCCGCCATCAAGACATTGCTTGACTAACCACACTCAAATGGCCGTCTATCGATTTCTTGCAGGCCAAAAGGCAAGAAATCAATGCTAATATCTCGCCCGTGAAAAAGCTTATTCTTATTCTGCTGTTAGCCGTACTTCCGCTCCAGTATGCCTGGGCAGCGGCGGCTGCGTATTGCCAGCACGAACAAGAACAGCAAACCTCCCACTTTGGCCACCATACGCATCAGCACCAGGCCGAGGAGGATGACTCGGAAGAACCGAGCAAGAACACCCAGGCCGACAACGATTGTGGCATCTGCCAGTTTTCTGCTCAGGCATCGTTCTTAACCACCTTCCCTGCGGGTGTCCCACCCAATGATGTCGTGCATCATGCACGATTACCGGACAATTATTCTTCCCATATTCCATCTGGCCCCCGAAAGCCAGACTGGCGTCTTGTCGCCTAACGCGACGAGACGAATTGCCACGACTATCAAAACGTAAAACCGGGGTGACGTCTCGTCAAATTCTTTCCCATTTGTCAGGAGAATTTGATGTATCGGTATCTTTTACCGCTCAGTCTGGCCGTATTCAGTTTGCCTGGGAGTGCGCAAACCGTAACGACCGGACTTGGTAGCGCACACCTGGCTGCACAGGCTAATGCCGGCCGTGCAGTCGAACCGGCGTTGCCGTTGACGCTACAGGCTGCAATAGCCTTGGCGATGAATTCCAGCCCGGACCTGTCCGCAGCCCAGTATGAGCTTCAGGCGGTCGAGGCCACGCTCCTGCAAGCCAATGTGCTGCCCAACCCCTCGCTGGAAGTGGGTATTGAAGACCGGCGCCGTGAGACCCGGGAGTCCACGTTAACAGTCAGTCAGCCGATTGAGCTAGGCGGGAAGCGCTCTGCGCGCATGCGCGCTGCCGAAAGCAGCCTGTCCGCTGCGTCTTCCGAGTTGAACGCTAAAAAAGCCGAAATCCGTGCGGCCGTCATTACTGCATTCTTTGATGTTCTCGCCGCACAGGAACGCGTTCGCCTTGCCGAGGAAGCAGGTGAACTTGCTCAGAGAGCGACGAATGTCGCCAACAAACGCGTTGCAGCCGGCAAGGTGTCGCCTGTGGAAGAAACGAAGGCACGCGTGGCGGAATCGAGCGTTCGCCTTGAACTGGCTCAGGCAAGAAGCGAGTTAAGCTCGTCTCGCAAGCGGCTCAGTGCCACTTGGGGCAATCTGATTCCTCGATTCGAGAAGGCTGAAGGTCAGCTTGATGTGTTGCCCGAGTTGCCTAGTACAGACATGCTTACCCGGAGACTGGCAACGTCTCCGGCACTATCCCGGGCTCGCTACGAAGTCGATCATCGCCAGGCACTGGCACAGGTAGAGCGCAGCCGCCGCATCCCGGACATGGCAGTCACTCTCGGCGTCAAGCGCTCTGAAGAGTTGGGCCGTAACCAAGCTGTGGTTGGCGTTTCGATCCCGCTTCCTCTCTTCGATAGCAATCGCGGAAACGTCCTGGAATCGCTACGCCGCGTCGACAAGGCACGCGACGAACTGTCCGCCACAGAGATCCGGCTGGATGGCGAGGTCGCACAGGCCTATGAAAAATTGAGTGTATCGCGTCAGGAGGCGGAGTCCCTGCAGAAGGAAGTCATCCCGGGTGCCCAGAGCGCCTATGACGCCGCCTCGAAAGGGTTCGAGTTCGGGAAATTCGGCTTCCTAGATGTGCTCGATGCCCAGCGCACGCTGCTGCAAGCCAAGTCCCAGTACCTGCGAGCGCTGTCTGAGGCGCACCGGGCAGCCGCCGATATCGACCGCATTCTCGGGGAAGCTACGCCCGCGACCAAGCAATAAGAGCAGATCATGAAAAATCTTACGAAGAAACAGCTATTTTCCATTCTCGCCATCGTTATCATCGGCGTCTTGCTTGGCGTGCTCATCATGACGATGAATAAGCCCAAACCGGCAGGTGATGGACACGGCCACGGCGGCGGCGGGCATGCAGAACATGCCGGCGAAAAAGGCGGTGACAAGCACGCACACGCTGAAGAGAAAGGTGGGCACGGACATGAGCATGGCGATGAACATGGTCATGAGGAAGAACAGGCAAAAGGCCCTCATGGCGGGAAATTGTTCACCGAAGGCGACTTCGGGCTTGAGGTGCTGATGGCCGAAGAAGGCGGAGAGCCACGTTTCCATGTCTACATGTACGAGAAGGAAAAGCCGCTCCCTCCGAATTCAGCAAAAGTTTCTATTACTCTCACCCGTCCGGATGGCGGAAAACAGGAACTCGCCTTTACTCCTGAAAAGGATTACCTGAAGAGCAGCACTTCGGTGCCGGAACCCCACGTATTCGAAGCGACGGTCGCAGCACAAACAGCCAACGAGCCTTACCTCTTCACCTTCGAGGAGATGGAAGGCACGATCGCAATGAATGACGAGCAGTCCAAGGCGGCCGGCGTTACTGTCAATACCGCAGGTCCGGCAAGGATCAACAGCTCGCTCACGTTGCCTGGCGAGATCCGCTACAACGAGGACCGGACAGCGCATGTCGTACCTCGGATGGCCGGTGTCGTTGAGAGCGTCAAGGTCAATCTCGGGCAGAAGGTCAAGAAAGGCGAAGTGTTGGCCGTCCTGGCAAGCTCGGGCCTGTCAGAGCAACGCAGCGAATTGTTGGCCGCACAAAAGCGACTCGCATTGGCCAAAACCACGTACGAACGCGAAAAGAAGCTCTGGCAGGAAAAGATTTCGGCGGAGCAGGATTACCTGCAGGCTGAACAGGCGATGCAGGAAGCGGAAATCGCTGTCCGGAATGTTCAGCAAAAACTCAGTGCCTTGGGTACCGGCGCATCCAGCCGTGGCTCACTGAATGCCTACGAAATCCGGGCACCGTTTGATGGCATGATTATGGAAAAACACATCTCCCTCGGCGAAGCCATCAAGGAAGACGCTGACATTTTCACGATCTCGGACTTGTCGACAGTGTGGGCGGAGGTTGCTGTCCCTGCAAAAGACCTGAACGCAGTTCGCGTCGGCGAGAAAGTTACCGTCAAGGCGACGGCATTCGATGCGAAAGCACCCGGCACGATTTCTTTCGTTGGATCTTTGCTTGGCGAACAAACCCGTACCGCCAAAGCCAGGGTTTCACTGCCGAACCCAGACATGTCTTGGCGCCCAGGTCTGTTCGTGAATGTTGAAATCGTCTCGAACCAAGCCGAAGTTCCGGTCGCGGTGAGTACCGATGCCATTCAGACGGTCAACGACAAGCCGACCATCTTCGTTCGCGTTCCCGGCGGCTTCCTTCCCCAGCAAGTCACCCTCGGCCGCACTGACGGCAAGGTAGTCGAGGTGGTCAAGGGATTGAAGGCGGGCAGCAAGTACGCAGGCGCGGGCAGCTTCATCGTCAAGTCGGAGCAGGGTAAAGCCAGCGCCGAACATACTCACTGATGCGAAAAGGACTTATCCATGTTTGAACGCATCATACGCTTTGCCATCGAGCAGCGATGGCTGGTCCTGCTTGCCGTGTTCGGCATGGCCGCCATTGGCATATTCAGCTATCAAAAACTGCCCATTGACGCGGTCCCTGACATTACCAACGTTCAGGTCCAAATCAATACGTCAGCACCGGGATACTCGCCTCTGGAAACGGAGCAGCGGATCACCTATCCGCTAGAGACAGTCATGTCCGGTTTGCCCAATCTGGAGCAAACCAGGTCGTTGTCGCGATATGGCCTGTCGCAGATCACCGTCATCTTCAAGGATGGCACCGATATCTACTTCGCTCGGCAACTCGTCAATGAGCGACTGCAGGAAGCCAAGGAGAGGTTGCCGGCGGGGGTGACGCCAGCCATGGGACCGATTTCCACCGGTCTGGGTGAGATTTACCTGTGGACGGTCGAGACCAAGGATGGCGCGAAAAAGCCCGACGGCACGCCGTACACCCCGACCGATTTGCGTGAAATCCAGGACTGGATCATCAAGCCGCAGCTGCGTAACGTTCCTGGCGTCACGGAAATCAACTCGATTGGCGGCTTCGAGAAGGAATACCAGGTCGCACCGGTTCCCGAACGACTGGCGTCCTATGGCCTGACACTGCAGGACGTGGTCAACGCGCTTGACCGTAACAATGGCAATGCCGGGGCTGGCTACATCGAAAAGCGCGGCGAGCAGCTATTGATTCGTGCGCCCGGCCAGGTACAGTCCATCGAGGACATCCGTAATATCATTCTGGGTACCGTCCAGGGCGTGCCTATTCGGATGCGCGATATCGGCGAAGTCGAAATTGGTCGCGAGCTGCGTACCGGTGCTGCCACCGAGAATGGACGGGAAGTTGTCCTCGGTACGGTGTTCATGCTGATTGGCCAGAACAGCCGTACGGTTTCCCAGGCCGTGGACAAGAAAATGGCCGAGATCAACCGCACCCTTCCGGAAGGTGTGGTGGCCATCACCGTGTATGACCGCACGGTCCTGGTCGACAAGGCCATCGACACGGTAAAGAAGAATCTGATCGAGGGTGCTATTTTGGTCATTGCGGTGTTGTTCCTGTTCCTTGGGAACATCCGCGCAGCCCTCATCACGGCGATGGTCATTCCACTGTCGATGCTGTTCACCTTCAGTGGCATGGTATCGAACAAGGTCAGTGCGAACCTGCTGAGCTTAGGCGCACTGGATTTCGGCATCATCATTGACGGTGCGGTCGTGATTGTCGAGAACTGCGTCCGCCGGCTTGCCCATGCTCAGGCGCACCATGGACGGCCATTGACGCGGGCCGAGCGCTTCCATGAAGTGTTTGCCACATCCCGGGAAGCACGTCGGCCGCTGTTGTACGGCCAGCTCATCATCATGGTGGTCTACCTGCCAATCTTCGCGCTGACCGGCGTGGAAGGCCGGATGTTCCATCCGATGGCCCTGACGGTGGTGATCGCCTTGCTGGGCGCGATGATTCTGTCGATTACCTTCATCCCTGCCGCGGTCGCGCTCTTCATCGGCAACAAAGTGGCTGAAAAAGAGAATGTCGTCATGCAGGGAGCCAAGCGTCTCTATGGCCCCGTACTGGACTTCGTGATGGCGAACAAGCCCGTGGTACTGACGTTTGCCGCGGTGACCATCATCCTGTCGGGCCTGCTGGCCACCCGTTTGGGAAGCGAATTCGTGCCGAGTCTGAACGAGGGTGACTTTGCGATCCAGGCACTGCGCATCCCGGGTACCAGCTTGTCGCAGTCGGTGGCAATGCAGCAGCAGCTTGAACGGACGTTGAAGCAGAAGCATCCAGAAATCGACCGCATCTTCGCGCGTACCGGTACGGCCGAGATTGCGTCTGACCCGATGCCGCCCAACATCTCGGACGGGTACATCATGCTCAAGCCCCAGGATCAGTGGCCTGAGCCCAGGAAGACTCGCGATGAATTGTTGGCGGCTGTACAGCAAACCATTTCCAAAATCCCGGGCAGCAACTACGAGTTTTCACAGCCAATCCAGCTTCGCTTCAATGAGCTGATATCCGGCGTGCGAAGCGACGTAGCGGTCAAACTATTCGGCGACGACATGGATGTGCTCAACGACACGGCGGCCAAGATTGCCTCCACGTTGGGCAGGGTGTCTGGGGCGGCCGAGGTCAAGGTGGAACAGACTACAGGCCTGCCTATGTTGACCATCAATATCGACCGGGAGAAAGCATCCCGCTATGGTTTGAATGTCGGCGATGTTCAGGACATGGTGGCAACCGCAATTGGTGGCAAGGAAGCCGGCACGCTGTTCCAGGGCGACCGTCGCTTTGACATCATTGTCAGGCTTCCGGAAAACTTGCGCAACGACCTCGAGGCGATGAAGCGGCTGCCGATTTCGCTGCCCCGCGCAGAAAACGGCAATGGACGAGCGACGTTCATTCCATTGGGTGAAGTGGCCAATCTGGAACTTGCTCCCGGACCCAACCAGATCAGCCGAGAAAACGGTAAGCGGCGTATCGTCATCAGTGCCAACGTGCGCGGACGGGACATCGGTTCATTCGTGTCTGAAGCGGAATCGGCCATCCGTGACCAAGTTAAAGTGCCCGCCGGCTATTGGACAACCTGGGGTGGCCAGTTCGAGCAGCTGCAGTCTGCTGCTCAGCGCCTGCAAGTCGTCGTGCCATTGGCATTGCTGTTGGTATTCACGCTACTGTTTGCGATGTTTGGCAACCTCAAGGATGGACTTCTCGTCTTCAGCGGTATTCCATTCGCGCTGACAGGCGGTGTGGTCGCGCTATGGATGCGGGGTATTCCGCTATCCATCTCCGCGGCGGTTGGCTTCATTGCCCTCTCCGGAGTGGCGGTGTTGAATGGTCTGGTGATGATTTCCTTCATTCGTACCCTGCGAGAGGAAGGTCATTCCCTGGATTCCGCCGTGCGTGAAGGCGCGCTGACCCGATTGCGTCCCGTATTGATGACCGCCTTGGTAGCATCGCTTGGGTTTGTGCCCATGGCGCTTGCAACAGGTACAGGGGCTGAAGTGCAGCGCCCGCTGGCCACCGTAGTCATTGGCGGCATTCTTTCGTCGACGGCCTTGACGCTTCTGGTTCTTCCGCTTCTGTATCGTCTTGCTTACCGTAAGGAAGAGGAAATCGAAGAACAAGTTGCCCCGATAAAGGCGGTTCCTCAGCAATTGCCTACTTAAGCAGTCCGTCCCCGTTGTGCGACGACGGGGACACCTATGATTGAAATACCAAAGTGTTCCATCACTACTCAGGAGAAACTATGAAATTGCACAAATTGGCTTCCGCGTCTATCGCCGTTCTCGCCCTGTCGCTCGCAAATCTCGGTTTGGCGGCCGATGACCACAAAGGCCATAACCACGACGACAAGAAAGGTGGCGAGCACGCGCACGACGCCAAACCGGCAAACGGCGGCGTTGTGTCGGTCGTCAAGGATGTGAACTACGAACTGGTTGCAAAGTCCGACACACTGACTTTGTACATCACCGACCATGGCAAGCCGGTCGATACCAAGGATGCCAGCGCGACGTTGACGCTACTGTCGGCTTCCGACAAATCTGAAGTCAAACTGGCTCCGGCGGGCGAGAACAAGCTTCAGGCCAAAGGAACGTTTAAAGTCGACAAGGGCACCAAGGTCGTTGCGTCTGTTACGACCGGTGGCAAGCCGCAAAGCGTTCGCTTCACACTGAAATAATACCGACTCGGAGTTGGCGTGCGGCTTGATTGCGGCGGCACGTCCCATCATTTGGACAACACAACAGCGAGCGAAAATGGGTAGCGGTCATTCACACGGTAGTCATGACCATGGTCATGGGCATGGAAGCAGCGGAAATTTGAAAACTGCTTTTTTGCTCAACCTGTCCTTCACGATTATTGAAGTGATTGGCGGCCTATATACAAACAGTATTGCCATCCTGAGCGACGCGGTTCATGACTTGGGCGACTCGATGTCGCTCGGCCTGGCCTGGTATTTCGATAGGTTATCGCGGCGTGGTCGTACCGCAAAGAATACCTATGGCTATCGTCGGTATTCTCTACTTGGCGGACTGATTACCGGCTTGGTTCTGATCGTTGGCCTGGGCTTTGTACTTTGGAACGCGGCGTCTCGCTTGTTCGCTCCCGAGGAAGTCAACGCTCCGGGCATGATGATCCTGGCCGTGATCGGTGTTGCTTTCAACGGCGCGGCTGTACTCCGGGTAAGGCGCGGCACTTCGCTGACCGAGCAAGTCGTCAGTTGGCACCTTCTGGAAGACACGCTGGGCTGGCTTGCGGTTCTGATCGGCGCCGGCATCATGACCGTATGGGACTTGCCCATCATTGACCCGTTGCTGTCCATCGGCATCTCGCTGTTTGTGCTCTGGAACGTAGTCCGAAATCTGCGCAAGGTGTTCAATGTGTTCATCCAGAAGGTACCGGAAGCGTTTGATGTGGTGGCATTCGAGAGAGCAGTACTTGCTCATCCCAAGGTCCTTTCAGTCCATCACACGCACAGCTGGACAGTTGATGGCGAGGTCCATGTCCTCACGACCCACCTCGTGATGCAACGCGATGCCAGCCGCGAGGAAATGATCGATGCCAAGGCACGTGTCCGAAGTCTCCTTGACGAGCATACCTTCGAGCATGTGACCGTCGATGTGGAATTGGAAGGGGAGCTCTGTGTCATTGGATCTGGTCCGGAACATACTGAAACTGAAACACATCATCAGCACTAGGTGTGGAAGAAATAGACCGCTTCTGCGAAGCTGTGTACATTGAAGAACGCGCTATGAAAATCAAGGCAATACAGGCAGCAATAATCCTTACCCCTCTAGTGGCGGCTTTGACTTTGCCTGCGCATGCGCAGCAATCGTCTTCGCCAGGTTTGCAGGACAAGGTCAAAGGGCTGTTCTCGAATACCAACGAAGATGAATTGCTTGAGCCTGATGCAGCGTTCAAATTTCAAGTGGTGGCAAAGGGGACCAACGCCTTGTCCGCAAACCTTATTCCTGCAAAGGGGTACTACCTCTACAAGCAGCGAGTTCAATTTGCGCTCAAGAACGCAAATGGCGTCAGCATCAATGCAGTGAAATTGCCACCTGGTGAAATGAAGACTGACCAGATTTTTGGACGGACAGAGGTGTATAAGAAGGCCGTCCCAGTCGAACTGGCGTTAAATGGTGCGACAAAGGGTAAGACAATCACGTTGGTCGCGTCATACCAGGGATGCCATGAAAAGCTGGGCGTCTGCTATCCGCCCATTGAGAAAGCGGTCAACCTTGTGTTGCCATAACTTGTTACGGCCTCGAAAAAATACGCGTTGAACTTGCGTCCTCGTTCGCTATCAATCCATCTGTGAAAAAACTGATTCTCATTTTTCTGCTGGCACTCCTTCCACTGCAATATTCGTGGGCAGTGATTGCATCCTATTGCCAACACGAGAAAGAACATGTCACCCACATTGGACATCATGCTGACGACCATAAGGGCGCTAAGGGCAAGGGTGACCCGGACAAAGGAAAGTCAGCGTCCCTGCATGAATGTGAGTATTGCCATCAGGCGTGCCAGGCGTCGTTAGCTCCCGCAATCTCCTCCACCTTCCTCCTGCACGGCCGTAGCACACTCGCTTCGCCGCCGCTGCTTTACTCCTCCCATATACCGGATGGTCCTGATAGACCTGACCGGCGGCTTACCGCATAAGCGACGAGCTTTTTGCTTTCTGTCCCTGTCGTTCGGGTGGGACTCTCGCTGAACTCCTTCGAATACACGCAGAGCCAAACAGGCTGACATTGTCTTGCACGGAAGGATTTCGTCCACCGTCTGCGACAGGTGTCTTGCCGTGACTGGCGGGGAATCCATACAAGGTTAATTTGTATGCCGACATGGCTACGAGTGTCACCTTGCGCATTCTGGGCGAGACAAATACCGCTGAACAAGCCGTATTGCGTCTCGAGAACGGCGTGTCGGAATGAGGCGCAGCAAATGAATCTTGGCGTCCAAGGCTACGTTGCGTGCATCCGGTAGCTACCGTTGCTCCGCCGTGGCCGCGTCATTGATGCTCGGTTGGTGTCGGTATCAGCCACCCAACCATATCTTTAAACTTGAAATAAAGGAAATTCCATGAAAAAGCTGTTCGCAGTTGTCGCAGTTGTTGTTCTCGCAGGTTGCTCAACTTTTGGTTCGAAGTCGATGAACACACCTGCTAAATCAACTTCCGGGTATGAAGACCTCTATCGAGGCGGTGCCCGGTAATAGCGAAAGCCCTGCATCTGAAACAATCTCTTATAAAGGAAAATACAGGATGAAGACTCTTTTCATCGCAGTTGCGGTTGTTGTCTTGGCGGGTTGCTCTACGTTCGGAACAGGCAATACTAGCCAAGCCGGCAAACATCCAACTGAACTCGGTAGCGTCTATCAAGGCGGGGGCTAGTCGGTAACGGCAAGGTTGTTTATCCACTTACCGTAATGTGAAGCGGGAGCCGTCATTGTTGGTAATCTGACGGCTCCCATATTCCGCGACATTCGGGTGGGCTACGCAATGCCTTACGGCAGCGTAGTACGGTTGCGAAGCCCTCAATATTCGTGCCGTAACCACCATATGCTCGGACAACGATCATGTGACTGACAAGGTTTATACTGGCCGATCCCAGCCTGTCCAGTGCAATTCTATTCAATGAAAAACTGAACCTTAGGCATCTGATCGTAGCATTGCCTGCAGCGCCCATCACAATGAGCGGAAAGAGCGACGATGACCTATCGCCGCCACGGCCAAGTGAGCTGTGCAAGATAAGTATCCGGCATACGTTCATTGCGCAGTCCTACGTCGCCTTCACCAACTCCGTTGCGATGGTAATGAAACGTTCCGAAAAGTTGATCCCAAATAAGCCAGAATTCGCCAAAGTTGACTTGGGCATCTTCGTACTCACGTTTATGATGCCAGCGATGAATTTCCGCCACACCCAGCAGTCGACGCAGAGGGCCGACGCTGTAATCTAGGTTGGCATGCTGGAAGGCGAGATGAACTGATACGATGGCCAGCCAGCATCCAATGGCTGCTGGCGGGGCGCCGGCCAGCGCAGCAAGTACCAGTCCGGGCGTACCGAGCACCATTGCACTCAGTGGATGGCGTCGTTCGCCATTAAGCCAGTAAAGGCGTTCTGCGCTGTGATGCAATGCGTGCAGCCGCCACAAGGAAGCATTCTTGTGACTGGCCCAGTGCATGAACCACAAGCCGAAATCAATGATGGCTCCGGCAAGCAGCACTTGGGCCCACATCGGCCATTGCGTTGGCCAGATTGCTGTGCTTGGCACGTGGAGATAGCGAAGTGCCAAGTCGATCGCTTTGACCGAGGTGAAGATCAGCGTCAGGCTGACGAAGGCATGCAGCATATCCTCACGGGTGTCGCCGTGATCCGCCAGCCAGGCAGGTTCATACGGCTGCAGGCGCTCCAGCAGGGCCACGCAGGCGATGCCAAACAACGAAACAAGCGGTGCCAATGGCCAATAAGGTAAATGACTCGATGTGATGCGGACGAGCGCGACGGCACAGCCGCCGAGTACGATGGGATAGGCACTCCAGCGCACGATGCGTCGAATAACTAAGTTCATGATAGGTGTCCAGACAACGATATGAGGCCATATTGTCCGAAGACCGCATGCAGCAATTGAACGAAACTGCTACTGATCGGGCGACTGGCTGGAAAGGCGAGCCAGGGCGAGTGACGGGTTGATGCCGAAGGTTGCGACGAAGGTCCGTGTAAAGTGGGCCTGATCGGAAAATCCGGCACCGTGCGCAGCGTCAGTCAGTCTATCGCCGGCAAGTACGTGCTCGATGCCGCGTACGAGACGAAGCCATTTTCGGTAGCTGCGTACCGGCATGCCGGTACGTTCACGAAACCAGTGGGAGAAGCGGCTTTCTGACAGGCCCGAGCTCGACGCAAGAGAGCGTCGGCTGAGGAATTCTTCCTGATCAAGTGACTGATTTAACAGGTGCAATACTGCATCCAGTCGGGCATCGCGTGGCGGCAAGGCGCCTAGCTGCAGATGCCTGCGGAAACGCTCAAAACTGTGCTGTGTCAATTTGTCCGCACTGAACGAGTCCAGCACGATGCAGAGCAATTGTCGGGACGGTTCGACGATATCTCTTGTCCTATCGAGCAATGGCAGTACCGCCCTTGCTTCATCGGTAGTCGGATCCAGATACAGGGACAGTACATTCCCCGGCGAAAGTCGATGTGCAATACCCGCGGGTATGAACAGGGCAGGGGCACAGCGCGTTTCAGAGCCCAATGTAATGCACACTGGCTGTGTGATCCCGACGGTGAGCTGATGCGCATAATGCGCATGCATGTGATTGTCGCCGGAGTGCCCCCGAAACACGCCGATCCCAGGGCGAAGGGCGGTATCACCGATCCATAACGCGTCCCTGACGGATGAAGGTGTCACCACTTTCGCGTTAGCTGCAATCTTGGAAGATCCTTCACTCTGAGTGATGTCATCACCGACTTGACTCTGAACTCGTTGTCGGTAAGCGAAGCGATGACCTGCCCGATATCGGGAGGCAGGGCATTAAATGCCCGTTGTGGTGTACGTTGATGCATGTCTTTTCAAATCACTGGCTATGTTTGCTTAAGTGGCGATTCATGGCAGAACGCAGGTGCGTAATTCAGTACGGCGGCGGATGGCGAACCATAGCGCCATGAACGTGCCGGCGCAGATAAAGACGATGGTTGGCGCATTGCCGAACCTGACGTAAGGAGTCGCGCCGCTAAACCCTTGCGCCATGCCCGTCAATACGAAGGTTTCGTGCGAAGGCGCCCGCCTCACTACCCGCCCGCGTTGATCAATGATGGCCGTGGCACCGGTATTTGTCGCCCGTAGCATATATCGTCCGGTCTCGAGCGCCCGTGTCTGCGAGATCTGCAAGTGTTGCGGTATTGCCAATGAGTCGCCGAACCAGGCGATATTGCTGAGATTGACGAGCAGCGTCGCGTTAGGCAGGGCTCGAATGATCTCCTCCCCGAACACATCCTCGAAACAAATGTTGGTTGCAACCTTCTCTCCGGCGACCTTAAGTGTCGCCCCGGCCGGTGCACCAGGTGTCATGTCCGTGAGTGGGATCTGCAACACGTTGAGAACCCATCCAAACAATGGCGGGATGTATTCGCCGAACGGCACAAGATGTTGCTTACGGTACGTCTGCGCCGGAGAGGTGCCCGTGCTGATTGCACTGTTGTAGTAGCGAATACTGCCGTTATGATGAACGCGCTCTACAATACCAATGATCATGTCGCCATTATTGTTTGCGGCATGCTGCGCAAGTGATGTCGCGTATGCAGCAGACATCTGATCGGCGAAAACTGGAATCGCGGTTTCGGGAAGCACGACCAGTTTCGCTTGGCTCTGTCGCGCCAGAGACAGGTACGACTGCAGCGTTGGGGCCAACGCATCTGCACGCCATTTCCGGTCCTGCGGAATATTACCCTGCAATACCGCCACGGGGATAGGCGTGGCCACCGGTGAGGTCCAGGCGACCTGCTGAAGAGCAGCACCGATGATCCAGAGACCAATTCCGATTGCAACGGGAATCGCTCTCCTTACAACCGCACTTGGGAACAAGGCCAGCAGCAGTATCGCAGCGGTGAGGGCGACGACCGCTGACAGGCCATAAACACCGAACACGGGCGCATACCCTGATAGTGGGCTGCCCGGAATTTGGGAATAGCCTACAGTCAACCAGGGGAATCCGGTGAACAGGGTCCCACGTAACCATTCTGAACCGACCCACAACGCCGGAACTGTCATGATACGGAATGACAAAGCCGGAGAATGCGCGTACCAGCACACCGTACCAAACAGCGTTGGGAACAGGGCAAGAAACGCGCAAAACAGGCCCGTTGCACCCACAGCGAGCATGGCAGGCATTCCGCCATAGGTATGCAGGCTGATGAACACCCAACTGACGCCTGTGCCAAACATGCCGAGTCCAAAGCAAAATGCTGCCAACGCGGCACGGGCGGCCGAAGCTTGCGCTGCTACCAACCGGAACAAGCCGGCAAGGGCTACCACTGGCACCAAGAACAGATGGAAGGGGGCGTACCCCAACACCATTGTCATGCCAAGAACAAGTGCGAGCACGTAGCTCACTACGGGCCTATCGAGCACGACATTATCCAGGCGATCCCGCCTGCGGGCGTAGCTCGGGAAGCTATTGATTCTGCTTAGGTGAGTCATGTGGCCTTCTTATGGTCCCACGGCCTGCCGCCATCTGTCCTGCAGCCAATGGCCGGCTAGCTATGGGGCGGAATCGTGATGGCCTTGGATTCGGGTGGATAGCACACGCCGAGAGCTTCGTAGCAGCCTTGATAGTTAGTCATCACCATTGCCGCAGCTTTTGTGTTGCCTTCAAGCTGGACGGTAACGATAAACGACGCTTTGAAGACTTCAGATCGACCGAAGGTTTTGTCCTCCTTGGTTACGGTCGGCGGAAAGTTGATTCGCGCGATGCGCACCCCCGGGGCGTCTTTGAGCGCGATCACCATGCGCTCGCGATACAGGTAATAGCCTGGCCGAACCGAATAGTCGAGCGCAATGCGCGTGGCGTCAACGCGCCTGGCCTTTACGGAAAAGGCTAGGTCAGGCGACACAGGTTCGGCTGTTTTTCCGATGAGTTTTTCAACCATGCCGCCTTGTGCGAATGCAGCAGGCGTCGGGATAACCGACAGTGCCATTACAAATGCAATCACGGCAGGGGTTGCATAAAAACGGAAGGCGAGATCAACCATGGGTTCCTCGTTGGACAGACGACTCAGTCGGTCGCATGCTGGTCACCACCATCAGGGCGGCACCGCACACAATCCCCATATCAGCGATATTGAACGCCGGCCAGTGCCAGCCGGCCCAATGTAAATCGATCCAGTCGATGACGGCACCTCGGACAATCCGATCGTAGAGATTGCCGGCAGCGCCCCCGGCAATGAGAGCAAACGCCATCCGTACGGTCCTTGTCAGCGAGCCATTGAAGAGGATTCCAGCACCCAGCCAAGTGATGACAGCAAAGGCGATCGTGGAAAAGAAATAGCGCTGCCAGCCACCTGCGTCGCTAAGAAAGCTAAAGGCGGCACCCGGATTGAGCCAGAAGCCAAGGTTGAAGAACGAAGTGATCGGAATCGATTCCTGTAGAGCAAAGGAACGGAAGATGGCTTCCTTGGTCGCAAGATCCGTCAAAAAGACCAGGATCGCGACAACGACTGCCAGTTTCCTGGCAGGTTTGTTTGATGGAATCATGGATCTACCTAAGCTGAAGAATCCGGCGCGCGCCGTTCAGCACGATGACGCCAATGATCGTTCCGATCACCAGGTCAGGGTATGAAGACTTCGTCCAAGCCACCAGAAGACCGGCAGTCATGACTCCCAGATTTGCGATGACATCGTTCGCCGAGAAGATATAGCTGGCCGTCATATGGGCGCCTCTGTCTCGCTTCTTCGATATCAAGACGAGACATGTCACATTGGCTACCAAAGCAATCAGGCCCACGCCCATCATCAGCGCTGATTCCGGTTCACTGCCAAAGATAAAGCGGCGAACGACTTCAGAAAGCGCTCCTACTGCCAGGAGAAGCTGAAGCCAGCCGGCAAGGTGGGCGGCTCTCGACTTCAAGCTGGCCGCCTTACCGACGGCATAAAGTGCAAGCCCGTAGACAGCCGCATCTGCAAACATGTCCAGAGAGTCAGCAATCAGGCCAGTCGACTCCGCTAATAAACCGAGAGCAAGCTCGAAGACGAACATCACGCCGTTGATTGCCAGAAGTGTACGCAGGGTACGTGCTTCGGCCGCATCTTCGGCAGCTTTTGTTTTCACAGTCGCCTGCCCAGCCGTAACGTGCACCGATTCACGAAGCACAGCGCCCAAATTCAGTCGCTCCAAGCGATTGAGGACAGCATCGGCGTCGCCACCGTGGATGGCCACAACCTCGCGCTTGGAGAGGTTAAAGGAAAGAGAACTGATGTTTGATAAGTCACTCAAGGCCATCCGAATCATGTTTTCCTCCGAAGGGCAGTCCATCTTCGGGACGGAGAAGGTGCTCTTCAGCAATTCTCCATCGGGTGCCGAAGAAGGCCGCACTTGGGAGTCTTTAAGGACTGCACCCAACTTCAAGGGTTGGAGTCGGGCAAGGATAGACTCTGGCTCGCCCTGATGCCTCACCTTCAACTCCTGCTGGCCGAGATTGAACGTCAATGACGTGACAGTTGACTCGTTGCCGAGCGCCATCCGAATAAGGTTTTCCTCAGACGGACAATCCATTTTCGGGATGGAGAAGGTACTTTCCCTATGTTCCGTCGTGTCCGTCAAGGGAAGGTCCATAGATTCGCGGAGTACCGCGCCCAGCTTCAAGGGTTCCAGGCGACTGAGAATGTCGTCGGGTTCGCCTCTATGGAGTGCTTCCAGCTCACGCTTTCTCAAGTCAAAGGACAATGACTCGACATCTTCTCTACTATTGAGCGCCATGCGGATGAGATTTTCTTCCGAAGGGCAATCCATTTTGGGTATGGAAAAGATACTTTTGCGACGACGGACATTCGATTCAGACACTATTTGGCTCCAGGCGATTCTACACACTGGTAGAGGATAGACCTTATACTAGGTATAAGGTCAATGGAGGAATGCATGAAAATTGGTGAATTAGCTAAAGCAACAGGTTGCCAAACAGTAACGATCCGGTTCTACGAGCGCAAAGGCTTACTAGGGAAGGCAGAGCGATCGGACTCGAACTACCGTATCTACGCGGCTAAGGATTTGGAACGGCTTTCTTTCATCAGAAACTGCCGTTCACTGGGATTGACGTTGCAAGAGGTCGAGCGGTTGGTTGAAATTCACGACAACCCAAGTGTTGATTGCAGTGATGTGAATGCATTCCTAGACAAGCACCTTGTAGAGGTCGAAAACCAGATGAAGGCTTTGCAGGCTCTTCGGGATCAACTGAAAGAACTTCGAAGCCAGTGCACGGTACCCGGAGCGTCTTCCGGATGCGGTGTACTTTCTGTGCTGGCAAACGAAACTGCCTCTCAAGCAAAATTAGAAGATGAACACTCAAGTGAATCGGCTTAAGTCATTTCACAAGAAGCAGCTTGATGATGCCATACACTAACAACCACGTAGCTAAAGCTTTTACTAAGCATCAGATGCCAATGGGGAAGTGCCATTATTTCTTCGTATATCACTATTTGGGACCTACACGCGAAAACGATAGAAGTTTCCTTATGTAAAGTCCTTCACTGTTTCTGGCGTAAGAAAGAAGTATCCACTAACCTTTGAAGGTTTTATGACGCCTGTTACGGGTTCTTATTAAAAACTGTTGAAAAGCATAAAAGGACTACGAATTGGAAAAAACGCACGAAAAACCGGCCGAAGTTGCTACCAATTCCCGCCAGGGCGGCTTTTGTAATAAGTGACTGTGGAACATCACTAGAGCTACGAGGCCTTTAAACCATTCGCCAATCTAAAGGCCTCGCAAATCCTTAGCTATGTACCGGTGTCCCGTTGAGGGCCGCGAGGAAACCCTCGAACAACGGAATCTCACGGTGGTCAGTCAACACATTGACAAGAGGCTTGAGATTTTTATAAGTCAGAAGTACGTGCCCTGTACTGACAATGGACGCTGCCGATTCAAGCGCATTCTCGACTGTTCCTGCCCATCGTTTCCAACGACTTAACTGCTCGAATGACAGTAGATCGATGTTCAGGTCGTTAAGAGCCTTGATGTTTTCTTCCAAGTCCAGCACCAGCAGCTTTTTGAGATTGTTCTCCGGGTATAGTGCTTCGAGGCCTGCTATTTGGGCAATCGTCTCATGAACATAGTGCGGTCTTGGTAAAGACTTCTTCTGATCGTTCTCCATTTTCTGGATCTCCTGTTCCGTAGCTTCCCGTGAAATGATGAGGGAATTAGACTTGGTCTTCACCATGTCAGCTACTTGTCTGGAAATCTCTTTCGGACAACGCGTGGAAGGAGTAATCAGTAGATCACTATATCTATGCACCCAATCTGCACCTTTGGCTCCTTTTCGCATCGCCTCAATACGAGCCCGCAACTCTGGCAACCGGAGCTTGAAATTCCAGAGAAATTCTCTGTTTTCTTGTTCAGTGAGGTCGCGGTCGAATTGATTAGCCAAAATCTCGAAATTCACTCCGAAGTATTTCCTGCCGCAGTCTTTGCCAATGTTCGTCTCGTGACCATCTTTGGTCGTTACGATGTACCCTCGTGAATGCAGAGTACGACAGTGCGACAGACCACAAGCAACCTTATCTTCAAACTTATAGCGCCCAATGATGGTGTCTAGTTTGTGCGCTGATGCGTCGAGATCCTTTACGAACCCGAAGCGGTTTTGAATCTCATCCCAATTTTCTACCTTTATAAGGCCTTTGGATGTGCTGATTGTGATCATTAGGCAGGCTGGCGAACGTGCGTCAGCAATAGTTGGAGGAATTCCTATTTTAAACGGTGATAATGATGGTTTAAACCCAATAGCTACCAGATTTATGGCTTTATCCATGAAATTTGCTGGTTTTTGGGGCTATCGTCGAACCGTTGGATGATTAAACTACCGTCGAAAGATTTGTGGCCGAAAACGGGCAAGAAAGTCTAAATTTTCTGTCCACTGAAATGAAGTGGGCAACAAAGTCCGAATGCCCCGAAAACTATGCCCTCAAGAATATATTCGGACTTTCTTGCCCATTCATGATGTACTTTCTTGTCCGCTGACTACGCGGCCTGCGATATTAAACTTAACATAATAACAATTATTTCTATCTAATAGTACACAATTTAATCGTGCACTATTAGAGTACTTATTTGATACCTCCTTCAAAGGAACACACCGAATCGGTTTGCGTGCGTTAAGATCGCTGTTTTTCCGAGGCGCGGCAGCATCGTCGCTACATCCAGTTTATGAGCGCGGCTAAGACGATGACGGATCGCCCAGGCAGCAGTGTTTGTAAGTCTCAGTAAATTTATTGAATTCAAAACATGAAGCGCTTTTGAGCTGTAGCTTACTTGGCCCAGTCAACGCGCACTCTAAACTCGTTACGTTCGCTGAACGAGATAACCTTATCATGTTGAAGTCTTCCAACAACTATGCTTGGAGCGATACCTAGCGACTTTGCAAAGTCCGCGATTGCTACAGCACTGTAATCGCCGCCAGCGACAAAAGTGCGGTAAGTTTCTGGTGGAATTAGTAAGTCAGCTGCGAACTGATTGGCCTCTTCCTCTTCAAGCGCGTTTGAAGCCTTTTTTTGTTCAACGAAAATGTCTCTCTTCCCATGTAGCAAAATATGGCCGGCTTCATGAAAGAATGAGAACCATAATTGATCATGGCGCTTGTAATGAAGGCTTAGCTGAATCAATGCCTTTTCCGAGGAAAGCCAACGTGTTGCACCGCAAACGCCAAGCTTAGGAAATTCCTGAACGAGCACAACTGCCACGCCGGCCGCGGCGCACGTCTCAATCGTTGTTTTGATGGCCGTATTGATATCTTGATGCGCTGTTAGGGGACGGATTTGCGCCAGCGCGGTTTTGAATTTCGTCGCATCAAATGCGGCACAGTTAACTTTGCGCCCCTCTAGCTCTCCTCGTCTTAGCCACGTAGCAGTCAAACTCAGCTCATTGGAGTCATGAGTTGGCGATTTACGGAATGCGGTAGCTTCTTTTCCTCGACACCACACATCGTTCCAGGCATCTGGCGATGCAACGCCAAAGAAACTCAGTAGCTCTTCAACGAGCTCAACTTTATCATTTCGGGCTTTGATCCAAGCTCGCCGGATCATTTCGGTAATTGGAAAACCGGACAGCCAGTCAATGTGCTGACTCAACCGCTGTCGTTCGTCAATCCGAGCCAACGCCGCACGGTAGTTCTGTTCAAGTGCATTCCAATACGAAGACGGTACTCCGAGAACGCGCTCGAATTGCAGTGCCGTTTCAGGCGTGATTGCAGCTTTTCCTTTTGCAATCTCGTTAATAGTCTTTTTCGGACGCCCTGTTCTTTCTGCCAGATCAGCCTGCGAAAGGCCGAGAGCCTCCAGCAACTCGATCAGACTGTCGCCCGGCGGAATTGCGTAGTTCGGCGTGAATGGTCGTTGCGCGATTTTATTAGTCATGAGTTCCACCCAGGGCAAGGATTCGGACTGCAGTTACAGAGGCCAAATCGATCTCTTTTGCGGAAGTGGCAGCTCCCGAGTCGAGAACGGGTTCAAAAAGGATGCGGTTAGTCGAAGAAACGCTGACGGAAAAGCGGGCCATTCCCGCTTGCTGAGTCAGCTTGAGCATGGGCAAGGCAGCTGCCACAGCAAGGCTCTCCGTCGCGGCCAGATCAAATAGCCGTTGGCAAGCCTTACGAGCATTTGTCCCGAAAATCTTGGCGAGCGCGCCTTCTGATAGTGCAGCAGCTTCTATTTCGGAAGATGCATAGAAAATTTCCATTGTCCCGCGAAGATACTTCCCTTTGTGAAAAATCGCAAGTCACGACCACGGCAAGGGTTAATTTTTTATTATTAACCCAAAGGGTTATCAATATAGTTGACATTAACCTTTGGGGTGCATATCATTTGATTGCCATTGCGAAATCCAGCAGCGCCGCACTTGGTATTCGATATTGACGCGTTAACCAATGCATTGAAAGAAAGGCAACAAGATGCAACAAGCGACACCTGACCGCGAAGACCAAGTGACGATTCATGACAAAAAGCCCCGCTTTGTCGAAGTAAAGATTGATGGCGACCCACGCGAAATCGCGGCGGACACCTATAACGTTGCAGCGCTGAAGAGCTTGCTGGGGGTACCGCTTGATTACGAGCTGGAATTGGTTAAGGGAGGTAAATTCCATCCGCTCGCCGATGAAGACACCTATAAGGTACATGGCCACGAGGAATTCCTTTCCCATGTACGCTGTGGAGGATCGTCGTGAGCATCGGTCATGACTCTCTCGCGGAACTCGCGGCGCTGGTCTCGGCGCCGCGGGTGATGCCCGACAGCGGCATCGACTATATCTTTCTGCCGGGGTTGAAGATCGCTGTCGGAGACGAGGAGCGCGTTCTCGATGCGTTGCTCTGTCCGGTTCAGCATGTCGGCTACACCACCCGTCTCTTCCTGGCCGAGCCGATTCCGCAACGTGGCCAGAACTGGACCGTACATAACATCCTGGGCCGGACGTGGCATACCTGGTCATGGAACAACGTTCCCTCCAGTTTATCGCCAATGAAGATTCTTTCTGCACACCTGGGAGCCCTCCGATGAAAATCACGTTCAAGATGACGCAAGGGCTGTCGAACGAAATTCATCGGGATCTTTCAAGGCCGCACGACTTCGCGGCCGAGCGAGTGGGATTTATCGCCTGTGGCGCGTCGAGTTTTGGTGCGAATGGCCTTTTGCTTTTGGGCGATACCTACCATCCCGTTATGGACCAGGACTATGTCGACGACCCGCGTGTCGGGGCCATGATGAACTCCAACGCGATCCGCTCGGCGTTGGAGATCGCCTATAACCGGAATGTCGCAATGTTTCATGTTCATCGTCATGAGCACTCCGGAAAGCCAAGGTTCAGCCGCATTGACCGTCATGAAAATGCGAAGTTTGTTCCCGACTTTTTCAAGGTTCGCCCTTTTTTACCCCACGGGGTAATTGTCCTAAGCCATGACTCGATGGCCGGGTTGTGCTGGCTGCATCGTGATAAGCCCCCAATTGAGATTGACGGCTTTGTTGTTGTTGGCCCCCAAGTACCCGGATTGAGAGCAATCGCATGAGTATTCGACATTCCCGCCAAGATTTTTTGGGTGACAAGAGCCAAGAAGTGCTAGCCAGTAGCAGGATCGGTATTGTCGGTCTTTGTGGCGGCGGTTCGCATGTGGCGCAACAATTGGCTCATACTGGCGTCGGCAATATTGTTGCTGCAGATTTTGATCATGTTGAAGACCCCAACCTCAATCGCATGGTCGGCAGTTGTCCTGGTGATGCCCGCTTACGACGCCCAAAGCCCCACGTGATACGCGACCTGATTCTACGAATAAATCCGGAAGCCCGCGTCGAGATCGCTGGACGTTGGCAAGAAAGTGGAGACTTGTTGAGGACGTGCGATATCGTAATCGGATGCGTAGACAGCTTCACCGCCCGCGACGAACTCGAGAAGTTCTGCAGGCGTTTTATGATTCCATATATCGACATCGGCATGGACGTGCACTGCGTAGCGAATGGTTTCGGCATATCAGGTCAGGTTGCACTCTCCATGCCTGGTGGGCATTGCTTGTGGTGTAACGGGATTTTGACAACTGAGCGATTGAAACAAGAACAACAAAACTATGGCGCGGCTGGCGGCAAGCCACAAGTGATTTGGCCAAACGGCGTCTTGGCTTCCATCGCTGTCGGCCACGCCGTTTCGCTTCTGCTGCCGTGGAACTCGGACTTGCCGCTGCCTTCACTTATCCAGTACGACGGGAACCGTCATATCACGCGCCCTGGAGCGCGCCTGCAATTTCTCAAGGATGTGCCTTGTCCTCACTACTCCGGTGAAGGGGAAATTGGAGATCCGTTTTTTTCCGTAACCAGTTTGAATTTTGATCCCACTGCCTGCTGACCGGGCGACACGAATTGTGGTCTCCCGGCCTTGCTTAGCCTGTCGATGCTGGCCAGGTTAATTGCATCGAGAGATCCGATGGCAGAGCCGTCCAGCTAATCGCTGGCCCAGACAAGAGGTGCTGGCACAGTAGCGCCAGAATCCTGTCAAAAGAATAGAGGATCGACTGGCCCTTTCATACACTAGCCCTGTCCACGGTCGATTGCTGTATGCCGGGACCGGGTGCCTAGCCCGATCCCGGCATGCAGCAACTACTAATGGCCTGCCACTTCTCGTGCCGGCGAGGACAGGCGGGCCGCAAGCTCGTCATCGCTCAGGCTTGGATCTAACCACCATGGCATCTTCAGATTCGCATCAATCCCGCTCAAATAGCAGGCAATTGTCCATTCGGGCAGCGGCTCGACCGTTATGTAACAGGGCTTGCCAGGCAAGTCGCCGATTTCCTGGACGGATTTGACACGGTTGCAACAGGTCGAGATGAACTCATAGCTCACTTCATCCAGCAAGGCGATCGCCTGAGGAACGTACAGAATGAATACCGTGCGGGCCCAGGCTCGCACCTCCCCGTTAGCAAACAGATACTGTTCGTCTGCGAAACCTTCGACACTGAGCCGCAATCTCGTCTTGCTGCCGCCTTGCAGGATGTTTGGCATCTCCGCTGCGACCAGAGCCTTCAACCCATTGATAATGTGCCCTGCCGCTTCAGCTGCCGCCTGCGGGTCTGCATGCCGACGAATCGGGAGCTCGATCACCTGCGGACCGCGTGTGATTGCACCCTCAGGGCACGGCAAGTCGTCTGGATCGCCGATGAGTAATACGCGCCTGCCGGTCAGTTCCGCGAGTAGGTCTCGCGCCTCTCGCATGTTGTGCAAGGTTTTGGGGGGCAGGACGCCGGCGTGCTTTCGACTGCATCTGCCGTCGTTTGGGGCATGCAACGATGCCTTATTGTGCTGCTGCGTGCTTTTCATGCGAATTTCTCTCCCAATCGATGCGCACTAGAAGTGCGTACGCTACAAAGAAGACCTTTGCCGTCTCAAGAGACGGTTGGCTGTATCGGCCCGCTACTGACGTCTCTTGATTACAGCGTACTCAATCTCCGGTGATCTGATGCACGTTTTGGGACGCAGAATCCGGGATTATTTCGGAAATGTTCAAGTTCCTAGACTGTGGATCCAGGCGTGAGGATGGCAGTACCCTGCGCTGATGTGCGGTTGGCGTGTAGGAAATCGGGAAAAGTCAGGCCCAAGTGTGCCGCTCCGTCCCTGGGGCACTGGCAGTCTTCTGCAAGCCGCGGCTAAAAACGGATGGCGTCACCAGGTCTATCCCGCCTCCGTATTTGCCCATGCCTGTCTTCAAAAAGCCCGCCTACGATTGCGATGCTACCCTTGCCTCGGATACCTTCCGTCCCGAGTCAATCGCTTAAACGGTCACGTTGGAAGTTATCGTCATTGTCAGGAAGATATCGTAGCAGGTCTACCATTTCACGGGATACGGTTTCCCGTAATACGCGCGATCGCTTGCCGATACTGCGTGCGTAGGCCAGCTCCAGTATTTCATGGCGCTTGGCTGCGGCCGTGCCGAGATAATATGGATCCGGCATGATCCCCACACGTCCCAAGTCCAATCGATCGCTATCCCAACAGGTTTGTACGGTGCTGCAGTCATTCAGTCGCTCGTTGGTATGCCCGCGACAGGCTTCCACCAGCGCGTCGAGCTGCTCCGCGCTCAGGTTAAATAGCACGCCATTCTTTCGCAGTGCGTACTCCGCAGCGCGCGGCCCATGCTGAGGATCGTGACCGTCGTTATGACGCTGGCTGTCGTGAATGAACGCGAATAGCTCCACGACCACTGGATCCGCACCGCTGTACTGAGACAAGAGCAACCCGTTATAGCGCACACGCGCCCAATGCGCCGGACCATGAGCACTCGTGTGCGGTAGCGAAAAATTGTTCATGACATCCTGGATCAGCTCGCGGGTGACAGCGCTCTTGTTCATTTCTTTCCATTCCAAGTCGAGATACGGCCAACTTGCCACCACAAACCGGCTGTCGCAATCGTTTCAGTATAGCGGTTGCAAATCGTCTCGTGCCCGCGAAGGCTGCAGGACCTTCAACCATTCTTTGACGGTCTGTCTTACATCGACCAATTTTCCACGGCTTGACCTGTTGATCGATATTCCAAATTGTAGAGATATCTTGTATCGTATTTCTCTATACAAAAATTCTGCAATCCATTCAACCTGATGCCCTCCGAAAAGAACGTTTCGATAAGCTTTCGCGTTTCTCCCCGCTTCAAAATGCTGTTGGAGGCCGCCGCTGCGCGGGAAAACCGCAGCTTGACCAACATGATGGAAACCCTGCTATTCGCCTACTGTGAACGACATGGGGTTCGCGAAGTTCAACAATCACCGGAAGGCTCCGAAATCAATCACATGGGAGCCGAGGAATGAACGAGGCAATTTCCCGCGTGCTGGAGCTGCTGACGTACATCGAAAAAGCGGAACGGCTAAAAATCAAGCCTGCCTTTTCTGTCCCGACCGACTATTTTGTCGCGCATCAGCATGAGCTCAAAGGACTGCCGGAGGTCCAGTTCCATCTACAGACAGACGGGGACGACGTTTGGCTGCGCGTGCCGAGGCTGTTGGAAATCGCAGCACCGGACCCGGGCGACAAGCTTCGCCCGTGGGTGAACCTGCCGAAGAGTCCTGATAAGCAGCCTGAGCTGAAATCAGAGGTCGTTACACTGCATGGAAAGCGGGAAGTATTACGTCTTCGTCTTGCTGATCACCCGGACATCAAAGTCATTTTCGACTGGTATGTGGCGAATCAGTGGGAACCTTGGGCGATGTCCGAGCAGCCAAGGCGGAAGACGATCGCCTACTATAATCATCTTTTCTCGCTCCAACAGACCATACAATCTGAGGGAGCGGAGACACCGATTGAGCTGGTCTGGGGGATCGGCTATGCGGCCTGGAAGAAGCCCGGGTTTGCTACCGCACTGAAGCATCCGCTGCTTGTACAGCCCTGCGAAATTAGGCTCAACGAACAAAACTTCGATCTGGAAATTCGTCCGCGTGACGTTGAGCCGCGCCTTGAGGCAGACTGCTATGCCGAAATGGATGTGGCCGGCATTCGTCAGCTCGAGGCGTTCTGGAGAAGCTCGCTGGCCACCGGCGCGTACCGTGTGAACCCTTTTGAAACATCTACCTTCGAGGGGGTTCTGAAAGCGGCAGTTGGACACCTGGACCCGTCCGGCGCCTATGAAGAACGTACGCAAGACGTCACACCGCCCTCACCTGAAGAGCAGCTCAAGGTGACTAACACCTGGGTCATTTTCGGAAGAAAACGGTCCGCCGACATTTTCCTGGAAGACGTGCGCCGGCTGCAGGAAAACCTCAAGACCATCGATTCGCTGCCTGGTGTTATACGCGGTTTTGTCGAGGTCGGCGATTCCGAGGTCCGGGTGCGTCCCGAACAGCCATTCAGGGGCCTGTCCTCCAGCGATAGTCCTGCAGGGGCTTTTGAGCTTTTCTTTCCTTTGCCTTACAACGATGAGCAGGTTTCCATCATCCAGAAACTGGAGAGCAATGACGGCGTGGTCGTACAAGGGCCTCCAGGTACAGGCAAGACACACACGATTGCCAACGTCATCTCGCATTATCTGGCAAACGGCAAGCGCGTACTGGTCACAGCCAAAGGCGAATCTGCGTTGGCGGTTCTGCAGGAAAAGCTGCCGGAGAGGATTCGTCCGCTAAGCGTCTCTCTGCTGTCCGACGAGCGGGACGGCATGAAACAGTTTGAGCATTCGATTCAGACCATTGCCTCGCGCGTATCTTCACTGAACCCGATCCGGGCACAAAGTACGATTGCTAGCCTGGAGACAGAGCTCAACCAGTTGCATGCGAAGATTTCCCATGTCGATCAGACGATCAGCGCAGTTGCCGGCAAACACATGCGCAATTATTCCTTCCAGGGTCGAGATGTCATGCCGGAGGAACTGGCGAAACTAATCTTGGCACAGCAGGAAGAACATGACTGGTTCGATGATGAACCGTCGCCGGCAAAAGACCAGAAGCTACCTCTTGACGATGCGGACATACACACCCTGCGTCAGGCGAGAATTGCCGTCGGAGAGAACTTGACCTACCTCGGTATGAGCCTGCCCTCCCCGGCCAGCCTTCCAGCATGGACCGAGCTTCTGAATGTTCATCGTGACTTGGTCAGGGCGCGGGCGATTGATGAAAAGGTTTCACAAGGCAATATCCTCGCGCTAGTTGATACGCGTATCGAAACTCTGGAAAAAGCCCGAGCGCTCGTCACGTTCCTGGAGGACCGGGCCGAACTCAAGCAAGCGCTTGCAAGCACGAACCAGCGCTGGATTTCGGCTTTCACGAGGCGCCTTTCCCAAATGCTTCCGGACGACCCGCTCCTAACGGCGCTACAGCAGTTGATGGCGGACGTGCGCGTGCTCGACAGTACCAGAAAGGAACTGCTCGCCAGAGCCGTGGAAGTGCCTGCGGGAGCAGAATCGCACGAGGACTTCAATGACGCCCTTACGCGTCTGGTAGCAGGAAAAAGCGCATTCTCTCTTCCGTTCGGAAAAGGTGACGCACGAAAGCTTGTGGCTGCAGTGACGACCCTTGGAGTGCCGCCGGCGGCCAAGGAAGACTGGGAATGTGTCCGCCGGCTCTGTGCATGGCGCATTGACGCGCGCAAGGCCATCGCGCGGTGGAACGCACTGGCAGGTGAGTTCGGGCTGGAGCCTGCAGCTGACACGACCGACGGGACATTCAAGATCATCGTGGCAACACAGGAACATATCGAGACCGCACACCGGCTCGTGTTCGAGTTCAACGGGAAACTGCACGGGCGCCTGACCGAAGTTTTTGGAAAACAGACGGCGGACCGCATGAACAACGGCGGAGAGGCAACTCTGTGCATTGTCCTCGAAAGCCTGCATGCCCATGCCGACAAGGAGCGTCTGGCCTATGCCATGAAACGCCATCGGGAGTTATTGCAAAAGCTGGAAAGCCACAGTGCAGACATTGTGACCAACCTGCGTATTTTCTTGTCAAAGACCATCGGGCAGGCCTCCACTGATGAGGCAGCACTGGAAGTGACGTGGGCTGCAATGTATGAAGATCTTGCCCGCGTGTTCAAGCTGCAACCGGCACTGGGCGACATCAAGCGTGTCACGGCGGTCATCGACGCTGCTGGTGCGACTAACTGGGCCAATCGTCTGCGCACACAGCCCGCCGGGTGCGACAGTGACCCGGTGACGCCAGTGCGATGGATGGAAGCATGGCAATGGCGGCAAGCCGTCATGTTTCTCGAGCAAATCGACGAGCACAAGAAGCTGCGGACGCTATTCGAAGAGCGACGAAAACTTACTGCTGCCCTGGCGCGGACTTACCAAGACCTCATCGCCGAAAAAACTTGGCTGGGTGTCCATAACAACTCGCCCGTCAGTGTGCGCCAGGCGCTGCAGGCCTATCTCAACGCCGTCCAGGCAATCGGCGCTGGCACGGGTGTCAAGGCGGTCCGATTCCGAAAGGATGCACGTGAAGCGATGCAGCGCGCATATCAAGCCGTTCCCTGCTGGGTGCTTCCACAATGGCGCGTTTCCGAGACCATTCCACCTATCGTAGGTCTGTTTGATCTGGTGGTGGTCGATGAGGCGTCGCAGTCCGACATCTGGGCGTTGCCTTCGCTGTTGCGTGGCAAAAAGCTGCTGGTCGTTGGCGATGATAAACAGGTTTCACCTTCCGCCGTAGGTGTTGCGAACGCGCATATCATGACGCTCATCAGTCGCTTCTTGCGCCACCAGCCACACGGCGCCCAAATGACCCCGGACAAGTCGATCTATGACTTGGCCAAGGTAGTGTTTGCTGGTAATTCAGTGATGCTGAAAGAGCATTTTCGTTGTGTGCCAGCCATCATTGAATTCTCAAACCGTGAATTCTATAAGGGTGACATCAAGCCATTGCGCTTACCAAAAGCAAACGAGCGGCTTGATCCGCCTCTGATCGACGTTTTCGTCAAAGGCGGATACAGGAAAGGCGATGTCAACCCTGCCGAGGCTGAGGCGATTTTGGCTGAAATCGAGGCGATCCTCGCAGATAAGCAGCTTGCCGGCCGCAGCCTCGGTGTGGTCACTCTGCTAGGCACTGCACAGGCAGCCCATATTCAGGAGCTAGTCAGCAGGCGGATCGCTCCAGCCGATGTACTGGAGCGTAAGATTGCCGTCGGGCCTCCACCCGTCTTCCAAGGGCGCGAGCGAGACATCATGATGATTTCCATGGTGCTCGCGCCTGGGGACCGTGCCGCACCAAACAGGCCAGACATGAATCAACGATTTAACGTAGCGTTGTCACGTGCCCGTGACCGGATGTACTTATTCAGGTCGGTACCGGAAAGTAGCTTCAACGACGACACATTGAACTCGCGACTCATCCGGCATTTCCGTCAACCCTTCCATCAGGACAGCGTCAAGGTACAGGTACTGCGCGAAAAATGCCAATCCGGTTTTGAACTTGAAATGTTCGATGAACTAGTCAAACGAGGATACCGTGTGCAGCCGCAGGTACCGTGCGGGGGATACCACATCGATTTTGTCGTGGAGGGTAACGAGGGAAGACGCCTTGCCATCGAGTGCGACGGAGACCGATTCCATGGACCCGGGAAATGGTCTGACGACATGTTGCGCCAGCGCGTCTTAGAGCGTGCCGGCTGGACTTTCTGGCGGTGTTTCGCCTCAAGCTTCGTGCGTCGCCGAAACGAAGTGCTTGAGGACCTCGAACAAACTCTGGAGCGACTCGGCATTGAGCCACTTGGCGCAGAGTCGGTCGACAACACGATCTGGGTCCACTACAAGGAAGTAGATCCGTTCGGCGTCGACGAAGGCCAAGATAACGAGCAGATAACGGGGATCGATGAGCCCAACGAAGAGTCGGAGGTCGCCGAATAATGCCGCGTCCGCTGATGCAACTCAAAATAACGGACCTCGAAGCGATGTTCGCCGAAGCGGGTACCGATACGAAACAGTTAAAAAAGTTGGAGGCCGAGCTCCAGTACCGCAATGTTCCGCGGGCTATTGCTTTACTTGACAAGGTACAGAAGGCGATCAAGCTCGCCAAGACTGCTTCCCTGGCATCGCCGGCCCCATGCAAAGCGGCGCCCGACTTGGAGCAGCCGTTAACGCCACCTCCAGGGCGACAGCCTCAATTATGGGATGAGCCCAAGTCTCCCCTGCCCGTTGCCGCTCCGGTATCGTCAGCGCCCGCTCACGCTGTTGCGAAACCTTCAACCAGCCTGCCGCCTGCAGCAGCGCTTCATCCTGCAAAACCGGCGACGCCCGTCACCACAGTCGAGGACGATGATGTCGAACAGGTACCTTGGCCGCTACCAGAGGAGGCCTACAAGATATTGAAGGTCGCTCCAAGCGCGAATTGGGAATTGATAGAAAAGGCGCGGCGGCAATTAGTACAACACTCGCATCCCGATAATCTTGCCACCTTAAGCCCGGATCGGCGCGCCCAGGTCCGTTATGAAGCGAAGCGAGCCAACGCTGCCTGCCAGGTTATATGGCAAAGCAGACAAGGATAACGGCGTAGTACAGCCCCTCAACACAGTGCTCTATGCCGGCTCCGTGCACTCAGTCAGTCCCACGCTTAACGCTACACGCAGACCCCGCCCCCGATGCGAGCACAAGCGGACATGGTGGTCTGCCGTAACTGCTGCGGACCGTGGAGATGGCTCCCGCCAGGGACGGGGCGCGTCCAGCAAGAGCGAGGATGCATTGTCATGAAACGAGATAAAGGACAACGGGCGCCGCCCGTCGGCTAGCTGCTTTATTTCACTTTGACCTTGGCAACGAGTTCTTTAAGGGCTGGGGCAGCCTTGAAACGCACGTTCTTCGACGCTTTAATTTTGATGGACTCTCCGGTCGCCGGGTTGCGGCCTGTACGGGCTGCACGCTGCGACACTGTAAAAGTCCCCAGATCTGGAAAGGAAAAGCGTCCTTCCTTCTTCAGGTTGGTGCCGACAAAGCCAAAAAGTTGTTCCACGATTTCTTTCGCTTTCACCTTGGTCAGCTCATGGTCGCCTGCAACTTTGTCGATGATTTCAGCCTTGTTCACTTCATTCTCCAGTCATAATTTTGAAATGGGTACCGTAAACAATGGTCGTTTTACGATCCGGTATCTGCGCACAAGTCATTGTAGGGTGAGTTTTAGCAACTGGCAATAGTGCCTGATCGTACGCGCGTCCCCGAAAGCACGCTGCCTGTCGTTGGCGGACGTCTTCAGTGCATAGCAAGGACTTAAAGCGTCCACAGTGACCTGCGTCGCCGATTCAAAGCAAGCTTAATTGTACGGTCGCCAGCTCAGCCTGTTCGCCTACCCACCTTTTAGCAACGCGTAACGAAACCGTTTTGTGTAGAAGCGAGCCGGCCTCACACCAATAGACTGTGTTACCCAACTCTCTGACGACCCGTATACGTCCGATACATATGGATCCACGCCATAAGGTATGACCGCGATACCCTCGCTGCCATACCGGCGATGTCCTGGCGCCGTTACGCTTGATTGTCCTGCGCTTTCGGATCGAATTGCCAACAGCAAGTTGGATTGCACTTGATCGCTCTTCCTCTCCACCTAATGTGAGAAAACCCGCTAGTTGCGTCTGCATGGGATTGGCATGGAAAGGTTCAAAAGAGGAATGGTGTTCACGATGACCTGTGGAGTTCGATATTGCTGTGCTGCCTTCCGCGGCATCAAAGCAATACCGCCATCCCTTGCAATATACCGTAACACACGGGACAGCGCATGATGAAACCGTTAGCTCGCGATCCGAGTAAATTGGGACGCAATTGAGATGGCTGGCGTTTTGTCTCGAGGCGGTTCCGTACAGATATGCCGTCGGTATGTCATTAGTGGATGACATACCTTCTTGCGTGCTTGATCAACAAGGTAGAAAGAGGGAGCGGTGCCCATGACGTTTGATAAGCGACGAGGTGCATGAACCGGCAAGTCGTCTCCATCTATCGAAAGGGACGAGGGTGGAATGGTCTTGGGGTATGCCATTTGTCCTTGACGTTTTAAAGTCGGTGAATAAACTGAAGCGCACATAACGGCCTCGAATCATGCCAGGCCATTCCCCCTGTATCGCCTATGGCTTATTGGAGATTGTGCATGAACGCAGCACCGCCTCACCAACCAGTGGAGTTGCACCTGAATTCTTATGATCAGGACGACCTGCCATTCGACTTCGATCCTACTCCTCAGACAATCGAGGAAAGCACATCAAACACCGAGATCGAAGACAGCGCGACCGATGGTACTACCGCAGAAGACGTAGATACGGCGTCACCGTTATTCGACGATGCCGTTGTGCCGACTGGGTACGATCGTGATGACAATCTGCCCTCTTTTAAACTGTATAGTGAAGAAGATCTACAAACACTGGGCAACTCATGCGCGACGATGAAGGAAGAAGAGGAATTAAACCGCGCACGCCGTCTGTTGGTGCAGTTAAGGACTTCCGGACCTGATCGAAAACTCATCACGTTGCCCGCTGACTGGGAGCGTAATCTCGACGCTCTGGCCTATACAATGCCGAATTTTGAGGAAGTCATTGATATCGTGCGAAGCGCATTGATGATCCAGGCGGCGAACACCCGGATCGTTCAGTTCGACCCGCTACTCTTAGTGTCGCGACCAGGTGCAGGCAAGACGCTCTTCGTCGAACGGCTTGCTCAGGCATTGCAATTACCGATGTCGGTGCACCGTATGCAAGACGCTCAAAGCGCATCCGGGTTATCGGGTTCGGAAGCACATTGGAGCAACGCTAAACCTGGTCTGGTAATGCAGAACCTCGTCAACGGTCAACACGGAAATTTCCTGCTCTTTATCGACGAGCTTGATAAAGCGAACAATGGGTCCAATGGGTACAACCCGACCAGCCCGCTGATTACCCTACTCGAGCCTTACACAGCACAAAGTTTCACCGATTTGTGCTTCCCGCAATTGCGTCTGAATGCAAGTCACGTTTGCTATATCTCTGCTGTGAACAACGTGCATTTGCTTTCCGAGCCGATTCTCAGCCGTTTCAGAATCGTCCACGTTCCACTGCCTACGCCACAGCAGGCAGTACAGATCGCACAAACGCTGATTGCAGCATTGCAGCGCGACTTACTCGGCGAGCGTCTGCACATTCAGTTTTCAGAAAGTGCATTAAATCGACTAAGCACCGAGTCGCCGCGACGCATGCGATTGCTTGTCAAGGAGGCGATTGGCCGCGCGCTGTGCGCCCAGCGTACCGTAGTCCAAGCCGAGGACATCGCAATTGGCGAAGCACCCCGCAGGTCGATCGGGTTTATGTGAGTGCTTGTGCCAGGCGTTGCAAGCGCCCTACATTTGCCCGGTGTCTGGCGCCCCTGCCATTTGTTTCAATAGGCTTTACCAGCAACGGGGACAAGTCGCGCGCCAAGGCTAGGGACGTGTGGGATCAGCGCGCGCTGATACCGTTAATCCAAAGACCCTGTCGAAAGCCCAGTTGAAAATGAATGTATAGCAGAGGAAAAAAGCAGCCAGCCCAAGATTCATCGCGAACGCCTGCCCCAGGCTGACGTTCAACCACCAGGTAATTGTAGGCACCAGGATGATGAGTAGGCCGCTTTCGAAGCCCACGGCATGCCCAATACGGCGTGTGATACTACGGCCGTGCCTGGCTTGCCGAGACTCCCACGCTTCGAATACGCTAGTGAAGAAATAATTCCAGGTTACCGCGATAGTGGAGGTGATCATTGACAGAATGGTCGCTGACGCCAGACTGCTGTTGGAGAGCGTTGAAAGGCTCAGGCTGCAGATGGCAATGGCGATCGTTTCAAAGACACCCACATAGACGATTTTGCGTTTGTAGCCCTGCACTGTTACATTCCATTCCTCTGTACGAAAAGACTATTCTACGCGAGCAGTCGGCGCGAACTAAAGTGCTCGACGGCACTTCGACGTTTCGCGCGTCGTATATAAGACGAGCATCAGACATCGAAAGCCCAGTGATTTCGCACTCATGTTCGACGTATAGCGTGAATGGATTGCCATTCGGTTTTTCCGGCAGTATGCAACCCTTGGCAGAACTCACGGACGTCAATGAAAATCCCGGCTTTTGACCGTATTCAGCGCTCCCAGCAGTGCTGTGTGATCAACGAGTCGTTTGGCGATCAGGTGCATTGAGGCGCCATCGCGCTGCCAGACGCCATAGACAGTCAGCAGCTTGGCGTCGAGCACTTCCCTCTTCTGCTTGTCAACCAGACTCGGCCAGACAATCACCTGCGTCGTCCCGGTCTCATCCTCGATGGTCACGAACATGACACCGTTGGCCGTGCCTGGGCGCTGGCGACCCGTGACGATGCCGGTGGTTCGGGCTAGCTTGCGGTCCGGAAAGGTCTGCAGCTCTTCGGCCGTATGAAGATTCATTGCAGTGAACCGCTCACGCAACAACGCCAGTGGATGCCGCCGCAGCGTCAGGCCGGTGCTGTGGTAGTCGGCGACGATCTCCTCGCCTTCAGTTGGCGCCGGCAGCTCGAGCGGTTCATCCTGGATGGGAGCGTCCCGTAACAGTGCAGGCATCGGCCGCATGCCTGCGACTTCCCATGCTGCCTGCCGCCGGTGGCCGGCCAGTCCGATTAGCGCATTGGCTTTGGCCAACGCTTGAAGATCGTGTGTGGACAAATTCGCGCGCCTGGCCATGTCGTCGACGCTGGAAAACGGCCGCATCGCGCGTGCCATCGTGATGTCATCGGCCCCCTTGATCGACAATCCTTTCACGAGCCGCAGCCCTAAGCGTACGATTGGCTGCCCGCTGCCATCGCCAGAGTAACCCTCTCGTTCTTCGAGCGTGGCGTCCCATTGGCTGACCATAACATCGATCGGGCGCACCTTGACCCCGAAGCGTTTCGCATCCTGGATCAGTTGGCTTGGCGTATAAAAGCCCATTGGTTGCGAGTTCAGTAACGAAGCGAGAAAGATCGCCGGCTCATGACACTTGAGCCATGCACTCACATAGACCAATAGGGCAAAGCTTGCGCTGTGGCTCAATGGAAAACTGTAGGACGCAAAGGCTTCACCGAATTTGGCCATGCGCCTCGCATAGTCTTCCGAGTAGCCTCGCTCCAGCATGCCGGTGACGAGCTTGCCGGTATATTCCTCGAGCTGTCCTTTCTTCTTCCACGAACCGAGCGCCCGACGAAGCTGGTCTGCCTCGTCTGCACTGAAGCCGCCGCAAGCCATTGCCAGCTGCATCAGCTGTTCCTGGAAGATCGGTATGCCCAGTGTTGGCCCCAGGATCTCGCGCACTTCCTCGCTGGGGTAGTCGATCGGCTCCAGACCCTGGCGCCTGCGCAGATAAGGGTGCACCATCTCGCCATGGATTGGCCCCGGCCGAACCAGCGCAACTTCAACGACCAGATCAAAGAACGAACGTGGCTGCATGCGGAGAAGCATCGAGCGCTGCGCGCGTGACTCGATCTGGAAAACGCCGACCGTTTCGCTCCGACATATCATCTCGTACGTTGCCGGATCTTCGCTGGGAACGTCCTGCATCGTAAAGATTTCACCGCGGCGCTCGCTGATCATGTCCAGCGCCCGCCGAATTGCCGAGAGAATGCCGAGGGCCAGGATATCAACCTTGATGAACCTGAGGTGCTCTATGTCGTCTTTATCGAATTCGATGACCGTGCGGTCTGTCATTGCGGCATTCTCAATCGGCACCAGTCGGCATAGACTGTCCTGCGCGATCACAAAGCCGCCGACGTGCTGCGATAGCTGGCGTGGAAAGCCCAGCAGGGTTTCGCTGAGGGACACCAGCTTCTTGACGACCGGTGAATCGGGGTCAAGGCCGTGCTCACGCAGGCCTTCCTGATCAATCGTCTTGCCATTCCACCAGTGCTGCGATGACGTCAGCGCGTTCAGCTGGGTGAAGTCCATCCCCAATGCTTTGCCGACATCCTTGATCGCCGAGCGTGGCCGGAACGTAATGACCGCGCCGGTGAGCGCAGCACGATGGCGGCCGTAACGCCGGTAGATTTCTTGAATCACAATCTCGCGCTTTTCGTGCTCGAAATCGATGTCAATGTCAGGCGGCTCGCTTTTCCGGCTACGACTGACAAACCGCTCGAACAGTAGGTTCATGCGTGACGGATCGACCTCCGTGATGCATAGGCAATAGGCGACGACCGAATTCGCGGCACTGCCGCGTCCTTGACACAAGATCTCCTGCCGGCGCGCAAACGCCACAATATCGCCTGCCACGAGAAAGTACATGTCGAACTCGAGTTCAGCGATCAGGGCCAGTTCGTGTTCGATGAGTTCCTGAATTTTTGTGGGAATGCCATTGGGATAGCGCTGGAATGCGCCCTGGTAAGTCAACTTGCGCAGATGGCTGGTCGGCGTCTCGCCGATTGGGACGATGTCATCGGGGTAACGGTAGCTGACCTCGTCTAGCGAGAAGGTGCACCGCGCGGCAATGTCCAATGTCTGCTCCAGAAGCGGTCGCGCATAAACCTGTGCAAGGCGGATGCGCTGTCGCAGATGCTGTTCGGCGTTGGGGTGCAGCTCCAGCCCGCATTCGGCAATGGACTTGCCAAGGCGGATCGCTGTGATCGTGTCATGCAGTGGCTTGCGCGAGCGCACATGCATGTGTACATCGCCGGCGGCGACCATCGGCAGCTGCGTCAATTTGGCCACGGTGGCAAGTCGCTCCTGCCACATATCATCATCAGGCATCTGCTGCAGTTCAACGGCGATCGCGACACGGTCGTGAAATGCCGCTGCGACCCACTCCGCCTGTTCTTGGATCGCCTCGTCCGGCTGCGTGCGGTCACCGATGTACAGAACATAGCAGCCCATTAAGTTTCGCAAATGCGCAGCATCGTGCCGAGGTTTGCCGTTGAAGACGATGTCGTCGCGCCGGAGAAGGTAAGTCCCCTTTGGCGCGCGGCGTCGTCCGACCGTCAGTAACTCGGCGATGTTTCCATAGCCGTCACGATTCATGGCCAGCAGCACCAGCTTGAGGCCGCACTCCAGCGTGATCTCGGTGCCGATGATCAGGTGCAGCCCGTACTTCTTTGCTTCCACGTGAGCGCGCACAACGCCGGCAAGTGAACCTTCGTCAGTAACGGCCAATGCGGTGTATCCAAGCCTGGCGGCGCGTGCCACTAATTCTTCAGGATGCGAAGCGCCACGCAGGAAACTGAAACAGGAGACAACATGCAACTCGGCATAGGCCGGTAGGATACTCAACATGTCTGGCCACGCTATGCAAAAAAACCATGCAGGTACCAGCCGGGTTCCTCGTCGTCGATGCTAATGCGGGCGCGGAAGACCCATAGCACCAAATGGCAGGATTCATTGAGCGCAACAAAATAGTCACGCTGAATCACTTCATCATCCCACCAGCCCGTCTCGATTCGCTCAGGTCCTATCAGCAGGCGCAACTCTGCCCCATAAAACGGCCGGTTGTGGCGGGTGATCAGCGGAATCGGATCTTTCAGTAGCCATGTCGGGCGCGGCGGGAATGACGCGCCGGATAATGGGCTCGGTGGCCGTGCTCCCTTGACCGGGACAGGCGCGGCATGGACGGTGCACTTCTCGGGCCGGTGATCCGCACTGATAGCGATCCTGGTAACCGCGTCGGGCCCGAGGCGGCTGGTCAACCGCTCGATCAGGCGGCCGAGCATTTCCGACTGGCTGGTAGCAGTCGGGAACAGTTCATTATTCGGCGCGGCGCGCTCTTCCAGTGCATCCGCCGACAACGTCATCTCAACCACAGACGACTCGAGAACGAGTTTCGCCAAGTGCTCTTTCATCAGCAGCGTCAGGTGTTCGAGGTCACGGCTGGGAGCGCCTAACTTGATGTCGATGCGGGTCGTCGGACTCTTGCCGAGGCGCACGGTTTCATGGTGCAGCGACAGGGAAAACTGGGTCACTGCGCAAAATCGCGCTGACAGAAAGCCTGTCATTTGCAGCAGTAATCGGCGGGCCGAGTGCAGCAGCAACTCCGTGGTCTCAATCCGGGCCCCTAGCTCGATGCGCTGGCAGAACCGCTCCGGCGCCTCGTACCAGGTGAACAACTCGGGCTCGCTGCCGAAGCAGCGATCGAGTTCGGTCAAAACGGCCTTGCCGAACCGTTTGACGATGCCACTGCGTGGCAGGCGGCGGAACTGACCGATGGTCCTGCAGCCGATAGCCTTCAAGGACTCGGCATGTGGCATCAGCGGCTCGATTAGCGTGGGCGGCAGGCTGTCGACAAGGTCGGCATACTGAGCATCGCCGGCGATGATGCCGTCGTGGCTTTGCGCGAGCCACCATGCTGCTGTTGCTGTTGGCGCCGCCGCGATATTGGCAGTTAATCCAAGCTCATCGAGCCCGTTCCTTAGTCGCTGTGCGATCGTTTCCACACCGCCAAACAGGCGCAGGCTCGCCGCTACGTTGAGGATCAAGCCAGAATGGCGTACTGCAACCTCGGGCGTGAAGTGCAGCGCCCACAATGCCGCTTCGGTGACCGCCCTGCCTTCGGCCTCGATGTCGCGCGACACCGGTATGACGCTGGCCGATCGTGTACGCGCGCCCGACTCTGACATGCCGGGCACGATGCCGGCTTGCCCCGCGCCGGCGCTTACCCACCCTACCCGCCCGGATTCGATGATGACGATCGGGAGCGTGGACCGCAGGTTGTCCTGCAGCGCCTCAGGCCAGCGTCGGAATGCCAGGTCGAGCGGCAGCTGGGGAAGGAACGAGGCGATCCACATGGGAACTTTCTACTGGTGGTGCGACGGCATTGCGCTGCGCCCGGTCGAGCGCGCGCTTCATGGAAGGTGAAAACAATGCTGGCAGCAGCACGGGCGCGGCGGCAGCAGGACCGCGACGCTTGAAGACGTCAACGGACAGCTGCCCGTAAGGCGCCGGCTCGCAATGCAGGCGCAACGGCGACGGCGACGGCTCAACCTTGGTACTGGCCGGACGCAGGATGAACGTTAGACTATCGACTGCGGCGGCGGCCACCTGCAGGCGGCGCAAATGCTCCGCTTTGACCGCTGGGTGCCAGCTGACCAGCGCTCCTGCACTCGCGCTTCTGAGGATCTGTTCTGCCGTCCACAGACGGTCGGCAGGCTTGTCCGCATGCACGATCAGGAGGTGTTTGATATCAATGCCATACTGGTCGAGAGCAGGCGCACTCAGCTCATGTGGAGAACCCAGCAGGACGACGGTCTTACCTGCCTGGGACACCATTTTCAGTGCTGGTGCCAAAACGCGGAACTCTCCGCCACCCTGGTATGCCCAGAGAAGCTCGGTCAAAACGGAGACGTTCCAGCCCTGGCCAGGTAACTCAGTATCTAGTGCGGCATAACCAGTGGAGATAGCCGATACTCTGGACCGTCCGAGGGCGTCAGCCCGCCAGATTGAATCGCGCAGAGTCTCCGCCAGTGCAAAAAACCGGTCACGCTTCTCTGATGCCGTGCTGTCGCTGCCCGATAAAATTGCCAAGTCTGCCTCTTCGATGTTTATTTGTACACGTTGCCACGTGTACACGAAACCCATGTATATTTATACAGTGTTTACGGCAGTATAGCGACGGTATGAAAGAAGTAAACTGTTGACCGCCTCAACGCTGGCGACATATTAGCGCTCGGAACTAAAAGTTGATCATTCTGCGAACTAAAACCTGTCCAATTAGCTGTAGCACTACCCGGGCATCATTTAGTTCATGGTCGAACTAGAACTCGATTCGCGTAGCTTTTTAGCCACATGTCTACATTGGGCGAGTGGCGAGCATAAGAATTTGCATAGCGGCGCGTTCAAAAAAGCGGGGCCACTGAGTGAAAAGAAATGATTGACCGCACTCACGCTCTGCAGATGACGTGGCAAATCGTTCCGATCAGTTAATTCGCGCCGATATCACCTATACTCTTCTGACGAAACGCGGCTTTGTGTACCCGTTTGCGATGATGGACCGAACCAGCTTGCCGGCGCTGTCATGGCTCTACTTACCGCAATCGGATTTCTATCCGTATAAACGGTAGCACCTCTTTTTTTACACGATCCCATCGCAGCATTACAGGTTAGCGAAACTTTGCAAGGGCAGGATCATCCATTCTCTGTTCAGGCAATCCAGTTATCTGCGGGATTTCGGAAAGGCGCGGCATGCCCGCCTTAACGTTGACTTTGCCTTGTCTGTCTTTCCAGATAATTCCCGGCGTTCCGCCGATTCCAAATGCACTCATGATTTCCCCATTACTCCGGATTTTGTCGGCGATATCCGGCTTGGCAGTTGCCGAAAATTGCGGCGACGCTATCCAGGCTTTGCCGTGGTTTTCTTCCATCTTACGGAATGCAGCAGTTTGGTCCGCCGTGGCGAGCACTTCTATCGCTTTGGGCATGCTGGTCGGCCCAAGAGTGTCTACGAGGATCCAACGCACCTGCAGGCCTGCCTTTTCATAAGGCTGCAAGGCTTTCCATGTGTAATGGCAGAATGGGCAATTGGCGTCAACAAACACATAGAGCAAACTCTTCGGGTCAGACGTGGTGCCTTCGACTACGTAGGATGATTTTTCCAGTGTCTGAAAGACCGCTGCCATATCTGGCTTTGGGACAAACTGCGCTTCATATTGCTCAGACAGGTTCTCCCCGTTTTCCCCGATCAAGGCGCCGGCCAACAGCGTCTTCTTGTCCGCAGTGGTGAAAACGATCGAATGACGTCCACTCTGCGACAACACCCAACCGGTCAAGCCGGATGCCGCAGGAAAGGTTTTGACGACTTTTAAGCCAGCGTCTACGGCTTCTTGTATCGCTTTCGGGTATTTCTCCGTCGAGCAGGCGCTTAATGAGGTGGTTGCCAGCACAGCAGCCATGGCAAGGCGGGAAACCAGAGTGAATCCGGTTTTTTTCTGATTAGAGGTTATGTTTGACAGCATGCAGGTACCCAAGTAGCAGTTAAGTGATTAGATTGGTTGATCTTATGTGCCTACTTCTGGCGGGCACGCGCCAAAGATTGAAGAAACTTTGCCGGGTCCTGATACCCGATGACGCGGGCGCCGGTGACTTCGCTCCCGGTCTGATCGAAAAAGACAATGCCGGGCGGCCCAAACAGCTTGAACCGCTTGAGCAAGGCCTTGTCGTCGGCATTATTGGCCGTCACATCAGCCTGCAGCAGAAGCATCTCGGCGAACTGCGTTCTCACCCGTGGATCGGAAAAGGTGAATCTTTCCATCTCCTTGCATGACACGCACCAGTCGGCGTAGAAATCAAGCATCACTGCCTTGCCGGGACTCGAGGATAAAATGGCATCGAGCTCCCCGATCGACCGGATCCGCTTGAACTCTGTGGCATGAGGCGCTTGGCCAGTGAAATGGGCAAAAGGTGCCAAGGCATCCCGGCCACCTGTCGCCACTCCGACAAACTGAACCAGGCCAGCCACCGCGAACACTAGTGCCCAGGCCTTCGCCAACCAGCCACCACGACCCCGCGAGAACAGCCAAACAGCGTATCCCACGCCAAGTGCGCCCCAAGCCAGCATTTGCAATGCCGCCGGAATCACTGGCGATAGCATCCACAGCGCCGTCGCTAGCATCAGTACGCCAAAGAAGCGCTTCACGGAATCCATCCATGCGCCTGCCCGCGGCAGCAACACACCCGCAGACGCGCCGACCAAAAGCAACGGAATGCTCATGCCGACCGCCATTGCAAATAACGCACTCCCGCCGATCAAAATGTCGCGTGTATGGCTTATGTAGACGAGCACACCTGCCAGCGGCGCGGCCACGCAAGGGCCTACGATAAGCGCCGAGAGCGCGCCCATAATAAAAACGCCGACCAGCTTTCCGGCCGCCTGTCGTTCCGAGACTTGCAGAAGCTTTGATTGGATGGCGGATGGCATCTGCAACTGGTAGACACCAAACATCGACAGCGACAGCAGCACCATTAGCAATGCGAAGGTGCTGAGCACCCAGGGGTTTTGCAAACTAGCGGCCAATCCTTCTCCTGCAAGCCCAGCCGCAACACCGAAAAGTGTGTACACGATCGCCATCCCAAGCGCGTAAACTGCTGCTAGCAGCAATCCGCGTGCACGGCTCACCTTCGCCTGGTCGCCCACGATAATTGACGACAGGATCGGGACCATTGGCAGTACGCAGGGCGTGAACGACAAGCCAAGGCCAAGTAGCAGAAACAACGGCAATATGACCAGCAGGCGCCCGCTATTAAGCGATCCTTCAATCCTTCCCATTTCCGTGTCCACCGATGGGCTGGCGTTCGCGGACGTAGCACCGGTGACCGGAGTCAACCGAGCGGTGGACTCCATCGGCGAGTAGCACAACCCCTGATCGGCGCATCCCTGGGACGTGGCCCTTAAGCTGAAAGGCCCGTGCGCTTCTACCGGTATCCGGATCGTGATCGTTTTGCGGTAAGTCTCGACCTCCTTCTGGAACGTCTCGTCGAACTTTACCTTTCCTGCCGGGAGATGGGGTGCGCCGAGCTGCGCGCCCACTGCGGTGAAGTTGAACCGCTCACGGTACATGTAGTAGCCGTCAGCGATGGCGTAAGTAACTTCTGCTGTCCCTGCATCGACCATTCGTGCAGAAAACCTGAAGGCCACTTCTGGCGCAAGATAGTCATCCTCGGCGTACGCGACTGGCGACAGCAATAAGACGATGACTGCAAGCAGCATAATCACCATACCAAGCAGACTTTGTCCGTCTCTTTTTTTCATGATGCCGATAAAAAACGTTCTGCTTACTTTTGTTATCAAACTCATCCCACATGGGTCGGCGCTAGCATTGAGCATCAGGCACGCACGTAGCACCAGCCGTCACGCTGCATCTCTGCAAGCGCCAGAATCGATGCCGGTACCGTCTGCAACGGGCTAGGAGCGATTCGCTGGATGCGCTTTAGCGTGTTTTCACATATCAGGGTCAGGCAATCCGTGTCAGGCCGTGGTGTGTCCAGCACCGCAGCCACGCCATCGGCATTGACAAGAATTCGCACCTCCGCACCAGGAGCGGCTTGTCGCAGGTTGGCAGCATTGTTTCTGGCTCGATTAACAGCTTCTGCAGTTGGCGCATGAATCAGGACGCGTAGCGGTTGGGATGTTGGTTCCATATATTGTGATCGAAATTTTTAGTTGAGCTGTTCAAGTCTTCCCGATCCAGATGGCGTACGCCTAGCGGCTCTGCCCTTCTGACGCCTTGCTGGGCGACGATGTCGGAAAGGGCCGACTGCACCATTTCCTCAATCGTCGGATGGTAAAACGGCATTTCGAGCAGGCTTTCTGCTGTCTCGTTTCTTTGCATTGCCCATGCCAATAAATGCGCAATGTGTTCGCCATGGACAGCAAAAATGCTCGCCCCCAGCAAGTTGCCGTTGATGCGATCCGCGTAGATCCGGACAAGGTTGTCTTCCGTGCCCATTACACGGGAACGTCCATTGCTCTGGCCGGACGCGGAACCGATGATGATGTCCTCCGGGTCGAGCTGGTCAAACGGCGTGCCGACGAAAGCGATGTCCGGATCGGAAAAGACGATTGATAGAGACACACGCCGTTGGAACCGGATTGCTGCACCGTGTCGCGCGGCATTGAAGCCTGCGATCATCCCTCCATCGGCAGCCTCATGCTGCAGAGGTCGGTCTGCGGTGACATCTCCCGCGAAATATAAAGCGGATTGTCCTGCGCGCAGGGTGGCTGGATCAATTTGCGGCTGCCCATGTTCGTCGAGCGCAACACCTGCGGCTTCGAGATGCAGGCTATCGAGTGCCGGCTTCCGGCCAAGCGCAGCCAGAATCCAGTCGACCTGTTCAGTCGCCACACCATTTGAAATTCCTATACCAACCGCCGTCCGAGTCACATTGATAGGCTGTCCCAGCCACATGGTCAATCCCTTGGCGTGCTTGAAATGCTGTACCGCTCGGGCGCCGATCTCGGGATCGGTAATGCCAGCAGGCATGCTTTTGAGATCACCAGCGACGATTCGCACGCCAAGCCTTGACAGCGCCAAACCGATCTCCAGGCCGATGGCACCGACCCCCAGAATGCCGACTGCGCGCGGCAATGTTTCAAGTTCGAATAAGGAATCGGTAGTCAAAATCCGTGCCTGAATGTCGCGCAGGAACGCCGGCACGATCGGCGTGGACCCGGTTGCGATCACGAATGCTTTAGCCCTTACCGTTCGGCCGCCTACGGTTACGGCATCGGGAGCAATAAAGCGTGCCTGGCCCATCAGTAGTCGTTCCCCTGCGGCGGCGACAGTTCTGGTTGCCGCCCCACTGGCGAGCGCGTCACGCGTGCTTCGCGCGGCGCGCCAGAGATCATCTGGCCCGGTGACATCCAGCATTTGCCGCACGCCGCCGCCGATAAAGGCCTGTCCCTGCCATAACCCCCCAGCATGCAGCACAGCCTTGCTAGGCATGCAACCGACTCGCGCGCAACTTGTGCCAAGTGGTCCATGATCGATCAAGACATAGGTTTTACCGGCACGTTTGATCTCTTTTAATGCACTCAGCCCTGCAGTCCCAGCACCGATAATTGCGACATCAACGTCAATATCAGTATTTCGCACCGTATCTCCTAAGTGAGTTGACATGTATCGGGAATGACGTCATCGACTATCGCTACTCCGGGTTGCGCAGCAATTTGATGCGCTGTTCCAGAGTGGCAGCAGATAGTTCGCCAAGACGCCGATCAACAAGTCTTCCCTGCGCGTTAAAAAACAAAGTGGTTGGCATTGCAACTGATCCGAGTTGCTGGCCTACTTGCAGACGCGCGTCGAGCAAGACATTTTTGAGGTCCAGCCGTTCAGACTCCAGGTAATGCCGCACCGCCTCCGCCGCTTCCCCTTGATTGGCGAAAATGAAATTCACGTCGGGATGACGGACCTGCGCGTCACGCAAGACAGGCATTTCGCGACGGCACGGGGGGCACCAGGTTGCCCATAGATTAAGCACAATCGGCTTGCCCGTTAGCGTCTGTAGTGGTACTGGCGTACCATCAAGGCGCGTCAACGTGACTTGAGGCATCTGCGCCGGCGGCGTGTACCACACTGCTGTGGCCACCGTTGCGGCCACCCAGAACGACGCGCCGGCGGTCACGGCAAGGAGTACTCCTTTTCTTTTTCCCCGCTCGCGCCAGGCATACCATGCGGTCACGGCGAAAGCGATGAGCAAACCCACCGGGACAACAAACCCGCCATCACGGATGTCGAGCATGCTCAATAGGTTTGTCTTGTAGATGTCGATATATAACAGTACGAACGCAAGTCTCGCGCTGAAAAGGCTGGCTAGCGCAATCTTCCAAAGCAGCGGCTCAATATCGATTTGTCCGGACCGTCCAGCCCACTTTCCTACAGCCACGCCAATCACTCCAGAGCCAAGCAGCACGAGGGGAGGAATCGGAAGGGCGAGCGGCCCAATGTTAATCACGTCCATTTTTATTCGCTGTCATTTTAGTCGTGGACAGGGCGCAGCATGGCGTGACCCTGAACTCCTATGAAAACGCAATCGACATGGCGAGTTCACTCATATACGAGGGTCGCCGCTCCCTAACACCAGCTCAACCGCGCTCTGTGCTATGGGAAACTTCAATTACAGTACGCGATGCTACGCCTTGTACGTTAAGGAAGCGTTAACGCCCATTTAATCGCGAGGTCTTATACTGAGCTTCTTTTTTGAACCTGTTTCACCTCGTTTGAACCATGCGTATTCTATTGATCGAAGATGATGCTCTGGTAGCAAGTGGAATTGTTGCCGGATTGCGTTTGCATGCGATGACCGTTGACCACGTCACTACTGCCAAAGCGGCCAGAACTGCGCTTGATACAGGTCATTTCGATGTTGTTGTGCTTGATCTCGGCCTGCCGGATGAGGATGGCATGGCCTTTCTAACGCGGTTGCGCGGCGCAGGGAATTCCCTGCCGGTTCTGATACTCACTGCGCGCGATGCGATCGAGCATCGGGTGGCAGGCCTGCAGACAGGAGCCGACGACTACCTGCTCAAACCTTTTGATCTCAGCGAGCTAGTTGCCCGGCTACACGCGTTGCAAAGACGCATGGTAGGGCGCAGCACAAACTTGATTCGGCATGGCTCGCTTTGCTTTGATCCTGCGAGCCGCATTGTGACGCTGGACGGTGTGCCTGTCGAGCTGTCTCGACGAGAATTGGCTCTGCTCCAGGCATTACTGAACCATCCCAGGCGCGTACTGACCACAGAGCAGGTCAATGACAGCTTGTATGGTTTTGAAGAAAACGTAGAGAGTAATGCGATTAGCGTCCATATCCATCACTTGCGGCGCAAGCTGGGGCCGGGGATCGTCGAGACGGTTCGTGGGGTAGGCTATCGGCTTGGGGAAGCCGGGCCATGACGTTACGTTTGCGGCTGATGGTGATCATTGGCGTGTCCTTCACGCTACTGTGGAGCGTGACGTCGGTATGGATGTTCCTGGATGTCCGGGCGGAATTTCGTGACGCCCTGGATGAACGCTTGGCAGCGTCTGCGCGTATGGTCGCCGGTCTGGTTTCACAGTTACCGGAGGTTCAGGGAGCGCCGTCCTCTGTGCCGCAAGCCATGCTTGACGTGGCTACCAGGGACGGCGTCGCGTGCGAAGTCAGAATGCAACGCGGTGGACTTATTGCCCGTACGCACAATAGCCCGCAGGGACTCGGCATGGTCACGTCCGGGTATAGCACTCGTACTATCGATGGGTTGGAATGGCGAAGTTACACCCTTGAGCAAGGTGGTAAGCGTGTTACGACTGCCGACCGAGTCGACAAGCGCTTGGCCTTGTTGCGCAATATTATGCTCGCAACAGTGGTCCCCTTTATCGTCGCCATGCTGGGCAGCCTTGTTGTGCTATGGTTTGGCATTCGGAGGGGATTGGAGCCACTTGAGTTTATCCGGCAGGCTTTGGCCGATCGTAAGCCTGATGCAGCGACGCCCCTTCCAGCGGCGAAGTTACCGGCAGAACTGGTGCCCTTGATTGAAACTATCAACTTACTGCTCGGCCGTACGCAGAGCGCGATTGAACGGGAGCGCCGATTCACGGGTGACGCAGCTCATGAATTGAGGACTCCTCTTACCGCAGTCAAGACGCATATTCAGGTAGCCCGGCTCACAACGAACGATGAGCAAACTGCCATGTCTCTTGAGCATGCGGAGGAAGGCGTGCAGCGGCTGCAGCATACGCTGGAGCAACTATTGACCCTCGCACGCGTCGAAGGCCCGTTTTCCTTTGAGGGCGAGAAAACCGCAAGCGCCTTTGAAATCGCGCAGATTGCCTTGAATGAAATTCCGCCCGAGCCTAGGAAACGCATCGTCATCGACACGGTAAATGAGCAAAACGGACTGGCACTGCCACCGGTGCTCGTGGTAACGGCGCTGCGCAATCTCTTGGACAATGCCCTGCGTTACTCTCCGTCGGATTCGCCGGTTATCCTCCGCCTAAGCAGTTCAAAGGACACCTTCTGCTTTTCAGTGCTGGACTTGGGGCCGGGGATGGACGAACTTGACCGTGATCGTGCAGCACATCGCTTCTGGCGTAAGGGAACTGGCCAAGGGAGTGGACTCGGTTTGTCCATCGTGGAAGCCATTGCCAGGCGCTTTGGTGGCAGCTTCCGTTTAGTTAAACGCATGGAGGACGGGATGATGGCGCAAATCGAGCTGCCCTTGGTGAAATCGCCAAGGGCTTCAAGCACGACGCTTCAGCACTAACGTATATTGCACTGATGCAGTTTCGACCATTCCCGTCGTGCCTTTTGCTTTATCACAGTGGAGCATGAACACATGTCCGCATGGCCTGTCTAAACCAAAAGTTTTTAAGGTGAAGGCAGGCCCACTATGGCAATTAAATATGGTTTTGGAAAAATGGTTGACTTCTCTTTCGCACAAACAATCGACCGGGTTACCCATGTCTTGCAAGAGGAAGGCTTTGGCATACTGAGCGATATTGATGTGGCAGCTGCACTGAAAAAGAAGCTCAACAAGGACATTCCTCCGTACCGTATTCTCGGCGCGTGCAATCCACCGTTGGCCGACCGCGCCATCGCGGCCGAGCCATCCATCGGCTTGCTTTTGCCCTGCAATGTGGTGGTGCGTGAAGACGGAACCGGAGCCGTGCACGTCGAATTCATGAACACTGACGCGGTCCTGCAGCTCGTAGACAAACCCGGCATCGCTGAACTGGCAAGCGATGTACGACAGCGTCTTGAACGCGTCATGGCAGCCGTCTAGGTAACTTGGCTTAAGCGTATTTATTGTCGGTAAAAAAGCATACCTTTGAAGAGTCTCTTATGAACAAACTTGTCTTCGCTATGGGCGTGGCAGTCGTATTCGCAACTGGTTGCGCTGGTATGAGTGGCCAGCACGAGCCAGGTGGACCTCATGAAATGCAGGCACAATCCGGCCATCGCGGAATGGATGGCATGATGTCGAGGATGGACGGTAATGGTGATGGCATGATCTCAAAGGAAGAGTTCATGAAAGCGCACGAAGCCATGTTCGATCAAATGAAGGGCTCCAATGGCATGATCTCACTGCAGGATATGCAAATGCGCCGGCAAAGGATGATGGAGCAAAGAACGAAATAGCCGACCTGTTTTGGTCTGGTCTCAAGCACCTTGCGGCAGCCCCAGGTTTTGATTGGCCGGGACCGCGATGTCGATCAGTTTCGGCCTGGGCAGGTTCAGGTTGCCCATCAGTTCGATAAAGCTCTGCTTGTCCCGATTGGCCAGGCGACTGTTATTTCGCTTTTCCCAGCCTATAGTCGACACCGATTGCCCACTGTAATCGTGCCCAGGCCAGACCAGGTTCTCGTCGGGCAAGGTAAACAACTCGTTCGTGACACTGCCATACAGCGCACCCGCGCTACCGCTTTGGAAATCGGTGCGGCCACAGCCATTGATCAACAGCGTGTCGCCCGTAAAGACGTTGCCGTGCCAGACAAAGGACATGCTGCCGGCGGTGTGTCCGGGCGTATGTAACACCTTAATTTCCTCGTTGTCGCCGAAGCGCAGCACATCGCCGTGATGGAGTTGCACATCGGCTGGAGGAATGCAGCAACCGCTCGGCACTGCTGCCTTCGCGCCCGTCATCTCACGCAGCTTGCCTGCTGAAGTGACATGATCCGCGTGGGCATGCGTTTCCAATACATAGGCAAGCTTAAGTCCCAACCTATCCAGCTGAAGCGTATCGCGTTCCCATTGCTTATCGACCGGGTCAATGATCACGGCTTCCCTGCCGCTTGCCGCACGCAGGATGTAAGTGAAGGTGGACGATTCCGGGTCAAACAACTGAATCGGATGCATGCTTCATTCCTTTCAAATAAACAAACCAGTCGGCGATCATGCAAGGCTCTTCACAATCATGCCAATTGCCACCATGCCAGATACGCCTGCAAAGCCCTTTTGCAATTGAGGACCAGCCAGGTATACGGAGACACGGCGTCCGGCCAGCATGCCGGCGAGCGCGCCGCCAGTAAAAGGCATGGCAGCGTCCCAGTTCAGGCTGCCCGCCAAGGCACTGGAAGACACGCCGCTGATCGAAACCAGTGCAATGACGGCCAGCGAGGTGGCGACAATTGATTGCATGGCCAGATCGGTGCTGCGCTTTAGCGCTGGCACGATCACAAAGCCGCCGCCGACTCCGAGCAAGCCAGACAACAGCCCGGCGACCGTGCCTGACACGGCGAGCGCACGGGCGCAGCGGGTCGTCCAGATAAACCGACCTGTATCGCTGCTCCGAATGCACGGCAGCGCCGGATCATCTTTCACCCCACTGTTGGCCTCATCTGTACCCGCTTGGCGGAAAGTCCTGTATGCAACGATAAGCAGGATGAATGCAAACAAGACGCTCAGCCAACGGTTGTCGATCAGGCCACCGAGCCAGACCCCCGCAGGAGCAAGCAGCATGCCGGTCGCTGCCATGAGCAGTGCCGCCTTATAGCGCACGACGCCCGCCTTTAGACCAAGCGCGGCGCCCAAGGCGGCCGATATACCGACCGCCAATAGGCCGATTGGGGCGGCCTGTGACAATCCCAGGCCAGCGCCGAAAATCAGCAAAGGAACGGCCAGTATGCCACCGCCGGCACCGGTCAGAGCCATGATCGCACCTACCAGCAGCCCCAGTCCCAGCATCAGTACCATGATAAAGATCCGATTAATGCATCAATGTGGAAGCACACTTGGAGCGCATTGTCGCGAGATGTGCATACGCCTCATCTGCGGAATTAAGCCGCCTTTTGTTGCCGCTGAGCGGCCAACCGATCTTGGATTTCATAAATCGCCATGCCTGCAAGCATGGCCGTCACAAAAATCAGCGGCTTGCTACCGCCTTGGGCAAGTGACGCCAATGCAGGGCCTGGACAATATCCGGCGAGTCCCCAGCCAGTACCGAATGCCAATCCACCCAGCACGAGCCGCTTGTCAATCTGTGTCGCGGTCGGCAGCCGCATCACATCGCCCAGCCATGCCTTGGTGCGCCCCTTGGCAAATTGAAAGGCAATACTGCCAACCAGGACAGCTCCTCCCATGACAAATGCCAGTGATGGATCCCAGTTGCCTGCCAGGTCAAGAAATCCGATTACCTTGGACGGATCCGTCATACCAGAAAGAATGAGACCTAGGCTAAATACCAGACCGGTGATGAACGACATAACGACTTGCATGATGTGCTCCTTAGCCAAGCAGGTGACGAACAACATAAACCGTCACAAAGCCAGCCAACATGAAGGACGCGGTGGCCACAAATGAGCGTGGCGAACGGCGCGACAAGCCACAAACGCCGTGACCGCTCGTGCATCCCGACCCATAGCGCGTACCGACACCGACTAACAAACCGGCGGCAATCAAAGTCACTGTGCCAGCGTCGATCTGCACCTCCGGTAGCGGCGCAACCAACCCAAAAGCCAGCGGTGCGACCACTATCCCGAGGACAAAAGCGACACGCCAGGCGACGTCACCGGTGGCAGGGCGCAGTAGCCCTCCAACGACACCACTAATGCCGGCAATTCGCCCGTTAAACAGGAGAAACATAGCCGTCGCCATTCCGATCAGTAGACCGCCTGCAAGCGAGGACCATGGGGTAAAGTTTGTCCAATCAATCGTCATTTCCTGCCTCCTTTACTTCCCTTGCCGTCCCCGCAATACAGTTCATAGAGGACTTTCATAACCGCTAACGCTTCCTTGCTCGTGATGCTGTAGAAGATTTGCTTGCCCTCGCGCCGCGTGCTGACCATCTGCTCATCGCGCAAGACGGTTAACTGCTGTGAAAGCGTCGGTTGCCTGATGCCGGTAAGTTCTTCCAAGTCGCTTACGCAATACTCGCCCTGACTCATCTGACATAACAGCAGCAGACGGTCTGGATTGGCCAATACCTTCAGCAAGCCGCAGGCTTGTAAGGCAGCCTTTTGCAGTGCTTCCAAATCAATTTTCTCTGTCGACAGTGCCATGTCTCCATTTCCACGCTGATTCAACCCAATACATTATATTATTCTTGAATATATTATTCAATATTTTGTTCCTGCTTTTTGCGCGGGGCGTGTCCTCAAAACGATGCCTACCTAGGTTGAGCATAAAGCGTTCCAAGCCACACAAAGGAGAAATCATGCCTAGATGAACAATAGTTGGTGTTTAGCACCATCTGGTCTTAGCGTAATTACTTTCGTTCTGCGAGCGTTGATCCATGCCCGCTCTACTCGGACTGGCGATGCGGTAGAGAAAGCTAATCGACAGGCCCAATCACGTCAGTTCTTGCGCTGCATGTTAGTTCTCAAAAATTTCCGGGCAACCAAGTGCTTTTCCGCATACACGTTCCAGAGGAGTGCTATTCAAGCCGCGCTCATGTTGCAGTCACCCCATGAAATAAACAGTACCTGTTTAAAAAAGGTATAGAACTTTCGACAATCGCTAAGAGTCACAGTTTCAATAGTTATAGATTGTGTTTGGTGAGAGTTTTGGCAGCATCGTGTTTGGCACGTGAGTGGCAAGTTAATTAAGCCCGTATAGCTGACGATTACCATACTGGCTTCTTCCAGGAAGGCGCAACGACCATGAACAAATTTACACACCCGTTTGTTGCTGCGATATTTTTTCTGTGTAGTGCATTGTCCATGGGCACCGCGTCAGCGCAGTCCGCAGTGGGATTGAAGATATACGGCCCTGGTGGCCCCGCCCCGGCAATGAAAGAGGCCGCAAAGACGTTTGAACAAAAAATCGGTACTGCAGTTGTTGTCACATCCGGCCCCACGCCAGAGTGGATCGACAGTGCCAAGAATGATGCGGACATCATTTATAGCGGGTCGGAAACGATGATGACCGATTTCGCACAGGCAATGGAAGGTCGCTTCGACGAAACGAAGGCTGAACCTCTGTTTCTGCGACCCTTGGCGATCCTGGTTCGTCCAGGCAATCCAAAGAAGATCACAGGATTAGCAACCTTGTTCAAACCGGGTTACCGCGTGCTTGTTGTCAATGGGGCAGGCCAGAATGGAGTCTGGGAAGATGCGGCTGGTCGCAAGGGTGACATCGCTTCTGTCCGGGCACTCCGCAAAAACATTGTGAAGTACGCGAAAAACAGTGCAGCGGCGAAGCAGGAATGGACCAGCGACCCTTCACTGGATGCCTGGCTGATCTGGAACATCTGGCAGGTTGCCAACCCTACGTTGGCCGACGTGGTGCCTGTTGAAAAGGATTATGTCATCTACCGCGACACAGGCATTGTGGTGACCAAAAAGGGCGAGCAAAATGCGGCCGCGAAACAGTTCGTCGAGTTTATCAAGTCTGCCGAAGGCACGGCACTCTTCCAGAAATGGGGCTGGATGACCACTTCAGAAAACGGGAAGAAGAAATGATGTCATGCATATAGGTAGGACATAACGTGACCTCAGGAGACAATCATGAGAAAACTAGCAGGCTTGGTATTTGTCACGGCTGGATGTATTGCTTTGCCGAGCGTTCATGCCCAATCAGCAGCCGTGCGCCCGACTGCCGAATTCAAGGTGCCGGCCGAATCCACGATTCCCAGCGGTCCACAGGGCGACGCGATCCGTAATGGCAAGCTCCTGCTCACCGAAACGCATCAGCGCCTGCCCAACAATGTTGGCAATAAACTGACCTGCGCAAACTGTCACATTGGTGCTGGCACAACGCCGAACGCGTCACCGTGGGTGGGTATCTGGGGCGTCTTTCCGGAATATCGGTCCCGGGGTGGTCAGATCAACTCCTTGCAGCAACGGGTGAATGACTGCTTTCAACGCTCGATGAACGGCAAGGCACTGCCATACGATTCCAAGGAAATGAACGACATCCTGGCATACATGCAGTGGTTGTCGACTGGTGTGCCGACCGGTGTCAGTGTCAAGGGGCGCGGCTTTGGGCCGATCAATCGCGAGTTAAAGCCCAATGCTGACAATGGCAAAGCCGTGTACGCAGCAAAATGTGCCAGCTGCCATGGCGTTAACGGCGAGGGCATGAAGGATGCGAAGGGTGCCTATACCTTCCCCGCCTTATGGGGCAAGGATTCATTTAACGTCGGCGCCGGGATGGCGCGCACCTACACCGCTGCCGCATTTGTCAAGCACAACATGCCGCTGGGGCAGCCAAATACGCTAACCGACCAGGAAGCTGTCGATGTGGCTGAGTTTTTCACGCATCAGCCTCGACCTGACTATGCGCCAAAAGTCAAAGACTGGCCGAAAGGTGACAAACCGAAGGATGCACGAAGCTGAAGTCTTAAAGAAGGTCAGACGAAGTTGTCGTCAAACATCCATTGAGGAGAACGCCATGTCCTTAGATTGCAATGTTGGAGGCGCAGATAAAACCCTGCGCATCATCATCGGTATCGCGCTGGTGGCATTTGTCGTGCTGGCACAAGTCGAAACTTTATGGAAGGTGATTGCTGGCGTCGCGGCCGCTATCGCGCTCGTTACAGCTTTTGTGGGATTCTGCCCTTTGAACCGTCTGATAGGCGTGGACACCTGCAAGAGGCGCGTATAAAAGATTTTGTCAGATTCAAATTTATACGCCTTGACACTCTTCCTGGTGCTCGCGCCGATCTTTCCAGCACTCAGGTTCCAGTACCTCCAGCAAAAAATTGCCTGCTAAACGGCCGCCAGTGTCCCCTGGTACACGGACATCAGCCGATGAGGCTGGTCTAGCAGTTATAGAGCTGCGCAATGTAGTCATTACACGAAACAAATCTCAAGGAGCCATGATGCTTTCAGACACTACCCGACGAGTCGAACTCAATACATCACCCGTTCTTACCCAAGAATTTGAATCTCAGTTAAAGGAGAACCTTTCGAGATTTGTTGGGGCAGATCGGCAAGCCATTGATCAACGCTTGCAAGAACTCGACCGCGAGTGGGATATCGAAAGGGCCATTGAGAGCGAAGCGCCCACGATGATCGGCTTGGGAATCGCATTGGGCATATTTCATAACCGAAAGTGGTTCGCGGTGTCGGCGATGGCAGCAAGCATGGTCATCCTGCATAGCCTGCAAGGCTGGTACCCGCTGCTGCCGCTTTTCCGGCGTCTTGGGTTGCGCTCGCAGCAAGAGATTGAGCAGGAACGCATGGCTTTGAAAGTGCTGCGCGGCGACCACGAAGCCTATCAGGTTCGTACCATTCATTGAGGAGGCATCCATGATTTCCGATACTGCGACACGAGTGGAACAACACACTGCGCCACAAATCAACGAGCTTATCCACCATGAAACTCAGGAGCGCATTGCCGCATTCGAAAGCAATAACAGAAACGCCCTGATCACCCAACGACTAAAGCAACTCGATTCCGAGTGGGATGTTGAACGAACGCTGCAAACGAACTTTGCGATTCTGTCCCTGGTCGGATTGGCGCTGGCAACCAAAGTCAACAAGCGCTGGTTCGCCTTGGCGCTCGGCGTTCCTGCCTTTATGGTGCAGCATTCGGTACAAGGCTGGTGCCCGCCGCTTCCTGTATTGAGGCGGCTCGGCCTGCGCACAGCTAGGGAAATCAACGAGGAGCGTTTTGCGTTGAAATCTTTGCGTGGCGATTTCAGTCAGTTCTCCGACTCAAATGATCCTGACGCGTTATTCAAAGCAGTCAGGTCGTAAAACGTCAAATCGATACAGATGATTCTTTCCAGTTGAAATCTTCATACAGCGTGACAACCATGATTTTCCGTCAATTGTTTGAGCCTTTATCCAGTACCTATACGTATTTATTGGGATGTGAAGAAACCGGCCAGGCGGTGCTGATTGATCCGGTGATTGCATCTATGGACCGTGATCTGACAGAGCTGCAAAGGCTGGGATTGACGCTCGCCTACAGCGTGGATACGCATGTCCATGCCGACCACATTACCGCTGCACTGGAATTGAAAAAGAAAGTCGGCAGCCAGATCGCCGCGCCTGCCGCCGAACAGGTACCGTGTGCGGACTTCAATCTCGAAGAAGGCAAGCCGTTCCAGGTGGGCACAATCGTTCTCCACCCCCTGCATACCCCGGGTCATACCTCCGGGCATTTCGCCTACAGCTTCAATGACAGGGTGTTTACCGGCGATGCACTATTAATCGAAGGATGCGGACGCACCGACTTTCAGCAGGGCGATGCTGACGCGCTCTACAGGAGCGTCAGAGAAAAATTGTTCGCTTTGCCGGACGATACCTTGGTATATCCGGCGCACGATTATAAAGACCGGTATGTATCCACCATCGCGCAGGAAAAAAAGCGCAACCCTCGTCTTGGACAGGAAAAGACCTTGGAGGAGTTCAGGGAAATCATGGCTAACCTGAACTTGCCATATCCGAAGTTCATCGACTACGCCGTGCCGGGCAATAAGCAATGCGGTGTTTGCCCATGTGACCTCCCCGAAAACCTGGAGAAGTACTGCCAGCAAATGACAGAAAGCCCTCAAGGCTAAATAACGAGGTAACGCATCATGGATCGTTTCAAACAATTGGAAGACAGCATGCTGCTCGGCCCCCAGCCGACCGAGCAGGATTTGGAGCAAGCCAAGCAGCTAGGCATCAAAACGGTGATTGATTTCCGTCTACCGAGTGAGACGCCAATGCCTAACGCCGAGGTAGCGGCACGATGCGGCCTCGGCTATGCCAATATCCTGGTCAACAAGGCAAGCCTGTCCAAGGAACAGATTGATGAACTGGACCGTGTCATGCGGGAAAAGGAGGGGCCGTTCCTCATTCATTGTGCCAGCGGCGCGCGTGCGGCCATGTTGTTGGCGCTGAGCCGGGCAAAGAAAAACAATTGGACGGCGGAACGCACGTTCGAAGAAGCTCGGAGCATGGGATTCGACTTGCAGACTTCACCGGAATTTGCCAAGTTCGTGGTCGAGGCGACGACAAAATGAACGACGCCAGATAGAAGCAGCATGGGAAAGCGTGGTGAGATTTGGGTGCTGATGCAGGCGTTGTTGCTGGTGTCATTCATCGCTCTGCCTTCAGATGCGGTCCCCTGGTCCTATTCCAAGGAATTTGGTATTGCAGGCTGGATCTGTGTCGCATTTGGCTTGCTGTTGCTGTCATGGAGCGCGCTCAACCTCGGACGCTCGTTGACACCATTTCCCCGCCCCACAGAAAATGGCGAACTGATCACCAGCGGCGCCTATCGAATAGTCCGTCATTCTATCTATCTCGGCGTTCTGCTTACCTGCCTCGGGTTTGCGCTGGCGACCGCTAGTTCCGCCCGTCTAGGCCTGACTCTTGTTTTGTTCGTCTTTTTTGATATGAAGGCGCGCCGGGAGGAATTTTGGCTAAAAGAACGCTATCCAGATTATGGGCTCTACCAACAACGCGTGAAGAGATTGATTCCGTGGCTTTACTGAAAAGGAGATGATCGATGGCAGCTGCAATAGACCTGAATAACGCCCGCCGTTTTTCCGGACGGTTATCGTGGGCCGGGTATCTATTGGGCTTTGGCCTGGGCGGCTTCTTTGACGGCATCCTGCTGCATCAGGTTTTGCAATGGCATCATCTGCTGATCAACGTAGAAGGGCCGGTCTTCGAGGACATGAAGGTACAAATCCTTGCCGACGGCCTGTTCCATGTACTGATGTACATCATTGCCATAACTGGCCTATGGCTGTTATGGAAAGCGCGGAAAGAATACGCCGAACGCGCGGCGGACCGCCTGCTGTTGGCGAATGCGTTTATTGGATTTGGTGTTTGGCACATCCTGGACAGTGTCCTGTCACATTGGATTCTGGGGATTCATCGTATTCGGGTCGATGCTGACAACGTCCTGTTCTGGGATCTCCTGTGGTTCGTTGTGTTTGGCTTGATTCCAGTTGCTATCGGCATCATGCTCAAAAAGCGCACACAAACCGGTGGTAGCTCTGGCTACCGAAGTAAAGCAACCGCACTGAGCCTGGCTCTGGCGGTGACAATCGCCGGACCCATTGCCGCTTTGCCGCCATCGGACGTAACGACCGTCATGGTGTTCTTCAAGTCAGGGACTTCTCCCAATGAGATATTCAAAGCAATTGATGCTGTGGACGGTCGTATCCTATGGGCAGCGGGTTCAGGGGACGTCTGGGCACTCGATGTAAAGGATAGGTCTCAAACCAACGTGTTTTACAAGCATGGAGCTTATCTGGTGAGCAATTCGGCGTTGGCCATTGGTTGTCTCGCATGGTCTTCTGTTGGCTCCTAACTTACCTTTACGTTCTAGGAAGTTTGGTTTTTATTGCAAAACGCCAGCCGCGGTTGACGATCTTGCCGACTTAGTCCATTGATAGATAACGATGAGGGTTGCGTTCTGCAAAGACATTCAAGTTTAGAAAAGGAAGGGATTAGATTTCGATGCAGGTTCGCCCCGTTAGATTGCCTGCTTCAGTCCTTCGAAGCAAAACATAGTATTGACGCCATTGATAGGTTGTATCGTCAAAGGCATCTATAGGGCGGTACGGCCGATCACCGGACACCAACACTTGCCGTAACCGAGTCTTTGAGCATAGATTTTCCCGTTCGGACGGAGCCGTCATTGGCACCATTGCTATTACGTCAGCGATTACCGGTTCGCTGAAATTTCGTTCTACGTCACCCTGAGCAAATTTGATCCTCGTCTGTAAATAAATCTTGCTCTGGTCGGTGAACGAAATAATTATTGTGCACTTTCGTAGTGCTGTATACAGCTGGTCGAGAATGCCGAAAAAGTTAAGGTAACTTATACGTATCCGACTTGAGTTTTCCATATTCGTACCGGGTGCGGAAGCGAATTTCAAATTAGCCGAGGAAAGCGTAGCCCTTGTGCCCACGCATCGCCTAGGTCCCTCAATCGATGTCTTCCAGGACAGGTAGGTCAACGCCACTGGGCAGACCGCATCCGCATTTAATGAAAGCCTTTCATTGGCGGTCAGCTGTTGCAAAGCAGTGAGACATCTTTCGTGTCCCTTGAGGTACCGTTTTAAAATTTGGCGCCGGATGCTCCGGTAGCTTCTTCCCAAATCAGAGGCCATTAAAACTGGCTGCGCTATGCCGGGGTATGGAGCCAACTCTGCTTTCCAAACTGCCACTTTATATGTCTTGTTGCTTCTTCCTCTGGTCCATTGCGAAATAACGGGCCACAGCGCTCTCGCGTATGCAAGATTCTGTTCCCGCTGCCTTCGCTCCAATGTTCCGCCTGATCTGGGTTCGCATATCCTTTCAATCACATCAGCGAATGGATTTCTACTTTCCGACACTATTTTCCACCAACTTAAGAAAGCGTTACAGGAAGTATCTACAGCTGCGCATTTCGTAGCGGTGAACCAGGCATGGGCATGTGGCAGTGTATGTATGGGCGGTTTGAAACCACAACGAGAGCACATCGTCCCTCGTTGCATTAGATATGGACTTGCGCAGAGCCGGCATCCGCGACTTAATGAAACATTATGCCATGGACATACTTGAATAATGGCCAAGTCAAAAAGTGAACAATGATAGCCAAGGGAGAGGCATGCTGGGCAGTGACGGACGGCATAGTGAGGCTTGCGTGTTTTGGTATGTACTTGAAATCCAAGCCGGTCCAAGAAGCCCGTTTGCAGTTGAGTGACCTCAACGCCGAGCAACTCTGAAAATTTTGAGAAGTCGACCCAATCACTCTTCAAAAATAAGCGCGGATGCACATGTTCGACGCGACCATCCGACTTTTGAATGAGCCTCACCAACTCGATGAACGAGATGTGATTTAACGCCAGCACCTTGGCTATGATTGACCAGGACGATTCGAATGGTAGTGGGCCACTTTGGTGCCAAGTTAGTCGGTTTTTCAAAAAATGATCTCATTATCAGTTTAGACAGAGACCTTCGGTCCCTGCAAGATCGCGCTAAACGAGGCAAGGTTCGATGCGTCTACGGCCGCCTCGATGTCCGGATCACTCAAAGTGAAACTTGTGCAATCCTGATCTCTACTAGCTAACAGGAGAAATTCCACGCTGAGACAAATGTGTTCCATCGGAATGGCGCATTTGCCACCGAAACCAGCAACATTTGTCAATTCCTCCCATATGCGCCGGTAATATCTACTTAGTCGAAATCCTGCGCTATATGCGAGTGGAAGAAAGAATCGCGTATAACTCCAGTTCGAGCCTTCCGGAAAATCAGAGAGGTCATCATACGCCACCAACAAGTCTTTCAATTCAGTGGCAGATGAGCATCCTTCGAACGCAATTGGCTCACTGAGAAATCGAGCAATTATCTGTAACTGTGACGCGGTCAGTAACGCCGTTCTGCGGTGCAGTATCTCCGGTTGTGCAAACGCAATCGTCGTCATCTTGATTTGCCTAGCAGTCAAGGCATTGTGAAAGACGACCAGCTGCTGGAGGTCTGTTTGGCTCAATAGATGGGCTTCATCGATAATGAGCACAAACTGAGACCCGCCTCGTTTAGATATTTGCAATACAACGTCCGTGGTGGCATTCCTGAACAAGAGATCGGCTCCGGAGCGGCTTGCCAAAACGTGATGCGAAGCTTCTAGGAGTAAGCGAAACATGTGCATTTCCGATGCTCTTGCCGAAGCACGAGCACTGACGAAAAGGGTATACACACTCGGAAACTCCTCGATCAAAGTCGCCTGTATTTCTAATGCGGATTTCGTCTTCCCCATCCGCGGAGGAGCATAGAAGACTACGCTAGTGCGGCGAGCCCAAACGCGTTCCCGAACGATGTTGTAGGTTCTGTTCATCATGGGCGTGGGCAGTGTGTACTCCCTCTGAACGACCGGATGAGTATCTATTGCCGCAGGGCGCACATCAAAGGAACTGCATGCATCGTTAGGCGATTCCTGGTCTGAATTCAGTCCTATCTGCGACATTACATCTCCCGGCTAGATTTTTTCGTACCAACCTTAAGCATGTTCAGCCTGCGCAACCACTTCTTGCCTAGCTATTCCACCGCCAACAAACTTCCATCGATGTCAGTGCATTTTACGTATAGACACCCTTTTCTCTAGAATTTGAGATGTTTTCAAATCACGTACGGTTGCGCACTTTCCCTATGAACGGTACCGAGCTCGCCAGCAATGAGCGTCGTGTGCTGACATCGCTTACGGTTGGAGTCACAACAGTTCCTCCCGACGCTGGCTCAATCCGTAAAACGGCCGGCTTTTCCATCTCGCTCGAAATTCTTGCCGCCTCAGTGACCTGGCGTTTATTGATCTGGGGTTGCCCCTTTTTCAATGGCTTTGTCGGCGTGGACAGATAGCGTAGGTAAGCCTGCACAGGATCATCAAACTCAGCTAACACCAGGGTGCGTCGATACAGGAGACTATTAATGGCCTGCCGGGTACGGCGACTATGCTTCGTATTTGACCATTTCCCTTGTGCTGTCAAAAATCCTAGCTCTGCGCCGTTATCCAGAAATACCTTTACTTGGCGCATATCATCTTCGTCGATATGCACGACCAATTTTCTACCAATCAGTTGAGCGCTATCAGCCAATACTGGGCTTGTGTATCGAACGCGATCAATTTGTATATACGGTCTTTTACCGGTTTTTGGATTGCCACGCACGACCGCAGTTCTACGGCAGACCAGTAGCTTTACTAAATCACGTGCCGCATCCGGCAAATGCCGTGGCCAGCTGAGAGGCTCGGGGCCCTCTAGAAAGTAACGCAAGTATTCAAGGGGCGATCGGTAGGACAAGGCAGCCGTTGGTGTAGCGTTTTTCTGTGCAATTAGAACATCCAAATATTCTTCGATTTCCGACGCCCGGATCCTGAAGCGTGTAGCATTGATCTCTGGGGTGGCTGCGCGCCCGTTATCGGGACTCACTCCCGTAGTGGAAGGCAGGCGTTGGAAAAACGTTCTCGCAACTTCGCCGAAGGCGCGCTCGACATTAGGCCTTCGCTCAAAGTGGCCTACGGGCCCCCAATTGATGACGAATCCAATGGTGCAGCGGGCGCGCTGATGGATGGCGTTTGCCAGATGGGCAAGTGCTCCATCAAGAAAAGTCACACTCCACACCGCGCCAAAGGCGTTCGGAATACAGCCACTGGGTAGTCCGGACTGCGGTGGATAGCGTAGTGCCTGGTCAGTCAGATTAAGTGGCGACCATTTTCCAACTGCAGCTGTTTTGATAACGTCGAGAACATCGTCAGCAGTAACTTCGCTTCGATATACTACTTTATATGCCAGAATCGCCTTGGATACTCTGTCGACTGCGGCTATCAACCATATTCGTTCAAGAAGTAGATCGGTCTCGCCTCCCTCGGGTGTCAAGAAAGGGACTGAAAGAAAGCAGTCTTGAAAATAGGCGTCTATCTCGACAGCGTCATACGGATCCACAAACTGAAGAAACGGTGAATATCCTGTAGAAACATTAGACTGCGCTACCGCATCTTTCTTTCCTTTTGAGACAACCAACCGGGAAAATTCTTGTTCCACAAAGTTGCGCATGTATTTTTGGATGGTACGAAGCCCGAGATATTTAGTATTGAAAGGCCATTCGCATTTTGACGCCCCACATTCGTGGAGGGTGCGTACAAAAATGCGATGCAGCACTGTTGCGGACATGCGGTGCTCTGCAATTTTTAACTGTTTTGCGTTCTGACTGATATGCCTGATGAGCAGACTCTCCAGATTCGGCATTGCTATCAACAGCGCGCTTAAGGCGCCGGATTGCCCACCCTGCTGCTCTGGCCGTTTTGGTGACGTCTGCTTATTACGGACATACTCTTTGGTGTGCAGATAAGCACGGAGTCCACGAAAGCCCATTATCTTCCCGTCTGGGGCCAACCGCAGACATCGACGTACTGTACGGGCGACCTTGTGGCGTCCGACGCCGGTTAAGCGCTCTACCGACGTGCTAGTGTGACCCTGGACATATAGAACAACGGCTCGACGCAGGCATTCGAAATTTTCCTGCTCTTCGGCCTTAAGTGTTCCACCATCGAGCTCCGGCCATTGCTCCAGGGACGGCGCCAACGCCAACTCGGCCCTAAGCGTCCACATCGCTTGCCCCGGCTGTCAGTTGCCATTCCGTAGCTGGGCCGAAACTTACCTTGTCCATGCTGAGCTTGAGACGACCTCTGATCGCGACCCGTGCAGCCAGACCTAACACAATTGCAGAATCATAGGACGACAATGATTCGACTACTTGCCGTAGTTGTCCACTCTGTATCGAACGAATACAGGATATCAGTGCGCCTGTCTCTACAACATATTCCCGGTCGCGAATAGCCGACGCATAGGCAATCGCCTTCAACCACCTTAGTGATGTAGCTGCATGTGGCATCAGGTCTACATCTGTGAAGATTTTGTATTGCACTCCTGCTGCTTGGGCGGCATATGCTTGAGCAGACAACTGAGACTCAACGCGGTCCTCGTCCAGACTTGCTTTGACCTCATGCCATTCTTGGATGCCATTTGCGCGGTGAACCACAGCGTCAAGTTCGGTGCACCGAGGTCGTACACCGTCATGTGAGGCGACGGGATCTGGCGTAAGGTCAAAGTCGTGAACTGCGTGGTCGGTTTCCAGGTAGTGGATCCAATGCACGAGTTGTCGATCACTAGGAAGAATCCAATCACAGTTAGTCTTTACGCTATACACCAGCCACAAATTGCTGTTGTGATCTGCACGCGCACGATACGCATCCAAGACATTTCTACGTTGGCGAGCCCGTATAGACGTTATTGCTGTCATCCAGTTCTCCTAAGCACCTTACGCTTGCATCCACCAGCTGATGAGAAACGCATTGTCACATATGCAACATATGCTTGTCGCTTGTAGCTTCACTGATTTTTCGCAATATTTTAGTTTGAGTGAATTGACGCATCCACAAACCAGACTAGGAAAGGATACTAAGCGGTAAAGCATAAGTGCAAGACAGCAATACATCAGCACTGAGCAGCTTTTAGTACCTGATCCTTCATTGGACAACTTTTAGTTCCGGAAGGACGAACTAAATGGCAACCGAGATATGCCGTTTGAAGCCAGGAGCTTCCTTATCTAGCTGATTTTCTTCAAATTTCTATACAGGAAGAAGCGCATCTTTTAGTTCCGAGCGCTATATTTTTACGAAAACGCGGTTTTTACGAAGGTATAGGCCAAAAAATGACTCGTTTTCTGGCTTTTCTGATTAGTTTTGAGGTTGATAATTTTTTTGTTGTTGGCAAAACTATGTCTTAAACGCAACGCGTACCAACGCGGGGCCGGTTGACGAAGTCAGCGGGTGTGAGTGGCTCATCCGTTTGAACGTCACCTGATCTGCCTATGCAAAAGAACGCGTCGCAAAGCCCTCCTTGGAGCGAAGGATTCCCTCACAGTGCATTCGGTCGGACACAGGATGTCCGTTTCCTCTTTCTAGTTCAATGTACCGTTAGTCTGGCTTGAACACATTGGATCCCTTGCGCCACTTATTATCTTTATATCGCCACGCCGCGCCGGGCGGGGACAACAAAGCGCCGTCGTCGAGCCGACGTCGCCTGCAGAGGTCATTTCGGTCATGCACGAAACGGAGGTACACCGTAGGTGAATCGAGTCTGGCTACCGAATAACCGAGCAGGCAGTCGCCGGTAAAGGGGGCCGGCATGTAGGGATCATTGCCTAGCCAGGCATAAAGCGCCGCCAAACTTGAATCGAAGTGGAGCCCGCTGGGTGGATTCACGGTGGCGGCACTGTTGCACACCGCTTCCCCTGCGTAGCGGTCATCCAGGTATGCGGCTAGATCTCTAGCGTTCCAGCGGTGCTTCACTGCCAGGCTGATGACGCGCCGTAAGTTGAATCTGTCGACGAGGTAATCAAGATCGTATATTGACCGCAGATCGGTGAACGGCCGCTCTGGCTCTTCTGGTCCACGGTACCGCTTCCACTCGGCGCTTTTCTGGCGCTGTTGCTTGACCAGGGCATACATGTCACCCCAGCATGCCAGCATCGCACGGCGCAGCGTTTCCGTCTGTTCCAGCGTCAATGGTGACGTCGTAGCCGCTGTAGCAATCGCTTCGTCGATCAGTGCAGCCAGACTGCAACTGCCGATATCACGCGCAGGCTCTTCTGCCGCTGCATGCAGCCGATCAAATGTATGTAGCAGATGGATCGCCGTCGACAACGCCGGACGACCCAATTGCGCTTGCCGGTACTGCAGCCATAAATCAACCAGAAAGGTATTGAGTTTATCCATGCAGCTTCTCCGATAGATAGGCCAGTTCATCTCTTGAAGAGATTTCATCCGAAAGGTACTGACTTACGGTAACCGAGAACAAAGTGGAAATTGTCGTCCTGATCGTTCAAAAACTGTTGAATCAACAGGAATGGTGAAGAAACTGAACAGACTACCTCGTCGAGGAAGTGCGGCAATAGATAAAGAGCCCTTACCTACATAGGTTGCCGAGCACTATGGAGCATTAGGGTCAGCGACATTGTGGACGTTGAACCATCACTTCCGGATTGAACCGCTCGACCGTACGGCCATCTTCGGCAACTACGCTGTCCCTATCAATGTTTCCAAGATAGATTCTTGCAGCGTTTCCTCCGCGGCGATGCGAAGAGCGGAGATGTTGGGGACGCTGTCCAACCCGCAGAAAGCGAGCAGAGCATCGAACGGGCGCCGCCCTTTCCCATGGTCTAGCACGGCCTGAATCTCGTCCGTGACATCTTCGCTTGGCAAAGGTATCGACGTCATTTCGACGAGCGCCGCGTGACTAGTCGTTCTGCGCCTGGCCAATAGCGCGTCGATTTGGTATTCACGTCGAGCTGCGCATAGAATCGGGCCGCCACTCGTTGATACGCTTCGACCGCCTTGGTAAGCCAGTGGTGCCGGACAATGGCGCCGTCACCTTGGTCGGCCTGCAGCGCGATCGCGTCGGCCGCCAGTGACAGCATTGTGGCGTTCAGTTCCCGGTCACGTGCCCAGTCATACCATTCGGCCGCCGCCTCGAAATAATCCAGGGCTACGAAAGTTGGAGGAGCAATTCGATATCGTTTCTTACTCATGCATGCGGTTAGCTCCTCCAGACACTGTTACTTCGCCAGCTTCAAGCAGGTGCGTACCATGCGTGCGACGACCTCCGCCTGGCTGTTCAGGCCGTAAAGAGCTTTGAGCTTGTGTAAGCCCGCCCGCGTGGCTTTTGTTACGCCGACATTGATATGTCCATCCGAGGTAGTCGCCGGCGTTGATTGCCGCCCCGCTCCGGAGCGTACACGCGTTACCTGCTCAGCGCCGGTCGTGCGTTTGCGCTTCGGCTCCGCTATGTCTTGCTCGTTTGAAGACGTGTTTTTGACGCGCTTGACTGCTGCCTTTTGCGCGATCTTTTTCGACGCGCGTTTTGGCTGTGGCATGCTCATCGATGTTCGTGCCATTTTTAGCTTTTCCTTCCCGAGTAAATTCAGACGATTGCCCTACGTGCGGACGCTGGCCAGTGCTACATGATTGGCCGCACTACAATCATGTTATGTTGCTCCACTTGCGGCACATTGCGATTGCTGCGCGTCGTTGATCATGCCCAATCTCATCACGGTCCTGGCAAGTCAAAGGCCATCAGGCCTGCGAGTTTGCATTCCAGTCTTCAATCAGACTACCGCTTGCAGACCAACGCCAACAGTCACACGAATTGTACGCGCACGCTGACGGTGGCTTGCAGTATTTTCCCGTAGCGGGAGAAGTACGGCATTGCTGCTCTTTCCTCACATAGTCGTTACGGCGACGTGTGTTATCCAGTGCATGCAATTGCCATGTCGCCGAGGCCCCCATTCTATGCTCCGCTTAAATTTGCACAAGGTGACAAACGTCATCTGTCTTTCTCGACATTGAGTCCGGTAACTTCCTGCACGCTCTGTGCCAGCTTGGCGGCCTGGTGCACGGGCTTTTGTTTTTCTTGACACGATTGCGCCGAATTCCACGTCGAGCTGCTCACTATTTCTACACGTGCGCCGCGAGCCATGCCCGAATTAGAGTCGCCTCCGCCTCGACGGTCGGCATTTTTGGCTGAGGTAGATCAGACAACATCTGGGCCATGAACTCGATTTTTGCGAAGCTGATGTGCGGCTTCTGTAGCACCACCACGCCGGCTCCGGCAAAACCCAACCTCCGAACAGTATTGGCGGCCTGTGCCAAGCGAATCTTCAAGTCAGCCGGAACCGTGGATTGCTCTGCCAGCTTTTCGCCAGCGTCCGCCCACCGACGCAGAATACTGCCAATTTCATCAGGGATCTCTGGCATCACATGCATGACGAACCTCGTAGTAGAGAAGGTGATGCTTTAAGTCTAACGCCAGAAATCCTCATTCGGTGCTCGATCACAAGCTTTTTACGCCGGTTAATTTAGCCAAACCGTATCCAAAATGCCGCGAGCAATCTTACTGGTGTCCTGATCGTTGCTCTAATCAGCAATGCGATTTGATGCGAACAAGTCGGACGTTTCTCCCCTACCCCATCAAACGCCCACCTTTTCCTCCTCGCCCCGGAAAAACTCGCCATTGATAATGACGCAGCCATCCCGACGCTGGACGAGTATCGCGATCAACATGCTCCGCATGAGTTTTACAGCGAAGACGAACTGATCGCCCTTTTTAACGACGAGACAAGATTGCTAAAAAAGCCGAAAATTTCCAGGTGGCATGTACAACAGCTACATAATGCCGTCGACATGAAAAAAGCCCGCGACGGGCGATCTGCAGCGGGCCAAATCCGAATGAGAGGTATAAAAGGAACGACATTATCCGCTTGGGGCCATCCGGTTTCTTATTGTCGAATTGGTCCTTTGTACAGATGGGAGATGACCTCTGCCGATTCTATTGCGCAGCAGTTTTCACGGAACCTGAGGCGCTGGCGCCGACATTGACGCTTGATGCGGCTCTTTGGGCGTGACTATGTGCAGAGGCGGCCTGCTTGTTTGCTTCTGCAGCCACAGCGTGCTTCGTCTGTGCTGCTTGCTCGGCTGCCAGCGTAGGGCCTGTGCGTGCTTTCGCTTGGGTTTTTGCGACAGCATCAGTGCCAGTGTGAACAGAACCTTGTTCACGGATCTGGCCTGCGGCACGCGCCATGTCTTTTCCTGAACTGAGCGCATCATTGCCATTTACGTTCATTTGGCCAGAAGTATTCAGATTGACCCCTGTGTTAGCTTGCACTCCAAGGGCAGTAACGCCAACTCCCGCGCCTACTCCAACACCGGTGCCCGCTCCGAGTCCGATCGACCCTGCTTGTGCAGACAAGCTAGCTCCAGCGAGCAAAAATCTGCCGACTAAACTGCCCCTATGCCGTATGTAATGCCGGTGCTAAGAACGATGCTGAGTGGGATGCCAAATTTAAGCGGTCATTCGATGCCTGGATGCACGGCTTCGTCAACGATCCATTCAGCCAGGGTCGCACTTACCATTTCGATGAGAATGGGAAGATCCGCATGGAAAAGCTGCAATAATGTCGATGCGCGCCTATACTGATAGGCGCAACACCCCTTTAACCTAAGAAACCGGCCAACCGGCACGGTATGCAAGGAGAAAGTCATGCAAGACACCCCTCAAGGTGGCGTCACGGCCACAATTTCCTCTATGGCAAACAAGAAGAGCATCTATATCGGGCCTGAGCTCGAAGAGGCGATCGGCAAGGACGCCGAAATCACGGGCTTGTCACATCGCATCAATCAGATTGGCGATCGATATGCGCAGATCATGAAAAGCATCGACATCGGGCCAAGGTTTTCCGAAGCCGAATGGAATCTGGTGCGCGACTCCCTGAATGGCACCAGCCACGAACCGGCCGCGATGATCCAGGCGGTATGGCACGGGATTTCAGACAGCATCGGGCTCGATCAACTGGATGAGAAATGGGAGGTCGATGGCCCCGCCCTGCTCAAGAAGCTCCAGGCACTTTCCTACGTCGAGCAAGTCGCCCTGGTGGAAGCGGTCGAGCAATGGTGGGCAGACAAGTGACGGAGCTCAACATTACAATCCCCCAAGACGTGGACTATGCCGACCTGAAGATGCGACGTGACAAAGACACCGGCATGGTGACGTTCGACCATAACGTAATACGGGGCATTTGGGCGTCCAGCGGCGTTGATCCCTAATTGTATGTCCGCTAGCGAAGAAGCAACCAAACAGTAGATTTCGGACTTGCGCTTTTTAGACTTGACAAGCCAGCTATTTCTTTCGCTTTCGGCGAAGTAGTGCTGCTGCCGCATTCTCCTCGAACTGGCCAGCCTCTTCGATATAGCCCTGCACAGTTCCATCGTGGCGCCACCCGCCTTGGCGCTTGATGTCCCTTGGGGTCGCGCCGGCCCGATAGGCACTGGTCGCCATGCCGCGGCGAAGACTGTGACTCGACAGCATCGGCACGTAGTCGAGTTTGGCGAGCTTGGCGCCGCGTTCGAGAATGTCGTTGACGCTTGCCGGATGCAGCGCAACGGCACTAATGAGGCCTGCCTTGTTGATCGGGCGGAACAGTGGTCCGGATTCGATCCCGGCCGCCTGCAGCCATGCCTTGAGTGCTGTTACTGGACAAAACGTTTCATCCCCATAGGGAATTGCCTTAACCATCCCGTGCCCTTCCTGATCGGTCTTCGACCGTGGCAAGGTAATGACTAGGCCTTCGCGATCCCAGACCAAGTTTTCCACCGTGAGTTGCACCAGTTCGCTGCGGCGGAAGCCACCAAAAAAGCCGATTTGTAGCAGAGCGCTATCTCTTGTCGCACTTAGCGTCGGCTGACCCGCCAGCGCTGAAACAATCAATTCCAGGTCTTCAATTGGCAAAGCCTTGGCTTTGGCCTTGGGTTTGCCGTAAGTCCGCAGGATGCCGGATAGGGTTTTGCGCACGGTCGGCGTCGCAGCCGGATTCGGAAAACCTTGGTGAAGATGCCACTGGGAGAGCGCGGTCAGTCGCAATGCCAACGTGCGCGGGTTGAGCGACTCGGCATAGGCCAATAAATACCGAATGATCATCGTTTCGTCGCAGGGCAGTCTGCCACCCCACGCCAGGAAATGACTGACGCTCGATCGGTACGCGCGACGGGTATTGTCGGAGGTCGCTGCCGCGAGCAACTGCTGGTGCTGATGCGTCAGTTCCGCATTCAATGATGTACCAGCGGTACGCAATGTGGGTGGGCCGCTACCGTCTTCGTTCGGGTGTTCAGGCAGTTGGGAGATGGAGTAAAGCGCTGCTTTCATGCTTTTTCGGGAATTCGTACCGGTCAATACAGAGCATAGCACCTTCAAAGGCGTGTTAGGTCGCGATAAACCCATTTATCACAGCCTAATTTAACAGGAATCGACGGTACGCCGCGGCGTTATTTAATGTACTATTACGTTTAACGTAATACAACGCAAAGGAACTTGGCCATGGCACGAACCGGCATTCAATATTCCGATGTCGCCCGCGCGGCGGCCCAGCTCATCGCCGCCGGCAAAAGCCCGACCGTCGACAGTGTCCGCGAAGCGCTGGGCGGCACCGGCAGTAAAAGCACGATCGCGCCGTTCGTCAAACGCTGGCGAGCTGAACAGGAGGACACCGCCGTCGCCGAAGCCGCCTTGCCTAGTCCATTGCTCAGCGCCGTGCGAGGCCTGCATGAGCATATGCAGGCCGAGTTTTCGCAACAGCGGGAAGCTCTCGAGCAGAAGCACAGTCAGGCCATACAGGCATTGCAAGTCCAAGCCAAGCAGCTGCAGGCCGATAAGGACAAGGCGCTGGCAGAGAACCTCGTCGTGCAAGAAGAACTGGTGAATACAAAACAGGCACTGGCGGAATTGCAGGAGCGATTTCATGCGCAGAACGTCGCCATGGCCGCCTTGCAGGCGGAGCAAGCCGGCTTGCAGCAAAGATTGACAGACCGGGCAACTGAGATTGCGACGTTGACAGTCCAGTTGTCGCAAACGCGCGAACAGTTCGCGCACTACCAGGAGGCGACAGCCGCGCAGCGTGAGGCCGAAAGACGCAATTACGAGCAGCGCATTGCGCGGCACGAACATGATCTGATATCGGCAAATAGGGAGATTGCAGGATTACAGGCGACTCTGACGCAACGCGACTCGGCCCTGTCCTCTCTGGCCAGTAAGCATGGCGGTCTGCAGGATGAGTTCGGCTCGCTCCGTCAGGAACTCCAGACGATACAGTTCGCCCGGGATCGCTTAGTCGAGCAACTGGACGAAAGTAGACAGGCCCGGAACGATGCATCTTCCAAGGTCCAGCAATTGGAGCAGGCGGTACTGGAAGCTCGTCTGACCGAAGCGTCACATGCGCGTGAAGCCGCCATCAGGGCGGACCAGCTTCGCAATGCGCTGGTGCAGATCGACGCACTTGGTCAGGAGAAGCTAGGCTGGATTCAGGAACGCACGATACTGGAACAGCAATTACAGGCTGCAAAGCAAGCGATGCTGGATCAGGACAGAGCCGAAAGGTAATGCAGATCGGCTGCCAGCACATCACAGGAGTCAGGCAGGGACCTTAGTCAAAGCGCGCCGTCACTAACGATCTCGAGTGCTGATGCCGAAATGGACTGCGAGCCGCCAAGCCCAGGAATGCACAACTGATAGATTTCTAATACACCCTGCATTGGAGTCATTCGCGGAAGATCCCGAGCGTCGCGTTTCGCAGGATCAGAATCTTGTTCAACTTGCTTACCTCGTCCTTTCCAAGCTTTCAAAGGCACCCTAACTCGGCACGCTACAAATGCATCGACCTCACTCCACTCGTAAAGAATCGCTGCAAAAAGGCGAGCGGCATAACTATGCGCGTGGCCATTGCGTGCCGCGAAGTGTTTGATTTGCTGAAAATACTCGAACTCGATCCACCATGGGCCGTGTGTTCCTCCTTGTGGAGAGCCTGCACGGGTTGAATCATAGTACCGATAAATGACAACATCTTTCTGAATCTCGTATGGACGAATCATGCTCATGCCCTCTCTTGCCTTGGAGATCCCCTTGTCATAAAAGGCATTGTTTGCAAAGTCCATGGCAATTCCCTCCATTTTTCGATAAAGAGATTCACGAGCCTAACTAGATTTATACGTCACGGTCTGACTGATAAACCGGAACACTGATTGATAAAACCATGTACTGAATCGTATCAAAGCCTTGTCCGCCAAGGCTTGCGGTCAATAACAACCCCTATATACAAATAACTGTGTAACGTGTCACTCTGGATGCTGACACGGGAAAGTAGGCCAAGCAATACTACTTAGGGATAAGCGGAACAAGCCATCGATTTTCGGATTTAAGGGGAATTGACCGAGGCCAATCCACGAATCAACATGTTCAGTCCGTTTTTCATCGTTCTTACGTGCTTGCTCTCGCCCGGGCGTGTTCCGCCCGCATTTGCCCATTACGGGTGCACCTGTGGCTTCGAGGAATGACGCGGCAGGTTAATGTTCGCTAAGGCCAGCGCGGTAAAAGCATGGCATGCGTTCAATGACTCAGTTTGAACTCAGTAAGAACCATTAGATATTGCATGGGAGTTTTTCAACAGTATCGGTTGAACTCGGACGTTTGCAATCTGACACATCCTTTCAGATCAAGTCACACCTTGCACAGATAAACAGCTACATGTCCCTGAACATATAGCGTTACGGCTTACATGGGGTCAATCCAACCAAGGTTTTGATACCAGAACTTGTCTCGCCGCGCGCCGTATGTCTTTCGAGAATTCGGTATCCCGGGTCATAACTTCTAAGAATCGCTGAACGTTTTCAACCGTATCATCTTTCTTGTCCGTCCCAAACCGCCCAACAATCCAATGGTCGGTAGCAGGTCCTTGCCCTTCCCCATTTCCAGATGAATGGTCTAACACAATGCCTGCTTGGTTAAGGAGCAGGTGACACGCCCAAGTTGCGATTTTCCCTTGCCGGCGATGGTCGACATGCGGGAGCGCATCCCTGAGCTGATTGAATACCATTGGCTTAACCGCTCGAAGACGGTCCGCAGGATCGATCCGTTCCTCAAGCAAGGTGAAAGGATTGATGTGGTAAGGTTCACTTTCACTCTGCGGCTCCGGCGTACCCGCCACGGGCATCTCGCGATTGCGGAAGTCCCATTTCTGCTGTGCCTTGGCAAGGTCGGATTCCGTGATCTCGCTCGCCTTTTCCCAAACGCTCTTGAACCAAGAAACAATCCGCTCATACTGCGACTCTTTCTCCGAAACAAAATAGCCTGCTTCAATGGTTCCGCTGGCGTCCGCGCCTTCCGCTCCCAGTCCGTTTGTGGACATGTTCGCAGACGACACGACGGCGCCGGTAGAGCCGATCACTACCTTCGCATGCAATCCGTCCAATTTCAGTACGACACAGTTGTCTCGCTGAAGAAGAGCGCGGATCACCGCTGGATTGCAGGCACCAGAATCCAGATCACATATCAATTCGCATCGTCCACGCAGCTTGTAATCGGCACCGGCCCCCCAGAATGCCACTGCCATCCTGACCGGCTGATAAACTTCTTCATCAATCAACTCTTGAATCTTCTCCGCAATCGCTCTGCCTGAATCCAGGAACATTATGCGTGCCCATGAAGTTGTAAAAAAGATTGACATGATACTGTTATTCTCAGCCAGAGATCCATGTGTCAGGAAAGGCATACCCATGCGGCAGCATTTCCAAGGTGGACTACGTCCACTCGATCGATTGCGTTGAACCAGTTAAAGATGATAGCGATTGTAGTGACGTGCGGTTAGCTGACTCTGGTATGTGGAGTACGCCCGAAATGCGGTGACGTCCTTTGCGCCCGCCCGCTTAGTATGGCTGCCTTGACGAAAACTGGGCGCGTCAGTCAACGATGCCGGGAGCAGTCTTCGAGTCTTTATAGGCGAAGGAAGGAATAGCAGCGGCTCTACGCTGCATTCCGGTCACCGGCACTACGACTTCGAAGCGCCGGACGTGCTGCCTAACGTACGCTGCTCAACCCGAAAAGCTGATGTTCACGCACCAAATTTCAGCAAAGGAACACTTGCACAGACCTGCAGTAATGCCGCTCCAGATCATCGCCACATCGGACTGCATAGCCTATTTATTCAATGTTCGCGTCGCGACTATCGAAACAGTCCTTCAACTGCGAAATAGTCGTACTTTGGGCTCGATCCCTTGGGCTAGCGAAAGCGCCCGCAGGGTTTTCACCTGCAAAAGGCTATACATGCAATTTTGTAATATCCTATACGATATTGAATGTAAGGCCCATCATGAAATTGCCCACCCGCGTTGCTGACATTGAACAATCGCTTGTGCGGTTTTATACCAATCGGGTCGACGGTGAACTTGATCTCGCTTCCGTCCTGACATCGTCCCCCTTTCCGTTAGAGGATATCTCGCGGGCTCAGGCATTCAATACCTGGTTGACCATGGTGCCCGAGCTGGAACGACGGGTTGCATTGCCAGAACATGGTACGGTGGCCGAATTGTTCAAATCGATCAGTTCCACGCCGCTCGGCTTGATCACTCTAGCGCGGACGCGGGACTGGTTCAATTCAGAGCACAGGAAGGCTCTCCTAAACATTCGCAACAGCTATTTTCAGCAGCTCAAAAACTGGCCGGATCTGGCGGTTACTGATCAAACTTTCATCATGTGCGACGACGCATACAGCAAAGGATTGCCTTGGCCATTGTATGACGCACGTGGGACGCTTCGTACCGACAATTACTTTGAGACTTTCGCGCCGAAGCTGATTAGTAGTGTGATGCGTTCGGATGAGTTACGAGGAGCCATTCTGCAAGCAGACCAGTCCTCATTGCTCACTACGCTCTTATACGAGCTAATCAAGAATACTCAGGACCATGCTCTGTTCACCGCCACCAACGAACGCATTGATGACTCCGTGCGATTGGTGCTGGCACGCTTCTACGATTTAGATGCTTTGGACGTGCCGGCGCCAGCCTCACCCGATATGCCCCTGGAGCCCCACATGGCCTATGTGCAGGCGTTAAAGGAACGCTCGGTAAGCGGCATGCGGGGAGCGAAAGACAAGCGGTTCTGCGGGATTCTCGAATTTTCAGTGCTCGACAGTGGCCCCGGCTTCGTTGGTCGCAAGCTCCAGCGGGAGGTCAACCCTCAGGAAGATATCGAGATCGAGTACAAGGCCGTGCTGGCCTGTCTACGGGCGGGGCATACAACGGCCAGTAATCCAAATCGAGGCCTCGGCTTGAACGATGTCTTGCGCGCCCTCAGGAAGATGAACGGCTTCTTGCGCATCCGCACAAATCGCTTGTCTGGCTATCGGGAATTCAAGGTATTTCGAGAGCAGCAGGACACTGACGTTACGCCGGTCCTGCATGATTGGAAAAGAGGCTATTCAACGCGGGCAAGCGCATTTGCGAATGTGCGCGGCGCGGCTGTCTCGGTACTGTTGCCGGTGGAGGTCTGATGTCAACGCTGGCATTGTACGAACATTTTTGTCCTGATCAATCTGGAGCCCATGGCCATCGCCAAGTAACGATCGTTCTCCACAATGGTTTTTGCGATCACGAAGCCTTGGCTCGCAGCCTGGCCCGGCATCTCCGCGTCCGCCCGGCACCGGCCAAGGTTGTGCTGTTTGGCTTGGATAGCCATGGCCCCTTCATTGAAGAAGCCCTTTCCCATGGCTCATCATTCCGTACCCGTTTGGCGGCCGCTTGGGGCGCAGCCGCCCATCAAAATCTGTGCTTTGGGATTGTGCTCGAGAGCAAGCATCTAGTGTTTCATTCGCTTGGCGCGCAGCTGGATGAAGCGAAAATCGCTGCTGAGGTGCGCCTCGCCACGACCATGACGGCACAAGCTATCTTTATCGAGTCAAAGTGCATGCAGATCGCTCCTCCTGGCGTCCATTACAGCAAGACATCGAAGGCCCACTCCGTCGGCTTCATCCGAGCCTCGAACGCACTTGTCAAGTCGCGGCACACTCTTACCCTTGCCTATTGGTTATTGCCATTTGTTGGCCAGCCTGCACGGCGCATTCTGGTCGATACATCCGCGATCGCGTCGCTCATCTATGCGGCATGCCAAGTGGCAGTCGAGACGGGTATGAGACCAGCGATGCCTATAATCGACTCTTTTCAGTCTTACGAGGGACTTTCCGACGCTGACCTTGAGGACGTCGACAATACGCTGTTTGTCATTTCAGCCAGCACCTCCGGTAACTTGGCACGGCGAGCGTTTACCCGCGGCGTGGACCGCCGTCGGCTCTGCACGCTATATCTTCTCTCGCAAGAGCAGGAGGACCAAGAGGCCGTATGTCAGCTCCGTAAGCATGACCACAATCCGGACGGGCTCGATCTACTTGAGAGCTGGCCGGAGCCGCAATGTCCGTTCTGTCGCAAGGGATCTGCTGCCGTCCAGATTGGTGGCGATCTTTTCCTCACCGCTCTGCCCGAGACCGACAGCGTCCTCCTTGCCAAGCGGCATTTATTAGAGCATCAGCGCGATATCATTTCACTGTTTGCCGGACTAGGGGTTTTTTGCGTCTACCGCCGTATTGGCGACCGAACCGCAGAGATTTCGGTTGATCTCGCTCCGGCATTCCAAAGTCCCGATGCGTCCGATGGGATTATGGCATTCCGTCAGGCCTGGCAACATTTGTTGCGCCGGTATGCACCGGCAAACTTGACACACATCGTTTATCCGACCTATCCCTATGCTCAAGAGCTCGCGCAGGAGGTTGCGGATTTTGTTTCCAAACATGTGCAATCGGCACCCGCCTTAACGTCGGGAAGCGAGCTGCTCGAAACAGCGACTCGATCCGAAGGATGTGCAATTGTCACAACGCCGTGTGTCCACGATCCGAATGAGATGATGGGAATTAACCGAGATCTGCGTACGACGATTCCTGGTGGAACTGCGACCTATCTGTTTCCATTGGTACGTGCCCAGTCTGAGGCGCAGGCAAAAGGCATGATTACCAACATCACATTCGGCGACCGCGGTGCCGGAACATACTCGCATCACGCATTGCACATGCTGTTCCTGCCAGAAGATCGTGATATCAGTCCATGGGACCGCGAGCTCGACTGCATCATGGTCCTGTTGGACTGGCTGGAAACGCTGGACGAGACAGTGCCGCCACAGCTGCTGGCGCGACGTAAGCACTTGAATGAGGTGACGGCCACCGGCATGGTTAACACGCTGTTCTGGCCGGACTGCAGTGAACAGGCATTAGCCATCCGATCGAATTTCGTGCTGCTTCCCACGGAAGACGGTCGGCGACCGCTCAGCCAAGCGGACATCTTCGTCGTAGTGTCGGCACTACTCAATAATCTACGGCTAATGGAGCAAGGCGACACGCTGCGCAGTAGCCAGTACCAACATCGCATTCTCGCGCCGGGAAATTTCGTACGCTTCAACGATGGAATTATCCAGGCCGCGTTGCTGCGCGCGGCACGTGGCAGCGAGCTCAACTATGTTGCGACTGACACGGAAAGACATAGTGCCGACATGGCGGACCACATCGAGGAGATGATCCGTAAGGCGAGTGCACAAGAAGGAGAGGCGCTGACGGAGTTTATCTTGGCGATCGCGATGGGCACGCTTCGTTTGGCCGACAGGGACTTGGAGTCGGTCATCAGTACGGTTTGCAGTAGTGCCGAGCGAGTGCCCCCAGTCGTTTTCTTACTAGCCAGGGCTATCAAGGCCAAAGTGCTACCCCTGTAACTAGGCGGCACATCCGTTACTGACACTAGAGGCTGGCGAGGCAACATGTATATCTGACGTTCCTGGTAATTACCGACTGCGAGGCAGTCGCAGCTATTCGTCCAGTACCAGAATTTGGTTAGCCGAGGGCAAACTAGGACCCCCGATCCATTGCCATCATTTACCATTCGACGGCCAATGCCTACTTCCAAGCAAGTCGTTAGCAGATAGCAGCAGCCTGGCTACCACCGATGCCTGATGTGGCCACTTTCTGTCACAGTATTGCTTCATTGGAACAACTAAAGAAAGAGAAGTGATGCCGAACATTCCAATTACTGACATGGTCGTACACGCATTTTCCCAGTTGGTAGACGACTCGGGGAATAGCGGAAGCTATCGTGAGCCATCACATTCGGACATAGAATTTCAAATCAATGCGTGCGGGCTGGCGACCTTCGATCCCAAGCAACAGGGGCAAGTGATCGGAAAGGCCAAGCGGGTCAGAGCTGTGCTGTATGAGGCGATGACAGCCAATCCCATCGCCGCCTCGCGGTTCGCCATGGGTCTCCTGGGGAAGATTCGTGCGTGTGGCGGCTTCCGCGCTGGCGCACCAAATTTTGTAGGCTCTGAGGCGATTGCGAACGCCAAGTCGGCCTGCGACAGCGTTGGCTTTGTCCTCACAGATGATGGGACGCTTTCCCCGAAAGTGCTTACAAGTCTTCATGGCCCGGAACTGACCGATGCACTGCTGGGCTACGCGCGGCGTGCACAGCGAGGTGCCGAAGACGCAGCCCTTGTCGCTGGAACGGGCAAAGACCTGCTTGAGGCCACAGCCGCCCACGTGCTCATGACAATACGGGGCAACTATCCCACGGGAGCTAACTTTCAGGCCTTGTTGGGTATGGCCTTCATTGCGCTGGATCTTGCGGTGCCGGAGATGCCTGAAGTTCACGGCGAGTCGCCTGTTCGCGCTATGGAGCGAGGCCTGTTCACCACCGCGCTCGGTGTTAACCGTGTCCGGAACAAGCAGGGCTCTGGCCACGGCCGCCCGTGGTTGCCAACAATTACCGATGCTGAAGCCAAAGCAGCGATTGAGTCTGTTGGCACGGTCGCCAGCTACTTGCTAGCAAAGCTAGCTACACACAGAAGGTAGTCTCTACCATCAAGCCATGATTGACCTGCTTCCCGTCTTAGTTCAAGCCACTGTAACAACCCGATTACAGCTGAAACAGTGGTTCGCTAGTTATCCGGCTGGCATGCCATGGTCAGTGATCTCGGACTACTGCATTGGGGACGTCAATAAGGGGAACGACGTCTTCAGCTTTGTAGTCGTCGCTCCCCATGACAAGGCGGAGAACATCTGCAAATACATAGCCAGCGTAGCGCCCAAGGACCTGAAGAACACAAGCAAGGTTCCGCTCGGTCTAATCCAATATTTGACCTGCGAGGTGCCTGTGACGTTCAGCGTCTCCTTCGCCATGAGGCGGGAGGCTGCGCTGCTGCGCGACTACCTGAGCATAGAGGCCATGAGTACACTGGTCGCGGGAGCCATATCTTTCATGGATGACCGCCTTGCGCTCTACCAGGATGCGCGTGACATCCACTATCACGAAAGCGCCATTAGGCGGTTGAAGGCCTTCGAACGAGAGCTGCGCCACAAGGGGGTGAACGCAAAGTTAGCCAGGCAGATTCATCTGGTGGCTGCGATGATAGCGACCCTCTGCAACATGCTCAACCATGCAGTGAGCGCCAGGGCAATCCGTTGGATATCTGACCGAGATGCACTCTTTGAGCGCCATGACGCGGTAGTGTCCGACCTGGCGTACGTGTACTACCTGACCCAGGCAGTCGAGTTTGCCAAACCGGAGCAGCGGAACGCCCAGTACCTTGGCGAACCTCTGGCTACCCTTGGCTTTGAAATTCCAGAAAAGACCGGCAAGCACCGCTTCGACGAACTGGTCAGGCTTCCGGACTATCTTGCTGGTACGCTGGCCGACCTGGACAGCGAAACCATGGCCGTATCGAAGGAGAAGTTCGACGTCGTGTTGAACAACGTCTTCATCAACTCCAGGAACAACTGGCTAGTGCAATTGGTGTCAACCGGCGAGCGCATCACAGCGCGCTCGGCGCTCTTTCGAGGCTGGAACTAGCATCGGCATCACGAACGGACGAACCTCTAGGCACTATGCTGGCGGTATTGAAACCCCCAACCCCAGTAAGCGACCAAGTTTAGCGCTCACGAATCACTTTGCCATGCTTTCATGTCCCCGTACATTCCTCCTGTTGGGCTTCTCTGCTGAAGAGCCGCAACGGCTTGGGGCATGAGCCCGCCACATGCACCGCGATGTCGCAAAAAAACGACTGCATAGTGCACGTGATATCTGATAAGCGATTCGGCTGGTAAATCAGATATTTCATAAACCACCGCTGTTTTACAACGGCTTTTGTTTGTGAGATGGTAGGTCTTCTTTCTATCTGGAGGCTACCGTGATCACCAACAACACAGACATTAAAACTCTGAATTACGCAAGCGCGCCTGAGGTTATATTGGCCTCAAATGCGACGCTCACAACATGAGCACCGACGACCTGCTGACAATCAAGCATTTGGCAAAGAGGGCATTGGCGCTACGCGACACGCATCGTAAGCGTTACAGCGAACTTCTTGTGGAGGCCTCTAGTGCGGCGCAGAGCATTCCCGTTACAGGCGGCTACCGCGCGCTGCGCAAAATCATCTTTGACCTGGAAGGTGACGGCCCGATCGAGGAATTGTTGCATGCGCTGGATACCTCCCGTTATCTTCAGGGCATGGAACTTCTGCGTAGGTTTCGAATGATCGGCACCAGCGAACCTTTCAACAGCCCGCACGCTAATGCACGCCAGGTCTCAGGAATACAAAATGCTGCGATTTGACTCCTGCATTGGCCCGAATGCATGCATCGGCCATGAAGAGAAGATCCCTGCCTAGTTTAACTTCATAGAGCGCTTACAATGACTTCTTACAAAACCAGATGCGGTGGCACAATCAACATCTCAGCAAAGGCAGAAAATCATCTGCTAGCGCACCCAGAAGTTTTCGACCGGCTCGAGAGTGCGATGGGAAAAATATCGCTTCCGCCCATCCCTAAGAAGCATGAGTGGGAAATTGACTTCGGGCAGATAATTGGGCGCGCTGGTGTCATAAACACATCCATGCTAAAGCTCACAGATGAAGCATTGTTCGCAATCCGCCAGAATCGAACGATGCCTTCTCGTGTTGCACCAATTGGGCACGTGGGCGAGGAAACGCAGAAAATGGTCGTAATAGCGCGGCCGAGCACTATGCTCAAGCAATACGAACTTGTAACCTCATGGATTGGCACGCTGTCCAAGAAAGAACCTTGGGATCCTTCTATAAGAAGCGCCGAAGAATTTAACGACTGCATGACTTATTGGCGGTCAACTGCATTAATTCATGACCCAAATGTGATGGGGCCTGCGTTTAAGAGTAGCTGGGCTGAGATACTTCGTGGAAACCAGTATTTACAGCTGTAGGAGCATCGCAAGCGCGGCCCCTTCAACTTGATGGTCGGCTTGAGCTGGCTTTTCGTAGTGAGCGCAGTGATCGGGTCGGAGGCACGCTCTTTGAGAATCTTGTTCTTGATCGGTCCACCGGTCTCCATTTCAGGTCGGAGCGTGGTCTTTTTTGCAGCGGCCGGTGCTGCCCATTTCTTGATCACCAGGTTCCGGGGTGAACCGGCGATGCGCTTATTCTGGCGCTCAACCATGCGCCGCCTCATGGCCACAGCGCGCTCATGTGATGCTGCCAGATCAGCCGCCAGCGCGCCTCATCAGCTCAAGCTTTGGGCAGCGGTCACAGACCTGGTCGATCTGCTCGGTTACGCGAATGCGTTTGCGGCACTGCGCGTACCAGTCACAGCCCCGCCGGCAGCGCCACAACCGTACACCGTTACTGCAGCCTGACTGCGGCCTGTTCAGTCATGGTGGTACTCGCCCGGATCGGGCCAGCGAAACTGCGTCGCGCTGGCAGTTTCAGGTGGCGCTCTGAAGGCGGGAGCATCGCGGCCAGTATCGTCGGTACGCACGGGAAAGCCCGTGATCCGCCAGTGATGGCGGCGCTCCTGCGGCGTGTCGGGATCGATCACCGCGATCACCGCATGGTTGGGTCCGCAGAAAAACAGCACCTTGTCGGTCGTGCTCATCCAGCTGCCCTCGATGGTACGCACCCGCATCAGCCGGTCGCTGCGCCGTGGGTTTTCCGGGTGGTGCACGACGCCGCCATAGGACCCTAGCTGCAGCCCTGTGATTCCATACTGCTCCAGCACTTCCCGCGCGGCGCCCTCAACATCGAGCATAGACGTGGGCCGCTCGTCTGCGGCTTCCCTCTCGGGGGTCACCGTACGCAGTCTTTCCTCGTCCAGAGCGATTTGCCACATTCCGACCTGGCCCTCCTCGCGATAGTAACCCTCCAGCACGTCACCATCACGGCTCAGATACAAGCGCGCAAAGCCGTCCATGCCTTCCGCGCGCAGTTCGAAACGGCCGGAGCCGTCGTTATCTCCGCGCCAGATGACCGCCCTGCCCTTGTCCCCCGGGTAGGAGACAACGACCTCTTTACTGCTGATGCGCACATCATACGGTTCCGTATCCTCCCATACCCCGTCACCGTTATACACAGTTGATGTGCACCCTACCCAGTGTTTCATCTCTTCAGTCCTTTCCGTATTGTCTGCGGCCGCACGCATAGCGCCTGATGGTCGATCCGCCAAGAGCCAAGCACAGCGGGGCTGCACATCCACCACATCGAATACTGCGCCTGCCAGCCCGGATGCCGCCGCAGCCAGCGGCTCCCCAACACGTGGAAGCGCTGCACAAAACGTTTGTATCGTTCGTGCAGATCCTTCCTCGCACGGCAATGGCTTGCCTGACCTCAGTGTCCGGCAATATAGCGCGTATACCGAATCACCGCCGTCACTGGTGACGCTCAGCATCGCCCGCACGCTGCGGGAATCATGTTTTAGAAGCTTCCCGTTCTGCCGTTACGCGAAGACCATCGTTCTGCCATGTCCAACTCTGCCGAAACTGCGCAACCCGGTAATGTTAGGACATTTGGAGAGCGTCGTGGGCACTAAATAACTTTGGCAAAACAGGGCCTTCTCACACATGTTCAGGTGGGCAGATGCATACGGCTCGCTCCGGCGCGCGCAGGTAGTATCGCCGCCGCCCGCTTTGCGCACAGGGGGATGCCGTCACCGTACCAACGGCGTGGTGGTCAGTTATGAGACGGTCTCACGTTGGTGCGACAAGTCTGGCCGGGAGTTCGCTCGTCGAGTGAAGGAGGCACGGCCCGCACCCGGCACGAATTGGCATCTGGACGAGATCTTCGTCAAAATCGACCATGAACCGTATCTACTGTGGCGCGCCTTCGATCAGCACGGGGCCGAGCATCGCCCAAAGTCCATCTACCGCAGGGTAAGCCCAAACAACCAGCGCTATCCTTCCTTCCGCGACGTTAGGTTGACATTGCCATTCAATGTGCCGAGTGCTCGTCAAAATACCAGAATCGGCGTTTTTTTCGGTGACTCCGGTACAGAACTGCTTAATTCTTGATTGGCCTAGACCCAAGGTTGCAAATAAAAGTTTCCTGCAGGCTATTTGCGATTTTGTCTCCCCGGATAACGTTGCCTTATCCCATCTGAGTACCTAAAAACTTGCTTTTTGGCGTTTGTGCAGTACAGTGGATCCGGCACTCATGCGCGCGTGAGCGCGGGGTGGCATGGGACGCCTGCCACTTGGGTACACGGTAAAACCCGACCCGGCCGGGCTCGTTACCTAGCCTGCCCGGTTCGACTCCGGCGTGTGCCGCCGTATATTGATGGGATAAAGCGCATGGACAAACTCCTCGACAGCACAGCAAAGCGTGGTATCAATCCTGCAACCGGCAAACCGTACCGATCTAAAGGCGGGAGCGATCCACGTAAGATGCGGTGGACCGCCGACCAGGGAAGCGTATTTACGGAAGAAATTGTCGAGAGCAAGGGCGAGTCGGGCGTGCCGGTGTTTGCACGCATCAGCATCGCATTCAATGTCGGGCCGGAGCTAGCCGCGCATATCGTCGAGCTGCATAACGAGAAGCTGGCGTAATGGGCATGTCAACTGTTCCTTTATCCACTCACCCTGACCCCATGCACGACCGCGAGGATTGGCGAGAGTACCAGCAGGCGCTAAAAACGGTCGCGGTAGCATTCGGCACTACTAATGAAATGGTCCGCTCCGCCCCCGAAAGGGGCAAACTGCTCATTCAACTTCTTCAAAGGAGATGATTATGCGCAACAAACCGATGGGCGCCACCGTATATGGCATCGACTTGGGCAAGAACACTTTCCATATTGTCGGAGTCGACCCTGCTGGCAAGCCAATTCAACGCATCACCCTGAGCCGTGCCACCATTTTCAACTTCTTTTCAAACGCTTCCAGGGCCTTGATCGGCATGGAAGCTTGTCCTGGTTCACAATGGCTGGCGCGAAAGCTCGAAGCCCTCGGACATCAGGTGCGGATCATCCCAGCACAGTTTGTCAAACCGTACGTCAAGTCAAATAAAAGTGACATCATAGATGCCGCGGCAATCGCTGAAGCCGTCGCCCGTCCCACCATGCGTTTCGTCAGGATCAAATCGACTGAACAAGCCGAACTGCAGGCGATGCATCGAATTCGAGACAGGCTGATGTCGTGCCGCACACAACTCATCAACCAAGTGCGCGCCTTTTGTCTGGAATTTGGCATTCCCATGCGGACCGGTCCCGGTCCCTTCAAGGCGGATCTGCCAAATGTTCTTGCGGACGAAGCAAACGACCTCACCCCGGTCATGCGCGAACTACTCGGCACAATGTCGACAGAGCTCGGCGCACTTGAAACACGTATCTCTCAAATCACCCGTCAGATCGATGCGGTTGCGACGCGCTCAGAACTGGCAATGCGACTTGCCACGATTCCCGGCATTGGCTATCTCAGTGCAACAGCCATCCTCGCAGCTGTCGGGGACGGCAAGCAGTTTGCTAAAGCAAGAGATCTGGCAGCGTGGCTCGGGCTGGTTCCGGCTCAGTACTCGACCGGCGGCAAGGCCAATCTACTTGGAGCAAGCAAGCGTGGCAACCCGTATGTGCGCCGATTGCTCATTCACGGTGCGCGTACCTGCGTTTTACACCTGAATCGTTCAACAGACCGATTAGGCGTCTGGATTGCCCGGCTCGAGAGCCGCATGCATATCAATAAGGTCGTTGTTGCCCTAGCCAACAAGTTGGCCAGGGTTGCCTGGATCGTTCTTACTCGGCCAGGGGCATGTTATCTACGTGACGCAAGTGTCAGGAGCTAAGCGAGGTCAGCTTGCTTTACAAATAGTCTTTTGTTCTTCCGAGGTTTGCTGGGTTCAAACACTGATGACGAAACAGCCGAACGACGCAAGGTAAGTCTTGGCAAAAAAACGGGTTATGTACCCGAACCACTATTTAGAAACCCTGCGTGCGTATTTCATCATGGCCTGGCTGTAACAACAGCCCACTCGCGAGAGGCCGGATACATTAGGGCAAACTGTTCACGTCGTCAGCAATGGGCCTTGCAAATGCGGGGCGGACCATACATTAGGGCAAACTGTTCACGTCGTCAGCAATGGGCCTTGCAAATGCGGGGCGGACCATACATTTTTGCAGCCAGACATTCGATTACATGCGGGTGCAGCCTCGATTTGATGGCCTGACACGCGAGCAATTTGATGCGCTTTCGACGCTTGCAACCCTGGTTGAATTGGTCAGTGGTTTTCCCGAAGGGTGCTTGGAACGCCTACAGCGATTTGCATGAAGGCATGTGGAATTAGTGCGGGCGTTAGTGTTCAAAGAGGTATTGTTGCTTTTACCGGAGGCAATCATGGCCTCGTCTTACTCACTGGATTTACGAGAGAAGATTCTGCA
>NZ_JACYXF010000174.1 GCF_015352985.1 Noviherbaspirillum malthae | reverse complement strand
AAGGTGAAGAAGCGGGTGGAGCTGGAGTCGCAGACGGAGTTCATCAAGCTCAAGGCGGCGACGGGGATCGTGCTGGAGGTGGGGGCGAGCCGGATCGAGATGGAGGCGAACGGGAAGATCACGATACGGGGCTTGCATGTGGATGTGATCGGGACGAGTCGGATTGATTTGAATACCAATGCAAACGCAGGAACAGTCCAACCAGTCAAGGCACTTGGACCGGAAACCAGCACGCATGGGCAACCCGCGGTCGGATCCAATGAATGGAAGGCCGAACGGCAACGGGCGCAAGCCTTGCAGCAGCCGATCATCGCGCCGGACGACTTGATCGGCGGGCCGCTCAAGTTGGGCGCGAAAGGAGTTGCAGCGGGTGCTGGTGCAGTGATGGGGGCGATGAAGAGTGTTGGGGCGAAAGAAAGCGGTGTATTGTTACGAGAAGGGGCAAATAAGGCTGCTCCCTTCAGCCACCTTGTTAACGGCGGAGGGTTAGCTGCTCACGAAGCCGCTGGTGGGCACCTGCTCTTAAAGCATGTTGGGCAAAGTGAATCGGCGCTTGCAGCACGTCTTGCAGCAGAGCCACGACTTCCCGCTGCCTCGACATTTGTAACTCGTGCAGAGGCAGAAGCGGCTGTAAATACTGTTTTAAATGCAGAAGCAACTCGACTATCAACATGGGTCTCCTCCGGCGCGCGAGGACAATTGGTGCTAAATGCTCCATTCAATGGTGGGTTGGTGCTACAACGTGGTGCCTCTACACCTGCAAGCGGCACGGGCGCCACTGTTGTGCTTCGTGGTACAGGAGGCGGTAATTGGCGGGTCGTAACCGGATATCCAACTCCATAAAATATTCAGCCACATGGGAAACGAAAAATTGAACGAATTGAAGCAGTTTTTTGGCGCTTATTTTCATCAAGATTGGAACTTAGATGCATCTGCTCCAGATGATGTGGTCCGCCTATTTATTAGTGATGGGTATAGCAACGATGAGTTGATAAATCTTGCGAAGGACATAGAGAAATATGCCGCCACTAAGACAGATGATGCTGCGACTGAGGAAGGGCTCTTGAAGGAATTGGGCTGCTATTACATGCCTAGTGCGGATAACGTTGGGGCTAAAGCATGGCTAAATCACGTAGCCACATTACTTCGATCCGCGATTGAATGATTGGGGCTGAAGGAACAAACCGGTTTGGCAGCTTTCCAGAGTCTGTCTGACATTACCAAATTTATAGGAGTTGGACCAACGAAGGCATGAGCCTATTTCTTTATTAACCTATTTAAAATATCAAGCATCAAAAAATGGCATGTAACTTAGTAACTTCTTTCATATCGCTTACATGGCGCGGCACGTTCGGTTTAGGTAAGCACGCATGGTTAATTGGGATACTCGGGGGAATGGGAATAGCAAAGTTTTGTACATTGGGACCTGTCAGGATATTTGTGTGCGGGGCCGGGTTAGTTGATAGCGTTGGTGAAGCGCTCGCCGAACATGATGGCGAACTGATTGGCCGCCTGTTTCCACGTCCGCTGCGGCATCTTCCAGTCTTTTTCAA
>NZ_JACYXF010000172.1 GCF_015352985.1 Noviherbaspirillum malthae | reverse complement strand
CGGAAACGCCGGATTTGATCCGGCTTAACAGGCGCAGTTGACTGCTTGTTCCAATGCGCCGGTGGAGAGCTTCTTCAAGACCCTCAAGGTTGAATACATCTACCAGACCCGTTATGAAACGCGAGCCCAGGCACGGCTGGATATCGTGGACTGGATCGAAGGGTATTACAATCGTCAGCGGATTCATTCCTCGACCGGATATCTCACTCCGATTCAGGCTGAGGAAACGCTTATGGCTGCATGACTTGCTGTACGTGGAAACGAGGCAGGGTCACTGAACTACCAATATCATCAGATCAACGATTCGGCGAGCAGTACAGTCGAATTGAGCTATACCGACGGCTGGTTGACGAAAGCACATTTGCAACAGTCCGTGTTTGAATCGGAACGCATACGCAAGTATGCATTGGGCAAAATGACCTCGGATCATACGACGTCGGACGAGCAGCAACTCGTACGCGACCTGCTTGCATCCCTGGCGCCATATCGGTCCGGACTAGACAACTTAGTCAGGGATGAAACCCCTGAATCCGCGGAAGAGCGCCGCCAGTCGTTCCTTGATACGTTGAAGGAAAACGTGCTCTTGCTGGGCACCTCCCGTGAACTGGCGGAACGGAACCAGAGACTCCAGGACACTGGTGGGCGATAGTGCAGATATTGTCTTCAGAACCACCTTAGGTTAGGCCTCGTTACCCTCCTCCTAGGCTCTTCGCACTGGATAAGGCTCATTGACCTGTATTGCCCCGGTTTTTTGGGGCGCGTGGTGGTACCAACCTGTAATTCCTAGCCTGCCAGCTACAGGATCGGCACGCTTGAACAGTACGTAAAAGCCACCGCGAGTCATAATGGCATTGAGGTGCCCAAGGTACTCAGTACATCATTTCAAAGTCGCATTCGAACAAGCTTCTGCCGTGAATATTGGCTGCCATTTGTTCACCATGCGGAAACACTGCCCTCGACATGCTGCGCCAGCAAGCTGGCCGCTCTGGCCCAATGGCACGTTGATCAGCGCTTTACGCCCCACCCAAGCGTCGATCTTCGAAAGAGGCATGAAAACTCATCCAGACACTGGAGCCGGTACCGGAAATGCGAGGCATGCCGTCGTAATCCGAGTAGCCGGCGCACTTGGATCACCGGGATGAAACCCCAATCGCGGCAATCAGGGCGAAAGATGACCGAAACAGCCAAAGACGAATTGGGCTCTGCGACTGTTCACTTGCCAGCGCTGCTTCTGCGGCGACGAAGTGGCCTGATAACACGGTGAGAGCAGTAAAATTGCGCTATGAGCGACGCCTTGAGTGCCTCTATCTACTTGAGGTTGCTTACGGCCGACGTACGCAACAATCTTTCTAGGAATGCAATGGCAAAAGATGATGTGATACAAATGGAAGGGAAAGTCCTTGAGAACCTGCCAAATGCCACCTTTACTGTCGAACTGGAAAACGGGCACAAGGTATTAGGAGTTAATGTCAATTGTTGGGGATGACACTGTCGGGTCAAGCGGCGATTTTCTTGGCGTCTTCCGGCATTCCGTCTTTGAACTCAACGCCGGCAATGACCTCTGCCAAACGTTGTGCTCCTTTGAGT
>NZ_JACYXF010000171.1 GCF_015352985.1 Noviherbaspirillum malthae | reverse complement strand
CCGGTGCCGACGGGCGCCACAGTAGGTCGGATAGATAACTGCAGTCGATTCTCACTTCAACATCAAAACGGCAGGTCTTGCAAAACGGAGGGAGTTCATAAATAGTTTGTTAAAGGCGGAGATAGAGGTTAATGCCGCACCCGGCCAGCAGGAATTCGTGTAGACCGTCGAGCTCGACCGGCGGGGGCTTGACGAAGCAGGTTGGCCACAAGCGCTCCAGCCAGAGCACTGGTGCCAGCCACGCTCTTACCGCCCGCAGCAGGCATGGCCAGCGACATCGCATCTGCTTGCTTGATCGTCGGATTTTTTTTTCGCAGACGCGTCGACTCGACCACTTCGTACAGATGCACTTCGCGTGCCTCGTGCCACCAGCAAAACGCAAATGCACAACACACCAGTGTCCAGTGGCGACGGATGGCACAGTCACTACGCACCATGAAGTCAGCCCAGCCCAACTCATTCTTCATTTGCCGGTAACTCTGCTCAATCCAATGACGCAATCCATACAGGCGTACCACCTCGGCCAAGTCAGCTACATGGGACGGCAGATTGGTCGTCAAGTACCACGTCGACAAGGCTGGACGGGTCCGCCTGTCAGTGGTGGCGCAGATGGCTCGTTCCGCGTGGAAGGGGCCATAGCCCATGAATTCCAATTCAGCGGCCCACCATTGCTCGGTGTGGCCATCTCTAAAGTGGCGCGTGACTTGGTGCCAATCTCGCAGGCGCAAGTCGTCTAACGCTTCGTCGAACGAATGCGCTTCGTCGGCAAGTGCCCATCCTTGCCCGCGCGTGCGACGATGCGAGAGCACAAAGGGCAGCTGATGTTGCAGCAAGCCGGCGACCAACCCGCTATGATCGCCATAGAAGCAGTCGGCCACTATAGCCTTGAAGGCAATGCCGGCTTCCACCGCCTTGTTCACCAATGCCAGCGCAATCTGCGGTTTGCTATGGAAACCTGGGTCCTGCTTGCCGCCTTCCAAGCGGCTTTCCGGGGTGTACGGCGCCACGTGCAATGGATAGTAGCGCTGCGCATTGGCCCACAACGTGGTGACGGCGACGATGCCGTTGTCGATTTTACCTACTGAGCCAAGGTACTGGCGCGCCACATGGTCGGTGGCGTTGCCATCCTTGCGATCGCCGGTATCGTCGATGACCAGCACACCATCGCAATCGCTAGCTGTCAGTGGCTCTTGTTGCAGCAGTTGCACCGTTCGGGCAGCAATGGCATCGGCATTCCAGTTGGATTCGGACAGAAAGAATTGAAGTTGCTGGACCGGGGCCGCCTGCGCCTGGTGCAGCGGTTCAGCGCCGGCCAGCGCTGTGAGGGTTTTATTGCGGTCACGTGGTGCCAGCAATCCAGCAAGGTAGGTGCGGAAATTGTGCCGTTGCGCCAGTGAATGGAATAGCGCATCAAAGTGCACGGCAAAGTCTTCCAGCGGACCTGGTGCCGCAGGACAAGGTCGACGGGCAGTCATGGCAGCATACCTCCTACTATCAGGATAGCCCCTTATCAGCTGCTTTCAACAAACTATCTATGGACTCCCTCCGTTTTGCAAGACCTGCCGTTTTGATGTTGAAGTGAGAATCGACTGCAGTTATCTATCCGACCTACTGTGGCGCCCGTCGGCACCGG
>NZ_JACYXF010000170.1 GCF_015352985.1 Noviherbaspirillum malthae | reverse complement strand
CGGTGTTTGTCAACGTAGTTGTCGCGTCACCTCAAGCTGCATTCTGTAGGTGTATGGCGTGATTTCGCTCTGGATTGAGCCAGACCTCGTCCTCCAGTCTCCAGTTTCTTGTCTTCCCTGACCACCGCTTCGGATTGCTGCATTTGGCAGCGGCATACAGCGTCTCACGGTTGTGCAGAATCACCGGTGCGTGACCAGAATGTCGCTGCGCTGGGGTCACGAATCTCAGACCGCTATGTTTGTGTTCCTGGTTGTACCAGCGTACAAACTTGTGCGTCCAGGCCTGTGCTTCTTGCAGACTGCCAAACGGCTTCTTCGGGTAATCAGGCCGGTACTTGCAAGTGCGGAACAACGACTCCGCATACGCATTGTCATTGGAGACCCGTGGTCGGCTAAACGAAGCGGCCACCCCCAGATGCTCCAATGTCGCCAGCATGGTGGCGCCCTTCATTGCGCTGCCGTTATCCGAATGCAGCACCAGTGGGCGCCCAGCCAGGCCTTCAGATAGACTGGCTTTGCGCATGAGCAGCCCAGCCAGCTCGCTCGACTCGGCCACATGGACTTCATGCCCTACAATCTTGCGACTGAACACGTCCAGCACCATGTACCAATAAAAATACTGGCCTTTTACCGCAGCCGGCAGCCAGGTTATATCCCAACTCCAGACTTGGTTCGGTCCGGTTGCACAATGACTCGTCGCCACCCGCTGCGAGGGCTTCTTTGCCCGCCCACGATGATGCTGTTGCGATGCCTGTTTCAGTACCCGGTAAAAGCTCGACTCCGACGCAAGGTACACGCCACGATCAGCCAGCGTCGGCACGATTTGACTCGGCGGCAGACTGGCAAACTCCTCACTGTTGGCCACGGCCAGGATCTGCTCTCGCTCAGCTTCACTGAGCTTGTGAGGAGGCGCCGGCCGGACGACCGTAGTGCGCGCATCGGCAGCAAGCAGCTCGTCACCATCGCGCACCCATCGCTGGAAGGTACGGATACAAATTCCCAGCTCGGCACAAGCCGGGGCGAGTCGGCAGCCCGCTTGCGTGGCTTCGCGGATCAACGTAATGCATAACCGGCGATCTGAGACGTTGATCAGTCTTCCTCTTTGTCTCCCCAGATCGCCTGGACTTTTTTTCGCAGAATCAGCAGCGCCGCCGCTTCGGCCAACGCTTTCTCCTTGCGATTGAGTTCCTTCTCCAGTTGCCGGATGCGCTTCTTGTCTTCTTTGGACTGCTCGCGCTGGCTGCGCGCCTGTTCGCCCGCATTAGCATTGGCCGCGCGGCATGCCTCCCGCCAAGCGGCGATCTGCTCGACGTACAGCCCCTTGCGCCGGCAATACTCAGCCAGCTCCGCTTCATTGAGCGCGGCCGTCTCCAGTACGACTGCAAACTTGTCTTCCGAGGACCATCCCTCGGGATTCTTTCCATCTCCTGGCACCGGCATTCCCTGATTTTTCAACTGACGCCGCCAAGTATAAAGCGTCTGCTCAGTGATGCCGGTATCTCTGGCCAGCTCCGCTACTGCCTTGTTCTCCGGCGGCATCATCCGTCGTAGTACTGCTTCTTTCCGTTCCGCTGAATACGCTTTCACTTCGCCTCTTTGCCCGCCCCGGATTCATTACGACTCAAATCAGGTGACGCGACAACTATCCTGACACCGGGGG
>NZ_JACYXF010000169.1 GCF_015352985.1 Noviherbaspirillum malthae | reverse complement strand
TGCCCCCGGTGTCAGCATAGTTGGTAAGTTGCCGAAATCGGCATAAGACCAACCATGGGGGGCTGGAACTCAAGGATGTCATCTATACCGCTAGCCCGCAAACACTCTATCCTGAACAAGATGCTGTCGGCCAATCCGCCTACAGTGAGCACCCTGTCCAAGCAGGAAGGCATCTCGGAAGCGACCTTGTACAATTGGCGTAAACAACTCCGCTCAGAAGGACACGCTGTGCCTGACCCCGATCGCACCAGTGAGAACTGGTCTGCCGCCACCAAGTTTGCTGTTGTCGTCGAGACGGCAGCGTTGTCGGAAACCGAACTGGCAGAGTATTGCCGTGGCAAGGGTCTCTACCCGGAACAGGTCAAGGCCTGGCGCGACGCAGCCATCTCGGCCCAGAACAGCAGCGCACAAGCGGCTACCGATAAGCAGGAGCTGGCGCGCGACTATCGCAAGCAAATCAAGCGGCTGGAGCGGGAGATTGCCCGTAAGGACAAGGCGCTGGCTGAAGCCGCCGCCTTGCTGGTGCTGCAAAAAAAGATGCGCGCCCTATGGGAGGGGGGCGAGGAAGAATAACCTCCCTGACCGAACGCCAACGCATCCTGAGCAATATCGTGCAAGCGTGCCAGGCAGGCGCGACGCTACAGCGGGCCTGCCAGGTCGCCGGCATTACGCTCAATTGCTGGTACCGCTGGCAGCAAGACGGCACGGTGTTGCCTGACCGGCGAACGCAATCGTCACGTGCCGAGCCTGCCAACAAACTCAGCGTTGAAGAACGCACCGCGATTCTGGCTGTGTGCAACAGCACCCGGTTTGGCAGCCTGCCGCCCAGTCAGATCGTGCCGATGCTGGCCGATGAAGGCTGCTATCTGGCCTCGGAATCGAGCTTCTATCGGGTGCTGCGTCAGGCCGGACAAGCGGGTCGTCGAGGACGAGCAGTAATGCCGCGCAGAGTGGCCAAGCCGACCAGCCATACGGCCACGGCGCCGAACCAGGTCTGGTCGTGGGATGTGACGTGGCTGCCGGCTGCAATCAAAGGCCGGTTCTACAAGCTGTACCTGATCGAAGATATCTTTAGTCGCTTCCCGGTAGGCTGGGAAGTGCACGAAGAAGAATGTGGTGAACTGGCCGCTGAGCTGGTACAACGCAGCGTGCTGGCCCAACGCTGTGCGACGCAACCGCTGGTACTGCATGCCGACAACGGCGCGCCGATGAAGAGTTATAGCCTCAAAGCCAGGCTGGAAGCCTTGGGCATTGTGCCTTCGCATAGCCGGCCCAGGGTGTCCAACGACAATCCGTTCTCGGAGTCATTGTTCCGGACCTTGAAATACTGGCCGCAGTGGCCAAGAAAGGGATTCGGCAATCTCGAAGAAGCCCGGCAATGGGTCAAGCGCTTCATTGACTGGTATTGCCACGAACACCGCCATAGCGGCATTCGTTTCGTGACACCCGCGCAGCGTCATCAGGGACTGGACAAGCCCTTGTTGAAGCAACGTCATGCGCTGTATCAGGCTGCTCGTCAGGCGCATCCTGAACGCTGGAGCGGTGCTACACGAAACTGGGAATGGATTGACACCGTGCACCTGAATCCTGACCGCGACCTTCCTCCTCAATGGACCGAGGACCGGTTGGCCGCTTAACCAGAAATCTTACCAACTACGTTGACAAACGCCG
>NZ_JACYXF010000168.1 GCF_015352985.1 Noviherbaspirillum malthae | reverse complement strand
CTGTGCCGCGCGGCGATGATCGGGGCGGTGCTCGGCCTGTTCGGCATCGTCTTCGTCGTCGTGTGGCAGGTCTTCGGCCGCTACGTCCTCAACGACACCCCCACCTGGGCCGAGGGCGCCGCACTGGTGCTCGTCATCTACGTCACCATGCTCGGCGCCGCCGCCGGCGTGCGCGACGCCGGCCACATCGGCATGGAATCCATCCTGGTGCTGCTGCCCGAAACACTGCGCCAGAAGTTCGAGATCGTCATCCACTTCCTCGTCGGCTGCTTCGGCGCCATGATGGTCTGGTACGGCTCCCTGCTCGGCAAGTCGGTCATGAACTACAACATTCCTTCGCTGCACATCTCCGAAGGCATCAACTATGTCGCCGTCGTCGTCGCCGGCGCCCTCATCATCCTCTTCTGCATTGAGCACATCATTGCAATCCTCACTGGCAAGGAAGTGATCCCATCATGGCACTGACCATTCTCGTTCTCAGCTTCGCCGGCTTCCTGCTGCTCGGCGTCCCCGTGGCGTTCGCCATCGGCCTGTCCTCCGCCGCCGCCCTGCTGGTCGAAGGCATGCCGCTGGCTGTCATGTTCCAGCGCATGGTCTCGGGCATGAACATCTTCTCGTTCCTGGCCATTCCCTTCTTCATCTTCGCCGGCGAGATCATGCTCTACGGCGGCGTGGCAGCGCGCATCGTGCGCTTCGCCAAGAGCCTCACCAACCATGTGCGCGGCGGCCTGGGCATGTCCAACGTGGTCTCCTGCACCTTGTTCGGCGGCGTCTCCGGCTCGCCGGTGGCTGACGTCTCGGCCATGGGCGCGGTGATGATCCCGATGATGAAGAAAGAGGGCTATCACGCCGACTATGCGGTCAATGTCACCACCCATGCCTCGCTGGTCGGCGCGCTCATGCCCACCAGCCACAACATGGTGATCTATGCGTTCGCCGCCGGCGGCGCGGTGTCGATTTCCTCGCTGATCATGGCCGGCATGCTGCCGGCGCTGGTGCTGACCATCTGCATGCTGGTGGCGGCCTACCTGGTGGCGGTCAAGCGCAACTATCCCAAGGGCGAGTTCCCGGGCTGGGGCGAAGTGATTTCCTCGTTCAGCGCGGCGCTGCCGGGGCTGATGATTGCAGTCATCATCCTCGTGGGCATCCTGTCGGGCATCTTCACGGCGACCGAAGCGGCGTCGGTGGCGGTGCTGTATGCGCTGATCCTGACCGTGTTCGTCTACAAGTCGATGACCTGGGAACACCTGATGAAGTCGGCGGCCAAGGCGGTCAAGACCACCGGCGTGGTGCTGCTCTTGATCGGCATTTCGGCGGTGTTCCAGCACCTGATCAGCCTGTACGAAGTGGCGGAGCTGACCGGCGAGATGATGTCGAGCATATCGTCGAGCCCGTGGGCGATCTTTGCGATGATCAACATCATCCTGTTCCTGCTGGGCACGTTCATGGACATGGCCAGCACGATCCTGATCTGCACGCCGATCTTCTTGCCGATCGCGATGAAGTTCGGGATGGACCCGGTGCAGTTCGGCATGCTGATGCTGATCAACTGCGCGCTGGGGCTGAACACGCCGCCGGTGGGCACGACGCAGTTCGTCGGCTGTGCGATCGGCGGGGTGAGCGTGGGGCAGGTGATGAAGACGATCTGGCCGTTCTACGGCGCGCTGATTGCCGCCATGCTGCTGATCACCTACGTGCCTTCGTTCTCGCTCTGGCTGCCCTCGGTCATGCTGGGCA
>NZ_JACYXF010000167.1 GCF_015352985.1 Noviherbaspirillum malthae | reverse complement strand
GCCGTTCTTCGGTGCCACCACCTGGCCGTTGATGTTGGTCGGAATGCCGCCCATCTGGTAGTGGATCGTCGGCACCACCGGAATCGGTTCCTTGGTCGCATCGACGTTGGCAAACTTGTGGCCGATCTCCAGAATCGACGGCAGGCGCTTCTTGATGGTGTCGGCGCCGATGTGGCGCAGGTCCAGCAGCACGTGGTCCTTGTTGGGTCCGCAGCCGCGGCCTTCCTTGATCTCCTGGTCCATCGAGCGCGACACGAAGTCGCGCGGCGCCAGGTCTTTGAGCGTGGGCGCATAGCGCTCCATGAAGCGTTCGCCGTTGGAGTTGATCAGGATGCCGCCCTCGCCGCGCACGCCTTCGGTGATCAGCACGCCGGCACCCGAGACGCCGGTGGGGTGGAACTGCCAGAACTCCATGTCCTGCAGCGGCAGGCCCGCGCGCGCGGCCATGCCCATGCCGTCGCCGGTATTGATGAAGGCATTGGTCGAGGCAGCGAAGATGCGTCCTGCACCGCCGGTGGCAAACAGGGTGGTCTTGGCTTCGAGAATCATCACGTCGCCGGTTTCCATCTCCAGCGCCACCACGCCCAGCACGTCGCCGTCGGCGTCGCGCACCAGGTCGATGGCCATCCACTCGACGAAGAAGTGGGTCTTGGCGCGCACGTTGCGCTGGTACAGCGTGTGCAGCAGCGCATGGCCGGTCCGGTCGGCGGCGGCGCAGGCGCGCTGCACCGGCTTCTCGCCGAAGTTGGCGGTATGGCCGCCGAAGGGGCGCTGATAAATCGTGCCGTCGGGGTTGCGGTCGAACGGCATGCCGAAGTGCTCGAGCTCGTAGACGACCTTGGGCGCTTCGCGGCACATGAACTCGATGGCGTCCTGGTCGCCCAGGTAGTCCGAGCCCTTGACGGTGTCGAACATGTGCCAGTACCAGTTGTCCTCGGACATGTTGCCCAGCGAGGCGCCGATGCCGCCCTGCGCTGCGACCGTATGCGAACGGGTGGGGAAGACTTTGGACAGCACGGCGACGTTCAGGCCGGCTTCGGCCAGCTGCAGCGACGCGCGCATGCCGGAACCGCCGGCGCCGACGATGACGGCGTCGAAGCGGCGGGTGGGAATAGATTGTTTGATAGCAGCCACGATTTACACTCTCCAGATAATCTGCGCGGCCCAGCCTGCGCAACCGACCAGCCACAGCAGCGTGGCCACCTGCAAGACCAGACGCGCGGCGACCGACTTGGTCACGTAATCCATCCAGATATTGCGCATGCCGACCCAGGCGTGGTAGAGCAGCGAGACGAAGGTGACGAAGGTGGCCAGCTTGAACCACTGGTGCGAAAACAGGCCGGCCCAGCCCTCATAGGAGAAGTTGCTGCCGGTGAGGAAGGCGACCAGGAGGATGACGGTATAGAGCGCCATGACGACGGCGGTGATGCGCTGGGCCATCCAGTCGCGCAGGCCGTAGTGGGCGCCGACGACGAGGCGCTTGGGACCGATGTTGTTGTTGGCCATGATCAGAAGGCTCCGAACAGTTTGAGGGCGACCAGGGCGGTGGGCACCAGGCTGAGGACGAAGACGGCCATCGAGCTTTTCTTGCCGCTGTCCTTGTCGACGCCCATGTGGAAATCCATGGCGAGGTGGCGCAGGCCGGCGAAGAAGTGGTGCAGGTAGGCCCAGGTCAGCGCGAGGATGACGAGCTTGACGAACCAGCCGGAGACAAAGCCCTTGAGGTACTCGAAGGAGATCTCGGACATGAGGCTGCGGTCGAGCAGATACAGGATGAAGGGCAGCAGCAAAAACAGGAAAGCGCCGCTGGCGCGGTG
>NZ_JACYXF010000166.1 GCF_015352985.1 Noviherbaspirillum malthae | reverse complement strand
AACCTGCCGTTCTTCATCAGTCAGTGAGCGTAGTGGGTTTTTTCGAACGCGGCTCATAGTGGCCTCCTACAGCGATCTTAACGTTTGACCGCTTTATCCCGCTTTCGTTGCCAAATGACCCACTAGTGCGCTCGCAGTACGGCGTCAAGATCGGCAAAAGCGTTGACGTACGGAGTCGGACCCGGTTGTTTGCGGTTAAGTTGCCATTTCCGACAACCGTCGAACATTACGCGTGGTTTGACGACTACTCCTTCGCTGAACGGGACTTGCATCGAAAATATCACTCAAAGCGGCTTGAGGGGGAGTGGTTCGACCTGTCGCTGGACGATGTTGCCCATATTAAGACCTTAGGAAGATCTGTCCCGGTGGTCGGCCTGTAGACCGGTTTCCAAGCGCCTAAGGCGGTCGACGTGCCTATAAGCGATCGCTGTTGACGCCCGCGGTTCGAACCGACTTTCTAAGGGTACATTGACAGGCGCGTGTACTTTTGGCACCATCCAATGCACCTAGCTGCGGGAAAATGCAGCCGCTCCATGTACGCTGTACCAGCTTGAAGCACACCTGTTCTTCTGAAAAATCTATTGAATGCATGATTGCATCCGATAGGTTTTTCTCGTGCTTTGCACGAAAGAAGCAGCTGGGTCTCCAGCATTCAAAAACCAGTGCCTTCTAACAGGACATTGGATCAAATCGCATCTGGTCGACACTAGACCAGACGCACATTTACTCATCGCCAAGGCGGGAAATCATCCTGCCAGGGTCGAATTCCGCTGCGGCTCTTCCTGATAGGAGCAGCAACGTGAATATCTCCAACTGGCAGCACGACCAGAACGTTGACGAGTCAAGCAGATTGAAAAAGCTAGGCTTTGATTTCGACATCACCGCGGATGGTTACTTAGTGAAATACAACGGTACAGGCTTGGGGGGCGCCTCTGTCCGGCTACCCCGGTCTAAGCCACTGCACTGGCGGCTTCGCGCTGCAAACCTTCGCGACAACCTCGCTGCGGCGCTCCGTATTGCGCAGCGCCATAACGCCACCTTGGCGCCGGCATCACTGCCGCATCAATAATCCGGCCCTAAGCCGCGCAGCCATCGCTTGTTACGCGTGTATGGTTGTCGCGCCGCCTCTCGGCCTCGGACCGCCCATCAAACTAAAAGACGGGCATGCGCTGCATGCTCTGTCACACGATTAAAGGGATGAAATGATTTACTTACAAAGCGGCCGTCAAACCGGCGATGGTGTATCGTCAGTTCGCGCAGGGTTCGGCGACTACGACACCTTCGGACCTGGTCATAAGCTCGGCATGACCGGCGGATTCCTCGATGCACCTGAGAGGGCACCATCTGGCGGATCCACAGCGTTGCCGGCGGCCGGATCAATAGCCTACGGCCGCATGAGGGAAAACGAGCACGCTACTCACGCCTGCACGTTTGGAATGTGCACCTGCAAGGGCAACGGCAGGTCTGTCCATGTACGTAACATCTGAGTCAGGCTGAACTCTGATTCAGTCTTCAGTGTCAATTATTCACATAGTTACCACGATTCTTGTGGCACACATAATTCCTCACGGGGTATCAGTCCCGTGGGGACTGGCACGTGGTGGATGGAGTATTCAACCATGCACAATGACACAACCGAATTACAAGCGCTGCCTGATGCGGTGGCGGAGATTCTTTTAGCAGACCTCAAACGGGGGGCTGGGGCTTTCAATTACCCACAATTTCTAACGCAAGTTCAAATCCGAGTTCAATCTCGGTCAGTCGAGCCAGCCCTCGCCAGATGACTATATTGCCCGGTGGAGGATCGCGTGATCTGCCGAGATAGCCTCCA
>NZ_JACYXF010000165.1 GCF_015352985.1 Noviherbaspirillum malthae | reverse complement strand
TGCTGAACATCGCCGGCCACCCGCTGCACGGCCAAGCCATCCGCGACTTCGCTACCCCCACCGCACCGTTCTTCCCCACCTTCGCCAGCACCGAACAGGCCGACGACGTCGAGGAAAGCCTCTCCGCTTTAGCGGGCATCCCCCAATTCACCGACACCCACCGCCTGCTGCGCTTCACCTCCCCGCTGCCGCCCGAGAAAACCCTCATGGTCGACACGCTGCACGCCCATGCCGCCCTGTCCGAACCCTTCCACCTGCGCCTGCAGCTGCTCTCCACCCACGCCGGCATCGAACTCAAGGAACTCATGGGCAAGAACGTCACTGTCGGCATCGAGCAGGACGACGGCAGCGAGCACTACTTCAACGGCTACATCCACCACTTCGCCTTTTCCCATGCCGACGGCGGCTTCGCCTGCTACCACGCCGAAGTCCTGCCCTGGATGTCGTTTCTGACCCGCCGCGTCAACTGCCGCATCTTCCAGGACGAGACCGTGCAGCAGGTCATCGACCGCGTGCTGCGCGAAGACTATCAGGGCATCGCCGACTACCAGTTCCGCTTAGCCGGCGAGTACCAGCCCGAGAACTACATCGTCCAGTACCACGAGTCCGATGCGCATTTTCTCAGTCGCCTGATGGAGCGCTACGGCCTGTTCTACTACTACGAGCACCGCGCCAACGGCCATACCCTCGTCATCAGCGACGACTCCTGCAACGCCGCCTTCTGCCAGCCGCATGTGCATCATGCCAAGGTGGAGTTCAACGGCGGCCACCGCACCCACCACCGCGGCGGCATCAGCCAGCTCTCGGCCCAGCGCAACCTGCAGTCCTCGCGCGTGGCGCTCAACACCTTCGACTTCAAGGCGCCGTCCACGCCGCAGTATGTCGAGCAGCCCACGCTGGCCAGGCAGGGCGACGTGCCGGAACTGGAAGTGTTCGACGGCAACCCGGCCTTCATGTACCGCAATGCCGGCGAAGGCGCACACGAGGCGAAGCAGAGGATGGAAGTGCTGGAATGGCAGGCCAAGCTGTTCGGCGGCGCCTCGGACTGCCGCAGCCTGTCGCCGGGCCGCACCTTCCAGCTGACCGAGCACCACTGGTTCGACGGCCATGACGAGAGCGATGCCGACTTCCTGGTGGTATCGGTGAGCATCGACGCCCGGAACAACTTCGCCGACCGCGGCAACACGCCGGTGTATGCCAACAGCTTCAGCTGCATCCGCCGCAAGATTCCGTACCGGCCCAGGCGCCGGCACGGCAAGCCGCGCATGCCCGGCCCGCAGACGGCCACGGTGGTCGGTCCCAAGGGGCTGGAAATCCATACCGATCCGCACGGTCGCATCAAGGTGCAGTTTCCCTGGGACCGCTACGGCCGGCACGACGAGCGCAGCTCCTGCTGGATCCGGGTGTCGCAGCCATGGGCCGGTGCCGGCTGGGGGACTGTCGCGATCCCGCGCATCGGTCAGGAAGTCATCATTGACTACCTCGAAGGCGATCCCGACCGGCCGGTATGTACCGGTCGCCTGTACAACAGCGCGCAGCCGCTGCCGTACGCGTTGCCGGGCGCGGCGCACGTGATGGGCTTCAAGAGCCGTTCGACGCCTGGCGGAGGCGGGTACTGCGAGATGGTGATCCATGACCGGAAGGGTCAGGAGCTGATCAACATCCATTCGCAGAAGGACATGGTGACCACGGTGCAGCACACGCAGGCCACTGTCGTGAACGGACCGCACCAGACGAATACGGTGACGAACGGCTTCCATGTGACGAAGGTGAAGAAGCGGGTGGAGCTGGAGTCGCAGACGGAGTTCATCAAGCTCAAGGCGGCGACGGGGATCGTGCTGGAGGTGGGGGCGAGCCGGATCGAGATGGAGGCGAACGGGAAGATCACGATAC
>NZ_JACYXF010000016.1 GCF_015352985.1 Noviherbaspirillum malthae | reverse complement strand
GGCCTCGATTGCTGCGATCCATTCGGGCTTGGATGACCCCGGCACGTTGGCTCATGTCCTGCTGGCAGGCCTGTTCGGACATGCCCCCACCGCCAGAGCTCGCCGCGCTGTTAGCCTTCCTCACGTCGGGCTGCGGCATTAACCTCTATCTCCGGATTTAACAAACTACCGTTAGAGCGCTTTCGGCTTGACTGGACTAGGCGAGGCCGAGGTGATTTGCCTGCAGAACAAGGCATAGCAACACGACGTGGCGGGCTCGGCGCCCCCAAGCCATGGCAAGCAGGACTCGGCGTCCCCACACAACGCATTGCTGCGGGCAAAGCGGCCGGGATCGCCAGGCAAGTCAAACCGAAAGCGCTCTAGTAGTCCAGACCAGTCTTGGAGCACTCATTGTCATTCGTTGTCGTAATCACGACAATTGCCGTTCGAACGACAATTCTTCGAACACGCTTCGCCCTGATACAGCCTGATAACGAATCAGAGCCAACCCTCTTACCGTCCTTGATTTTCTCAAATACTTCAACTAGCATTGAATTAAATATTTCAAGGAATATTGAAATGGAAGCCAGAAACGTCATTGCGGCCCTTGCCGCCCTTGCGCAGGAAACACGGCTCGCGGTGTTTCGGCTGCTCGTCCAAGCAGGGCCGAGCGGCCTCGCCGCCGCGCAAATCGCTGAGGGTGTCGGCATCGCCCCGTCCTTGCTGTCTTTCCACTTGAAGGAGCTGCTGCATGCCGACTTGGTAACGCAGACTCGGGAAGGACGCTCGCTTATCTACGCGGCCAACTTCGAAGCCATGAACGGTGTGCTCGGATTCCTGACCGAAAACTGCTGCGGCGGGAACGTCTGTTCTCCTGTCCGCGTTTCCAACTGTTCCAAAGAAGGAGCTTGCTCATGAAACGCTTGCACGTACACGTCTCCGTCGACAATCTCGCCGACAGCATCAAGTTCTACTCGGGCATGTTCGCGACCGAACCGACCGTCGTAAAGACCGACTATGCCAAGTGGATGCTCGACGACCCTCGGGTGAACTTTGCCATCTCTCAGCGCGGCGCGCAGACCGGCCTGAACCATCTCGGCATCCAAGTCGAGTCGGCCGCCGAACTGAGCGAAATGCAGTGCCGCCTCGGCGCTTTACAGCCGGACTTGGAGAAGGAGGAAGGTGTGGCCTGCTGCTACGCAACGTCCGACAAGTACTGGGTCAACGACCCCTCCGGAATCGCGTGGGAGACCTTCCATACTCTCGACACCATCCCGGTTTTCGGCGAGCCCACCAAGACCGCAGCACCGGGGGAAACCGCTGCGGGCAGCCAGGCATGCTGCGTACCGCTCGCCAAGCCGCGCATCAAGCTCTCCGCGGACGGTCCATGCTGCGTGCCAACTACGCAGAAGAGTAACACCGGCACCTGCTGCTAAGCCATGACTCCGCTTCGGCCAGCTACGTCCGAAGACCTGCCGGCAGTCCTCGCTCTGCTCGAGGACGCCGGCCTCCCGTACCAAGACCTCACTGCTTCGCACCTCGCTGATTTCCTGGTTGCGGAAGGCGGGCGGTCTGTCCTTGGGATAGTCGGGTTGGAGCGATACGGCGAAGATGCGCTCTTGCGCTCCCTCGCCGTACGGCCGGAGAACCGTTCTACCGGGCTCGGCAAGCAATTGGCCGACGCCCTAGAAGAGCATGCCCGGCGAACTGGCTTGGGCACCCTCTACCTGCTCACGACAACCGCCGCCGATTTCTTCGCTCGCCGCGGCTATGAAGTCATTGAGCGCGGCACGGCGCCTTCCTTGCTTCAGAAAACAACCGAGTTTTCAAGCCTATGTCCCTCGCAAGCTACCTGCATGCGACGGCGCCTCATCCAAGAACCTTAGGGGAAATCATGACAGGCAAGACTTTCAACGTGCTGTTTCTCTGCACGGGCAATTCCGCACGCTCCATCATGGCTGAAGCATTGGTAACGACCATGGGCCATGGGCGCTTTCAAGGCTTCAGTGCAGGCAGCAAACCGGGTGGCAAGGTCAACCCTTTCGCCGTCGAGCAGGTAAAGAAGACCGGCTACCCGGCGGACAACCTTCGCAGCAAGAGCTGGGATGAATTTGCAGCTCCCGGCGCTCCGCACATGGACTTCATCATCACTGTTTGCGACAACGCTGCAGGAGAAGTGTGCCCTATCTGGCCGGGCCATCCCGCAACTGCCCACTGGGGCTTTGAAGATCCAGCGGCCGTCGAAGGTTCGGATGAAGAGAAACGGGATGCCTTTGAAAAAATTTTCAAGCAGATCATGGCCCGCACGAATGCATTTGTCAGCCTTCCATTGCATATGCTTGAACAGCATGCTATCCAGCACGAAATCAAAAAAATCGGCGAGACACCAGTATGAACATGCCTCGCAAGTTGGCCGGGGAATTTCTTGGCACCGCATTTCTGCTTGCTGTCGTTATAGGGTCCGGCATTATGGGCGAGCGGCTGGCCGGAGGTAATGTCGCGATTGCGCTGCTTGGCAACACGCTGGCAACCGGTGCCGGCCTTGTCGCATTAATCCTGACTTTCGGCCCCATCTCAGGTGCGCATTTCAATCCGGCTGTCACTCTGAGCGATGCCTTGTTCGGCCACATTCATTGGCGGCATGCCACGATGTATTTCGCGGCGCAGATTGCGGGTGCATTTGCAGGCGCCGCCGCGGCCCATGGGATGTTTCAAGAGGCTGTCTTCTTCGCTTCACAACATGCCCGTACCGGGCCCTCGCAGTGGTGGAGCGAATTCGTGGCGACGTTTGGGCTGCTGGCTGTCATCATCAGCTGTTCCAGAACTCGGCCGACCAGTACGCCATTTGCAGTCGCCGCCTATATTACGGCGGCCTACTGGTTCACTTCCTCAACGTCCTTTGCGAATCTGGCCGTCACACTGGCTCGCGCTGCGTCGGACACATTCGCCGGTATCCGGCCACAGGATGTATCAGGCTTCATCGTTGCTCAGCTATCAGGTGCTGCAGCAGCTGTTGTCGTATTCAAATGGCTATTCGCAACAAGCAAAGAGGTGTCTCCTTATGGAAATCAAGATTTACCACAACCCCGGCTGCGGGACGTCCCGTAACACCCTCGCGCTCATCCGCAATGCCGGCATCGAACCACAGGTCGTCGAGTACCTGAAGACTCCACCAAGCCGGGAAGAGTTGAAGGACATGATTACCGAAGCCGGCCTGACGGTGCGCGAAGCCATCCGGGAAAAGGGCACGCCCTATGCCGAACTTGGCCTGGACAACCCGAATTTGACAGACGATGATCTGCTCGACGCGATGCTGGCGAACCCGATTCTCATCAATCGGCCTTTCGTCATTACCCCGGTCGGCATGCGTCTATGCCGTCCGTCCGAAGCAGTGCTCGACATCCTCCCGTTGCCGCAGAAAGGCCCTTTCAGCAAGGAGGACGGAGAAGTGGTCATCGATGCCGATGGCAGGAGGGTCAAAGGAAATGGCTGACCTGTCGAACCTCCCGAACGTCAGCGCCCCACATCTCGACGTTCCGACCAACCAGAAGCTCGACGCAGCACAAGTATCAACGCATCCGCCGCGCATCCTGCTGCTGTACGGCTCGCTGCGTGAGAAGTCTTACAGTCGCCTTCTTACCTTGGAAGCGGAGCGGATCCTGCAGCATTTTGGCGCTGAAACCAGGGTTTTTGATCCCCATGGGCTTCCGATGGTCGACAGCTGCCCTGCGGACCACCCCAAGGTTCAGGAGCTCCGCAAGCTGTCGGAGTGGTCTGAAGGGCAGGTTTGGTGTAGCCCTGAGCGCCATGGCGCCATGACTGGCGTGTTCAAGTCGCAAATCGACTGGTTGCCGCTGGAAGTCGGAAGCATTCGACCGACCCAAGGCCGCACTCTGGCCGTTATGCAGGTGTCGGGGGGCTCGCAGTCGTTCAACGCCGTGAACCAGCTCCGCGTTCTTGGCCGGTGGATGCGCATGGTGACAATACCGAATCAGTCTTCGGTGGCCAAGGCATACCAGGAGTTCGACGACAACGGGCGCATGAAGCCGTCGTCATACTACGAGCGTTTGGTCGACGTGATGGAAGAACTAGTCAAGTTCACCCTGCTTGTGCGGGACCGCTCGGACTACCTGACCAGCCGGTACAGCGAACGCAAAGAAGCGTTTCCGGAGATGGCTGCCGCATTGGCCGCTGCCGCCATGAGCCACGAAGCCGGCCAAGACGAAACGAAGGATGAGTTGGAGTAGCAAAGGTTTGATACCGGGTGCCAGAGGTACTCTTGCGTTTTAAAGTCCACGTAAAAAACAGCTTGTTTAGCTCGGCGAAAAGCCCGCTTGTTTGCCGCAAAGCATCACAGCCAGCTTCATAAACTTCTTCAAATCCAACTGCTTGCCGGACATGGTAGCGGCTTGTCAAGGAAAGCCCTTTCAACTACCGATCCAGCCGCTTCTCGTTTCAATCGCTCCAGCAATCGGGAGCGTGTGCCTTTTGCACGGCTTCCCGTTTGCTGCCTGGAAATGCCGCCATAGCTGGGGGATGAGCCACATGCTTATTAACGCCCATCGCCATGTCGTGTCCGTGCTGCTTCCTCCACTTCCATCGTGGCGGGTTAGATACGGAAATCGCCGCTGCGAGCCGGCCATTGACTACTGTCAAATTCAGGCAGGAGAAATACGGTAGAAGTGATGACAGCAGGACCATGTCCATGGCAGGCGCTCGCCGCGCATGCTGCCGGCACACCTTGTGCTCGACTTGATTCTTCCAGTCTGCCGGCACGGCCGGAACAATCTCATCCCACTCGAAGCTTCGTGCCGACCGCTTCAGTCCTGTACAGCGGGACAGCTCGGCTCACGTACATACCGGAGCAGCAACGACCGCGGGCCAATACTGCAATCAAGAGGAGAACAGCATGAATGCATTCAAACGTCTCACCGCGTCGCTGCTTGTCGTATGCGTCACGGGATTGAGCCTGCCTCTGCAGGCCGGCGCGGCCATCGTGTCCACCCAGGATGCGGCCGCTGCATCTGCTGCGACGGAGGAGAGGGAACGGGTGATCGGCTTCCTGTCGCGCGACGAGGTGCGCAAGTCGATCGAAGCACAGGGCGTCGATCCGCAGGATGCGATCAAGCGCGTGCAGGCGATGTCGGACGAGGAAGTGCAGCAGCTCGCCGGGCGCATCGACCAGCTGCCCGCCGGCGGCGACATCATCGGCGTGCTCTTTACCGTATTCATCGTGCTGCTGGTGACCGACATTCTCGGCCTGACCAAGGTGTTCCCGTTCACCCGCTCGGTTCGATGAACGCTGCGGCAATTGCTTTGCCGCTTTGCCTGCGCCTCGCCGTCTGCGCGGCGCTCGCGCTGACGCTGGCTGGATGCGCCGCGCCGGGGGTGACTTCGCTGCAGCAGCACTGGCCGCCGGCGCTGCCGCAGACGGCAAAAATGGGAGGCGTTCCCTTTTTCCCGCAGGACGATTACCAGTGCGGACCCGCCGCGCTGGCGATGGCCGCAGCCGCCGCTGGCGCCAGGGCCACGCCCGAACAGCTCGCCAGCCAGGTCTACCTGCCCGCCAGGCAGGGCTCGCTGCAGCTGGAGATGCTGGCCGCGGGACGGCGCCTCGGCCTGGTGACGCACCGGATCAGGCCGGACCTGGAAGCCCTGCTGCAGGAGGTAGCCGCAGGCAATCCGGTCATCGTGCTGCAGAACCTGTCATTCCAGTTCGCGCCGGTATGGCATTACGCGGTGGCGATCGGCTTCGATCGCGCCAGCAACACTATTGTTCTGCATTCCGGCCGCACGGAAAACATGGAAATGTCGCTTCACGTATTCGAGCGTACCTGGGAAAGATCGGGCCGCTGGGCCATGCTCGCCATGCCGCCCGACCGCCTGCCGGCCGGTGCCGATGGTTCCGGCTATGCGGTATCGATCGCGGCGCTGGAACGCAGCTCGCCTGAAGCAGCGCGCAAGGCTTATGCCGCGGCGCTGCGCCGATGGCCCGACGATCCCGTTCTGCAGCTGGGCGCGGGAAACACCGCCTATGCGCAGCGCGACTACGAGGCCGCAGTCCGCGCATACAGGACATTGGTCACGACTCATCCCGGCATTGCCGATGGATGGAACAACCTGGCGCAGGCGCTGCTCGATCAGGGGCGGCGGCGCGAGGCCATGGCCGCGATCGGCAATGCGGTGGCGCTGGGCGGTCCGCGCTTGAGCAGTTACCGCCAGCTGCAGCAGGAGATCCAGGCAAGGCAGTAGGCCGAGACAGCCTGTTGCGAGGAAGGCGGAGGCGCCGCACCGCATGCCGACTCACGTCGGGATCTTGTGCAGCTCCCTGAACAACCCTGTCTGCGTCCTGGTCGGCGCAAGCGGCTGCGAGAGCAGGTAGCCCTGCACTTCGTCGCAGCCCAGCGCCCGCAGGATGTCGAGCTGGCGCTCCTCTTCCACGCCTTCGGCCACGACCCGCATACCCAGCGCATGGGCCATCGTGATGATGGCCTGGAAAAACACGTTGCCCTGGTCGCTCCTGCCCAGCTCGCGGGTGAACGCGCGGTCGACCTTGAGCACGTCGAAGTCGAGCTGCTGCAGCTTGGCCAGCGAGGAATAGCCGGTGCCGAAATCGTCCACCAGCAGTGTCAGTCCCTGGTTGTGCATGTCGTGCAGCGCGCTGTTGATTTCCTGGTCGCCGCTCATCATCGTCGCTTCGGTCAGTTCCACCTCCACCAGCCGCGCATCGACGCCGTGGCGCGCCAGCGCCTCGCGGAAGATGCGCGAGATGTCGGCTTCGTTGAACTGGCGCGACGACACATTGACCGATACCGGCACCATGACCTCGCCGCTGCGCGTCCAGTAGGCAATCTGCGCGCACACCTTGTTGAGCACCAGTTCGCCCAGCTGCACCACCAGGCCGGTTTCCTCCGCCAGGTCGATGAAACTGCCCGGCTGCAGCATGCCCTCGATCGGATGCGCCCAGCGCACCAGCGCCTCCATGCTGGAGGTGCGGCCGGTCCTGACATCGATGCGCGGCTGGTAGTGGATGACGAACTGGTCGTGCTCGATCGCATGCCGCAGGTCGGCTTCGCGCCGCAGCCGGTTGCGCAGCGCATCGTAGAATTTCGGGTCGAAGAAGCGGTAGGTATGCTTGCCGCTGGTCTTGGCCAGGTACATCGCCACATCGGCATTCTGCAGCAGCGTTCCGGCATCCTCCGCATCATCCGGAAACACGCTGATGCCGATCGAGGTGCCCACCGCGGCGATGCCCGCCGTGAGCCTGAACTTTTCCCGGAAGGCATGCAGGATGCGTTCGGCCACATGCGCGGCGTCCGACTCCTGCATCACGTTCTCGATGACGACGACGAACTCATCGCCGCCCAGCCGGATCACCTTGTCGTGCGGACGCACCGCATCGCGCAGGCGCAGCGCCGCATTGCGCAGCACCTCGTCGCCGGCGGCATGTCCCAGCGTGTCGTTGACGCCCTTGAAGCCGTCCAGGTCGATGAAGAGGATCGCCAGTTTCTTGCCGCCCCTGGCCGCCTTGCCGATGGCTTCCGGCAGGAAGGACTGGACCCAGAGACGATTGGGCAGGCCGGTCAGCACGTCTTCGTTGCCGATGCGCTCGAGCTCCAGCACATGCTCCTTCTCGCGCGTGATGTCGCGCAGGGTGATCGCCAGGTCGTTGTCGGAGCGCACCGCCTTCAGGTGCATGTAGCGCTTGTGGGGATCCTTGTCGCCGGCCAGGCACAGCTCGCCTTCGAACATGCCATCATCCGCCGCCGTCCTCAGCGCGCCGATGACGATGCCGACATCGGCTTCTGCATACAGCACCGACAGGCGGATGCCGATGAATTCTTCCGGCCGGTAGCCATAGAAGGCCGCGCCGCGCTGGTTGCAGTCGACCGCTTCGAAATCGACGATGCTTCCGCCTTCGTCCCGCACCGGCCTGGCGATGTAGAAACCTTCGCTGCCGCCTTCGGTGGCGATGCGGTAGGTGGCCTGCGCCAGTTCCAGCTGGCGCTTGCGCCATGCCAGCCGCAGGGACAGCGCGGCCGCCACTGCAGCGAACACCAGCACGCCGAGCGACAGGGCGATGGCGGTATGGATGAGCGCGGCGCGCCGGCGCGAGTAGGGTGCCATCACGGTATCGTGGTCCAGCCCGGTCAGGGCGTTGATGTCGTAGCCGTCCACCCTCTGCCAGCCGACGAAGCGGCTGCGGCCGTCGCGGAACAGCGATGTGCCTTCGAAGAAGCGGCTGCCTCCGGGAGCCGGCAGGCTGGGCGCGGTGGGGATGGGATTGGAAGCGGGATCGTGCACGACGCCGCCGGTGCGCGTGACGCGCACCAGCCCGTCGGTGCCGATGACGCCGAGAAAGCCGAACGGCCCGAGCGTGACTTCATCGTAGTTTGCGGTGAAGAAGCCTAGCTCCACGGTCATCAGCACCACGCCGTCGAAATTGCCCTCGGCATCCGACAGCCGCCGGGAAAACTGGATGATGGGATTCCCCGTCGCGCGTCCCCAGGTCGGCAGGCTCATGAACAGGAAATCGCTGCCTGCGGTCTTGTGGGCAAGGTAATAGGGACGGTCGCTGACATCGGGACTGGTGCGCAGCACTCCCAGGCCGAAAGTGCTGGTAAGCGAGAGACCGTTGCGGTCGACGATGCTGGCGTTGAACGGCGCGGATTCGGGAAACACGCCGCGCTGCTTGAATTCTTCGAGACGCACGCCGCCGCCCGAGGTTTCCCATTCCACCTTGATGACCATGAGCAGCTGGTCAATGGTATTAATGGTGCGCTGCAGATGCTGGGCATAGCCGCGTGCAAGAATGCCGGCGTCGGCCAGCGCGGTTTCCTCCATCAGCGCTCTTTCCTTGTCCAGCCGGTAAAACATGAGTTGCCAGCCTGCTATCAGCAGGACGGCGGTGCCGAGCGCCCACCAGAGTGCGAGACGGTAATTAGCCAGCAGGAAATCAAGCCTGTTACGCCATGTCCGCAACGCGGGCTGGCCAAGCGGAGAAGTTGGATAGGAACGCTGGTCTGGGTCCAAAAGCGTGATCTCGCTGCATTCAGGTACGGCTTTCTGCAATGACATCCGCGTGGGTGCAGGTACGCCCACGTTTCATTGCCCTTTGGATTGCAAATATTGAAATTAATTCTGAGCGCCTTTGTAGTCGCTCAATTTGCGGAGACTCAGCATTTCCTCCAATTGCCGGCGCGCCGTGCCGAACTCTTTTTCCAGTTCGGCAAGCAAGGTCCCGCCGCCGTTCAGGACGCCTTCCTTGCCCATTCTTTCCAGTTCCATGCAGGGCGTGCGCATGCGGATTGCGCCAAGGTTCTCGATGCTTGACAGAAAACGGTGGCAGGTCGCCTGCACCATCTTCGCATCGCTCTCGGCCAGTGCATTGCCGATCGCTTCGAGATGCCCCGGCGAATCGTTGATGAAGAGCCGGATGATGTCGGCCGCGATGGTGGGGTTGTCCTCGTCCTGCAGCTCCAGCAGCTGGTCGATGCGCTGCTGGTCGATGACGGTGTCCGGGGCGGCATCGGCCTGCGCCTGCGGCACCGTCGCCATCAGCGCGGCGCGCACGTCATCGAGTTCGACCGGCTTGGACACATAGTCGTCCATGCCTGCGGCCAGGCATTTTTCGCGGTCGCCCGGCATCGCATTGGCCGTCATGGCAATGACCCGCGGCCCGCCGCCGTTGAAGCGCGCGCGCAGCCGCCGGGTGGCTTCCAGGCCGTCCATCTCCGGCATCTGCACATCCATCAGCACCACGTCATAGGCCTGCCTGTCCAGCGCTTCCAGCGCTTCCGCGCCGTTGGCCACCACATCGGCCCGGTAGCCGAGATGCACCAGCAGCTGCCGCACGACCTTCTGGTTGATGGTGTTGTCTTCGGCCACCAGGATGCTGAGCGGCAGCGTGTCGGCCAGCTTGCCGGATGCGGCCGGATGCTGTTCCGGATACGCTTCGCCCGCATCGAGCCGCATCGCGCGCAGCAAGACCTCGAACAAGGCGGTCGGCTTGATCGGCTTGTTCAGGTAGGCGGCAAAATCGATGTCGGCGATGCGTGTGTCCTGCGGGCGGTAGGCCACCGAGGTCAGCATGATCAGCGGCAGTGCCAGCGCGTCGCGGAACTTGCGGATTTCCGTTGCCAGGCCGAGGCCGTCCATTTCCGGCATGCTCATGTCGAGGATGCCGACATCGAACGCATGGCCGTGCCGCACCAGGTCCAGCGCCTCGGCGGCCGAGGCAGCCGCCGACGGAATCATGCCCCACAGCAGCGCCTGCTTCACCAGGATGCGGCGGTTGGTGCTGTTGTCGTCGACGATCAGCACATGGCGCCCGGCCAGGGCCGAAGACTGTTCCTGCAGCACGCTGTGTGCCAGCTTCGCACCCGAGGCCCTGGCGATGATGCTGAAGTGGAAGACGGAGCCTGCACCCACGGTGCTTTCCACCCACATGCGCCCGCCCATGATTTCGGTGAGCCGCTTGCTGATCGCCAGGCCGAGGCCGGTGCCGCCGTACTTGCGGGTGGTGGACGTGTCCACCTGGGTGAAGGCCTGGAACAGTTCGCCGAGGCGATCCGCGGGAATGCCGATGCCGGTATCCCTGACGGAAAAGCGCAGTTCATGCTCGCCGCTCTCCTGCAGCGTGGCGGAGACCGCCACCACGACCTCGCCGTGCGGCGTGAACTTGATCGAGTTCGACAGCAGGTTCACCAGCACCTGGCGCAGGCGCGTGACGTCGCCGATCACCGCCGCAGGCACGCCGTCGTCGATGAAGTAGGCCAGATTGAGCTTCTTCTCGGCAGCAGCCGAGGCCAGCAGATCCAGCGACTCCTCGATGCAGCGGCGCAGGTCGAAGGGATGCAATTCGATGTCGAGCTTGCCGATCTCGATCTTCGAATAGTCGAGGATGTCGTTGATCAGGGTAAGCAGCACTTCGCTGCTCGAACGTATCGTCTGCGCATAGTCGCGCTGCTCGTCGTCGATGCGGGTATTGAGCAGCAGGCTGGTCATGCCGATGACGGCATTGAGCGGCGTGCGGATCTCGTGGCTCATGTTGGCGAGGAACATGCTCTTGGCCTGGGTGGCGGCTTCGGCTTTTTCCTTGGCGGCCTGCAATTCCATCTCGTAGGCCTTGCGCGTGGAAATGTCGCGCAGGATTACTGTGTAGACGAGCTCGCCCTGGCTTTCCAGGCGCGAGATCGATGCCTCGGCGGGAAACTCCGTGCCGTCCTTGCGGCGTGCGAAGATGGCGCGGCGCTCGCCCATCTTGCGCGCGCTTTCGCCGGAGCGGTCGAAGTTTTCGATATGCGTGCGATGCGTGCCGTGATGGCGCATCGGCAGGAGCAGGTTCAGGTCCTGGCCCCGGGCTTCCTCGGCGGTCCAGCCGAACACCCGCTCGGCGCCCTGGTTGAACAGGATGATGCGGTGATCCCGGTCGACGCAGATGATGGCATCGTCGGCAATGCTGAGGATGCCGTTGAGCTGGGCGGAAGTCAGGTTGGCTGCCATGTCGGATCTGTCATGAAGGTTGGTTGGGGACGAGCAGGGTGCGCACGAGCTGCCGCACGGCGGCTTGCTCTCGCTGCGGAGAAAACAGCGGCGCGCGCCCTGCGCACTGGCGCTTGAGCAGCGCGAGATAAGCCGGGTCGGCCGCAGTCCTGGCGATCAGGGCGGCCAGCGCTTCATGATCTCCAGGCGGGAAATAGCCCGCATAATCGGCTCCCAGCATGCCGCGGTTGCCGGAAATGTCGGTGACCAATACCGGCACGCCGCTGGTGACCGCTTCGATGATGACATTCGCGCCGCCTTCCATGCGCGAGGTCAGCACCAGCACATCGCTTTGCGCCAGTTCGCGCCGCGCGGCCTCGTGCGGCAGCGCGCCCAGCCAGCGGTAGTGGGCCATGCTGCGCTGCGCCGCCTGCGCCTGTTCCCCGAGGGCGGCATCAAGGGCGCCGCCGACCTGCAGCAGGCGCACCTGCGCCGGATCGACCAGCGCGGCCGCGCGCAGATAGGTTGCCGGATCCTTCTCTTCGCGCAGGTGCCCGATCATGATGACGCGCAGCATGCCGTCGTCCGCCCTTGCATCGCCGGCAGGCAGCGCCGGAGCGGATTGGTAAATGACGCAGGCCTTGCCGCGCAGCGGCGCATCGAGTTCCCGCAGGCCCGCCTCCTGCAGCAGCACCAGGCGGGTGGCCAGCTTCAGCGAACGCCTGGCGTCCTCATCGTGATGGATATCGCGGTAGAGATCGGTGCCGGTCAGCACCAGGATGGAAGGACGTTCCGGAAAGCACGCATGAAAGTTGGCCAGCGAAGCCGCCGAGCGGCGCGCGTGAAGGGCGATCATGGCATCGCAGGGACCGTCGACTTCGCTGCTCCAATGCTGCCGGATGTCGACCCGGCAATCGGCGGCAAGAAACTCCGCCCAGCGGCTTGCGGTCTGCCAGTTGCCGTTGTTGGCTTTTGCCGTTGCCGGACTGATAATGCTGACGTACGCTTTGTTCAATGCTGCTTTCCCGACAGGGTTGGATTGCTCTGATGATTTCGACAACTGAATTGACTGTGCCGACCGCGCGATGACCGTTTCCTTCCGACATGCGAATCCGCAGCAGCTGGCCGGCACCTTGAGGCAAGCGCATGCGCGCACCATGCTGCTGTTTCGCTCCCTGGCCGATGCCGGTTTCGATGCCGCCGTCCGCGTGCCCCGCCTGCCTGTCGTCAACCCGCCGCTTTGGGAAATCGGCCATGCGGCCTGGTTCGCGGAATGGTACGGCTTGCGCGGCGCGGCCAGCAGCGCGCCGTTGTCGGCCCGGCATCCCTCGCTGCTGGACCGTGCCGACGACTGGTTCGATTCTAATACGGTGGCGCATGATGCGCGATGGACACTGCCGCTGCCGTCCACCGGCGACATCCTGGCCTATTGCCGCGAAGTGCATGAACGCCTGCTCGAACGGCTTGCAAACATCAGGGGCACCGAGGGCGGCGATGCGGCGCTGTACCCGTTCCGCCTCGCACTGGCGCATGAAGCCATGCATGGCGAAGCCTTCTTCTACACGCTGCAAACCCTGGGCGTGCGGCCGCCGGCACAGCTGCTGCCGCTGGCATCGCCCGTGCAGTCCGGGGAGCAGCTTGCGTTCGACGGCGGCGCATTGCGCATGGGTACGCCGCCCGGCCAGGGCTTCGCCTTCGATAATGAACTGCATGCGCACACCCGGGAAGTGGCGTCTTTCGTCATCGATGCGCAGCCTGTGACCCATCGGCAATATCTCTCCTTCATCGAAGACGGAGGCTACCGGCAGCCGCGATTCTGGAGCGAGGCCGGCCGCGAGTGGCTGGCGCAGACCGAACGGAGTGCGCCTGGCTACTGGCATTTCCGGCAAGGCCATGCCAGCGAGTGGCGCTGCCGCCGTTTCGGCAGCGACATCTCCTTGCCGCTCGACGAGCCGGTGCGCCACGTCAGCCTGTTCGAAGCGCAAGCCTATTGCGCCTGGGCCGGGCGGCGCCTGCCAATGGAAGCCGAATGGGAATATGCGGCGCGCATGCAGCCGTCCCGCTTCGGCTGGGGCCAGGTATGGGAATGGACGGCGTCGGCCTTCGAACCCTATCCCGGCTTCGAGGCCGGCCCTTACCGCGAATATTCGGCGCCGTTCTTCGGCAGCCACCAAGCGGTACGCGGCGCATCGTTCGCCACCTTCGATGGCCTGCGCGAACCGCAATTCCGCAATTTCTACCGGCCGCACCGCGACGACATCTTCGTCGGCTTCCGCACCTGTGCAATCGCATCCTGACCATAAGAGACCGCCATGCCCGTCACCACGCCACCGGCGCGCAATATCTTCGGGGAACCCCTGGTGCCCTGTTCCTTCGATCCCCTGACCGGATTTTTCCGCGACGGCTGCTGCAAGACCAATGCCGAGGACACCGGCACGCATGTGGTCTGCGCGATCATGACCGACGAATTCCTTTCCTTCAGCGCCAGCCGCGGCAACGACCTGTCGACCCCGGTGCCGGAATGGGGCTTTCCCGGACTCAAGAGCGGCGACCAGTGGTGCCTTTGCGCGCTGCGCTGGATGGAAGCGCTGGAAGCCGGCAGGGCGCCGCCCATCGTGCTCGAAAGCACCAACCTGGTGGCGCTGGAGCTGATCGATGAAGATGTGCTGAAGCAATACGACCACCGGCTGCGCTGAGCTTGCCGGCCCGGACGGCCGGTGACGAATCTTTTTGATGCGGGGGACTCCAAGCGGTTTTGCAGACCGGACCTTTATACCTTCCTCGCATGTGCCGACGCCAAATCACATTCCGTTAGCAAATGAGGGCCCGCCCCAGCGGTCCGTTCGTACATTGCTGCTATGGCTTGTACTTGGATGTCTGCTGCCGGGAACCGTGGGCGTTGCATTCCTGCTGATCCATGAATACCGGCTGAGCCGGGCGCAGCTGGATCTCGATACCTTGCAGACCGCGAGAGCACTGGTCCAGGCCATTGATACGCGGATTCTCGGCGTCCAGCGGCTCGGACAGGGCCTGGCCACCACGGATGCCATCGATCCGGACAATCTTCAGCGCTTTCATGCCCAGGCACGGCGCACCCTCGCAGAAACAGGGCTCGGATCGACGATCAGCCTGTCCGACAGCACCGGGCAGCTTGTGGTCAATACCGCGGCCGAGTACGGCACCGACCTGCCGATGAACGGCAATACCGAACTCGTGCATCAGGTATTCGCCGACCGCGGCCCGGTCATTTCTCCCCTCTTCGCAAGCGCCATCACAGGCCAGCCGCTGATGGCGGTCGGCGTGCCCGTCATGCGCCGCGACCGGGTCATCTATGCATTGACGATCACCATCGAACCCGCAGGCTTCAACGATATCCTGCTTGCCCAGCGCCTGCCGTCGGGATGGATCGCCACGGTGTTCGACGGCAGCGGCGTCATCGTTGCGCGCAGCGAGGAGGCAGACCGGTTCACCGGGCAGAAAGCCGGCGACGGCTACGTCAAGGACCTGACGCAGGGCGACGAAGGGCATTTCGACGGCATGAACGGCGACGGCGCCCCCGTCCTGGTCACCTATGCGCGTTCCCCGCTGACCGGATGGCGGGTCGCGGTGAATATTCCCCGGGAACTGCTGGCGGGCGAATTGTCGCGTCAGCTGGGCATCCTGGCGCTGGCGCTGCTGTGCCTCTTCATACTTACGCTTGCGCTCGCCCATGTGCTGAGCCAAAGGATAGTGCGTTCCTTTCAATCCCTCGTGAAGCCGGCGGCAGCGCTGGGCATGGGCGAAGAGATCGTTCTGCCCGTGGTGGAAGTCAAGGAAGCCGCCCAGGTCGCGGCGGCGCTGAAAGAAGCCGCCGGCCTGCTCAAGTCGCGTTCGAGCGCGCTTAGGGCTAAAGAAAGCGACCTGGCCGAACACAGCAGGGCACTCCGGCGCAGCGAGAAGCGCCTGAAGACCTTGACCGAGCATGCGCCGGTGGCGATTGCCGTGTTCGACAAGCACATGCGCTATCTCGCGGCAAGCCGCCTCTGGCTGAAGAATCTGCTGCTCGACGGCAGGAACGTCATCGGCGCATGTCACTACGACCTCGTTCCCGGCATCCCGGAGAAATGGCGCGACGCCCATCGGCGCGGCCTCGCCGGCGAAACGCTGGGCGCGGAGGCCGATCGCTTCATACGTGCCGATGGGACGGAGCAGTGGTATCGCTGGGAGATCTGGCCATGGACCGACGACACCGGCGAAGTCGGGGGCATCATCCTGTCGGCTGAGGACATCACCGAGCGCATCCAGGCGGAACGTCAGCTGCGCGACAGCGAATCGCGGCTGGCGCTGGCACTGAAGGCCGGAAATACGGCGGTATGGGAAATCGATGTGGCCAGCGAGCGCCTGCTGCCTGCCGACGACCGGCTGTTTTCCATGCTCGGTTACACGGCGTTCGAAATGGAAAACGTCGGCAAGTGGCTTTCATGCATGCATGAGGAGGAGCGCGGCAGCGCGCGCGAGCTGATCAATGACGTCATCGAAAGGCGGCGCGACAGTTTTTCGATCGAAGCGCGTTATCGCTCGTCGGACGGAAGCTGGCGCTGGATTCTGTGCCAGGGCATGGCCGGCGAGCGTTCGGAAGACGGGCGCGCCACCAGGCTGGTGGGAACGCATACCGACATCAATGCGAGAAAGCTGGCCGAGCGGCAGGCGCGAGAGGCGGCGCTGCACGATCCGCTGACCGGCCTGCCGAACCGCGCCCTCGTCTTTGAATACGGCAACCGCCTGCTCGCCGCGGCCCAGCGCAAGCACGGACAAGGAGCGCTGCTGTTCATCGACCTCGACCGCTTCAAGCCCGTCAACGACCTATACGGCCATGATGTCGGCGACCGGGTGCTGCAGGAAGTCAGCCGCCGCCTGCACTCCTGCACGCGTGCCGAAGACCTGGTCGGGCGGCTGGGCGGCGACGAGTTCGTCATCGTCCTGCCCCACCTCGCGCCGGACTTGCGCCGGGCGGCAGTCGTGGCGGAGCACGTGATCGACAGTGTCGACAAGCGCATCCTGATCGATTCGCTGGAACTGTCGCTCTCCGCATCGATCGGCATCAGCTACTACCCGGCGCATGCGACGACCATGAGCGAACTGATTCATGCGGCCGATCTTGCCATGTACCAGGCCAAGCAGTCGGGCCGCGCCAGCTTCCAGGTCTACCGCGACGAACTCAACCAGCGCGCCGATGAAGCCTATTCGCTGGAAGCACGGTTGAAGCAAGCCCTCAAGCACGGCCGCCTGAGCCTTCACTACCAGCCGGTGGTCGACATGGACAGCGGCATGCTGACCGGCGCGGAGGCACTGGTCCGCCTTGCCGACGACGGACAGGCCGTCGGCCCGCAAGCCTTCATACCTGTCGCCGAATCCGCCGGCCTGATCGGCGAGCTCGGCGAATGGGTCGTGAAGGAAGCCTGCCGCCAGCACGAAGCATGGCTGGCAAAAGGACTGAAGGTTTCGATTGCGATCAACGTTTCGCCCTTGCAGTTCCGGGAAAAGGGCTTTGCCGAAAAAATGCGGCGCATCATCCTCGATGCCCGGATCGACCCTTCCTTCCTGCAGCTCGAGGTCACCGAAAGCGCCGTCATGGAAAACATCGACGAAGCGGTGGCCATCCTGAACCGGATCAAGTCGCTCGGCGTGAAAGTGGCGCTCGACGATTTCGGCACCGGCTACTCCAGCCTCAGCCACCTGAGCAGCCTGCCGCTGGACAAGCTCAAGGTGGACCAGTCCTTCGTGCGGCGCATCGGCTGCGATCACTCGAGCCAGCTGGTCACGGAAGCCATCATCGCCCTGGGGCACAGCCTGAAGCTGGAAATCATCGGCGAGGGCATCGAGTCCGAAGACGCCTTCCTCTACCTGAAGGCGCACGGCTGCAACCATGCGCAGGGATACTGGTTCAGCCGTCCTTTGCCGGCGGAACAGTTCGCTGAGTGGTGCATGCAGCAGATCCTGTAGCACCTTATTGATTCGGCTCGAAAAATGATTCATTTTTCGGGTCGCTGATCTCACCCTCTACCTCTGGGAGAGGGCCGGGGTGAGGGAACTCCGCCCAACATGTTTTCAAGCCGATCTATATAATCGAACGCATGTTCCATTCTGCCGCCCAGGCCTATAAACATGACAACATCAGAGACAACTTCCACCTCCATTCGCTTCGACGATCAGGTCGCCATCGTGACCGGCGCCGGCGGCGGCCTCGGCCGCTCGCATGCGCTGCAGCTTGCCGCGCGCGGCGCCAGGGTCGTCGTCAATGATCTCGGCGTATCGCGCGACGGCGCGGGTTCCGAAGTATCGGCGGCGCAGCGCGTGGTCGACGAGATCCGCGCGGCCGGCGGCGAAGCGATTGCCAGCCCGGCATCGGTGACCGATCCGGCAAGCGTGGCGCAGATGGTGGAGGCGGCCATGCAGCAGTGGGGGCGCATCGACATCCTCGTCAACAATGCCGGCTTCCTGCGCGACAAGAGCTTCTCGAAGATGAGCCTCGATGATTTCCGTGCCATCGTCGACGTGCATCTGATGGGCGCGGTCTACTGCACCAAGGCGGTGTGGGACATCATGAAGCAGCAGCAGTACGGCCGCATCGTGATGACGACATCGTCATCGGGACTGTTCGGCAATTTCGGCCAGGCCAACTACGGTGCGGCCAAGATGGCATTGGTGGGCCTGATGCAGACCCTGGCCATCGAAGGCGAGAAATACAATGTGCGGGTCAACTGCCTCGCGCCCACCGCCGCCACGCGCATGACGGAAGAGCTGATGCAGGCCGACGACCTCGCACTGCTGACGCCGGAAAGCGTCACGCCCGGCATGCTCTACCTGGTGTCGCGCGATGCGCCGACCAAGACCGTGCTGTGCGCCGGCGCCGGCACGTTCTCGCGTTCCAACATCACGCTCACCGACGGCCTGCATATCGGCATGGCTGCGGATGCCGCCGAACAGCTGGCTGCGAACGCCGGCCGTCTTGCGGAACGCAGCGGCGAGATCGTGCCCGCATCCGGCTTCCAGCAGGGGCAGATGGAAGTGACCAAGGCGCGCGCAGCGCGTTCCTGATCGGCGTCATACTGAAAAAAGGGCAGCCCGTGTTCAACGGCTGCCCTTCTGTTTCTGCAGGACTTTTATCTCGGCGCCGCCAGCTCCATCGTCCAGTACAGCTTGTAGGTCGAGGCACTGTTCTGCGCGCAGGACACGCCGACATCGACATAGCTCGCCTTCATGATGTTGGCGCAATGCCCGGGGCTTTGCAGCCAGCCGTTCATCGCCGACTGGATGCTGCTCTGTCCGGCCGCAATGTTCTCGCCCGCCGTTTTCCATGCATAGCCCGCGGCGGTGATCCGCTGGCTGAACGTGCTGCCGTCGAGACCGGTATGCGAGAAGTAGTTCTTGCTCGCCATGTCGCTCGAATGCCCGGCGGCGGCATTGAACAGCTGGGCATTCCATTTCAGCGGCGATGCCGCGGGATACAGCGTGGAGCCGCAGTAGCGGCTCGATGCGCGCGCTTCGTTCACGAGGCGCATGATCTCCGCCTGGAAGTTGTTCAGGCCGCAGGTGAGCGACGCGGGCAGGGCGGCGGTTGCGGTGGTTGAAGTCGTGGAAGTGGACGTGCCTGCGGCTGTCGTGGTGGATGCGGTTGGCGTCGTTGTTGCTGTTGTTGTCGACGCTGGGCGGCGGGCCTGCGCGGTATCGGTCGTGGTTGCCGTCTCGTCTGCAGGCGCGCTTGAAGTCGCGGGCGCTTCCGCCTGCTGTGCACCGTCGGTGCTTTCCGCAACCGAGCTGGTTTGGCTGGCTGGCGCGGCCTGCGGAGCCTGCGATGCTTGTAGCGCGGGCGAGGCTGTGCCGGACTGCGCGGACGTGCCGGCATCCGTACCGCCATCGCCGCCTCCGCAGCCTGCAAGCAGAAGGGCAAGGGCTGCAGCGCTGCAGGAAATGATTGGGCCAAAAAAAGGTTTTACTGCACTATGTGATCGTGACAACGTGAACAAATTCGTCTCCCTGGGTACTCGAAAAAACTTGCTGCATGCAGCTAGAGCGGTTTCGTTTTGACCGGCTTGTCGATCCCGGACCGATTAGCTCTGGTACCGCGTTGCGGCTCCTTGCCATGACACCGCCATGTCGCGTCGCCACGCCCTGTCCCAGAGCCAATCCGCCTCGGCCTCGACTAAGCCGGTCTAGACGAAACCGCTCTAGGCTTCGATGAGTGTTTCAGGGAAATGGTTCATTTTGTTAATTGACGAATGGAAACAATGCTTGACGTATCGGCAAAGGCCTGCTTGACCAAAGCAGGTTCGCAGAAACGCTATCATTGCCAAGCTGGCCACGGGCTGCCTTGCCGATGCGAACCCAAGGACATGGAATGATCGAACAAGAAAAAGACCTTCAGCAACAGCGCATTTCCGCCGACGAGCTGATGCAATGGAGCGCTGCTGCCTTCACCGCTTCCGGCATGAACAGGGAAGACGCCGAACTCGGCGCGCAGGTTTTGCTGCGCACCAGCCTGCGCGGCATCGACACCCACGGCATCGCACGCATTCCGGCCTATCTCGACAAGCTGCGCGGCGGCGAAGTCGATCCGCTTGCGCAGCCGCTGCTCGAAAGCCGCCACGGCACGCTGCATTGCGACGGCAGGAAAGGCCTGGGGCAGGTGGTGGCAAGCCGCGCCATGGAGGCGGCGATTGCCGCGGCGCGCACGACGGCCATGGCCGGATGCACCATCCGCAACAGCGGACATCTCGCCGCGCTCGGCATGTTCGTGCTGCAGGCCAGCGAACAGGGCATGTTCGCAATGCTGTGCCAGAGAACGCCGCCGCTGATGGCCTTGCCGGGTGCCACCGCGCGGGCCATCGGCAACAACCCGATCGCGTTTTCCATGCCGGTGGCGGACGGGCCGCCGCTCGTGTTCGATATGGCTGCCAGCATCGTGGCGAGGGGCAATGTCCTGCAGGCGGTGCGCGACAAGCTGCCTTCGATACCGGAGGGCTGGGCCATCAGCCCGGATGGGGAACCGACCACAGATCCTGCGAAGGCGCTGGCCGGCGCCATGCTGCCGATGGCGGGCTACAAGGGTATCGGCCTGGCCATGATGGTCGAATGCCTCGCAGGCAGCTTCAGCGGCGCGGAACCCGAACAGAACCGCAACACGGGCACGGCGGGTTCGGCGTCGGACGCGAGCGCCTTCCTGCTGGTGATCAACCCGGAACTGATGTTCGGCCGCACAGCATTCGATGCCTACTCGGGCGCATGGCTGCAGCATTACCTGCAGGCTTCCGGAACGTCGGGCCGCTATCCTGGACAGCGGCAGGCCGCTTCCGAAGCCGAGCGCCGGCGCGAAGGCATCCCGGTGCCGGCAGCCCTGCGCGAAGAACTGCGGCAGGCGGGGGAAAAGCTGGGTGTCAGTTTCCGCTGGTAAGGAAGTTCAATCGGTGCTGATGCAAAGGACACAGCGTTAATCCTGCGGCAGTATCTGCGGATTCCATACGACTTCCCACAAGTGTCCGTCCGGGTCCTGGAAGTAGCCGGCATACCCGCCCCAGAACGTATCCTGGGCGGGCTTTACCAGGCGCCCGCCGGCCTTCTCCGCCTTCTGCATCACGGTGTCGACTTCGTCCTTCGACGAAACGTTATGTCCAAGGGTGAATTCCGTCGAAGCCCTCTGCACATCAGGCAGGCCGGAATCGTGCGCGATGCTCTTGCGCGGCCATAGGGCGAGCTTCAGGCCAGCCTGCAAATCGAAAAAGGCCACGGCGCCATGTTCGAATTCCTTGCCGATGATGCCTTGCGTCGGAAAGCCGAGGCCATCGCCATAGAATGCAACGGCGCGTTCAAGGTCATCAACGCCGAGCGTCAGCACGGTAATGCGGGGCTTCATGCGGCAGTTCTCCTTGAGGCAAACACAGGCCGAGCGAAAAAACTTGCGGTTCAGGATATCCAGCGTTTCGCTGGATATCCTGACACACATAATATCGCAGCGGCTGGTACCGCCAGGCTATTTCACCGTGACGACGCCCTTCATTCCGGGGTGCAGGGTACAGATATAGGGATAGACGCCTTTTTGCTTTGCCGTCCAGGTCCAGGTCTTTTCCGCTGTCATGTTTCCGGAGTCGAACTTCCGATCAACGGACGTGGCGGTATGCGGAAAGGGATCGGCATTTTTCCATACGATGCGATCCCCGGCCCGGACCTCGAGCGACGCAGGAGAGAACTGCATCGCTTCGATCCTTACCGTATGCACGGCAGCGGGGGGCTGCGCATGGCTTGCCATCGGGCAGAGGAAAGCGGCCAACGCAGCGGCCGATGCAGCGACCGCTGCCAATGCCCGACCATGCAGCGGCCATCCGTACCGGCAAGCAAGAACAAGCCCGTTCATGGCCGATCCTATTTCATGGATGCCTGGATCTGCTTCGCATGATCGAGGTGCGCAACGAACGCGGGCCTGACCTTGACCAGGGTGTCCTTGAGTTCGGCGTTCTTCGCGTTCGGGATCAGCGTCTTGTCGAGGGCATCGATGACGCTCTGGTGATAGCTCACTTCGTTGTCGATGTAAGCCTTGTCGAACTCCTTGCCCTTGAGCGTCTTCAGCTTGCCGATCGTGGCTTCCCCATCGCTCTTGAGGCTCTTGCTGATGTCGCTTTCTTCCGGCGTCACCTTCAGCTTCTTGACGAGGGCGGTGGCCTGCTTGTTCACGCCGGTATGGTCGGTCACCATCTGCTTCGCGAATTTCTTGATCTCGTTATTCTTGGACACTTTCTCGGCCAGGTTTCCGGCATTGATATCCACGGTATTCGCCGCGACGACGATCCCGGCGATCTGGGCGTCATTGGGCGCGTCGGACTGGGCGAACGAGGTGACGGCAAATGCGGCGAACAACCCGGAAACGGCACAGTGCATGATGCGGTTCATGGTGAGATCTCCTTGTTTTCAAAGGTTCTGCTGCGAATGCATCCCCGGCATATCTCCGAGGGCGTACTTATGTCCGGTCGGAAGACGGATCGCTCAACGTCTGCATGACGCCTTCGACGATCCGGTCGCATCGCGCGCCGTCGAATGCAAATGCCTCTTCAAGCGCGAAATCGATTTCCCGCGACAGCGATTCGCGCAGGAGGCTCTTTGCACGGAAGTAGCGGGTGCGCACGGTCGCCTCGGGAATGCCGAGGCAGGCGGCCGTTTCCTCGACCGTCATTTCCTCGATGGCCCGCAGCATGAACACAACCCGGAAGCTTTCCGGAAGGGCATCGATTTTCCTTTCGATCATGCCCCGCATTTCGGCGCGCGCCGTCGAGTGCTCCGGTGGTTCCGCGGTCATTGGGCTCATCGAAGGCATTGCATCCTCATATCGGTGCTCGTCCGAGACTTTATTCGCACCCAGCTCGATGATTTGCGCGCGCCGCGCGGTCTTGCGCAGCCTTGCCACCGATTCGTTCACGACGATGCGCGTCAGCCAGGTCGCCAGGCTCGAGTCGCCGCGGAAGAGATGGAGATTCCGGTAAGCCAGGAGGTACGATTCCTGGAGGGCATCCTCGGCATCCGCGTCATCCTTGAGGATGCTGCGCGCGGTGCGGTACAGCGGCCTGTTATAACGCCGCATCAGCAGCTCGAAGGCATTCTTTTCGCCGCCGAGCACGCGCTGTATCACGTCGAGATCGGAAGCGCCTTGCCGCGCTTCCTTTGCCGCTGCGGTTGTCATCATCTCTTCCCCTTATCCGGTTTTCATGACATTAGATGAAACCGCGGAGCGCCACGTTCCGGGAATCTCGGAGATGATGTCTTGCGTGGCTTTCTTGCCGGACATGTCGGTCCGGTTTGACCTAGTCCTTCTTTTCCCGAAATTCGACATCGATGACGGATTTGTCATCCTGCGGTCTGGCAGGACCGGGAGCCGGCTGGAAGAAGGACGACACCGCGCGCGCCAGCAGCAACTGCCTCAGCCGCCGGTAGCCGAGAAGAAAGCTGACGGCAAAGCCGAGAAACAGCACCGGCACCATGTCTCCCCGGTAAAGAAAATGCAGCAGGCAGAATGTCAGCAATGACGCCATCACCGGCAGGCGTGCCTTTCCCGGCAGCAGGCCTACAGCCCGCAACTTTCCATCCCGCACCCAAGGCAGCCTGGCGAACAGGATGCCGAGAAGGAGGCCGGCGACGAAACGACTGACGTTCAGATAGAGCGCAACGGTACTGACCAGAAGAAAACCGGCATAGGTGGTTGCGCTGGCCAGTGCAACCAGGGCCAGCAGCACCGCGGCGATGGCCAGCTTGGGCATGCGCATCGCGCCTTGTAACAGTGAGCGAAAGATTTGGCTGACTCCTGCAAGAGGGTAGGAAGGGTTTGGCGGGCGCGGCTTACGACGGCAGCTTCAATGCCATGCTCTGGTCGGGCGAACCTTCCACGTAATCATGCCCGTGGTTGGTCAGGCGCCAGACGCCGCTCTCGGCTTCGTGCACCAGATCCTTGTCCTGCAGCAGGTTGAGATGGTGCCGCACCACCGGCAGTTCCACATTCAGCCGCTGCGCAATGTGGCTGGTGCCGACCAGCGGGTCGGGAGACTGCAGCAGCTGGCCGAGAATGGCCTCCATCAGCATTTGATCGCGTTTCATCGCTACCTCATTCGCAAAAACCGCCATCTTAGCGGAATCTGGAATGAGGCTCGGGCGGCGGGATCATCCGGCCTTCATGCCGTCCGCTTCGGCCTGGGCGCGATGCCGACCTGCGACGTATTTCGCCTCGAACTCGGGTGCCGGCAGGGGGCGGCTGATGACATAGCCCTGGATTTCGTCGCAGGAGGTGCTGCGCAGGAAGTCCAGATGTTCCGCATTTTCCACGCCTTCGGCGACCACGGTCAGCTTGAGCGCGTGGGCGAGGTCGATGATGGATTCGGCAAGGATCAGCGGATTGACGTCGGACGCCTGTTCCTCGTCGAGAAAGCTCCTGTCGAGTTTCAGGCAGTCCAGCGGGAACTTGCGCAGATGGGACAGCGAGGAATAGCCGGTGCCGAAGTCGTCGATGGAAAGACGCACGCCGAGCAGCTTCAATTCCCGCATCACGGAGATGGCGAGGCACTGGTCTTGCATCAGCGCCGATTCCGTGATTTCCAGCTCCAGCGCTTCCGCAGGCAGTCCTTCGCGGGCGAGCACGTTGCGCACCGTGTCGACGATGGAGCGGTCGTGCAGCTGGCGCGGAGACAGGTTGACCGAAATCTTCAGCATGTGTCCGCTCTTTCTCCAGGCTGCGGCCTGCCTGACGGCTTCGGCCAGCACCCAGGCGCCGATTTCGGCAATGCAGCCGTTCTCCTCGGCCAGCGGGATGAAGCATCCCGGCGGGACATTGCCGAGCCGGGGATGCTGCCAGCGGATCAGCGCTTCGGCGGACACCACTTTCAGGCTGTGCACGCTCACGCGGGGCTGGTAATGCAATGCGAATTCGCCCCGCGCCGCCGCGCCGCGCATGTCCTGCTGCAGGGTATGGCGCATCAGCGTCTTCTCGCGCATTTCCGAGGTGAAAAAGCAGTACACGCCGCCGCCCTGTTCCTTGGCGCGGTAGAGCGCGGTGTCGGCCGCCGACAGCAGCGTTTCGCTGGCAGCGGCGTCGCGCGGATACAGGCTGATGCCGACCGAGCCGCCCACCTTGATCTCCTGCGATTCCACCACGATCGGAGCCGACAGCGCTTCGAGGAGCTTCTGCGCAAGGCGCGCCGCCGACGCCTCGCCCCGGCGGCACTCCGCGAGTACGACGAACTCGTCTCCGCCGAGGCGCGCGACCAGGTCGTCGGGGCGGGTGCAGGCGCGCAGGCGGCGCGCCACTTCCCGCAGCAGCTCGTCGCCGAAGCGGTGACCGAGGGAATCGTTGACTTCCTTGAACCTGTCCAGATCGAGAAACAGGACGCCCAGCGGCGACGCGGCGCGGCGGTCGTTCAGGCGGGCGGAAAGCGTGGCATCGAGCACGCTGCGGTTGGGCAGGTCGGTGAGGGCGTCCAGCGTCGCCAGCTTCTGCATCTGCTGCGCGGTGCGGATCTCGCGGGTGACATCGGTGGTGGCGCCGCGATAGCCGGCATAGGTGCCGTCGACGTAGAAGGGTTCGCCCGACATGCGGATGTGTCTCACCACGCCAGGATATTCCGGCAGGCCGACGGAAAACACCAGGTCGCGGAACGGTTCGCGCGCGGCGAAGCAGCGGAGGAATTCCCTGACGCCTTCCTCGGACATGTCGCGCGCGGTGTAGGCCATGTGCTGTCCGATGATAGCATCCGGCCGCAGCGCCAGCCGCTGCTCGATGCCCTCGGAGATGAAAGTGAACACGGCTTCGGTATCGACTTCCCAGTACCAGTCCGACGACAGCTTGGTCAGGCTGCGGAAGCGCTCCTCGCGCAATGCCAGCTCGCGTTCGGCCTCGACCTGCGGCGTGATGTCCCGGCTCACTGCAACCAGCCCCATGCGCTCGCCGGTCTTGGGGTCGCGCACGGCGCGCAGGTTGATGCTCATCCAGAAGGTCGTGCCGTCGCGCCGCCTGCCGCGCATCGTCGCCAGCCCTCGGGGCCGCATGCCCCGCGTGGAGGCCGCATGTTCCACATCTTCGGCCACCAGAAATTCGATGGCCCGCCTGCCCACCATCTCTTCCGGCTCGTAACCGAAGAAATCCCGGTGCGACGGCGACACATACACATAGCGCCCTTCGGAATTGAGATGCGCGATCATGTCGCCTGCGCTCTCCGTGAGCAGCCGGTGTTCGGCCTCGCTGCGCAGCAGGCGTTCCTTGCTTTCGTAATGGCTTGTGACGTCGGCCAGGCTGCCGAGCAGGCCGATCACGTTGCCGTCGGCATCATGGCGGGGCGCGGCGTTGCTGAGCAGCCAGCGCACGCTGCCGTCGCTGCGCACGATGCGGTATTCCATGGTGTGGTGATCGCCGTTGCGGGCGCGCTCCGCGCCCACGGCAAACAAGGGCACGTCTTCGGGATGGACGTAGCTGATCCAGTCGTCGAAGCTGAATGCTTCCGGTGATACCACCTGCGCCGATCGCGGATCGAGATAGATGCAGCGCCGGTTCATGTCCATTTCCCAGACGACGGCGGGCGCTTCGTCCGCAAGCCGGCGGGTGCCGTCCCGCATATCCATGTCGGGCTTCATACGCTTTGTCATAGTAGGTCTTAACTGCCTGGCGGCCGAGAACATCCCGCCGCCATGCTGTCATGCGTGTCTCGTCCCTATGTAACCATAAAAAGTTGATGTATGGCAACAGCATTATGGTATTGCACGCAATGTAAAAACAAAGTGAGAACTTTTGTCGTGCCAATGCAGCAGGAATACGGCCGCAGGACCATGTGGCCAGGTGGGGCTTTTGCCCAAGCGAAAACGCTTGCGCCTGAGCCATAGGCGCAATGCTGCCGGTTCAGGCCACGGGTATTCCCCGATCCGGAGACGCAGGAACGGCCGGCAGCAATGGTTGCAGAGACCCTATTTCTTGATCGTGAGCTCGAGCGATGTGCCGCCGTGGCAAACCTCGCTCGACGGTTCGTACCGCACATGACCAGCGTATACCCTTGTCAGGCCCAGCCGAATGCCGTCCCGGCGCAGCTCTGAAAGCAGATTGAAAGGATGCCGGCATACGCTATCGGCATATACAAGAATGCGGATATGCGGCGCTGGGCAAGTGATCCTCTAGGCTTGCCCGGCCGCGCAGCGACGCACGAGGAGACGCCCGCCTGGCTGGAAACAGCCGACCCAAGCGGCCGCTGCATCGCGTAACCGCCTTATCGTCATTTCGGCGCTTCATCCATTTCAAGGAACGGTCATGAACATCAATGCATTTTCCCGTCGTCGCTTTCTTCTGTCCGCCGGTGCTGCCGCGGTGGCGAGCCATCCGCTCGCCGGCCTCGCCCAAGCCGCCTGGCCGCGGCGGCCGTTGAGGCTGGTGGTGCCGTTCGCGCCGGGCGGCAGTTCCGAAATCGTCGCTCGGGCCGCTGCCGCAGAGATGGCCAAGTCCATCGGCGCCAATGTCTATGTCGAGAACAAACCGGGCGGGGCCGGCAACATCGCGATGCAGGAAGTGGCCGGCAGTACGGACGACCACAGCTTCATCCTCGGCCACATCGGCACGCTTGCGGTCAACCCGTTCATCTTTCAGAAACTGCCTTACGATCCGGTCAGGGATTTCGCGCCGGTGAGCCTGCTGTCCAAGGTGCCCAGCCTGTACGTCGTGCATCCGGATGTCCCGGCGAAGAACATGAAGGAATTCGTCGCCTTCCTGAAGGCCAAGCCGGGCAGCTACAACTATGGTTCGGCGGGCAACGGCAGCGCCGGCCATCTCGCATTCGAATACCTGAAGATGGTATCCGGCACGTTCATGGTGCATGTGCCTTATCGCGGCACCGGCCCGATGCTCACCGACCTGATGGCGGGCCGCCTGGAAGCGGCCGCGGTCGGCGCGCCGGCGATCCTGCAATTCATCAAGAACGGCAAGCTGCGCTGCATCGCTACCGGCACTGCACAGCGCCTGCCGCAGCTGCCCGACGTGCCTACCGTGGCCGAGCAGGGGTTTCCGGGATTCGAGATGACGCAATGGTATGGCCTCCTTGCTCCGGCAAAGTGGCCCAAGCCAAATGTCGCCCGGCTGGAGGCCGAAGCCATCAAGGCCGTGAAGACCGCCTCGGTGCAGGAACGGCTGGCGCAGGAAACCGCGCTGGCGGTGGGCAGCACTTCGGCCGAGTTCGCCAGCTTCATCAGCCAGGAACAGGCGCGCTGGAAGCCCGTCATCGCCCGCGCGCAGATCAAGCCCGAAGGCAGCTGACGACACCGGGCGGATCGCGGTCTGCCATGGATGCAATGCGCAGCCCATGTTCTCAGTGGACATGGGAAGGATGATGGCGTTCATCGACTTCGAACTCGATCGCCTGGTCGACGAAGGGCATGGCCCAAACGGGTTCGCGGTGAAGAATGACAGGTCAATGTCGGGCTTTGCCTGCCGGTACTGCCTTCGGTACGGGGCAATCAGCTTGGCCAAGAACCAGATCTCGCCGGATCCCGCTTAAGCAGGAGTCATATCCCGCAGCGTCATACCTGCAATATTCACACTGCCTGAACGGGATCGCGCAAGCGTCAATTCGGCTGCGGTGCCTTGGGCCGGTACATCTTGAATCTGGACTCGGGCTCGATCGTGAAATAATCGGCAGGTCCTCCTCCGCGCAGGATCGGCTGTGCCGAGGCGGTGTCATAGATGCCTTCCACGAGCAGGTGGCGAGCGATATGCACGCCGACGACTTCTCCGAGCGCCAGGTAGGAATCAATCTCGCCTCCCTGCGCATCCCGCAGCTGGATGATCTGCGTCAGCCTGCATTCGAAGGACACCGGACTTTCCGCGACGCGCGGTACCGAGATGATGCGCGAGGGTGCCGGCGTGAGACCGGCCAGGACGAACTCGTCCACTTCCGGTCCGACCGCCGTGCAGCTGATGTTCATCGCCTCCGCCAGCGGCCGCGTCGCCAGGTTCCACGCAAACTCTCCCGTCTGCTCGACGTTGCGCAGGCTGTCCTTGCGTCCGATGCTGGAGAAACCGATGATGGGCGGCACATAGTTGAAGCCGTTGAAGAAGCTGTACGGCGCCAGGTTGAGTTCACCGGCCGCATTGCGTGATGAAATCCAGCCTATGGGGCGCGGCCCCACAATTGCGTTGAAGGGATCATGCGGCAGGCCATGCCCGGTTTTCGGCTCATAGAAGTGGATATCGTCATTCACGTTAAGAGTTTCCCAAGGTAACTAGTGGTAAGGCTGGCGAAAAAGCGGCATACGGCATTGCGCACCCGAACGGGAATGGTATTGCTTTTTTTCAGCACACGCAGGAAAGGGCCTTCGCTGATCGCTGCAGCTTCCGAAAGCGGGCAGTGCACCCGCTCACCTTTCCGACTCTATAGTTGTTTTCCGCATATCGACGGTGAGATCGGTTCGTTGCCTTATCGAAGGCATCGCCTTACCTTATGCGACCGGCCATTTCTGGCATTTAAAAACAAGAACAAGACTGCTCGGAGCAGGTCTTTCAAAAACAATGGAGTGTTTATGTTCACTGGTATTGCGGCATTGAAGCAGATCTTACGTGTCCGGTCGCTGCACGTTACGTTGCCATCGGCACCGGATGGCAGCCGCCGCAACTTGCGCATGGCCTGCGCGCTCCTGTCAGCGTCGCTTCTGCTGCCGTCCCTGTCCGCGCATGCGGAAGGAAAGATCCGGATCGCGCAGCAGTTCGGCATCGGATACCTGATCCTGGATGTGGTGCGGGACCGCCAGCTCATTCAGAAGCACGGCAGGCAGGCGGGGATCGAGATCGATGTCGACTGGTCCAGCCTGTCGGGCGCCACCGGCATGAATGAGGCACTCATCGCCGGTTCCATCGATGTCGTCTCGGCCGGCGTGCCGCCGATGCTGACCATGTGGGACCGCACCCGCGGCAAGCAGAACGTCAAGGCGGTTGCCGCCCTCGGATCCCTGCCGAACTATCTGCTGTCGAACAACCCGGCGGTGAAGACGATCAAGGACCTGGGCAGCAAGGACCGGATCGCGGTGCCTGCCGCCGGCGTCGGCTTCCAGTCGCGCACGCTGCAGATCGAGGCCGCCCGCGTGTTCGGCAAGGACGAGTTCAAGCGCCTCGACAACATTTCCGTCAGCCTGCCGCATCCGGACGCGACCGCCGCGCTGATTGCCGGAGGCTCCGAAATCAACACGCATTTCTCCAGCGCGCCTTTCTATTACCAGGCACTCGCGGCCAACAAGAACGTGCACAAGGTCTTGAGCTCCTATGACATTCTCGGCGGGCCGGCGACCTTCAACGTGCTGTACAGCACGCAGAAATTCCATGACGAAAATCCGAAGACCTACAAGGCCTTCTACAACGCACTGGTCGAGGCGGCGCAGCTGATCAAGGCTGACAAGGCCGCTGCCGCCGATATCTTCATCCGGGTGCAGAACTCGAAGCTGCCTCTCGAACTGGTCCGCAAGATCATCGAAGATCCGGAGAACGATTTCACCGTATCGCCGCATCGCACCCATGTCTATGCGGAAGAACTGCACAAGCTGGGCGTGCTCAAGAACAAGGCGGCATCATGGAAGGAGTATTTCTTTGAAGAGGCTCACGCGCTGCCGGGAAGCTGACTGCAAAGGCAGGTAAGGGATATCGGGTGCATTGACGTTCATGGGGCTTGAAGCCAATGACCGCTTGAAGCGCGTCGCGCCCTTCCTTGCCGAGATACCGTAGCCCGGAATTTGGCGCTGGCATGCCGTCGGCCCTGGAAGTTCATGGTGGCGCATGGCGGCAAAAAAAGCAGGTGCGGGCAAGCTGTAGAAACGAGGATACATCCTACCGTCGATTCGTCAGCTTCGCTGACACATCCATGATCTGCTCCACATTGCAGGGATTGAGAAGCGAAAGCACCTTCAGCTTGTCATCATTGGCCGCGCCATGGCCCGAGGAAAAGATGATGCGCAGTGCGGGGTTGACATCGACCGCCTCCATTGCCAGTTCAATGTCGGATTTTTCCGGTAGTCCGACATCGGTGAGGAGAACATCGAAGACCTCGCTGCGCAGCATGCCGAGCGCCTCCTCGGCCGTTGATGCTGCCCGCAGCAAATCGGGAACCGGTAGATTGCCCGTGGTATCTCGCTTCAGTATGAAATTCAGGAGAACCGGCAGGCGCTCCCCGGTCCCGCTTGCCACCTCGAAGGCAAGTTCCTTTACGTAGTCCTGCATGAGCGGAATCGGGCCGACATGCGTCTCATGGAACAGCTTGCCGGCAACTGGCAGCAGTGCCTGGAATCGTCGTTACCCGACGAGCGCCTCGTGTGCATATCCCGACCATTCGAGGAAGGTCACATTGACCTTGATGATCATGCCGTCCCGCAGGGTGCATTCTTGTACGGTTCTCCGGTGTCTTCCTCAAGCAAATGAGAAAAGCTGCGGATTGTTTCTTCAGATGCGCTCAGGCTCGGGCAATATCTGGTTGCCTCCATCTGCACAAATTTGTACCGATGGAAAATTGCTCGAATTGTCCGGGCGTTAATGGATCCCTTCGACGTACGTGCCCATGAAGCCCTGTTCATCGCTTACGCAACATCGCATCCCGGATGCCACGAACATGCGATCCTCAGTTACACTGGTATTGATACAAGGCAACAAACTGTATTAAAGCATACATAGCAGTACCCGGCGCTGTGTTCCCGCTACTGTTCGGAATCGCAGCACCGTCACAGCGCCGGCAAGCAAACCAATAATAGTGACCGCACTCATGCGGGACGATGGAGACGTGAGTATGGCATTGCATCCCTTGCTGGCATACCAGCGACTATTACCCGTCATACACTCGCTGACTCCTCCCGGATTGCGCAATTCGCCTGCTGTCCTCTGGCAAACCGAAAACCTCATTACGTCGTCGCTGATTGCGCTGATCGTCATGCCTGCCTATGGCTTTCTCTACCAGTCACTCGGGGATGATACCGCTGCACGTTTTTGCTGGCTCGCGACCGGCGGCTTGATTGTCAGCTTTGTCTTGCTGCGCGTTGCCGAGAATGTCGCTCTTGCAAGCAACAGCCTGATCGCCACCGTTTTCTGCCTGCTTCTTGGCCTGACCTACCAGCTCGGCGGGGTCAATGCCCCCACGGTCCTCTGGCTGGGCGTATGCCCCATTGCCGCGATAGCGACCGGGGGACGCATACCGGGCCTGATATGGTCGGCAATCGGGCTCCTGACGATTGCCGCGCTTTATGCGGCCGAGCTTGTCGGCAAATTTCCGCCGGTTGTCGTGGCGGACATGCGTCTGCTCGGCGTCATTTCGACCGTCTCCTTCTTGGCCACCATCGCCATTGCCCTGTTCATCTTTGATCATGCCTACCGGCGCGGCGTCATACAGCTTGAAGACGCCTTGGAACGCATCCGCGAGGAGAAGGAAAAGGCGCAGGTGACGTTGCAGTCCATCGGAGACGCCGTGATCACGACCGATGCCCACATGGTGGTGGAGTATCTCAACCCGATTGCGGAAACGCTCACCGGCTGGACGACGGCAGAAGCAAAAGGACGGCACATGGATGAGGTATTCAATATCTTCAATGAAAAGTCGCGGCTGCCGTCGGTCAACCCGATCAAGGAGTGTCTCGACAAGAACGGCATCGTCGAAATGGAGAACCACACCATACTCGTGCGCCGCACCGACAATGAGGAATTCCATATCGAAGACTCGGCCGCCCCCATCCGGCGCGCCGATGGCAGCATTCTGGGCGCCGTCATGGTTTTTCATGAGGTGACAGACCGGAAGGCGGCAGAGACACGCTTGCAGCACATTGCCTTTCACGACACGCTCACCGGCCTGCCGAACAGGGCGCTGTTCAGGAAGAAGCTATCCGAAGCGATGCACGGCGCTCGCTTTCTCAAGAAACACGTCGCAGTCCTGTTCCTTGACCTGGACCGGTTCAAGGCGATCAACGACAGCCTTGGCCATGACATCGGCGACGAACTGCTGATTCTGGTCGCCAAGCGGCTGGAGCAATGCGCACGCGATACTGACGTCATCTGCAGGCTCGGCGGCGATGAATTCACGGCGCTTCTGACCAACATCAGCGCGGCCGACAATGCCGCCATGGTAGCGGGCAAGATGATCGAGTCGATCGGCAAACCCTTCGACGTGCAAGGCCGCACGCTTCATATCTCGACCAGCATCGGCATCACCATCTATCCGCAGGACAGCGACGACCTCGATACCTTGCTCAAGCATGCCGACACGGCGATGTACCACGCAAAATCGCAGGGGAGAAACAATTATCAGTACTACGATCCCTCGATGGGAGAAAAGGCGGTAAGCGAACTGCGGATGGAAAATGCCCTGCATGTGGCATTGGAAAATAACGAATATTTCCTGGAGTATCAGCCCAAGCTCGATCTGTCGAGCCAGGCCATCGTCGGCTGTGAAGCCTTGCTGCGCTGGCAAAGCCCCGACTTCGGGCGGGTGATGCCTTCCGAATTCATTCCAAGGCTGGAAGAGTCGGGCGCCATTGTCGCGGTCGGCGCCTGGGTGCTGGAGACTGCCATGCGGCAGGCAAGGCAATGGCTCGACGCAGGACGCCCGATTGCCGTATCGGTCAACGTGTCCATGCGGCAGTTCAGGCAGAACGGCTTGGTAGAAAAAATCCGCGGGCTGCTCGAGGCGATCGATCTGCCTCCATCCCTGCTGCGCATCGAAATCACCGAAAGCCTGCTGATGGACAATGCAGAACGCAGCGAAGCCATCATGCTGCAATTGAAGGAAATCGGCGTACACGTCTCGCTCGACGACTTTGGTACGGGCTACTCGTCGCTGAGCTATCTAAGGCGCTTTCCGATTACCGAACTGAAGATCGATCGATCGTTTGTCGTCGACATGGAAGTGGACGAGACAGCGGAAAAAATCGTCACGACCGTGATTGACCTCGGGCAAGCCCTGGGGATGAAAGTGACGGCCGAGGGTGTCGAGACGGAGAAGCAGCGTCGCCGCCTTGAGCAGATGGGATGCAACGAGATACAGGGTTACGTGCTGAGCCGTCCCCTGCAAAAACAGGCGTTTGAAGAGTTCGTCGTGGAGTACACTGGCTGGCAACTCCCTGCATGAACTGCCAGTACGATCATCTTGGACCAGGACTCTCCGCTTATCGTGACGCTGAAACTTGATGCCGTTTCCTTTGAACGGCTCGACGGGTTGCGCCGGATGCATTTTCCGCCGGAGCGCAACTTCCTGTCCGCCCACGTCACCCTGTTTCATGCGCTTCCCGGCAGCGAATTGGCGAAGATTCGTTCACATCTGGAACAGATATCCGCATCAACCCCGATCCTGAACCTTGCATTTCCTCGCGTACGAATGCTGGGACGCGGAGTCGCCATCGAAGTCGTGAGTCCCGGGCTGCAGGCGCTGCATGACCGGCTTGCGGCATGCTTCAATGCCTGGCTGACGCCTCAGGACCGTCAAGGCGTTCGGCCGCATGTCACCATCCAGAACAAGGTGTCGGTGCAGGAAGCCCGCGAACTTCATGATGCGCTCGCGCCGGAGTGGAAGATGCCGCCGGGCCAGGCTGCAGGCTTGCTGCTGTGGGAATACAAGGGCGGCCCCTGGCTCGGCATCGAAGAGTTTTCATTTGCCGGCGTATAGCGCCCCCGATCATTATTCGCGTAGCTTCTTCGGCATGACGCCGTCAGCAGAAACTTTCCCCCATGTGCCTGTAGAGGGTAAGCGCGGCCCAGGGTTGAAAAGGAGGCGGCTGGCGCCTCCCTCGAACACTCAGGTCAATGGGATGGGCGTGCCTGATTGCGCATTCCCTTCACCTGATCGTGGTTCAGCTGAACGCCGCGGTATTGGTCTTCCACGATCAAGCGGACATCTTCAGGCAGATCCTTCTGCAGCGCCGCTTCATAGTAGTGCTTGGCGACGTCTTCGCCCCGTTCGCATTCCTCCAGCACGTCCTGTTCGCTTTTCCCCGTGATCGCAGAGCGCACATCCACCCAGCGGCGATGCAATGTGCCGCTTACATGCGAGGAGGTCGCAGGATCGCCGCCGTAGTCGATGACCAGGTCCTGCAACTCTTCGGCAGCGCGGGTACAACGCTCGGCCCGATCATTGAAGTAAGCCTTCAATTCCGGGTTGCCGATGTCTTCGGCGCAGGTGCGAAATCCTTCCACCCCGTCCTTGCAGGTCTGGATCAAGTCGTTCAGGGTTGAGACAACGTCATTCTTTTCCATAAATCCACCTCTTGCGTTTGAGTAACGATTGGACATGCGATGGAAATGCATGCTCATGGAATGACGGCGGAAACTCTGGCAAGTTCTTTTTGGAAGAGTGAACTGGTCAGGAAACTTGAGCATCGAAGCATGTTCCTCAACTCTGAAAGAGGCTGCCTTGCTTCGATGGTCTTGCAAGGCATCGCCGTTCCATGCATGTGTTCTCCTGAGCCAGCCGCAGTTCCTGCACACTTGCCTTGACGGCTTGCCGTCAGTCCTCGCCAGCAGTATGGGGCGTGTGCTGCACGACTGGATTAATGAAATGGGGACCGCCAGAGGTACTGGGCATCCAGCCATGCCATTTCATGCATTCAAGCAAGTGATGACCAGGGCAGCCTGCCTTGCCTGGAGCTTGCACTAAACTGTTGCGCTTTTCATTGTCTCAATAAGATGCGTCTCGAAAATTCACGGATGCCGTCCTTCTTCTCCAAGCTGTTGGGGCGATTCCGCATGTCCGCATCGAGACTCGCTTCGCCGTTGCTGCTGGCCAGCCTGGTGTTGTTGACATGCCTTGCCCTGACAGCCCTTGCCTGGCAGAGTGCGACGCAGGCAGTCATGCGAAAGCAGCTTGCAGAATTCGACTTCCGCGTGGACGAACTGAAGTCCCGTATTGTGCGGCGCATGGCAACGTACGAGCAGGTGCTGCGCGGCACCCGATCGCTGTTTTTATCGACGCCCTCGGTGCCGGCGGACCGCTTCCGAACCTATGTGTCATCCCTGAATCTGTCCGAATATTTCCCCGGTATCCAGGGAATCGGCTACGCCGTGGTCGTCCGGCCCGATGAACTGGCGGCTCACATCGATGCGATGCGCCAATCCGGATTCCCGGAATATGCGATCCGGCCGGAAGGTGAGCGGGAAATCTATAGCTCGATCACCATGATCGAACCCTTCGACGTGATGAACCGCCGCGCCTTCGGGTATGACATGTACAGCGAGCCGATACGCCGGCGGGCAATGGAACGCGCCTGGAACAGCGGCAGGGCAGCGATGTCGGGCAAGGTGACTCTGGTTCAGGAAGGCAGCAGTGAAGGGCAGCCCGGCTTTCTGCTTTATCTCCCCTTGTACAAGGAGTACAAGGATCAGCAAGCCGCAGCTGCCCCGGACCGGCATGCGGACCTGCGCGGCTGGGTCTACGCACCGTTTCGCATCAATGACTTCATGGAAGGCCTGCAAAACAGCCAGGCGGTCGAATTGGCCGTGTCCATCTACGACGGAGTGCCATCGGCCCAGGCTTGCCTATACGGATGTGCTGCGAACGCACATCCGGCCGCCTGGCCTCTTCGCGTGGAGGAACTAGAAATCGCAGGTCACCGATGGACTGTCAAAACCACGCCCTCCCCCGGTTTTCTTGCGCGTACAAGCGACGGTTCGCCGCGCCTGATCCTGTGGGGAGGGAGCATCACGGCGCTCTTGCTGGCAATGCTCGTATGGTCGCTGGCAAGCGTCGGCAAGCGGGCCAGAGGCCTGGCCGAGCAGATGACGGATGAACTGAGAACTTCGCATCGCCGGATTGAACAAGACCGGCGGAAGGTGCGCCTGATCCTCGACCAGGCGCATGACGCGTTTATTGCCACGGACGGCACGGGGGCGGTCGTGGAGTGGAATCGGCGCGCCATGGAAATCTTTGGCTGGAAGGCGGAGGAAATACGCGGCCGGACACTGCTTGAACGCATCGTTCCGGCTGATCGCAGAGAGGAATTCAGCAGGATGACCGAGGCGACGTCGGCAAGCCATATGCACCACGTCCGGTTCGAGTCGGAATGGCTTCACCGGGATGGCCATTCGATACCGGTGGAAGTGTCCCTGTCGACGGTGACGGATGGCCACGACATCCAGGTACATGCTTTCGTGCGGGATCTGAGGTTGCAGCAGCAGGCTCACGCACGTGAACAGCAGCAGCGAAAAGACCTGGAAGCGGCGCGCCTGGCGCTTCACCGTACGCAGAAACTGGAGGCGGTAGGCAAGCTCACCGGCGGTGTCGCGCATGATTTCAACAACGTCCTCCAGATTATTTCAGGCAACATCCAGATCATGCTCATCCGGCCGGGGACGGAAGCGGAGCGTCGTGAACGGCTGCAGAACACGCTCCATGCGGTCGAGCGCGGCGCCAATCTGTCGAGCCAGCTGCTGGCCTTTGCCCGGCGGCAGCCGCTTGCGCCCGTCACGGTCAACTTGCGCCGTCTGCTGGAGAACCTGGGAAGTCTGCTGCGAAGGTCCCTGGGCGAGGAAATCGATGTGGAAACCAGCTCGGCCGGCGGCTTGTGGAATGCCTTTGTCGACCCGAACCAGCTCGAGAACGTGATCCTGAACCTGGCCATCAATGCCCGGGATGCGATGCCCGGCGGCGGCCGGTTGACCATCGAGCTCGGCAATGCCTTCCTCGATGAGGACTACGTGGCTTCGGAGCCGGACCTGCGTGCCGGCCAATATGTGATGCTTGCCATCACCGACACCGGATGCGGCATGACGCCGGACGTGCTTGAACAGGCGTTCGAACCCTTCTTCACCACCAAGCCGGAGGGCGAAGGTACGGGACTGGGGCTGGCAATGGCATACGGGTTTGTGAAGCAAAGCGGCGGCCATATCCGCATCTACAGCGAGGTGGGCCAGGGTACAAGCGTCAGGATCTACCTTCCCCGGCATCTGGACGACGAGCAGGTGCTGCCGGCGCAGACCGACCTGTCGGTTCTGGGCGGCGACGAGACCATTCTGGTGGTGGAAGACGACCCTGTGGTCAGAGTGACGGTCGTCGCCTTGCTGGAAGACCTTGGCTACCATGTCCTTCAGGCTGCGCAGGCCGCAGAGGCTTTGTCCTTGATCGAAGAGGGCGCCACGATCGACATGCTGTTCACCGACGTGGTCATGCCAGGGCCGCTTCGCAGCGTCGAGCTGGCAAAACTCGTGCAGCAACGGATGCCGGATGTTGCCATTCTCTATACCTCCGGCTATGCCCAGAACGCAATCGTTCACGGCGGACGCCTCGATGCCGGCGTCGAACTGCTTTCGAAACCCTACCGGCGCGAGCAGCTGGCGCGCAAGATCCGCAGCGTTCTTGGGAGGCGGAACCAGCCTGTTCAAGGCAATATGACGTGAAACATTCCCTGTGTGCGGATAGGATCCGGCTTTGACCTGTTCTCCAATACCGTTTCGCCGTAAGGGATTTTCATCTCTCGATCCAGGCCTTTATGCAGGCTGCCGAGATCAAGCATGTGGCGAACGATTTCTGCCTACTGAACTCATCTGCTAAAGACGCGATCTCATGGAATGTTATGCCTTGGGATTGGTATTGGGCCTTTGTGAGGCAATCGTGGCACGGCGCAGCCGACTGCGCAAAGCGCATGGCCGATTCCCATGGCTTGCCGGTGCGGTTGGCTTCGGGAACTGGTCATGTCCCGTCACTACTGTTCCGCGCTCTTGCCGATGTAGCGGCCGGCGCGATGGTTGTTGGCGAGAGTCAGATTTAGAATGACTGTTGCGATCAGAGAGATGAGGGTTGTTTGAATACTGTTCGTCATCGCGCACATCAACAACACCAGGCAGTCCAGCGTCAACTGCATAAAGCCTGCGCGCAGGCCGAATACTTCCTGCAGATACAGGCAAATAATGTTGAAGCCGCCGAGACTTGCATTGTGGCGGAACAGGATGAGCAAGCCGACGCCGGCAAGCAAGCCGCCGGATATTGAGGCGAAAACCGGATCGATGCTGTGGAAGTGCATCAAGATTGGAATGGCCTCGCAGAAACCTGACAGCAGGAGCACGGAGCCGAGCGTCTTGATGGTGAAGCCCCATCCCTTTTTTCTTACCGCGAGAATGTAGAAGGGAAGGTTGATGGCGGCAAAGAACAAGCCGAAGCTGACCCCGGTCAGCTGGTGAACCAGAAGTGAGAGGCCGACAATGCCACCCGTTACCAGGCCAGCCTTGCTCAGCACAGAGACGCCGATGGCAGCCAGCAAGGTACCGGTAAAGATGGCCTGCAGGTCTTCGATGGCCGTATGTGTGCTGGCTTGACTTAACTGCTTTGTCGGAAGAGGCGGCATTACTGTATCCCGGGAAAAGTCTGCGCTGTCCTGCAGGTGCGAATACTCCCAAACTGCAAACCACCCATCTGTCTTCCGGCATGGGACGCCGATAGCGTAAAGGAGCGTTCCGTGGTTCTCGTGGCCGGTTTCAATCGACGGCGCAGTCCGCCTTCGATGCTTCAGCATGCTGCAAAACCGACGCAAGCATCCTGTCCATTGTCGCAATATGGAAATGGAGCCATTGCGAAAACAGGCCGCCAATCTCCCTTCCTTCGGCTATTGTGCCCTCCCTGGCACGCAAACAGGCATGCTGGAGCGCATTAAGCGCCTGGGCATGCTGGTCGCGGTGGCATGAGATTCCGCGAAAGGCAATTTCTTCCATCGCCTGCTCCTCTTCCTTGAAATGATCATGGACTTCCTTGAGCAGTGCCTCGAACGCGGCGGCGAATTCGACATCGGCAACCGATGAAAGACGCTCAAGCTTACCGTGAAGTGCCCGGTGGGATTCATCCATGAAGGCGATGCCCAGCGCGGGTTGTTCCAAGGATGGATCGGCAACAGGAGTGACGCACATACATGCTTTCTCAAAGGGTCTAATGGCAGTGGAGGCCTGCATTGGCCTGCATGAGAACGGCTAATGCTCCAATGCCTTTCAATGGCAGGAAGCGATGTTAGAAGTGGTGCCCCGAAATTTGATTGATCCAAGTCAATTTATTCGGAGCTGACCTGCAACTGCCAATGACGGCCGTCTGACATCCGCGTTTACGGACCGCAGGTGAGACCCGGTGGATGCGAATGCCGGTCTGGGACGCAGGGGGCAAGGCCGCATCTGCGTTTGATGAGATGCCGTCCCTGGGCCACCAAAATCATCAGCGGAGAGGCAGGGCAACTTGCCGCTTTCGAAACGAACGAATATGAGAATTAGCTCCGCTTTTTCGCCTGACTGCCTCAAGGCAGAAGCTCGGCCTCATATGGTGTTGAACATGCATGCAGCTTCCCGGACATCAGAGGCGACCCATGATGGGGAGCGGGCCGATAGTGAGAGCCGCTTAACGGAAGACCATCACCGGGACCGGGGAGTCTGCCAGTACGCGCTGCGTCTCGCTGCCTAGCAAGAGCTTGCTTATACCCCTGCGTCCGTGCGAAGCAATGAAGATGACATCGCAGCCGAAGCGTTCCACGGCTGCAACGATCTCCCCGCTGGGATCCGCTGAACATGGCGTGGTCGTTTCACATGGCACACCCTGTTTCTGCGCCTCTCCGGCAAGACGCTGGACGTGTTGTTTTGCAAGGCGCAGCGCATCGTGCTCATATTCCTTCTTGTAATCGGGTACTGTGGATTCTTTGGTCGGACGCGGATACACAAAGGGATGCGCCACCGAAATCGCTACGATTTTTCCGTTATTCGTCTTGGCTGCCTCAATCGCAGATCCGAAGGTCTTCTCCGCCAACGGCGATCCATCGGTTGGAACGAGTATGCTCTTGAACATGACAAGTCTCTCCTGAGCTAGTGAAATAAAGGAATCAGCATCTCCCGCGTTCGGATACACCCATGCCAGCGTTCGAATCCATTCCGGTTTGACAAGGCACGGTCCGCAATGCAACCGGCATTGTTCGCAGGCCGGCATGGCCGAGTGGGCTGGTGTCATTTCGGCTTCAATTCAAGCTTCATCAACATTGTTCCCGCTTCGCTCGAGGGTGAGATTTCAAATCCGAGGCTGGTGGCCAGATCAAGGATCCCATGGTTGTAGCTGAGCGCCTCCCCGACGATGCGCTGCGTACCCCGGTCAGTGCAATACATGATTAATTTCGTCATGAGTGCGTAACCTAGTCCCCGGCCTTTGAGATCGGATCGAACAATCACCGCAAACTCTGCTTCAACGTTGTCAGGATCCGTAACGACGCGGGCAACGCCGAGGGTTTCCCATGCTCCAGTGTTGAGCTTGCGAGTGGCGATGAAGGCCATTTCCCGGCCGTAGTCGATCTGTGTCAGCCGTGCGAGCTGTGAGGGTGATAGCTCACGCATGCGGATGAACATGCGGTAGCGGATGTCTTCCGCATCCAGCGCATTGAAGAAAGCCACATGTGCGGCACCGTCCTCGGGCCGGATCGGACGCAGCAAGACCTCGGTACCTTGCCACTGTATCCATTCCTCCAGCTCTGCCGGATATGGACGGATGGCCAGTCGCTCCAATCCATTGCCTTTTACCGGCTTCACGGAGATGCGCGCATCCAGCGCAATCACGCCATCGGCGTCCGCGAACAACGGATTGATGTCGAGCTCCTGCAGTTCCGGCAGATCAATCACCATGTCGGATACCTGCACCAATGTGCGGCTGACTGCGTCGATATCGGCCGGACGACGATTGCGGTAGCCGCCAAGTAGTCGTGCAATACGGGTACGCGAGATCAGTTCGCGGGCCAACACACCGTTAAGCGGAGGCAGTGCAATTGCACGGTCTGCCGTCACTTCGACCGCAATACCGCCTTGCCCGAAAAGAATGACAGGTCCGAACACCGGGTCCGTTGCAACGCCTACAATGACTTCACGTCCCTCCGGCCGTCTTGCCATGGCCTGCACCGTGAAGCCTGCCAACCGCGCATGCGGATACAGTTCACAGAGCCGCCGATGCATTTTTTCGGCAGCCGCTGTCACCGTTTCAGCGCTCTCCAGATCGAGCACGACACCGCCTACATCTGACTTGTGGGTGATATCCGGCGACAGGATTTTCAAGGCGACGGGAAAGCCGATGTCTTGTGCTTCCCGGCCCGCAGCCGCCGCATCAGCGACCGTGCGGGTTTCCACGATCGGAACGCCGTAGGCCGCCAATACCTGTTTGGCTTCCCATTCCGAAAGCAGCTCGCGACCCTCGGCAATGATTTGTTCCACGATGGCGCGCGCGCTTTTCTTGTCTTCAAGGTCCGTGTTCGATATGGCAGACGGGACTTCCATTAGCAGTTGCTGGTTCCTCCGGTAGCGGACCATCTGCATGAAGCCGCCGACCGCTTTTTCCGGAGTATCGTAGGTAGGCACTCCCACGTCCGCGAAAGTACGCCGCGCCGCTGCTACAGACTCGCCACCTAGCCAGCATGCCAATACATTACGCTGGGATTGCCTGACGATCGAGGACAGCGTCGTTGCTATCTCGGCGCTCGGTACGATCGCCGTAGGGGCATGAATAAAAAGTATTGCATCGACTTCCTTGTCGTCCAACAGGATTTTAAGGGCCTGCGCATAACGTTCAGGCGGCGCATCACCCACAATATCGATCGGATTGGCCTTGGACCAGTTGCCCGGCAATACCGCGTCAAGACGTTCCAACGTCGCAGGAGAAAGATGAGCGAGCTTGCCACCGGACGAGATAAGGCTATCGGTCGCCATTACACCCGGACCACCGCCGTTGGTCAGAATTGCCAGGCGCTCTCCGCACAGCGGACGCAGGCGGGCAAGGGTCTCGACCGCATCGAACAGTTCTTCGGTCGAATACACCCGCAGCATGCCCGCACGCCGGATCGCCGCGTCGTACACCTCATCGGAGCCGGCCAACGCACCAGTATGGGATGTCGCCGCCTTTGCGCCTTCTGCGACCCGGCCGGCCTTGATGACCAGTGTCGGCTTGCTGCGTGCAGCGGCACGCGCCGCCGACATGAACTTGCGTGCCGAGCTGACCGCTTCTATGTACAGCAGGATGGCTTGCGTATCGGGGTCGCCCGCAAGATAGTCGAGGACGTCGCCGAAATCGACATCTGCGCTGTCGCCAAGGGAAATGAACTTCGAAAATCCGATGTTGCGCGACTTGGCCCAGTCGAGTACGCCGGTGACCATGGCTCCGGATTGGGAGACGAACGCGATCTTGCCAGGCAAGGCATCGATATGAGCGAAGCTGGCATTGAGGCGGATGCCCGGCACCAGCATGCCGACACAGTTAGGCCCCAGGATACGCAACAGGTATGGCTTTGCGGCGGCCAGCATCAGCTCCTTCATCGTCCTGCCGCGCCAGTCCCTGTGGGCCGACAATCCTGCTGTGAGCACAATGGCCGCTCGGGTTCCGCGTTCGCCGAGTTGGCCGATCAGCTCCGGCACGCTGGCAGGCGGCGTACAGATGACGGCCAGGTCGGGAGCGCCGGGCAGGGAAGCAATGTCCGGGTAGGCCTTGAGGCCGCACAGCGTTTCATACTTGGGATTGACAGGATAGATTTCCCCTTCGAATCCCGCATGGATGACATTCTCCAGCACGGTGGTCCCGACGCTGCGAGCCTTGTTGGACGCACCGATGATGGCGAGCGACTTGGGATGAAACAGGTAATTCAGGTTGCGAATCGTCATGTGCGCCTCGGATCGGAAGGAGCGTTGCCGGCTGTGGGGATTGAGCACAGACGTGTGCAATCAGTACCGGACTCAATGCGAAATGAGCACGGGTACCGTCATCGACTGCAGGACCGTGCGCGTAGTCCCGCCAAGCAGGATCTCACTCAGGCGCGAGCGGCCATAGCCACCCATGACGAGCAAGCCGGCGCCGAAGTCGGCCACATGGGACAGCAGCGCATTGGCCACATCGATGTCCGGCGTGGTCTTTTGCCTGGAAACATCGACGTTGATTCCATGGCGTACGAGGTAGGCGGCGATATCGGCTCCGGGTTCCTCGCCGTGCGCGCGCAGGGATACCTCCGGATTGAAGATCACGACCTGTACCTGACGCGTCGCCCGCAGCAGTGGGAGCGCGCCATTGACCGCACGCGCGGCGGCCAGACTGCCGTCCCAGGCAATGACCGCTCGCTCCCCGAAACGGGAATTGTCATCGACATACGGCGCCACGAGTATCGGGCGCCCGCTGTTGAGCAAGGTGTACTCGGCAACATCACTACGTTCGCTGGCAACCGTTTCCGCAGGGTCCGACTGGCCGACAATGACGAGGTCGCAATAGCGTGCCTGCAAGGATAATGCTTCGCCGGCTTCATCCTCGATAAGCCGTTTCTCGAAGGACCGGACATGACCGCGTTCGGCAATCTGTTCGAATTCAGCCAGGGCTTTCTCGGCATGCTCCTGCATGTATGTCATGCAGGCTTCCAGCATCGGCGCCGCACCGGGAACCATGCCTCCTGAATACAGCACCGGCAGCAAGCCGGTCGGTGCCACGCCGATGAGATGCGCATCGTTTTCTGCAGCTATCCGTGCTGCCAGTACAACGCGTTGCCTGGTATGGCGGGATGCGTTGACGTGAACGGCTATCGTACGGTACGACATATCGGAACTCCCATGATGTGGTAAGGAAACCGGAATCAAACGCGTGTCCGGTACGGTTGGCGGTCTGGCGGTCTGGTGGTCAGCGTCGATGAACAGGCGAACCCATGGTAGAAGTGCGGGTTGAAAATTTGATTGATGCAAATCAAAGTACCCTGAACGCCGGAACTGCAATGGAAGCTTCTTCCAGCAGTCCGGCTTTTTTGATCCAGGTCAAGGTGGCAGCCACGGCATGGCAAGCATAGTGACATTGACAGAACCGATGCCGAATGCGAAGACATCGGCGCCAAATTCATCGCAGAAGGATGCTGACGTGGACAAATCAATCGAGCAGTTCATAATGGACATCATCGATCACGGCAAGGATCTGACGCTTGCCACCGTAAGGCCGGATGGATACCCGCAGGCGACTACGGTCAGCTATGCGAACGATGGCATGGACATCTACATCGGTATCGGCAAGGACAGCCAGAAGGCAGACAACCTGCGCCGCAATAACAAGGTATCGCTGACGATCAACGCACCGTACAAGGACTGGAACGAGATCAAGGGGCTGTCCATCAGCGGCACGGCAGAATTCCTCAACGACGCAAAGGAGCTTCAGCATGCTGCCGACTGCATGATCAAGCGCTTCCCGCAGCTGCTGGAATGGACTAAGTCGAACCAGACCAGCGATATGCTGTTATTGAAGATACGGCCGCAGTTCTTGTCGGTACTTGACTATCGAAAGGGATTCGGCCATACCGAGCTGCTGCAAGTCTGACGTTCATCAGTATTTATGCATTGCTGGGACTCTTCAAAAATGTGTCCAGTGACATCGAGATGATATCGAACCGGATGTCGTGACTAATCTTGAATTGATTTCCGTACGCCAGGGAATGTGCAATGTCCTATAAGACCATCCTTGTCCATGCCGATCATTCCCCTCATATGGAACAGCGTGTTCGTGCCGCCGCCCTTGCCGGGGATAATATCAATACCCATATAGCTGGTGTTGCGGTCACTGGAATCTCTCACTACCTGCGTTTGTCCGAGCGAGTCCGGCAGCAGGGCGGGCAAGGCACGGAAGCGTTGCATCAAGAAATCGGCCGCCTGCACAAGTCGGCTGAGGCAGCACTGGCCCGCTTCGAAGAAACTGCGCGCGCTGCCGGGATACATGATTTTGAGTCCAGGCTGGTAGCGGATGAAGAGCTTAATGGCCTGAGTCTGCATGCCCGCTACAGCGACCTGACTATCCTTACCCAATTGGATCCTGATGAGCCGGCCAATCCCATGGCCGACGATCTTCCGGAATATGTCGCAGTATCCAGCGGACGGCCGGTGCTGGTGCTGCCCCATCGCTATAAAGTCGAAGCGCTGGCCGCCAATCCGTTGCTGGCCTGGGATGGCGGCCTGGAAGCGACTCGTGTCCTGCATCATGCCCTGCCGCTTCTGGAACGGGTCGGCAAGGTAGACATATTGATCCTGCGCCATGGCATGAAGCACGCGGGTCCGGCTGATGCTGCAGGGGGAGATATCGTTCGGTACCTCGCCCATCATGACGTTGCAGCGAACGTACTACAGGAGCACGACAGCCACGGCGACTTCGGCAGCACGCTCCTTGCATGCTGCAATACAGTGCGCAGTGACTTGCTGGTCATGGGCTGCTATGGCCATTCCCGTTTCCAGGAAATGCTGCGTGGCGGGGTAACACGTACCGTGCTTGAGCAGATGACGATTCCAGTGCTGATGGCTCACTGAATAGCTAGCTGGCGCCGGCTTTGCGGAATCGCCTGCAAGGCCTGTCTACTGCACAAATTCATAGGCAATCTCGGCAATGCGGCCACGCCAGTAAGGCTTGGGACCCTCCGGCAGCATCCACATCACTTCGCCGTCAAGTGGTATCGACATGCCTGCGCGTTGCGCATAGTTCCAGAATCGGCCTTGCCAGGGGGTTGGAACAACTCTCCCATCCACAGTACGGCCGCGCGCTTCGGCCCGTACAGAATCAATCAGTCCGGCCTCGGTAAAGGTGAACAGAAGGGTCTGCTTGACATTGCCGTCTTCTAGCGTGGCTTTCGCCGAGCTTGCGTCCACGGCATCCCAGCGTATCCCCTGGCTTGGCAGCAATGCAGTCGGATACCAGGCTGCTTCTGCGAGAAAGCGCATGATTTCGCCCTCTGCGACATCGCGACTGCCGTGCAGGTGCGCAACGGTGAACAAGCCGAGCAGTGCAGCGTGAAGAATGCCTTCACCAGTCGCATAGGCGTCACGGACATGCACATTCAAGCCCGGCAGGATTCCAATGCGTGCGTCCCAATCGAACCCGGGCCGCTGCGTGACCACCATCTGATCCGAGGTGAATGCATGCCATTTGTCACCGGACTTGCTCATGTTGAACATGCCGTGGTGCTTGACGCGTACACCCGCCAAGACCGGTTGGTGGTCTTTGAGAACCGTTCGAAAGAATCGTTGTACCGGCGACGGCAGCGCCATGAGTGTATTGAAGTCGACCGTCTCGGGCTTGACAGGACGCCGTGCCGCATCCAGGCGGGTACGAAGCGCGCGTGTTTCGGCACTCCATTTCATCTTTCCCATTCCGGCGGCGGCGACCGCGATGCCGGCGAAGATAAGCGATGCTGTCGAAAGTCGAAGTTTCATGGCGGTGGCAGGAGACGAGGGCATGAGACATATGACGGCGATGCCTATCGGGCTAATGTCGCTTTCGCCGGCTCGAGCAGACGAGATGTTCTTGCGCGTCGCACCAGCTTGCGTAGTTCGGAGGTCCATAACACCATACTGGCAGCGGCACCGCAGAACAGCCACTGGTCCAGGCCAAGCGGTGCGGTATTGAATGCCGTGTTGAGCACGCTGAGATGGACGACCGCAATCTGCAGCAACACGGAGAAGGCGATCGCGCCCCATAGCCACTTGTTGGCAAACAAGTGATGAAATGCGCTGGTCATGTCCGATCTGGCATTGAAGCAGTTGTAAAGCTGGGCAAGTACCAGCACCGTGAAGCCGGCGGTGCGCGCATTGTCCAGATCATGCGAGCCTTCTATCAAGCCGCCCGGCAAATAAAAGTCGATGGTCATCAGCGTGATGATGGCCATCACGATACCGGTCTGCAAGACGCTTGTCCACATTCGCGCGTCAATGATCCGGTCGGTCGGCCGGCGGGGCGGCCGTGCCATGACGTCATCGGTCTCCGGATCAATACCCATTGCCAAGGCAGGTCCTGAATCGGTCAGTAGATTGATCCACAAAATCTGGGTCGCCAGCAACGGCAGTACGAGCCCTCCTGCGGTATCGGTCAAGCCGAGCACGCCTGCCAGGATCACGCCGAGGAAGATGGTCAATACCTCGCCAATGTTGGACGACAGCAGGTAACGCAAGAACTTCCCGATGTTGTCGAAGATATGCCGTCCCTCGCGGACCGCACGAACAATCGTTGCGAAGTTGTCATCGGCAAGGATCATCCGGGCTGCTTGCTTGGTCACCTCCGTACCAGTGACACCCATCGCAATGCCAATGTCCGCCGACTTCAAGGCGGGTGCGTCGTTGACACCATCACCGGTCATTGCGACGACATTGCCGTCAGCCTGCAGGGCATCGACGATCCGCAGCTTATGCTCAGGCGCGACCCGGGCGAACACGGAGGTCGATCTGACCGCACGGGCAAAGGCAGCCCGGTCCATCCTGTCCAGATCCAAGCCGGTCAATGCCTGTGCAGGGGCAGTGGTAATGCCAAGGTCTGCCGCGATGCGCGCTGCGGTCCGCGGATGGTCGCCAGTGATCATCAACACTCGAATGCCGGCATGGCGCGCTTCGCGGATTGCCTGAGCGGCTTCTTTACGTGCAGGGTCAATGATGCCGACCGTACCTGCATAGATCAGATCCTGCTCCAACCCGTCACTTGCATGCGGGTCCTCCTCCTGTTTCAGGGTACGGTAGGCGACGGCCAGGGTACGCAGGGCTGCATCGGTAAGGCTGTCGATATCGGCAACGATGCGCTGGCGCCTGGCGTCGTCGAGCAGGACGGTGTCGAAGCCGATTCTGATCCTGCTGCATCGCTGAAGCAGTACGTCGGGCGCTCCCTTTGTAAAGATGAAGATATTTTCACTATCTCCGTGATCGATCTGTACGGTCGACATCAGCTTGCGTTCCGAGGTGAATGGAATTTCACCGATGCGTTCGAAACGCTGCTTGCGTCCGGCCGCGGCACCCAGCTTTTCCTCAGCGACAAGGAATGCCGCCTCGGTGGGGTCGCCCTGGATTTCCCATTGACCGGCTTCGCTTCTGCGCAGACTGGCGTTGCTGGCCAGGCTGCCGCCGCATAGCACGGTGACATGTTCGGACAGCAGCGCTCCTGGCTGGAGCCGTTCGCCCCGATACAGGATTTCGCCTTCGGGCGCATATCCAATGCCGCTGACATGGGTCGTTCCGGAAGCGGTGACGATGCGCTCGATCGTCATTTCAGCCCGGGTCAGCGTACCGGTCTTGTCGGACGCGATTACCGTGGCCGACCCTAGCGATTCCACGGAAGACAGCTTTTTGACGACCGCATTTTGCCGTGCCATCCGCTGCACGCCCAAGGCGAGCACAATCGAGAGGACCGCAGGCAGTCCTTCCGGCACTGCAGCCACGGCAAGCGAGACGCCAAGCAGGAGGACCTCGACGATTTCCGCGATGCCGTTAACTGGAGTAATGAGCAGGACTGTCGCCACGACGAGCGCGGCAATAAGGGTCACGACGACACCAAGCGTTTTACCCACCTTGCCGATTTCCTTTTGCAGTGGCGTTTGCGACTCCTCGGTACGGTCGAGCATGCTCGCGATGGTGCCGATCTCCGTTGCCATCCCGGTGGCGGTCACGATGGCCAGGCCATTGCCCTGAACAACGGTTGTGCCCTTGAAAGCCATGTTGGCTCTGTCGGCAAGCGCAACCGGCGGAGGCAGCACCGCCGTATTCTTGAGCACTGCTTCGCTCTCGCCGGTCAGCGACGCTTCCTGTACGCGTAATGCCGAGGCCTGCACTAGGCGTGAATCGGCACCGACGATATCGCCCTCGCTCAACGAGAGCAAGTCGCCACGGACCAGATCGTGCGTTGGTATGCAGACGAGTTGCCCATCCCGCAGTACCGACGACATGGCTGCCGTCATGCTGGTCAGTGCGGCAACAGCGTTTTCTGCCTTCACTTCCTGCACGAAGCTCAGGATGGCATTGAGGATGATGATCGCTGTAATGACGATCGCATCAACGGGTATGCCGGTGCGGCCTTCCATGAACCAGGCAGCCAATCCAATGGCCGCGGCAGTGACGAGCAGGTAGACCAGCGGGTCCTGAAAATGCAGCAGGAATTGCCGCCACGCAGGCGGACGCGGGGCAGCGCGCAGTGCATTGGGCCCGTCGTCACGCAGCCGCCGCGACGCCTCCCCCGAAGACAGGCCAGCTTGAACATTTGTCTCGAAAGCAGAAATGATTCTGTTGATGTCAAGCGCGTAGGGTTGGTCAATGCTTGCGGACTGTTTCATCATGTGCTTCCATGATTGATCTCGTCTAAGCCGTGATGCCTTGAGTGGTGTGGCAGCCTGGACGGCCAACTGCAGGACTGTGGGAGATCGTCCCGGAGGATACCGGTAAGATGGATGGACGCTACTGGCCTTTTATCGCTGGAACACATAAGTGCCCGGCGCATCGCATGCGGCAGGCGGCATCGATGGCGGCTTTTGCCGGTTCGGCGACCGGCTGGATAGCCAGGTTTCCCACTCGGGCCACCATGAACCTTCCTGCGATGGAGTCGTGCGATGCCAATCCTCGGGGTTGGTGTAGGTATCGTTGGGCATGTGCCTGGATATCTGGTATTGCCGATTGGGATGGCCCGGGGGCGAAACCACGCCGGCATTGTGTCCGCCGCTGGTCAGGCAGTAAGTCACCTCGGTATCGGTAAGCAGATGGATTTTGTAAGTCGATCGCCACGGCGCGACATGGTCGGTGATGGTGCCGACCGCAAAGATCGGCACGCGAATATCGGACAAGACAATCGGCTGTCCATTCACGCTATAACGGCCCTCGGCCAAGTCATTGTGGAGGAACAGGTCACGCAGATACTGGATATGCATCCGGTAGGGCATGCGGGTGGTGTCCATATTCCATGCCATCAGGTCCGTGACTTTTTCGGGCAGGCCGAGCAGGTAGTGATTCAGCCTGCGTGACCAGATGAGGTCGTTGGAGCGAAGCATCTGGAACGCCCCGGCCATCTGGCGACTGTCGAGATATCCCTGTTCCCACATCAATGCCTCGAGCAATGCGACCTGGCTTTCATCGATGAACAGCGACAGCTCGCCTGGCTCCTTGAAGTCGACCTGCGATGCGAACAAGGTCATGCTTGCCAGGCGTTGATCGCCGTCACGCGCCATCGCCGCGGCGGTAATGGACAGCAAGGTGCCGCCGAGGCAATAGCCGACCGCATGGAGCGTGGGCGATTGCGTCGCCTTGCAGATGGCCTCGATGGCGTCCATGATGCCCAGCGTACGGTAGTCATCCATGTTGAAATCGCGATCGGCGGCGTCCGGATTCTTCCAGGAGATCATGAATACGGTGTGGCCTTGTTCAACCAGATAGCGCACCAGTGAATTGTGCGGTGACAAATCGAGAATGTAATACTTCATGATCCATGCCGGCACAATCAGTACCGGAGTCGCATGCACCGTCGATGATGCCGGCGCGTACTGGATCAGTTCGATCAGCCGATTCCGGAAGATGATCTTGCCCGGCGTGGCAGCGAGTGTCTCGCCAACCTTGAATGCATGATCGCGTGGCTTGGATGCAAACTCATGCACCCAGTTACTGGCGGCATTTGCGGCTCCTCGAATGAAATTCTGACCCCGGCTTCGAATCGCTTCGTGGATCACCACGGGATTCATGCTGGCAAAATTCGATGGCGACAACATGTCGAGCAGCTGCCGCGCGGCAAAGGTCATCACCTCCTCATGGTGTTCCGATACGCCGCTGATTCCTGTTGTTGCACGATGCCACCATTGCTGGGACATCAGGAAGCCCTGGTACATCAGGTTGAATGGCCACTGTTGCCATGCGGGATCGGCGAAACGCTTGTCCTGAGGCAGAGGGTCCACGCAGGGTTCAAGCTTGCTATCTGCGTGCCGCATGGCGTCATAGGCATACCCTTGCCACCTTGAGACTTTATGCCAGCCGTCAATGAGCAATTCATGCTGCTTTGACGGCGACAGCTGGAGGTGCGTGATCCAGTCGACGTAGGCCATCCACAGGGCAATCGGCGATATGCCTCCGGTAAGCCTTCCAACCGCCGCCATCAAGATGCGATCCAGATCCTTGTTGCGGTCATCGGGCGAGTACTTTTCCCTGTAGCGGGCACCGAGCCAGGCACTGGCAAGCCGTTCAGGATGGTGGAGCATGTTCCAGGGTGCGTGATCCATGGCCTAAATCTTGGGGAAGCTGATCCGTCGAGGATAGACAAACACTTACCAAAAAAAACTGACCTGGATCAAGTACATCAGGAATGCGGAAAATTATCCTGTGGCCTCGCTCAACCAATGCCAGGATGCCTGCATGAATGCTCGAATAGTCGAAAACCGAACCTTCGATGAAGTCGCTATCGGTGACAACGCACAACTCGTTCGCACGCTGTTACCTGAAGACATTGAGGTGTTTGCCGCAGTATCCGGCGATGTCAATCCCGCGCATCTCGATCCGGTCTATGCGGCAGGAAATCGCTTCCACAAGGTGGTCGGCCATGGCATGTGGGCCGGAGCCTTGATTTCCGCGGTGCTGGGGACGAAATTGCCGGGTGCCGGCACGATCTACCTGGGGCAGAATTTACGTTTTATGCGTCCGGTCGGGATTGGCGACACCGTGACCGTCACCGTGACCGCAAGAGAAAAGGACGCCGCGCGCAAAGTGATTTACTTTGATTGCCGCTGTACCAATCAGCAAGGCGAAGACGTTGTCACCGGCACGGCAGAAGTGCTTGCGCCCTTGGAAAAAATCCGGCGGCCCGCCATCGACGTGCCGGAAGTCGCGGTCGCACACCGTCAGCGTTACCGGGAGCGGCTTGATGCAGGGAGCCTTCCTTCAAGATCCGAAGAAGCAGGCGAGGCGTCGACAGAGCATTCCGCTGGACCGGCTTCGCCAAGGCTGACTCCGTTGGAGGAGGGATCGGTTACGGCACCGTTCAGCTTGCGCGGTCGGCGTGGGCTGGTACTGGGAATTGCCAATGAACACTCCATCGCCTATGGCTGCGCTCGCGCCTTTCGCGTGGCAGGTGCAGAACTGGCGGTCACTTACGTGAATGACAAGGCCAAGCCCTTTGTTGCACCGCTGGCGGAAGAGCTTGGCTGTTCCATCACTGCACCATGTGATGTGCGCATTCCCGGTCAGCTCGAAGCGCTGTTCGAGCGTATCGAACGGGAATGGGGCGGGCTGGACTTCGTATTGCATTCGATCGCCTATGCACCCAAGGAGGATTTGCATGGCCGCGTCACGGATTGTTCGGCAGCGGGCTTTGCAATGGCAATGGATGTGTCATGTCATTCCTTCATCCGCATTGCACGGCTGGCTGAACCGTTGATGCGCCAGGGAGGATGCTTGCTCACGGTGAGTTTCTATGGATCGGAACGGGTTGTCGAGCACTACAATTTGATGGGGCCGGTCAAGGCTGCACTTGAGAGTACGGCGCGCTACCTGGCAGCGGAATTGGGACCGCAGGATATACGTGTGCATGCAATCTCGCCTGGGCCGATGCGCACGCGAGCAGCCAGCGGTCTCGATCGCTTTGATGAACTGCTGGAACGAGCGGCCGCGCAGGCTCCGCAGAAGCGTCTGGCCGGTATCGATGACGTCGGCGCACTGGCAGCATACCTGGTCGGGGACGGCGGAAAAATGTTAACCGGCACGGTGATACCAGTGGACGGAGGGCAGCATGTGATGGCCGGTTGATTCTTTGTTAATGTGCGTTGGATCGTCTCACGCCGATCGAACCCGCCCGCCAATGCCGGGCCGGACAGGAATTTGAGGCAACAAGAGAGCCGAAACCCTTACCTTGGAACGGCACCAATACCGGGAGGCGGACGACGACCGTGTCCACGGCATGCAGTCTGCGCCGCCAACGCAAGAGAACGGCGGTTACCCGCCGGCCCTCCGGCTTTCCTTTCATCCTCGCCTGACTATAGCAGCGTGGTCAGACTTTTCATGCGGCATGCCCAATGCCTTGGCCACGCCAGCCGCATACTCCGCATCGGCCTTGGCGAAATGCTCGAGCTGCCTGCGCTTGATCTCTTCCGGAACGCTTGCAATCGAAGCGGCGATATGGCTGAACAGCTGCTGCTTCTGCGACGCATCCATCAGGCGGAACAGCGCGCCGGCCTGGCTGTAATAGTCGCCGTCGGCACGATGATCGTAGCGGTCTGCCGCGCCGTACACGGCCAGCGCCGGTTCCGCCGCATTGGCGTCCTGCGCGAATTCGCCGAAACGGTTCGGTTCATAGTTTGGACGGCCGCCGAGATTGCCGTCGGTGCGCATCGCGCCGTCGCGGTGAAAGCCGTTGTGGAAGGGGCAGCGCGGCGCGTTCACCGGGATCTGGTGATGGTTCACGCCCAGGCGGTAGCGGTGCGCGTCACCGTACGAGAACAGGCGGCCCTGCAGCATCTTGTCCGGCGAGAAGCCGATGCCGGGCACCACGTTGGCCGGCGTGAACGCCGCCTGTTCGACCTCGGCGAAATAATTTTCCGGATTGCGGTTCAGTTCCAGGATGCCGACTTCGATCAGCGGGTAATCCTTGTGCGGCCACACCTTGGTGAGGTCGAAGGGATTGATCGGATAGGTCGCCGCATCGCGCTCGGGCATGACCTGCACGCACATGCGCCACTTCGGGAAATTGCCCTGCTCGATATTGTCGAACAAATCCTTCTGCGCGGATTCACGGTCGCGGCCGATCACTTCCAGCGCTTCTTCATTGGTCCAGTTGGCGATGCCCTGCATCGACTTGAAGTGGAATTTCACCCAGAAGCGCTCGTTGGCGGCGTTGATGAAGGAGAAAGTGTGCGAACCGAAGCCGTGGATCTGGCGGTAGTTCTGCGGCAGGCCGCGGTCGCTCATCAGGATGGTGATCTGGTGCAGCGATTCCGGATGGCGCGACCAGAAATCCCAGGCCGCGGTTGGACTGCGCATGTTGGTCTTAGGATCGCGCTTTTGCGTATGGATGAAGTCGGGAAACTTGAGCGGGTCGCGCAGGAAGAAGACCGGCGTGTTGTTGCCGACGATGTCCCAGTTGCCTTCCTCGGTATAGAACTTGACCGAGAAGCCGCGCACGTCGCGTTCGGCATCGGCCGCGCCGCGCTCGCCAGCGACGGTGGAAAAGCGCAGGAACAGATCGGTCTTCTTGCCCACCTGCGAGAACAGCTTCGCCTTGGAATAGCGGCTGATGTCGCTGGTGATGGTCAGCGTGCCATAGGCGCCCGAACCCTTTGCATGCACGCGGCGCTCGGGGATGACTTCGCGGTCGAAGTGCGCCAGCTTTTCGAGAAACCACACATCCTGCAGCAGCATCGGGCCGCGCTCGCCCGCGGTAAGGGAATTCTGGTTGTCGGCGACGGGAGCGCCTGCGGCGGTGGTCAGTTTGTTCATCTTGTCCTCGGTTGATGTTTATTGTGGGCTGCAGCTTGTCTGCGTTTCGTTGATACCGAGGGCGATTATTAAGGAGAGCCTCTAATAGGTAAAATTGATTTATTAAAATATTTCAATAGTTTTTAAAGTTGACGATACTCATGCGCGCACTATCAAGAGTCCTCTTACTTCGGGGTCTTTCACGACTCAACGAGCGTATTACTTGCCTATATCGGCATTAAAGTATTAAAAAACGATGCTTTTGGTTGGCATATTCAGTACTGGCATCGTATATTTAGACTTTCACACGCCTCCCTGCGACACTGCGTTCATCGTCAATCAAGCAAGAGGGGAGCGCAACATGCAAGTCACTCATCAACGCGATACACGTGCCTGGATCCTGCAAGTCTGGGTGTCCTTCGGAGCCGCCGTCTTTCTGTGCGCCGTCGGCCTCGCCTACCTGCCGGGCAAGGATCTCGACAGGGCGTTCATGGTCATGGGTTACCTGTTCTGCCTGACCAACGTCTTCGTGCTGGCCAAGCATGTCCGCGACAATGAAAGGAACCGCCTGCGCGGCAAGGCCGTCGACAGCCCGATGTTCCGCTACGTGGTCTGGGGCGGCTTCTTCCTGGCGATGGCGCTGACCGCCTGGGGCATGGTGCGCATGGAAATCAACGATACCTACAAGGCCTTTCTCGGCGTGAGCTGGCTCTACCTGATTTCCAGCGCCTTCACGCTCGCCAAGACCCTGCGCGACCGCCACGAGGCCGATCTGCTGGAGCAGCGCGCCGAGCGCCAGAGCACGCAACAGACGCAATAAGAAAACCAAACCGATTCAACCAACAGGAATTCAATCAACAGGAGCAATGCCATGTTCATCAAGTCCTTCCGCATCCCTCTGGCCACGCTGGCGCTGGCCGCTGCAACGCTGACCCTGCCTGCAAGGGCGCATAACGATGCTTCGGCCATCAGCGCGATCTCCGCCTTGCCGCTGGCATCGGTGGCGGTCGGCGCAAGTGCCGCGGCTGCATCGGCGGTCATGCTGCCGGTTGCGCTGTCGACCAGCGGCGCGGTACTGGTGGTCAAGACCGTGGAAAGCACCGCCAGGGGCACGGCGCTGGTGCTGGAGCGGCTTTCCGATGGCGCCGCGGTCAGCATGGAAATCGCCGGCACCGGACTGGCTGCTTCCACGCTGGCGGCCGGCTCGGCGGTGGGCGTTACCGTGATTGCCAGCGGTGCGATCCTGTCCGCCGCCGGCCAAGTGATCGCTTTCGTGCCGAACGCCATCGGCAAGGCCCTGCTGCACAACGAACGCCTGACTTACTGAGAGCCGGAGCCATCATGCGAAAACTGATCATGCCGCTTCTGCTCGCCATCACCGGCGCGGTCATGACGGCACAGGCCCAAGCCGGCCGCAGCTGCGAGGAAAACCGCCCCACGGTGCAGAACATCACGCGCGGCATGGCGCTCGCCGAGCGCACGATGCAGCAGCTCGACCGCAGCGGACACCAGGTGGTGCTTCTCGCGCGCGCCGGGCAGGACCTGAGCAGATACGGCCTGCGCTATTCCCACCTGGGCATCGCCTACCGACAGCCTGATGGCCAGGGCGGTCATGCCTGGCGCGTGCTGCACAAGCTCAACCAGTGCGGCACCAGCGACGCTGCCCTTTACCTGCAGGGGCTGGGCGAATTCTTTCTCGACGACCCCTGGCGGTATGAAGGCGCGTTCATCGCTCCGAATGCGCAGGTGCAGGAAAAACTGCATGCTCTCCTGATGAAGCGGGACGAAGCGCTGGCATTGCATGTCAAGCCCTACAGCATCGTGAGTTATGCCTGGGGGCAGAAGTACCAGCAGTCCAACCAGTGGGTGATCGAAACGATGGCGCTGGCAATGGCGCCCAATATCGGCACCCGGCTGCAGGCGCAGGCCTGGCTGCAGCTGCACGGGTATGAGCCGTCCGAACTGAGGATCGATGCGTTGACCCGCCTCGGCGGACGAATTAGCGCGGCCAATGTCGCGTTCGATGATCATCCTTCGGCGAAGCGCTTTTCGGATCGCATCGAGACGGTGACGGTTGATTCGATTTTTGCGTGGTTGCAGCGGAGCGGGTTGGGGAGTGTACCGGTGGTGGTTCGGTGAGGGCGGCTTGAACTCGCTGGTGCATAGAAATTTCACATGCGTTATAGAACTCCTGCTCCCTCCCCTTCAAGGGGAGGGTCGGGGTGGGGATGGGTTTTATGCATGCGTTTAAACCCTTCCCCACCCCGACCCTCCCACCTCGCCGGCCGCCCTTGAAAGGGGAGGAACGTTTTTTATACTTCTGTCTTCGCCGTAACTTGCCAGAGAGTGCAATGACGCTTATGCAAATCAAGCACTGCTCGCACCCCTACGACTTCTCCCCATCCCCCTTCGGCGCCACATACGAAAACACCTGCCGCAGATAAGCAAGAAAAGTCTCATCCGTCGCCATGGTCTTGCCGGGCGAATCCGACAGTTTCGCCACCGGCTGGCCGTTGCAGGCGACCAGCTTCATCACGACATTGAGCGTCTTGTGGCCGGTGTCGTTGCTGAGATTGGTGCCGATGCCGAAGCCGGTCAGCGTGCGGTCGCGGAAATGGCGGTACAGCGCGAAGGCCTTGGGAAAATCGAGCGCGTCGGAAAACACCATGCGCTTTGTCATCGGGTCGATGCGCAGCTTCGCATAGTGCGCCAGCGCCTTTTCGCCCCATTCGAAAGGGTCGCCGGAATCATGGCGCAGGCCGTCGAAGAGCTTGGCGAAATAGAGATCGAAGTCGGCCAGGAAGGCATCCATGCCGACCACGTCGGTCAGCGCGGTGCCGAGATCGCCGCGGTATTCCTGTACCCAGTCTTCCAGCGCCGCCTTCTGGAAATCGCGCAGCCGCACGCCGAAGGCCTGGTAGGACTGCAGGTATTCATGGGCCATGGTTCCGATCGGCACCAAGTTGTATTTCATCGCGAGGTAAACGTTGGAGGTGCCCTTGAAGAATTCGGGCACCTCGCGCGCCAGCGTGGCCACCACTTCTTCCTGCCAGGCGCCGGAGAAGCGGCGGCGCACGCCGAAATCAAAGAATTCAAAGGGCTGGCGTCCCTGGGGTTCCTTGCCGAATTCCCTGAGCATGGCGATCTTGGCGGTCAGGCGCCGGCGGCCCTCTTCAATGGCCGGCTCCTGGGGAAAGCGCCGGAAATAGAGCTCATTGACGATGTACAGCACGAAGATCTCGAAGGCCATCACGTGCACTTGCGGACCCCTGGCAACGATGCGCAGCGCCGGGCCGTCGGTTTCCACGCGGATGAACTTGCGCTGGAAATGGAAGACGGCGAGGAAGTCGACGAAATCGCTCTTGATGAAGCGCAGGCCGCGCAGATACTCCAGCTCCTCTTCGCGGAAGGAAAGCGCACACAGATGATCGAGCTCGCGCTCGACGTCGTCCTTCAAGTCCGCCAGCGGATACTCCGGCGTATTGCGGCAGGCGAAGACATACTCCGTCTGGGCATCGGGATGGCGATGCAGCATCGCCTGCCACATCGTGAACTTGTACAGGTCGTTTTCCAGCAGGCTGCGTACGACAGGCGGGGCCGTGTTCATTTGGGGATTCTCGTCGATAGGGTCAATGGCGGTCGATGACGCCAGGAAAGCGGCAATATGGCCAGCTTCATTTTTCTGAATACATGAGTCCGGTTAAGTTCTTTCAGGATTATCGCCGTTTCGGCGAATGCGGATCTGGGATAGATAGCGAGTTGCATCGCCGTCCGAAGCTGCAAACAAAGCGATAATTTTTTATCATCGAAGTTATTGCGAATGATTCTTATTTGATCTATGATCGTCTCACTGGTCGGCGACTGCCCGCACGGCGGTTTTTCCCGCCGCACGGCTAATCCCAAATTCAGTATCCAGTATCGCTCATAGCCAGCCTGCCTTCTTCTCCGAAGAGCTGCCAGCCGCGTGTATTGATGTCTTGCATGGAAGCGCAACATGCGACTTTCACCGGCTGGCAGTGAGTCTCCTTCATTTGCCTCACGCATGTCCTTATTCCCCTTGCGGCTGCCGCAGAGGGAGGCATGCGCCTTCACGGCGTTTCCCTGCATGCATTGTGTCCAACCTAAAAAAACGAAAAGACTCGCAATCATGCCGAAGCCATTTGCCGCCGCTGCCGCCCATACCGCCGCTGTTTCAAACCTGTTTAATTCAATCGCCGCTGCGCCATCGCGGCTCAAGCCGCTTGCGCTTGCCGCGCGCATTGCCGCCGCCGGACTCCTCGGTCTGGGCTGCGCCGCGCAGGCACAGACCCAATCCGCGCCGCAATCCGCCGATGCGCCTGCTTCCGCCGCGTCCGAGCCGTCCGCCACTGTCCTTCCCACCGTGCGCGTGACAGCCGACCGGTCCGAGAGCCTGCCGCAAGCCTACGCCGGCGGCCAGGTGGCGCGAGGCGGACGGCTCGGCGTTCTGGGCAATCAGGATGTGATGAAGGCGCCTTTCAGCATCAGCAGCTATACCTCGCAGATGATCCGCGACCAGCAGGCTGCAACGGCCGCCGACGTGCTGGCGCGCGATCCTTCGGTGCGCTCGACGGCGAATGTCGGCGGCATCCTCGACGCCTTCTATATCCGCGGCTTTCCGATAGGCGAAGGCAACGTGGGCGAGATCGCGTTCGACGGCCAGTACGGCGTGGCGCCCAACTACCGGATCTTCTCGGATTACGCCGAGCGCGTCGAAGTGCTCAAGGGACCGGCCGCGCTGCTGTACGGCATGTCGCCCAACAGCGGCATCGGCGGCGTGATCAACATCGTGCCCAAGCGTGCCGGCGCGGAAGACCTGACGCGCCTGACGCTGGAAGCCTCTTCCGGATGGCAGGGCGGCGCGCATATCGACGCCAGCCGGCGCTTCGGCGAGAGCAAGGAATTCGGCATCCGCTTCAACGGCAGCCACCGCCAGGGCGATACGCCGGTGGACAACCAGGAGCGCAAGGCCACCGTCGGCTCCGTCGCCCTGGATTATCAGGGCGAGCGCTTCCGGGCCAGCCTCGACGTGCTCGACCAGCGGGAGCGCTTCGATGCACCGTCGCGGCCATTCCTCGCCGATGCCTCGATCGCCATTCCCGCCGCACCGAGCGGCAAGAGCAATGTCACCCAGCCGTGGGAGTGGGGCAAGGTTGAAGACCGCGCCCTGCTGCTGCGCACCGAATACGATGTCAACGACCAGCTGACGCTGTTCGCCAATGCCGGCGGCGCGAAGACCGATGTGTCCCGCCTGTTCGGCACGCCGACCATCATCAATGCCGCCGGCGACACCCGCAATACGCCGGGCTATTTCAAGTTCGATGTGGACCGTTCCAGCGCCGACGTCGGCCTGCGCAGCCGCTTCCTTACCGGCACGGTGCAGCACGCCGTGACCCTGCAGGCCAGCCGCTACCGCGACCAGCTCGACCGCGGCTCGGTCAACGGTCCCACGGTGCTGTCGAATCTCTACGCACCGCGCTACACGGCAACGCCGTTCGTCGCGGCGCCCGCCTCGGTGCCCACGATTTCCGAAACACGGCTTTCCGGCGTGGCGCTGACCGACACGCTGTCGATGCTCAACGACAGCGTGCTGCTGACGCTCGGCGCGCGCCGCCAGCAGGTCGAGTCCGACAACTTCAACCCGGCCAACGTCGCCATCACCTCGTCCTACGACAAGAGCGCGGTCACGCCGCTGTTCGGACTGGTGGTGCAGCCGTGGAAGAATGTTTCCCTCTACACCAATTACATCCAGGGCCTGAGCAAGGGCGATGCCGCACCGCTCACCGCGGCGAATGCAGGCGAAGTGTTCGCACCCTACAAGGCGAAGCAGCATGAAGTGGGCGTCAAGTTCGACCAGGGCAGCATGATCGCCACGGTAAGCCTGTTCCAGATCAGGAAGCCGAGCGGACAGCTCACCGGCAATGTCTACGGCGTCGATGCCGAGCAGCGCAACCGCGGCTTGGAATTCAGCCTGTTCGGCGAAGCGGCGAAAGGCGTGCGCCTGCTCGGCGGCGTGACCCTGATCGATGCCGAGCTGACGAAGACCAACAGCGCCGCCACGCTCGGCAAGACGCCGGTCGGCGTGCCCGAGGTACAGGCCAATGTCGGCGCCGAATGGGACACCCCCTGGCTGCCCGGCCTGACGCTGACGGGCGGCGTGGCCTATACCGGCAAGCAGTACGTGAACCAGGCCAACACGCAGAGCCTGCCGGCGTGGACCCGGGTCGACCTCGGCGCGCGTTATGCCACCCGCATCGCAGGCAAGGCGACGACCTTCCGTGCCAATGTGCTCAATGCCTTCGACCGCGATTACTGGTCGGGCGTGGCATCGTACGGCGGCTTCGCCCAAGGCGCGCCGCGCACCCTGCTGCTGTCGGCATCGGTAGACTTTTAACCCAAGGGAAGGAGGCATCCATGTGGAACGATTTGCAGCGGAGCGGCATCGGCAACATCGGACATGTCAATCATCCGAGGTCTGCAAGCGCCCATGCGCCGGCACTGCTCAAGCCGATTCTCGATGAAGCCATCCGTGGTTTCATCGAGGCATCACCCGGCAGCTTGATCGAGCTGGCCGACCAGTATGGATCGCCTCTCAACATCGTATTGCCGCAAATGCTCAATCAGAATGTGCAGGCGTTTCGGCGGGTACTGCAGGCGCACCGGGTCCGGCATGCGATTTACTACGGCGCCAAGGTCAACAAGTCGCAGGCGCTGGTGCGCGCGGCCGTCGAGTGCGGCATCGGCGTGGACGTCTCCAGTCTGCATGAAATGCGCGACGCGCTGCGTGCAGGAGCAAAGATGCCGGACCTGTGCGCGACCGGGCCCGCCAAGACCAGCGAGTTTCATGCGGAACTGCTTGCCGGCCCAGCGCTCATCTCGGTGGATTCGGCGGAAGAATTGTCTGACCTGATCGAATCCTCGGCCACCATCGCGCCATCCTCAAGGCCGCGCCTGCTGCTTCGCTACCGGCCGGACGCGTCGGAGGCAAGCCGTTTCGGCATGGGCAAAGAAGACATGCTGTCCTGCCTGCAGCAGTTAGCGAGAATGAAGGACCGCTTTACCTTCGAAGGTTTTCATTTCCACTTGAGCGGCTATGCCGTCGAGACGCGGGTACAAGCGCTGCACGAACTCCTGCCCCTGATGGAGACCGCAAGCGGACTCGGGCTGCGGCCGCGCATCATCGACATTGGCGGCGGCATGCCGGTGCGCTATGTCGACAGCGACGACTATGACGCCTTCCTGCAATACCAGTGCAAGGAGCACTACCGCAACGCCAAGGTGCCGGAGTCGTTCTACCCCTACGGCAACCGGCTTGATGCATCCGCATGGCTGGATGGCCTGCTCGCGTCGCCCTGCACTGCGACCCAGTCCGTGGCCGCCTGGCTCAATGACAACGACCTGATCCTGGCGCTGGAGCCCGGCCGCAGCCTGGCCGACCAGGCTGCGATCTCGGTATTCAGAATCACCCGCGTCAAGCAGCTGGCCGGCGGCGGGCATGCGATCTTCGTCGAAGGCAGCAGCTTCAGCGCCTGCGAAACCTGGTTCAATTCCGAATTTCTGGTCGATCCGATCCTGATCTCGGCAGCCGAAGGCAACGATGCTACGCAGGCCGGCCCGGTGCAAGCCTATATCGCCGGGCACAGCTGCCTCGACGACGACGTGATTACCAACCGTCTGCTCGCTTTCGAGCGCGAACCCCGCGCCGGCGATCTGCTCATTTATGCCAACACCGCAGGCTACCAGATGGACCTGCTGGAAAACGAATTTCACCGCCACCCAATGCCGCGCCGCATCGTCCTCACCATCGATGCGGCCGGCCGGCAGCATATCTCCCCTGATGACTGAACGGAGGAATACCATGATCCTGAACAAGGTCACTGATCTGATCGGCAATACCCCTATCCTGAGCGTGCCGGTCCCCGCAAAGAATGCCAGGCTGCTGCTGAAGATAGAAAAGAACAATCCCGGCGGCAGCATCAAGGACAGGATGGCCCGCAACATGGTGGTCGCGGCGCTCAAGTCCGGGCGCCTGAAGCCGGGCGGCGTGATCGTCGAGTCGTCGTCGGGCAACACCGGCATCGGCCTCGCCATCGCGGCCATCGAATTCGGCCTGCGTTTCATCGCCGTGGTCGACCATCATGCGGCCCAGGACAAGATCGGCGTGATGCGCGCGCTCGGCGCCGAGATTCGCTATGTCGAAGGCAGCTACCGCGAAGACGAGGTGGCCGTGGTGGAACGCCAGCGCCTCGCCGCCGAGATCGCAGCCCAGATTCCGGGCTCGGTCTTCATGAACCAGTCCGACAACGTGGCCAATGCCGGCGGCTATTTCGATTTCGTGCGCGAAGTGGTCGACCAGATCGGTGGCCCCGTGGATGCCTACGTCGGCTGCGTCGGCACCGGCGGCTCCATGACCGGCATCGCCCGCGGATTGAAGCTGCACAACCCGAATACACGCACCATTGCGGTCGAGCCGGACGGCTCCATCGTCTTCGGCCAGCCTGGCCATCCCTACTACCAGTCGGGAACCGGCACGCCCAAGGGCGACACGGTCGGTCTGGTGCTCGATTACAGCTGCATCGACATGGGCGTGCAGGTGACCGATGCGCAAGCCTTCGAAACGGCGCGCTACATTGCCAAGCATACCGGCCTGCTGGTCGGCGGCTCCACCGGCGGCGTCATCTACAAGGCGCTGGAATTCATCCATTGCGGCCTGATCGGCGGCAATGTCGTTGCCGCGGTCGCCGACGGCGGCGAGAAATACCTGCATACGGTGTTCAACGAAGATTGGCTGAAGTCGCGCAACCTGCTCGACCCGGACATCTGGAAAAAGCTGGACGGATGGCTGAGCGACGGCAACCAGGAAGAGGCGCCGCGCACGCATCCGCGCCTGAGCGTTGCATGAAGCAGGCGAGCGAAGCAGGCAGCGAGATGCTCAACGTCGTCATCTGCGGCGGCGGCCGCACCGGACACCTGAACGCCATCCTGTTCAAGCAGTTGCCTGGCGTGCGGGTATCGATGCTTACGCAGAATGAAGCGCTGATCGCAAGCCACCGGGAGGGAAGGGCGCTTGCAGCAATGCTGCCCGACGGCGAGGCATTGCATGCGAGACTCGATGCGGTATCCCGCCATGCCGGGGAAGTGATGGGAGATGCCGACATGGTGATCATTACTGTCCCGGCGCAGGCAAGACCCGGACTGCTGGAAGCGATTGCAGCGGTGCTGCCCGCAGACAAGCCGGTGCATGTCGGTGCGATTCCCGGTTTCTGCGGCTTCGACTGGCTCGCGGAGAAGGCCTTGGCAGATCGGCCGAATGCGGTGATCTGGGGCATGAAGGATGTGCCGCACACCGCCTTCGACCTGAAGCCCGGCATCTCGGTACGCATGGGCGGCGCCAAGAGCCGGCTGTACGCCGCCGCGCACCGGCGCGAAAGCGCAGCTTCGCGCAAGACGCTGCTCGGCCACCTGCAAAGGCTCTACGGGGCGCCTGTCGAACTGCTCGACGACTATCTGGAAATCACGCTCACGCCGGGCAATCCCATCATGCATCCCTCGGTGGTGTACGGCCTGATCGGTCCCTACGGGCAATGGCATGGCAGGCCGCTGCCGACGCGCCTGCGCTGGTGGACGGATTGTCCCGAATTGGGCGCTTATTTCCTGGAGCGCTGCGACGAGGAGAGCCAGCGCCTGTGCAAGGCACTGGAGGAGCGGCTCGGCATCGACCTGTCGTCGGTCAAGCCGCTGCGGCAGGAAATCATCGAAGCCTACCAGGACCAGATCCGCGACCAGGCCACCATGCTCGGCGTGCTGCGCACCAACCGTGCCTATGAAGACATCGAGGCGCCGCTGGTGCCGGCGGAAGAATTTGCCGGTTACCTGATCGACAGGCGCAGCCGCGCCTTTCATGAAGACGTCGCCTACGGCCTTGCGCTGCTGGTCGGCATGGCGCGCCGCCTCAAGGTCGCTGCGCCGCATCTGGAGGAAATCTTCGACTGGCATGTGAACTACATGGGCGGGCTGCGCGCTTCCGCACTGGATTACCTGCCTCCGGCCTGGCCCGAATCCAACCTTATCCGAATGAACTGAACGAATTGCCAACCATGAAACCCGAACTCAATTTGCTGCACCCCGAGAGCCGCTTCTATGCGGAGCGCAAGAATGAAGCGCTGGCAACGGCGCGCCGCAACGCCCTGCGCCGGCTGGTACGCTGCCTGTTTGCGGAAAACATCATCGACAGCAAGCTGCTGGTGTTCGCGCCGCATGGGCAGGGCGCATGGCTGCCGCTGTGGCAGGCGCATGCGCTGCTCTTCTTCGACAACCTGTGGGCCGCACCCGCCGGCACCTTCATCAATCGCGGCGATATCACTCTCGTCGAAAACGGCGGCGTGCGCACCGCGATAGAAACGCCGGATGAGTTGATTCAACTGCTGCGGCCGCACTTCGACTTCGCGCCATCCGATGAAGGCATCGCCGGTCTGAAGGCGGACATGGCCAACAGCATCGCCAACGATGCGCTGGCAAGAATTTATCGAGACGCCTGGAATGCCGAGCTGCGCGCGATGGCACAGACTGCCGGCGCCTCGACCTTCCTCGACGGCTTGCGCAAAACGACCGGCACCCGCGATGCGGCCGTGCTGCTCGATCAATGGGGCGCACTGGAAGGGCATCCCTTCTATCCGACCTGGAAATCCAAGCCCGACCTGTCGCCCCAGGAAGTGGCGCGGCTGTCGCCGGAATTCAATGCCAGGGTCAAGCTGCGCATTGCCGCCCTGCGCGGCGACATGGCCTACGTGGAGCGCATGCCGCACGTCGAAGACGTGCGCGCATGGTTCGCCGAGCGCTTCCCCGCGCAATGGGCAGACTGGACAGCCCGACTGAATGCGCGCGGACTCGACGAGAAGGACTGGCTGCCGCTTCCCATCCATGCCTGGCATCTTGAACATTTCGTCAGGCGCGAATATGCGGCAGAAATCGGCGAGGGCATCCTCATCCTGGACGGACCGGATATCGAGACCTTGCCCACCATGTCCTTCCGCACCATGGCGCCCGCCGCCGATACGAATGCCAAGGCGCCGTTCATCAAGCTGCCGGTGGCGCTGTGGCTGACCAGCGAACAGCGCAGCCTGCAGGCCAAGTCCATTCACATGGGGCCGCGAATCAGCACGCTGATCAAGCGCATTCTCGCGGAGGAAAACAACTTCGGCAACACGCTCGACATCTTTCCGGAAGAGGTGGCCTACCATTACCGGCATGCGGTACGCAGGGAAGACCGGCCTGGCCGCCATCTCTCCGTCGCCTTCCGTGCCTGCAGCGACGCCTTCGGACGCAGCGAGGGCTTGCTGCCGGTGACGGTCGCCGCCCTGTTCGCGGCATCGCCGGTCGACGGCAGGCCGCTGGTCACAGAGCTGATCGAGCGCGGCAAGGGCAGGGCGCCTGCGGCCCAGGTGGAGGCCTGGTTCGGCCAATATGCGCAAACCGTTCTCCATCCGGTCGTCGGCATCTACCTGCTGTACGGCATCGGCCTGGAAGCGCACCAGCAGAACACCACGGTGCTGTTCGATGCCGGCGGCACGGCGAAGAGCCTGCTGATCCGCGATTTCGGCGACGGCCGTACCTACGCCCCGCTGCTCAACGCGCGCGGACATGAGCTCAAGCCCTACGTGCATCCCGGCATCCTGCCGACGGTCTTTACGGACGACATCGAACCGGTGCGTACCTTCGTGATCGATGCCTGCCTGGTCTGCCATCTGCATGAATTGGCCCTGCTGCTTAGCGGCGAATACGGCCTTGCGCCGACCCGGCTCTGGGAAGTTCTTCGCCGGGAAACCGAGCGCTGCTTCGATGCCTATGCGCCGCGCCTGTCAACCGGGTTCCTGCAGGCGGAACGGGCTGCCTTCCTCGAGCAGCCTTGGCCGACACGCTCGGTCTTGCGCATGCATCTGCTCAAGTACACGGATTACCGGCTGCAGCATGCCTTGCCGAATCCGCTTCTGGCGGCAAACAGGGAAGTCTGAACGATGCGGGAAGTCAACGCCGATACCAACATCGGAACCGAACAGTCCCAGCGGCTGATCCATGTGCTGTTCGTGATCCAGCTCGTTTCCATGGGCGCGATGGAAATGAGCGGACCGTTCTGGCCGGTTCACCTGAAGACACTCAGCGGGTCGGACGCGGTCTTCGGTTTCGCCAGTGTCGCCGTCTATGTCGGTCCGATGCTCGGCATCGTGCTGACCAGCGCCTTCTGGGGACGCATCGGCGACCGCTTCGGGCACAAGCCGATGATGATCCGCGCCCTGCTCGGCCTGTCGCTGACGCAGCTGGCGCTGGCATTCACGACCGATGTCTGGACCATTCTCGCACTGCGCTTCCTGCAGGGGGCCTGCGCCGGCTATATCGCGCCGGCGCAGGCTTACGGTGTTTCCATCGTATCGCCGCTGCGGCGCGCTCGCCTGTTTGCCTATCTGCAGGTATCAACCAACGTCGGCTCGCTCGCCGGCGCGGTTACCGGCGGGCTGATCCTCGACCAGGCCAGTTTCTTCCGCATCAATGTGGTGGCGGCAATCCTGTGTGCATTGTGCGCTGCTGCAGTCGCGTTCATCCTGCCCGCGGTGCAGCCATCGCAGGACAAGGCTTCCTTGGCACCGGCAGGCACGCGGCCCGAGCCGCTGCGTAATGATGGCGCAGTGGATGGCGCAGTGCCGGCGTGGCGTTCACAGCCCATACTCGGCCTGCTTTTCATCATCGGCATCCTGCTGGTCAGCCGGATGATCACGCAGACGCCGTTTTCTCTCTACGTGCGTACCGTTTTCGGCGTCAGCAACTGGGTGGTCGGCTTCTGCTACGGATTGCTTGCACTGGGATTTGTCGCATCCGCCTCGCTCTGGGCGCGTCATTTCGAGAGCAAGTCCCTGCCAGAGTCGTTGCGGCGTATGGCGTACATCGCTTCGGCCTGCGCCGTGCTGACCGCTGTCGCTGCCGTCACACGCAGCATCGCCGTGTTTACTACGGTTCACTTTGCGTGGGGCTTGCTGCTCGGCGCCACCACGCCGGTCCTGATGTCGCTGATTTCGAAGGCTGCGGGCAGCCTGCGCCAAGGCTATGTGCTCGGCATCGCGCAGAGCACCACGCAGTTTTCCTCGATCGCCGGCATTGCGCTGGGCGGCTGGTTCATGCAGGCGGCGGGGCTGGAATACACCTATTTCCTGGTGACCCTCTCCTACGCATTGTCGGCCGCTGCCGTCTGGTGGCTGTGGCGCGGGCAGGCTGCGCCAGGCCGTGTCGAAACCTCTCCCGGGCAATAAGCCTTCAATATTCAGACGAGTCAACCCTTATGGCAACTCAATCGGAAACTCCATCGGCAACGCAATCCGGCCGCATCGCCGTGCTTCTGCTCATCATCCTCGGCTGCATGCTGGGCGCATACTTCCTCTTTCTCAAGACGCCCGGCGGCGCGGGCCAGAATGGAGCGCAGCATGCCGCCGACGCATCACAGGAAGAGCGCAGCATGGTCACGGTGACCGACCTGCTCGGGCGCAAGGTCGATGTCCGTGTACCGGTGCAGCGCGTTATTCTCGGTGAAGGCCGGCAGCTCTATCTCGTCGCGGCTCTCGATACCGACAACCCGATCAAGCGCATCGTCGGCTGGCGCAAGGACATGATCCAGGCCGACCCCGACACCTACAAGCGCTACCTGAAGCAATTCCCGGCCATCGCCGACATTCCCACCTTCGGCGGCTTCGAGGACGGCACTTTCGACATCGAGCAGGCGATTTCGCAACAGCCGGATGTCATCTTCCTCAATATCGAAGCCCAGCGCGCGACCGAGGATGCGCGCTACATCGAAAAACTCGGCGCGCTCGGCATTCCGGTGGTCTACATCGATTTCCGCCACTACCCGATCGAACACACCGAACCCACTATGCGCCTGTTCGGCAAGCTGTTTGGCAAGGAGGCGCGCGCCGATGAATTCATCCGCTTCCGCGACGAGCAGATCCGGCGCGTCACCGACGTGATCGAAGCCGGCAAGCCGGCAAGGCCGAAAGTGTTCATCGAACGCATCGGCGGCTATACCCAGGATTGCTGCCTGAGTTTCGGCAATGAGAATTTTGGCAAGTTCGTCGAACTGGCCGGCGGCCATAACATCGGCAAGCAATTCATCCGGGGCACGTTCGGGCAGCTCAACCCGGAACAGGTGGTCGCCTCCGATCCGGAACAGATCGTCGTCACCAGCGCCAACTGGGAAGCCTATGCGCCGGGCGGCAGCTGGATCGGCGTGGGGCCGGGCGCCGACCTGAAGGAGGCCGCGCGCAAGCTGGAAGCCTATACTGCGCGTCCTGCCTATGCCGGCACTACCGCCCAGCAGCGCCGTGCCTTCCATGCGATCTGGCACCAGTTCTACAACAGCCCGTATGAATTCATCGCCATCCAGCAGCTGGCCAAGTGGTTCCATCCCGCGCTGTTCGCCGATCTCGACCCGGACGCCGGTTTCCGCGCCCTGCATGAGCGCTTCCTGCCTTTCGCGCATGAGCCCGGTTATTTCGTTTCGCTGAATGCAGACCCGTCGAACCTTGCCGGGCAGTCCAAGGCGGAGGGCCGTCCATGAGCGCCGTCCTGCAAGCGGAAACCGTGCAGCGCGATGCCTATCGCAGGCTGGTGCGGCGCAAGCAGCTCATGCTTGCGGCAATCGTTCTGCTGCTGTTGCTGAGCGTGCTGCTGGACCTGGCGCTCGGCCCAGCCAGCTATCGTTTCGGTGATGTCATCCGCGCGCTCTTCATGCCGGATGAAGCGCCGCGGCAATTGCAGGTGGTGCTGTGGGAGATCCGCCTGCCGGTGGCCCTGATGGCGCTGGCCGTGGGCGCTGCGTTGTCGCTGGCCGGCGCGCAGATGCAGACCATCCTCAACAATCCGCTCGCCAGTCCCTTCACCCTCGGCATTTCCGCCGCCGCCAGTTTCGGCGCGGCGCTCGGCCTGGCCTTCGGCGTCAAGCTGCTGCCGGTGGGCACCGAATACCTGGTGCCGATCAATGCCTTCCTGATGGCCATGCTGTCGGCCTTCCTGATCCACATGCTGTCGATGCGCCGCGGCGTTACCGCCGAGACCATCGTGCTGCTCGGCATTGCGCTCGTATTCACCTTCAATGCGCTGCTTGCGCTGGTGCAGTATTTCGCTTCCGAACAGGCAGTAGCCGCGGTCGTCTTCTGGACCATGGGCAGCCTGACCAAGGCGACCTGGAGCAAGCTGGCCGTCACCTGCACCGTCATCGCCGTAACGCTGCCCTTGTTCGCGCGCAGGGCATGGGCATTGACCGCGCTGCGCCTGGGTGAGGACAAGGCGGCGAGCTTCGGCGTCGATGTGCCGAGACTGCGCTTCCAGACCCTGGTGCTGGTGAGCCTGCTGGCCGCGATTCCGGTTGCCTTCGTCGGCACCATCGGCTTCGTCGGCCTGGTCGGGCCGCATATCGCCCGCATGCTGATCGGCGAGGACCAGCGCTTCTTCTTGTCGGCGTCGCTGCTGACCGGGGCGCTGGTGCTGTCGGTCAGCTCCGTGGTCAGCAAGACGCTGATTCCCGGCGCCATCTTCCCCATCGGCGTCGTCACCTCGCTCATCGGCGTGCCTTTCTTCATCTCGCTCATCCTCGGCAGCAGGAGGAATGCATGGTAAGCCTGAGACTCGAAAACGTCGGCGCCGGCTACGGACGCCAGCCAGTAGTTGCCGGCATCAGCACGCCTGTCTTCCGCGCCGGCGAGGTGGTCGCCCTGATCGGTCCGAACGCGGCCGGCAAGTCGACGCTGTTCAAGCGCATCGCAGGCCTGCTCGAAGGGCCGGGCCGGGTGCATCTGGAGCAGTCGGAAAAGGGCGAGGACGGCATCTGCTACATGCCGCAGGACATCAGCGCCAATGCGCGGCTCACGGTCTACGAATCGGTGCTGCTGGCGCGCAAGCAGCAGACGCCGTCCTGGGCGGTGCACGATGCCGACCTGGCGCTGATCGACGAAGTGATGGCTTCGCTGGGCATTGCCGACCTTGCGTTCTGCAACCTCGGCGAGCTCAGCGGCGGGCAGCGCCAGCTGGCCTCGATTGCGCAGACGCTCGCGCGCGACCCGGAGATCCTGCTGATGGACGAACCGACCAGCGCGCTCGACCTGCACCGCCAGGTGCAGGTGCTCTCCTTCATGCGCAAGCTGGCGCGGCAGCGCAACATGATCGTCTTCATCGCCATCCATGACCTCAACCAGGCACTGCGCTTCTCCGACCAGGCCCTGGTGATTGCCGGCGGCACGGTGCAGGCCAGCGGGCCTAGTGAGGAAGTGATCACCGTCGAGATGCTGCGCAGCGTGTACCGGATCGCGGCGCGCATCGAGCGCTGCTCGTTGGGAATCGGGCATGTGATCGTGGACGATGTGGTTTGACCAGCTTCACGTTAAGGCAGGTCTGCGATGCAGAGAGACATTTTCATGAACGGTCTGGAGGACAGGCAAGGCATGCAGCGCGGATTGCTCGGACTCGTGCGCGCATCCATTCATGCCTGCAGCACCGTGCACGAAATCGGCACTGTTCTGAAAGCCATCGATTCACTTGCGAAAGGAAAACACATGCGGGAATATTCATTCGCTCATCCATCCTATTGTGTGGACATCAAGCCGATTTCATTTCTGCGCCGCTCGAAAGAAGTCGACGACGGCGCGGTGCAGGCGCTCGCCGACAGCATACGAGAGGCCGATGTCTGGACCACGCCGATTCCGATCGACATCCATACCGGCATCATCATGGACGGCAACCATCGCGCTCGCGCCGCGCTGCTGCTCGGCCTCGACTATCTGCCTTGCGTGCTGCTGAGTTACAGGGATCCCCGCGTCAGGGTGACGAGCGTCCGCACCGGCGCGCCGTTCGATGTCGATGATATCTACCGCTGCGTGGTGCACGACGTGGAGATGCTGCCGTACAAGACAACGCGGCATGATTTCGCACCGTCGCTTCCGTGCACCGAAATCCGTCTGGGTATGCTGCGCGCCGCAAGCATGCCGTCATGACGGCATGCGGGAAAAACACGCAAGGATGCAAGAAAGGCCTTACAGCGCAAGGGAGGAACGATGAGCTCGGGAGACAAGGACCGGGTGCGCGCTTATTTCGCTCCGCCTTCAATGGCGCCGCAGATCGTCGCCCACCAGAAGCGTTATTACGCTTTCGTCATGCTGGGTGCCTTGGTGTGTGCTGCAATAACGGCCGGGCATCTTGCCCTCTTCGGCGACCCGAAGAACGGCGGCGCCAACCCGCTGAACACGCTTTTCGTGCTGATCGCCATTGTCACGCTGGCATTCAGGCCGGGCGTCACGCGCACCGACCGGCAGCTCAAGAACCTGCTCGTGTCGCATGTCGGCAGGCTTCCCTCGGAATTCGGCATCATACTTGCGGTCGCAAACACCATTGACGATCCGGAAGTAAGACGCCTGGTGAAGGTCTGGACCCGCTATCAGCTCTTCGGCGCTGCGGTGGGCGGATATTTCCTGGCGATGGCCGTTCCTCTGTTCATCTTCGCCGTGATGAAGCGATAGAGGGTGTCGAACGGGCGCGGCAGACCGGCATCAGCCGGACGTGCCGCGTTCCCCGCTCATTCCATCTTGATGTTGGCCTGCTTGATGATCCTGTCCCACTTGGTTCTCTCGCTCTTGATGAAGCGATCGAACTCGGCGGGAGACGAGCCGTCGGCGCGGGTGCCGAGCGATGCCAGCTTCTGCACCACTTCCGGCTCCTTCAGGATCTTCGCGGTTTCCTTGTAGAGCACGTTGACGATGTCGGGCGGGGTCTTCGCCGGCGCGACGAGGCCGAACCAGGACAGCACTTCCGCATCCTTCACCCCGGCTTCGGCCATGGTCGGCACGTCGGGCAGCTGCTCCAGGCGGCGCGGACCGGCCACCGCGATCGGCTTGATCTTGCCCGACTTCATCTGCGCGATCACCGACGGCGGCGTTTCGATGGCGCCCGTGACCTGGCCCGAGACGATGGCGGTGAGCGATTCGGAACCGCTCTTGTACGGCACATGCGTGACCTTCACATCGGCCGCGCGCTGGAACAGCTCCGCGCCAAGATGCGGCGTGGTGCCGTTGCCCGGCGAGCTGAAGAACACATTGCCGTCATTCTTCTTCGCATAGGCGATGAACTCGGGCAGGGTCTTGGCCTCGACGTTATTGTTTACCACCAGCACCATCGGCATGTCGGCGACCATGGTTACCGGGGTGAAGCTGGTTGCCGGATCGAAGGTCAGCTTGGAATACAGGCTGCCGTTGATGGACAGGATGCCGGCCGAGGTCATCAGCAGCGTGTAGCCGTCGGGCGCCGATTTCGCGACCACGTCCGCACCCACGTTGCCGCCCGCACCCGGCCGGTTCTCGACGATCACCGGCTGGCCGAGCGACTTCGACAGCCGCTCGCCGATCAGGCGCGCCATCACGTCAGCCACGCCGCCGGGCGCGAAGGGCGCAATGATCTTGATCGGCTTGGTCGGATAGGCATCCTTGGCCAGCGCCGGACCGCATCCGAGGGCGGCTGCGGCGATCAGGGCGAGGGAGGCTCTTCTGGTGTTCGAAATCATGTCTCTCTCCTTGGTGTTCTCGTTATCGTACGTCTTGCATCGGGTGATGCGGCAATCCATCAGGCAACCTCGATCTCCACCAGCACGGGCGTCGGCGAGCGCAGGGCTTCGGCCAGCACGTCGCGCAAGTCTTCCGCCTTGTCGATGCGCACGCCCTCGCAACCCTGGCCTTTTGCCAGCGATACGAAATCGATGTCGGGAAGGTCCGTGCCTTCCAGCCTTTCATCGGCCTTGAAGCCGAAGACCGCCGCGAATTCCTGCAGCGCGGCATACCTGCGGTTTTTCAGGATGATGAAGGTGATCGGCAGTTTCATCTGCGCCGCGCTCCACAGGCCCTGGATGGAATACATGGCGGAACCGTCGCCGATCAGCCCGATCACCTTGCTGTCGCGCTTGACCATGGCCACGCCGACCGCCGCCGGCAAGCCGTAGCCGAGCCCGCCGCTGCACATGGTATAGAAAGTCTCGCTGCGCAGGATGGGCAGGTAATTGTGCATCACCGGCCGCGAGCTCGGCGCTTCCTCCACCACGATGGAATCGGGCGCGCGCAGTTCGGCCAGCGTCTGCAGTGCGAAGGCCACCGACATGCGGGCTCCCGGCGCAGGCGGCTCGGCCCGGTGCGGCGGCGTCCGCAAGGCCGGTGCCGGGCGCGAAGGCGGTGCGGCGCGCGCCAGCAAGTCCTGCACGCCGAGGCGGATGTTGCCGACCGCGGAGGTGCCGACCGGCGTCCATGCGGCGATCGCCGGATCCTCGATCAGCTGGCAAAGCGTCGCGCCGGGCGGCACATGCGGTCCGAAGCCTTCGACGTGATAGGTGAAGGCCGGTGCGCCTATCACCAGGATGAAGTCATGCGGCTCCAGCAGGCCGACGATCTTTTCACGCATCGCCGGCAGGAAGCCGGCGAACAGCCGGTGATCTTCCGGAAAGCCGCTGCGGCCCGACATCGGCGCGGTGAACACCCGCGCATTGTGGCGTTCGGCCAGGCTGACTACGTCGTCCCAGGCTTCGCCGCGGTCGACCGCCGCGCCGACCACGAAGGCCGGCCGCGCGCTGGCGTCGAGGGCCTTGCCGACGCCGTCGAGCACCGCCGGGTCCGGGCGGGCGCAGGCGCTGACCACGCGCTGCGGCACGGGCTCGGCAGGGCGGTCCCAGTCGTCCGCCGGAATGGACACCAGCACCGGTCCGCGCGGCTCCTGCATCGCGATGTAATAGGCGCGTGCGATAGCCAGCGGCACGTCCTCAGCACGCGCCGGCTCGCAGCTCCACTTCACGTAGGGCTTCGGCAGTTCGGTCGCCTGCCCGGAAAACAGGAAGGGATCGTAGGGCAGGATGGCGCGCGCCTGCTGGCCGGCAGTGATCACCATGGGCGTGCGGTTCTTGTGGGCGGTGAAGATGTTGCCCATCGCATGGCCGACGCCGGCCGCCGAATGCAGGTTGACGAAGGAGGCGTTGCGGCTGGCCTGCGCATAACCGTCGGCCATGCCGACCACCACCGATTCCTGCAGCCCGAGCACGTAGCGGAAATCGTCGGGGAAGTTGCGGAACAGCGGCAGTTCGGTGGAGCCGGGGTTGCCGAAGATGGAGGTCATGCCGAAGCGGCGCAGCAGGTCGATGACGGCGTCGCGGACGGTGAAGGTGGGCTGGGATGCGGCTGGCGTGGATTGGGGCATGAGGGGTAGTCTTGAATTCGGAAAGAAAGGCAAATTGGCCGGAGCATTCACTCCCTTCTCCCGCAGGCGGGAGAAGGGCTGGGGATGAGGGGGATCGCAAGAGCGCATGTGGTTATGCTGCCGCCCTCACCCCCAGCCCCTCTCCCGCCTGCGGGAGAGGGGAGCGTTTCATGCCTCGAATGGCGTCGAATCTTAGGACGCCAGTATGTCAAACCCGCCATTGCCGCGGAATTGCTTTCTTCAACCAAAGTCATTACATTTCGGTATGACTTTAGACAGCCGCCAGATCGCCGCCTTTCTCGCCATCGCCACCCACGGCAGCCTCGGACGAGCGGCCGAATCCATGCACATCACCCAGCCGGCGCTCAGCCGCATCGTCAAGCGCCTGGAAGATGAACTCGCCGCTCCCTTGTTCGAACGCAATTCCAAGGGCATGCGGCTGACCCCGTTCGGCGAGGCGCTGCTGCCGCGGGCGACCCTGCTGCAGCAGGAATCGCTGCGCGCCACCGAAGAAATCCAGGCCATGCGCGGGCTCAGCAAGGGCACCATCCGGGTCGGCGCCATCGGCAGCATTGCCAGTTCCATCCTGCCGCTTGCCATTCAACAAGTCCTGGCCCGATGGCCCAATCTGCGCATCGAAGTGGTCGAAGGCGTATGGGACAGGCTCGCGGATGCGCTGGTCACCCATGAAATCGACATCGCGCTCGGCACCCAGATGGAAGACAGCGAGGATATCTGCGCCATTGCCGACTGCCGCTGGACCGATACCAGCTACGTGGTGGCCGCCGCCGGCCACGAACTCGCCCAAAAGCCGGATCTCGCGCTGGCCGATACGCTGGATCAGCGCTGGGTCATCGTCCCGCGCGGCACCGCGCCCTATGAAGACATGCGCCGCATGTTCGCCAGGCATGGCTTCGGCCTGCCCAACATCGTCGTCGAAACCCGCTCCATCGTGGTGCTGAAAAGCCTGGTGATCAATGCCGGATTTCTCAGCTGGATGCCGGCGCCGATGTATGAAGTCGAGCGCAAGGCCGGCCTCATCGATGCGCTGCCGATCAAGAGTGCCCATGCGGAGCGAACGCTCACTGCCTTCCGGCGCCGCGAAGGCCTGCTGCCGGGGCCGGCGGCGAAGCTGGTCGAGGAGCTGCGCAGGCTCACCGCGTCGCAAGGCGCGGGAGGTTAAGTGCCAGCCTGTCGGTCCGGGTCCTTCCAGCCTGAAAGTTCATGGTGCGGCGCTCCTTGGTATACCGAAGCCCTGCTTTTCCATGAAAAATCGTGCCATATTCCATGACTTTTCGTGAAAGCCGGGGTGTTCGGTATACATTAAATAAATCCCGGTGTACTTTAATAGCCATTCCAACAAATTAAATCCGAGACACGAGACACAGCCATGGATACCCAGACCGCCCGCCTGCTGGTTGAACTCCGCGATCTCATCATGAAGGGCGCCTTCGCCGGCGGCGAGCGCCTGGTGGAAGCGGCGCTGTCGGAACGGCTGCAGGCATCGCGCACGCCGGTGCGCTCGGCGCTGCTGATGCTGGAGCAGGAAGGCCTGGTGCAGCGCGTGCAGGGCGGCGGCTATGTGGTGCGCAAGTACACGGCGCGCGAGATTTCGCAGGCCATCGCGGTCCATGCCAACCTGGAAGGCATGGCGGCCCGCCTGCTGGCCGAGCAGGGCGTGGCGCGCGGTCTCGGCGATCAGCTGCAGGCCTGCCTTGATGAAGGCGACCGCATCACCTCGGTTCCGAAAATGGAGCTGGAAGACGTTGCCGCCTACCTGGACATGAACCAGCGCTTCCATCAATTGATCGTTGACGGCTGCGGCAATGACGTGCTCAGGCAATGCCTGGCATCGATAGACCGCATTCCCTTCGCTTCGGCCGGCGGCATGCTGCCTTTCCAGTCCAAGCAGGCGCACAGCGATGAACTGATGCGCTTTGCCCAGCGCCAGCACCATATGCTGGTCGACGCCCTCCGGCGCGGGCAGGGCGCACGCGCTGCGGCGCTGGCGGAAGAGCACAGGCAGATCGCGCTGCAGAACCTGAAGCACGCAACCGAACACAGCGGCGAAGACGATCCGATTCCCATTCTGCGCCTGGCGTCATAAAGACCCGGCTTCGGTCTGAAACGAAACTGCGTTGAATCGTCCTTTCCCTCCCGGGAAAGGCGAGGCCTCGCTTTGCCTGTAGGGATCGCAGCATCAGAAACACCACGGAAGATTCGTGTAGCAACCACGCACTACAACAATGGAGAGAGACTCAATGAAACGCAACGTCAACCTGAAACGCAGAACCCTCGCCGCCGCCCTCGCACTCGCCGCAGCAGCGCCTGCCGTCAGTTTCGCCCAGGCCGACAAGCCCATCCGCATCGGCTACACCATGTCGCGCACCGGCCCCTATGCGCCGGGCGCACAGGTGTCGCAGGAGCCGAACTACCTGCTCTGGGCCGAGCAGGTCAATGCCGCCGGCGGCCTGTCGGTCAAGGGCCAGAAACGCAAGGTGGAACTCGTGGCCTATGACGACCGCAGCGAGATCGAGACCGCGGTGCGCACTTATGAAAAGCTGATGGGCAGCGACAAGGTCGACCTGATCCTGCCGCCCTGGGGCTCGGCAATGAACTTCGCCGTCGCGCCGCTGGCCAACCGCTACGGCTATCCCTTCCTCGCGCCGACCGCGCTGTCGCGCAAGCTGATCGACATGCAGCTGCCTTACTTCTTCTCGCTGCTGCAGCAGCCCGACAAGATGATGGGCGCGCTCGCCGACATGCTCTCCGCCAACGGCGTCAAGACCGTGGCGGTGGTTTACATGGATGACCTGTTCGGCATCGAGAACATGGCTTCGCTGCGCCTCGCATTGAAGGACAAGGGCATGCAGATCATCGAGAGCAAGAGCTATCCGCTGGGCGTGAAGGACTTGTCCCCGGTGCTCAAGAGCATCAAGACGCTCAATCCGGATGCCTTCATCGGCATCACCTATCCGCCAGATACCATTCTCGCCTCGACCCAGGCGCGCGAGATCGAATTCAATCCGAAGTTCTTCTACGCCTCGGTCGGCACCGCCTTCCCGCTCTACAAGCAGCGCATCGCCGCCAACACCGAAGGCGTGCTCGGCATGGGCTCATGGAATCCGAAAGTGTCGCCGGGCGCAAAGGCCTACTTCGATGCGCATGCGACGCAGATGAAGAAGGAACCCGACCGCTGGGCCAGCGGCCATGCATGGGCCGGCCTGCAGATCATGCAGCAGGCGGTGGAAAAGGTCGGCCTTGATCGCAAGGCCTTGCGCGAGCATATTGCAAACAACGAGTTCGACACCATCCTCGGCAAGATCCGCTTCCAGCGCGGCGAGAACGCCAGCATTCCCGGCACCGTCGGCCAGTGGCAGGGCGGCGAGTTCGAAGTGGTGTGGCCGCCGGCACGCGCCACCGCCAAGCTGGTGACAGCCAAGCCGGCCTGGAAGTAAGCCGCTGCGCCGGCATTCCGCTGCCGGCGCTTCATAACGCTTCATAGCAATCGCACTCGTCAAGTATAAAAATGGATCTTTCCCTGTTTGCCGATCTTGCGGTGAACGGCCTGGTGATCGGCGGCATCTATGCCGTCATCGCCATCGGCCTGAACCTGCAGTACGGCCTCATGCGCATCCTCAACATCGCCCATGGCGAATTCCTGATGATCGGCGCGTTTCTCACCTTCACGCTGCACACGGTCACCGGCGCAAGCCCGCTGCTGTGGCTGCCGGTGGTCGTTGCCCTGTGCTTCGGCGGCGGACTGCTGCTGCACAGGCTGGTGTTCCGTCGCCTCACCGCGACCTCCAGGTCGCTGGACCAGGTGGAGGAGCGCAGCCTGATCATCGGCTTCGGCCTGATGTTCATCCTGCAGAACGCAGCCAACCTGATCTGGGGCGCCGACATCCGCGGCTACGACTTCATGAGCGAGCCGGTCAAGTATGCCGGCGTGGTCGTGACGCAAAACCGCCTGCTGGTACTGTTCCTGGCGGTGGCGGCAAGCGTGGGACTGATCCTCCTGCTGCAGCGTACGCTGCTAGGCAAGGCGGTGCGCGGCATGCTGCAGTCGCCGCTGGGCGCCTGGCTGGTCGGCATCGATACGCAGCGCCTGCATCCGTTCGTGTTCGCGCTCGGCATTGCCATGGCCGGGCTGGCGGGGTCGCTCCTGAGCATGATCTATGAAGTGTCGCCCAATATCGGCGAGACCTATACCGTGATGGCGCTGATCGTGATCACGCTGGGCGGGCTGGGCAGCATCGGCGGCAGCTTTGCCGCGGCCATCCTGCTCGGCCTGGTGGAAAGCTTCGGCACCCACTTCACCAATCCCTCGCTGAAGATGCTGCTGAGCTACGGCATCTTCGTCGTGATCCTGATGACCCGACCGAAAGGCCTGTTCGCAAAATGAAAACCTTCATGAGTCTTGTGGCGGCCGCAGGCATCGTCCTTGCCGCCGGCCCCTGGGTCTTCTCCGACTTCTGGCTGTCGCTGGCAATGACCTGCATGATGTACTCCGCGCTGGCGGTGAGCTGGGCCATGTTCAGCGGCACCACGCGCTACCTCTCGCTGGCGACCTCGGCGCTGTTCGGCCTCGGCACGTACACCACCGCGATGGCAATGCAGCACCTGCCCTGGCCGCTGCTGATCTTCGCAGGCGGACTGGTGTCGGCGCTGTTCGCCCTCTTGGTCGGCGCGGCGGTGATGCACCTGCGCGGCACCTATTTCGCGGTGCTGACCTTCGGCCTCGGCGAGCTGGTGCGCCACTCCATCACCTATACCGAGAAAAGCGTGTTCGGCACCGTCGGCCGCGTCCTCACCGAAGTGCCGTCCAACGAAACCCTGTACTGGACCATGCTCGCGCTGGCGCTGCTGGCCATCGTCACCTACAAGCTGGTATCGGCGTCGCGGCTTGGCATGGCGATGCGCGGCATCGGCGCCGACGAGCAGCGCGCCGCCACCTTCGGCGTCAATACCCGCGCCACCAAGCTGATCGGCTTCGCACTCAGCGCCTGGTTCGCCGGCGCGGTCGGCGCCGCGATGGCGGTGCGCTGGACCTACATCGATCCGCACTCCGCGTTCAGTCCGCTGATCGGCTTCCAGACCGTGCTGATCGCCATGATCGGCGGCGCAACTACCTGGCGCGGACCTGTGATCGCCGCCATCGGCCTGAGCCTGCTGTCGGACGCGCTGCGCCTGAATTTTCCGCATGCCTACCTGATCATTCTCGGCGTGCTGCTGATCGTGTGCGTGCTGTTCATCCCGGGCGGCATCGCCAGCATTCAATGGAAACGGCTCTTCGGCCGCAATCACGGCGGCATGGTCGCCGGACGCAAGGAGGCGGCATGAGCACATCCATGCTATCGGTGCAGGGGCTGGGCATGCAGTTCGGCGGCCTGAAGGCGCTGTCCGACGTGACGATGGACGTCAGGAAGGGCGAGTTCGTCGGCGTCATCGGTCCCAACGGCGCAGGCAAGACCACGTTCTTCCATGCCATCAGCGGCGTGCATGTTCCCACCTCGGGCACGGTGCGCATCGGCGGCAGCGAGCTGCAGGGCAAGAGCCCCGACGCCTTTTGCCGCGCCGGCGTGGCGCGCACCTTCCAGACGCCGCGCATCTTCGGCGACATGACGGTGCTGGAAAACGTGCGTTTCGCTTTCCTGTTCGGCAACCGGATCGGCGATGCCGGCCTGATCGACAAGGTGATCGAGGAAACCCATCTGGACGGCCTGAGAGCCGAGCTTGCCGGTGCGCTGCCCCCGGCACGCCAGCGCCAGCTGGAAATCGCGATGGCGCTCGCCACTGCGCCGCGCCTGCTGCTGCTCGACGAAGTGGCTGCAGGCCTTACCGAAGGCGAGGTGGAAGACGTGGCCCGGCTGATCGCCCGCCTGCGCGATACCTACGGCCTCACCGTGGTCTGGATCGAGCATGCGGTGCGCACCCTGATGAAAACGGTCGACCGCGTCGCCGTGCTCAACTTCGGCCAGCTGCTGGCCGACGGCACGCCGGCCGAGATCGCCGCCGATCCCAAGGTCATCAGTGCCTATCTCGGCGATGAGGTGGTCGAATGAGCGCCGCAATGAATCTCATGAATGCCGCAAATGACATGAACGTGCTCCTTGAAGCAAGACACCTGTCGGCCGGCTACGGACCGCTGGAAATCATCCGCAACATCAACGTCCGCGTGCTGCAGGGCCAGCTGACGGTGATCGTCGGACCGAACGGCGCCGGCAAGACCACGCTGATGCGCGCGCTGTCAGGCATCCTGCCGCTGGGCCAGGGCAGGGTGGCGCTTGCAGGCGATTCGGTGGAAGCCTTCAATGTATCGAGGCGCGTCTCCAACGGCCTGGTGCTGGTGCCGGAAGGACGCCATCTGTTCGCGCAGATGACGGTCGAGGAAAATCTGGAGCTCGGCGGCTACCTGCTGCCTGCCGCCGAACGGAAGCGATTGATGGATCAAGTCCTCGCACTGTTCCCCCGTCTGGCCGAGCGGCGCAGGCAGCTGGCCGGCACCATGAGCGGCGGCGAGCAGCAGATGGTGGCGGTGGGCAGGGCCATGATGGGCAAGCCCAAGTGCATGCTGCTCGACGAGCCTTCGCTTGGCCTGGCACCGAAGATGGTGGCCGAGCTGTTCCGCATCCTGCGGCAGATCTGCGACCAGGGCACGGGCGTGCTGCTGGTGGAACAGAACGTTCGCCAGGCGCTCTCGGTCTGCGATCACGCCTATATCCTTGAACAGGGTCAGGTGGTGGCCGAGGGATCGGGGCAGGAACTGCTGCAGGGCGAGCGCATCAGGAAGTCGTATCTTGGGTTGTAAATAGGCTCTAAGCACGCACGCAGGAATTTTTATAAAACCCCGGTGCATCTTTCACTCCCTCTCCCGCAGGCGGGAGAGGGGAGAATGACACGAAGGCTGAAAACAAATTCCGCTGCCCTGCTTAGAGCAGTAAGAAGCCGTCTGCCTTACGTAACCAGACGGCCGCATTTCACTCACATTCAACATGATAGGGAACCGACAATGAGCACTATCTCCATGCTGATCAACGGCGAACGCGTACAGGCCCGCAACGGTGCGCAATTCGAGCGGCGCAATCCCCTCGACGGCAGCGTCGCCACCACCGCGCCTGCGGCCACCGCCGAAGATGCGATCGCAGCGGTCGAGGCGGCGGCAAAGGCCTTTCCCGCCTGGGCCGCGATGGGGCCGGGCGAGCGCCGCTCGCTGCTGATGAAGGCTGCCCATGCGCTCGAAGCCAAGGGCGAGGCATTCGCCGCCGCGGTTGCCGCCGAGACCGGCGGCTCGGCCATGTGGTCCGGCTTCAATGTGCATCTCGCGGCCGGCATGCTGCTCGAAGCCGCGTCGATGACCACGCAGATCAGCGGCGAAATCATTCCCTCCGACGTGCCCGGCAGCCTCGCCATGGGCGTGCGCCAGCCTGCGGGTGTGGTGCTGGGCATGGCGCCTTGGAACGCGCCCGTCATTCTCGGCGTGCGCGCCATCGCCATGCCGCTCGCCTGCGGCAATACCGTCGTGCTGAAGGGTTCCGAGCTCTGCCCGGCCACGCACGGCCTCATCATCGAAGCCATGCAGGAAGCCGGCCTGCCGCCCGGCGTGGTCAACTTCGTCACCAATGCGCCGCAGGACGCGGCGGCAGTGGTGGAAGCGATGGTCGCCCATCCCGCCGTGCGCCGCGTGAACTTCACCGGCTCCACGCGCGTGGGCAAGATCATCGCCGCCTACTGCGCCAAGCACTTGAAGCCGGCGGTTCTGGAGCTCGGCGGCAAGGCGCCCTTCGTCGTGCTGGACGACGCCGATATCGACGCCGCCGTCAATGCCGCTGCCTTCGGTTCCTTCGCCAATTCCGGCCAGATCTGCATGTCCACCGAACGCATCATCGTCGACCGCAAGATCGCCGATGCCTTCGCCGAGCGCCTGGCCGCCAAGGCCAGCCAGCTGCCGCTGGGCGATCCGCGCAAGGGTCCGGTGGTATTGGGATCGGTGGTCGACATGAGCACCGTGCACCGCTGCAACGAACTCATCGATGACGCGCTGGCCAAAGGCGCGAAGCTGCTCTGCGGCGGCAAGGCCGACTCCACGCTGATGCCTGCCACGCTGCTCGATCATGTCACGCCCGAGATGAAGATCTACCACGAGGAGTCCTTCGGTCCGGTCAAGGGCATCGTGCGCGTCGACGGCGTCGAGGAAGCGGTGGCCTGCGCCAACGACAATGAATTCGGCCTGTCATCGGCGGTGTTCGGTACCGACATCGCGCGTGCAATGAATGTCGCCAAGCGCATCGAGTCCGGCATCTGCCACATCAACGGCCCGACCGTGCATGACGAGGCGCAGATGCCGTTCGGCGGCGTGAAGGGCAGCGGCATGGGCCGCTTCGGCGGCAAGGCGGGCATTGCCGAGTTCACCGAGCTGCGCTGGATGACGGTGCAGACGACGGCGCGGCATTATCCGTTCTGATACGGCGCTGCACCGGGCGCATGCCGTCGCCTTGACGGCATGCGTTCACTCATGAACGGCTTGTCAGTTCACCAGCGTCCTGGCCGTCTCGAAGCGTTCGGACCAGTAGCGGTTTGTCAGTTTGTCCACGCGCACGCTGCCGCGCGAGTTTGGCGCATGAATGAACTCGCCCTTGCCGAGATAGATGCCCACGTGCGAAAACGGCCGGCCAAGGGTATTGAAGAACACCAGGTCGCCGGCTTTCAATTCTTCCAGCCCCGCTTCCCGGCCTTGGCGCGCGAGCGATGCCGCATTTCCGGTCAGAGGCACGTCCGCAGCCTGCTGATATACGTAGGTCACCATTCCCGAACAATCGAGGCCGGCTTCGGGGTTCTTCCCGCCGAAGCGGTATCCGGTCCTTAGCAGCATCAGCGCATGCATGGCGACTTCGCGCCCCGCGGGCGAGGCCTCGCGCTCATTCTGAAAAATATCTGCGGTAATGCGGCCTTTCGGTGCTTGCGGAACGCTGCTGCAGCCTGCGAGGCCGAGAAGGAGAAGAGCAATAAGAAGGCTTCGTTTCATGCGGACCCGGATGATTTTGAGCAATTGTATAGGGTGCACTATACCTGCACGGCACGCCGCAGAGGCAGCCTGTTACACGCTGTGGCGATTTCGTCGGATTTCGTGCAGGCCGACAGAGGGGCCGGCTCGCGTTGGGAGGTTGAAGTCACTGCAGCAGGCTAGCGGAATGAGTCGCCGGGCTGCCACCGCAGGCATCGGTTTTCGATACCTGCGGAATCGGGATTGGTTCGACGGCTTCTGCCTGTCTACGCTGCGGGTCATCAATCAGGAGAAGATGATGACCGATTCGACACCCGGCAGCACCGCCCCCGCAATCCCGGCTCGACGCCGATTTCTGGTTCAAGCGCTCGGCGCCGCCGGCTACTGCTCCCTGAGCATGGCCTTGCCGGTATGCGCGGCGGACATCATGGTGGCCAATGTCACGGGCCTGTATTCCGTCAGCGTCGCAAGGACAGCGCAGCCGGCTTCCACTTCCGAGGTCGCGAATCTCGTGCGAACCTGGCCGGGAAGGATAGCGGCAGGCGGAGGACGCTACAGCATGGGCGGACAGGTTGCGCTGCAAGGCGGCCTGCATCTCGACATGCGGACCATGAACCGCCTTGTCTGGTTCAGGCCCGAAGAGGCCGTCGTCAGGGTGCAGGCCGGCATGCGCTGGCGCGAGCTTCAGGACCTGATCGATCCGCACCAGCTTGCGGTAAAGACCATGCAGAGCTATTCGAACTTCACCGTCGGCGGCTCGGTATCGGTGAATGCGCACGGGCGCTATGTCGGGCACGGGCCGATCTGCCACACGGTCAGGGCGCTGCAGATCGTCCTGGCGGACGGCAGCATTGTCGAGGCCGGCCCGCATCACAACCGCCCGCTGTTCGCGGCGGCCATTGGCGGCTATGGCGCGCTCGGTATCATCACCGAGGTGGAGCTCGAACTCGACCGCAACGTCAGGATCGAACGTGTCGTGCAGGACGTGCCGCTGGCACAATACGTAGACTTCTTCAAGACGCGTGTCGAGTTCGACCGCGCGAACATCCTGCATAACGCCGATCTGCTGCCGCCGGAATTCGATGCGCCCGTTGCCGTTACCTGGAGACGAACCGGCAAGGCGCTTACGCAAGCGCAGCGCTTGATACCGAAGGACCTGTCATACCAGACCGAGAAGAACGCGATCTGGGCGGCGACGGAAATGCCGGGCGGAGAATGGCTGCAGGCGAAGGTGATACGCCCCAATCTGCTGAAGCCATCGATCGTGAAGTGGCTCAACCATGAAGCGAGCCGTGATGCCGCGGAGCTGGAACCGCGGACCCGGGTGTTGAGCACCTATGCACTGCAGGAGTATTTCATCCCGGTCCGCCATTTTTCCAGGTTCGTTCAATGCATGCGGACCATCCTGCGCAAGCATGAGGTCGAGGCGCTGAATGTCTCGATCCGGCATTCGCCGGCCGATACCCTCACCCTGCTTCCCTGGGCGAAGGAAGACGTGTTCTGCTTCGTTCTGTATTACAAGCAGCGCACGCATGCGCAAGCCCGTGCGGAGGTCGGATGCTGGACGCGCGAACTGATCGATCTGGCGCTGAACAATGAAGGACGGTACTACCTTCCCTATCAGCTGCATGCGACGGAAAGGCAATTCAGCCGGGCTTATCCGGAAGCCGAACAGCTGAGGACGCTGAAGGACAAGCTTGATCCCGCGGGAAAATTTTCCAACGAATTATGGAGGAAGTATCTCTGACGCATGAATGCGCCCCGGTTGCTTGCACGCAGATACCGGGATGCAGCAGCAAACGATCAATGCTTAATGCGAAGTGCCGTGCAGGCTGAGCTGGCGGGAATCGAAGAAGCCCTGGAATCGCGCAATCTTGCCTTCGTCGTCGAAGGCAAGCAGGCTGACGCCGTCATAGGCAAGGTCCTCGCCGGCCGGACTTTTCCCGGTGGATTTCCAGAACAGGCCTGCGGAATGATCGCTCGTCGTGACGTCGTAGAACTCCGAACGGATGTCGCCGAAAGCCGAGACATATTGCCGCCAGAATTCGGCAATCTCTCCGCGTCCCCGGCGGGCGCCGCCGTCGCGCTTCATGACGGGATTGGTCAATTCGGCATCGTCGGCAAACATGTCCGCGATCTGGTCCGCAACCAGGGGGTCGCCGTCCTCCAGGCGGTGCAGCTGTTCAATGAATCGATCGGCGATATGTTTTGCTTGCTGAACATCCATGGCAGTTCCTCACTTCTTGCGTAACAGGCATGAAAATTAACCGGTCGCTGTCCGATTCGCTTTCATCATTAAAGTTCTGCCAGCGACACAGGGGCAGAGTGGTTTTCCGGAAAAGCGGAGGGCGCATATTCCGGATTATCGGACTCATGATGGTCAGGGCCGGAAGCCTTTCCCCGCGCATCGCCGGTTCAAGCCAACTGAAAACTGCCGCTTTTGCCTTTCTCTCAGCGTGGCACGCAATGTGCGTATACGTTTCCTCAAAACATGCCGGTTCGGTGGAACAAAACAAAAACATAGCAGACCTGAAGGAGGAGACCATGCAAGCAGGACAGCCAAGCATCACGGCCATGCGCGCTGCAAGAAGCCGTGCCAAGCATCAGCTTTTCGATACGCCGCTCATTTTTGAAGACCAGCTGTCGCTGCGCATACTCGGCAGCGCCGAAGAAGACAGCCTCCGATCGGAGCGCTCGTCCGGCGGCCTGCTCGCCCGGGCCTTCCGTGCCGGACTCGTCGCGCGCAGCAGAATCGCGGAAGATGAACTGCATGAGGCGGTAAAGCGGGGCGTGCGCCAGTACGTGGTGCTCGGCGCCGGGCTCGATACCTTCGCGTATCGCAATCCCTATCCTCGCGCCGCCCTGCAGGTATTCGAGGTCGACCATCCGGCAACGCAGGCCTGGAAGAAAAAGCGGCTTGCCGAGGCAGCCATCGCGGTGCCGGGCGATCTTCGTTTCGTCGGCATCGATTTCGAAACCCAATCCTTGGGCGAACGCCTTCGGCAGGCAGGATACGATTTTTCTGCGCCCGGTCAGTTCTCCTGTCTCGGTGTCACGATGTACCTCGGCAGGAGCGCCGTGATGGAAACCTTGCAGTTCGTCGCGGCAGGCACGCCAGGCAGCGGGATCGTGTTCGACTATGTTCCCGGCTATTCGTCACGCGGCCCGCTCGGCAAGCTGTTTCTCAGGATGCTTGCCTATCGCTTCGCAAGACTCGGCGAGCCGTGGAAAGGATTATTCGAACCTGAGATGCTTGCCGCGGAAATGACGGCGATGGGCTTTTCGCAAGTGAGCGACATAAGCGCAGAGGAATTGAACAGTCGATTTTTCAAGGACCGCCGGGATCATCTCAAATTCAATGCGTTCGGAATGAAACTCGCCAGGCTGGGCCATGTGATGGTGGCTCACAAATAGGCGTGGCCTTGGCGGATCGGTGATTTGCGTAAAGCGCCTTTACCGTGTTCGATGCCGAGCGGTCCGGAAGATAGGAAGTGAAGTGACGGCGAATCAGAAGACGTTGACAGCTTCGCCCGTCTCTTCAATCGAATAACCGCTCGCAACCCAGGCATCGATGCCGCCGTGCAGCAGCCGCACCTTGCGGTAGCCCCGCCTCATCAGTTCCCGCGCGACGATGGCGGCGGACGCCTCGTTGGGACAGGCACAGTAGACGATGACTTCGTCAAGCTCGGGATTGCCGCCCGGCGGCAGGCCGGAGGAAAAATCATGCGACACGGTCAATGCGCCGGGGATGCGCCCGCCTTGCTGCGCAGTCGCGGAACGCACGTCGATGATGGTCGGGCGGCCGCCGCCTTCCAGCATGCGGTAAAGCTCTTCCGGCGAAATGCGCGCCATGCGCAGCGTCTTGAGAAACAGCTTGCGCTGCCACCACTTGGCGGCAATGAAGGCGGCCAGCGCGCAGGTGATCAGCATCAGGCCTATCGTGCCGAGCTGGTCCAGCACGCTCAGCAGATCATCGACCGTGGAACTGAACAGGCCGCCGATGACGATGGCCGACCCGGCCCACAGGGCCGCGCCCAGCATGTCGAACAAAAGAAAGCTGCTGCTCTTCGCGCCCGTGGCGCCTGCCATGGCGCTCGCCACCGAACCGAAGCCCGGAACGAACTTTGCCACCAGCAGCGAGGGCGCGCCCCATTTCGCAAAAATGGTTTCCGTCTGCCTCACGCACGTATCCACCGACAGCGACAGCCGGCACAGCAAGGAGAGAATGCGGCGTCCATGGCGGCGGCCGGCGAAGTACCAGCCGGTATCGGCAATGACTGCGCCAAGTACTGCAACCGCCAGCAGCGTAGCCGGCGAATAGGCGCCCTGGTCCGCGAGCGCGCCTGTCAATACCAGGGTCGGGTAGGCGGGTACCGGCACTCCGGCCTGTTCGATCAGGACGTTGAAAAACACGGCGGCGAGGCCGTATTGCTCGATCAGTTGCAGCAGGTAGGACATGATGTGCGAGAAAAGCCGGATGCCCTCATGGTACCGCAAGCGCTGCTTGCCCGTGTCATTCGACTCATCCGCAGCGTTGACGAGAAACCAAGTTGTCGGGCATCAAGCTGGCATCAGGAAAGGCAGCTTGATGCGGGAAGAAGGGTTCAAGACCGCGTTAGCTGCGAGAGTCCATTCGCCTGATCGCCGACTCAGGCCAGTTTGCGCACCTCGGTGTCGCCGGGCGAGATCGGCCGCCCGTCTGCTGCCTGAGGCGCCATGAAATGCAAGGGCTGGCCCGTGCTCTTCTCCACCAATTCGGAATGCGGCTCGCCCTGTTCGAACAGATGCCGCTCCCCCCACTGCCGCAGTGCGACCACGACCGGAAACAGGCTTTGTCCCTGCGCGGTGAGCACATATTCCTGGTGGGCGCCGCCGTTGCTGCCGGGCCTGGTTTCGAGGATGCCTGCGTCGACCAGGCGGCGCAGGCGCTCCGCCAGGATATTGCGCGCCACCCCGAGGCTGCGCTGGAAGTCGCTGAACCGGCAGACGCCATCGAAGGCGTCGCGCACAAGGAGCAGCGACCAGCGGTCGCCGACGACGCTGATCGATCGGGCTACCGGACAAGGTTCAGTGCCAAGGTCGTTGCGCTTGTTCATTCGAAACCCGGAATAAAAGACAAATGTTGGTTGCATTTTAAAACCAATTCGCCTAGGCTTCAAACGGTTTCAATTTGAAACTGAATTTGAAAGGACAGTCATGCAAGCTTCCTGCGCAAACGCAGCCGGTTGCCATCCCAAGCCGGAGATAGCCAGGCCCATGTCCAGAGGCACGCTCCTGCTTTTCGCTTGCGCTGCCGGCATGAGCGTTGCGAATGTCTACTATGCGCAGCCGCTGCTCGATGCCCTGGCGTTCGATTTCTCGATTTCCCATGCCGCCGTGGGAGGCGTCATCACCGCGACCCAGATCGGCTGCGCGTTGGCGCTGCTTCTCCTTGTGCCGCTTGGCGACCTTCTGAACCGCCGCCGTCTCATGCTGGCGCAGGTATTCATGCTTGCCGCGGCGCTGGTCGCCGTCGGGGTGGCGCGCTCCGCCGTTGTGCTGCTCCTGGCAATGCTCCTGACCGGCATGCTGGGTACGGCAATGACGCAGGGCCTGATCTCCTATGCCGCCAGTGCGGCGGCAGATCATGAGCGGGGCCGGGTGGTCGGCGCGGCGCAGGGCGGCGTCTTCATCGGCCTGCTGCTGGCGCGGGTGCTGTCGGGCGGCATCAGCGATCTTGCGGGATGGAGGAGCGTGTATTTCTGTTCCGCGGGCGCGATGCTGATGCTTGCGGTGCTGCTGTGGCGTTGTCTGCCCGTTCTTCGTGCGCCCGGGCGCCGCATGAGCTACCAGGACCTGATCGCCTCCATGTTTGCTCTCCTGATGCGGGATCGGGTGCTGCAAATCCGCGGCGTCCTTGCGCTGCTGATGTTTGCCGCATTCAACATTTTCTGGAGTGCGCTAGTATTGCCGTTGAGTGCGCCGCCTTATGGCTTTTCGCACACGGCCATTGGCGCATTCGGACTGGTCGGCGCCATGGGCGCGCTTGCGGCAACCTGGGCGGGGCGTCTGGCGGACAGGGGCTTCGAACAGCAGACCAGCATGGCGGCGCTGCTGCTGCTCCTGGCGGCATGGCTGCCGCTCTCATGGATGCATTTGTCGCTATGGGCGCTGGCCGTCGGCATCATCCTGCTGGATCTCGGCGGCCAGGCGATTCACGTCACCAACCAGAGCCTGATCTTCCGTTCTTCCCCGCAGGCGCACAGCCGTCTTGTCGCGGTGTACATGATGTTCTATGCAGTCGGTAGCGGCGCCGGCGCAATGGCGACGACGGCAACCTATGCGGCCGCGGGCTGGCAGGGCGTCTGCATACTCGGCGCCGGCGTCAGTGCATCCGCGCTAATGTTCTGGGCAGTGACACGGCGGCTCCTGCCCGTTACAAGGCCGGCGCAGTGAGACGGCATCCGGTCCGCACGGCAATCCTTGTCAATGTCCGCTCAGGTCTCAAGCCTCAAGCCTCAAGCCTCAAGCCTCAAGCCTCAAGCCTCAAGCCTTCACCTGCAGCGAACCGTTCAGAAAACTTGCGAGCAGTTCATTGGCCTGCTTCATCAATGGCGGCAGCAGATCGAACATCCTGTTCAGGCCGGCTTGCACCGGCTCGGCTGCATTCTTGTAAGCAGGATGGTTGGCGGCGAGTCCGCGGAACAGATCGCTGACGGACTTGGCATCGGCCAGGCCGGCCGCCTGCGCATCGGCATCCTCGGTCAATGCCGCCAGCCGGTCGATATTGCCCGCCAATGCCTGCAATGCTCCCTGATAGTAGGCAGGCAAGGCGGTGGGGGCGCTCTGGTACACGCCGGGACGGCCGAGTTCCCGGACATCCATGCCGTTGAGGAGCGCCTTGCTCGCGGAAGAGATGCTGCTGGTCAGGTCATAGGCATAGCGGTGCATGCCCGCTCCATCCTTCTGCTGGTAGCCATCCAGCATTTCCGAGCTCAGGCGCTGCGTCTTTGCTTCCAGATCGGTTTCATAGCTGAACGACAGGCTGCTGTATGCACGTTCGGCATTGCCGCCCTGGAATTGGCGGTCCTGGCTGACGTTCAATGCAAAGCCGGCCAGTTCGCCGGCATCGAAGAAGCCCAGGTCATCCATCACGACCAGCCTGCCGAAACCGACCGTGTCGCTGAAGAAGGAGTCCGCGATATCGGTCATCTTGGCGACCACCTTGTCCCGCGCTGCGCGCTCGGACTCGGACAGATTGCCTTCCACGCGGTACGCGGCGGCATTGGACTGGCTCGTCTGCGGGCCATGAGTGCGGGCTTCGTCGAAATGCAGCGTGACGGTATCGCCGTCGCGCGTCTTCACCGTCAGGGAAAAGGAGCCGGCATAGTCGGGGCGTCCGTTTGCCTGCGCTCCGCTGCCTTGCTGCGCCGACGATGCCTCATTCGCGGCACCGGAGACGCCCCGGCTCCATTCGCCCAAGCCTCGTATCAGCGGCTGGAACAGGCTGGCCGCTGACAACGCACTCTCATCCGCCGCAGCGGGCGCAGGCACTTCCGCCAGTGCAGGCTGCACGGCCAGGTCTTTGGCCGGCGACAAATCGGGGCGCGGACCGGCCGCCGGCTTTGGAAGCCAGTTCAGGCCGGCACTTGCCGGGTTGATTTTGATATTCATGGAGTTTTCCCTCACCTTCCATGTATATCGGTGACGAGCCGGGAAACTTTAAGCTTCGTCCCGGCCCGGCCAAGGTGCTGCGCATCGACCTTCCCCTTCAGGATGACTGGCTCTGCCGGTCAAGCTTGGGCGCGGTCTTTACGCTCAGCAGCATGGTGGCTGCCAGTACCACGACGACGAAGCCGAGCGAAATCGCAACGGGAATCTTCACGAAGTCCACAAGCAGCATCTTGGTGCCGATGAAGAGCAGGATGATGGACAGGCCGTAGTTGAGGAGATGGAACTTTGCCGCAACCGCCGCAAGCAGGAAGAACATGGCCCTCAGGCCGAGGATGGCAAAGATGTTCGAGCTCAGCACGATGAACGGATCGGTGGTGATGGCGAAAATCGCCGGTATCGAGTCCACCGCGAAGATGATGTCGGTGATGCCTACCATTGCCACCACCATCAGCAGCGGCGTGGCGATGCGCTTGCCGTTTTCGCGTGTGAAGAAGCGTTCGCCGTCGAATCGGGACGAGACAGGCAATATGCGGCGCAGCAGTTTCAGCGCGGGATTGTCGTCGAGGTGCGGCTCCTTGCCCGCTGCCATCCACATCTTGATGCCGGTCACGACCAGCAGCGCGCCGAAGACGTAGAGAATCCAGTGAAACTCGGTCACCAGCCAGCCGCCGATCAGAATCATGATGGTGCGCAGGACGATGGCGCCGATCACGCCGATCATCAATACCCGCTTCTGGTATTCGGCCGGTACCGAGAAGTAGGTGAAGATCATCAGGAAAACAAAAATGTTGTCTACCGCGAGCGACTTCTCGATCAGGTAGCCGGTCAGGAATTCCAGCGCACGGGCATTGGCCAGCGCGGTATCGCCGGTCGTATCGCGTACCGCCCACCAGAAGAGCGCATTGAAGGCAAAGCTCAGGCCGATCCAGGCGAGAGACCAGTTAAGCGCTTCCTTCACCGTGACGGCATGGGCGCCCTGCTTGCGCAGCATGACGAAATCGACGTAAAGCGCAGCAATGACGCTGGCAACAAAGAAGACAAGCAGCCAATCAGGCGCAATGGTACTCATTGATAAACTCCAGCAAGTAGTTTGTCGATATGAGTAAAGGGTCTTGCTGGTGGACCTTGCCGGTCCAATGCGGGCCCGGGATCGTGATTGCCACGAATCCGGATTGACGGGATGCCGCCACGGCGCCTGCCGCGTGCTACTCCCCCTTTACGGATGTTTTTTGGGACGGTGATTCAGCGCACGATAAGGACCGGCACCTTGCAATAGGCAAGCACCTTCGCAGTGACCGACCCGGTGACGAGGCTTCCCAGAGCGGAATGTCCGTGGGAACCCATCACGATCAGGTCGTAGGCGCCCTTGGTTGCCGTCTCCGCAATAATCTCCGGAGCATGCCCATGCTTGAACTGCGTCTTGATGTTGTAGCCGTTCTCCTCGAAGAAGCGGCGCACGGGACTGAGTACTTTTTCGGCTTCCTCCCTGATGTAGTTGGTCACGACGTTTTTCCCGACGACCGCAGCCGCATGCGGCGGCACATCCGGCACCACGGTCAGCGCCATGCAGTCATGCGGCGCATCGAAAAGGGCGGGGTGCGTGGTCACATATTTCTGCACAAGCTTGGAACAGTCACTGCCGTCCAAGGCAATGAGAATTTTCATGGTTCCTCCAATGGGCGATTGATAATGCGCCGCGTTGCGATAGGCAAGCACGGCCTCAGGTGCTGCAGGTCTGTGTCGAAAAAATTGGCAATTCGATATTCAGTAAATTAGCGCATGCGGGCTTTAATAAAAAGTGGAAAAACGGAAGCGACACTGTAAGATTCTGGAATTTGCCTGAGTGAATGGAATGAGAAACGCCTGCCGGCATTGTCGAATAACACGAGTGCTCGCACCTTCTCGAATGACAACAAGACCTTTGCGACGGGGGCCGCGAAAAATGAATAAGGTGTTGGATGCACCGTCAGGCAACTCGCAATCTGTTTCTTGCTGAATTGCATTGCGGAAGCGATTCCACCGGGAATGCCCTGCTGTGATCGATCGGCGCATATCCCCGCACCGCGGCCGCACTGCAGGGGCAGCCCGTGTCAGTGCGCAGCAGAATCCGCCGTCTCCCGCAGGCGGCTCGCATCCCGCGCAGGGGGCATGCCGAAGATGCGGACATAGTCACGGCTGAATTGCGAAGGGCTTTCATAACCCACCTGGAAACCCGCCGTGGCAGCCTCCATGCCCTCGGCCACCATCAAGCGCCGCGCCTCCTGCATGCGCAGCTGCGTACGAAACTCCAGAGGACTCAACGCGGTCACCGCCTTGAAATTGGCATGAAAGCTGGAACGGCTCATCCCGGCGATATCCGCTACGTCGTCGATCCTGCATGCCTCGGTGTAATGCGCACGCAGCCAGGCAATGGCCTTGACGATCTGATTCAGGCGGCTGTTGGCCTGAGCCATCTGCCTCACGGCGCGGTTGCCCGGTCCGGTGAGCAGGCGATACAGGATTTCGCGTGTCACCAGAGGGGCAATCGCTTCGATGTCGGCGGGTTGGTCCAGCAAGCCGGCCAGCCGTGCCGCCGCGTCCAGCAGTTCCGGCGTCGTTTCGCCCAGTGATATACCGGCCGAGGGCAGATCGGAACTGTCTTCCTTTACGGGATGGCGCAACGCCAGTTCGCTCAGTTCGGCGGTATCGAGATCGAGGCGAAGACACAGATAGGGCCTCGCGTCGCTGGCTTCGATGACCGAGCCGGTAACGGGAAGATTGACCGATGCCACGAGGTACTTGGCCGCGTCATACACATAGGTTGCCGTGCCGAGCACCGCCTGCTTGCGGCCCTGAGCCACCAGGCACAGCGTCGGTTCGTAGAGAACCGGCATCGGCATGGTCGGCGCCGATGCGCGCAGCAGGCTTGCGCCGGGAATCGCGGTATCGTAAATGCCATCGCCGGGCGCATGACGGGCGATGATGTCAGCAAGCTTTGTCAGCGGATTCATGAGTTCCATGAGTTTGATGGCGCCTGGCCCAGGCTGTTCATTCGGACAATCGTGCAATCATAAAGGACTTTCCTGATATCGCTCAACGGCGAGCCTCCTGCAAACTTCAAGGCGTTCCACTTTGATCGCTTGAAAGGAGTTTGCAAATGACTGGACATTTTTCTCTTGATCACTATCGTCTTCTCGGACGATCCGGCATGCGCGTCTCGCCGTTGGCGCTGGGCACCATGACCTTCGGGTCGGACTGGGGCTGGGGTGCCGACGAGGCGGAGGCCACGCGCATCTTCAATGCCTACGTGGAGCGCGGCGGCAATTTCGTCGATACCGCGGTCAACTACACCAACGGCGCTTCGGAACGCATCGTCGGCCGGCTGCTCAAGGGCAGGCGCGACCGCATCGTGCTGTCCACCAAATTCACGATGGCAAGGGATCCGGCCGATCCCAACTCCGGCGGCAACCACCGGATGAATCTGGTGCGCTCCGTGGAGACAAGCCTGAGGCAGCTCGACACCGACCGCATCGAGCTGCTGCACCTGCATGCCTGGGATTTCACGACATCGCCGGACGAAGTCATGCGTGCGCTCGACGATCTGGTCCGCGCGGGCAAGGTACTCTATCTCGGCATCTGCAATACGCCGGCCTGGCAGGTGTCGCGGCTGCAGACGATTGCCGACCTGCGCGGCTGGTCGCCGCTGATTTCGCTGCAGATCGAGTACAACCTGCTGGAGCGCACGGTCGAGCATGAGCTGATGCCCATGGCACAGGCTCTGGGCTTGGGCGTGATGCCGTGGTCGCCGCTGGGCGGCGGCATGCTGACCGGCAAATACGGCCGCAAGGACTTGGCGCAGGAAGGAGAGGCCAAGGTATCCGCAACGCGCAAGGGCGTCATCGCGTCTTCCGGACACATGACCGAGCGCGCGCTGGATATTGCCGAAGTCGTGGCCGCCGTGGCCGGTGAAACCGACGCAACGCCTGCACAGGTTGCGCTGGCCTGGACGCTGCGCCATGCCGCTGTGGTTTCGCCCGTGATCGGCGCGCGCACCGCGTCGCAGGCACTGGAAAACCTCGCGGCTCTCGACGTGCGTTTAAGCGACGAGCAGCTTGCGCGTCTCGATCAGGCGAGTGCGCCGGCACCGATCTTTCCGGACCGCTTCGTTTCCCAGCCCCTGGTTCAGCAGCTGATCTTCGGCAATGCAGAGGTGGCGCGCAGGCCATGAGGCTTTAATTCAAGCGCATGACCTTGCTCGCCGGAACAGGCGGCAAGGCCTGAACCAAGGCCTGAACTTTTCCCGCCGCCGTTCATCGCATGAGTCAGATACTCCTGACTCTCTCATCACGGATACACCATGAATCAACGCGGCGATGACGGTCCACGCTTTCCCACGGCGGCGGGAATTTTCTTCGGCCTGGGCCTGGGCGGCTTCTTCGATGGCATCGTGCTGCACCAGATACTGCAGTGGCATCACATGTTTACCAGTGCCGGCTATCCTCCGGACAGCGTTTCGAATCTGAAATTCAATACGCTATGGGACGGCCTTTTTCATGCATCGACCTATGTCTTCGTCGTGATCGGACTGGTCCTGCTCTGGCGCGCGGCGCACCGCCGCCATCTTTGGTGGTCGGGGCGCATGCTGGCGGGCAGCATGCTGATGGGATTCGGCCTCTTCAACGTCGTCGAAGGCATTGTCGATCACCACGTCCTGCAGATCCATCATGTGAACGAGACCGTGCCGACGGAGCAGTGGCTGGTTTGGGATCTTGCTTTCCTCGCCTGGGGCGCAGCAATGCTGGCGGGCGGCTGGTGGCTGCTGCGTTCGGGCCGCCAGCGCACCGAGAGGCGCAAGCCGCATCTGCGGCGCGTGCAATGACTGGTCATGACGGTCATCGATCATGTGCTGCCACGTTGACGTTCCCGGATGGCCAAAGCCGGCGGTGTACTTCTTCTTTCACCGCCGCGCTGGTGGCGTAGGCAAGGAAGCTGGCCTGCAAGTCGCGTCCGCCTGCTTGGTCTAGTCTGCGGCTGCGGGTGCAATTGCGAGAGTCTTATCCAAGTATGCGGCGGCATTGCGCCGACAGGGCGGCTTTTTGAGAATTTTTTATGGAAAGACTGTCATTGACCAACTCGACCAATTCATCGCCTTTTTCTTGAAATCCAGAATTACGGGGCATTGCCGGAAGCACGCCCAATATTGCAATAGCCTGGTCGATCAAGTCTTGATTGGCCTCCGCAAGGTATCCCGAAAGGAATTGCGCAAGCCATTCATCGGCGGACGCGGGCGGAGAATCGATGTCGCGGGTTTTAATAATGTTGGTGAGGAAGATTGCGACGTTCATGCATGCCGGCGCCATCCTGTTTCGATTGGAGTCGTGACAAATCTCTTGAATCACCACCAGAATATCGCGCAAGAGTTGAAGTTTTGTTGATATGGTGGGCCTGTAAGAATTCACGCGATTTAAGACGGCGACATTGGTTGCTTCGACCAGTTTATCAACTATATCGGCATTGTTCATGCCGCGCTGAATAAGATCCTCTATTCTAAGGTTGATTTCCCGTAAAAATTTCCTGTTGTTTATCGCGATGGAGCCCGTAAGGACAGCTTCCTTGGTAATGCTCAGTGTCCTGCCATGCAGGGGTATCTGGATCGGCAAGCCGTCATCCGACTTGCTGAGCTTATCGACGAAGAACCAGAGTTCCTCGATCAAGCAATCCATCACAGCCTTTTCGTCATTGCGATCCACATTCCTGTAATCCAGCACAGCCTCATAATAGGTGGCAGCGATGCGGTCAAGATAAGCTTTACTGTCGCCAGTGACGCGAAGCGCGCTTTCATCGTCGTTCCGCTTCCTGGCCGACGAATCGGGTATCGGCAAAGCATGTTGTATGTCGGGCGCTTCTTTCAGCTCAAGCAGTTCGCCTATGCTGCCATAGTAGTAGATCTGGATGTCGCTATGGATCAGTGCCTGAATGGGACGAACCATCCTGACAAGGAATCGAATCCATTCCTTTGCGTCACTCTGCTCTGGCAGGCTTTCGATGTAGATGGCACGGTGTTTAAGGCTGGTGCTCGGCCTGCTATCGAGATAGAAATCCGGCTTGCCCTGCATGTAGCGCTTCAGGTCGAGAGTGCCGGCAACAGCGTTGTATGTCTTCGTCGCGCGTTCGGTGTCCCAGTAAGCCAGATCAAGCGTGGCGGGATCAAAATGCTGCTTGAGCAGTTGTTGGGAAATGTCCAGATGCTGGCGATCGATATTGTAAAACGACTTGGTTTGGAAGATGGTGCTCACTGACGAAATCAAAGCAGAATGGAAACGCGAAGCGGTCTCCCCCTGAAGATAGGATGCTTGCAAGTCTACCGGCGTAGGATCGATCCGTATCCAATTTCCCTTCTCGTTTTCATATTCCACCCAGGTATGTGAAGCTGCCGGAATGGTTTCGGATTTGACACGATGACCCCCACACACGCGGGCGGGAATGTGAAATAGTTGTTCAAGAACCGCTGCGAAAGCGTAGGCGAATTCGACGCAGACACCTTCCCCCTGTTCCAGAAAACGCTGGCATCGTGCGGCAATGCCATTCGTATTGTTCAGCGCATCTGCATCGTCATGCGAGTATTGAAAATAGCGTGGATCAAGGAAGATTTTCGCCAACGCGGCGGCAATTTTCTTCGCCGAATAGGACGCCACTCCAGATTTTTTAATGTTCGTTTGCAGCGCAAGAATGGCCTGCATGGCCTCGCGGCCTTCGCTGGAGAATTCGAGGCCGGAAAAAAGTTGATAGCCCGCCTTTCGATTCCTTCCGCCTTGTCCCTCTTCATGAAACGGAACGAGGGAATATCTCACTGTGTCGATAGATGCTTCCGACGTACTGAAGTTGACGTACCAGCCGCCATAATCATCACGGCGGATTGATCCGGACATGATGCCGTCGAGCCGTACTCCGGCCGGTCTGGTACCGTTTGAGGCAAGAAGATAGACCCGAGACCTGCCAGAAAGTGATCTGTTCACGTGGACGCGATGGAGTTCGATGTCTGATACTGTGGAGGCGAGAGCCGATTGATTGTTCTCGAATCGCACGCGCGGGAAAGGGACGGCCTCATTGCCAAGCGTACGGCGTTCTAATTCCAAATAGAGTTCCTGCCCCGCGGCGTTGATGACACGGCCGATGTCTCCCTTCGGAGTTTCCTTGCCGACGGCGGAATTGAACGGGAGCGCCGGATCGAAATTGGTGACTGGTGCCCAGGGATGGGTTGCGCCCGCAGCTGCAGCGTGGGCGACCGGTGCATCGAGAGGGGACCGTACCGTCGTTCGTCGCTCGGGCCCGTGTGTGTCGTGCTGGTGTGCTTGAGGTTGCGGTGCATGAGAATCCCCCATGTCGATCCGCAGCACCGCCGTGCACAGTTGTTCCAGTTCATGGCCTGGATTGAATCTGATGCAATGCTCTTTGGCGTCGTATCGTACCGACCGGGTCGCAAGGAGTGTATTGTCTGCGATGATTTGCGGCCATGTCAGCCAGTCGGGATGAACAAGCATGAACGCGCGTCGAAGCTGCCCTGCAAGTTCCGATGACCGGTCGGCATCGGCCGGCTGCTTCCTGTGCGGTGCGCTTCCCCCCGCCTTGTTTGCCTGAAACAGGTAATAGGCATATGCCTTGGAGAATGCCGCATCGTAACGCAGGCGGGGCTGTCTGAAGACGTCTTCCAGCGCCCTGAACAATTCACGCAGCTTCGGCTTGAATTCGTCGGGAACATCCGCAAGCCGTTCGGCCAAACCCAAATGGTCGCGGACCAATGCATGGATTGTCGAATCCGGAACGGCCGGAAAGCGGATTTTTCCCCGCTGGCGAGCGGAGAGGTTACGGGCGAAATGATGAGCAATCTCTTGCAGTTCATTTGGCGCATAATCATCGATCTTCTTGATGAGCATGCGGTTTTTCAGCGCATCCGACATCGGCTTGCGTCCGGCATAACCGCCGGCATGCCCACTCGGATTGACCGTCGCGATCAGTGCAAAATTCCTGTGCACTTCCTTGTCGCCCGCAAGTACTGCATTCAGTTCTCCTTCAAGAATGCCGGAAGGCAGGTTCGTGAGCTCGTCGATGACGACAACCTTTCCCTTCTTGCAGCCATTCTTGAGCGAGGTTCGCAAATGCTTCAAGTCGCTGGGGTCGGCATTGACCCGGACATAGCTGATATGCGCCGCATCGAGAACGGCCATCACAACGGCATCCTTGCCGCGTGATGCAGGACCTTCGATGAGGAGCGCTCTCTGTCCGAGCACTGCTTTACCGGGATTCAAGCTTTGACGGAGCTTTTGCGTATCCAGCCACCAAAGCACTTCATCTGCGAGCGCCTGCGTGCTTGCCGTCGGCAGAAGCCCTGACTGACTCAGGTCCGCATGCGGCAGTGCAGGCGGTTCCTCCCCTGAATTGATGCCAAACGTCCAGCGAAGCCAGGATTCGATCACGGGCGCATCTTCGGCCGGCAGGACGCCGCCATACACGTTGAGTGCCAGGCGGAACATCCATGGCGCAAGTGCCGCGTGCGGAAATCGCTGCCGATGGCTCAGCACCTGGCAAACGTATTCCTCCAGATTGCGCGGCGACAGGCTCGCTTCCGGATAAGCATGGTGCAAGGCGGTATGGATGTTTACCGCATGCTGGACGAGCCATTCGTTCTCTCGGCTGTCGCCGGCATGTTCCAGCAAGGGGTTCACGAAAAGCGTTCTCAGCTGCTCCGGTTTCATCGGTTTGAAATACTGAGTGATGAAGGATTCAGCCGCCATGGGCGAGCGCTTGCGCCCGGGATAGCTGTCCGCATTGCCGGTGAAGACTATCGTTTTGTCCGGATGCAGGTGATGCCGCACGCAGTTGACGACGATCGTTCCATTCATGAATTTCGCCTTGAGGGCATCATGGCTGCTCTCGTCGCTGATTAGGTTGGCCTCGTCCACCACCAGCATCCGAGGCTCGGTGTCGCGTGCCCAGTCTTCCATTACCTCTTCATATTCAGGCGAGTTGATTGTCGCAATGTTCGCACGATACGGCTTGGTCGCGTGCCGCGTGGTGGAGGCAGACTTTCCCGTGCCTGGCGGCCCTTTCTTGAACACGGCTCCGCTCTGCCGCTGAGCCATGATCGTCTTGAACCGGTTTTTCCGCAGTGGCGACAGCACCGGCGGGCGGTCATAGCGTGTCAGCCGCCTTGCGGACGGAGAAGTCGCATTTCCGCCCATCTGCAGTGCGACGGTATTGGTAAGCAGCGGCCGCAGCGCCGGCCGGACCAGAGGTGCCTGCGCATGCAGCCAGTCCAGTATCCGGTCATTGATATCGTCCGGCATCTCCACGCGATCCGGCAACGGGCTGGTTACGCCGATGATGCTTCTGATCACGTCAGGACTGAACACGTTGAGAAATCGGTATGCATTGTTGCAAACGTCATTTGGATGCTTGACGCGTATCAGAAGGTTTTCCAGGCGAGCCAGATCCACACTTGTTCGGGGCATCGCACTCATCTGTTCAGGAAACAATGCCTTGAGTATCGCCTTCAGCCTCGAGTATCTTTCTTCACTTTCCGGATCGCTCTGGCGGTGGTCGCCGAGAAGCATGTCCTTGAAAACCATGGGCCGGATACGTTCCCAAATTTCTTGGACAAAGTCACCGGCATGCGCGCGTTGCCGGGGGTCGAGATGGCGCAACAGTTTTTCCATGGTCCTGTAGCTGACAGGATGTTCCCATGCGGGCAGCAGGCCATCGTGCGTCAAGGTGTTGAAAAAGCAGACGGTTCTCCGCAATTGCTCCGCGATATTGCCATGGCCCTGCGGCGCTAGCGCGGGAAATGCGGCGGCGAGTTTGGCGATCATGGCGTTGGTCCATGCCTGATCGTCGTTCATGCCGTCGTCGCAGGCCGGCGTCAGCGCATGCTTGTCGAGCATTGCTTGATGCTGCGTGACGGCGATCAGCCGTCCGGTCAAGCCTCCTCCTTCGCCGAAGTGCCAGAGCCGACCGTCGGGAGTGGTGTAGTAGTGCGGCCAGTGCAGCAGGGTGGCGAGATCGTCTTCCAGCGCGGGATTGTGGCCATGCAGGATGACGGTTCGGCCTGCCCTCAGATCGACGAGCATTTGCCCCATCTTGATGGAAAGTCCGTTAGGTCTCAGTGTTCCCTCGGCGGCTCGCTCGCACAGCGTCAGATGGGTGCGTTCCACGCCGCACATCAACGTATCGGCACGCATGGCCGGCGTGACGAAAATGTGCTGGGCGTCCGTCGGAAAATCAACCAGTGCGGAATCGGCGCTCAGAAGGAAAGTCACCGGTGTGCCTGCAGTCGCATCATGATCGAAGGCGGCCCTGCGGGCAATCCTCCGCAGTCCCGCAAGCGTTGCTACGTGTGCTTTGTATCTGTCCGGTACTTCGACGCCCGGCGATGCAGCCACATCGAATGGCAGTGGATACGTCAGCAACCTGGCCCAATGCTGGTCGGGTAGTTGTTCGCACACATGGACGACAGGCCGCCTTCCTTCCCCAAGCCGCATCTGCGCCTGCTGCAGCAGCGATGGCTGCCTTGTCAGCCCGGATGGCGCTATGCCGTAGTGCGGCTTCAACGTCATGTCGATGTTGGATGCATTGACCGTGCAAACTGCTCCGGCGCGGAGGTCTTCTATCCTTCCCGTGAACGGGCCCTTGGTTGCGAGGCGCTCCTTGAGTCTTCTTTCGGGAATACCCTGCTCAAGCCGTACCCTGACTTTTTTGCTTCTCAGCTCGTGAACCAAATCCTCGAAATAAGGGTCATTCATCGGCGCGTTGCGCAAGAAAAGCGTGCCCTCGGGGAGATTTTCCATAAATCCCGGCTTGTATGTCCATTGTCCGTTGGGCTGCAGTTCCGGAGCGCCGTAGGCGAGATCGCGCCACTTTGTTTCCGACTTGAAATCGATGATGCGGTCGATTGCCTCGTATCGGACGCGCGGCTGTGCGATGGGCGGTTGTGGAACATCGTCGAAAGAGACGTTGGAAAAGTCCTTGAACTCTACCCGCGAAATCTGAGCACCGGAAAGCACATGCTTCTTCAAGGTCGCGACATCGCAAAGAAAGACGAGCCGCACCGGACGCTTCAGCTTCTTTCCCTGCCAGACTCCGTCGGTCAACAGCGCATTGAACGCCTCCAGATGCTGCGGCGAGAAATTCGGCACGTTGAGAATGAGCGTGCCGCCGTCGTTGAGCAGCTTGGTGAAGGGGCCAGCCGCCAGCTTGAGCCGCCCAAAGCTGCCGACTTGAATCGTCTGTTCGAAATCTCCGAGCGAATCCGTGTCGTGCAGATAAAGCGCATTCCTGCCGTGACTCCTGAGGACTCTCTGAAACTGCCGCCGCGCGTTGCTTACCTGTGAGGCGTCTCTTACCGCAACGTTGGCATGCCTTGCCGCACCGTCCAGCAGCCAGCGCAGATGCGGCGGCTGGTCGGCGCCTTGACCGGCGCCAGGCAGATTCCGGCGCGAACCGCGCATGTTCGGGATATGCGGCATTTGATTCTCGGCCGTCCTGAGAGAGGTTACCGACGGGTTTGCCATGGCATGCGGCGGTCCGGATAGTGGCTCCGAATGCGGAGCAGGACGAGACGAAGCCCGTCCAGTGGCTTGTTCCTCGCGAACGCCGGCAGGCGGACGTTGATTTGCAGGATGAGTGAGATAACGTGGTGGAAAGTTGGTGTCCAAGGTGTACTCGATCAAGCTGTTGTTCGAAACGACACCGGGAAAAGACATGTCCGGCATTGCGGCAACTGAGTGTCGTGACGGACGATGAAGTTCCATGAATTTGCAGTCGGCCGATGCAACTTCTTCCCCTTCTCCTGCAGGCGCGGCGTGAGCGGGTTCTGCAAACCATCGGTTTGCACTGCTGAAGCCTACTGGTTTGCAAGTCAAGCCGTGGGACGCATCATTTGGTCTTGGAACCGTAAACGGGATTTCGCTACATACAACTAGCAGCCGAATCATTCAGCGCATCGAATTGCACGGCTCGTTCCAGTGCGGATGAGGCAGCACGCCGCATCTCGCGTTCCAGTGCATTGCGCTGTCATGTTTTCCAGCGACGTAGAGAGAGTTGAGCCCATTGCCATGAAACCGATCCGGTATCCCGGCCCGCCGCCCCAGATCATTTCCCATTCCAGCCGCACCGACGGTACGCGCGTGGCGGCACCCTCAACGCCTCCGCCTTTGCCGCCCAAACCTGTTGAAGCGGCGTCTCCTCGTTCGAGGGGCTATGGCGCGGGGAGATTTGCCTTCATGGCAAAAGGCATGACGAACAGAGCAGCGCCGAGACAGTTGCCGAGTCCGCCGATCAATGCGCCGATCAGCACGTCGACGGCGCCAGGCTCTCCAGAGTATGGGACGACCGTGCAGGCGGCACCGCCGGTGCCGGCCCGGCCATGGATACTCCAGCCGCCGACCCGCTTCCCAGCTCCATTGCCGCCGCGTCCCTATGTGCCTATAAGGCTAGCCGGCCACGCGCACTACGGCACGCAAGGCGAACCGGGGATACTGTGCACCGATTTCGCCCGTCAGGCGGTAGAACGCCTGTTCGACGACAGCGGCAAACTGGATTGTGGAGCCATCATGCGTCTGATGGAAGACGTCAACATCAATACACAATTGCCGGTCCATCACCGCGAGAACCTGATGCGCACGCTTGCCCACATGGGACAGGGCGGTGAGCTGGCGACTACGCTCAACAGCATTTGCGCCCATCCGGGAGTACGTCTAAGGGGACCCGCCGCCGACCTGGTGCGCGCCACGCTCAACCTGCCTCCCGGCCAGCAACTGACCGCCGTGCATGCGCGCAAGGCCGCAGCCATGGCGCTGCTTGGCAACCTGCGGCAGGGGAAGGTCGGTTCCTGTTTCGCCACCTCCGCGGCGATCGTTCTGCACGAAGACGCGCCGGAAGTCGTCGCTAGAGATCTAAAAACTCTGCTTGAGACCAACAAGCTGGTCTTCGACAGGAACGGCACGAAATTCGATATGCCGCTGAACAAGCGCATCAGTACCGGCGATCTCGATATCGAGGTATTGATGCGGGCGGACGGTACTTGCCATGGCAATGCGTCCAATAATGGCAATGGCGGTCCTTCATACAGGCTGCATGAGACGCCCGGCATGCAGGCCGCGCTGACGGCGCTCGGCATCCCGCAGCCGATGATGGAGCAGGCCGTGACCACGGCCCTGAGGCAGATGAATCTGCAAGGAGACATCACCTATCGCGTCAGCAAGCGGAGCATACTCGAGCACATCGCTCGCAATCATGCCAATCCGGCGCTGCCCGGCAATCCGCTTGCAAGCGCGCTGAACGCCTATGCGGGAAGGGAAGACGTAAGGCTGCTGCGTGCATGGGAATATACCCTGGCCGGCGCGGCGGAGATCGATCGCCAAGCTATTCATGTCGACATGTTCAGCGCTGCCGCCTTGTTCGGCCCCGATATTCCAGGCAGGCCGGATCTCGGATCGCTGGCGCGGCATACCGGCATGCTGACCCGGCAGCTTGCAGCCGACGCACGCTTTCGATCCACGCCATTGCAGCCGCTCAGCACACATCTTTTCAATGACATCCAGGCAGTCATGAAGAATCGCTTCATGCTCCAGTACGATGCAGACATCAAGCAAGGCACCCTTTCCAGCGACGGCGTCAGCAATCGCGGCGGTTTTGTCCTGTATGACCGTCTGCCGCCGAACGATCCGAGCAAATGGGTGCGCATCGATAATCCGAAAACCTTCCAGCAGGCGCTGGCACATGCCGTCAGTGAAGCGGCGTGGCGCACGCACGCCGGGATGCAGAACATGCCCGGAAATCCGCAGGCGAACCAGGCCGCCTTGCAGGAGTATGTCCGGCATCTGGGCAGGCATATTCATAGCGATGCATTTACGGAATTCACTGCACGCAACATGAATCCCAATGTAGCGGGTCAGCCGGGAATCGACTTGCAACAATGTGGCAATCTTCCCTGGAAGCAGGCGCGCGGTGCCGATTTCCGAGCGGTCTTCAGACAGTATGGCGGCACCAGCTGCTTCTTATCGCCTGCTCTTCCGTCAGCAGGAACTATTGATCAATCGGAGAGCGGACAAGCTCCGGGCATGCGCAGACCGCCGCGCGCGGGTGATGCAACTCTGGTAGAGCCTGTCAGGATTTTTGTGTAAAGCGGGGTCATGAAATAATACCGAAAGGGACGTTCCATGACCGACGTAATGACCACCAAGAAGCCTAAAAAACAGAAAGCACCACCGCCGTTTCCGGTCGAACTGATCGACCAGTTGCTGGCAACGGTCCAGAACAAGGATGCCGAATCGATTCTGGGCGAGTCCGGACTGGCCGGGCAGCTCAAGAAGATGCTGGCTGAGCGCATGCTGGCCGCCGAACTGACCCACCATTTGGAGAACGAAGGCGAGTCCAGCAAGAACCACCGCAACGGCACGTCGCCCAAGAAGGTACTGGCACCGGGTGGCGAACTGCAACTTGATGTGCCGCGTGACCGGCTCTCTAGCTTCGAGCCCAAGCTGGTGGCCAAGCACCAGCGGCGCATGCCCGGCTTTGATGATCATGTCATCAGCATGTACGCCCGTGGCATGACAGTGCGGGAGATCCAGGGCCACCTGCTGGAGCTCTACGGCACCGAAGTATCACCTGACCTGATTTCCACCATCACCGACGAAGTCATCGAGGAGGTGACGCACTGGCAGCAACGGCCACTGGAGGCTACGTATGCCATCGTTTACTTTGACGCGCTGCGCCTGAAGATCCGTGACGAAGGAACGGTCAAGAACAAGGCGGTGTACCTGGCGCTGGGCGTACGTGCTGACGGTCGCAAGGAAGTGCTGGGCTTGTGGATCGAGCAGACCGAGGGTGCCAAGTTCTGGCTCAAGGTCTTCAATGATCTGAAGAACCGTGGCTTGAACGACATCCTGATCGCCGTAGTTGACGGTCTACGCGGCTTCCCGGAAGCCATTGAGGCGGTCTATCCGCAGGCACAGATCCAGACCTGCATCGTGCACCTGATCCGCAACTCGACCACACTGGCAGCATGGAAGGACCGCAAGGATCTGGCCGCAGCGCTCAAGCCGGTCTACCAGGCGGCGAACGCGGACCTGGCAGCGGCGGCGCTAGAGGAGTTTGCTGCTGGCCCGTGGGGCAGTAAGTTCCCGACGGTGGCGGCGATGTGGAAGCGTCAATGGCAGCAGGTGATTCCCTTCTTTGCCTATCCCCCTGAGGTCAGGACCATCATCTACACCACAAACGCGATCGAGAGCTTGCATATGCGACTGCGCAAGATCGTCAAGAACCGGGGCCACTTCCCCAGTGACGAGGCCGCGACCAAGCTACTGTTCCTGGCCTTGCGCAATATTGAGAAAGACTGGAAGATGCCGCAGCGGACATGGAAGCAAGCGGCCAATCAGTTCGCCATCATGTTCGGCGAGCGCTTCACCAACGCCATCAACTAACCCGACCCCACACACAAAAATACCGACAGGTCCCTCCGGTATTGAGTTTCGTATTCGATTCGCTTCGCGAAATGAAGTCGGAACTGGGAAGCCCTATTGACCAACGCCTGAAAAAGCTGCCGATCGGTAATTCGCTGCATGCCTTCTCGCTGCTGACGGGCACGTTCAGGGACGCCTTGCAATATGAGAGCGTCACGTCGGAACAATGGATTCATCATCACGTTACAGCACCAGCCATGCACCATGTGGCAGCGGAGCGCACCGAGCCGCCGCTTCAACAGTTCATCAGCGAACTGAGCCGAGCGCTCGGGTTGACGCCGCACAACGCTCAGTTATTTGCAAGCAGCATCGCAGGCCATATTCCAATGAATGCCGGAGGCCATCAGCGTTATACGCTGACCCATCTGCATCGAGAATTAGCGGTAGTTTGTTAAATCCGGAGATAGAGGTTAATGCCGCAGCCTGACGTGAGGAAGGCTAACAGCGCGGCGAGCTCTGGCGGTGGGGGCATGTCCGAACAGGCCTGCCAGCAGGACATGAGCCAACGTGCCGGGGTCATCCAAGCCCGAATGGATCGCAGCAATCGAGGCC